>NZ_JNIJ01000011.1 GCF_000701345.1 Bradyrhizobium sp. URHD0069 | reverse complement strand
TTTAACGCGATGCGAAAACGGGCAGCCTCAGGACCCAGCCCGAACAGGCTGAGAAATTGCGGCCAGTTGAAAATGATGACGATCACTATGCCGGTCAGGGGCATCAGTTCGAGAAAGCTATGCACCTGTTGTTCGATGGGCGTAACGCGCCGCTTATCATTCGCAAAGGTTACGTCCCACAGCGCGGTCAATTGGTGCGCAATGAAGCCAGCGATCATTGTCGCGATGACAAGCGCGTTAATCTCCAGAAAGATAGCCGCCAGCAAGGGCACCGCGACTTCTGCAAACATCAACAGATGAATAAGCGATTCCTTGTAGCCGCTCGTCAGCTCAATGCTTGAGGCTCGGTGACAAAGATAATCGGCAAAGCCGGCCGCTAGCCAGAGTGGGAGGACAAAGTATAACAATGCCAATTCAGCAATTTCGGAATGAGACATCTGGTCCCCGGATATGTCCGCGCGCCCGTCGCGGTCCAATCCTCGCGGTTCATAAAAGTTCCGGACAGTCATCCGCGCCTGCGATTACCCGCCATTAGTTGTGCTCCATCCGAAGAATGGGCTCCTCTGCATCATTCAGCCGCTTTGGCCAGCGCGCTTATCGCCGGAGCGTTGGGGCGGTGCCATCAACCGCAAACTACGAGGCCATGACACGGATAGTCCCAGCAGGTCTCGAAAGAATTCCAATGCAGATGACAGCCGATGTGGGTACAGGCGGCGGATCGGTTGTACAGCTGCCCTGCGTCATCGCGATAGGCGGCGACTTTTGTGAGGCCTCGCCGCACGATGGCGCCATGGCCGGGCTTCAGGTCGTCGGTCGAGAAAAGTTCGCCGGGAGCCAGATACTCCGCGAGGTTTTTCCCACCGTGACGTTCTCCTTCAGGCAATTACCCACGCTGACGGCGTCTCGCGTGAGGGACCGTAGGCCCGTGGAACATTCCGCGAACGGCTGCGTTACCTGCTCCCAACAGGGAGCTCACCATGAATCCGAAAACGGAACGACCCGATAACACGCAAAAAATCCCGACGAGTGGGTATCGGGTGCTGACCCGATGACCGGAGCGCAGGCGTCGTATCTGAAAACCCTGTGCGAGCAAGCGGGCGCTCCCGACCTATTCGACGACGGCCTGACGAAGGCGGAAGCCTCGAAGTTGATCGACGAACTGCGTGAGAAGGCCAACGTTGCGTAGGGAGCGTGCCATGGAAGAACCGATGATGACCGAGGAGCAGCGGGACGAAATCAAAAGCCTCTGTCAAAAAGCGAATGTGCCGGACAAATCGGGCGAGCTCCTCACCCAAGAAGGCGCACAACATTTTATCGACGACCTGAAGAAGCAGATGGCGGAGCGGAAGTAGCCGCGCCTCCCGATAGAATAGATGTCGAGGAAAAAATGCAGCTACCACAAGTAACCGGTGGCTTGTACTGACTCCTGCCTGGCTACGGCCAAAAGTTTACGATCTAAAAGGGATCAATAATTTATGAATTGTCGGGCGAACTGGTCGGACACCTGCCCGACCGGCACGCACCAAGCGCGTACCCAAGTCGGTCAAGAAGGCTGAGCCTATGATCCTCCGATTGTAGAACTGCCCCATCGAAGGCGATGAAATGAATGCGTCGAAGGTGATCGGGGGAAGTTCGCAATAGTGGTAGTAAGTGCCCCGCAAATTGACCAGCATTATTTCCGCGCCTTATCGTAGCAGACTCGCTGAATGAAGCTGCTGCGCGGCGTATCCGTGCGGGTAAACGGCTAAGATCGACCGCGCCGCGGTATTTCACATCCACCGCATCCACCGGCGCATTGACCAGATCGCCGTATCGCGGGGTCGCCGGATCGCATCTAGCGGGATACTGGCGGGGTCTTACAGCGGCGGCAATTCGACCCCAAGTCACCACATCCGCTGTTGAGGCATTGCCCGACGGGCCGACGGCTGCGCAGATCCGCCATAACCCTCTATATGGAGCGACCATGCTTCGGCTTCAGCGCGGTCAGTAACGCGGATCGCTTTCTGCGCGGCTTCGCGCGCGCCTTGGGCGCGTATCTTCGCGCCCATAATGCGGCAAGTATTTGTGGAATTGACAGGCGAACTTCGCAGCCAGGCCATGAGTGTCCGCTTTGCGTCCGTCGATCTCGGCACGTCACGGCAACCATCCCGTGGTCGGTGCGTTGGTGAACAGTAAGGAGGCACGAATGAACAACCCTCAGAACTCTGAAAAGGACGATGCCCGTTCACGGCTGGGGACGCCTACGCAGACGCTCAATCCTGGCGATGAAGCCGCACGCGGAACTCCCGGGACCGGCGAGGATATCTGCCCGCAGTGTCATGGCAGCGGCCGCATTGACGGTTCGCCCTGCCAGAACTGTGGCGGTAGCGGCAAGATTGTCAAAGCAATCGGCGGAGCCTAATCAGGCAGCTGCTGACAATCGACTATCTGCTTGTCACGTCCGCCGATCATCCAGCCGGGCCATGCGCCATCCGGGGTCGCTTGAAGTAAGTAGCCGTGGCTCGAAGCGGGCGCAGCGGGTCTCAATTGCGCCGACCACGCTTCGAATTGGCCGGCCCTTTGGGCGCACAAGGCATGCGCTTAGGAAGGATGCCTTCGGCAGCGGTTCGCCCTTAGGTCGGCGCCGCCTTTCATCGCCCTGGGATCTAACTGATCGAGTCGAGGCGAGTGCGTGGTCCATCCACAAGCATCACTTCATGATCCGCCTTTCGGAGCTAGGCATCGGCGGCTCTCAAAGCAGTTCCTACGATTTCCTTTCGCCAGCGTTCCTGCCGAACAAGGATCTTTAATGCAGCCGGAGGCCACGGCACGCCCTTCTGTCCGGCGAAGCCCACACCAAGTACGAGGCTTTTTGAACCTTTTGCGTGGCTTGTTGTTTTATCCTCGAAAAATGGACGTTGAGGGTTCGAAGGTGTCGGACGGGATTTCGGAAACGCGACCTCCTCGAGATGCGGACCTCTTGCGTCTGATTTTTGAAAGCGCCACAGATTTCGCTGTATTCGCGCAGGATAATGCAGGGAAGGTAATCAGCTGGAATATCGGGGCCGAGCGCCTGACCGGTTATTCGGAGAAAGAAATCCTTGGTGGGGATGGCGATGTGATTTTTACGTCGGAGGACCGCGCTGGGGGCGCCCCTCAGCGAGAGCGATCAACAGCTTCGCTGAACGGCCGCAGCGAAGATGAAAGATGGCACCAACGCAAAGACGGATCGCGGTTCTGGGGCTCCGGCCTGCTCATGCGTCTTCAAACTGGCGATGGCTTTGTCAAGATAATGCGCGACCGGACGGCGCAGCATACCAGCGAACTTGAGTTGAAGGAAAGCGAGGCGCGGTTCCGCATGCTGGCGACGTCCATCCCCCAACTCGTCTTTCGATCTCTCGAAGACGGCGCGCGAAGTTGGGGAAGCCCTCAGTGGGAGATTTATGCCGGATTGTCGGACGCTGAGAGCCGGGGCTTCGGCTGGTTGGCGGCAGTTCATCCTGACGACCGGGAAGTGACCCGAAGCCGCTGGCAAGATGCGCAAGATTCGGGTGAATATTACATCGAGCACAGGATTCGCCGGGCTGCGGACGGTGAGTATCGCTGGCATCAAACAAGGGCAAAGCCCGCGGGCCAGTCACGAACAGAGTGGGTCGGCACATCGGCTGACGTGCATGACATGCGGTGTTTGCAGGACCGCCAACAAATCCTACTTTCCGAACTGCAGCACCGCACCAGGAATCTCCTTGCGCTCGTGCAGGCGATCGCACGACAAACGGTGAAATCCAGCACTTCGCTGGCAGATTTCTCTCACCAATTTGAAAGCCGGCTGCACGCGTTGTCTCGCGTGCAAGGCTTGCTGGCGCGCACTGATCACGGGCCAGTCGATCTGCAACAGATTGTACGGGCGGAATTGGAGGCGCATGGACCCGGTGACGCGGCGGATATCGGAGGCCCTTCTGTCGAGCTGGCTCCAAACGCCGCTCAGGCGTTGGCTCTCGCGCTGCATGAGCTTGCGACCAATGCGGTCAAATATGGCGCGCTAAGCCAGCCGGGCAAGCTCGCAGTCAAGTGGCGCCTGCGGCAGGAGGACGGCGACGCGCACGTCATACTAAATTGGCGCGAGACTGGCGTTACGATGCCAGATCCCGCGGGAGAGGGACGGCGCAAAGGATATGGGCGCGAGCTCATCGAGCGTGCGCTTCCATATCAACTGAACGCAATCACCAATCTCGAATTTACTAGCGACGGCGTGCGCTGCACGGTCGAACTTCCCTTGGAACGGATCAAATGAATCTTGCTGCGGATCGTTGGCGTGGACATCACGTACTGATTGTGGAGGATGAATATCTTCTGGCTCAAGATCTAGCGGATTACTTCCAGATTCTCGGGGCGGAAGTGCTGGGTCCCGTAGGCTCCGTTGCGGAAGCACTAGAGCTGCTGGAGTCCGCTGATGTTCAGGGCGCGGTTCTGGACATTAATCTCAGGGGTGAACGGGTCTATCCCGTCGCTGACGTGCTTCGGCTAAAGCGTGTCCCGTTTGTCTTTGCGTCAGGCTACGGTGGTGAATCGGAGCCGGATGCTTATGCCGATATTCCTCGTTGTATCAAGCCGGTTGATTTAGCAGTCTTGGCCAAAACGCTTGCTGACCACATTGATGGCAGTAAGACCACGCTGAGCCCTTAGGTTGTTGACTAGCAAAGTCTTACACGAGCGCAGTGGAAAAGCGGACCCATAGGACCGGGAATGAAAACCCCGTCCGCAGCAGGGGTTACGAACGGGGTTCAACTGGAGGAAACGCGGGATCTGGGATTTCGGGCGTTACTGACGTTATCGCTTGTGAGTGGAAAGGTTTGTCCGTCAACGGACTCTCGCACTAATGCCCGATCCAAAATCCGAGTCGGGAGAGTAGTGGGCCCGTAGTGAAACCAGAGCGCAGCATGGAGGCTCAAAGTCGATTAGTCCTGACCGAAAATCGAAGTTTGTCTGACTTCGGTACGCCAGCGCCATAACAAACGGCGGACCTCCGGCGGTCTGCAAAACGCATTTCGGATGTAGCCAGGTAACGCTTGAACTAGAACGCTCCAAAGATTGGCGGAGATGTACCTTGGTTGCACTACCAAACTGAATGCTGGGGGTTACACAACCGAAACGCCATAGTACTCACGGATCAAGCGGCCAGCCGCAGGGTCTGACCAATCCCACTTGCTATCGTTGCTGTACTTTGGCGCACTCGGCAGCTGGTCTTCGGTGATGCCAGTGATATAGCCGCCGAGGTCGGTGTCGTATTTCAGCGATTGCCACGGCAGGGGATAGTGGTCATCGCCAATCCCGAGAAAGCCGCCAAAGCTCACAACAGCGTAGTGAACTTGTCCGCTAATCTTGTCGATCATTACCCGTTCGATGGAGCCGATCTTCTGATTGTCTGCGCCGTACACGGCAGTACCCTCGACCTTGTCGCTGCCAATCAGATTTTCGGTCTCCTGATCTTCGATAGCCATGATGACCTCCTAAAGATTTTTCGTTTGTTTCTCCAATCCGCAGTGTTCCACAATGTTCCTACAGCACTTCAACCATTTCGCCGCAAAAGTCGTGTTCAGAACGTAACACCCGAACTATCAACTGATCGCTCGGTCATCTGACATCTGGGCCACGCCGTCTCATGTCATGAGGCAATGGCACACCTGCCGTATCTGCGGCCAGCGCAATAGCGGCACCATCGGCATAAATTACCATGTGCCCAGCATCCTGAAGGAGGTGGAGGTCGGAGCGGCTCAGCATCTGGTGTAGACGTCGCGCCTGTTCGGGTTCGCTGACTTGGTCCCCTGTTCCGTGGAAGATGCGGACAGGACACCGAATGCTTGGATAACGAGACTGGAAGTGTGCCGCCGCCGGAACGAGCAAGGCACTTTCCTCGGCAGCCGCCCTCAACTGTTTGGGCCTGAGCGTTAGCGAAGCTGGGAACCGGGTCTTGAAGTCGCGCGGGACAGAGCGGGGTGCGAAAAGCTTGCGAATCAATCTCGGCAGAATGGCCCATGAAATGATTGGAGCGACCGTGTAACGAACCAGATCGCCCAATACCGGTATCGCTGGACCTGACATCATCCACACGTCCCAGCGCCAGGTCGGAAAGTAGTAACCGGAGGCAAGCACAAGACCACGGATCGGATAGTCATTTCGCAATCCGATGGCAATAGCGACCAGCGCACCCCATGAGTGGCCCAGCACGACAGGATTGCGTGCGCCGAGTTGATTAAGAGCCTTCACAAACAGATCCGCTTGGGCTGTTGCGGTCCAGATCCGCGAGCGGGGCCGTTGGCTATATCCGAAGCCGGGCCGGTCAAAGCAGAGAACACGATTGCGGCGGGCAAGAAGGTCAACAAGCCCGCTGATCGTGAAATCTTGGATCATAGAGCCGTTGCCATGAAACAGCACCACGCAGGGAGCCGCGGGATCACCACGGTCGAGATAGTGGAGTCGCACGCCGTCGCACTCGGTAAAGGTACCAATAGGTGGGTTATTCCGTTCCGCCAGGACTGAGAACACAATGTTCCCGATCGCCAGAAGAATGAGAGCGACCACAATAATGACGGAGACGGTTGCAGCAGTGGACATTCGCTAGCCTCATGACGCGGGCTCAATCAAACTCACGAACCGGATTGCCGCACGTTGAAGGAGCCAGTATGCGCAATAACCGGAACTTGGAGCCTTCGTTCCTCGGTACCATCGAGGATCGCTGAAAAGATCAGCAACCCAGCAACGGTCCTACGGCGACCAGCGTTGCTGGCGAAGCAGCGCGCGCTAACTCCCACAGCCGCAAGATGATGGTGCCTGATCGAAGGAGGCCTCGCCCAGGAGGTCGCGCGCCGGATCGAGGTCTGGCTAATTCATTCCGATGTTGGACGCAGGGCAGCAGCCGGCGACCGTGGAATTTGGCGTCGGTCCTGTGTAAGCTGCACGCAGATTAATTCAGCAAGCAAAGGAACATCGTTGGAAAGAGGAGGTTACAGGCAAAGTTTCCAATTTGTAGAAAGCGTTTACAAAATGGCTTATTCACCCGAAGTGGTTCGTCCCAACGAGCACCGAAATCCTGCCCAAGTGAGTGCGGTCGGTCCCGCTGACGACGTCCGCACGATAATGTTGAATCAGGTCTCCTGGGGTGCCGTGTTCGCGGGGGCCACGATTGCCCTCGTCATGCAGATAATTCTCAACATGGTCGGAATCGGCGTCGGTCTCTCGACCATCGATGTAGCCGCGGGGGATACGCCGAGTGCCGGATCTCTCTCGGTAGGTGCCGGTATCTGGTGGGTAACTTCCGGAATAGTTGCGGCTGGAAATCCGAGTGCGCCACATCCCGATCTGGCACCGTCGACCTCTCGTTTGCTCGAACGTGGTTGCTGCCGGCGACTTTAGACCACTGATTTGGGTTGGGAGTCGAGTAAAATTCTGATTTTCCGAAACTATCAACCTCGCGGCCCGGTCATATCCTCGCCAAGAGGGCTTCCAATTCTGGCCACGAATCGGGTTCACGCAGGCGTGCCCAAGCAGGGGAGCGCGTCATGCGATCACGCACGGTTTGGAAGCCATTTGGGCCGGTCAGGAAGAACGCGGAAATCGAGCGCCTTTATCTTGAGCTAGCCTCATTCAACGAGCGTATCCAAGAGCTCGAAAAGCAGCATCCGAAGCATCGAAGATCGAGGCACTAAGGGTAAGCGCGCTGGCGCTGGCGCGGCAGCTTGATGAAATTTGCTGTTCAAGTGTGAACGAGCTAACCGATTAGCCTCACGCAGCACAGCAAGGGCTCGAGAACACTTTGGCGGCGTCCTTACACTTGGATCCGATTCACGCTGGGCGGCACTCAGGTGACGCCACCGATTTCCAATATCGCGCCTGTTCGCCACCAGTCCGTTCAAAGTAGGCTTCCAACTCCGCCAAGGCCCGACGCTCCCATTCCTTAGCCTGCCCCAGTAAAGACCAGCTTTGGGCAGGCCGGAAGGCCGCGGTTTGTCGGTATAACGAAGCGATCGCGCGATATCGGCGCACGTTCTCTAAGGCGGCTTCCCCGTTCATGGTCCGAACTCCATCTTCACCCCTTTGGTTGCCACTAACGTCCGCCAGAACGATTTTAGATTCGTTAGCGGGATGCGCCGGTAGGTTGAGTGGTTTGCGAACCGTTTCCGATTTCCCAGACGCCGAACTCAGCCGCCATCAGGCTGGAGCTAGCTCGATCTTCTCACTGCGCTTTGTTTCCGCATCGTAAACCTTGATCTGAAGGTTTGGAAAACGCTGCTTCAAATCTTTGGCTGCTTGGATGGCGGAATCCTGGATCTTGAACTCGAGCTTGACATGGCCGTCCACGATGAGGGCGTAGCCACTTGTTGGAGGATCGGTCGGCGCCCGGTAAGTTGACGCGGGCGCAGCCATACGCGTTGGGTGCGTGCGTTGTTGACGCATGAGAATGCTCCTTTGGGGGATTTCCTCTTAGAACGCTCCAGCAGCGCAACTGTTCCTGCAGCTCGCGTAATGATAGCTGATGGACGTTGCGTGGATAGACCGGGTCGATTAATAGTTTCACGCCGATTCACACCGGCGTATCGCGACCGGGGAAGCCGATTGGACCTCAATAGAAGGTCAAACAATCCCGGTGTTTTGCCAGCGCCTTCGGACGGTAGGGTCGATCGCCGGTCACGCAACGTGCCTTGGCTAAGCCAAACCGCTTGCGAACAGAACCTTCATGTAGGATGTCCGGGCCCTTGCCGTCTCGTACGCCTTCCCTGGTACCCTCGGCCCAGGCGCGACCCCATCCGGTCCGCTCGTCGTGCTGAATGCCTTCGTGTGACGGCTTCCATTTCAGCTTGGTCCTATCCACGATGAGCGGATGCTCGACTGCCATCGCCTCCTTGATCATCCACTCCAACGCCAAATCGGATAGGCCCGTCTCGGGATAGCCGCCGCCGACGTCGGAATGCACGCCGGGGAACCAAACCTGCTTGATACGGCCACGCGCTTTGGCTTCCGGCAATTCTTCCGACTCGTCCCAAATCTCCGGCGCGAAGATTTCGCGGTTTTCGTCGATCGAGAGCGCTTGGCGTCCGTAGGGGACGCAGGGATTTAGCGAGGCGTTGTGGAAGGTGACGGCACAAGACCAATCCGCTTGAACCTGGAATACCGAGCGCGCGCAAGGTGTCCCAAACTCCAATGAAATAGGGAAAGGGAGGGTTGCCGGAGTCGATGGAAAGGCTGTGGTAGCGGGCGCGATACTTCACGCCAAGGGCAATGCGCTCTTCCTGCTTCTCATTGCCTCCGTAGTGCTTGTAGACCGTCTCAATCGCCTCCTCGACAAGCGCCAATCGACCCTTCTTATTCTGACGGTCGCGAGGACTGTTTCCCGCGGCGTCGCGTTGCGGAATGCCACACAGCGACAGCACGCCGCCGACACTACGTACGGTAAAGGCGCCACGACTGAATCCGAACAGAAAGACCCGGTCACCCGGTTCATAGTATTCGATGAGCGCCGTATAGCAGTCCTTGATATTTTGCGAGATTCCGAGGCCCGTCGCCCGGCTGGCGAGATCGTACGCCCAACGCCACCACTCGCGCTTGTGCTCCGCACCCTGGCCCTCATCATAGAACGTTACCTGTTGAGCAGAAGCAGCCTCTTTCGTTGCATCCCATAGCTTCCAGACGTTGGTGCGCTCCGCCTTCGGCATGCTAGCACCTTGGCCAGTTCCGTCGGAAAGTATCACAACGTTCTTCGCCATATCCTTGCTCCGCTTTTCCACGCGCGGTGGGCCCATAATATAATGCAGAGCTGTGGCGGACAAAAGACGCCCTCATTGTTTGGGTGCTCTTCGCCTTGCATCGAACGGTCACCCGGCCATCGATCACCTGCATCTTGGCTGAATTTCATTCTCCGAATCTTACGGAGACCAGGCCAATAAGGATCAAATGCTCAACCTCATCGGCGGCTGAGCCTACGCGCTGTTCGTCGTCGCCTGCCTCCGCTTTCAGGACACGACCTACTGCAAAATCCACGACGAGGCGCCGCACTTCGCGCAAAAAGTCCCGCCACCGGCATCATCTCACGTTGACCGGAGGTCGATGCTTCCCGAAACACTACCGGATGACGGCTGTATGCTTCGCGCGCCGGCCCTGTTGCAGCCCAAACGAAATCCGGTCCACGGATTCCGGCATCCCAGAAAACGGTGCATCTGTGTACGTATCTTCTCGCTCATCTGCGCCAGCTCGGGACCGGCGAAACCTGGACGAGCCGCCGACGGTCGTTTTCGGCAAACCAGCCAGACGGAGGAAGACAGAGCAGCGGAAGATTGCGCTCGGGTTCGATTCCCCATCTCCGTTTGAATTGGCAGACTGCAACGCGATCGCCCGTCCTGATCTGTCTGAAGATTTGCGGTTCGCCTCCACCTCGCTCCGCGCGCAGTACCAGGAGGACCTCCTTAAGATTCTCGAGGAGGTGTTCGCGGACGAGGCCTGCGAAGGGTTGCTGGCCAAATTCCGCTCCGCCGGCGTGCCGTGTTCTCCGATCAACGGCTATACTTTTGGCTGGTTTTACCCGCGAAAGGTTGCGTCACATTGCGCTGTGATTATCAAAGTCGGTGCTGCTGCCCGACAGGCGATTGTGGACAGATTGGAAGAGGCGGGAATAGAGGCGTTAGGTAGAGGAAAGGGCTCAATCCGATTGAATGTTAAACTGGCAGACATTGACGTGCAAAAAACGGCGCTAAGTGAGCTGCTTCAAAAGGCTGAAGAGTGGTCTCATCGATGAGGTTTTCGCGTTTACGGTTTGCATGTCATCGAAAAACGAAGCCCGACGCGCTGCGCGGGTTTCTCGTCGCACGCTAAGGTTTTCGGTACAGGCAGTGTTTGCGGCCGTGGAACGATGCGGGAGTTCAGGCGACAGGTGCGGTCGCTGTTCTGGCCTCTTCGGCTGATCGAGCATCGATTGGCGTTGCGCGGTTGACCCCAAAGATATCTTCCAGAAGTGCGGCGTAAGATAGCAGGCGATGCTCACCTCGCGGCGGGCCGACAAGTTGTAGCGCGACCGGAAGACCATCGGAGGTGAAACCGCAAGGCAACGACAAGATCGGAAGCGCCGTAAGCGTCAAACTGTAACAAATAGCGTACCATTCGTAGTAGTAGTTCAGGGGTTGGCCATCGATATCCTTAAGATACTTCATGTCGATATCAAATGGCAGCACGGCCGTCGAAGGTGCGATCAGGAGGTCATACGTCTTGAAAAATCGCGCGACCCTCTCGTAGAGCTTGCCGCGCTCGATCTCTGCCTTCGCGAGTTTCTCCACACTCATGGATTTTCCACGCGCGTAATTGTCCACCAATTCCACTTTGACGCGGTCGCGATGGTCTTCAATGATGGGGCCGAGGTCCCCCACAAACTGGTTGGCTCGCAGAATTTCGTAGATAGATCCCGCATCGCTTAAGTCGGGGCAGGCTTCATCGATCGGAACGTTCAAGGCGGACAGCTTCCGCACGGCATCGCTGAACAGCTCGCGCATCTGCTTAGAAATTCTGACGGTGCCGCCGAGGTCAGGGCTGAAGGCGATCCGGCGAGGGACGCGCGGTTTATCGACCGCGTTGACAAACGCAATTCCCGGCCTTTCGATGGAGATCGGATCGAGAGGATGAACGCCGACCATCGCGTCGAGCAGCAGGGCGACGTCGCCGACGTTTCGAGCCATCGGCCCTTGCACCCAAAGATTGTCGAACGGCAGGCGCACTCGGCTTCTGGCGATTCGTCCCGGGGAGGGACGTAAACCTACAACGGAGCAAAACGCGGCTGGCGTTCGCAAGCTGCATCCGAAGTCCGATCCAGTCGCGGCCCAGGTTTGTCCAGATGCAACCGCAACTGCCGACCCGCCGGATGACCCTCCGCACGTCAACCCGGTATTCCAAGGGTTGCGTGTTTTGCCGAAAACATCATTGAAAGTATTGGCGCCGTGGCCAAACTCTGGTGCGTTAGACTTGGCTATGACGATTCCGCCGTTTTCTTCCAGAATCTCCACCATCGCATCTGAGCCATCTGGGATGTGTTCGGCGAACAGAGGCGATCCGTAGGTTGTCCGAACCCCCTGAACGTCGTTGAGGTCTTTCACTGCGACAGGAAGACCTGAAAGGACGGAATTTTCGTCCGAAAGTTCGATACGACGGGCGTGTCGGCGTGCCCTGTCAGCGCAGACGGTCGGAAGAGAATTCAGCGCGGGATTAGTTTTCTCGATTCGCTGGAGCGATGCATCAATTAAATCGAGGGGAGTCAGCTCACGGCGCTTCAGAAGGTTCACGACATTGCGCGCAGTCATTCTCCAGAGCTCAGACATTGCCATTTCCCTTGTTGTGTGGGCCAGCGAATCTGGGGAGCGCGGCGCACAACCCTCGTTCCGGAACCCGAGAGCGTCATGATCGGACCCGCGACGCAATCAACGGCCCAACTGACTTTGCTGTATGGAGGTCGGTCAAACACATCAAGCGATCAATCCTCACATGAGGTGTGACGAAATCTCCCAGAACCGTTCGAAGTCCTGCCTGGACATTGTCCGACTAGTCTCGGGCAAGTTGCTGCTCAGCTCGTAGATGCGGCATATGCCGTTCGATCAAAAATCCGAAGAAGCGTTTGACGCCAAGCTCTTATCTTCAAATGCAACCTCCTCGATCCACCGCATGAATCTACGGCAAATCTGGCTTTCTTGATTGTTGACGGCGATTGCGGTGTAAGTAGCTCCTTTCGCGACGACATCGGGAAAAGGAACGCAAAGCCGGCCTTTTCGAATATCGTCGGCAACCACGCGGACCGGGCCAATCATGGCTCCTAGGCCATCGATTGTTGCTTGCAGTGCGATGAACTGATGGTCGAAGCGATGCAGGATATTAGGATAAGTATCGTGAACCCCTGCGGCCTCAAGCCAATTTCTCCAGTCGAAAGGCCGCGTTTCGGTGGCAAGATGATTGGCCTTAAGAATGTCGTGGGGTTCCTTGATCTTGAGCAGCTTGGCGACATCAGGAGAAATGATGGCGGAATTGTCTTCGTGGAACAGAGTGAGGCCTTGAAACCGGAGATGCGAGGTCTCGCCCCTCTGAATGACAATATCGCAAACACTCCGTTCGGATGACCATGTGGTCATGGTCGTCGTGACGTGGACCTCGGTATTGGAGTGGCGTTCGTAGAATTGGGGTAGTCGCGGTATGAGCCAGCGCATGGCAAAGGTCGCGGGTGCGCGCACATGGAGTGTTTGCTTTGCCGTCAGCCGTCCATAACTCTTGCAGGCTTGGTCGATTAACCCAAATGCGCTGCCGAGTTCCCGGGCGAAGGCAATCCCATGAACGGTGGGCGTCATTTGGCGTCCCGATCGTGCAAAGAGCTCCTGTCCGAGCCACTGCTCCAACTGCCGGATCTGCTTGCTGACTGCGCCATGTGTGACGTGAAGTTCGATGGCGGCCGCCCCGATGCTCCCATGTCGCACCACAACTTCGAACGTCCGCAAAGCCCCGAGCGGAATCGACGATTGCCACATGGCGCAACTTTCCCTCACATGATCTCGAAAACAAGTCGGATGTGCCGGTGCTTTACGCTTTGGCCTTCCGAACGAGCCAGTCCTTGAACCGTTTCATAGCGGGATCAATGCTGCCGCCAGCGAAATATGCAAAATATGACTCGCCTGGAAAGTTTAAGTGAGGAAATGGACATGCGAGTTCGTGGCTGGTGATCGCCATCTGAAGCAGATTCTGAGGCGCCACTAAGGACCCGAGTCCGTCCTTAACAGCCTGTATAGCAACAAATAGATGATCGAACCGATGCCCGCCGGCCACGATGGCATCATTGACCTTTGCCCGTTTCAGCCAAGCCTGCCAGTCCTGCGGACGGGTCATGGACTCGATCAGCGCGTGGCTTGTGATGTCGGTCGGCTTCGACAGAGGCTTGCGGGTCAGCAGCTTCGGCGAGCTCAGCACCGCCATATCCTCGCGAAACAGGAAGACGCGTTCGCTCAGTCGCTTGGATGTCGGAGCCGTTTCACCGCGCAAGACTACGAGATCGTGTCCTGCGAAATTTGGCGATTGTCCGGTCATTCGCGTCGAAACCCAGACGTCCGTCTGCGGTTCCAATGCGCGAAAAGCACTGACGCGCGGCAACAGCCAATACATGGCGAATGTCGCTGGCGCTTCCACCGTGATGGTCCGCCGTTCACGCTGACGCTGCACATATGCGCAGGCGCCCGCGATATCTTCGAGTGCACTGCCGAGCTTGCGCGACAGGATATCTCCGAATGGCGTCAGGATCAGTCTTCGTCCCTCGAGAACGAAGAGAGTTTGACCCAGCCACCGTTCAAGCAGTTTAACTTGCTTACTGACCGCGCTGTGCGTGACACCTAGCGTCTCGGCAGCAGAGGTGATGCTGCCGCAGTCGGCGACAACCGCGAATGTTCGCAATGATCCGAGCGGGAGATCGCGTAGCCTCATGGAATTAAAGTTACAATTGCGAGAGAATAAGTCAATTTTTATTCGCACCGCGTCAGCTTAAGGTCTTCGTCGGCCAGCTGCCAAAATCCGAGCAAACGAAGGGCGATGATGATCGAGGTAAACGGACGAGCCTACGCGAAACCTAAGCGCCCCACGGTGGTGGTCTGTCTCGATGGCTGCGATCCCCGCTATCTGAATTTCGAGAATGCGGCAAATGTATTCACAAATATCTCTCGGATGATGCGCGACGGCTTTTCCACACTCGCCGATGCGGCGATGCCGACCTTCACCAATCCGAACAATGTTTCGATTGTGACAGGCGCGCCGCCCGCGGTTCATGGCATTTCCGGAAACTATTATCTCGACCGGGCGACCGGCAAAGAAATCATGATTGTCGATGCAAGCCCGATGCGCGCCACGACGATCCTTGCCGAGATGTCGCGCGCGGGCGTGCGTGTCGCCGCGATCACAGCCAAGGACAAGCTTCGCAAGATGCTTGGCCATCAAATGAAGGGCGGGATTTGTTTTTCGTCGGAGAGGGCCGGCAGCGCGACTCTTGCGGAAAATGGAATTGAAAACGTCGAGGCGCTCGTCGGGCGGCCGACGCCTGACATGTACAGCCCCGACTTGTCGCTGTTCGTGCTTGATGCAGGCATCAAGCTGCTTGAGCAAGACCGCGCGGACCTTCTCTATCTTTCATTGTCCGATCTGGTTCAGCACGCCCATGGCCCAGGCGACAGCGAAGCGGACGCCTTCCACAGCGCGGTTGATGCGAAAGTCGGCCGGCTTGCCGGACTCGGCGCAGTTGTCGGATTAATTGCCGATCATGGTATGAACGAAAAGACGAATGAGGATGGGACGCCGCGCGTCGTTTTCCTCGAGGAGGAACTCAACCGGCGTTTCGGGCCGAATGCGGTGCGCGTTATCTGTCCGATCACCGATCCGTTCGTGAAGCACCATGGTGCCCTCGGATCGTTCGTGCGGATTTACCTGCGCGCAAAATTGGAACTGGCGGACGTCATGGAAGTCGCTGCTGCAATCCCGGGAATTGCGCTCGTTCTTGATGGGAAAAGCGCCGCTGGCCGTTATCAGATGCCGCTCGATCGCGAGGGAGATTTTGTTGCGATCGGTGACACCCACACGGTAGTTGGCTCGAGCCGGGCCGAGCATGACCTTACAGGCCTCAATGGTCATCGTCTTCGATCCCATGGAGGACTGAGCGAGCAGATTGTACCTTTCATTCTCTCGCATCCGATGAACGAAACATACCGGGACCTCGCTGAAGCCAGACGGCTGCGCAATTTCGACATCTTCGATTTCGCTCTGAACGGTGTTCAGTAAACCCGCAAGAAAGAAGCTAACCATAAAATTATCATCAAGGGGGGTACGTTATGCTCGAAACAGGGCAGGCCATTGCACGGCCGGTTGCCGGCACGTTGGATGTTGACGCCACGTATGAGCGTTACAAATGGGCGGCCTTGTTGGGCGTCTCGTTCTGCTACCTTTTCTATTACACCGGGCGCCAGACATTCGGATTTGCGATCCCCGGCATTCAGAAAGAACTCGGACTATCCAAGGAAATGCTTGGATGGGTAAGCGCTTCGATGCTTTGGGCCTATGCACTCGGCCAGTCCATCAACGGCAATCTCGGCGACAAGTGGGGCGGGCGCGTCATGATGCTCGCGGGCGCCGTGCTGTCGTTCGCTGCGAACTGGACGACCAGCTTCACAACGGGCTTCATTGGCCTTCTGCTGGCGTGGGGTTTGAACGGCTACTTCCAGGCGATGGGGTTTGCGCCAGGAAGCAGGCTACTTTCAAATTGGTGGGGGCATAAAAACCGCGGCTTTGTTTATTCGTTTTACGTCGGCATGTCCGGCTTTTCGTCGGTTCTGGCATACTTCCTTCCCATTATCATCCTGGGCAGCCTGGGTCTCGATTGGCGCTGGATTTTTCGCCTGTCGGTCTTTCTCATGCTGTTCGGCGCGATCGTGATGTTTCTCACAGTTCGGGAACGGCCCGAGGATCTCGGATTGGTTGGCCCCGCTGACGAAAAGTCCCCGGATGAAGCTGAGACCGGCCCCGTCGATACGGAGGCCAGTGCATCGCGCTATCGCGCTGTTCTGTCGAACTGGCGTCTCTATGCCACAGGTCTGTCGATCGGATTTCAGAACGCGGCGAGATACGCCTTGCTTGTTTGGATCCCCGTGCATTTTCTCGGTCCGAACTGGAAGTCAGCATCGACCGTGATCGACCCGACGTGGATCACGGTGGCATTGCCGATCGGAATGGCGCTGGGCGCCTCAACGAATAGTTGGATTTCCGACATCGTGTTTAATTCGCGACGATATCCTGCAATCATCACCTACATGGTCCTTGCCGCGATCACCGCGATGGCGATGGAATTGGTGCCGCATGGCAGCCTGCTCGGGATCGCCGGACTCTTCCTTTGCGGCTTCTTCGTATTTGGCCCCGCATCGTCATTCTGGGCACTTTGCCCGGACATTTTTGGCCGGCGTCTCTCAGGGACCGCCACTGGTCTCCTCAACTTCATATCATATGCATGTGCGGGGCTTGGGGAGCCTCTTATAGGACGCTTCATGGATCATACGGGAGATACCTCGGTTATTTTTCCCATCGTCGCCGTGCTTTGTGCCGGCAGTGCGTTTTCTGCACTTCTCATCAGACGGTAGGAGCGACTGTTGACATGCTTTGTGCTAATGTGTGCCATTGCTGATGGCCGCACCCGAGAAAACATGGCAGCTCTCCTCTTCCTTCGATCATATTCCGCAGAACTTCCACTTCTTTGACTTCGATCGAATCTGGCAATCGGCGCGCGTGAGCAGGCGTATTCAATGAATGTACAGTCTCAGGTAATTCGTCACGAGGCGATGCGAATCGCGGGCGCCCGCGTTGAGACCGAAGAACGTATTGACGTCTACAACCCCTATACCAACAAACTGGTCGGAACAGTTTCCACCGCACGTCCCGAACACGTGCGCGCTGCGTTCGCGAAGGCCAAGGCGTTTAAATCCAAACTCACCCGCTATGAGCGCCAACAGATTTTGCTCAAGACCTCGGAGATTCTCGCGCTTCGTAAGGAAGAGTTTGCTGGCCTGATTTCGTCGGAAACGGGCCTCTGCTGGAAAGACTCAACCTACGAGGTCGGGCGTGCATGCGATGTTTATTCCTTCGCGGGCCAGCTGACGATCAAGGACGATGGCGAAATCTTTTCGTGCGATATCAGTCCTCAGGGCAGGGCGCGCAAGATCTTTACGATGCGCACACCGCTGCTGGGGACGATTTCGGCGATCACGCCCTTCAATCATCCTCTGAATATGGTGAGCCACAAAATCGCACCGGCTATCGCTACCAACAACCGGATCGTCTTGAAGCCGACCGAGCTCGCGCCATTGACCGCATTGGCACTCGCCGATGTGCTCTATGAGGCGGGTTTGCCCCCGGAAATGTTGTCGATCGTGACCGGAAATCCTCATTCCATGGGAGATGCGATGATCACGGATCCCGATGCCGACCTGATTACCTTCACCGGCTCAGTGCGCGTGGGAAAACATATTGCCGCAAAAGCCGGTTACAAGCGTCTGGTTCTCGAACTCGGCGGAAACGACCCGCTGATCGTCATGGAAGATGCCGACCTCGAAAAGGCGGCGGAGCTGGCGGTGCTTGGCGCCACCAAGAATTCTGGCCAGCGCTGTACGGCGGTCAAGCGCATCCTTTGCGTGGAAGCGGTCGCGGACCGATTTGTGGAGCAGGTGCTCAAACGAGCCAAAAAGCTCAAATGCGGTGATCCGATGGATCCCTCGGTGGATATTGGAACCGTCATTCATGAAGACGCTGCAAAAGAGTTCGAGCGTCGTGTCGAGGCTGCCGTACAAGACGGTGCTCGCCTGCTTCACGGGAATAACCGCGAAGGGGCGCTCTATCCTCCGACGGTCGTCGACCATGTTCCGCATACATGCGAATTGATCTTGCAGGAAACCTTTGGCCCCGTGATCCCGATCGTCAGGACCCCTAATGACATTGAGAGTGTTATCAAGATCTCAAACTCTACGGCCTTCGGACTTTCGTCAGGTGTCTGCACTAACCGCCTCGACTACATCACACGTTTTGTGAATGAGCTCGAGGTCGGCACAGTGAACGTTTGGGAAGTTCCCGGATTTCGCATCGAAATGTCGCCATTTGGCGGTATCAAAGATTCGGGCCTTGGATATAAAGAAGGCGTGCAAGAAGCAATGAAGAGCTTCACGAACCTGAAAACGTATTCGATTCCTTGGTCCGTTTAGCGTGCGTGGAAAACGCTCGAGATATGACCGCAGGCGAGATGGTTGAGCGTTTCGCAGAGATGAAGTTGCAGCCGGCGATTTCGAAACATTTGTCTGTCCTTGGAACGCGGGCCTGTGTGGCGGGAAAAGCGAGGACAAAGCTCATTATGGACTGAAGGAGGGGCGCGCTCGCCGGCACGCTTGCGCATTTCCTTGCTGAAGTGTGCCCTCGCACGGCTCCACCTAACATCAACGACGCCACATGACCTGGAGGCGGTAGCTCGAAGTTCGAGTGGCAACGCCCCTGGAAATTCAATAACCTTCGATTTCCGCAACAACGCCTGGCCTTTAGCTCGAGTCATCCGATTGGCATCGGCAGCGTAGAGAGGGAACTATCGATAGCCAGCAGCTTGCAATTCGAAGAGTTCTGAGTAGCGGCCTGGTTGCGCCATCAGCTCATCATGCCAGCGGCCTCGACCATTCCATCGGCGAGAGTTTTTCCCTCGTATGACCGTTATCGAAGCTTTTGCTTCGACGGCCTTGAGGACAAGCCACTAGCGTTCTGAAGGCGTGGCATCTCGATGGCTTTGGCCAATTGCAGCGCGTCGGCGAGCCGTGCCACATCGCTGCCCGGTTTGCCGCAGAGCATAAGACCAAGGGGTAAGCCTGATGGCGCCAAGCCGACGGGCAAGGTGGCGATGGGCCCGCCCAAAGCCGTAAACGGAATGATGTAACGCGGATCGCCAGTCTGCTGCCCTTCCAGTGCGGTGTCCGGCGCGGCAGGGGCAATGAGGAAATCGACGTTCGTCCACGCGTCCCAAAACTCTGCCTGAGCCTGCAGAAGCTGGTATCGGGCGCTAAAATAATCAGAATCCTCGATTTTTTTTCCCGCGGATGATGGCGGCCAGCCACGCCGCTGAGACCTGCTCGGAATGAGTGGTCTCTAGAGCGCCGTGAATACGCGACAGCTCGTGCTCCAGCACGGTTTGGTGCCAGTCCAGACATCCGAACAACTCCGTCGGCGATTTGGTAATGACAACGTCGTGTCCAGCCTTGCGGAGACGGCTGGCTCCAGCGCCTCTGATGCACGAGGGATACTTTGGAGGTTGGCAAACTAGCTGTGCAAAGCTAAGTTAGCACATCATCCGAGGGGCCGTGCGCTTTTTAACGCTCAGATATTTCAACGCAGTCGCAAAGTTGGGTTCCATTCGGAAGGCTGCCGATCGGCTGCACGTGGCGCCATCGGCGGTGAGCAGGCAGATCGCCCAACTCGAGAACGAACTCGACGCGGTGCTTTTCGAACGGTCCAAAGGCGGCGTTCAACTCACTGCGGCTGGCGAAGTCTTGGCCCGGCAGAGCCACCGCATTTTCCGCGATCTTGACCGCGCTCGCTCCGGGATCGACGACCTTCGCGGCCTCCGACGCGGCGAAGTCAGCATCTGGGTCATCGAAGGATTTGTCACGGGCTTGCTTCCGGACATCTTGGCGGACTTTCACCCTCATCATCCCACTGTATCGTTCAAGGTTCAGACGGCTTCAACGGACCGTATCGTTGAAGCTTTGTTGGAGGACGAGGCTGATATCGGCATCACGTTCAATGCCTCTTCGCGACCGGAGATCGAGGTAATTGCGGAATTCCGTGAACCTATCTCTTGCCTAGTGGCGCCCACACACGAATACGCAGATCGCGATCATCTCAGCCTTACTGACATCTGCAAACAGCCTCTCGCCCTTCCCGACCACAGCTTCGGCCTTCGACAGTTCTTCGAGCGGACCATTGCGAAACGCGGACTCAGTCCACAGGTGCTTGTGACGACAAACTCGCTGGAATTGACCAACACCCTGGCGGCGACTGGTCAGTTCATCGCCTTTATGCCCGCATTGGCCATGATTACGGAGCTCAAATCGGGTCAGCTCCGTGCAATCCCTGTGTGGGATCCAGAACTCGCATTCGCCCGATCCAGCATCAGCGCATTATGCCATGTGTGGACGGCTCCGGATTGGCAAGAGAAATCTTCACGTCGCAGGCTTGGTCGGTGCAGCCATGTGTTCGGCCTGTAGGTGCGGTTCACATGACCGCTGGCCATAATGCCCTCCGCGGATCAGGTCCCGGTCAAAACCCCGCATTCGACAATGCGCTGGCACAAGTGGGTTGTCCTGATCGCCGGATCGACCGGCTCTGCATTACGTGCTGTTCGCCCTCCCAACCTTCACCTCACGCCGATTGACCGGCGCGATCTCGTTTACGCCGCCAGCGCGACGGGTTGCTTGTAGCGCTCGCCCTTGGCCATCATGGCCCAGGCCATTCGCGCAATCTTGTTGGCAAGTGCGATAGCGGCGACCTTGGTCGGACGCCGTGCCAACAACGTCGTGAGCCAGGGCCTATGCCCCGTTCCGTGGATCTTGGCGTAGCGAATGACGGCGAGTGCCCCGGCGACGAACAGGCTGCGCAGATAACGATCACCCTGTTTGCTGATGCTGCCGAGCCTGTCCTTACCACCACTCGAGTGTTGCTTCGGTACGAGCCCAATCCAGGCCGAGAAGTTACGCCCTGATCGGAAGGTCCTGGGGTCAACAACACTTGCGACCAGAGCGGTCGCCAGCATCGGACCGACCCCGGGAATGTAATGAAGGCGCTTGCTCGTTTGGTTAGATCGGTGCCAGGCCATGATCAACCGGTCGAACTCCAAAATCTGCTCCTTGAGGCTGAGCAGTTGAGCACCGAGCGCGGTAAGGCACGCGCGAGCAACCTCTGGCACCCGCTTGTCGTTCGGGTCCGCCACAACATGCAGCAGTTCCGTAACCCCTTTGCGCCCGACTGGCGCGATAATGCCGAACTCGGCGAGGTGCGCGCGGATCGAATTGATCACCGCGGTCTGCTGGCGGATGAACAGATGGCGTGTGCGGTGAAGCATCAGGCAGCTCTGCTGCTCAGGCGTCTTGGTTGGCACAAACCGCATGTTGGCTCTGGTGACCGCTTCGCAAATTGCCTCTGCGTCAGCTGCATCATTCTTCTGACGCTTGACGTAAGGTCTTACGTAGGCTGGTGGCATCAATCGCACGGTATGGCCAAGCGTCTGAAGTTCGCGCGACCAATGATGTGAGGAGGCACAAGCCTCGATGCCAACTAGGCACGGCGGTAGCTTCTCGAACAATGCCAGGACGTGGCGGCGCTTTAATTGGCGGCGGATGACCACCTGGCCACCAGCGTCAACGCCGTGAACCTGGAAAACTGATTTGGCTATGTCGAGACCGATTGTTGTGATCGTCTGCATGGTTAGCTCCTCTGAATCGTGGGAGCCTCAACAGCCCCCACATCCGTGGCACTCACGTGCCGGTGGAGGAGCCGTCCACAGCATCAACAACCGACTTCCCCACTGATCCCCACCTAACAGCCGGACGATAGCCCTTGTATTCAAGCCGCATAGAGCTCGATCGGTTCCTGGAATCCCTTCAGCTGGTAGGTCTTTGCCTGGCTGCCCGCGAGGTCCGATTGGGCGCGCTGGTAGACGTCCTGGGTGACCAGAATCTGGTCGGAGCCGGCGGCGGATTGGGCCCGGGAAGCGGTGTTGACCACGGTTCCGATCGCCGTCAGGTCGCGATGCGACCGGCCGAACTCCCCGAAGCTGAGTTCTCCCGAGCTGACGCCAATGCCTACGCCCAGATCGGAGCCCGCGAGGCCGAATCGTTCGACGAGCGTCTCGCGCTCGATACGCCAACGCTTCAGGATCTCTCGCGCCGCGCGCACCGCGTGTTTCGCATGATCCTCGCTTTGAATCGGAAAATTGAAGACAGCCATCACCGCGTCCCCAATGGTCTTGTTGAGAAGCCCGTCATATTGCCAAATGGCGCCGGCACATTCGTCGTAGAATGCGTCGAGCAGTCCTGAGATGGCATCAGCCGAAAGCGACTGCGAGAGAGTGGTGTAGCCTCGGAGGTCCGCGAACAGGATGGTCGCGTCGATGGTGATCTTGCGGGCCCTCATCACCCTGGTGAACATCAGCTCGCAGACCGTGCAGGTGTTGGGGTTCATCTTGCTCGGACGAATGCCGACGGCGCGAAATGGGACCGAAAGCACCCCGCGTAGTGGTACCGGCAGGTGCATCTGCTGCCAGCACCCGATGCAGATCCTTGCCTGTTGCAGGGTCATGAGCGCGACTCCCGTAGGCGAGGACGGGCATTGGCGGGATCGGACCCTCGCGGCTTCTTTCGCGAAGCGGGGCCAATGCCCCCTAGCGTCGCGATTAAGTATCCGCCGGGTCCAATTGTCAAAACAAAGCCGATCCAAACACCTAGTTTTCCGGCCCAATGCCGCTGTGTCCTTTCCGCCTCTGCTTTTTCTTCCTCTCAGACTCGCCGGCCTCGGGCCCGTTCTGCCTTGCTCGCGTTAAAGATGTCAAAATTCCGATCTTCCCGTCTACCCCGAACTCTGCCAATTTGGGCCGAAAACGAGACCGGTTGCAAGTTGGTTGGGCATCATTTTTTTCACAATAGGCGGTAAGATGATTTTGGATATTCAGAGCGTGCGCCAGCGAGTTACCGACGCGCTTGGGAAATTTAGCCCCACAGTACGAACCCTGTTTACTATCTTCAGCGTGCTGCTCCTTGGAGCCGTGCTTTTTTGGTTATTTAATCAGGCGATTTATTATTTCCTTGCCCGGTCATACGTTGAGCAGATTGCGAACTCCTTCGATCTCGACCAGCATTTAGCTGACGCTTTGGTATGGCTAAGCTTTGCAGCCATCATCTTCTTCGCTGGCTATGCTTTTTCTTTCAACAAACGGAGACGAGTGATCGGAGCGCTGGGTTTCCTGGCGCTGCTGGTCGGTCATTCTCTCGTCCTGTCCAGATCTGATAACTTGATGACCAAATGCTATGTGGTGAGTCGCAATGAGATCAAGGTTCTGAACCGCGTAGGCATCGATCCACAGACCGGTCTCAACTGCCGGTTGCTGACGCCCGAAATGGCGGAAAAGGTCAGAGAGTATCAGAGGGGCAAGAGACCAGCGCAGATCACTGGCCTCCCGGTAGTATTCTTCAGCACACTTACGGGAGAACCGATCGTTTGGTTCACGAAGGGTAATTCTCCACATAGCATCGAACTCTTTGATCTGATGGGGTTTAATCCAAGAACCGGCGAAGAATTGGTACCGGTAACCCGGCAGGTCGCCGACGAGTGGACTTCAGATGAACAGTTCCGCTTACAAGAGGCGCACAGAATTCCACCGAAGCGCATTCAAAATCCCGAAACTGCTGTGTTCTTCGATCCGATCACAGGGCAGCCGAAAGTCTGGTATTGGCGCAGCGATCAAGGAGAGTGGGAATTCTACGACAACAAGGGCTTTCACCCCCGTAATGGTGATCAGCTTCAGATCGTCAATCGCGACGTGTTCAATCGTTGGCAACGAGAGTTATCTGACGCTCAGCAACTGAAGAAAGATCTCGAGGCCAAGGCAAAAGCTGAGGCTGACGAACGTGACCGACAAGCCCGTCAAAAGGCGCAAGCGGACGTTGAGGCAAAACAAGCCGCTGAAAAAGCAAATCAACAACAAGTTCGGTCGGGAAATGACTGCGATCGTCTGGCTGGCAACCCGACCGATGCCCGGAAAGTAGGCGACGGTGTTTCGTTTGATATCCTGAGGACTCAGGCCGACGAAGCGATCGATGCCTGCACACGCGCCGTTCAGCAATTCCCCTCAGAACTCCGATACCAGTATCAGCTGGGTCGCGCATTGCAGCTCCGCGATCGAAAAAAAGCATTTGAGATCGAAACTTCTCTGGTTCACCAGCGATATCCAGCAGCCTTCGATAACCTCGGATGGATGTACCTCTACGACAAGAAGGATCCTGCTAGCGCTGTCCAGTACTTCAAGATCGGTTCTCAGCTAGGCGATGGGAATTCCATGGTCAGTCTCGCCGAGATGATCGACCGCCAATACTTTAATCCACCGAATTCTTATGACATGAAGCTCGCGTTGTGGCGAAAGGCTGCTGAATTGGGTCATGCGGGAGCAGCAAAGGCTCTCGAACTGGAAGCTGCTAAAACGGAGCAGTTTCAAAACCAACAGCTCAATCAACAACGCGCGCAGCAGATGATGCTACAGATGATAGGCGGCATCATTGGTGGCGCGATACGCTAGTCAAGCCGAAGCCGATGCTGTCCTCGGCATGGAGACATTGAGAGATGGAGATAAAGTTGAGAACCGCGAGCATTGTTATGTTTATAGTCTTATTGTGCGATGCTTCAACGGCTTTGGCTGAAAGCCGGTGCCGCGTAATGGATCCTACCGGTAGTCCCCTCAACGTCCGAACCAGTCCGAACGGCAAGATTATAGACACTCTTCCGAACCGGATGCTCGTTACTGTAGTTGATCAAGCTTTTGATCAAAACCAACGGTCTTGGGTATTTCTTAAGAGAGGCACAGACGATGAGCCGACCGGTTGGGTATTTCGAGACTTCATTAACTGCTCCTGATCGGTCGCTCACAGCATCGTTGGTGGCTGCGAGTTCATTCCGCGTAAAATATTCCAAGCCAGCCCTGTCCTTTCTACCCCTCTCAATTTACTCCGGATTTACTTGAACCCAGATCCGATCGGGCCGTTTGTCCAGGTCCCATGCCCACTATAAAGATTTCCTGGGACCTCTGGGGCGACGGCGAGCCGTGCTCTACAAGAGGGCCGACCACCGGAATCCCAAGTGGACCGTCCGGCTTAAGATCCCCCAACATTTCGGGGTTCGTGGTCAAGTCGACCAAGCCAACGGATGACGTTGAGGTAAGACGGTTCTTTCACTGCTTTTCGCGGTGCGATGAGTCAGGACGTCAGAAACCTGATCGGCGTTTGAGATGCTTTAATTAGTTACTGCGACCTACAAGCTGGTAACGATTCGAATGGATGATTGATTCTGCATCCGGAATAACCGATCTGCGAACCGTAAGTTGCCTATAGAAGCAATCGTGCTAGAAGGCCGTAGTGAATCGAATGGAGATCGAAGTGGCCAAGAAAGCAAAGAAAATTGTTCGACGAGAATACACCAAAGCTGACGTGAAGGAACTACGAGCACATTCAAAAGCTAGAACGCCACTAGCCAACATTATGAAGCTGACCAAGAGAACAGAAGGTTCGTTGCGTCAGAAGGCACGCAACCTCGGTATCAGTCTCGGGCATCGCAGATAACGGCACATCATTGCATCGCCTGATATGTAGATGATGTCGAAGCGGAGCGACAGTCAAAGCGATCAACGTACCCTATCAAAGCACATCTTGCGAGTTCGCGCACGGTGATTGGCGTTTGCGCGACGCTAATTGGGCTTCTGTTTGCATAGGATATTATTTGAAAGAGCGCCTACCGAATGGGAGAAGATCAGGGTCTTGTCGGAGACGCCATAGACGTGGCGCAACGGTCCGATCAAAGCTTCCTGCAGCTCTACCTCGCGTGACAGGTCGGATGCTTTGGTGGCGACACGGGACAGCTGGTGGTCGATCCAGCCCACGAGATCGTTCTCGGCGATATCGCGGGTGAACAGATAAAAGCTATAGGCCGTTTGGTTCAACCGGCCGTTGCGGAGCCGGTGGGTGGGCACGGGACAGGCGCCGATATGCTCCGGCTCGGAGCAGGAGCCCTTGCCCTTGCCATACCGGCATTGGTCGTAATGCCAGTAACTCTTAAGGCGTCGCCCGTGAAGTATTCGGAAGGCATTTATTGATCGCTGTGATTTGATCGGAACAAGCATTCTATTTTGCAAGAAAGCCCCATGTTCATTGCGCTTTCCTTGCGTTTTGGGATTCCCGATTTGGGCGGTTTGTGATTCCTTATGGCGGCAAGATTCGCTGTGGGGGAACCATGAGCCACCCGCGCGACGACCGCCAGGACGACTTGTTTCGCTCGTCGCTGGAGGCGATCATCAACCTTCGCCATCCGCTGGTGCGGCTCGCGGCGGAGATTAATTGGGATTTTCTGGCGAAGCGCTTCGGTTCGGTCTGTCGCGTAGGGCCGGGGCAGCCGCCGCTGCCAACGCGGCTGGTGGCCGGGCTGTTCATCCTCAAACACATGCACAATCTCTCTGACGAGGCGCTGTGCGACCGCTGGGTGGAGAACCCGTATTTCCAGTATTTCTGCGGCGAAGTGGTGTTCCGGCATGAGCTGCCGTTTGACCGCTCGTCGCTGACCCGCTGGCGCCAGCGGCTGGGTGAGGAGCAGATCGCTGCGCTGTTGCAAGAGAGCCTCGCGGTGGCGCACCGGAGCGGGGCGATCCAGACCAAAGATCTCGAGCGGGTCGTGGTGGACACCACCGTGCAGGAGAAAGCGATCGCGCATCCGACCGACGCCCGGCTCACCCACCGCGCAATCGAGAAGCTGGCCGAACTGGCCAAACGCGAGGGTGTCGAACTGCGCCAGAGCTATCTGCGGGTGTTCATGCCGCGCTATTACCACGCTCCTCAGTCAACTGAGTTCGAAAAGACCCGGCGAGCACCGGTGCTATCAGCGTTCTGGCTGAGCTAGGGGTTTAAGGTCGGCTATGTCCGCGCCACCATATGTCGCACAATAGAAGTTCTGCGGCCCATAAGTCATTCCGTGGCTGTGTTGAGCCATATTTTGACTTTGAGGGAGTAAATTGAAGGATTGGCGTGTCTATAAATGCCGAAGCACGCACGGTCTCTGCCGGTCAGAAGGAGATGCTGCTGCCAATCGAAGGGAAGCGCGGCGCCGGGAAAAAGGCGGCGAAGCCTGCGCGTATCTTGGCATCGTCACCACCGTCCCAGCGATCCCCACCATCATCTTTATACGTTTGAAGTGGATCCCAAGTGCGCCAACCACGCCATGTCTGGCGCCCGATACGGTCTCACGATGTTTGCCGGCAGCGAATCCATGTACGATCCCGAGCGTAAGACGCGGGAGAGTATTGAGGTGACGGTCACACGACAGCGGCTGAAAAAGAACGGGGCGCGATGATCATCCGCAGTTATGTACCGGTTGAAAATGCGAGGCATATGTAAACCCGGCAGAACGACGCCACCCGGAAGTCCATGGCGGCGTAAAGCTCCCTCCATAGCTGCTGGCAAGCCGAAGCCGCCCTGCCGAATAACAGGGATGGACGGTAGATTAGGGAGCTGGGATGTCAAAAAAACTCGACCGCCTCTTGGAAGAAACAGCCGAGGATTTCGGCCAACGTAGTGCGGAGACCGCGCTCGACCTTTCGTGGTTCGATTCTGCAAAATGTTTTCACAGCGAAATTGAGTATGCGATGGCGGTCGCCCTTCGTGCCATCAATTGCGGTTACGGTTGGGAATTCGATGGCAATCAGGATGTCGTCTTTGCCTGGAAGGAGACCGCTGATAGCCCGATTGTGCAAATACAGCCCAAGAGGAAAGTGGGACCGTACGCGATTGCCCTCGCAATCCGCGTCAGAGGGCCGCAAATAGAATACTCAAGTTGGCAATTGAATGTGACGGGCACGACTTCCATGAGATGTCTGCCGAACAGGCCATTAAAGAAAAGCAGTTTGAGAAAGCATTGACCGCTGGCCGTTACCGGCTTTTGCGGTTCACCGGCGCCGAAATTTCAAATGACCCGGCCAAGTGCGCTGCAAAGATCGCAGATGAAATTGATCTGTTCATTACCCCAAGGAAACGCCGCGGCTCGTGAGTTGCGTCTGGAGCTGCGGCAAGCCATCATTGAGATGGGCGAGCCTCTGTTTCCAAGTCAAGTCAGCGCACTTACCGACCCAGGAAATACTTTTAAAGCTTTTCTGGAAGTCGATCGGCTTCGAGCCAGATGACTTTATGGAAGTGGGTATGGCACCTAAGCGGGCAGCATGGCTAAATCGCGTTCTGCAGCGTCTTGGGGGGCTAATGATGAGAAGTTGGCAGGTAGCGATTGCTTATGTCAGCCTGTGGACGGCCTGCGCGGCTGATGAACTACCGAAAAATCTCCTCCTGAAATGCGAAGGCAGCTTACAGTCGTCATGGAGGGCGCAAAGCCGGATGTCCTGCAGAACAAATTCGCAATCACACTCCGGCTTAAGGACGGAGAACTTTCGGACATCGACTCGATATTTTTGACCACCAACGGCTGCGAACTAAAGAGTGGCACTATCGCCTGTACCGGCACGGCGATCTATCCGAGCACCATCGATGCTGGTAGCGAACATCGGGACGTGAAGGCTTATATTTCCAGGGAGACAGGCGAGTACAACTTCTTCATGCAAACAACATCCTTCACCGGCAGGAACGCCTCAGGCAAGAAAACGGGTGGGATGAAGTATCGCCGTACGGGAATATGCCGTCCGATAAGCAAGCCGATATTCTGAGGTACGGATGAGTCCCCAAGCGGGCGGCATGGCTGAAGTGGATTCTGAAGGCTTTCCGGGTAGGTCTGTGCTATTCTCCGTAAACTCGCCGCACCGATGCGGCAGGCTTGAATAGTGTATGAATAGGCCAATGATGTCACGCGGTTACGTGGAGAGACTTTGCTCTTTACGCCGCTCTCAAAACCGGCGATGAATCTAAGTCCCCCGGAAAAACAGCTCTGAACCTTTCTTTAAGGAGAGCTGTGCCGTGGATAAACTCGAACTTGGTCTGTGGGGCTTGAGCCTAAGCGCTCAAGGAACGACAGCCATCGCGGTTGAGCTGCGATCGAAGGTGCAAAGCCTTCGGAGATGCCGGGATTCATCAAGCCTCAACTTGCTACTCTTCGGTCTAAAGCTCCCAAGGGTGAGCAGTGGCTTCGCGAAATCAAGTTCGACGGCTACCCCTGTCGGCTCAAACCGGCAGGGGTTTGTATTTGGGAAGCAAAATTGGGCTGGATTGGCATACGTAATAGCGAACGGTCCTTGCCCACCGCTTCTAATTCGCTCCGAAATGCTGCCGCTAAGACCGACCCCAAAAAGGCCCGACTTGCGCCGGGCCTTTCGGAAGTCGTATTCCTTTTTGTTTACCAGCGGCCTGACACGAAGCTAAATCCGATGCTGGGGCCGCCATCGTAATAACCGGGACCGCTGCTGTAGTAGCCCGGATCGCTGTAGCCATAGCCGGGTTCCACATATGTACGGCGTTGGCCAGCATACGAAGAGTCGCCGGAGTACCGTCGTTCAACGTAGCGTCGCCCACCACTCCGATAACAACGGCCATCTTCTCTGCACACCAGTCGGACGTTTTCCAAGGTAGTCGGTTGTGAGATTGCGCTTCCCTGATTGAGAAGCGGCGCTGCCGATGCGCCCGTCGCAAACATGACACCAGCGGCGACAAACAGAATTGTCTTTTTCATGATCTTCTCCATGAGATTGGAATCAGGTGGTCACCGGTTCCTCCTGAAACCAACACTCCGAAGGCAAGTATGTTCCGATGTAGCCGCATTAACCGCGATGAGTGCCTTAATTTCAACAATCGACGCGGGGCATTGATGCAGGGCTGTCGGTTTGACTGATAATCTTCGGATGCCCAAGTCGCGCCATCGAAGACGAATTGAATCTTGGCACCGCACCGCGCGCTGAAGGGCGTGATATGAACGACACTGCCAGTGAGTTTGAACGCTTGTTAGGTCATGCAGCCCTTAAGCTTTGGCCCGACCTGCCCCGAGATGTTCAAGAACTACTGTTCGAGACAGCGGTTCCTGCCGATCCTACAATTCGAAACAGGTTAGCGGTATTCCTTCATGACCGTCATCCACGGACGGCGCATCCGCCTAAGCCGACTAAGTTGGCTTAGTGGTTGGGCACGGAGACATCGAAATCTGCGAGATCAACCCGCTCGACACGATCTTCAAATGTGGTCCGGCAGCGAGGAATAGCAGTGCGGCACCTTCTTCGTTCTGGGAGCTACTCCGAGCGCCCCAAGCCCTTCTCAGCTAACGTCTTGACGGTCTGCAAAAGTATCTGCAGAGCGTGAACGTCTTCCATTTCGTCCGATCCATCTACGAGACTTAGAATATTTCGTAGAGCTTCCTCTGGTGTCATGGCGTGACCTCATGTTGTGGACCAACATGGTATATCATCGGTGGCAATCATTCGCAGCATTCCGATACTTATGCCGTTCAATCGCGTGATTGACGCAAACAAACTGTTTACCAAGCCTTTGAACGGCCTGAAAACCACTTTTCCTAAGTGGCCTGAAACGAATCCTTGTTAGGCTGTCTCCAACAAGCAAGAGGCAGCAAAATGTCCATCATCGTTAGGGTCGTCGTCGTCGCGACGTGCGCTTATGCCGGTTCAGTTTTCGGGGGCAATCAATTCCCGGACCTACCTCATACTTCTCAAATGGCGCAGAAATAGCTGAGATGGCTTCAGCTTCTCGAAACCAGCTTTACACTGATTTACAAAGATAAAGAATTGACAGTCTGATGTTGTGCGATCTGCGACCTTGGCTGCTAGATTCGCTGGACTTCATGATAGAGCAACTTAAGTCGGCGAAATCACCAGAAGACCAATTTGCTGGCACCGACGCCGCAATGGGGTTTATCCCGTTCTTAAGGTGTAGGCTTAAGGAAGATATTTATCTCGGCGCGCAATTCACATGGGCACTTCATATTTGGGTCGATGCCGATCACTACAAATCCGTTTGGGTGGCAATGGCGGATTCACCGCCTGATGAATTTTCAAAGGCTGCAGATGAACTTATCGACACTCTAGCGGTACTTAAGGGGATCGTAGCTGCCCCGCCGACTTTCGAAAAAGAAGGGGCCGCCGAAAGCGGCCTAATATGATTAGACTTATCGACATCCGCTACAAGCTGTAACAGTCCATGATCAAAGTGAAACAGACTCATTGTTGGTGCGGACAGCCGCTGTTGCAGCATGGGTTTCAATACGAAGAGAACCTAGTTGGCGTGAAAGATGGGCGGATGATCGCTAGCGCGCGCAATTTTCTTGGCGAATGTTCAATACATGGAAAGCGCATCAACCAATTTTTCGGCCATCATTCAACCATCACCGAGAAGCGCCTAAAGGATGAATTTTGGCAGCATAGGGGATATTTCAAATCCAATCTTACAAGGGAGGATTATCTATTTTTCTACGACGCTATGCACGGCCGCGCTTCGCCTCAAGAAGATAAGTTGGCCTCATGGCGGCAATTGCTTCTGGACGGCGGCTACTCCCGCTCCGGCTGATCCGGTTTGTTTCGTGCCCCCGCGCCAAGCAATCGGTTGAAATCTTCTCAGTAAGTGGGGTTCTCGCCGTTGGCGGGAGGGGAGGCGGTCTCGGTCAAAGGGATACAAGCGGCAGCCGGTTCGGGAGGGGGGCTGGTCGTGCATATTTTCGCCAAACACGGTCAGCAGCATTCTAACGCAAGGACCTGAATCGCCTCGCGGGGTCACGAATCTTCGAGCCATGCTCATTCTGAACCGCCGGCTAACCCATTGATATCTTTAAAGCTGAATTCCACGCTTTTTTCAGAATGGCCGCTGATATCATTGAGAGGATTGGCTGATTTTGATTCCACCATGCGGAGGTTCGAATCCTCCCGCCCCAGCCAGCCAGTCACTCAGCTAGAGATTGTGGGCCTTAAAATCCGATAAGTGCCCGCCAATTGTGGCTTTCTGTGAATTTGATGTCCGTCTCTATACTCCAAATTTGAACAACTTGGGAGCGAAATCGCCGATAGTCTCCGGCCTACATTTGAAATATTCCCGTTTTTCGGAGACGCGAGCCAGAGACCGGGCGCTATCAGCACTGCGTGGTGTGGGACGCAGTTTTTAGCTCAACTTTTTTCTCCGGAAGCGGGATCTATCTTCGGCAAACAAAGCAGACATGTCGCGAACGGACCGCCATGTCGGCGAATAACACAAAGCTGAGTCAGGCCCTAAGACGCGCCGTAAGCCGTGCGGCTACGGCAAGGGACGCGCCGACACCGGCGACGCAGGCGGTCCATCCCAAGCGGTCGAAAAGCTGCCCGAGAACCGCGCTGCCGACAAGGCCACCAAGGAAGTAGCAGGCGAGATAGGTCCCGCTTGCGACGCCGCGGTTTTCAGTGGCTACCCGTCCGACAAAACCGGTTGCAGCGGCCTGCGCGAAGAACGTTCCGACCCCGACCAGAACCATGCCGGTGAGCACTTCGAGAAGATGCGAGGACAGCATCAGCGGCAGGCCGATTGCCGCAACCGCGAGCGCGCCCCAGATCGCCGGCCGCGTTCCAAAGCGCGCCACCGCTGTTCCGGCAAAGAGCGTCGTCACGATGGAGGGCAGGAAGACAAAATAGACAAAACCCAACTCCATTCGTCCCAGGGAAAGCGGCGGACTTACCAGTACAAAGTTCACGAAAGTGAATGTACCGATGAAGGCGAACAGGATGCAGAAGCCGATGCCGAACGCGGCGCGCAACGCCGGATTGCGCCAGTGAGCGATCATGGCCGCGAACGGCGATTGCGACATTGGCATCGAATGCATCGGGCGCACGCGATGGATGGTGAAATACACCAGAACCGCGCCGGCGAGATTCAACAGGAAAAAATAGAAATTCGATGCCAGCCCGAGCATGTCTACGACCGCTGCGGAAACCAGCCGGCCGACCAGGTTGCTCGCGACGTTGCCGGTGATATAGGCCGCGAATGCGCCCCCGGCATCCATCGAACTGCATTGTTCGCCGAGATAGGCAAGCGTCAGCGCGAACGCCGATGCCATGCACAGGCCCTGGGTGATACGGAGAATCGTGAATACCGTGAGGTTAGGCGCGACCGCCAGCAGGGTTGTCGGAACGGCGAGAAAGGCAAGACTCAAGAGAATGCCGAGCCGGCGATCGATGTGTTGGCTCAAAAATCCGACGACAAGTCCGGCAACCGCCATTCCCATCGTGCTGGCATTGACCGCGAATCCCATTGCCGCCGGGGTCACGTTATAATGCCTGGCCAGTGACGGCAGGATGGCCTGCGTGGCAAACAGATCGACCACAGTCAAGAACGCAGTCAGGCCGATGACGAACGATCGCAGCACCACGCCCGGCGAATGACCGTGTGTTTCCACGGTATCGGATTTCATGTCGGCTGATATGTCGGTCATGGCGCGCCGCTCCTCGCAAGGCCCGGACTAAAGGGGATGTGACGTCTGGGCGTGTGGGGCAACACGGGGGACCCCAAAACGTCACATCCGGCAACGAGGCGTGCTCGTTACATATTGTGGTCGTGCGGATCCTTGCGTACATCGCCGACATACAGAATGACAGTTTGGGTTCCGAGATTCTTCCACCAGTGCGAGGTGCCGAATACCTCGGGCCTGATATCGCCGGCCTTGTGCAGAATAGGCTCGGCGCAGTTGCTGGCATATTCGACGATTTCGCCCTGTTGCACATAGATCAGGGCTGGCCGGTCATCGTGGCTGTGCCACGGCACGATGCCGCCGGGCTCGATCGTCAACTTGCGGAAACGCAGCTCGCGGTCCTTGAGATGGGCCGGTTGCTTCTCGAGATTGATCGAACCCAGGGTCATGTCGGTGACGCCGACCGGCTTGAAGTCAACCTTCTCGCGGGCGTTGGCTTTCATCTTGTCGCCGGGACATTCGCCGGCGAATGTCGTCGACGTCGCGGCGGTCGATCCGGCGATGACGCAGGCAAGCGCGAGGCCGTGCCAGAGCGCGCGTGAATTTATCGTGTGCTTGAACATGTCGTGGTCTCCTCTGTTCTGCCGTGCCTCGAATGATCTGGCCGACGATGAGAGCAACCATCGTTGAAATCACCAGCTTGAGGAAATGCCGGTTGGCTTTTGAATCGATAGCGTAGCGCTATGCGAAAGATCTGTTCTCAACAGTGTCACAGCATGTGCTTGATATCGGAGGAAACCAGAACTTTCTTCGGCGTGCAGCCGCGGTTCGGGCAGGTCCCGCCGAGATCGTGCCATTTGATCATCGCGACCGACATTCCAGCGCGTCTGACAGGACCGGTAACGGCAATATCGGCGTTGCCGCCTCCAAGGATCACCACGTCGAATTTTTCGGATCTCATCGATTTGCCTCGTCCATTGGTGATTACAGGCGAGCCCGGAAAGGCCGCGTTCATTGCCGCGGCCTGAAGGGTTTTTCCGCGCGCCGTTCTGCGCTGTTACTTGGTCGTGATTGTCGACGTGATCGACTCGACGACCATGGTCGCCATCTTGAATTGCGCGACGCGGTCCCTGATGTTGTGACGCTTGGCAATCCACTCGAAATCGGTCCAGACCGCCCATACCCCGCCCTTGTCGTCCTCCGTCAGCAGCAAGCGGACCGGCCAGTCGAGCCCGGCGTTCGGGTTCGACGTGATAAACTGGGTCCCAAGCGGCGGATTTCCGAATATCAGGAGGCTTGAAGGGCGAAGTTTGATTCCGGCGTCGGCCGCCAGCTTCGATTGATCTATCTCGATGAAGAACTTGATGCCTTTGCTGGCGATGTCGGTCTTTATGCGGGTGATCGCCTCACCCATCGAAACTGCGCTCTTTACCCGGACGATCCCATCATCGCTATCGGCCCTTGCGACGGAAACGGCCGACACCAGAATCAGTATCAACAGTAGCGATGTGCAGAGATCTACAATACGATTCTTCATGTGACGTCTCCTGTTCCTTTGACGCATGCCGGCAGCATGGCTTCGGGAACAGAATGAACGCGCCATCCGGCAATATGAAATACAAGCTCGCTCTCAAGTCGATAGCCGCGCGCTATTGCAGCCCGAGCGATGCACCACGGCTATCAAACCGATTGTGCAACGGCATTTCTAACGGTGAACCATTCAGGCTTTGATGTGTCAGCGCCCGATTGGCGGGCGTCCACGTCAATTCGGAGGAGCTTCCAATGTCCCCTTTGTCCAAGACCTTAATTGCGGCAGCTGCGCGCGCGGCGATGGCAACCGCGGCGTTCTCGCTGGTCTCTTGGGAATTCAATCCGGGCTTGGCCTACATGTATAGCGGCCCGGGAACAATGACAACGATGGCCATGGCATCAGGCGCCAAAAATCACGAGGCGATGATGAAGGATGCCAAGAAGGTGCCGAACAACAACATCTTCTTCATGGACGGCGGCCAGATGTACATGGTCTCCGGAACGCTGGGTCGACCGGCAACTTCTATCGGCCCTGAATCGGAGCCAAGGGCATCGACATTTTTTTTGCAAGCAAGGAGGCCGCCCCTTGCGGGCGGCCTGCACGGGGTAATAAAATTAGCTCCGAGAAATCCGACTTCGATGCCGCCTGATGCCACAAGTATCAATCAGTGAATTTGGAAAACCCAATCCGCCGGAGCAAGAGATGATGTCGCTATCGCCTGCCAACGCCGAGCGCCTTAAGCTCGCTTTCCGCAAGTGTCGCAACATGGAAGGGACATTGAGAGAGCAGTTGGAAGCTTATGGCGCTGCGGGGCGCGAGATCTTTCCGGCCTATGGCGAGGCGGTTGACCGCCTGGTCGCGCGGATCCACAAAAATAGCGGCGGAGAAAACGCGCCACGGCCTGGCGATCCGATGCCGCCCTTCATTTTGCCGGATGAGACCGGCCGGCTGATCAGCCTGGACTCGTTTCTGCAAAAAGGACCGATTGCGGTGATGTTTTATCGCGGCCACTGGTGCCCTTATTGCAGGTTGAACGTCAGCGCGGTGATCCAGGCCTACGATCAAATCAGGGCGTCGGGCGGCCAGGTCGTCGCGATCATGCCCGAAATTCAGGAATTTACTGAGAAATTCAAATCCGACTCCGGTGCACCGTTCCCGGTATTGACCGACCTCGATAACGGCTATGCACTATCACTAAACCTCGCGATCTGGCTCGGCACCGAAATACAGCACCTGTTGTCCTATGAGGACTTGTCGAATTTTCACGGCAATGACGGCTGGATGCTGCCGATTCCCGCGACCTTCGTGATCGGCCGCGACGGCTTGGTGAAGGCGCGGTTTGTCGATCCCGACTTCCGCAAGCGCATGGCTATCGACGACCTCATTGCCGCGTTAAAGAGTGCACGTCAGGAGCACTAAGGCGCAATCAAAGGAAGCGGGCGCATCGAAGTGTTGCCCCTACGAACCGGCGTCCTGATTGAGATACTGCGACCAATCGGCGCCGCGCAGCATTCGCATTACCGCGGAGGCAACGGCGGTGCGCTCGCGCCCGGCGACGCCATAGAGATGGACCGTACGGCGCATGTCGAGCCCGTCAACATTTGTCCGCTTCAGAGTCTCCGGCGTCGAGACGCTGCGCGGAATAACGGCAACCCCGACATCGGCTTCGAGCAATTCGATCAGATCGCGTTCCGATGAAATCCTATGGCTGCGTTCCACGTCGATGCCATGGCTCCGAAACAACGTGCTCAACCGTTCGGCGTGCTCGCAAAAATTTCGCGAGAGCCATTGCTGCTTCTGGAGATCCTCAAAGGTGATGTCTTTGCGGTCCGCCAACGGATGGCACTTATTGACGACAAGCTGAAAGCCTTCGGTGAACAGGGGCCAGGTATCGAACCGGTCCCATTCTTCGCTGATTTCAGCGGCGATGCCGAGTTCGGCCTCGCCCTTTTTGAGGAATTCCGCGACTTCCCGGCTATTGCCGCGCAGGAAGCAGAACTCCAAACGGTTGAATAGCCGCTTGATCTGGTCGAGATGCGGAATCAACAGCTCCAAGTCGACGGAATGCGTGAGCGCGATCCGGAGCGCCCCGACTTCACCGCTCTTGAAGGACGACGCGAGTTGGCGCGCGCCGGTCGCGGCTTCGTAGCACTGCTTGAGCAGCGGATGCATGCGCAGACCGAGTTCGGTCAGCTGCGCGGCGGGCCGCTCGCGGCGAAACAGATCGCCACCGAGCTCTGCCTCAAGCTGCTTGATCGCCCGCGTCAGCGACGGCTGGGTCACATTGCACTCGTCGGCGGCGCGGGTGAAGTTGAGCACACGCGCGACGGCAAGGAAATAGCGAACCTGATGCATCTCCATGATCGCACCCCGACCGGATCGCACCGCCAAAGTTAACCGATTTCGGGCGCCAAGGACACCAGAACTGCGATAGCGCCCGCCTATGGTTTCGGAAGCGAAAGGGCATTTCCATTGGTCCCGCCCGCCGTGCAGATTTCCGTCGGAATGAATGGCTCCGCAAGGTGCCGAAACCACAAGAAGGGCGGAAGGGATTTGTCATGAATATTCAGCTGAAAACGCAGGGCGCACCGTCGGCCTCGCGGCCTCTCGCTGGCAAGGTCTCGCTCGTTACCGGCTCGACCAGCGGCATCGGGCTCGGCATTGCCCGCGCGCTGGCTGAAGCCGGCTCGGCCGTGGTGCTGAACGGCTTCGGCGTTGTCTCCGAGATTGCCAGGACGAAGGACCGGATATCAGCGGACTATGGCGTCAGGGTAAGCTATTCGCCGGCCGACATGACGAAAGCGGAGACGATCGCCGAGATGATCGCAGCGACGCTGACCGGGCATGGCCGGCTCGACGTGCTCGTCAACAATGCGGGCATTCAGTATGTCGCGCCGCTCGATCAGTTTCCGATCGAGAAATGGGATGCGATCCTGTCGATCAACCTGTCATCGGCGTTTCTTCACACAACCCGGCTGGCGCTGCCCGCGATGCGCAAAAACAAGTTTGGCCGCATTATCAACATCGCGTCGGCGCATGGGTTGGTCGCATCACCATTCAAGGCCGCTTATGTCGCCGCGAAGCACGGCATCGTCGGCCTGACCAAGGTTGCGGCGCTGGAAACGGCCGAAGAGGGCATCACCTGCAATGCGATCTGTCCGGGATACGTTTATACCCCGCTGGTCGAGGCGCAGATCGGCGGTCAGGCCAAGGCTCACGGAATTTCCCGCGAGCAGGTCATCCGTGATGCGCTGCTGGCGCAGCAACCCAACAAGCGCTTTGCAACCGTCGAAGAGCTGGGTGCGCTCACGGTATTTCTCGCCAGCGATGCGGCTGTTTCGATCACTGGCACCGCCTTACCGGTCGATGGCGGCTGGACCGCGCACTGAACAGTGAGGGGGCGATCTTTCACCGATCCGGCACGGGTAGACGTAACAAAATCGAATGGCTCGCGAACATCAGAGAATGCGACAGGCATCCAACGGGAGCGTGACATGAATAAAGTTCGGGATAACAGATCTTCGCAGAATATCAGGTCCCTGGGCAGGTCTATTCCGGGTCAGGTCGTCCTTGTGCTCCAAGGGGGCGGCGCGCTTGGATCCTATCAAGCAGGTGTCTATCAAGCGCTGCACGAAGCTGGAATCGAGCCAGACTGGATTATCGGCACGTCCATCGGCGCCATCAATGCCAGTCTCATTGCCGGCAATGCGCCTCAAAACCGTTTGTCGCGCTTGCGGAAATTCTGGAAGCGGATGGAGCAGAAGCCGATCTGGAGTAACATGTTTCCCGGCTTCAGCGAAAAACTGTCCTACTGGTCGACGCTGACAAACGGAATTCCCGGGTTCTTCAGACCCAATCCGCTTGCCCATGCCGGCGACGACTATCCGCTTGGTGCTGACCGAGCTGGATACTATTCCACCGAGCCGCTTGAGCAGACCCTTACCGAACTGGTCGATTTCGATCTGGTGAATAACTGTAACCCACGGCTCACGGTCGGTGCCGCACATGTCCGAACCAGCCAAATGCGGTATTTTGACAGCCGCGATTCCAAACTGGGTGTGAAGCACATCATGGCGTCGGGGGCGCTACCGCCGGCATTTCCTGCTATTCGTATCGATGGCGAGCTATATTGGGACGGTGGGATTCTATCGAATACGCCGACCGAAGCGGTGTTCGACGATAATCCGCGCAGAAATTCGCTGATCTTCGCCGTTCATATGTGGAATCCATCAGGCGCAGAGCCGACCACGATGGCGGAAGTGCTCAACCGGCACAAGGATGTCCAGTATTCAAGCCGGATCGCGAGCCAGATCGCGCGACAGCAGCAGGCGCATCGGCTGCGACATGTGATCAGCCAACTCGCCGCCCGGATACCGGAGGCCGAGCGCAACAGCGACACCGTTCGTGAATTGGCCTGCTACGGCTGTCCGACGCGGATGCATGTGGTGCGGTTACTGGCGCCGCAACTCGATCGCGAGAACCACACAAAGGACATCGATTTCAGTCCGTCCGGCATCAGGCAGCGTTGGGAAGCCGGTTATGCCCATACGAGGGCGGTTCTCGATCATTCTCCCTGGACCGGCGAGTTCGATCCGCTTTCGGGCGTTATTCTTCACGAGCAGATGGAAGTCATGTCCGCTGCGGCCGAATGATGGGCTAAGAATGATGCGGCCCGGTGTGGGCTTTTGGCCACTTTTCGGACTTAGGGCGAGGACTGTACCTGAGTCTGGGATGCGCGTCCCAAAGCGGAAGTTGACCAGCCGATGTTCAAGGGACTCAGTCTGATGTTTGACCAGCTGCCGAGTTTGTTCACTTCCACAACTTGCAGCTGCAAAAGTCTCCAAGTCGAATTTTCGGCCAAAACCGCGGAAATTCTTTCGACATTTCAAAGGCGTTTTTTGAAATGGGAATATGCAAGTTCGAATCCTCCCAGGTCAGCCAGGCAGTGCGGCAACTGGAGATTGTTGCCTCTAGAATCCTATAAATGCCCGCCAATTGCGGGCTTTTGTAGGTTTTAGCTTCGTCTCCACGCTCCCCATTCGCACAATCTCAGAGCGAAATCGCTGATAGTCTCCGGCGGATGTTTGAAATATTCCCGTTTTTGGGAGACCGCGGCCGGAGACCGGGTTCGATCGGTACTGCGCGCCGCATCGGGCAGTCGATTTCGCTTTCTACCTCAATTGTTTTGGCATTCCGGGTTCAGGTTTTCGGCACATTCAAGACGCTTACTGCGCGCCGTTGATCATTGCTGAACAGCTCGAACAGATGATAGCGTCGCTGAGGCAGGGGCATGTTGATCAAAACCGCGAGGAGCGATGCGATGTGCGCAGGTGACGACAAGACGTGTCCGGAATTTGAACTGCACCACCGAAAATTCAAGGAAACGCTTGATCGTGAGCGACGGTCGTTCCTGAAGTCGAGCTTCGCCGCAGCCGGCGGCGCAGCGGCGCTCAGCGCCGGCGGTATTTCGCTGGTGACGCCGGAGATGGCGGCCGCCGCCGAGAGGCATCAGCCGGCCAAGCGCGCCTATCATCATTTGCCCGCAAACGCCGACACGGTGCATTGGGGCTATTTCAGCAAAAAACTGAAGCCGCAGGTCGAGATCGATTCAGGTGACTTCATCACCATCGAGGCGCTGACCCACCATGCCAATGACGACGCCGAGCGCATGGTCAAGGGCGATGTCGGTGCCGAGAGCGTATTCCTGTGGACCAAGGAGAAGAAGGGTGTGGACCGGCGTGGCGCAGGACCGATGGATGCTTCGCTGTTCGGTCGCGGTGCCGGCGAAGGCCTGGGCGTCCATATCCTCACTGGACCGGTCTACGTCCGCGGCGCCGAGGAGGGTGATGTGATTGAGCTGCGGATCATCGATGTCGCACCTCGGCCCTGCGCCAATCCAAAATATCCCGGCAAGGCGTTCGGCAGCAACGCGGCGGCATGGTGGGGCTTCCACTACAAGGATCTGCTTACCGAACCCAAGCCCCGCGAAGTCATTACCATCTACGAGGTCGATGCCACCGGAGAACGTAATTGGGCGAAAGCGGTATACAATTTCAGATGGACGCCGCAGACGGATCCATCCGGTGTGGTGCATAAAACCATCGACTATCCGGGCGTCCCGATCGACCACGGCACTATTCAGGAAAACCATGGCATCCTGAAGAACGTTCGTATCCCGATACGGCCGCATTTTGGCGTGATCGGGCTGGCGCCCAAAGAGGCTGACATGGTCGATTCGATTCCGCCGAGCTACACCGGCGGCAACATCGATAATTGGCGGATCGGCAAAGGCGCGACCATGTATTATCCAGTCGCGGTTGAAGGCGGCCTGCTGTCCGTTGGCGACTCGCATGCCTCGCAAGGCGATTCCGAATTGTGCGGTACCGCGATCGAATGCTCGCTGAATGGCACCTTCCAGATCATCCTTCACAAGAAGGCCGATCTGGCCGGCACCGCGCTCGAAGCTCTTGATTATCCAATGCTAGAGACTCAAAACGAATGGCTGGTGCACGGCTTCAGCTTTGCCAATTACCTCAACGAGCTCGGAGCCAAGGCGCAATCCGATATCTACTCGAAATCGTCGGTCGATCTCGCCTTGCGCGATGCGTTCCGCAAGATGCGCAAGTTCCTGATGACGACTAAGAAGCTGACGGAGGATGAGGCAATCTCTCTGATCACAGTCGGCGTCGACTTCGGCATCACCCAGGTGGTTGACGGCAACTGGGGCGTCCACGCCGTCATCAAAAAGGACATCTTTGCTGGTGGCGAGGCCTGATCCATTTCTGCCTGTCGTAAACCATCTACGGGAGCGACGCTTTACAACTGGAAGGCCAAATACTCGGCCAAGCGTCCGCGACCTCGACAGGCTTCCATGAATGGACCGGTGGGCGGACTGACTGCCGGTCACCAAGCAACCGATGAAGCAAACCGATGGAGTTCCTCCGGCAGGGCAACGCGGCGCCGCGCGGCGCGTGACTATGCAATCATCGTTCGACGAAGACTACTAGCACGCCGCCGGCCGCGCTCGGCGGCACGACCAGACGGTCGCCAACCTTCACACCGGCCGCGCCAATTGCCTGGGCCGCAGCGGCGAGATCGTCGACCGCGATGATGAGCCCTGCGCCACCACGCTCCGGCAAGCCGTCCACTGATACGCCCGGATATTGCTGCGCCAGCGCGCCGCGGGCGACAAACATGATTTCGGCGCGCATCGATCCCGACGGGACCACGATGCTGCCGTCGGATTCGGAATACTGCTGGCTGTCGATCAGCCGCAGCATGTGGCGTGCGTCACTTTTTGGCCGCGGTGAGGTGACGATCACCCGCTGCAGCCCTCCCGCAGTGTTGGCGTGGCGCTGCAATTCCGGGATCCACACCTTGTCCCGCGTGTGATGCTGACACGCGAAGATGCGGACGCTCGCAGGCGCTTCCTCGCGCGGCCACTCGAAAATGCTGAAGCGAGCCTCGCCTTCGCCGCCGCCGGGCAATTGGATGGGACGTCCAAAATCAATCGGGCCGATCGCTTCCATGCCGAGCTCGCGCAACTCTCCAGCGCCGGCGGCAGCATCGGTCGTGGTGAAGGCGATCCGCTCGATGCCGCCGCCGCGCTCGGCGAGAAAAGCGCGGCTCGGCGCGTTGTGTTCGGTGGCCGTCAGAATCCCGAGCAGCTCGACGTAATCATCGCCGAACATGATCGTGTAGTTGCCCGATCCCAGCTTGGCGCTGTGCGTCCCGCGCGGCGAGACGGTAAAGCCGAGTCGCCTCCAATTGTCCGCAGCCGCGTCGAGGTCCTCGACCATGACCACGACATGATCGACGCCGACAAGGTATTGCAGTGACATGCGCCTCTCCAATCTTCACGCCCGCGCAAGCTATGCCAAGTCGCGGCGGGGCCGCAATCCGACACGGATGTCGCTGAAGCGAGCGCGAAGAGCAGTTGCCAAGGCAATCAGAGCCAGTCTGACGGCAATTTCTGGATGGAATCTGCGGAGATGCCAACGGAATTGGAATCAAATACCTATCGCTGGCTTCATCTTGGAAGTAGTTTCCAAAAAGGCCGTCCGAGCGCTGTAACAACGCAAGCCGCTGATCGCTTGCCAGTGTTAGCGTCTTATCAATCGGTGATCGAGTGGGCAGCGGGCATAGCGGTCTGCGCCCTTGCGACCAATGATGGAGTTGCACCGGCAACCGGAGTGCGAGGACTGATGATGAAGACGATCGGTTTGATTGGCGGAATGAGCTGGGAGAGCACCGCGGTGTATTATCGCCGGCTCAACGAGCAGGTGCGGAAGCTCTGCGGCGGCCTGCATTCCGCCGAGATCGTCATGCGCTCGGTCGACTTCGAGTCAATCGTCGCGATGCAGACTTCGGACGATTGGGACGGCGCCGCCGGCGTGCTGCAGAAGATCGCGCGCGAGCTCGAAGCCGCCGGCGCCGATTGCGTGCTGATCTGCACCAACACCATGCACAAGCTCGCCGACGCGGTGCAGGCGGCGATCCGGATCCCGCTGCTGAATATCATCGACATCTGCGCGCATGAGATGAAGGCGGCCGGCGTCCGCCGGCCGCTGCTGCTCGCGACCCGCTACACCATGGAGCACGATTTCTATCGCAAGCGCATGAGCGGCCGGCACGGGCTTGAGACCATTGTACCGGAAGCCGACGATCGCGCTGCGGTGCACGATATCATCTTCTCCGAATTGTGCTGCGGCATCACTCGTGAGTCCTCACGGCAACGTTACACGGACGTCATTGGACGCGGGCGGTCCGCCGGCGCGGACAGCGTGATCCTCGGCTGCACCGAAATCGGCCTCTTGATCCAGCCGGAAAAGATTGATTTACCGGCGTTCGACTCGACGCTGCTGCATGCCGATGCGGCGGTCGATTTCGCACTGGGCGACGGGCCGCTCGGCCGCGCCGACGCAGCCTAAGGGAGAACGTTTAAATGCGCGCGATGGTACTGCGGGAACACGGGGGGCTCGACAAGCTCACTTTCGATTCGAACTTTCCTGATCCCGACGTCGGACCCGCCGACGTTCTGCTGCGCGTGCGGGCCACGTCCCTAAACTATCACGACATCTTCACCAGCCGCGGCATGCCGGGGATCAAGATCCCGCTGCCGGTGATCATGGGCCTGGACGTCGCTGGCGAGATCGTCAAGGTCGGTCCCGATGTCGAAGGCTGGAAGGCCGGCGACCGCGTGCTGGTCGATCCGCTTAACCGCATCGAAGGCGGGCTGATGGGCGAGACCATGAACGGCGGTCTTGCGGAGCTGTGCAAGGCACGCGCGCATCAGCTCATGCGGATTCCCGACAATGTGAGCTTCGAGCAGGCGGCGGCGCTGCCAGTCGCTTACGGAACCGCGCACCGTATGATGACCACCAACGGTCAGGTCACGGCGGGCGAGAAGGTACTGATCCTCGGCGCCAGCGGCGGCGTCGGCGTGTGCTGCGTGCAGCTCGCCAAGATCGCCGGGGCTTATGTCGTCGCCTGTGCGGGCTCGGAAGAGAAGGGGCGGCGGCTCAAGGAGCTCGGCGCCGACGAAGTCATCCTCTACACCCAGGAAGACTTCATGCAGGTGGTGCGGCAGCGTCACGGGCGGCCGCAGCGCGTCGGCGGCGGCTCGTCGGCCAGCGGGGGCGTCGATGTTGTCGTCAACTTCACCGGCGGCGATACTTGGGTGAAGTCGCTGCGCACGCTGAAGCTCGGCGGCCGCATCCTCACCTGCGGCGCGACCGCGGGATACGATCCTGCCGAAGACCTCCGGGTGATCTGGACGTTCGAACTGCAGATCCGCGGCTCCAACGGCTGGGAGCGAGAGGACCTCGAGAAGCTGTTCGCGCTGGTCTCCGCCCGCAAGCTGAGCGCGCTGGTCGACAAGTCCTTCCCGCTGGAGCAGGCGGCGGAAGCGCTGCGGATGCTGGAAGACCGCACCGTGTTCGGCAAGGTAGTGGTGACGCCATGAATACGCCGCTTGATCAGGGCCATATCGAGGCGATGCTGAAGCAGTCGCCGTTCATCTCGTTTCTCGGACTGACGGTGATCGCGCTCGACGCCGACAAGCAGGAAGTCGTCATGCGATCGCCGATGCGGCCGGAGTTCGAGCGCGAGCCCGGCACCAAGCAGTGGCACGGCGGTCCGATCGCGTCGATCATCGACACCGTGGGCGACTACGCGCTGGTAATGTTCGTCGGCCGCGGCCTGCCGACCATCAACTTCCGCGTCGATTTCTTCCGGGCAGCGATCGACACCGGGCTGATCAGCACCGGTCGGGTGCGCCGGCTCGGCCGCACAGTCGGCGTCGCCGACATTGACGTCCATGACGAGAAGGGCGCTCTGATCGCGATCGGGCGGGCAACCTATGCGATCTAGAACGTCCGCAAGCGTAGTGCCGCGATGAAGCCACTCGCCGACAGGATCGCTCTCGTCACCGGCGCAAGCCGCGGCATTGGCCGAGCGATCGCTGTCCGGCTGGCGCAAGACGGCGCGCTCGTCGGCGTTCATTACCGGGCTGAAGGCGACAAAGCGAAGGAGATGCTCGACCTGATCCGCGTGCGAGGCGGTGACGGCTTCCTCGTCGCGGCGGATCTCGCCGATCCGGCCGGCGCCACCCAGCTTGCAGACGCGGTGATCGGCGAGCTCCGCACGCGGCGCGATCCGCCGACGCTGGACATTCTCGTCAACAATGCGGGCATCGACGACCGCAAGACCATCGAGCAGGTGACCGAAGCCGACTTCGATCGCATGCTGCAGATCAACTTCAGATCGCCGTTCTTCCTGATTCAGAAGTTGCTCCCGGTTGTGGCGGACGGCGGCCGCATCATCAACATCTCATCGATGGCGGCGCGGCTGTCGTTCCCGACTATGCCGGTCTATGCGCCGACCAAGGCGGCGCTGTCGACGCTCAGCCGCGTGCTCGCCGCGCATCTCGGGCCGCGCGGCATCACCGTGAACGCGGTGCTGCCGGGTGCAACCTCGACGGATCTCAACCCGGCCGCGGCCGATCCGCAGCGCAGCGGCGCGATCCGCGACACCGTGGCGCTCGGCCGGATTGCCGAGCCTGACGACATCGCACCGGTCGTCGCGTTTCTGGCGTCGCGCGAGGGCGGCTGGATCACCGGCGAGACCATCGAAGCGAGCGGCGGCCAACGACTATGAGCGCTCGTTCCGGCCGCGATTTTTTGTTCCCTAAACCCGGCGCTGGCAGGAAAGATCTGCTTCCGCCTGCGTCATGGCGAGCTTGGCCGTTGCGGCAGGTGCCGCGGCATCTTCCGCGTTTCCTCTTTGCGCAGTGTATTCTGTAGTGCATGGTCCGCGTTGGAGACAGGACGCTGATGGATCGCATCGATCTCAAAATTCTCGGTTGCTTGCAGGAAGACGCTATGATGCCGGTCGCGGCCGTCGCCGAAAAGGCGGCGCTGTCGACGTCGCCCTGTTGGCGGCGGATCCAGGCGCTGATCGAGAAAAAGATCATCCGCCGCCGCGTCGCGCTGCTCGATCCGAACATGGTCAACGTGCCGGTGACGGTGTTCGTTACGCTGAAGACGAACAAGCATGACACCAAGTGGATGACGTCGTTCGCCCGCGAGGTGGCGAAGATTCCGGAGGTGACCGAATTCTATCGCATGAGTGGCGAAGTCGACTATCTGCTACGTATAGTCGTGCCGGATGTTGCGGCGTATGACGGCGTCTACAAGCGGCTTGTCAGCACGGCGGAACTCTTCGACGTGAGTTCGAGCTTCGCGATGGAGACGATCAAATACTCCACCGCGCTGCCCCTCAAGTACGCGAACGTATGAACCGTGCTGCGACCCGTCCGTTAGTTGATGCGGCGAGGCCAAATCGCCGCGCCACGAAGGCGCTCTTCGGCCCGCCCTTTGCAGGCGCCCCTGCTCGCGAGAGGTTTTTCGAGCGGTTTCATGCCCGGAAGCGTGAGGCCAAGTAACTGTCACGACCGGCTAGTTGGAGGAGTTATGAAGAACGTTTACCGCAGGAGTGTGATGAAGCGGCTCGCGGCCGCATTTTATGCGGGGCTCGGCGTCGCGAGCCTAGCCCTCGGCAGCGCGTCAGCTCAGCAGAAGGCGGAGGATACCTCGGCGGTGCGGATCGGCGTGCTCACCGACATGTCGGGCCTGTTTGCCGACATCTCCGGTCCGGGCGCAGTCGCCGCGGTGAAGATGGCGGTCGACGATTTCGGCGGCAAGGTGCTCGGGCGTCCGATCGAGGTGATCTCCGCCGACCATCAGAACAAGGCCGACGTCGGCGTGGCGCTCGCGCGCGAATGGATCGACGAGAAGAAGGTAGTGATGCTCGCCGATCTGATGAACTCGGCGGTGGCGCTCGGCGTGATGGAACTCGCGAAGTCGAAGAACCGCATCGCGATCGTCAACGGCGCGAGCACCTCGGTGATCACCAATGAGAAGTGCACGCCGAACAGCATCCACTACACGTGGGACACCTACGCGCTCGCCCGCGGCACGGCCAACGCCGTCGTCCGCCGTGGCAAGAAGAAGTGGGCGATCCTCGAAGCCGATTACGCCTACGGCCACCAGCTTGCGAACGATAGCCGGCGCTTCGTCGAGCAGGCGGGCGGCACCGTGGTTTCGGAGATCAAACATCCGACCAACACCAGCGACTTCTCGTCGTTCTTGCTGCAGGCGCAGAGCTCCGGCGCCGACGTGATCGCGCTCGCCAATGGCGGCGCCGATACGATCAATTCGATCAAGTCGGCGGCCGAATTCGCCATCGGCCGCAGCGATAAGCAGCAGGTCGTCGGTCTGGCGATCAATCTGAACGACACCAAGGCGCTCGGCCTCAACGCCGCGCAGGGGCTGCTGCTCACCGAGGCGTTTTATTGGGATCTCAACGACGAGACCCGCGCCTGGTCGAAGCGCTTCATGGAGAAATTCGGCAAGATGCCGACTTCGACTCAGGCCGGCGACTACTCGTCGACGATGCACTATCTGAAGGCGGTCGCTGCGGCCGGGACGCTGGACGCGGAGACCGTGATGGCCAAGATGCGCGAGATGCCGATTAGCGACTTCTTCACGCACGACGGCCACATCCGGATCGACGGTCGCATGGTGCACGACATGTACCTCGCGGAGGTGAAGAAGCCGTCGGAGTCGAAGGGACCGTGGGATTTCTACAAGATCCTTGAGACGATCCCGGGCGATCAGGCGTTCCGCCCGCTATCCGAAAGCGCCTGCCCGGTGGTCAAGAAGTGATCGATCAGCCCTCGGTGCAGGGCCGCTGCCTGGCGGCGAACGCGACCGAGGGCCACCTTATCGCCCGGCACGGCGATTGCAGCATTTGGGCGACCCGCGCGCATCGGCGAGCGGGTCGTCGCGTTGAACTTTCTCTGGAGTGGAAGTGATGTCCTGGCCGTCCCGTAATCTCGGTTGCTGCTTCGATCCGTCGAAAGGTCCCGCCAAGGTCGCGATCATCGATCTTCGTCAGCCCGACCGACCGGAAGAAGTCACCTACGCCGCGCTCGACGCCGCTTGCGATGCGGTGGCGCGCGGCCTAATCGCCAAGGGGCTGAAGCAGGGCGACCGCATCGGCATCATGTCGCTGAATTCGGCGCCGATGATCGCGGCCTATCTCGGGATCATGCGGGCCGGCATGGTCGCGGTGCCGATCTCGTTCAAACTGGCGCGGGAAACGGTCGAGTACATCGTCAAGGATGCCGACCTTCGCGCAGTGTTTCACGACCACGAGCGGGCGTCGCTGGTGCCGGGTCATCTGCTCGGCATCGATTTCGATATCGCCGACGGCTACGCCGCGCTGCTCGACTACGGCCCCTTCACCGCGTTCGAACCGAAGGGCCGGGAGATCGCCACGGTCCTCTACACCTCCGGCTCGACCGGCATGCCGAAGGGCGTGCTGCTGTCGCACGAGTCGCAGATGTGGGCGCTGGATGCCGCGGCACGAGCCGGCGATCGTTCGCACCACCGCTACATCGTCGCCGCGCCGATGTTCCACATGAACGCGACGATCAGCGTCAAGACCGCTCTGCACGCCGAAGCATCAATAGTGCTGCTGCCGGCCTTCGATGCGCGACTCTACGTCCTGGCGATCGCCAAGTATCGGGTCACCTGGCTGACATCGGTACCGACAATGATGGCGATGCTGGCGCGCGAGCGCGACCTGGTCGGAACGCTCGACTTCTCGTCGGTGACCAACGTGATGATGGGGTCGGCGCCGCTGACAAAGCCGCTGGTCGAGAAGGTGCAAGGCCTGTTCCCGGGCGCAGCGATCAGCAACGCTTACGGCACCACCGAGGCGGGACCGGGCGTGTTCGGTCCGCATCCCGACGGTTTGCCGCGGCCGGACACGGCGCTGGGCTATCCGGTGCCGGGCGCACTGGCCGAGCTTCGGGAGGGTCCGTCCCCGGACGAGGGCGTGCTTTACATGAAGAGCCTGATGCTCATGGAAGGATACAATAACCGGCCGGAAAAGACCGCCGAAGTGATGCGCGACGGCTGGTATCGCTCTGGCGATATTATGCGCCGCGACGAGAACGGCTTCTTCCATTTCCTCGGCCGCGCCGACGACATGTTCGTGGTCGGCGGCGAGAATGTCTGGCCGGGCGAAGTCGAGAAGCTGGTCGAGCGGATGCCGGGGGTGCACCAAGCCGCGGTCGTGCCTGTGCCGGACGAGATCAAGGGCACGCTGCCGTTCGCCTTCGTCGTGCTGCAGGACGGTGCCAAGGTCGACGAGGCCGCGATCAAGAAATTCACGATCGACAATGGACCGGCCTTCGCGCATCCGCGCTTCATCGAGTTCCGGTCCGAGATTCCGCTGTCGGCGACCAACAAGCCAGATCGCCGCCTGCTAACCCAGGAAGCCGAACACATTGCGGCCCGGCGTCGGGCAGCCGGCGAACGCGCCTGACGTTCGCTGGCGGCATCCAACTGCTTGCCGCCGTCTTTGTTCGACACCTCGAGATTGCTGTAGCACGCTGCGTCCTCTCCTCGGCCATCGCGGCGATTACCGATTTGCGCGCGCCAGCCTGCATGGTCCACGAGGCGCCCAGGATGAGTTTGTTCTGGCCGCCATCGCTCAGAATCTGAGGCGGCTCGCATCGCTGGTCGCTCGGCCACCACCAACTCAGGCTCTGCGCATCGCGTAGCGTTGGAGTTGCGTAGCAAGCGTCGGGGCCAGCGCGTCAACGCCGCGGCCCTCAACGAAAGGCCCAACGGCCCGATCCGTCGCATTCCCGAATTCGACGAGCCCCGCCCAGAGACGCGGTTCGATCGGGAATGCGTGAGTTCGAATCCTCTCACTCCAGCCACCCATTCCTGTTTTTGGAGAATTTCCTTTTCTTGACGAGAAAGGCCCGCCAAATGCGGGCTTTTCTTATCGTCGAAAGTCTCTGGAGACCGGCGTTCGCACTTTTTCGGCCAAAAATTCCCGAAAGTCTCCAGCCGAATCCAGGAAAACTCCCGTTTTCTGGAGACTCGCCTTGGAGACCGAAGAATAATCCCACTGCGCGCTAGGGTTGGCAGGCGAATCTGTTCGTATATTTCTCGATTGTATTCGGTATCGCTCAGTCAAATCGAATTGGGATACACAAGTTTCGGCTTGCCAACGCCACTCGTTTTCCAGAGCGACTGCGTCGGCTCGTGCGCAGCCTATTGAGCGCCAGAAAACGGGAAAAGCACGACTTCGAGCTTCAGCCCTGGTGCCTGCTTCGCTGACCAAAGCTACCGCTAGTGCCGGCGCCGCCAAAACGCTAACAACCCCTGTCAAATCTTATCGTTCGATCCGCGGGCTCGCCGGGATTTGACCGAACCGCTTCTCAGTCAAACCAAGTGGAAGTCGCTTTGGTGGGCTTGCAGGTCGGCAAGCGTTACGCCTGTGAATGTGATTGTATTCCCCGCCCCATCATTGATGACTACCCCCGCGGCGGAATTGCTCGCGTGTGCGAACAGGTCGGCCAGGTTTTGAAACACTGACTTGTCGATCTGCACCGCGTCGTTGTGCACATCGAAATCGGTGATGGTGTTCGCGCCGAAGCCGGGCCTGAACAGGAAAGTATCCGGACTATTGCCGCCAGTGAGTGAGTCACCCACTCCGCCGATCAGCACATCGGGTCCGTTGCCACCCAGCAGAGTGTCGTGCCCGAACGAGCCGTCGAGCACGTCCAGGCCGTTGCCGCCATTCAGCGTGGTATTGGTGCCGGCCTGATAGGACTGACTGGGATTGAGAACGACAACGCTCACAGTCGCCTGAGTGTTGCCGCCATGCCCGTCCCCGAAGGTGTACGTGAATGTATCCTGGGGGACGATTTGGTCCGGCAAGGCGCCCTTCGCGGCGACATAGGTGTAACTGCCATCCGCATTCAGGGTGAAGGAGCCGTATGTGCCGGCGATGCTGTGCCCGAAACTACCGCCAACAACGCCCGTAAGCCCGATTGCGTCGCCATCGGGGTCAGAGTCGTTGGTCAGTAAGTTTCCGTGAAAAGTTCCGCCTTTGGTAACGGCAGTTGAGTCATTGGCGGCAATTGGCGGGCGATTGAGCGTGATGTCGAGCGCCGCACTGGCCGTGCCACCGTGACCATCGCTGACCGTATAGCTGAAGATGTCGTGCAGCTGGCTGCCCGCGGCGCCGGTCAGGTTGGTGACGGTGTAGGTGTAGCCGCCGTCCGCGCTCAGCACCAAGGTGCCGTGCGATCCGAGCATTGTGCCCGCCGCCGCGGCGAGGCCGTCGCCGTCGGCGTCGCTGTCGTTGGCAAGCACGTTGCCCGAGGCGGTGCCGCCGATGCCCGTCGTCGCTATGGCCGTATCGGCCGCCGCGCCCGGGCCACGGTTGAGTGTGATGTCGAGCGTGGCACTGGCCGTGCCGCCGTGACCATCGCTGACCGTATAGCTGAAGGTGTCGTGCAGGTGGCTCCCGGTCGGTGCCAAGGCCAGGGCCGCGCTGTTGTCAGCCGCGTAGCCATAATGTCCGTTCGAAAACAGTGCCAAATGGCCATGGGTGCCGGCCGTGGGGATGCCGACATTGACCCCGAGCCCGTTTACGGCGCTCACAACAAGCGGGTCTCCCTCTGGATCTGTATCGTTACCGAGAACGCCAGGCGCATCGACCGAAATGCCGGCAACTTGAGAATAGGCAAAATCGTTCGACGCCACCGGCGCGTCATTGTAGCTTCCGTTGATGGTGACCGCGATGTCGCGCTGGGCCAAGCCACCGTTGGCGTCGGAAATCGTGACGAGAAGTGCTCGACGCGTGTTTCGCCGGGGGCGAGGAACGCAACGGCAGCGTTGTCCACGGTGAAAAGCCAGTTGATCGTACCTCCCGTCCCGTCTCCGGTGGTATCGGTGTGTAATACGGCAGTGAATGTGCCGACTGCGCCCGGCGTTAGTGGGGTGACTGTGATGTTGTGCATGTCGGCCACGTCGGAATCTGAGAAGCCGAACGATCCGGCGGTCGCGAGCAACCCCGTGATGCCGCCCGGCAGTTCGGTTACCTGTCCGGGGGTCGTCCAATGCGCATCGAGCGAGAAGCCGAGCGTCGCCGCCGCGACCCGTTGCAGCGCCGCGGCCTCTGCCTCTGTGATGCCGAGATCGGCCGCGGCGTGCTCGGCGGGACCCGGCGAGCGGGGATCGAGACCCGTGAGCGTTCCGAACAGGGTGAGCGCACTGAGATAGGAGCCGTACTTGCTGGCATGCAAGTTGTCGTCCCACCACAGGTCGACCTTGCCGTCCGTGCCCGCGTCGGGTGCGTAAGGATCGCGCGTCGCCGTGCCGTCCTGAACGGCGCGCAGGAAGGCCGCTCCAACGGGAGCCACACCCGCGAAGATTGGATTTGCCGCGGCGAGGCCCTCGTAGGCGGCGCGCAGATCCGCTGTCATCGCCTCGAGCGAGAGGTAATACTCCGGCGCCGTCGTCGTCGTCGTCGTGACGGCCCCCGTCTGGTCGTTCGTGTTCGCGACAAGCGCAACTGTAACCATGTTCGGCCGCGCCCAGGTCTCGTACAGGTAGACGTCGGTTGCGGAATTGGCGTGCGGGTTGGTCGGAATGGCACCGTCGGCCGCGCCTGTGGTTGCGTATTGCGCGAGCTTCACGGCGTAGGTGTTGAAGGACTGGAGGTTCGGATCGGCTGCCCCTGCCGTCGAGAAGCTGTTTGCGCCGGTGACGGTGAAGTCGCTCCCCGGCAGCGTTCCCGTTCCTGATACGCTGAAATTGATAGTCAAAGGTGCAGTGTTCGAGCCCGATCGTGTGAACTGGTACACCAGGTTGCCCGAGCCATTGTGTGTACCGAAAACCTTACCAGAGTTGATGACGTGATGGAATCGCCTAAGCTGGCGGAATGATCGGGCTGTTCTGTTTCGTTCTGGCCGTTCTGGCCTCGCCATTCAAGTCGAAGTTGCGGCTTGAGGCTGAGAACGCGGCGCTTCGACATCAGTTGATTGTCTTGAGGCGTGGACTGCATGGTCGCGTCCGGCTCACGAACCATGATCGCTGGTTCTTGATCCAGCTGTATCGCTGGTTTCCATCAATCCTGCAGGTCCTCACAATCATCCAGCCCGAGACGCTCGTGCGGTGGCACAGGGCCGGCTTTCGCCGCTACTGGCGTTGGAAGTCGCGCCCATCGGGAGGGCGACCGCCGATCGACACGGAGCTGCGCGTATTGATCCGGCGGATGAGCGTCGAAAATCCGCTTTGGGGCGCGCCACGCATCCACGGCGAACTGCTCAAGCTCGGGTTTGAGGTCGCGCAGTCGAGCGTCGCCAAGTACATGGTCAAACGGCGGGGGACGCCCAGCCAGGGCTGGCGGACCTTCTTGCGTAACCACGCGCCAGACATTGCCGCCATGGACTTGTTCGTCGTTCCAACTATCGGTTTCGATCTGCTCTATGCCTTCGTCATCGTCCGGCTCGACCGCAGAGACCTCATCTGGATCAACGTCACAGCAAATCCCACGGCCGAATGGGTTGCACGTCAGATCACGGAGGCATTTCCTTGGGATGAGGCTCCGCACTACCTTATCCGCGATCGCGACCGGATCTATGGCCGCGTCGTCACGCGCCGATTGCGCGCCATGGGCATCCGGGACAAGCCTACTGCACCAGCCTCACCCTGGCAGAACGGCTTTGCCGAACGACTGATCGGATCGATCCGGCGCGAGTGTGTGGACCACATCATTGTCTTGGGCGAGGTGCATCTGCACCGGATTCTGCAATCGTACGCACGCTATTACAATGACATCAGGACGCATCGATCACTGGATAAGGATGCGCCGGTCACTCGCCAAATTCAGCGAATTGGAAGCATCAAATCGCACGCCATCCTTGGCGGACTTCACCATCATTACGTCCGGGTTTGAGTTTTTCGGTATACACAGCTCTTGGCCGCAGAGCGCTGAAGCTACTTCCACCGCTGCTTTAGGGCGTCGGCGACAGACTCGAACGACTGCACCCGGCCCTTCAATGCCAGGTGACGCCGAGATCCCCGAAAGTCGATCAGAAGATGAAAGGCATCTGCAAAGGGTGCTGAGCAGGGATGACGGGAATCTGTGTTGGAGGTCGGGTCGTGGAAGACCTCCGCAGCCTATCCCTGGATGCCCAGCGCCCAGAATAGGCGTCGAAGCTACCGGCGATTAGTCGCTGCGGCATTTTTGTGATGCGGCAAATGCCAAGAGAAAGCCGCCACAGTGGCAAAATTCCGACACACGATAGCGGCGAAAAGGGGCGATCCGACATGACGCATGCGCGAAGGCTGGTACCGATTCCGGTTTTGCTATTGTGCACGTATTCAAAGGGGCCTTCGTGTCGCACAAACTGTTCCCGTCAATCCTGCTCGCCTGCGCGTTGTTTGCCTTGCCTTCTTTTGCTCAGACGGGCGCTGCGCCTAAGGCAGCCGTCTCAGCCACGAACAACGCCGATGTGCTGACGCCCGATCAGGCGAAGCGGGCGCTCGATACGCTTCAGGACGACACGAAGCGCGCGCAGATGATCGCTACGCTGCGTGCTATCGCCACTGCCTCACCGGAGGCGCAACCCGCGCCCGGACCGCAACCCGCGGTTCCACTCACGGCGGACAGCCTTGGCGCACAGCTCTTGCTGACGGTGTCCGAGCAGGTCGGCGAGATCTCGCAAGAGATCGCCTACATGGCGCGGACGCTGACGCGCTTTCCAGCGTTCTACTATTGGATCGTGCGAACGGCCAACGATCCGTCCGCTTATAATCAGTTACTCGATATCGCGTGGAAACTGGCGTTGGTGTTCGGTTGCGCCTTCGCTGTCGAATGGTTGATTTTCCGTCTCATCAAGCGGCCGGTAGTTCTGCTGGAAGCGCGCCTTCCGCGAACGGCGCGGGCGCCGGCGCAGACGCTGGCGATAGGCGATCCGCCATCCTCGGCGGCGGATATCATCGCAGAGCCCGCACTGCAAAAACGGCGTCTTAGTCTGGCGCGTGCCTGGCAATCGCTGATCAGGCTGCCGTTCGTGCTGGCGCGTCTCGCGCTCGAGCTGCTGCCGGTGCTCGTCTTCGTCGGTGTCGCCTCGATGTTGTTGGGTACCGAGATCGGCGATCTCGCAACTACCCGGCTTGTGATCCTCGCGGTCGTGAATGCCTACGCGCTGTCGCGCGGGCTGATCTGTGTCGCGCGGGCGCTGGCGGGACCTTTCGGTCTGTTTCGCGTTCGCGCCGAGACCGCGGCCTATATCGAAATCTGGGCTCGACGCATCGTCACCGTCGGCGTATCGGGCATCGCCTTTGCCAATGTGGCGCTGCTGCTGGGCTTGCATCGCGCCGGCTACGCCGCGCTGCTGCGTCTGGTGATGCTGGTCGTTCACCTCTTCATCGTCGTCATCATCCTGCAGTGTCGCCGGCAGGTCGCCGAGGCCATTCGCGCGCCGGCCGGCCGCGAGGGCGCAGCGGCCAGGGTGCGCAATCGCGTCGCCAGCCTGTGGCACTATCTTGCGATCGCTTTGGACCTCGCACTGTGGGCTGTGTGGGCGCTGAATATCCGCAATGGTTACTCACTGCTGCTACAGTATTTTGCGGGCACCGTCGCGGTCGCACTGATCGCGCGGCTCGCCACCATCGCGGTGCTGAGCCTGATCGATCGCGGTTTCAGCATCAGCCCGGATATCCTGCAGCGCTTCCCCGGCCTCGAGGCCCGCGCCAATCGCTATCTGCCGCTACTGCGCAAAATCGTCTCGGCTGTCATCGCCTTCATCGGCTTCGTTGCACTGCTTGAAGTCTGGGGTATGGATGCCATCGTCTGGTTCTACGGCGGCCAGATCGGCAGCCGGTTGTTGTCGGCGGTAGTGACGATCGGCATCGCCGCGCTTGCAGCGGCGGCGATCTGGGAGGCAAGCAACGCGCTGATGGATCGCCAGCTCAATGCCCTGTCGCGCGACGGTCACTTCGCGCGCGCGGCGCGGCTGCGTACCTTTCAGCCGATGCTGCGAACGGCGCTGCTGTGCCTGATCGTCACGGTGGTTGGTTTGACGGCGCTGAGCGAAATCGGCGTCAACGTTGCGCCGTTGCTGGCCGGCGCCGGGATCGTCGGTATCGCCATCGGCTTCGGTTCGCAGAAACTGGTGCAGGACCTCATTACCGGGCTGTTCCTCTTGCTGGAAAATACTGTCCAGGTCGGTGACAACGTTAGTGTGTCCGGCCTGTCAGGGACAGTCGAGAATGTTTCGATCCGCACCATCCGTCTGCGGGCCGGTGACGGCTCGGTGCACATCGTTCCTTTCAGCGCCGTGACGACGATCACCAATTCAAGCCGTGGTGCCGGTAATGCGGCCGTCAGCGTCAACGTTTCCTACAAGGAAGACACCGACCGCGCCGGCCAGATACTCAAGGATATCGTTGCGGAAATGCGTCGCGAGCCCGAATACCGCCAGGCGATCCGCGGCGATCTCGAACTGTGGGGCGTCGACAAGGTGGACGGCTCGATGGCGTCGATCGTCGGCCAGATTCGCTGCACCGACAGCGGTCGCTGGCCAGTCCAGCGCGAATTCAACCGCCGCATGAAGCGACGATTCCAGGAGTGCGGAATCGAAATCGCATCCGCAGGTCAAACCATTCTGATGCAGATTCCCGCGCCGGCCGACGTAGCCTCGAATTCGATGCCTCGACGGGCGGCTGGCTAGTCGAAAAAATTGCGCCGTCATGGGCCGCTGTCGGTTCTTGCCATGGCTCTTACGCGAGCCAGGAGTGCAACTATATGCCTCGTTCAAAGCCTGCGCGATGTCCGCGATCAGATCGGACGGTAATCGATGCCGATCGGCCGCCGGATCGTGGCGGATATCAGCAGAAACGCCGCCCCCGACGAGGCGGCGTTTTGCTATGTGGTCGCGTTGGAATTCAGTGGTGTTCCGTTTGCCTCGTGGGTCGGAGCTATCTCGCCGTCAAGCCAATCTTGTTCGTTGGCCAACGCCAGCCATGCGGCTTCCATTCTCTTGTACCTGTGATACGTGGGCTCGTTGGCTGCGCACTCCGCTAGATGAGCGCAGTTCTCTGCGTTTTCGCGGAAGATATCGGACTGCTTCATGCCTATCCTCCTGTGAATTCTCGGTGAATTCGGACGTTTCAACCCTGAACTAATTCCCGGGGTTCCACTGGCGGCGGGCCATTTTGCAAAAAGCCCGCAGATGAAGGACTGTTCAGGAGCGCCGGTAAGGCGACGCGGTCAAACCAGGATGGGGAAATAGGGGCGGGGATGAAAGATTCAGGCGTTCGCGCGCTTATGCTGAGAAAAATTTTGCGAAGTTCGCCATGGAAAACGATCCTACTCGGTGACGCATTCGATCAGCCCGGCCTGATGTCTGCGCGCAGCGACGAGCGTAGCGGTGCCATCACTCACAATCACCGGAAAAGTCTTTGAGTGGTTCTCGCTCTTTCAGCAGTTGTTCGCAACAGGCACGCCTCAACGAACGATGAAATAGCCGCCGTCAGTTGTGACAACCGGTATGCCGGCTTTAAGCACGGCAACTGAAGACTGCACCGATTCCTGTTCGAATTTTGACATGATCGCGGTGCTGAGCGTTGTGATAATCAGTATTGCGACAAACGCCGAGCCAACAATCCGACGGTGTGTTTGACGATCAGCGCTATACAGCGAGTGGTTCATGTCTATCGCCTCGAATGATTGGCCGCCGTGAAGAAGCGGTGGCTCATCGATAGCGAGCAGATTTGAACGAAGGAGATTCGAATTCCGCCGATTTGTACCTGACTAATTGAACGGACGTTTACCTGGCGGCAGCCCGCGATCGCATGGTGAATTTTTCGTAGGGGGCAAGTTCAAATGCGAGTCAATCCGCGGGCTTGTTTTTAAAGCTAGATGCCTATGAAGCCCTGAAAGATGACAAAGGGGGGCAAATGACGGCATCGGAAGGAGCGCGGCACGTATCCGCGGAGAAGTCCTCGTGTATCGCTGCGAGTTGGACAAAGCCTGACAATATCTGGGTAGAAACGGCCTGGACTGTCCTTGAGGCAGCCAGCGACCTCGGCGACATCCTCACGATCGAAGCGTGCCAACGCGTTATTGACGATGATTCGGGCGGCGACTTACCTGCGCAGTCCGACATGAACACCATTTTTGGCTTTTTGGATGCTCATGCACACTAGCGTGGCCTCAAGGTAGCGCGAGGCTGCTGTCCCGGCAGGCGTCGTTGCCGTGCAACTCAACCAATGCGCCGCCCAACCCATCATCGCGCTTCGACGGCGTATCCTAGTTGTTTCAGGTTGTGGAACGCCTGGATTTCCATCGGCTTTGCCGTCTTGGGAATAGCCACTACAAAGATTTTTCCCTTGTTTCTTTTCATTGCCGCATGCACGTCCGCGAAATGGTTGAATTGGCATTCCGAGATGATGGAACGTTCGCCCCGATCTTCGTGATGAATAGTGAGAGACCACTTGGTGCGCATCATAATTCCCCGAATTGTTTATGAAGCGCCGGCATTCTTGATCAGCAAATGAGGCTTTCTTGATCAGGAAATGAGGCATTTCGTGGCAGGCATTTTGTCTCGAGTAAGTCGGATCGTGCGTGGGCGATGTGGACTCCTGGTTGCGCGATGCGATCGACCAACGTCCCAGGTTCGGCCGCTGATCGGGAAGAGAATCTGATTTTTTGGCATTCAGAACCGAGGGGAGGCTCTCCATCTGGTCTTTTGGCCCGAACTCACGAGATCGCCTCGATCGAAGCTTCTTGAACTTCAATCGATTGCGGTCGTAGTCTGTGGATCGGCGACAAGTGGGTGGCGGACTTGTTTGACTGGTATCCGAAAAAGCATTCGGCTCAGAAGACAGAGAAGAGATCGCCAGGCGGTTTCGTCGGGCCTGACGTCATTCTTGACGAATTAGGCAAGCGCGTTCCCCAATACATGGATGAGGTTGATCGGGGGAAATTGATCTACCCGGCCTGCAGGCGAACGCTTTCGGACGCCAGTGGCGATGTTGGATCGGTCTGGGACCATACGCGGCTCGAAGCGGTACGATACGTAATGATGGTGCCCGCCCGCGAGTTTGAACTGTTGAGCGAGCCGGTCCGGCAAATGGAAATGATAGATGCTTACCTTGTTCAGCGGCCTCACGCGGAGACCGTGATCGACTTTACCGGCACTGCGGCGACGGATTTCGCAATTGCCATCTTAGCCGGCCTCAATTGGCTGACCTACTGCGCCGGATTGGCTGGCGTTCCTCCTGCCCAACAATCAGGCACCATCCGCAATTTTCGAAAGGTCGTCACGCTCGCGCAGCGATGGTGGTTCACAGAGGGCGCCCCGGACCGTTGCGCTCAGCTGCTGGCTCATGGAGAGCAGCCGCCTCTGATGCTTTATCTGGTATGGTCGGAGTACACGCGGCTTGCAAAACAGATTGCCGCAGCTGCCATTTTTGGATCATCGATCAGCCGTTCGGCGAAATTGGTCGCATTGCCTGTTGACCTCGTCTCGCGCTTTGAAGGTGCTCAGGACCCTGACGATTTGACGGGTGCTTGAACGCAGCAGCCGAAGAGCGGGTAATCCCACAAACTAGGAGCAAACGTGTCCAATCCACTGGAGGTGGACTGGTAACGCGCAAAGCCCGAGTTCATCAGCTGTCATTGACAGGCGCTGTTTGCCGCTGCGGGAATGGCGACAAAGGTAATTGTCGTTGGTGCGAACGTCAGAGCGCCCGCGGCTGTCTGCACGCCTCCGATGCGGGGCAGGTCATCCTTGACGCCCAAGTCCAATGTACGGCCGTTCAGACGTACGGTCCCGTCTTGCAAGTTCGCGGCATCCAGAGTGTAACGCTCCGAAGCGCTGGCGAGCGTCAGCGCGCGCGGCGCGTTGCTGTTGGTGTTGATGACCAAAAGACTAACCCCACCACGCATGCGTGGTTGGCAATGCGCGTAGACATGAAGCCCCGTTTGAATGGGCAGGCCAGAATCGAGCACGGTGCTTCCCATTAGTTGTCGCCACAACAGCGCGCCCCAGTAGTTTGGTCTGGGTGCCAGCGTTTTCTCATTGATCAGGCCGTAGTCGCTCGCTGCAAGCGTGTTGTGCATCACGACTTGAACGCCGGCCTTCGCCAGGCGCCCAAGCTGATCGAGATATCTGAACGTATCGAGGAAGGTCGCGTCCCGGCGATTTCCGCCGCAGGCTGCCGCAGCCGTTTCGGTCAGCCAGATCGGCTTGCCAGGTTCGAATTTGTCTCTAAGCAACCTGTAGGAAGCCAGAGTCTGATCGGTCCGGGAGAACCACTCTTCGGAAAGCGCTGCCTCGGGTGAACTCGTGCCGCGGCATCGCTCCGATAGTGTTCCGTAGTGATGATACGAAACCGCATCGACCCCGCCGTGGCCGGATGCAACGAGCAGGTCCGAAGCAGAGGTCGTCTCGCCGACTGTGCCGGGTCCGAGGATAAATATCTCGGGAAAGTTTTCCTTCACAAATGAACGGAATATCTTGAAATCGCGTCCGTAGGCGGCTGCACCATAGCCCGTTGGCGCAACGCCTGTCGCGAAAAGGTTTGGTTCATTCATAAACTCTGCTGCGGCAACACGGCCTCCGACCGAGGAGGTATAGTCGAGAAAGCGGCGCGTCTGGTGCGGTGACCAGATGCCGGCCGCATCGCGGGTGCCTGGGCTCACGGCGAATGAAGTCACGATCTGTGCCCCAACCGCTTGCGAGAAATTGACGACGCCTCGCCATTGCTGCTGGGAGAGAACGCCATTGAATCCATGAGGCGGTTCTGGTGGTGCGGATTCCGAGTCCGCAAAATAGGTGGCGTTTGCCCAGGTTCCGCTGACGCGCATGTAAGCCGGTGACAATGCTGCAGCCAGCTTTCGCAACCGCGCGTTAGTGAGGTCGGTCGGCGGCCGGTATTCGTATAGATCCGAAGGTCCATCCGAAGTGCTGGATCCGTAGGGCTTCCAGAATCGTCCACCAGTCACTTCGATCATTTCGACGTTGTAGGATTGGAAGCGTTCGTCGACCGTCCCAACGCGAGCCAAGCTCGCAGGTGCGATGAAAGCTTGCTCGGCGAACGCCCCGGGGCAGGCAAGCGCGATGAGCAATATCGATATCAGGCAAGCTTGAAGTTCGGGACAGACCCGATGGATCTTGCGCATGGAATTCTCCGCATCCGGCCGTCACCAGCACAATGCGTTTGGGTGGCCTCATAACCTCTGAGCTTGACGCAACGCGAACAAGAAAGCGCTCAATAAAACTATACGTGATTTTACTTTTGTTCGTGAGGAACCTCAGACGCATGGGTCCGTTTCTCCTCCTCCTGGTAGGCAAGGCCGCAGCCAGGAGAAACTAAGGGAGAAGCGGATGAAAACGAAATCATCACTCATTCTCGCGAGCTTTGCCGTTATGGCTCTGAGTGCTGGCGCCGCGCAGGCCGGCCCGTGCGATACCGCCGGCCGCGCCGCGAACATGAAGGACGCAGGTTCCGGACCTACAGTGGGTTCCGCAGGGCAGGGACAGACGACCGGTATGAGTACAGACGTCCCTCAGCACCCGCCGACCGGCACGATGAACCGCGCAACTGGAGAGGTCGCGGCGTCTTCACAGGATGCGCAAAAGCAGATGCAGGGCCAACCCACGGCGGCGCAGCAGGCTGAGGGAGCCAAGCCGACGGGAAAGACGGCCGATAATGACTGTTGAATACGCCTGTGAAACCCACCCACTGGGTCAGGCGCCGCGGCCGACCTATCGGCGATATCTGGCGGACAAGCCCTTAGCTATTTTGGATCAACGTGCCACCGCGCAGGCCACGACACGAAGTCTTCGATTTCGGGCGGTTGTGGTCCCGGCACGTTGATCTGAATGCTGCAACCCTCTCGAAGAGCTTTTGCGCCCATGGCCGTTGCGGCCTCCAGCGCCGCTTCACTCGAAACATAGCCACCGATGCGTTCGCGGTCGCAAAAGAGCGACCACCCAATCGGAGCCTTGACGACGTTGTAAACGTGACTTCCCACCGGTCACCCTCACTTCGTTGTCTGCAATTCATATCCAAATCGGAACCGCATGACCACAAGTACGTCATGCTGTCAGCTGCTATGGCAAGTGACCCCGCAGTTCGCACCGCACTTCAGTTCAGGAGAAATGCAGGGAGGGACCTCCAATGATATCTCGCCGATCTATTCTATTCGCTGTCGCGACATTGTTCGGTGGAAGCCTGCCAGCCGTCGCGGGTTCCCGCCGCGTCAATCCGGTCCGAGTGTACGATACGGACAACGACGGAACGCTCGACCTCGGGGAGGTGAAGAAGCCTGCATCGGCCTTGTTCACCAGACTGGACCGCGATCATGATGGCACCGTCGACAGGCGCGAACTGGCCGGGAGATTGAGGGAGTTGGCCGCTGCTGATCCCGACAACGACGGAACGCTGACGGAAGACCAATATCTTGCCGTCGTCGAGCAACGCTTCAATGCGGCAAACCCGGACAAGGATGGAACCCTGGATGCCAAGGAACTAAACAGCGGCGCCGGACGGGCGCTCTTGCGATTATTGAGGTAGTCCCGAAGCCGCAGTGATAACCGCTCGGAACGGGGCGCTGGTTTTGGTTCGTGTCGAACCATATCCGAACTTGTTGAATAAGCGGCGTCGCGCATTTCGAGCGACGCACAACAATACAATGATTTGCACACTTGCGTTACGTCCGAGGCGGTTTTACTTTCACTCCCGCGCGAACACCGCGCATAGTCTATGGGAGGCCCGAATGACTTGGAAAGCTCCGAAGATCATCGAAGTGCCGGTGGGCATGGAAATCAACATGTACGCCTGCGCGGCGCGCAAATAACTGCTTAGAGACGGATCTGCCGGGCTCCAGAAGCGACCTCATGCTTCGAGCCGCGGCAGGGCGTCCGAGCAAAACGTCAGGCTTGTTGACCTGTTTGCCGGGTTTGACGCCTTGGTACTGACCCAAAACACACTATCAGCCAGCCTCGCAGCAGTCTCGCTGCCAGTCTCGTGTAGCGTCTGCGTGTCGGCGTCGCCTTCAGACGTCTTTGGTATCGAAGAAGTAAAAGTCAGCGCCACCATCTGCAAAATTAGCAAGATCCGCCGCCGCGGCCTGCCCTTGAGGTGAGGCCAGCCCTGCTTTCCGAGCGTCAAGCGAATCAAAATACAGCGTGGCGACGAGGTGAATCCCGCTCGATCCAGCAGGAGTTCCGACGACGCCCGCGCTGATGTCATGCTTCTTCAGGCCGGGAATCTTCTTTGCAAGTGGAACGTGAACCGAAGAATAATGCTTGTTGAAGACTTCAGCGTCGCTCGGCTTTTTATAGAGTACCACAATCTTTGCCATTCGATCTCTTCTGGCTGAAATTACCGCCGCCACGGCCCCAACCCTCGGGTCCAATATATTGGGTCCAATATAGATGCCGGTCAGGCAGTGTAGTGTGACGAATCGAGCGTTTCTGCGCCTAGCCATCGATCTTCGCATTGTGATAACCTATTCTCCGTCAGTGATGCTGTCGTTTTCCATTCACCAACGGTTCTTGGATGTGGATTCCTTTTGGTCCAGCGGCGTTTCGGACTGCGATGGTGTGTTTTTCAACGCTGGCTCCAGCCTGCGTGCATGCGGAAGGCATCGGTACCGAGCATCTGTTTGGCTTCATGATCGGTACGGATGTCGGCAGCGTCGGCGAACGCGAATTCCAGAGCCAGACCACCGGACAATTTTCCAAGGGTGGCGGGAAGTATCGGGCGATCAACCAGGAATTCGAATTGGAGTTCGTACCCGCCAAGAATTTCAGGATCGAGGTGGGAAGCGCCTTTGCGTCTCACGATATCAACGGCATCCCCGGAGTTGAGGACCGCCGCCAGTTGGCTTGGCAAGGTGTCTTCCTTGATTTGCGCTACAGATTTCTGGACCGGGTTGAAGCGCCGTTCGGTCTGACATTGGCGCTGGAGACTCATGCCGACAGGATCGATGAGACGACGGCGGCCCTTGCCCGGAGATACGGGACCGAGCTGAGGTTAGCCCTCGATCGGGAATTGATCCCAAACCGCGTCGTGGCTGCATTCAATCTGTTCTATGAGCCGGAATGGATACATTTGCTCGCTACGGGGCTCGCCGAGCAGGAATCGACGGCTGGGGCCGCGATCGCTGTGATGGCCCAAATCCGCCCGGGTTTCCTCATCGGCGGCGAAGTGCGCTATCTTAGGAAATACGATGGTATCGGTCTGGGCGAGTTTGCCGGGCAGGCGCTGTTTGTCGGTCCGACCGCGTACCTCCAATTGTCGGAGCGCACCCGGCTGACAGCCGCCTGGAGCGTTCAGGCCTGGGGGCGGGCGGTCGGATCAACTGCAGCCCTGGATCTCCTCAATTTCGAACGCCACCAAGCCAGGCTGATATTCGGGGTTAGTTTCTGATCTTCCGACCCTCGCAGCACTGCGCCGGCGGTATCGGGTTGGATTTCTCAGCTATTTGAAACTTCGTTAGGCCATCGCCGTTTCTACTTGTGCTATATTGCTGCCGAAGCAAAGGGTGTTCGGCATGAACGCTATCGATCTGATTGTGACAGTCTGCGCCGTGCTGTCGCCGGCGACGTGCGAAGAGACGCATCTGGTGTTTTCCGGGGCCGCTTCCCTGCAGCAGTGCGTGACGGGCGCGCCGCCCTATATTGCACAGTGGGTGGGCGAACATCCGAAATGGACCGCGGTACGGTGGCGCTGCGAATATCCGCACAGCAAGGATAGGGCCAATGCGCGCGAGGCGACGCCCGCGGGCTGATCGCGCCGTCACTCCCTTAGCCGTCACTCCCTTATTAGACGATCGCGATTTTTCGCCTTGTCGAAATTTTTCGCCTGGTCGAGACCAATCGGAGCGATCAACTTCGCTGAAGCGAGATCAGCACCGTCGAAATCGGTGCCGATGACGATGACACCGGTCAGATCGGCTCCCCCGAGTTGGGCTCTCTTGAGGGAGGCGCCCGTCAGATCGGCGCCCTTCAGTGAAGCAAATTCGAGATCGACGCGAGACAGGTCGGCGCCGCGGGCGTTCAGGCGTTCCAGATTGGCGGATTTCAATACCGCGCGCATGAGGCCCATCGACTGGTTGCGCATATCGGCACCCAAATGTGCATCCGCGATCGAGGCTCCGACAAGGCTCGCGCCGGTAAGGTCGGCGGTAACGCGCGCCTTCGAGAGATCGGCGCCGAGCCATCTGCGAGGCGAACATGCTCGCACCCTTCAGGCTCACGCCCGTCAGGTCCGCTTTGAGCAGCCATGCCTGGTCGAGGACGGCATGATCGAGGTTCGCGCCGGCGAGCTTCGTCTTGTTGAGCCGCGCCGCGCGAAAAATCGCGCCGGAAAAGTCTAGTCTCGAAAGATCGAGATTGGACAATTTCTTGCCGGTGAAATCGGCCGGCGCGGTGGCGGTGGCGGTGGCGATGGCCAGCGCGCCTTCGACTTGCCCGCGGGTCATTTCGGCCGAGACCATATCGGACGACGACAGATCGACGCCGCGCATCATGTCCTGCGCCGCCGCCGTTACGGCGAGCAGACCAAGGCTAAGCGCCGCGCCTCCAAACGTGCGCCTCATCGCCAACTCCTCCGGCGACGTATTTTAGCACGCAACACAAACGCTGCCTATAAGGCATCTCCATTCGCACTATCACCATTGGTCCGCCGCGCAATCTCTGCTTTGATCGCAGCAATCTCGGCTTCGCCGCGCGCCTTGCGTGGTGTGCGAATTGGCAGTTCGGCGAGAATCCGCGCCGGTCGCGACGACAGCAGAAACACCCGGTCGCCGAGGCGAATCGCGTCGTCCACGTCGTGGGTGACAAGCAGTGTCGTCACGGATTGGCTGTCCACCAAAGTGGCGATCTGGTCGCGCAGGCGCATGGCAAGGGCGTCGTCGAGCGATGTCAGCGGTTCGTCGAGAATGAGGAAACCCGGTTCGACCGCGAACGCACGGGCCAGCGCGACCCGGCGCGCGAGGCCGAGGGATAATTCGCCGGGAAAATGGCTGCGATGTGCGTTCAATTCCAGAACTGTGAATAGCGCGGAAAGCGCTACGTCATCCGCCCGCGGCGCGGCAAGCCGCACATTTTCTTCGACCGACCGCCAAGGCAGTAGCCGCGGCTCCTGAAACACCATGCCGATCCGTGCGTCTGCCGGACGGACAACGCGGCCCTGATAGTCCTGGTCGAGACCGGCAATGATCTTCAGCATAGTACTTTTGCCACAGCCGGATGGTCCGACGAAGACGCCAACCTCTCCGGCGCCGAGCACAAATTTTAAATCGACGAGCACGTCGTGCCGCTCGCCCGCCGCGTTTGTGAACGCCTTGCGGGCGATTTCGACCTCAAGCTGCACGGGGGCGCCACCTCGATACTCGGGCTTCAAATGGTTGCACCAGGACGGTTTCGATGATGAGCACCACCGCCACGAAACTCAGCGCATAGGCGAGCAGACGAGGAATGTCGAATAGCTGAAAGGCGACACCGATCTCGAAGCCGACGCCATTTGGACGACCGAGCAATTCCGCAACCAGGACGATTTTCCAGACGAGAGAGAGACCGGATCGCGCGGCAGCCGCGATGTAGGGCGCCAGTTGCGGCAGTATGACGTGCCGGAACGCCCTCCAGCGCGGCATCGCAAACACTCTCGCCATTTCGTCGAGGGTCGTATCGAGTGCACGGGTTCCCTCGCGCACCGTGACGACGGCGGTGGGTAGCTTGTTGATGGCGATGGCCGCAATCGCGGCGACCTCTGTCAATCCGGCCCAGATATACGCAAGGACGATGACGACGAGCGCCGGCAGGTTCAGCAGCAGGATCAGCCAAGGATCGCCGACCCGATCGGCAAGACGTATCCGACCCATCAGATAACCGATCGCAGTACCTAGTGTCATCGCCAACGTGAAGGCGAGCGCAACGCGCGCCAATGTCACGCCGAGATTCAAGAACAGCGCGCCGGAGTTGGCTGCCTCAACAATTGCCGCCAACACAGCGGGAGGTGGTGGCAGCTTCTCTCCGCCAGCGAACAGCGCGGCGATCCACCAGGTGGCAAGAAACGTGGTGAATGACAGAAAACGGAACATCTCAGTCTTCGGAGATCGCACGATAGAATGTGCCGGGGTCAAGGTCTTGGGCCGGGCCCACAATCTCGCGGCCTCCGATCTCCGCCAGCGCGCGATAGAGTACGCGCGCGTCGGCTTCTTCGTCGGCGATCGGGCGGCGTGGAATTCCCTCCCGATAGCGATCACGGTAGGCGTGCAAGGTTGCGGTGTCGGCGGTACCCGTCAGCGGCGCGATCTTTTCCCACTCCGCATCTGAGGTCGCCAAAATCTCCTTCGCCCCTCTGGTCATTGCGATGAAACGGGCAACCACATCGCGATTTGCGCTCCCCCATGTCTCATTGAAGACGTACCCGATCATCGCCGTGCGGCCCTTGGCTCCGAGCTTCGGCAGAAGATCCTCGATAGTTGTGAGGCGGCGCAAGCCTTTCGCTTCCAGCGCGGCGCAGAAATTCCAATAATTCAGCGTGGCGTCCATTTCGCCGCTGAGTGTCTTGGCCGCCAACAGCGGTGGCGAACCGTAAACAATCGTCGACTCTGACTTCAGGTCAACGCCATCCTGCTTCGTCGCCGCCCGCAGCAGCAGCCAATTTTTGTCGATCGGGCCGCCGGCGACGGCGAGTTTGCGGCCCTTGAGATCCGCCAATGTCCGGATCGAAGATGTGTTTGATACCATCACTGCGCCGAGCGCGCTCGAATACGGGTAGAACGTCAGCTTGGCGCCCAACCCGCGCTCGCGCGCCACCCATACCCAATCAGCGACGATGACGTCGGCGGCACCACCGCGCAACGCGATTTTGCCAGCTTCCGGACTGGCAAGCTCATTGACCTCAACCGCAAGGCTCGCCTTCTTGTCGAGCCCGTGAGCGCGGATCACAGCCAGTTCCCAAGCGAATGTGCCGGTCTTCTGCACTGCAACCCGTATCGTTTCGGTGGCGCGGGAAGGAGCGCCGGACACCGCGGCGAAAACGGCTGCCGCCAGCAGAATACGGATGAAAATGTGCATTGCCCTGGCTATCGAACTCCGAACGCCCAACAAGACATCTAATGACCCGACAAATTTTGCTGTGTCATTTCTCGGCGCGCTTCCTTTCCATATAATAGCGCAGTTCGCAGTCTCACCAGCAGGAGAAACGTGATGACGCTTGCCGGATTGATGCGACTTATTGTCTGCGGGCTGGTCGTTCTGGGAGCGATGGCCGCTGTCGCGCGTGCTGACGAGGTCAACGATTATCCGACGGCGGCGCGATCGGAGTATGTTTTCGGCTGTCTCAAGGCGAATGGCGAAACACGGCAGGCGATCAATCAATGCTCCTGCTCGATCGACGTCATCGCATCGCTGCTGCCCTACGATCGATACGTCACGGCCGAAACCGTCCTTAGCATGGCGCAGATGCGGGGAGACCTTGGTGAACCATTCCGCTCTGCCGAACAGGCGACAAGTGCGGTCAATGATCTGCGACGTGCTCAGGCAGAAGCGGAAGTGAGATGTTTCTGATGCGCGCTGTTCGCGATCGTACCTTCCCTTTTGGCGATAGTGAAGCGAATGTGCACGCATTGTAGTCGTCGAGCAGTTCTCATCGCCATGGTTCCGAGGCAATCGCGGCAAAGGGCCGCCCGCCTTTCGTTCACAGATCCGTGACCGGAACCGCTGCTGCGCGGAGATGACGCGAAGCTCCTCGATCACCGCCAGCCGTGCGGCCGACAACTTGGTTCCATCCCTGAAGAATGCTGCATCGCCGAAGACATGATCCGGGTGACCGTAAGCGTTTATGACGCATCGGATCGGCTTTTTGTGCGGGCGTGAATGGCTGCGAGCAGTTGTCTGGCTTCGCGCAGGCTGCCTCCGTATCGATCACCGCGCCGCATCGCCTCCGATGATGAACCCGATATTGGCAATGGCCTTCGTTCACGCGTCATGAGCGCCGTTGCACCCGCGTGGGACAAAAGGCCAGGCGCTCGCTGCTCCTGCGCGAGCGTTGGCTCGGCGACATTACAAACGCGGCAAGATTACAAACGCGGCAAGAATGACACAGCGATGACTCATCCGCACGGTGTCGATCGCCGCACGACACTCAATGCTTGGCGCTGCGTAGCAACAGCAACGGGAAAGACTCGAGAGAATTATTTCTGTTGCACGCTGCAATTGACGGGCATAGCATTTGATTGTTTCCGGCTTCAATTGGACCTCGGTTCACTGAATGGCCGATGTCCCGTAGGAGTTGGCGGACGCAGACACCGAAGGTGTAACGCGTATTGGCTTTCGGGAAATGCATTCCGTAGGCAAGAGCTGATGCTGGGCGCATCACAGCCCACCGCATAAAGATAAGACTTAAAGCAACATGGGAGGTTTCGTTATGCGCACGGTGCAACTCGCAACCTGTCTTGGCGCCATCGTGGCGTTCGCTGCAGGCGCCGCCAATGCCAACGACGAATTGATCAAAATGTCGCAAAACCCAAAGGACTGGGTGATGCCGACAGGCGACTACGCCAACACGCGCTACTCGAAGCTAAATCAGATTACCGCAGCCAATGCTGGCAAACTGCAGGTCGCATGGACGTTTTCGACCGGCGTGCTGCGCGGCCACGAAGGCGGACCGCTCATCATCGGAAACATCATGTACGTCCATACGCCATTTCCGAATAAGGTCTACGCCCTCGACCTTGCCGACGAGAATAAGATCGTTTGGGTATATGAACCCAAACAAGATCCGAACGTCATCCCGGTAATGTGCTGCGACACGGTGAATCGTGGCGTGTCCTACGCGGACGGCAAGATCTTCTTGCACCAGGCCGACACGACTCTCGTCGCCCTCGATGCCAAGGTCGGGAAACTCGTCTGGTCGGTGAAGAACGGAGATCCCAGCAAGGGCGAGTCCGGTACGTCGTCACCGATGGTCTTCAAGGACAAGGTCATCGTCGGCATCTCGGGCGGCGAATTCGGCGTGCGCGGTTCGGTGACCGCCTACAACATCAAGGACGGCAAGCGGGTCTGGCGCGGCTATTCGATGGGACCCGACAGCGACACGCTGATCGATCCGGTGAAGACCACGCATCTCGGTAAGCCGGTCGGCAAGGACTCCGGCACCAACACCTGGCAGGGCGACCAGTGGAAGATCGGCGGCGGACCGACGTGGGGCTGGTACTCCTACGATCCCGAGCTGAACTTGATGTATTACGGATCGGGCAACCCTTCGACCTGGAATCCGAACCAGCGGCCGGGTGACAATCGCTGGTCGATGACCATCTTTGCGCGGGACGTCGATACCGGCATGACCCGCTGGGTTTATCAGATGACCCCGCACGACGAGTGGGACTATGACGGCGTCAACGAAATGATCCTCAGCGATCAGCAGTTCGGTGGTCAGGCGCGTAAGCTGCTGACCCATTTCGACCGCAACGGGCTCGCTTATACGCTCGATCGGGTCTCTGGCGAATTGCTGGTGGCCGAGAAGTACGATCCCAAGGTCAACTGGACCACCGGCGTCGACATGAACAAGAGCTCGCCGACCTATGGCCGCCCCAAGGTTGTTGATCAATACTCGACCGAAAAGGGCGGCGAGGACCAAAACGTCAAAGGTATCTGCCCGGCCGCGCTCGGCACCAAGGACGAACAGCCGGCAGCCTATTCGCCGGATACGCAGCTGTTCTATGTTCCGACCAACCATGTCTGCATGGATTACGAACCGTTCAAGGTGAACTACACCGCGGGCCAACCCTATGTCGGGGCAACGCTCTCGATGTATCCGCCTCCCGGCGAAACCCACATGGGTAACTTCATCGCCTGGGACAACAAGACCGGCAAGATCGTCTGGTCGAACAAGGAGCAGTTCTCGGTTTGGTCGGGCGCGCTCGCCACCGCCGGTGGCGTGGTGTTCTACGGAACGCTCGAAGGCTACCTCAAGGCGGTTGATGCCAAGACCGGCAAGGAGCTCTACAAGTTCAAGACCCCGTCCGGCATCATCGGCAACGTCACGACCTACGAGCAGGGCGGTAAGCAATACGTTGCGGTGCTGTCCGGCATCGGTGGCTGGGCGGGCATCGGCCTGGCGGCGGGGCTGCTGACCCCTGAGGGTGCCGCTGAATGGCAGGGCGCCGCAGGCCGTGCGGCGGCGGGCCGTGCATTGGAATCCGCCGAGAGGAACGTGGACACCGCCGGCCTCGGTGCCGTCGGCGGCTATGCAGCTCTCAGCAACTACACCGCGCTCGGTGGAACGCTCACGGTGTTCGCACTACCGCAGTGAGCTGACCCAGAAGATCGTCCCGGCGCGTGGATCCACTCCACGCGCCGGCTCGTTGCGGACTCGAACATCGAGGATATGCTCTTGCGTACAGTTTGCTTCGTGGTTGCCACGATAGCCCTCGTGGCATCTGGAGGGTTCACTTTTGCCGACGACGCTGTCGACCCGACGGCAGTCAAATCCGAAGACGGCAAGTATCTGGATAAAGAAGGCAATCCCACCTTTAAGGTCGCGGCCGACGGTACCGTCGACTGGTATACGTATTCCGGATACCGCCGCTACCACGCGGATTGTCACGTCTGTCACGGTCCCGATGGTGAGGGCTCGACCTATGCACCCGGGCTGAAGAACTCGCTGAAGACGATGAGCTATGGTGGGTTCCTCGACGTGGTCGCAAGCGGTCGCAAAAATGTCAGTACTTCCCAGGGGAATGTCATGCCGGCGTTCGGCGACAATCCGAACGTTGCCTGTTACATGGACGATCTCTACGTCTATCTACGTGCCCGCGCCTACGACGCCGTGGGGCGCACGCGGCCTGCGAAGCATGAAGACAAGCCCCCTGCCGCGAAGCAGGCGGAAGACGCCTGCATGGGAAAGCGCTGATCGAACGGCGCACCTTGGCTGGTTACCGGAGGAGATCCTCGATGCCTGGCCGGCGGCGGCGATCAACAAAGGGAAGACGACGATGACGAATGCCGCGTGCCACCGCTGGCTCTTGATTTCGCTTGTTTCGATCATTGCGACGCCGATCGACTGCGAAGTGTCGCGAGCGCAGACTCCCGAAGGCACCGACCTGTCGATTGAACTGGTCGATCCAAGGGTGTTGAGAGTATGTGCCGACCCGCGAAATTTGCCGTTCTCCAACGATAAGGGCGAAGGATTCGAGGACAAGCTCGCTGAATTGTTTGCTGAGAAGCTACATAAAAAGCTGGACTACACGTACTTTCCGCAAGTCACTGGCTTCGTTCGAATGACGCTAGCCGCCCATCGTTGTGACGTTATCATGGGTTTACCGCAGGGCGACGATCTGGCCCAGGGCACCAATCCCTATTACCGTACGGCATACGCGCTGGTCGCCAAACAAGGCAGCGGCCTCGATGAGGTCGCGACGCTTGCGGACGGGCGGCTGAAGGGCAAACGTATCGGCATCGTTGCCGGCACGCCGCCTGCCACCAACATGGCGGCCGCCGGCCTGATGACAAGTGCCAAGCCGTACCCGCTTATGATCGATACGCGCGTCGACTCTTCGGCAGCGGCAATGATCAAGGATCTGATGTCGGGTGAGATCGACGCCGGCGTTCTCTGGGGGCCGACGGCGGGCTACTACGCCAAACAGGTCAGCCCGCCATTGCACGTCACGCCTCTGATCAAGGAAACGTCGGGATCTCGGCTTGTCTATCGCATCGGCATGGGTGTTCGGCCAGCCGATCAAAATTGGAAGCGGATGCTCAACCGTCTGATCCAGGAGAACCAGCCGGCGATCAACAAGATCCTGCTCGACTTCGGCGTTCCGCTACTCGACGACAATGATAGACCGATCACTGCGGAGATGACAACGAAGCAGCCATGATGTGGAAGCTTGCGAGCTTGATGCAGCGAAGCTCGCTTAACAGGAGGCTAAGGGATAGGTTGCGCCAAGCGCGCTATTCCATCTCCTGCTGGATGACGCGACCAAGGGCGAACAGCCGCTGCTCGATCGCCGTCGGTACCTCACACACGAATCTGAGCACGCGTTGCCGGTCATCGAAAATTCGCGTTTTCCATACCAATTGATTGCCGAGCTCGTCTATCTTGGCCTGGTCCGGCGTGGGCGCATCCTGCAGCGCGTGCAGTGCTACTGTGTCGGCACGAATCCGGTCTGCGGCTTCGCGTTGCTTGCGAGTCACTCGTTCAAGCCCCCTCATGACCGCGGAGCGCTCGGCGTTTAGCGTATCGAACAGACCGGCGAACAGCAGCTTGCCTGCCTCGCTTTTTTGGCCAGCCGATTCAGATAGAAACTCTACGATCATTTTTTCCGCTTCATCGAGCGGCGTGCGCCGTGCGGCAAGACGAGGAACCAGCGCACTGACCTTGACGTCATCCTTCCACTTGCTTGCGGTATCGTCGATCGCCGGACCATTCCAGACCGCGGCGAGCGAGATTTCGGGCACCTTGGCCTGGGTGCAGGGCCAGTCGGGATAGCGCGGATCGGCGGCAAGGCTTCCGTCAACCGGACCGGCCACCGCACCTATCACGCAGAGCGTCGCCAACACTCTCATGTTTCGCCTCCTGCCGGCCCGCGGCGGCTGAGGCCGCGCGACGGATCATAGGCGAGCACGGCGCCGATCATGAATATTGCCGTGCAGCCCGCGACCACTGCGAGCGAAATCCAGTTCATCTTCCCGTACAGGGCAAAGCGTATCAATTCGACCGCATGGGTGAATGGATTGAACTGGCACACATAGTACAGCATCGGGCTTCCTTCCTGCACCCGCCACAAGGGGTAAAGAGCAGAGGAAGCGAAAAACATCGGAAAGATCACGAAGTTCATTACGCCGGCGAAATTCTCGAGTTGCCTGATGCCGGATGAGATCAGCATGCCAAGCGCTCCGAGCGTAAACCCGGACAGCACCAGCGCAGGCAAAACCGCGAGATAGCCGATCGGCGGCGGCTCGATATCCCAAAACCACGCGATCAGCAGGAAGGCATAGACTTGAACGATGGAGACCACGGTCCCCGCCAGAAGCTTGCACCCCAACAGATACCAGCGGGGCATCGGGCTCACCAAAAGCGTGCGCATGTTTCCCATCTCGCGGTCGTAGACCATCGAGAGCGACGATTGCATCCCGTTAAACAGCTGGATCATCGCCATCAGTCCTGGCGTGATGTAGACCTCATAGAGAATGTAGGTCTCGTATGGCGGGATGATGGAGATGCCGAGCACCTGGCGGAAGCCGGCGGCGAAGATGAACAGCCACACCAGCGGCCGCACCAGCGCCGAGACGAAGCGTTCACGCTGGTGCACGAAGCGCAATCCCTCGCGCCACACGATGCCGTTCAGGCAGGTAAGATATTGCGCGAACGAAAAACCCGGAAGTTTCTGGTTTGCGATCGCCGCGTTCATGGCGCGGCATCCCTGGATCCCAACCCAATTTCGGTCAACTGCGCGAAGATGGAATGCAAGTCGCGCGCCTTGGCCCTCGCGACGATTTCTGCGACCTTACCTTCTGCGAGAATCCGGCCGCGGTGCAGAATAACGAGATCGTCGCTGGACACGATCTCGTCGAACAGGTGCGTGGCCCAAAGCACGCCGATGCCTTGCTCGCTGACCAGACCTCGTACATGGCCGAGGATCTCGGCTCGCGCCTTGACGTCGAGCCCGACCGTCGCCTCGTCGAGCAGCAGAAGCCGCGGCCCATGCAGAAGGGCCCGTGCAATTTCCAAGCGCCGCATCTGGCCGCCCGAGAGGTCGCGCACCTTGCTGCCAGGGCGATCGGCAAGGCCCATTCGCGACAGCACTTCGTCGGAGCGCACCCGCGCCTCGCGCCGACTGATGCCGTGCAGGGCAGCATGATATAGCAGGTTTTGGGTGACGGAGAGATCGAGATCCAGCGTGCGCGGTTGGAACACCACGCCCATGCAGCGCAGCGCCTCGCCCGGCTCGTAGCCGATATCGTGATTGAAAATGGCGATGCGTCCGGCTTGCATGCCGAACAGCCGGGTGATGATGGAAAACAGCGTGCTCTTGCCCGCGCCATTGAGCCCAAGCAGTGCCGTAAAGCTCCCCGGCGCGACGGTGAAGCTGACATTGTCGAGTGCTTTGCGGGTGCCATAGCAATGGCTGACGCCTTCGATCGCCAGCGCCGCACCGTCAGGATAGGCCGCGCCATGAAGGCCGGTTGCCTTGTCGTCAGCGATGGATGGTTCGGGGTTCATCATTGCTTCGCGATTGTGATGCCCCAAGGCAGTTCGCCGACCTGAATGGTCTTTATCACCTTGAGCGCCGCGACATCGATGACGGAGACATCGTTCGATACGCCATTCGTGACCAGAAGGAATTTTTCATCCGGAGTAAACGCCATATGCCAGGCGCGCTGCCCGACCAGCAGATATTTGGTGACCTGATGGCTCGCGGCATCGACCACCGCGACTCGGTTGGCAGGCCCGAGTGCGATGAACGCGGTCTTTCCGTCGGCAACGATACTGATCCCAACTGGCTGGATTGCCTCTTTCCGCATACCGGGAATATTGAAGGTGACCTTTTTCGTGACCGTGCGCTTCGCCGGATCGATGACGGCGACGGTGCCGCCGATCTCTGAAGAAACCCACAACTCGGATCCGTCGCGCTTGAATTCGGCGTAACGCGGCCGCGCATCGACCAAAACATTCGCTACGATCTGGCGCGTTTCGGTATCGATGAAGTGCGCCATGTTGGTCGTCTCTGAGGTATTGATAAGAAATCTTCCGTCCGGGCTGAGCGCCATGCCCTCCGGCTCGACGCCGACTTGAACGTCGCCGATGCGTGTGCGCTTTTCGATATCAATGACAGTGACGGTGTTGTCGTTCTCGTTGGCGACGTAGAGAATTTTGCCTGCCTTGTCTTGGACAAAGAGTTCGGGATCGGGTCCCGAGGGCAGGGTGTTTGTCACCTCCCTAGTGGCGGTATCGATCATCTGAATGGTGTTATCGTCGCCGACCGCCACCAGCACGAACTTGCCATCCCTGGTCAATTCGATGCCGCGCGGCCGCTGGCCGACCTTGATGGTCTTGATCACGGCCCACTTATCGGTATCGATCACCGAAACGGTGTTGCTCTTTTCGTTCGACACATAGGCGATAAACGCGCCGGCGGGCAGAGTGCCCGCCAGCCAGACGGCAATTCCGGAAACCAAGCAATGACGCAACATGCGAAAGATCTCCATCGCCTTTCAGTGCAGCCTGCACCTGGTTTCGGGTTGGTCCACGCCAAGCGTATCAAGCTCCGAGACCTGATGCAGGAATCCTTCTTGCGGCGAGACCGAAACCACCATGCGGCCATCCACGAGCAAGATCGGCTGACGAAGCTGCAGATTCCAGGCTCGAAGCGTAAGTCGCTGGCCCTTGAATGCCGCGATGGAAAAATCCGGCCCCTTGAGGAAGTCGAGCACCGTTTTGCGGTCGCTTGAATTCACGCGCGACACCGCCTCGCCAATCATGCGAACCGCAATCCATGCCTGCATATCGAGCGCCGTCATCCGCCGCGAATTGAGCTTGAGAAACCGGTTTTGCAGCTGGACTGCGCCCCACTGGTCCTGAGCGGCGTCCCAGCTTTTCGGCACAAGGCCAGCGGACCCGGCGACCGGCCGCGGGTCCCAGGTTCGGTAGGGCAGGTACGGCGCAAATACCTCGCTCTCGTCTGCTGCGACGAGGATATCATAGGCAGGAGCCTGCTGAGTGAATACCGGAATCTGACGCTGAATCAGGGTAACGCCGCTATCGGTGCGTCGTGCGCCGCCAGTGTCCTCGAACACCCTTTCCTGAACGATTTTCGCACCGAAGCGGGTTGCGGCACGTCGTAACGTCGCGGCGAAAAGCCGGTCTTCGTCATGCGAGCCAACCACCATCATCCAGCGCTTCCACTGCTTCCAAACGAGATACTGGGCGAGAGCGTCCGCCAGCATCGAACGTGTCGGTGCGACGTGGATCAGGTTGGTCCGGCAATCTTCCTCGCGCAAGCGATCATCGATCGCGCCGGCATTGAACAATACGGTTCCACGATCGCGGATTGCATCGGCGGCCTTCAGCAGCGAGTCCGCGGGAAGATCGGCAATGATGAAGGCGATGTTCCGATCGGCGAGCGCGGTAGCAGCCTTGGTCACGTCATCACCATCTTTGAGCCGAAATTCCTCCAGGGTAAAATGTTGATTCAGGAACTTGCCGGTGGTGTTGTTATCCTCGATCGCTAGCCGGGCGCCAGCCACGCCGTCGTTGTCGGCAGGCTGCTCGACGATCGACAGTGTCGGCTTGATGTCGGCGCGACGAAGATAGCCGATGCCGATCTCGAGAGGACCGGCCGCGAGCGCGCCTGTGACCAACACGCTCAGGCACACCGTCACGCCGACAAGCAGTCGGGTCATGTCTTCTCCTTGGGGCTTCCTTCGACTGACGGACGATAGAAGTAGTTCCGGTTTGAAACATGGCCGAACCGTTTTATGCTGTCTATACTTGCGCCGCCGTGAATTCACGGACCAGGAACATCCGAATTGCTGGCTTTGTCATTGCGCTGATGCTGTTGGTCCTATCGCCGGCATATGCCCACCCGCTCAAAGTCGCTGTGTTCGACTTCGAACTGCTCGATACCAGCCTGCAGGACGAAGTGAATGGACCACAGGCGGACTAACAGCGGCGGCTGAGGGATGTCACCGAACGCCTGTGCAAAGGCTTGGCGAAGCCGGAAAGTTTGTCGTCTTCGATGTCGCGGCGGTCAATGCTGCAGCGCACGCTAATAACTCGTGCCCAACTACGTGCACCGCAGTGAGCGGGTGATCGAGCCTATGCTTTGAGCCGGGCGGTATGCCAACGCAGGTGATCGGCCATGAAGGTGGAAACGAAGTAGTAGCTGTGGTCATAACCTTCCTGGCGACGGAGATTGAGAGGGATGCCTGCTTTCGAACATGCCTGCTCTAGCAATTCCGGACGAAGCTGTTCCTCCAGGAACGGATCGGCATCGCCGACATCGACCAGAAAATCGGGAAATCTGGCGCCGTCCTCGATCAGAGAAACCGTGTCATGCTTGCGCCATGCCTCATTGTCGCCGAGATAGCCTGTCAGCGCCTTGATACCCCAGGGGACTTGCGAGGGTGCGACGATCGGTGAAAAGGCGGTGGCGGCGCGGTAGCGATCGGGATGGGACAATGCGATCGTTAGCGCGCCATGGCCGCCCATCGAGTGTCCGAGGATGGACTGCCGTTTTAGATCTGCAGGAAATTGTGCGGTGATCAATTCGGGAAGTTCTTTGGTCACGTAGCTCCACATGCGGTAGTTCCGCGAGAACGGCGGTTGCGTCGCGTCGACATAAAAGCCGGCACCGAGCCCGAAATCGTAGGCGCCGGCGGGATCACCGGGCACGCCTTCACCGCGCGGGCTGGTGTCTGGCGCGACAAAAATCAGGCCCAACTCGGCGCATGTCTTGCGAAATTCGCCCTTTTCCGTGACGTTGGCGTGGGTGCAGGTCAGGCCGGACAGATACCAGACCACCGGTAGCTTCCCGTCGCCTTCATGCGGAGGAACATAGACCGAAAAGGTCATGCTCGTTCCGGTCTCGCGGCTGGCGTGCTTGTAAACACCCTGCATGCCGCCGTGCGATTTATTTAGGGAAACGGTTTCGACCGTCATGATTTACGGCTCCAGCGCCGCAGGGCGACGGGATTGTAGGGCGATCGGCCTCAGCTCGGTAGATGCTCTTCACCACCGAGCCGGGCTGGCGGGGTCAGGCCGCTTTGGCTGTCGATTTCGCTACATGGGTGGCGATCGCATCCATCAGCGCCGGCGACAGACAGTCATAGGGCTCAAGCCCGAGTTCCTTGAGACGCGATCTGATCGCCGGCATCTCCGAGGGATCGACGCCGGACTCGATCACCGAGGAGACGAACGCCGCAAATTGCGGAGCGGCCGATCCACCCTCTGTGAAGAGTTCCGGATGGATGAAGTCCAGTCCGTAGAACGGGTGCGCGCTATTCTCGATGCGTCCGTACATATGCGTGCCGCAAGCGCGGCAAGCATGCCGCTGGATCGTCGCGGACGGGTCGACCACGCGAAGCTTGTCGCCGTTCTCCATAACAGTCACGTTGTCGCGTGGTACCACGGCGACTACTGAAAAGGTTGCTCCCTCCGGCTTCCAGCATTTGGTGCAACCACAGGCGTGGTTGTGGGCGACGTCTCCCTTGACGCCTACCTTGACCGGATTGTCCTCGCATTCGCAGACCAAGGTCCCGCCGGCGAAGCTGCCCGAGCCCTGTTGTACGCCGTTGTCAACCGATGGGTGGATATGAACAGTCATGGGCCTATCCTCCTTTGTTTGACGTTTTTGATTTTAGAACACGACGACCGAACGGATCGATTTGCCTTGGTGCATCAGATCGAATCCCTTGTTGATCTCCTCCAACTTCAGCAGATGGGTGATCATCGGATCGATCTGTATCTTGCCGTTCATGTACCAGTCGACGATCTTCGGCACGTCGGTACGGCCGCGCGCGCCGCCGAACGCCGTGCCCTTCCACACGCGGCCGGTAACCAGCTGGAACGGCCGAGTTGAAATCTCCTTGCCGGCTTCCGCCACGCCGATGATGACCGACACGCCCCAGCCGCGGTGGCACGCCTCCAGCGCCTGGCGCATCACGGTGGTATTGCCGGTGCAGTCGAAGGTGTAGTCGGCACCGCCGTCGGTGAGCGTGACCAGATGCTGGACGATATCGCCACCGATCTTGGACGGGTTGACGAAATGGGTCATGCCAAAGCGGCGACCCCATTCTTCCTTGCTGTCGTTGATATCAACGCCAATGATTTTATCGGCGCCCACCATCTTCGCGCCCTGAATGACATTGAGCCCGATGCCGCCGAGGCCGAACACGACCACGTTGGCGCCCGGCGTGACCTGGGCGGTATTCACCACCGCGCCGACGCCCGTGGTGACGCCGCAGCCGATGTAGCAGCTTTTGTCGAACGGCGCGTCTTCGCGGATCTTGGCGACGGCGATCTCCGGCAGCACGGTGAAGTTCGAGAAAGTAGAGCAGCCCATATAGTGGAAAATGGGTTTGCCCTGGTAGCTGAAGCGGCTTGTGCCATCGGGCATCACGCCCTTGCCCTGCGTCGCGCGGATGGCGGTGCAAAGATTGGTCTTGCGGCTCAGGCAACTTTTGCACTGGCGGCATTCTGGCGTGTACAGCGGGATCACATGATCGCCTGGTTTCACCGAAGTGACGCCTGCTCCGACCTCGCGAACAATCCCGGCCCCCTCATGGCCGAGGATCGAAGGAAAGATTCCCTCGCTGTCGAAGCCGTCCAGCGTGTAGGCGTCGGTGTGACAGATGCCGGTCGCCTTTATCTCGACCAGGACCTCACCGGCCTTCGGGCCCTCCAAGTCAAGCTCGATGATCTCAAGCGGCTTCTTTGCTTCGAACGCGACAGCGGCACGAGTCTTCATCTGTCACATCTCCCCCTAAGATCTTTGCTTGGGCGCTATTCTATTTTTCGAGTTCCTTCGTTCCATAAGAGCTTTCCCCGCGAGTTGCTTTATTCGGGGCGCGCCACAACGGGGTTTGCAAGAACGCGAATGAGCATCCGTCTTTGCCGGCAGAGCATTGCACGCTCGCGCGGCACGTCAAGACTTGTGATTCACAAGGCTTATGATTCATAAGGCTTGCGATTCAATCGTGTCGATTTTTCTATCGGCCGCCGTGCTGGCTGGAAAAGCCAGGGCCGCCTGGCAGGCCTGAATTTTCAACGCTGTGGCGAACAAAATGTGCTGCATCGCGGTGCAAAGATCGAATTTTCTCGATATTGCGAGCATCCGGCACCGCCGCGGCCTGATCGCGCACCTTTGCGCAGAGATGTCGAGCGAGACGTCACGTCGCGTGACAAATCGAGACAACCGCCGACGTTACGTTATAACATCCACGCCTAACCGGCGCCCGGCCAAACAACCGGCTAATGGAATGAGGCTGATGCGGCGCGTTTTAGCCGGCCCCGGTATCTATCCGGTCAACGAAGCCCACCCGGGCGCGACGATGGCATACGTCCGAATTGAAGGACGAACCTAACCGCGGGATCAGGCCAAGCTGTTCTCGATCGCCAGCCGCACCAGCTCGGCGGATGTGCGCACACCAAGCTTCTGGCGCATAATCGAAGACGTATTGGCAACCGTCTTGTATGATGAATGAACAAGCCACGCGATCTCGGAAAGACTCTTGCCTGCGCTGAGCAAGCGCAAAATTTCGAGCTCGCGCGATGTCAGTTTCGAGAGCGGGCTCTGCGCGAGCGCAGGTCCTGCGAACGCAATCTTTTGCGCAATTCCCGGGGGCAGGTAAACCCCACCCTTTCCCACTTCACGTATGGCCTCAACGAGGTCGCATGGATCTCCGGACTTTGAGACATAGCCCTTGGCGCCGATTTCGATCGCGCGCGTGGCGAATATCGGATCGTCGTTCATGCTGAACATGATGATGCGTGCGGTCGCGGCATGCGCAAGAATGCGCCGCGCCAATTCAAATCCAGACACTGTCGGCAAGTTGATATCGAGAACGCAGATATCAGGATGTTCGGCGACAAACGCCTGCTCGCCGCTCTCCGCGTCGGATGCTTCCAGTATGGCGATCTCAGGGTCTCCTGCGAGCAATGCACGGCAACCCGAAGCTACGATGGGATGATCGTCAACAATCAGAACACGCATTGGCGTTGGTCCCAACTACCGCGTCAGCACTGTTGTTGCATCGCATTAGATCAAGCTACAGAAACATCCGCCATCGAGACGCTTTCGTCTTCCGGTTATGCAACTCAAGCGCAATTGCTGTACGGTTCAATTAGATAGCCGCCGGTTTTTTCTGTCAACGCTCCTCTTGGTAGGGGATCCGACGGCAGGGCGCGATATTGGACGAATGTGATGTGGCAAAAACTATCTTTGCGCGCCCGGCTCAACATGCTTCTGGCGATCGTTCTCACGCTCGGTTTGGCCATCAATATCGCGCGGCTTGTGCTGGAGGCAGCGCCTCGTGTTCGGGCGGAAGACCAAAGCGTCATACGGCTGGCGCGCGAATTCATCGAAACGCTGGTCGTCGGCCTGAATGAAACATCAGACCCCGATGTAAGGCTAAGTCAGATCGTTCGAGACCTCAACCGGCTGCGCCACGTCAGCATTACCCGGCAGAATGATGCGACCGAGACCGGACCTGTTACGACCAACAACGCCAACGATGATAGTGAGTCGCACTCGGTGCCTGCGTGGTTCGTTGCGCTCGTTCACCCGGAAAAGACTTCGGTGAGCGTCCCGATCTCCATCCATGGAAAACCAGGATCGCTCGTGATCACCTCGCATCCGAACGACGAGATGACCGAGATTTGGGACGGAATCGTTACCCAACTCCAGGTCGGATCGGCGATCGCCGTCGCGCTTTTTCTGATTACGATGATGGTAGTCAACCGGGCGCTCGCGCCGATTCAGGCGCTGTCGGAGGCGATGACGAATATTGAAGCCGGTGGCTATGACACGCGCGTGAAGCCGGGAGGCTCGCCCGAGCTGGCCGCGATCTGCAGCAAGCTGAACCATCTTGCCGCAGCTTTGGGAGATGCCGTCGAAGACAAGAGACGCCTGGCCGAACGCGCCGTCTCACTACAGGACGTGGAGCGCAAGGAAATCGCACGGGAGCTGCATGACGAGTTCGGGCCCTATCTTTTTGCGTTGCGAGTGCATGCGAGCTCGCTCGTGCGGATCGCAGACGATCGCGAGCCGGATACGGATGCCTTGCGAAAGCATGGGGGCGCCGTACTGGAACAAGTAAATGCCTTGCAGCAATTCAATCGGCGGGTACTTGAAAAATTGCGCCCCGTTGGACTGACGGAGCTTGGCCTGCGCGAAGCGCTCGGCGCGCTCTTGCGCCTGTGGGGCGAGTCTCATCCCGGTGTAGTCATCGAGACGGCAATCTCGCCGTCGCTCGGCGAGACCGGAGAGACGGCCGATTTGACGATCTACCGCATCGTTCAGGAGGCTCTGACAAATGTCTTCCGTCACGCAAGCGCGACGTCTGTCAACGTAATCATTGAACCTGCGGAGCAGCCCTCGGGCGCAAAACGCAGCAGCCGCGGATGCACCCTGGTGCGCGTGCGCGACAATGGCAGCGGGTTGAGGCCGGATCACAAATTGGGCCTGGGCTTGATAGGAATGCGCGAGCGGGTATTGGCATTGGGCGGCACCCTTACCGTCGCCTCGAGCGAGGAGGGTGTAACTGTTGAGGCTCTCGTTCCGAGGGACGCAGCGGAACAAAGAGAAGAGGGGAAGCTGCTGGCGTGAACTGCGCGCCTTCTACGCGGGCTTGAAGGCAACGTTCTGATATCAAGGCCACCTTCTGAAGTTAATGTGGATCGCCGCTCGCGATATGGCGGCCCGCGATATAGCCGAAGGTGAGCGCGGGCCCGAGCGCGATGCCAGCGCCGGGATAGTTGCCGCCCATGATGCTGGCCATATCGTTACCGGCGGCATAGAGCCCTTCGATCGCATGACCATCGGCGTCAAGGGCGCGTGCGTTCTCGTCGGTCCTGATGCCGGCATAGGTGCCGAGATCGCCGATGACCATTTTGATTGCGTAGAAAGGTCTGTGCTCGATCGGAGCGATGCAGGGGTTCGGTCCATGCAGCGCATCGCCCTGAAAGCGGTTGTACGCGCGCGATCCTTTGCCGAAAGCGGGATCTTGTCCGATCGCCGCCGATGAGTTGAACCGGGTAACCGTGGTCTCGAGTGCTCTCGCTTCGATGCCGGCCTTGGTAGCAAGTGCCGCAAGCGTATCGCCGCGCATCAGATAGCCGGTGCTGAGGTGGCGACCGATCGGCATGGGGAACGGCGGCACACATCCCAAGCCGTATTTCCGCAGAGTTCGATGATCGCAGATGAGGAAGGCGGCGATCTCTTCGCCTGGCTTTGCGGTCTTCATCATCTCCTGGACGAAATCGTGGTAAGAGTTGCCCTCGTTGGCAAAGCGCGCGCCATCGCGCATTACGGCGATCACGCCGGGTTTCGCACGATCGATGAAATGTGGCATGACGCCGCTTGTGCCATCTTTGCGCTTCGTGACAGATACCGGAACCCATGCTGCGGCGTTCGGGAACGTGTCTTCCACACACCCGCCCACCGCCTCGGCCAGGCGCAGACCATCGCCGGTGTTACCTGTTGGGCCGGGCGAATAGTGCTCCGTTCCCGTCGGCGCATGCGGAAACATCGCCTTGCGCCGTGCGGTGTCATGCGGGAAGCCGCCACAGGCAAGGACGACGCCGCGCTTTGCAACGACACGAACGAGCCGTCCCTCCCGTTCGACCATGGCGCCACGCACCGCGCCCTTCTCGACGATCAGGTCGCGGACGGGGGACGACAGCCACAAGGGTATCTTGAGATCGAATGCGGATTTCGCAAGGCGTCCGGCAAGTGCATTGCCGTTCGTGAGGGTCATGCCGCGGCGGTAGCGCATTACATCCATGAAATGCCGGAACAGCCGCTTTGCCACATAGATCGCCGAGGTCAGCGATTTGGAGGCGCGCATGAAGTGGATGATCTCCTTGCCCGACCCAAGCATCATGCCGAACACGATCAATTCCGGCAACGGCGCGCCGAGATTACTGATGTGCGGTCCGAGCTCGCGCCCATCGAAGGGCCGCGTCACCATCGAGCGGCCGCCCTGCGTTCCGCCGGGCGCTTCCGCATGATAGTCGGGAAACACCAACGGCATGTCGAAACGTAACGATGTTTGCGAGGTGAAGAAGTCGACGGCTTCCGGCCCGGCACGTAGAAAGGCATTGACCCGGGCCTCATCGAAGCTGTTGCCCGCCTCGTGCCGCAGATAGGTTCGCGCTTCATCCGGGCTCTCGACGATCCCCCATGCGCGCGCCAGCGACGTTCCGGGAATCCATAGCCACCCGCCGGAGCGCGCGGTGGTGCCGCCGAAAAGCGGCTCCTTCTCGACGATCAAAACATTGAGGCCGTGATGAGCTGCGGTCACCGCAGCGGACATGCCGGCGGCGCCGGAGCCCACCACAAGCGCGTCGCATTCATAACGGGTGTCTGCGCCATCGCGCTCGCTGTCTGTCACGCGACTTTCCTCGCCTTTTTTGGAAGCGGACATTTGGATTATTTGTTGATAGGGAAATTGCTTCCTTCTGGAGTTGTATCGATGGCCGATATGCCGATCAAGGAATTGCTTGCTGGCGCAACACCCGCGCGGATGCTTGACTCATCGATGACCATCCTCTTCCCTTTACCCAACCCGCTTCGAGCGGGTTACCAACGGGAGATCAGGGCGCCATGCCTACTGAACTCGTTCACTACACCGTCTCGGATGCGATTGCACAATTGCGCGGCGATTGGCCGCGAAGTGACCCATCGTCATGAAGGTCGATCGCGACGCCTTTAGGCGGGCGTTACGCGGGCTATCGTCGCGTGATCAAGAGTGCCGCCGAGAGTTTTGGGCTGGTCGCGACCACGCAGGAGTGCGAGAAAGGACTTGTCGATTTCGTTGAGAAGCGGCCGCCGAAATATACCGGGCGCTGACCGTGAATAATCGACATTTGAGGAAACTGAGGAAACCAACAACTGGGAAGGGGAAATGATGGCGGGATTATTTTTCGAGGAGTTTGAGATAGGTCAGGAATTTCATCATGAATTCAGCCGGACGGTTACCGAGATGGACAATACAATGTTCAGTCTGCTGACGATGAATCCGCAGCCGCTGCATCTCGACGCCCATTTCTCGGAAAATACTGAATTTGGTCAGCGGCTGTTTAACAGCCTCTACACGCTCGCAATCATGATCGGCATGAGCGTCTACGATACTACTCTTGGCACAACGGTCGGCAATCTCGGCATGACCGACGTCAAATTTCCGAAGCCGGTGTTTCACGGCGACACGCTGAAGGCGCATACCAAGATCATTTCAAAGCGCGCCAGCAAATCGCGGCCGACTCAGGGCGTCGTTGAATTCGAGCATACGGCGACAAATCAGCGCGGTGAGGTGGTTGCAAGCTGTCGGCGCACCGGCTTGATGCACTGCAGACCGAAAGCTTGATGCGATGCGATCATTCTTGTTTGTTCCCGGCGATAGCGTCCGTAAATTCGAAAGCGCGAAGAAGACGGCGGCCGACGCTTTGATACTCGATCTGGAAGATTCAATCGCGCCGGACCAGAAGGTTGCCGCGCGGGCCATCACACGCGGCATGCTTGATGCGCGCAATCCGGGCCAGAAAGTATACATTCGGGTCAATGCACTCGATACCGGCATGACTCTCGGCGACCTCGCTGCCGTTATGCCGGGCCGGCCCGACGGAATCGTTTTGCCAAAATGCGCCGGCGCGGCCGATGTCAATCACTTGGCCTTGTATCTCGACGCGTTCGAGGCAGCATCGGGCTTTGAGCATGGAAGCACTCGGATCGTCGTCGTGGCGACGGAGACAGCACGGGCAGTGCTCAAATTGCTCGACTTTGAGGGCGCCAGTCCGCGCTTGTGGGGCATGATGTGGGGCGCCGAGGATCTCGCCGCTTCGCTCGGCTCCTCGCGCAACCGAACTAACGGCCGTTATCACGGCCCGTTTCTTTTGGCTCGCGATCTCTGCCTGATCAGCGCGGCGGCCGCCGGCGTGGTAGCAATCGATACAATCGCCACCGACATCGATGACCTGGCCGCGCTAAGGCAGGAAGCAATTGCCGCGCGGCACGACGGCTTCCTGTCGAAAGCCGTTATTCATCCGAAGCATGTTGATATCGTCAATGCGGCCTTCATGCCGACCGATGAGGAAATCGCATGGTCGCAGAAAGTCGTTGCAGCGTTCAAGGATAATCCGAATTCCGGCGTCGTGAAGATCGATGGCAAGATGATCGACAAGCCGCACCTTCGTGCCGCCGAAAAGATCCTTGCGCTCGGTCGGCGCCAGATCTGAGAAGATCTGGCTTCCCCGGGACGGCTTTCAATGAACGAGCCGAGAAGCCGGCTTGGCGAAAAAACTCGCTATGTTCGCCGACACGCAGCGGATATTGCCGGACTGGCGTCGTCGTCTTGTGGCGACCGCCCGACTTCGTTCTCTATTGAGAAGAAGTACGCTCTATAATACTTGGGATAGTAAAAGCCCCGTTCCGCAGGGGACTGCGGAACGGGGCTTCAACTGGAGGAGCGCAAACTGTGGGGCTGCGCTGAGTTACAGTAGCGGAATTCGGTTCAGGAGTGTGTTCGCTAACCGACACTCCGCACGCATTTGTTATCGGGAACGTCACGAAAGAGCCGCCATACCGGCTTTTTGCCGACGAGGCGAGGGTCCGAAATTTGGGGGCTTTCGAGACCTCGTGTGGATTGTCAGGCGCAGGGGAGACGGAGGAGGGTAATGCGGGCCTCGTAACGAGCGTTTCTCACCCCGTCGAGAAGGACCACGCACAAACATGTCTTCGTCGACACAATCATGATGTTCCATGGATGCTCTCAGCGATTTATTGTCTCAGATCATAACGGTGGCTTTCGAGCTGCCATCTGCTGCATGCTTGCGATGAAGGAGTTTCGATGCCGATCCAAATCTGCGACACTTGCGGCACCTCGTACCCCGAGACTTCCGCGCCGCCCTCCCGCTGCCTGATCTGCGAGGATGAACGTCAGTTCGTGCCGCGCGGCGGACAGGTCTGGACGACGCCCGAGAAGCTCGCCAGCGGGCACGTTAATGGTTGGCGGCAGCTGGAGGCGGGTCTACTCGAAATTCACACCCATCCGCAATTTGGTATCGGCCAGCGCGCGTTGCTGTTGCGGACCCCCCAAGGTAATATCCTGTGGGACTGTATCAGCTTGCTGGACGATGCCACCGAGGCGCTCGTTCGCGGATTGGGCGGTCTGCATGCGATCGCGATCTCGCACCCGCATTATTATACGCGCATGCAGGATTGGGCTCGCAGCTTTGACTGCCCGGTCCATCTGCACGCCGCGGATGCCGAATGGATCATGCGCTCCGATCCGGCGATTCGCCATTGGCGGGGCGACGCGCTGGAGATCGCGCAAGGCGTGACGCTGCTCCGGCTCGGCGGCCACTTTCCTGGCGGAACGGTGCTTCATTGGGCAGACGGCGCCGAGGGACGCGGTGCGATCTTGAGCGGGGATATTCTCCAGGTGGCGGCGGACGTCAGCCGGGTCTCGTTCCTCTGGAGCTATCCCAACATGATGCCGCTCTCGGCGGCGACGGTCCGCCGCATTGCCGACACCTTGGTGCCGTGGAAGTTTGATCGGATTTACGGCGCCTTTCCCGGACGCCAGGTGATGACGGACGGCGCCCAGACCTTGGAACGATCCGCAGCTCGCTATATTGAGCTTTTACAAAATAACCAGTCATAGAGCGGAGGACAGTTGGACGTTACTTGCGCATCGAACGCTGCGAATTTTGGGGGCGAGCACGCTTGCGGACAGCGCAGTGGCGCTATTGGCATCCGCGATGACTCAATCCGGCGGTGGTCGCTTGCCACGGCAGGCTTGGGAGAACTAGGTCAGCTTGTTGATGCCGAATAGATCAATGCCGGGCCATGCCGTTTCCTCGGAGTCGGGCGGGCAGGGCTTAATGGCGTAGTTATCCTCGAGCCGCTTTTCCCCGTGAACGCCGGCGACCACAAGACCGCTGTCTTCGGCACATCGCCAAGCATCCACCTCGGTAGGGAACGCGCGGCTTAGCTTGGCGTCATTTTCGAATAGAGCGTATGGCATCGCTTCCTCCATTGATATTCAGGAACGAAATTCGCGCGAGTACGTTCCCCGGGATCGAGGGCACTGCCATGCACACGGAAATCAACGTTTTCGAGAAGCCGATCGAGCGCATCAAAAACACCTGCGTCCTCGTGGGGATGGCAGATGATTTCGAGCGGAAGCTTCCAGAGCTTGAAACTTACCTGGAAAGCCTGGTTGCCAACGGCGAAACCGATGAGGATCGATTGACCGTCAGTGGCCTTTCTTTCCTGAAGGGAACGTGCGGCTGAAGACCCCAAGCAAAGCCCCGCCATCATTGACGGAGCCGTTGTGCATTCGCTCCTCGAGTTTGCTAGCGCTCAGGTTGGTAAGCCTTTTGCTGTCTTGCCCAAACCTCACTCGGAAAGGAACCGAGGCAATGCCGATAACCGAAGAGATGAACCGCTGCATCGAGGCCTGCCTGAGCTGTTACAGAATCTGCCTCAGCACGGCGATGAGTCATTGTCTGGTAGCAGGTGGAAAACACGTCGAGCCAGCGCATTTTCGTCTGATGATGGCATGCGCGGAGATGTGCCGCACGTCAGCCCATTTCATGCTGATCAACACGCCCCATCACAAGCACACGTGTCGCGAATGCGCCGAGATCTGCGCCGAATGCGCGGCAGACTGCGAGCGTATCGGCGGAATGGAGGAGTGCGTGGCCATGTGCCAGACTTGCGCCGAAAGCTGCCGAAAGATGGCAGCGTGATCGCCGCCGTCATAAGTGCGTCAGCGGAACCCGGGCGCGTTTTCCAGTTGGCGCTTGCTCATCTTTGAGCGTCCCTCGATCTGGCGCGCCTTCGCTTTCGCATGAGGTCTTGCCGGCGGTGGCTGTGTGTTCCACATCCGCGGCGCAGCGGCACGTTGCATAGGTGTAAAGCACTTGCGAAGGCGACGTTTGCCGCAAACTGTCAGACCTAAGGAGAAGGCCCCGAATGTCCTCGGGGCCTTGCGAAGAGTAGGTTTTTCGACGCCTAACGTCCGCCGGGTTGTGGGCCGCCAACGTTACTCGTGCCGGGTCCAACGTTGCCCTGGCTTGAAGGATTTTCCGTAGCGGACTTCGTTGACTTCGTTGACTTCATGTTGGCGCCGCTGGTCGTGGACGAATGCTGCTTGCTGTCCTTTTTCGATTTCGCATCCGCGACGAGCGGCGAGGCGACGAGCCCTGCGATTGCCAGCGCGCCGATCAACAACTTGGTTTTCATCATGAGGATGATCTCCCTTGGTAGATGACGCGGGTGAAACTTACGATGCGTGGAAGAGTTCCCAGTTTCCTGTTGGTATGCCACTCGCTCAAGGATCTGTTATCTCCCGTGAACGGCCTTGGCGAGATGTGAATGAATTTTAATGAAAAACAGCTTTCAGGCAGCGTTCAGGAATGCTGGGTAATGATGGTGTTCCCATCAGGAGCCGAACCATGAGCAATTTGCTGTTCCTCCGTCGTTCCTATGCCTACCGCCATGCTGCGGCCGATATGATGCGTAAGGCGCGCGCGATGCCGCCAGGGGCAGAACGGCGCGCCGCGCATCGGCTTGCACGCGCGCTGAAAGATTTGGCAAAAAATGAAGCATGGCTGGAAGGGGCGAGTTACCAGGAGGCTCGCCTGCGCAACGCCGTTAGCCTTAGATCTTGATGCGCGAGCTTAGTATGTTCGAGCGCGGAACCCGCACCCAAGGACGATCGTTCGACGGCGACGACATGTTGCGATGTCCGCAATGTCAACGGTGGTTCAATCGGAGGGATTTACTCAGCGTGGCAGAGCATCGGGGGCCGTTGCCTCATCCCGTGCAAAACCCTCGAACCGCATGGGCAGATGAGGACGATGGAGCCCCGGATTAGAGCTCTGGCTTGCGGGAACGGCTGCGAGCTTTCCGGGGCTGGCATTCCGAAGTGCTCCACGAGCAAAGAGAAACCAACCAACGACCCGCGCCAGCAGACCGACTGGAAATCCACTAAACAAACCGACAAGCCCAGGAAATGGCCGATTGAAAAAGAACAGCAAGGCGGAGCCCGCAAGGAAGACCTTGAAAGGTGGAAAGATACACACACCCATTGGGAATGGAATGTAGAAGCGAGATCCGTGCGCGCTAGCTCGGTGGCTTTAGCTCGCCGGCCAGCCAACCCAACGCGTCAGTCTTTAGTGGGTCCACGGGGAAGGAAATTTTCGCGATGCGGTGGCAGGTGCTGCACTCGAAGGTCCGCTCCTCAAAGCCCCGTTCACCCGGAGAAATCCGAGTTAGCCCCATCCTATGTGTGCAGGTCGGACACAAGGGTCGCTCGACAATGGAAGAAGGAATACGCATCACCCCACACTCCGACCAAACGATAGTGGCGCAGAGGTGATCCGGTCTGTTCGATAGCGGACACTCAGACAAAATTTTGGCACAAATCTCAAGAGCTGGAACTGGGCCAAGGAATTTTGGATTGGTTTAGCAGGCCACGAATAGAGCCGTGGCCGGCACGGCCTTGACCCTAAGCCCTAGCCCCGCAGGGTGGGGTCGTGCTTGCCTCAGTAGGCCGGTTCGACGTTTGTCACCAGCAGCGTCCTTCAGGGATTACAAACCCAGCCGACTTGGTCGATCTTAAAAAGACGCTCGAGGTTGGGCAAGCCGTTTGGAATTGCCGAGGCCGCGCCGGACTGAAAACAATCGGAACCATCGCAAGAAGAGAGCGTTTTTCTCCTTCATCGAAGTGGAGAGGCGCATGCGGGATGATCAGAATCGGAAAGATAAGATAAGCCGTGAAACGATTACGATAGTCGTGGCGGCGTTCATTCTCCTGTTCGCCCTGATGGTGTGGGGACCGTGGAATCCTCCGCACGTGGCAAGTAACCCCGGACCAAGCGGTACCCCAGGATCGACGGCCGTCAACCCGGCGCCACCGCCGGCGGCGGGTCCGTCCGGGGACACGACGGGAACGGCGCGCTGAAATGCGTTTTCCAATTGACCAGTCCATCCGCGAAACCGAGCGTGTCGCCACCATCAGGTGCATGCTCGCCGTCTTTGCGATTGCGGCGCTGTTGGTTTCGCTGATTTACGGCCTGGCCTGACTTCTCACGCTCTTAGCAGTTCACCCGCGTAAATTTGCGCGGGTTGGGTATGCGCTGTCGCGATGGCTGACAAGGAGCTGCGGGGAAACGGCGACTTCCGGCTGTGGACCAAGCCCCATGCCCTCCGTCATGAGCAGCCGGAGAAACCGCGCTGATGAGAGGCGTGTCTGGGTTAGACGCGGTTCGTCAAGCGGTTCAAACATGCTCGCGGACAACATAAATTTTGAAAAGTAGCGGAGGTGCCATGAAAAAAGAAAGCCAAATAGTACGTCTCACGGAGATGCAGACGCTTGCCGATGAAAAGGGAAAGCTGACCCGGGTGACGTTCGAGCAGCGCATGCGCAGCGGAGACTGGCGGCAGCGCAAGCGAGAAATCTACGACAACGGCAATTCGGCCGTCATTCTTCCTTACGACGCCGAACGCAAGACTGTGCTGCTGACCAGGCAATTGCGGCTTCCGATGTATCTTCAGGATGGTTTGGAGAGTTCAGTCGAAGCCTGTGCCGGCAAGTTGGACGGGGAGAAAGCCGAGACACGAATAATCAAGGAGATGGAGGAGGAACTCGGTTATCGAATTGAAAGAGTGGAACGACTATTCGAACTCTACGTCAGCCCTGCCGCGATCATGGAGAAGATCGAGTTCTTCATCTGCGCGTACTCGCCGGCGGACAAGGTGTCGGAGGGAGGCGGTCTGGCCGAGGAGGGCGAAGACATCGAGGTGATCGAGACGACGTTAGAGCAGGCCGCCGCGATGATTGCGGTCGGCGAGATCATCGATGCCAAGACCGTCATTCTCGTTCAATTTCTCAGAGAGCGTATTCGCGCGTAAAGGGGCAGTCTGCGCCGTCGTCGACACTACGCTACGCGTCCCGTTTCGATTTGTGCGAGCGCAATCATCGCTGCTACGCGCCGCCAGATGGGATCCCTCTCCTCCGTTCGCTGCGCGCCGAGCAATTCGCTGCGCAATCTCTTAATTTTGCCACATGCGCGCACCGTTCGGAGGCAGGCGTTGCCGATCTGATCCAGGACATCCTGCAGCAGCAGAAGCATGCTTCGGGTACATGCATACCTGAGATAAAGCGCTGGCTATCTGCGGTGCAGCGCTTACCGTGTGAGCATTGTCGGAGATCAGCCAGGCATGGATAGCTGAGAGTTCTTCGCGCTCCCGCCTGTCCCCCGTCCCGGAGCGCGTTCAATGAAGAACCTTTTGCTAGGCCTGCTTTCGCAGGCCGATCTTAGATTTCTCGAATCTCATCTAAAGCAGACGCGCCTCAAGCAGCATGACGTGCTGTTTCACGCAGAGGAAGAAATTCGTCACGTCTATTTTCCAACCGGGGCGGTTATCTCGCTTGTCGTGCCGCTTTCGAGTGGGGAGATGATCGAAGCCGCGATGGTCGGAGCAGACGGGGTCGTAGGCGCTTCCGCCGCTCTTGACGGTAGGATGTCCCTGAGCCGGGCCGTCGTACAACTCGCCGGGGATACGATGATGTGCGGCTTGGAGGCACTGAAGTCGGCCGCTTTGCAAAGTCCAAAACTGCTCTCGCTGTTAGTCCGCCACGACCAGACGGTGTATGCACAAGCCCAACAGTCGGCCGCGTGCTTCGCAACCCATCATGTCCAATCCAGGCTCTGTCGCTGGTTGTTGCGCGCGAGGGATTTGTCCGGCAGCAACACGCTTTTGCTCACGCAAGAATATCTGGCAGAGATGCTCGGGGTAAGACGCACCAGCGTGACCGCGGTCGCTCACACCCTGCAAACCGCGGGCCTCATCACGTACTCCCGCGGCAAAATCCAGATCCTCGACGACGAGGCGCTGCAGGAAAGTGCATGTGAATGTTACGAGGCGGTGAAACGGCACTACGAGAGACTGATTGGAACTGAGCCAAAAACCGACGATCAGCCACCGCACATAGCGGGATAGATCTCGCCATCATCGCGCCTGAAAGCGTTGGCGGAGCCTCTGCACTTCGGGAGGGCCTCCATCAAAAAAGCCCCGGTACAAAACGGGACGTCCGCTCGGCCGTGGCAATCCTAGGCGCGCGGCGTACCGGCAGTTCCTTCAAGGGGCAGGCGCCGCGCCTTGGCAGCTAGGGCTTGCGGCTGCTCGGCTTGATCACTTTGTCGGTATTCCGATCGGTATCATCGAGCGGAGGTCCGTCCTGTGGGCGCGGCGGCACGTGATGTCCGCCCTGTTTTTTCTGAATGCGTTCTTCCTCGTCCGATTTCTCTTTCATGGAGTGTTCTCAGTGGATGATGTCGAGCGGGATCCGGCAAATTTCGTCGCCATCTTCATTCGTAACCAGAATGGCGTAATGCCGGTTCTTCAGCTCTGGCCGTTCCTGAAGGAGCCGTTTGGCAAGAGTTTCCGCAGTATCCATTGCCGCGATGTCGTCCGACAATTCCGCTCCGCCTTCATCAACGACCGTTTCGGAATTGACAAGATCGAAGTGATAGAGTGGCACTATTTCTCCCGTCACACGCGCTTGAACTTCTGCCGGCTCGATCTTCTAATCGATAAAAGGCCCGCTCATCTCTCTTGGTCCAGCTATTGGCTTTTCAGGAGATGACGTGCAGAACAATCGACCAAGATCGCGTGAGTTCCTTACGTGACCGACTTGCGCTCAGTCGTCATGATACGCCAAGCTTCGTCTTTTAGTTCGTCGAGCTTATAGTCATCGCCGGTCTCGAGATTAAGGTGGCCGCGTTCGCAGCACACAATGTCCCTGTCGCCAAGCCAGAAGGTGGCGCCAGTCGGCGTATGGACAAGCTTGCCGCCCTGCAGCACGAATTGCTCTGCCATTACCTTCATATGCATCTTACTGCGTCCACGGTTCGAGCGTGGGGATCAGCCGAGTCAGAAAGTTAGCGCCTTGTCTCTCGCTTTCAAGCACCTTCGGGCTCAGCTTTAGCCGAGCTATGACGTCATGTTTCCGATCGTCCGTCGTGAAATGGTGCGGTGAATCTCAAGCAGCACTGCCTCCGCACCGGCAATCGCATCCGTCTCTTCCTCCATCGATCGGATAAGATTTCGTGCATCTCCAGAAGCCGTCGTTCACAAAAAAGGCTTGCCGCCAGTGACCCCGATCGTCGCGCCGGACAATCCGAAAAGCCGCCGCTGGATATTTTGTTCCGTCGAATCTTGGCGACGCGAACCCCAGGGTGGCTGCTATGAGCGAGGAGGGAGCTATCGTTGGTTGAGGTCGATATAGGCTGACCAAGCCGCCGCTGCCAAAACGCGCGAGGGTTCGCGCCTGCACACCGTCTCAACGGCAGCAATCATCGCACTGCTGGTTGCTTTTGACTGATCTTGCTGGCTGGCGGCCGCTACGTAATTGAGGCCGCTCCAGAACCCATAGATCCAGACCGCGCCTTCCGATTTATGGTTTTGGCTGGAAAGCCAATAGCCGCACGTCTTGGCTCCAATCCCCGCCAGATTGACTGAGAGCTCTTCCTCGCTTTCGGCGGCGGTTGCCGCAGCACTCTCGGCCGCGGGAGTCGAAAGCAGGATCATGAGCAGTATTCGCATCAGCATTTGCAATGCTCCGGATTGAAACAAGCCGCGGAGGTGGATTGGTTCTGCAGCGGGATGCAGCGCGAAAGTGAGGCGATATTGGTTGGATAACCGTCCGGCGCAAGGGTGGAACGGTTCCCGTGCCGGAGCGTTTTCCGTTGGAATGGAGGTTCCCCAATGGGTTTAGCTGAATACAAGGTCATATCGAAGGGAGACGGCTGGAGCGATGGGGCCGCCCGGAACGACTATGCAAGCAAGGAGGTGGCGTTTGAATCTGCCGTCGCCGCTTCGCTTGCTATCCGCGAGCGGCCCCGAGGTGATTGTTAGCGTACCCGGCCGAGAGACCGGCAGCGGAACGGCGCTTGGTGTCAATGACCAAAAGGTTAGCCACTGACCGGATGTCCGCGCTTCATTGCATGCCGATCATCTGGTTTACGACGACCGCTTTCATGCGTGGGCCGCCGAGTGAGCCCGGACTCTGACCGGTATAGATTTCGCGGCAGGAATTTTCTCTTTAGGCGCGATGCCATAACGGAAGATTGCTCCGGACAGCAAGTAAGGACTCGCCGGCTTGGCATGAACGAGCGAGCCATGCAGTGCACTGTGCTGTCTTTCATTGACGCGGCCTGCGGTCCGCTTGCCTGACTACCACCAGATCGCGGTTGGAACGCGCACGCCGCTACGCACATCCATAATCGCTGCCGCGCAATTTCCGCTGAGGCGGCTAATTGGCGGCCAGAAGGCCCTTCAAGCGGATGGCATCCGCAGGCGCTGCGCTCTTTTGATCGTTGTCGAAATAGACGAATACGTCGCAGCCCTGCTTCTTCCAGGATTTGATGCGCTTGGCCCAATCCGCAAGCGCGTTCGGCCGATAGTGCCCTTTGTATCGGCCTTGAGGTCCATGCCCCCTGACATAGACAAAATCGGCAGTGCGCTTCCAGGGCGCCGGCGCATCGTGATGATCTGAGATGCAGAGCGAAATATTCTGTTCGGATAGCAATCGTAGAATCCGCGGCGCATACCAACTGGGATGACGGAATTCAAAACTATAGCGGCGCTTCTTCGAAAGCAGCTTGAAGAAGGCGACGAGGCAGTCGGCGTTGGATTCAAAGTTCGGCGGCAACTGAAACAGGATGGGTCCGATCTTGTCGCCGAGCAGCGACAGGCGATCCTCTAGCAGTTCGAGACTGTTCACTGAACTTGGCGAGAGGCGTTTCCAATGGGTGATGAATTTGGATGCCTTCCAGGCGAAAACGAAATCCCTCCCGGTCTGCTCGCGCCAATTTCTCACGGCTTCGGGTGTCGGTGTCCGATAGAATACGCCGTTAAGCTCGGTCGTCGAAAACTGGCTGGCATAATATTGAAGCTGGTTTTTGAGCGGCAATCTCTTGGGAAAGAACGGTCCGCGCCAGGAATCGTAATGCCATCCTGACGTGCCGATCAGAACGCGGGCCATCGCATTGTCACGGTTTCACGACCACCTTGATCCAGCCGTCCTTGGCGCATAATGGCATCTCGTCGGTCCTGGGGATCGGGAATGGTTTCACAGCGAATATCGCCCTTGCCGTGCCATGCCAGGGCTTTCGTGGTCCAGACTTTCGTAATCCTGAATTCCTCTGCGTCGACTGGGAATGATAAGACACGCGCCGGCCACTTGTTCCCGTTTCACGCGTCGAAACGAAGCCGCGTACCGGTAGACGGCGGCGCCGGTCGTAAACGATGATGCGCGGGATGGAGATGTCGTCACCGGTCTCAACAACGAGATTTAGTCTGCGGTTGCGAGCATCACCCCGCTGCCATGCTTGCAAAGCGGCATCGCAAGATCGCAAAGCCGGAAACTGCGAAATTGTAACTGCGTTTGAGTTCCGGTCCGCGCGTTCAATCGTCCTGTTGGCTCGAGCGCAATTTACTCGTGTTCATCAGTTCTTGCGAAGTTACTCCCGTTTGGGCGGTCAAAAATAAATTCGACGGAACACGAAAAACTCCGGAACGATTCCGACGGGTCCGCGTTAGCGCTTCTAAGAGCAAGTAACTTTGAAAAGGATAAATTCTCAACAAAGTGAACGCTCGAAAGCCCCGTCATTCACTTCGGTGGATGACGGGGTTTTTAATTGGCCAAAAGGTTGTCAATGCAAGGCTTTGTCAATGCGTTCCCTGCGCCGGCACCTTCGGCCTAATTGTAAGCGGTGTTTGCCCAAAATAGGAGCCCCAGCGCTATGGCGGTTGATACGCCGGTCGAACCAATTACCGACGCCGTGCACCTATCCATCGACATGCAAAACATCTTCTCCAGCGGCGGCATTTGGGAATCGCCGTGGATGGAACGCGTGGTGCCGTCGATCGTCGATATCGCCGCGCGGCACGCGGATCGCACCGTCTTCACAAGGTTCATAACGCCCGTGCATCCCGAAGACCGGCCTGGACGCTGGCGCCGCTATTTCAGCAAATGGCATCGCGCAACGCGGGCCGAGCTTGCCTCGTCGCAGTTGGAACTCGTCCCGGCCCTCCAGCGGTTTGCGCCTCCAGCTCACGTCATCAATAAGCCGGCCTATTCGGCATTTACCGAATCGCCGCTCGCATCGCTTCTTTCGGAAAAGGGTATCGGCACACTTGTCATTACTGGCTCGGAAACGGACGTCTGCGTGCTAGCGACTGTGCTCGATGCGGTCGATTTCGGCTTTCGCGTCGTTATCGTGGAGGACGCCCTCTGCAGTTCATCCGACGCCGGCCACGATGCGCTGATGACGCTCTATCGCAACCGTTTTTCCGAGCAAATCGAGCTCATCCAGGCTGCGGAGTTGCGGATCTTGTGGCCCGACGGCGCCTGAGGGACAAGATTTTTTTCCTGCAAGCATAATCAGAGCGAGCAACTTCAGGATCGTGCGGCAAATCGTCTCGACAAGTATACCCGGTTCCGTCCTGCGCGAGGCCACGATCGTTCGGCAGCATAGCTCTGTACCGGCAATACATACGCTGAGGCCGCTATTTCTCCTTGGTTCAAAGCGATACGGGCTCTTGCCAAACTGCTATAAAACGAGCATGCATTGCTTCATCGAGTTTCGGCCGAACGACTTGGCCTCGCCGCTAACAGCGTGCCTGACTGACGAACCTCTCTCCAGATCTCGACTTAGCAGAGCGCGTTTGACGCGGTCATAAAAATACACACGTACTAAAGGACTCTCTCATGACGACGGGAACTGTGAAGTGGTTTAACAACCAAAAGGGCTTCGGCTTCATCGCGCCGGACCAAGGCAGCCAGGATGTGTTCGTTCATATTAGTGCGGTCGAGCGCGCCGGTCTGAGCACCCTCAATGAGGGGCAGAAGGTTTCTTTCGAAATCGTCGCAGACAGCCGGACTGGCAAATCTGCTGCCGAGAACCTGCGCGCCGCCTAACCGAGTTGTGGCTTTTTGATTACGGATGTACCGGCAAGAAAGTCTATAGTTCAACCCGCCGTCTGGTCCGCCAGCGGCGGGTTCCTTTATGTTCAGCAAGAGCATAACTGACAAGAGCATCACTAAAATGTCGCATAATATCACCATCGATGACGCGCATGACGACATCGTCTACCCGTCCGCTCTTCCATTTGTCCTGATCCATCTAGGCTGCGTCGCGGCGATCTGGTCCGGCGTTACATGGCAGGCAATCACAATCTGCGCAGCGCTCTACGTGCTGCGGATGTTCGCGATCGGGGCGGGCTATCACCGCTACTTCTCACATCGCTCCTATTCCACGAGCAGGGTGTTTCAATTCATTCTTGCGTTCCTCGCCCAAAGCAATGCGCAAAAAAGCGTGCTGTGGTGGGCGGCGAAACACCGGCACCACCATTTGCATTCCGATACCCCTCAAGACGTGCATTCGCCCGGACACAAGGGTTTCCTCTATAGCCATCTTGGTTGGATTTTCGATCGGCGCCACGACAAGGCCGACCTGGTGAAGGTCGCGGATTTCGCCAAGTTTCCCGAATTGATGTGGCTGCATAAGTTCGAAGTCTTGCCGGCGGTTGTTGTCGCTGTTCTTTGTTTTCTCGCCGCGGGATGGTCCGGTCTGGTGGTCGGATTCCTGTGGAGCACAGTGCTGCTTTACCACGCAACATTTTGCATCAATTCTCTCGCACATGTTCACGGGCGCAAACGGTATGTGACGGGCGATGAATCCCGCAACAACTGGATCCTGGCCATTTTCACGATGGGCGAGGGGTGGCACAACAATCATCATGCCTATCAGAGCAGCGTGCGCCAGGGCTTCCGCTGGTGGGAGCTTGACACAACCTACTATATCCTGCGGGCGCTCTCCTGGCTTGGTATCGTCTGGGATCTCAAGACCCCGCCTGAGCAGGTGATGCGCAATGAACAGCGGCTCGGAGCGCGCGTCATCAACCGCGCGGCCGAGCAGCTCGCCGCACGTTTCAACCCGGAACGGATCGCGTTGGCTATCACGTCGGCCTTGCGCTCATCCGAATTGATCGCGCTGCGGGAGCTTAGCCAGGCGCGCTGCCATACCGCTGACGTGCTGACGACGCTGCATCTACCAACTCGCGACGAGTTGTTGGCTCAAGCACAAGCCATGTTCGCGCGTACCCGGTCACTGGACGAAATCGTCGACCGTGCCTACCAGCTCCTTCTCGGATCTGTCGGCTCACAGCTGGACCTGCATCTTCAGCTCCGGCCGCAATTGGCCTGAGCAACTGTCCGGCGGCGTCTAGTTAGCCTCCAAATCGGCCGAAAATTGCTTTGGAGCGGGCAGCCTGGCGGCGGCTAGTTCGCGTGCTCGCGCATTGAACGCAAATAGTGTTCGGCATGCTGATAGTAATTCTCCGCCGCGATCTGGTCGCCGGCCAGAGTTTCGGCGCGCGCCAGCGCCAGGTAATGTTCATATTTCATGCGGGCGTTTTGAGGAGCCCTCGCGTTGGGCTGGCGTAGCCCGGAAGTTTCAGAGTTCCGGAACTGAGGCATTCGCAGGGCGGCATTGGCCGCGATTTTCGAGTTCGGGCGCGGCTGTGGGGTGGTTCTCATGTTGGTCCCTATGCCGCCGGCATAGCCGTGGCGGCGTTCATTTGGGAAGTTGTCGGGTGCGACATAATCGAGGGGCGCTGCAGTAAAGGAGCAATCGAGCGTTCGATTGGCTGTGCGGGAAGTTGAGATCGATCAAAAACCCATGTGCAGGCTGCACGAATTCGCCTCGGCAGACGTTATGTAGAAACGCGATCGGTCGATTTCAAGTTGCCCCGGACAGAGCCGTCGCCAGGCGGCTCACAAGGAAGTTTATCAGCGGTCGGTTCATTGACTGCATGGCTTCAGACTTTTGATGGCAGTCTCGGCTTCGGCTCGTGTTGGATAGATCGCGTCGCTGGCAACCGTGATGTTCGGCGTGTCGGTGCGCGGCAACTTGTCCACGACGGTGCAGCTCTTGGTCAAAGAATTCAGGACAACGTAAAACGCGGGTGACGGCGTTTTCACAGGCTGGGAGAAGCCGGAACCGGGCCACATCATCAAGAAGCCGAAGCAGAGCAAACCTCGTCTCATCATAGCCGCCCTCCAGACTAAAATAACCTTACGGCTGGGGTTCAAGTTCCGGCGGAACCGGACATGGAACTCGTCCTGGCAAGCGGACATAGTCGCCAGACCTTCGATTGAAGACGTCCGAGGACGCCAGCCGGGACCGCCCAGTTTCGCTACGCCGATCCGACTACCGGCGGCAAATGTGGGGGTGCGCGAGCGCTGATCGAAAAATTGAGAGGGCCCCGGTGCATTGGAGCATCGCGGGGCCCGTTTATCTTCGCCTTGCGAAGAAGGTCTGGTAGGCACCAGCTTGTGTTCGAGACCTCAAGCGCGTGGCCTTTGCGCCTCAATCTCGCGGATATGGTCAGATTGTCGGCGGCGCAATGACGGCTAGCAGCTGCTGTTCACCTCACCTGCGCCGTGACCTTGCATTGGAGCAAGGTCGGGTTTCCTTCGCGGTGGCGTCATTCTCCTCACCAAGTGTGGGCCTGCGGACATCTTGTCCGCGTCTGCTGCGGATCGTCTTGACCACATGGTCCGACGCCAGTGCCTGCGAAGGCAGAGCCAATTACCCGCGCCTTGGCAGGTGCAGCGTCACGAATGCTGCGGCAGATGTGCCGGGGAGTCAAGTCCGCGCACTAAACGGAACCTGCGAGGTCAGCGGTCCGGTCCGCGGTTCCAAGGGCCGCGCGATCTAACCCGGTGACGATGTAAAGAGTTGGTAGAAGGTAATTAGAATCTCGAATGCAATGAGCGCTACGATGATCATTTCGAGACGCAAAGACCGTTGCGTGTCGATGATATCGGCAAGCGTAGTTGCAGTCTCAGAAATGACCGCGAGTTTTCGGTTAAGCGCGTCGACGCGCTCACGTAATTCGTATTCATCTTCAAGGCGAGCATAGAGCCGTTCCAGGTCGGGACGATCCCACAGTGCATCGGGCTTCTCGGTGATGGCGACCCGACCTGAGACCCTGTGTTGTACCAGCAGAGCGTTTCCGATGAGCTTGAGGATGCCGTTTCGGTTCAGACGCGCTTTTCCGCGCGTCGCTAATTCTCGGGCAAAGGGTTCGATGACTTCAAATACTTCCGCCACTCGTCGTTCATCGCGGGCAAGGACGACGCTCTTGGCTAGCACGTCGGCAATAGTCAGCAGCCTCTCTGGAGACATCGCCCTTACCTGGATTGGTCCTCCCGCCGGGACCTGATCCTCGTCGTCATCGGCAAGTTTTATGACCGCGCCTTCTTCCTCGTATCGGTCAAGCTTACCCGATACGTGCACTGCCAGCTTTTCCAGAAAGTCCCGTTCCTGTTGCTGGGACAAGCCGATCAGCACCGCAACGCCGTAGCGAAAGACCACGGCAATTCCGTCCTTTTCGATTCTGATCGCTAGGGGAGCGGTCGATAGCGTTTCACCCTCGATACCGGTCGTGGTGATGCGGTCGCCAACCTGAATGGCATGGGCGGTTACCAAACGATCGTTCGGACCAGATTTCCTCATCGAAACCGCCGCAGACTGGACGCAGCCAACTGGGCGCTCGCGCAAACCTAAGGCCGGGTTGACGGGCAACCAGCCTCAGAAACACCCACTCACATATCCGAGGAAAGGCTCAATTTGAATCTTCCCCGACAGCGTCAACGACTACGGAAGTGGAACACCGTAGTAGGCGCTTACGGAGCGGGAAAGTTGTTGATCGTTCCAGTTCCAATCGGAGTTTCGTGCATATTTTGGCGCTTTTTGCAGATGGTCCGCGGTGACCATGGTTTGATAGCCGCCGAGATCGACATTGTACTTAAGCGAAGGCCATGGCAGCGGATAGTAATCATCACCAATCCCGAGAAAGCCGCCGAAGCTAAGAACGGCATAGGAGACTTTCCCGCTGATCTTTTCGATCATCACCCGCTCAACCGATCCGATTTTTTGACCGTCGGGTCCAAAGACCGCCGTCCCCTGGACCTTATCGCTGCCTATAAGACTGACTGTTTCCTGCGCGTCGAGAAGCATTGTTCATCTCCCTGCTGCTGTTCCGACACTGCGTCACTCCGTCGCGCTCGCGATGGCAGCAATCCGTTCGGCCGTCTGACATGCGCCCGAACTTCCAAGCGAAAAAATCGGAACGGCCACCGTGTTCCGTCTTCATGCCTGCTCAACAAGATCGGGGCCCCCTCTGTTCCAACTAATTTTATTTCGTCAGGGCCGTTGAGTGAGACGCCGCGAGATCGAACGAACATTGGTTCGGCACGTTGTCGGTACGGGCGCACGTTTTCGAGCGAAACCAGAGTGCCGAACATTCAGGCAAGCTCGCGGCGGGTCCTCGCGTTGCATTTCGCAAGCGATCGGATGCTGGCGTGTTGCCGGTGTTCGGCGAACTGCAGCGTACCGCGTATCGAGCTATTCGCGTGATTCGAAGCGGCACATTTGGAGCAACGGCAAGATGGCTACGGAACTCAAATCACACGCTCCTCCTAATAACCCCCACATCATTCCTCATAATAGTCTCATTCTCGTCGGCGACGGTCAAAAGGCTCTTTTCTTGCGCAACAGAGGCAGTGCGCTAGACGTCGATCTTGTCGTCGAGCGGATCCTCGAGCAGGATAACCCGGCAACGCGTGAGCAGGGCACGGATCGTCCCGGACGAAACACAGCAAGTCTTGGAGTGGCCCGCAGTGCGATGGAAGAAGTAGACTGGCATCACATCGCAAAGGAACGGTTTGCGAACGAGATTGCGAAGGCGCTCTACCAACACGCTCACGCCAATCTTTTCGACAGGCTCATCATCATCGCGCCGCCGAAGATATTGGGCCAACTTCGCAAGGCGTTCCACGCGGAGGTCGTCGCCCGGATTGCCGCTGAGATTCCCAAAGAATTGACGGCGCACCCGGTCTCAGAGATCGGGAAGCTGGTCGCTGCTTGACGACTTTATCGCCAACCGACCTTCAATCCGACCTTAAAATGCCCGGCTCGAGCGGCATTGATGAAAATTTATCGGACCGTCCGGGAACGTTAGCTTGATGCAATCATTCCAAGCAAGGGATGCGAAGGAAAAAGCACGCCAAGTGAGGAATTGTGCCGCACCGATGCCCATGACAATCATGGCTTTTTGGCGAGGTACTGAGCAAGCTCTCACGTATGAAGGAGAGCACATCCAAATCAGCTGAAGGAAAAATACGAATAGGAGTAAGTCATGAAGCTAAACTCGACACAGGTAACGCAGACCTTGAGCCAATTCGATGCCGAGGTGCTTCCCGAAAACCATCCAGCGGTTCCTCAACTGAACGACTTGTTTGGTGATCATACGTTCTTTCTCGATGGCAGCGGTCTTAACGTCCTGGAGCCCGCTCGGGCGCCGGAAATAGAGGTTCAAGCTGGTGAAATTGTCAGCGTTGCCAGTTGGAGTGATGCGACGCTGACGAGTCTGAGGCCTCACGAACCCGAGCCGACGGGCGTTGTTGTCGTTCTGGAATCCAAACACTGATCCACGTCGATCTGATAGCCGCTATTTGTGCGACAAAAGATCGACCTCGCGATGGGCAACCGACAATCTTCAAGACCTTGTCGCGGAATTTTGCGTCGCGGCAAGTGCGGGGAACCCTTCTCTGCGCTGTGGCAGCGAATCCACGAAGCCTTGGCCGGGAGGAGGAACCATAGGGAACATTGCCAATTGATTTGGATGCCTGCCGAAACAGGAAGGGAGTCCAACAATGAAGTACCTCGCTTCTGTCTTTGCGCTCGTGCTGTTGGCGGCGCCCGCAATGGCACAATCTGTCGGAGAAAAAACCGGTGTGAACTCCGCCTTGGGCATCAGTCCCACCACGGCCGATTTTGTAAAGGCGGCCGCGATCAGTGACATGTTCGAGATTCAGTCCGGTCAAATCGCGCAAGAGCGGGGTAACGCAACGGAGAAAACCTTTGCCGCAACCATGATTAAGGACCACCAAAAAACTTCAGATGAATTGAAGTCGATGGTTTCGAGCGGAGACTTGAAGGCGGAGTTGCCGACGGCGCTGGATAGCTCTCATCAGAGCAAGATAGACAAGTTGAAATCGCTCAAGGGCGCCGAATTCAGCTCGCGCTATGATAGTGATCAAGTGAGTGGCCATAAGGATGCCGTGTCGCTGTTCGAGCGTTACTCCAAGAACGGTGACAATCAGAAGCTCAGGGAATGGGCAGGCAGGACCCTTCCGGTACTGCGGCATCATCTAGAGATGGCCCAGCACCTGTCGGCCGGGAAAACCGTCGGAAGCCACTAGTAGATATCTAGAAGGAATACGGATGCCTTGGGCATCCGTATTCGATGGTTTCCATGGACCGGCGGGTGCGGCGCGAACTAGCGACCCACTAGAGTAGATCTCGCGTGGATCAATGCTCTTCCAAGCCGTAGCGGGCGTTGCTTGCCCCTATCCGGCCTCGCTCTTAAAAGTCATCAAGCGCCGGATCATTCGGATGTTGGCGTAGTCCACCATCTTTCCATCGACCGTCACGGCGGCCTGACCATTTCGCTCCGCTTCCTCAAGCGCTCCGATCACGCGTCGGGCATAAGCCAGTTCCTCCTCGGAAGGTATGAAGGCGTTTCGTGTCGCTTCGATCTGGCTCGGATGGATGACTTGCTTGCCGTCGTATCCCATCGCCGCCGCCTTTGCAGCCGTCGACGCGGTGACGACCGCATCGCGGAATGCGCCGCACGGTCCATCGATCGCGCGCAGGCCATAGGCGCGGGCAGCGACCAGCAGGCGCATCATCGGGTAGGCGAACAGATCGAGCGGAGTTTGCGGGTGCCCGTCTGCCGCGCTCCCGACATGCTTATAACCCGATGGCGACCCGCCGATCTCCGTGCTGCGTGCGCCGATCGACGCCGCGAAGTCGCCGACGCCAAGATGCAACGCGGTGACCAGACGGTCGGCGGCCGCCAACGCCTCCACATTGATCAGGCCGCGCGCGGTCTCGATCAGTAATTCCATTTCGGCGGGCGCGTCGCGCGCTCCCGCGGCGTCCGTAATCCAGCGGCTGATCCTTGCAACGTCAGCCACAGCTTCCGCTTTCGGAATGATGAAAGCGTCCAGCCGTGTGATACCGCCGAGGCGCTCGATCTCTTTTTGAACAGATGGACTGTCGATCGCGTTCAGCCTGACGGCGACGGCCTTTTTCCCCCAGTCGTGAGCGCTCAATGCTACCGCAGCCGCCTCCAGTGCGCTGGCCTTCTCTGCCGGAGGCACAGCGTCTTCGAGATCAAGGAACACGGCGTCCGCGGCTGATGCCGCCGCGTTTTGCACGAGCCGCGAGCGGTGAGCGGGGACGGCGAGATAGGTGCGGGTCAATCGCGGCGCGGTCATGCCCGGTTATTTTCCAAGAGGCCGAGTTCGGCCAAGATCGCCGCTGTATGCTCTCCGACCGCGGGAATATCGCCCATCACAGGCGCGACGCCGGGAATGGTGATGGCCGGCAGAAAGCTCATCAGCGGCCCGTTCGGCGAGCCCACCTTTTGCACGCGCTCCCGACTATGAAGCTGTGGATGCCTGAGAAACGCTTCGACGGTATTCATATTGGCATTCGCAATGGCAGCGTTGTCGAGGCGCTGCATGACCTGTTCGGCCGGGAATTTTGCGAATTTTTGCTCGATCAGTGCCTCCAGCGTATCACGATTTTCCATGCGATGCGGATTGGTGCAAAAGCGCGGGTCGCTTGCCAGCGCCGCATCTTCCAGCACTTGCACGCAGAGCGCTGTCCATTCTCGCTCGTTCTGAATGCCGAAGAAGATCACGCGCCCGTCGCCGCACCGAAACGGCCCGTAGGGCGCGATGGTCGCGTGACGCGTGCCGGTGCGGCGTAGCGGCTCGCCGGCGCCCTCGGTGTAATAAGGCGGGGTAGCTCATCCATTCCGCCATGGAATCGAACAGCGAGACCTCGAAGGCCATTCCCTTGCCAGTACGCTCGCGATTAAATAGCGCCATCAGTACGCCGTTGACGATGTACATGCCGGTTGCAGTATCGACCACGGCGATACCGCATTTTGCGGGCTGTTCGTCGGTGCCGTTGACCGAGAGAAAGCCTGCTTCGCACTGAACCAGCAGGTCGTAGGCTTTTTTCTCGCTATAGGGACCGCCGCTGCCGTAGCCGGATATGTCGCAGGCAATCAGGCGAGGGAAGCGCTCCACCAGCGTCGCGCCATCGAGACCGAGCCGTTTGGCCGCGCCGGGCGCCAGATTTTGCAAAAACACGTCTGCGTGCGGTAACAGCGCCTCGAATACGCGCTTGCCTTCGCTGCTTTTGACATCGAGTGCGAGGCTCTCCTTCGAGCGGTTGGTCCAGGCAAACTGGCTCGACATCCCATTCATCACATAATCATAGTCGCGGCAGAAGTCGCCTTTGCCGGGCCGCTCGATTTTGATGACCCGCGCGCCCCAATCGGCCAGATGCCGGCTGGCGAGAGGTGCGGCGATCGCCTGCTCAAGCGAGACGACCGTGATACCGGACAGTGGCAGCCGCGAGGCCTGGTTCATGAACGATCTCCAAATCATGCGTGTAGCTTCCGTATAGCCGGTTCTGGTCCCTGAGCGGAATACCGATCGAAGTTCGCGCGGTGTAAAGGTTGTGCGGATTGGTCCGCAGGCTGTCAGCCCGGACCGCAGTGACCGTTTTCAAAGCGAGGGTGCGTGCAGGCTGATCGCCGACGCGTCTATTCCGTCGCGGCGGTCCGGGCGCGTTGGGGGGCTTCGCCGCGGCTGAGCATCAGCGCGATTCCCAAGTGAGATTGGATGGCACCTCAAAGAGAAAACAGGCGATGAAGAAGATGCCGGCTGGCTGGCAACATGTGAGCCAGCCTTGCCGGGCGCTGCTCTCATCGGTTCACCAGCGGGCCATCGACATGAAATACCGAATCAATCCGTGGATGCTGGGATGATGGCGGCGAACATGCGTTCGCGCCGCGGTCTGCTGGGTGGAACCGGTCGGCTGATCGGAAAATGCCGATCGGCGCGGCCCGATCGCTTCAAACTGTGCCTTCTGTTCGTCATTTAGCTGTCCGTAAAAGTCCTCCAATGCCGCACGCACAACCTTGACCGCCTGCAGCATGGTGTCGAGCCGATTGGCGATCGCCTCAAGCCGAGCTGGCGGCGTGATCGCTTCCGTAGCCGGGCAGGACTTGAGCATGTCCGCCGCCTTTGCACTGGCATCCCGTAGCGCCGCGAGACTCGTACTTTGCGCCTCGGTGAGATGAAGCCTCGCTTCAATCTCGCTGGTCGGCCAGTCCGTTACGCCGGGTTGCGCACCCCCACAGGTTTGAGCGAGCGAGGTGTCTGGGTTGCGCGCTGTTTCGCGCTTGCGCTGATCCTGGCCGAGCGCGTTCAGCCGGGCTCTCTGTTCATCGTTCAGTAGGTCGTAGAATTTCTGCAGCGGCGGCTGAACCGTTCCGACCGCGGAAATCATCGCTTCGATCCGCTCTTGCATGGCTGCAAGCCGGACGGGTGTCGTCAGCGCTATTTGTTTCGGGCATGCCGCCTTAATAATCTGTGCGGCTTTCACCGAGGCGTTGGCGAGATCATCCAGCGCCGCACGTTGGGCTTCGTCCGGCTGAATAGCCTGTTGGATTTGATCGATCGGAAGACCTGCGATGTCGCGGCTGTCGTCACCGCATAGTTGCGCCAACCGATCGGGCTTCGCAGTCCGGGCGCTGCGCGCTTGTTTAATCGTGCCCCGAGGACTGCCGGCGCTTGGTGGCAGATAGCCCACGAGGTCATCGTAGCCGTAGGGTGCGAACAAGCCGGCATAAATGTCATTGTAGCCGTAGTCCCAGAACGGTTCATCGTAGCCATAACCCCACAACGTGTAGTCATACAGGTCGTAGTAAGCGAACGGCCAGAACAGCGGGCCGACCCAGCCATATCCACCGTGGCGGTGCCGCCACCAGCCATGTCTGCCGTCGCGGCGGTCATGCCATCCTGCGGTGGCGGCACTCGCAGCGATCTGCGCGCGCGTGTTTGGATTGAGAACCGCAGTTCTGTTGCGCAATGCGCCAGCAACCGCGCTTGAGTTCAACGCGTTTCGCACAGCGCTTGACCTTACGCTCGCGCTTCGACTTTGGATGAAATTTGCAGCTCGATCCCGGCCGACTACGGCGCCGGGATTGGTATTCAATGTTGCGCCGCGGCTGGCAGCCCGGTTCGGAAGGCCGTGAACTGCAAGGGAGCGTTGACCATGGAAACTCGGCTGTGAACTTGGCCGCGCCGCAAACCGCGATATCGCCGGCCTGCTGCCAATATGCGCGCGGCCGAGGTGAGGCGCACCGCCGAAACGCGCACCGCTGCCCGCGCGAACGCCGCCGATATGCGCTGCGCCCAAACGCGCGCCGCCAATTGCGGGCGGCGCTCCGCGGCCGCCGAAGCGGGCGCCGCCACCCATCGCGTGCGGTGCTCCGCGGCCCCCGAAGCGGGCGCCGCCACCCATCGCATGCGGTGCTCCGCCTCCGCCACGAATTCCAGCCGCGCCGCCGCCTCTTCCTGGAGGATCCGCGTAAGCAGCGCCGGACAGGGCGGTGGTTAGAGCAATAACGACACAAATTCCTATTTTTGACACGGCACCCTCGAGCGCCTCGCGCGAGCCATCAATGGAGCAGCCCAGCGCTCGATAACCCCGGCGCGGTGCGAAAGTTCCGGGAAGCTCAGGGTCGAGCGAGGACGCGCATGCCGCTGGTGTGGCGCAGGGAGGACATCGCACTGAGTTGGCAGCTCCGAAGTGGGTTCCCGAGTCTGCTGTCGAACTCTTCTCAGAATCGTTCAGAATCGTAATGACAGTGTCCTGAAATCGGATTTAGATAATCCGGGGTAGGCAAGTTGGAGGCGGGAGAATGGAAGACCTGGTTCGCTACCGCGCCATGGAATCCTTGTGCCGTCAGCGCGCGGTATTTCATCCCCTTGACAGCTGGCGGCTGCTCGCGGAAGCCGAGATGTGGCACCACAAAGCTGAGGAAGAGATCGATTCCCGCTTTAGAGAATGCAATGGCAACGCACCGACCGCACTCGCTAAGAGAGCGTCACATTCCAGTGCACGCGATGAAAACCGATCATTGGCGGGTTGAAGCTCTGCGAAGGCTGCACCGCTTGGCGGCTCCGTCGCGCTGAAGAAGCGGAACCTGGCTTTCCCCGGCAGCTCGCTGAAGCCGAGCAGCGGCAGTGGCACGTCGACCTCGGGAAGGCGGGACAAGATGCCCGATAGCAGCCAAGGCGTAAGGCCCTACGCGAAGCAGGACAAATCCGGCAAGTGTGAACGGCCGCACTCAAACGAAGATCAAACGGTGTCCGCTCGAAATCGTTAGCTCCTCCATCAGGCCTGCACCGGTAATTTGGCAAGTAATTTGTCGAGCGTTATCGGGTAGTCCCGAATCCGCGCGCCACAGGCGTTGTAAATCGCGTTGGCGATCGAGGCGCCGGCACCGCAGATTCCGAGTTCGCCGATGCCTTTGCTCTTCAGTGGATTGGATTCGTTGTCCAACTCGGCAAGGAAGATGGCGTCGATGGTCGGTATATCGGCGTGCACCGGCACGTGGTATTCGGCGAGGTCGTGATTGACGTAATATCCAAAGCGGGGATCGAGCGTCACATCCTCGTGCAGAGCAGCGCCGACACCGAAGACCATCCCGCCGATCGCCTGAGAGCGGGCCGTTTTCGCGTTCAGGACACGGCCGGCAGTGAATACGCCCAACATGCGCCGCAGTCGTACCTCGCCGGTATCCACGTCGACGCCGACTTCGGCGAAATGTGCGCCGTAGGATTGTTGCGAGAAATTCTTGTTGTTGCTGCCCGGCTGGATTTCGCCGTCGGCGTCCATTCCTGTGCCGACAAGGTCCGTGAGCTTCCTGGACTGTTCTTCGGAGGCGATGCTGCCGTTGGCAAATCGTGCGGTTTTCGGATCCATGCCGGCGGTCCGTGCCAGCTTCTCACGTAACACGTGGCAGGCCTCGAACAGGGCCGAGCCCGAACTGCCTGCGCCGAATGACCCGCCCGACCCTGCCGCTTGCGGAAAGATGGTATCGCCGATCTCGACCCGGATGCGTTCGGTTGGCAGGCCGAGCATCTCGGCCGCGATCTGCGCCAGGATGGTGTAAGTCCCGGTGCCGATGTCGGTCATCGCCATCCGGACAGTGGCGGTACCGTCGGAGTCCAATCGGACGTTGGCTTTGGAGAGCTGAAGCGGGTTGCCGCGGGTTGCTACAGCCATGCCCATCCCCACCAGCCAGCGTCCATCACGAACCTGGCCTGGCTTCGCATTGCGCTTATCCCATCCAAATCGGCGCGCACCTTCCTGCAGGCAGGCGATCAGGTGCCGGCTGGAATAGGGAATATGCTTTTCCGGGTCCTCGCTCGGCTCGTTTCGCATGCGCAGTTCGATCGGGTCGAGGTTGAGTTTTTCGGCAAGTTCGTCCATTGCGCATTCAAGCGCCAGCAGCCCGACAGCCTCGCCGGGAGCGCGCATCGACGAGGCAACCGGAATGTCGAGGGGTACCAGACGGTGTCGCGTCAGCCGGTTAGGTCCGGCGTAAAGCGTGCGGGTCTGCAGAGCCGCTGCCTCGTAGGTTTGTTCGGTGGGTAGATTGCCCGAGAACACATCGTGTCCAATGGCGAGGATTCGCCCATCGCGGTCGGTGCCCAGGCGGATCCGCTGGATGGTGTCAGAACGGTGTGTCGTGACGTGAAAGATCTGCTGCCGCGTCAACGCGGTTTTCACCGGCCGCTGGAGCTGTCGCGACGCGATGGCGGCCAGGATGGCATCGGCGTTGACCCAGAGCTTGCCGCCGAATCCGCCGCCGATGAAGGGGCTGACCAGCCGCACGTTCTCAACGGGAATCTTCAAGGTCGTCGCGATGACCTTCTGTCCCTGATTGAGCATCTGGTTCGCCGTGTGGAGGACCAGCTTGTCGCCATCCCACATCGCTAGCGTGGCATGGGGCTCCATCATGGCGTGACTTTGCAAGGGAGTGGTGTAGGTCTCGTCGATCTGCACCGGGGCATCGGCGAACGCGCTTGCGAAATCGCCCACCGTGCTGTCGGCCACCGCACCGTCGCGCTGGTGCGGAACGCGCGCCTGATCGAGATTGGTTCGGAGCGCGTATTTTCCGCTCGACGGATCGTATTTCACATCGACGAGGTAAGCAGCCGCCCTGGCTTGCTCGAAGCTATCGGCAACCACGAAAGCGACCGGCTCACCGTAACGTGTCACCTGCGGCCCGGTAAGCACCGGGTGAGCCTCACGGTGATTGCCGGTGCCTTGCTCGGGCGCGTTGCGATGGGTGAGGACGAGGACGACGCCCGGCGCCTTTTCCGCGGCGCGGGTATCAATCGATCTGATCTTTCCTTTTCCGATCGAGGCTTCGACCACAAAGCCGTACAGCATGCTCGGACCCTGCCGCATCTCGTAGGCGTAGCGCGCGCCGCCGGTAACTTTTAATCGCCCGTCAACACGATCCATCGGTTTGCCGACGATGCCATCGGCACCGACATCAAGGGCATTCGCGCCAACGGGTGAGTTCATTTCCATGAGTACGCTCCCTCAGGTCCGGGTAGTCTCTGCCAGCACGCTGTGCAGGGTTCGCCGCGTCAGCGGAATTTTGAAATCATTGCCGCCGAATCCACGGGCGCCGTCGAGAACTGCACTTGCGGCTGCGTTGAAGGTGGTCGTGTCCGCTAAGGTGTCGGCCAATTTTTCCTCCGCCTGCGGTGCACGCCAGGGCTCAAACCAGCGCAAAAGCGTAGGAGGCGCGATCGCGAACTTTGCGGTAGACATGAACCCCGGGGGGCGGCGGCGGCAGTGTTACTGCCGTGATGATTTCGCCTGATTTGAGGGACGTCTCGATCTCCGGGGTTTTGCCGGGAAGACGATAAAACTCGGCGATCGGAATCACCCGGGCCTCGCCCTCGCCATTGACCGTCTCTACCTTGGCGTCGAGCGCCCGCATCGCCACCGCCATATCGGACGGGTGAGTGGCGATGCAGTGATCGCTGGTGCCGAGGATGGCATGAATGCGGTTGAAGCCGGCGAGTGCCGCGCAACCGGAGCCGGGACTGCGCTTGTTGCACGGTTTTGTGACGTCGTAAAAATAATAGCAGCGTGTTCGCTGCAGCAGATTGCCGCCTGTGGTAGCCTTGTTGCGCAACTGGGCGCTCGCGCCCGCCAGCAATGCGCGGCTCAGGACACCGTAGCGCTGCCGAACGCGCGGATCGGCCGCGAGATCGCTATTGCGCACCAGCGCGCCGACACGCAAGCCCCCATCCGAGGTCTCTTCGATCTTGTCGAGCGGCAGCCGGTTGATATCGACCAGCGTCGATGGCGTCTCGACCTGCAACTTCATCAGGTCGAGCAAATTGGTGCCGCCGGCAATGATTTTGGCGCCAGGCTTGACCGCAGCGGCGGCAGCCTGGGCGGTCGTATCGGCGCGTTGATAGGTAAAGGCTTTCATGTCGGCATCCCCGCGGCTTGTTTGATGGCGGCCACAATGTTGGGATAGGCCGCACAGCGGCAGATATTGCCGCTCATCCGTTCGCGGATTTCGGCGTCGGTGAGTTCAGCTACCGGATGCGTCAGGTCCTCCGTTACGTAGCTTGGCATGCCGTTACGGCTCTCGGTCAACATCCCGGCGGCGGAGCAGATCTGGCCTGACGTGCAGTAGCCGCACTGAAATCCGTCATGCTCGACAAAAGCGTTTTGTAGCGGGTGCAGGTTGGCGCCCTCGGCAAGTCCTTCGATGGTCGTGACCGCTTGCCCATCATGCATCACCGCAAGCGTCAGGCAGGAGTTGATGCGACGTCCGTCGATCAGCACCGTGCAGGCGCCGCATTGCCCGTGATCGCAACCCTTCTTCGAGCCGGTCAGCGTGAGATGTTCACGTAAGGCATCCAGCAATGTCGTGCGGGGGTCCAGTGTCAGCGAATGAGGCTGGCCGTTGATCTGAAGTTCGACCTTCGCAGGAGGCGGGGGCGGCTCGTCGCCATCGGCCGGGCCGGCCGCAAGAGCTGCGCGCGGAAGCGTGGTCAAGAGCAGCGCGGTGGTTCCGGTCTCGATTACCGTGCGACGGGTAACCTCAATTGTGCCGGTTTCTGTATTGGATTCGTGCTCGTCCATGATTGCTCCATGTTTGCACGCCGGTGAAGGCTGACTGCAGAAGACAAGAGGGCCTACGGCCAGGTGTTGTCCGGAAGGTTGATGACGATAGGCTTCGCTGTGCTGCGCACGACCACCCATCGAAACGGCTCCAGCTTCGAAGGATTGATTTCCCGGTGCGGCAGGAAGGCGGGAACGTGAATGAAATCGCCGGCCTTGGCATACGCGACAGATTCACCTCTTGCACCCCAGCGTACTTCGCAGATTCCGGACAGGACGTATGCGATCGTCTCCTGCTGTCCGTGATGGTGAATTGCTGTCCGCGATCCCGGTTCCACTTCGAACAAACCGCCCCAAAGGGCCGAACGGAATCCAGTTCAGGCGCGATAGCCGCGCGACGTTCAGAGCCCGGCGTTTGTGTGGTTCCGCGATCGAATCTATCTGGGTTGACGATGTGGATTGCACCGGGAAAATTCATGGCGTTCCGGATCAATTTCAATCGGTAGCCATGTAGCTAAGTGGGCGCTGATTAGGGAGCCACTAAATTGGGGTTTAGAGAGGTCACATCGAATTGAGGCGCCTTCGGCAAAGGAACGCGTGGCGGCTTTTTTAAATCGAAGGTTCAGCCAATAGTCATCGCTCCGCTGCGTCGAAATCGCCGGAGACGAAGGCCGTTCCCCATCCAGTAGTTGCCAGTGCCTCTGGATCATCAGCACCTTCTTTTCGGCAAACCGCGCGGCTGCGGCCAGCGGGAGCAGCGTGACCGCTCCGAACACGAGGCCGCATGCGCGGCAATGCGCATTATGATTTCCTTCCTTGGTAACCAGAATCTATTTGACGTCCTCCTTGACCGGAATGCTCAATTTCTGAGAGTTCCTCGCGAGACCCGTGCCGGTCGGCGGTCTGTTAGGAGGTTCGTCTTCCGCCCGCGGTGAGCGGTCCTGGTCAGGCTCGTTCGCTGCTGTGAGGGCGTGGCCCCGCCGAAGCAGATAAATCGAAACCACGAAGATCAAAATGAGCACTCCCAAGACTGCCAGCTCTACAATTGAGGAGCGAAACAACATCTCGCCTCCAGTTGACGCGAGGCCTTCCGCGGTTACGCCCGATGACTTCAGGGTGATGACGAGGACGTTTCGGATCGAAGCGATGAGCCCTATGATCAGGAACGGCTCGGGCGTCAGCGCACCCGAACGGACGGAACCTCGGACGGTATGCAGGATCTCAATCAGCATGAGTACGAACATCAACCGATCGACGATAAGGAATATCGCGTGGGTGCCGCCCCAGTCACGCATTCCCTCCAACAGTAACAGCGCAGCGCTCCCGAGCGTGAGCAACGCGCTCAACGACAAAAGCACACCGAGTGCCACATAGACGACGATTTCGATGTGCAGGAACATCTCGGTCGAAAGCCGGATCGCACGATCTTTTTCAAGGGGTCCGCTGGCCATCCCTTATTCCTTCACGCTTGAGCGAGATACCCCGGCATCCAATTTGATGCGCGTGAGGGCTCAACCCGGACATCGCGTCCTCGAAGTATGCCATCGGCGGAGTCGCGCGCCAGTCGGCGGCAGCGTGAGGCCGAGTATCCTCGCGGTCTTCAGGTTGATGAGCAGCTCGAATATGGTCGGCTGCTCGATGGGCAATTCGGAGGATCTCGCACCCTCCATAATGCGATCGACGCACAACGCCGTACGTGGAGACAAATCCGCGACACCCGCCGCGAGCGCGATAGTGCTTCCGGCAAACGGGAGTCGATGCATGTTTGCACATTCGGCGATTTTTCTGCGACGAGCGATCAGGCCGCCGGCCGGGTACCAGGTGCGCGGCGGGCGAACCGGTGTGCGGCAGACGGCCGACCGAGGTCGGAGGGGCGGCATGTTGCTTTCGGCAAAAGCCGCCGCCCGTGAGCCGATCATTCCGGCATGACTTCCGGCTTGTTCTTGGGGAATTTGGCGATGGTGGCTTCGCTCACATTCAGGTGCTGGGCAACCATCTTTGGCGGCGTCCGGGAAATCCAGTCGGACAAGGAGACATCCGCGAAATACGGAGCTCTGAATACTTCGAGGAACTGCAAGTCGGTGTCGCCTGTGTTCTTGATATAATGTCCGAGGTTCTTCTTGACATAGCCGATGTCGCCCGCGTTGAAGTCCATCGTGACGGCGTTCGGGCCAGTGTTGAAGACCGTCATTTGCCCTTTGCCCTTGATCCAGTACTGCCACTCGTCGGCGTTGGGGTGCCAATGCATCTCCCGCAGGCCGCCAGGATGCACCGTTACCAGCGCGGCGGCGACGGTTGTAGAAACGGTGAAGTTGCGGCTGTCGGCGATGTGCACCGTACCGCCCTTGGTCTCGCGCGCCGGGGCTCCCGATCCGAGTGAGAAGGTGAAGGGGTGCGGTGGCGCGCCCTTTCCACTCACCGCTTCGCGGTCCGCGGCGAGGTCGCCGGGTAATTCGCCCTGGAAGATGTAGAGGTCGCGCAACGGAATATCCTTGAACGTGTCGACGGGTACGCCGAAATTCTGGCCGAGGATGTCGGGCGGCGTATGCGTGAACCATTCCGACACCAGCAGGGTGGTGAATTCGGACGCCTTGCCTTCATCGAAACAGATAAGGAATTCGCAGCCGTCCGAGCCGAGTCCCTGCAGCGAATGCGGCAAGCCGGCGGGGAAATACCAGAGGTCGCCTTCTTTCACGTCGGCGACGTAAGGCCGGCCCAATTCGTCGAGGATAGTGATGCGGCACGTGCCGTAGGTCATGTAGGCCCACTCTGCAAACTGGTGCCAGTGCATCTCGCGGATGCCGCCGGACGTCAGCCGCATGTTGACGCCGGAGATGGTGTCAGCAACCGCGAAGGAGTCCTGTGTTACCTGACGGGCCCAGCCGCCATTTTGAATGCGCCGCGGCGCGTTGTTGAATGACGCCCAGCTCAGCGGCATGCTGCCGACGTCGGTCGCCGGCGGGGAAAATGCCGCCGGGAACTGGTCCCTTATCGCCGGGTTCTGCGGACCGGGATCGGTGATGCTCCTCGGATTCTTGGCGTTGATCGCACCCTGCGGCGGATCGTTCGGATTGCCGAAACTGATATCGCTTTTCACCGGAGTGGCGGCATCCGCCGTAGTCATTGTCGCTGCCGTCACCACTCCACCTACGGCAGTCGCCGCCAACATGTCACGTCTCGAGAACATTGCTTGTCTCTCCAACTAGAGGATGAAACTTGAATTATTGGGAGATGGCCGCGAGCCTTTTTCGTGCACAGCCAAATTGAAGTTTCGAACGCTCATCTTTGCGTATGGTGTCAGGCCATTTCCGCGATTGCCGCCTCCTGTGCAGAGGCTGGCCAACCAAGACTGGCGGTGGCATTGGGCTGCGATCTTCGGTCATTCGGCGGGCGCCGGCGCTGCGTGACCGGAGGCTGCCTGGTTCTTCTTTTCCCCGAACAGCCAAGTCTGCAGCCGGTCGAGGTAGATATAGACCACCGGCGTCGTATACAGAGTGAGAACCTGCGACAGAGCGAGGCCGCCGACGATAGCATAGCCGAGCGGCTGACGAATCTCCGAGCCCACTCCGGTGCCGACCATCATCGGCACGCCGCCGAGCAGCGCCGCCATCGTGGTCATCAGGATCGGCCGGAAGCGCAGGATACAGGCCTGGTAGATCGATTCCTCCGCCGTCAAGCCTTCGCTGTGTTCGACTTGCTGGGCAAAATCGACCAGCATGATGCCGTTCTTCTTGACGATGCCGATCAGCAGTATGAGGCCGACGATCGCGATCACGCTGAGATCGATGTGGACCGCCATCAGCAATAGCAGCGCGCCGATGCCGGCCGAGGGCAGGGTCGAAATGATGGTGATCGGATGGATGAGGCTTTCGTACAGCACGCCGAGAATGATGTAGATGACGAAGAGCGACGCGAGGATCAGGATCGGCGTGCTCTTCAGCGACGCTCCGAATGCCTGAGCGTTGCCCTGGAAGCTGGTCTGCAGCGAGAGCGGGGGGTGCAGTTCCTTTTCAACCGCCTGAATGCCGCTCACCGCCTGGCCGATCGCGGTGCCCGGCTTGAGATTGAACGAGATCGTCACCGAGGGGAACTGGCCCTGATGGTTGACCACGAGGGGAGCGACCTTCACCACCGAATCGACCAGCGTCGATAATGGCACCTGCTGCCCGCTCGATGATTTGACGTAGATACCGTTGAGGGCTTCGGGCCCGTACTGGAACTTGGGGTTGACCTCCAGGATGACATGGTACTGCTGCAGAGTGGTGTACATGGTCGAGACGATGCGCTGGCCGAAGGCGTCGTCGAGCGTGTTGTCGATCGTGTAGGGCAGGATGCCGTAGCTCGAGGCGACATCGCGCTTGATCGTGATGTCGAGCATCGGACCGGCATTGAGCTGATCGGTGGCTACGTCGGTGATGCCGGGGACCGCCTTGATCTTGTCGAGGAACAGCTGTGACCAGTGGGCGAGCTCGCCGGGATCGGCGTCATTCAACGTGTACTGGAATTGGGTCTTGTTCAGCCGCGCGCCGATGGTGATGTCCTGCGCCGGCTGCATGTAGAGCGTGATGCCCTGGATCTTGGCTAGGTTCGTCCGCAGCCGGGCGATCACCTTGTCGATCGAATCGCGTTGTGCTTTGGGCTTGAGCTGAATGAAGACACGGCCGTCGTTGAGCGTGTAGAGGCCACCGCCGGCGCCCACTGCCGCTCCCACCGTGTCGACGGCCGGATCCTGCATGATGGCGTCCTGGAGAGCCTGCTGGCGTTCCTCCATGGCCTTGAAGGAAATATCCTGCGCCGCTTCGGACTGGGCGAGGATCAATCCGGTGTCCTGCTGGGGAAAGAAGCCCTTGGGAATGATCACGTAGAGATACCCGGTCAGCGCGATGGTACCGAGCATCACCATCAGCGTGAAGAATTGATGCCGCAGCACGATCTTGAGGCCTGCCTCATAGGTGTTGAGCAGAGCATCAAAGCCGCGCTCAGACATCCGATACAGCCAGCCGTGCTCCTTGCTCTCCGGCTTGAGCAGGTATGCGCACATCATCGGCGTGAGCGTCCGCGAGATCACCAGCGAGAGAACGAGAGCGACGCTCACCGTCATCGCGAATTCGCGGAACAGCAATCCGACATAGCCGCTCATCAGGAACAGCGGAATGAACACGGCGATCAGCGAGAACGTGATCGCCATGACGGTGAAGCCGATCTCGCCGGATCCTTTCATCGCCGCGTCGTACGGCGAGAGGCCCTCTTCTATGTGTCTTTGGATGTTTTCGATCTCGACGACGGCGTCGTCGACCACGAACCCGACCGCGATCGACAGGGCCATCAGCGAGAGGTTATCGAGACTGTAGCCCATTTCGTAGAGCACCGCGAAGGTGCCGACCAGCGCCAGCGGCACGGTGATGGCCGGAATAACGGTGGCCCAGAAACTGCGCAGGAATATGAAGATCACCATGACGACGAGCGCAATCGTCAACAGTAGCGTGAATTGCACGTCGGCGACCGATGCGCGGATGGTCTGGGTGCGATCGGAAATGACGTTTACCTTGACGGCGGCTGGGATCGAGGCCTGCAGCACAGGCAGCATCGCCTTGATCCGCTGCACGGTCTCGATGACGTTGGCGCCGGGCTGCCGCTGGATCGAAAGGTAGACCGCCCGCTGGTTGTTGTACCAGCCGGCAATCAGCTCGTTCTCTCCCGCACTGATGGCGCGGCCGATATCGCGGATGCGGACCGGCGACCCGTTTCGATAGGCGATGATCAGGTCGGCATATTTGTCGGGCTCGAACAGCTGATCGTTGGTATTGAGCGTGTAGGTCTGACGCGGGCTGTTGAGGGTGCCTTTCGGAAGGTCGACATTGGCCTGGCCGAGCACCGTTCGTACATCCTCGAGGTTGATGCCGCGAGCCGCCAGCGCTTCCGGATCGACCTGTACGCGGACGGTCGGCTGCTGCTCGCCTCCAACGCCCACAAGGCCGACGCCGGATACCTGCGAGATTTTTTGCAGCAGAATATTCTGCGCGTAAGCGTCGACAACGGTCAGCGGCAGGCTGTCCGAGGTGAGCCCGAGCACCAGGATCGGCGTTTCAGCCGGATTGACTTTGCGGATCAGCGGCGGATACGGCAAATTTTTGGGCAGGTAAGCGGTCGCCGCGTTGATCGCCGACAGTGTGTCGCTGACCGCCCCGTCGATCGGGCGGCTCAAATCGAACTGCAGCGTGATCTGGGCATAGCCGAGTGCGCTCGCCGACGTCATCTGGGTGAGGCCGGGGATTTCACCGAACTGCAGCTCCAGCGGCGACGTCACGGTGGATGCCATGGTCTGCGGGTCGGCGCCCGGCAGCTGCGCCGTGATCGAAAGCGTCGGGTAGTTGACGTTCGGCAGCGATGCCACCGGCAATAGCGGGTAGGCAACCAGGCCGCCCACAAACAACGCGACCATCAGCAGAGCGGTCGCGATCGGCCGCCGAATGAACGGTGCTGAAATGTTCATGGGATAGGCGCCTGTAGGGCGTCCTGCGCGGCGGCTTCCTGCGCCGCCTTACCGTGTAGCATCTTCACATGCGCGCCCGGCTGCAGCTTGTATTGTCCGTCGACCACGACCTGCTCGTTGGCCTCGAGACCGGAATCAATCAGTGCCTGGCCGTCACTGATTTGCGCGACCTTGATTGAGCGGATTGCGACCGTGTTGTCGGGATTGACGACATAGGCGTAGGGCCCTTTGGTACCTTGCTGCACGACCGCTGCCGGAACGGTCAGACCGTTATGCCGCGTATTGAGGAGCAGCCGCGCGTTGACGAGCTGGCCCGGCCAGAGCCGGCGCGACTTGTTGGGGAAATTCGCCTTGAGTTGAATTGAACCGGTCGTCTGCAGGATCTCGTTGTTGACGAGGCCGAGTACGCCTTGATCCAGCAAGGTCGTGTCGTCCTGGGTGTAGGCAAGGACCGTGAGCGGCGTCTTGGTTGTCTGCTGTTGCTGCTCGATTTGCGGCAGGTTCGTCTCCGGCAGCGTGAATATCAGCGAAATCGGATCGAGCTGCGTTACGACGACGAGGCCGTTGGTATTTGACGGGCTGATGATGTTGCCCACATCGATCTGACGAATCCCGACCACTCCATCGATCGGCGACGTCAGGCGCGTGTAGCTGAGCTGCACCTTCGCGGCGTCAATCAGCGCCTGGTCGGCCTTGATAGCCGCCTGCAACTCCCCGACTTGCGCTTTCTGGGTCTCGAGCAGTTGCGGAGTGGCCCAGCCCTTGGCTCCCAATGTGGTGTAGCGAGTGAGATTGGCCTGGGCATTGATGAGCTGGGCCTGATCGCGTTCCAGGTTTCCAGTGTACTGGTCGATCAAGGCCTGATAGGGACGCGGATCGATCTGCGCGAGCAGGTCGCCGGCATGCACGGTCTGCCCTTCGGTGAAATTAATGCTGATGATCTGCCCCTGGATCTGGGCACGTACGACGTCGGTGTTGTACGCGATCACGGTGCCGACACCGGTAAGGTAGATCGGCACGTCATGCTGGGCGACTGTCCCGGCAACGATCGGCACCGCGGGTGGAGTGGGCGCGGCATCGGCCTTCTCCAATGGGTGAGTATGGGTGAAGTACAGCAGGCCGCCGACCGCAAGTACCGCAGTCAATAGGCCGGCAGGGATAATGACTTTCTTCTTCATGACCGGTCTCGCTCACAGATAGTGAAAAATTGTTTCACGGCATCGTGCTTGTGGTCGGAGGTGAAACGGTGGGCATCGTTGGTATCGATGGCGCTGAACTCCCAACGCTACCCGTGATGGGCGATACGCTTGTCGTCGGCGCCGCCGTTAGGGGACTAACCCCAAGATTTCCAATCTCGTAAGAACCCAACGGAACTCCGGCTCGGGCGCTGCCGCTCGGTGAGGTGGCCGACGTTGACGTTGGAGACGAAGACATTGGAGACGACGACGAAGCAATGCTGCTGGAGCCGGAGCCGCACATTCCCGTTAGCCCCGACGTTTCCACCATTCCTGACGATGTCGATTCTCCCGAAGTCGGTGCGATTGCCGTCGATGTCGATACTCCCGACGACGTTGATGTTCCCGACGGCGCTACGCCGCCCGTCGTGGCTGCGGTGGCGGGCGTCGCCGTTCCGGTTGCCATTGCCATTCCACCACCGTCGTAGGTCGCGCGCGATCCGAACGTTCCCATTGGCGAAGTCGCCAACGTCGAACAGGGCCCCGCGCCACTGCTTGTGTTTGGAACGGCAATCGTGCCGGTGACGCCGTTGGGCACCGGATTGACTGGAGTTGATACGCCGGGCGCCAAACCGTTCGTGCCGACCGGAGCGCTGGGATCCGCTCCGAGCGAAGAGGTGACGCCGAGCGGAGGCATAGCCGTTCCGACCTGGGCGAATGCCGGGCTGCAGCACAACAGGGAAAAGGTCGCCGCGACAATCAAGAATGGTCTCATGGAAGATCTTTCTGATAAGCGCACAAGGATGGTGCGGCGTAGGGACGCAAGCACAGCAGTTGGTATGCCGGCGGGATCGATGACGTTCATGTTCATTGCCGCTGACAGAGGATGAATTGCCTGAGCAGACGCGCCGAGATCGACGTTCCGGCGACCCCGGCGTTGCCGGCGCCAACGTTTCCGGCGCTCCCGGTCCCAGCGCTCCCGATGCCGCCGGTGACCGAACACGTCGCAGTGCTTGCTGTCGCAGGTAAAGCAGCGGGCATCGTTGGTACCGACGAACTCGGGCCCACCGTGCCGACAATGGGCAAGACGCCTGTCGTCGGTACCGCTGGTGCGGAACTCACCCCGAGATTGCTGATCTCCGTGGAGTCCAACGGAATTCCGGTTCGAGCGGCGCCCCCCGGCGTGGTGGGCAACGTTGACGTTGACGTGGGAGCCGACGATGAAGCAATGCTGCTTGAGCCGGAACCGCACATTCCCGACATTCCCGACGTGTCGATTCCGAAGGTCGACGTTCCCATCGGAACTGACATTTGCGACGACGTTGATGTTCCCGGCGTCGCCGTGGGGTCCGTTGATGCCGCGGTGGGAAGCGTCTCTGTGATGCCCGACGTCGCCATGCCGCCAGTCGTTGCCGCAGTGGCGGGCGCAGCGATGCCGGCTGACGTTCCGCCGCCGTCGAAGCTCGCGGTCGATCCGAACATTCCCGATGGCAACATCCCCCCGGTCGAACATGTCGTGCCGCTGGTAGTAATTGCACCGCTGGTTGGAATTGCAATTGTGCCTGTCACGCTTCCGGTGGGCGCCGGACTGACTCCGGGTGACGTGATTTCGGTGGCGCCCATCGGAATTCCGGTCCCGCCGACTGATCCTTCGGGGCCCATTCCAAGCGGAGAGGTGACGCCGAGCGAAGGCGTAGCCGTGAGCGGATCGTCGACCTGAGCGAATGCGGGGCTGCACAGCAAGGGCCAAGCCACCGCGACAAACAAAAAGGCTTTCATCGAGGATACCTAGATGAGTCGAACTGGTTGACTTACGCAGCGAGACGATCGGGCGGTGCCATGAACTCCGGACCAATCGGATCCCTGATTGTCTCCTGCAGAATTCGGTCGATCTCAGCCATCGTGACACGGTCGATGTGCCAGCCGACGACGTCGGCGATCGGCGAGAGCTGGTTGGCCCGGCGCGCACCCCACAATGCGATGTTCTTTTCGCCGCGATCGAGTACCCAGCGCGCAGCGAGATGGATGACCCGTCTATTGAAGCGTTCTTGCGCCAACTGGTCCAGCTTCTCGACCGCAGTGAGATACTGTTCGAATCGAGGGCTGAGAAATTTGGGATCGTTCTTGCGCAGATCGTCGCCGGTGAAACGACTCGATCTTGACATGCTGCCGGACAACAACCCCCGGCACAGCGAGCCATAGGCAAGCACCGCGATGTTTCGCGCGCGGCAGTAGGGCAGAACCTCTTGTTCGATGCCGCGCTCGAACAAATTGTAAGGCGGCTGAGCCGCATGCAGGGGGGCGACCTTGCGAAATTCCTTCATCTGAGCCGGGCTGAAGTTGCTCACGCCGATGGCGCGAATCTTTCCCGCTTGATGCAGTTCGCCCATTGCTTCGGCCACTTCCGCGATCGGTGTATGCGGATCCGGCCAATGGACCTGGTAGAGATCGATGATATCGGTCTGCAAGCGCCGCAAGGAACTCTCGGCTTCCTCGATGATCTTCGCCTTGCGGGCGTTGCGAAACGGTTTGCCGTCCTTCCAGTCGAGCCCGACTTTGGTGGCGATGAACGCATGCTTGCGCCGGCCGTCGATGGCCAGCGCCTTGCCAACGATTTCCTCCGAACGTCCGAAGCCATAGATGGGTGCCGTATCGATCAGGTTGATGCCGCCGTCGAGCGCTGCGTGGATTGCGCTGATAGCATCGCTCTCGTCGCTCCCGCCCCACATCCAGCCGCCGATGGCCCATGTCCCAAGCGCGATGCGCGAAGCTCGAATGGAGGTGCCGGGAATCTCGACGAATTCCATCTCGGCATGGTGGGATTGAATACGGTCCATCGTTCTACTCTTGCTCATCGCACCACAGGCGCAGCCTATTTAGCGCGCCACTGCATTCCTTCGCTTCCAACCAAAATGGTCGTGCCTGCGCAAAAATGCGATTAAATAAGGATTTATGCTGCGTGCGGACGTCGTTCGGCAGATCGCGCGAAAGCTGCGTCCGGTGACTCCGCGGCCTTCACTTGATGTATCAATGGCGAGAAAAAGAGACCGCCGACCATGGTGTATCCGCGCGGTTGCCGGATTTCCAATCCCGCCGATCACGACATTCAAATTCGATTTCAGGATTCTAAATCCATTTTTAATTGAGGAGATCGCGAGGAAACGTGATGCTCCACCTGGCCGGCTGTTACCGTCCACCGACAGAAAGCATGGATATTCAGGAGGGAGCAAATGGCGGAGAACGGCCCTCTTCACCACGCGATCACACGACGCCGACTGCTAGGTGCGGCAGGTGTAGGAACCTTGGCTCTTACAGCTCCGAGCTGGGCGCAAACGACGATCAATCTTCCGCTACCCGGTGGTCCCGGGACGCGGCCAATTACGACCGATTTCCCACAGAAAGGACAGATGATCCTGCAGCGGACCCGTCCGCCGCTGCTGGAAACACCGTTTGAAGTCTTCGACAAAAGTGTCTTCACCCCCAACGATCAGTTTTATGTGCGCTGGCACTGGGCGGTCATCCCGACGGATATTGACATCGGCAAGTTCAGCCTAAGGGTGCGCGGCCATGTAAATCAAACATTGTCGCTGTCGTTGAACGATATCGTTCACGGATTGCCGAGTGTTCAATTGGCTGCAGTGAACCAGTGCTCCGGCAACTCGCGAGGCTTCTTCCAGCCTCGGGTGCCCGGCGGGGAATGGGCGAATGGCGCCATGGGCAACGCTCTTTGGATGGGAGTCCGTCTGAAGGATGTGCTGGATAAAGCTGGCGTGAAGCCGGGTGCCGTACAGGTCCGGTTAACGGGCTTGGACGAGCCGGTCGTGGCAGAGGCGCCGCATTTCATGAAGGCGCTGGATATCGACCACGCGCGCGATGGTGAAGTGATGATCGCCTATGCCATGAACGGCGAGCAACTGCCGTTGGTGAACGGATTTCCGCTGCGGCTGGTCGTTCCCGGCTGGTATGCGACCTATTGGGTCAAGATGCTGAACGATATCGAAGTATTGAATGTGCCCGACACGAATTACTGGACAAAAGTTGCCTACACCATTCCCGATACGCCACACGCCAGCATCAAGCCGGGCGAGACGGACGTGAAGATGGTCCCGATCAATCGAATGGTGCCCAGATCCTTTGTCACAAATATTGCCTCGGGCCACAGCGTGAAAGCCGCCGCGCCGACGACGTTGCGCGGCATTGCGTTCGGCGGCGATTGTGGTGTGGCAAGCGTCGAGTACTCGGTAGATCACGGTCAAAACTGGCGCCAGACGCAATTGGGAAAAGACGAAGGCAAATATGGATTTCGGCAGTGGCAGACGCAATTCACGCTGCCATCGCCTGGGAAGTACAGTTTGTTGACCCGTTGCACCAACAATAACGGCGTAGCGCAACCCGACACACCAAACTGGAATCCGGCGGGCTTCATGCGCAATGTAGTGGAATCGGTCGAGGTGATCGCAGTTTGATGGAGTATCTATAATGTTTCGCAATTTGCTGCCGGCCGTCATTTTGTTGGGCACAGCGTCAATGCCCCTCGTTGGGCGCGCCGCCACAGCTTTCGAGTTGAAGCCGGTGAAAGTCGATCTGCCGGACAGCGACAAGATGTTTCCCGGCCCAGGTTCGGACGCGATCAACAACAATTGCCTCGCCTGTCATTCGGCTGAGATGGTGCTGAACCAGCCGGCGTTGTCGAAGCAAGCCTGGGCAGCGGAAGTCACTAAGATGATCAACGCCTACAAGGCCCCGATAGCCCCAGAGGATGTCGGTGCGATCGTTGAATATCTGACTGACCTCAAGGGCGCAAAATAGAAATCCGCTCTCTGGTTCTGCGATATCAACGCATCGCAGGTGAAGGCTACCCGAAGCCACTTCGTCGTCACCCGATCTTGAGTCCGGGAACCAGGCTAATCACCGATTATTGGTCGGTTGATGAGTTTGTTGATAAGCCGACAGATTTTGAGCCATTCAAAAGCGAATTCAAAACTCTAAATTGGTTTTTAATTGAGAATAGTGCTTTTGGCCGCCATCCTCAAAGGAATCGCGACGCTTTGTCTGTGGTGTCGGGAATTTCTTTGGCGAATCTTTAAGGGCCGGACTGTCGGTGACGCCGGTACTGGCGACGACAAGGCGGCGATCAGCGTCGCGCTGTTCGATCGGGGGCTGACCCAGGTGCTGCAGGCGTCGGTCACTGGACTGGAGCCGAAGAAACCCTACGTGATTGCACTTGCTCATGAGCGCAATGGCGAAGGGCCGCTGGAACCGCTGGCTGCCTTCATGACCAATCCGGCCGGTTCGGCGATCGTCAATGCGGACGGCGCGATCCGGCGGGTCGTGCATGGGGAGGCCAGGATAAAGCGGCGCTATCTCGGGATCGCCGAAGGTCATCATGAAAAGCCCGGCCCAGTGGTGCAATTGAAATTGGTGCAAGTGCAATTGAAGTAGTGGGTGCGCCGGTCGCGCCATTGGCGCGGCCAGCGCGCCATGAGGATATGTTATGGGACTTGTTCGTTTCGCACTGCGATTTCCGCACACGTTTTACGTGGTCGCCGCCCTAATCCTGTTTCTCGGGATCGCCGCGATCCGGACGATGCCGACCGACATCTTTCCCGAAATCCGCATTCCAGTCGTTACCGTTGTCTGGAGCTACACCGGTCTCTCGACGCCGGAGATGGAACAGCGCGTCAGCACCTATAGCCAGTACTCTATCAGCGCCAACGTCAGCGGCATCAAGAACATGGAAGCGCAGACCCTGAATGGCCTGTCGATCCAGAAGATCTACTTCCAGCCGGACGTCAATCTCGACCTCGCCATCGCGCAAATCGTCTCCGCCACCGACTCCATTCGTGCGCTGATGCCGCCCGGCATCCAGCCGCCGATCGTGGTGCAGTTCAACGCGTCGAGCGTTCCGGTTCTGCAGCTCAGCCTGAGTTCGGACAGCCTGAACGAACAGCAGCTTTACGATTACGGCATCTACCGCGTTCGGCAGCAATTGGCGCCGGTGCCGGGCGTCACCCTGCCGACACCGGCGGGTGGCAAGTACCGTCAGATCATGGTGGATATCGACCCGGACAAGCTGCTGTCGCGGGGACTGACGCCGCTCGACATCGTGAACGCGGTCAATACGCAGAACCTGACGCTGCCATCGGGAACGGCGAAGATCGGCAACACCCAATATGTGGTGCGGACCAACGCGACGCCGGCGTCAATCCCAGACCTCAACATGATGCCGGTCAAGTTCGTCAACGGCGCCACGATCTTTTTGAAGGATGTGGCGCAGGTCCGCGACGGATCGCTGGTGCAGCAGAACATCGTGCGCGAGAATGGCCGGCGCTCGGTCTTGCTCAGCGTCATCAAGAACGGCAATGCCTCGACCCTTGCGGTCGTCAACGGCGTGAAGAAGGCGCTTGAGACGGCCCGCGCTGCGGCACCGGCCGGACTCAAGATCGGCGAGTTGTTCGACCAGTCGATATTCGTGACTAACTCCGTCAATGGCGTGCTGCGCGAAGGCGCCATCGCGGCGGGCCTCACCGCGCTGATGATCCTCATCTTCCTCGGTTCCTGGCGCTCGACGCTGGTGGTGATGATCTCGATTCCGCTGGCGATTCTGTCGTCGCTCGTCGTGCTGTACTTCCTCGGTGAAACCCTGAACACCATGACCCTGGGCGGCCTGGCGCTGGCGGTCGGCATATTGGTAGACGATTCGACCGTGACCATCGAAAACACCCATCGTCTGTGGACCGAGGAGGGCATGCCGCTTTCCGAAGCGACGCTGCACGGCGCCGCTGAAATCGCGATACCAACGCTGGTATCGACGCTCGCCATCAGTTGCGTATTTACGTCGGTGGTGTTCCTCGACGGACCCGCCAAATATCTGTTCACGCCGCTCGGGCTTGCCGTCGTGTTTGCAATGCTGGCGTCCTACGGGTTGTCGCGGACACTCACTCCGATCACGATCGGCCTGCTGCTGAAGAGCGAACGCCGCCACACCGACAACCATGATGCCCCGACCGGCTTCTTCTCGCGGATGTCCGCCGCATTCGACCGCGGCTTCGAGCGCATGCGTAATGGATACTCGAAACTGCTCGCGATGCTGCTTCGCCGGCGGGTCATCGTGCCCGTCGTCGCCGTCCTGATACTTAGCCTCGGCACGGTGATGTTGCTCTCCGTTGGCCGTGACTTTTTCCCGCTGATCGATGGCGGCCAGATCCAGCTTCACGTTCGCGCCCCTGCCGGAACCCGGATCGAAAGCACCGAGGCGATATTCCAGAAGGTCGAGGACAAGATCCGCGAAGTCATTCCGGAAAAGGACCGCGAGCTCATTATCGACAATATCGGGCTGCCGGCGCGAGCCTACAATCTGGCATTCGCGGATGGTTCCACGATCGGAATCAACGACGGTGTCATCCAGGTTCAGCTGAAGGAGGGGCACAAGCCGACCGCCGACTATATCAAGAAATTGCGTCAGGTGCTGCCCGCAGCGTTTCCCGAAAGCACGTTCTATTTCCAGGCGGCCGACATGGTGACGCAGATTCTGAACTTCGGATTGCCGGCGCAGATCGACGTCCGGACGATGGGCTATGACCTGAACAATCTTTCCGTCGCGAAGGAGCTCCGTCAACGCCTTGCCGCGATTCCGGGCATTGTCGACGCGCATCTGCAACAGGAAGTCGACGCTCCGGCGTTCTACGCCCAGATCGACCGGAGCCGGGCAGCGCAGCTTGGCCTCAATGCCAGCACGGTGGCGACCAATGTCAATGTCAGCCTCAGTTCGTCGGAGCAGGTGTCGCCCAACTTCTGGACCGATCCGACCTCGGGCATCCCCTATTACATTGCCGTGCAAACGCCGGAACGCAAAGTCAATTCGCTGAATGCGCTTAAAAACACGCCGGTCTCCACCTCGCTCTCGGCGGTGAGCGGCCAACCGGTCCCGGGCATGCTCAGCAATGTCGCGACCTTCAAGCGGGACAAGGTGCCCACTAACTCCAACCAGACCAACATCCAGCCGGTCTTTGACGTTTATGCCAGCGTGCAGGGCCGCGATCTCGGCGGTGTTGCTGCCGACATCCACAAGGTCACGGCGGAGCTGCAGCAGAAGCTCAAACCCGGCAATACGATTCAGGTGGTTGGCCAGATCCAGAGCATGAACGACTCGTTCCGGAATCTCGGCATCGGACTGCTGTTCGCCGCCGTCTTCGTCTACCTGCTGATGGTCGTGAACTACCAGACCTGGGGCGATCCGTTCGTCGTGATCCTGGCCCTGCCGGCGACGCTCTGCGGCATCGTGACGATGCTGTTCATCACCGGCACCACGCTGAACGTGCCCTCGCTGATGGGGGCGATCATGGCGGTTGGCGTGGCCTCGGCGAATTCGATCCTGCTGGTGACCTTCGCGCGTGAGCAGCAGCTGAAGGGCCATTCGGCCTTTGAAGCCGCGCTGAGCGCCGGCCGCACCCGAATCCGGCCGGTGCTGATGACGGCGGCCGCGATGATCGTCGGCATGATCCCGATGGCAATCGGCGGCGCCGGCGAGGAACAGAATGCCGCGCTGGCACGCGCCGTCATCGGCGGCCTGTTGTTCGCGACGCCGACAACGTTACTGATTGTGCCTTACCTGTTCGCCATGCTGCGCAAGGGCAACGATGGAAAGCCTCACCATGGCGTATTCGAGGAAGTTCCAGAATGACCGAGATTCATGTACGGCCAAGAAATGATGGTGTTGAGGACCGGCTTGATCCCGACACCGATCGCATCGTTGCGGTACCCAACGCTGCGCCCAAGCGGCGACGCCGGTATGGAGCTGCGCTGCTGGGCGGAGGCGCACTGCTGTTGCTCGTGGGTGGCCTTGGAATAGGAGGTTGGCGCCACTACCAGGCCGAGCTCGAGCTCGCGGCCACCGCGCAACGGAGCAGGACGCTTGTCCCCGAGGTTCGTGTCGATGCGGTCCACGCCAGCAGCGGCAAAATCACCGTCAGCCTGCCGGCGACCACGACGGCCTTTGAGGCGGCGAATATCTTTGCGCGCACCAGCGGCTACATCGAAAAGCGCTACGTCGATATCGGTGACCGGGTCAAGGCGGGCGCCCTGCTGGCGGACATTACCGCCCCGGAGCTCGACCACCAGATTGCGCAGGCCAAGGCGACGCTGGCCCAGAACCAGGCGACATTGCAACAGACGCAGGCAAGCCGTGAGCTCGCCCAGGTCACTAATGCGCGCGACAGCAATCTGGTCAAGCAAGGATGGCTCACGCTTCAGCAGGGCGACAACGACCGCCTGACCCTGCAGGCGCAGCAGGCAGCGGTGGGAGTTGCTCAGTCGAATATTGAAGCTCAGCAAGCCCAGATTCGAATCCTGGAGCAGGAGAAGGCCTATCAGCGCGTCGTTGCGCCGTTCGACGGTGTGATTACCCAGCGCAACATCGACAACGGCAGCCTGGTGACGTCGGGGTCGACCTTCATGTTTACACTGATGCACGCTGACGTGATCCGCACCCAGGTGTTCGTCCCCCAGGACGAGGCCTTCGGGGTTGGGCCCGGCGTCGACGCGGTGGTCCATGTCCCCGAGATTCCCAATCGCACCTTTCCCGGCAAAGTCACGCGTATAGCGAGCGCGTTGCAGCCCGGCAGCCGGACGCTGCTGACCGAGATCGACGTTCCCAATCCGGACGGCGCTCTCAGTCCCGGGATCTATTGCACTGTCGAGTTATTCATCCCGAGAAAGACGCCATCGATGATCATATCCGCCGATGCGGTGGTATTCGATCAGAACGGCGTGCATGTCGCGGTCGTCGAGAATGGCATTGTCCATCTGCAGAAAATAACGATTGCACGTGACTTCGGCACGGAGGTCGAAGTGCACGACGGCGTCAAGCCCGGCGATCAGGTCATCCTCAATCCGATGGTGAACCTGGCGGAAGGCGACAAGGTCGCGGTTCGCAAAGACAAACCGCGGACAAGCTAGATCGGAGCAGAGGAGGCAATGGCGATGCGACGGTTGCTGGTTACAACGACGGCCATCTTGTTGGCAGGCTGCAGCGCTTGCATGGCGCAGGTCTCCACCATGGGTACCACAGCCATGGGCATTCCATCGACGCCAGGGGCGATCGTGACTTCTCCACTCAATGGCCCGAGCCCGTTCTCGGCGATGACCCAGCCCGGCACTCCCGGCACGACGCTGGCACCGGTGCCGCTGGCTTCTGACCCGACAACGCCGGGGACGGTCGTGACCTGTTCTGCCCCAACAGGTCAAATCGCGCCTGGAACGCCGACGGTGACGGTTACGCCGATGTCGACCGGAACCATGCCACCGGTTTCCGCGGCACCGACGACGGTTTCTTCCGCGCCCACAACGGGTAGCTCCATCGCGTCCCCGCTGCCGTTGTCCGCACAACCAGCCTCATCATTCATGTCAGATTTTCCCGACTCGACCGTACCGGTGCAGTCCTCGGCTTTAGCAGCAGCTTCTCCGCCACCTTCCATGGGCACAACGCCGGTGCCATCGACCACGGTACCGACCACCGCCTCCACATCGGGCAGCACAGCCACGGTGATGCCATCGACCACGACGATGCCATCGACAACGACGGTGTCGTCGACCGCGATGATGCCAGGAACCGCGTTGGGGACCATTCCCACGTCGATCATCGGCAGCACGACCGGAACCATATCGCCAGTGTCTCCGCTGGGCAGCCCGTCGACTACCGTATGCAGCTCTACGCCGGGAGGTCCGCCGACCAACGGCGCCGCTTTGCCGCTCTCGACCCCCGAGGTTCCGAGCAGCCCCCCGCCTGGTACGATTCAACCCACAGTCGCGCAGCTAGCTGGCACTAGCATCGATCCGACAACGGCGGTGATGCCGACGCCGAATACGTCGGCATGCGCCGAGAGCATGACGATGGATCTGTCGACGCCCGCCACGATGGCGCCGGCCAACGCAACGGGCGCTGCGGCAACGCCGGGCGTATCGCCGCCATCGGGCTGTTGACGGGAGACCTCGCCGCCAGCCGGTTTGTCGGCTCGACTTGGTGAAACGTATCGTCAACCAGCGGGCTTCAAACTTCCAGCCGGAGAAGTTCGAGGCGCACTATTGCGACAGCCAATGCGGTAGCGGAAGAAGTCCAAGTGCAGGCGCTGCATCAGCAGAAGACTATCAGCGCGTCTTGATCCAGCCTTCGATCTGACCGAAGGCAGCAAGGTCCCAACTCGGCCTCAGGCAGCACAGATGTCCTGACGCTTGGTGCCGCAGCGGGATCCTCGAGCGCCACGCCGATTCTAAAAGCCTATTTAATGGTGCCGCCAGTTGTTCGAGCCTATGTTTTTGATGAGCGGCACCACCGCGCTCGCCCCCCGGAGGCGGTGGTCAGACAGCCGCAGAGCGGATGGCGCCGTCACGTCTTATGCCCCCGAGTGAGACGGGGCGGCGCTATCCGGCTCCTTTGAGGCTTGGCATTTGTGGGCGGTTGGCATTATGGCTTTGGTCTCGATCAGGCGTATGGTTCCAGGGATGCCAAGTGGGAGCACCGCGAAGGCAGTCGGAAATCAGTTGATGGCAAAAGTGCTTCTCATCGAGGATGACAGCGAAACGGCTGAGGAAATTGCGGCCGAGCTGGCCGATCGGGGTTTTGAAATCGAATGGTCGGCCAACGGTGTGGAAGGTTTGGACAAGGCGCGTTCATCGCGGCCAGACGCCATGATCGTCGATCGGCTGTTGCCTGGAATGGATGGCCTCGCGGTCATTGAGGCCCTGCGGAAGGATCAAGTGCGCACCCCGGTGCTGGTGCTGAGTGCGCTTGGCGCAGTGGACGATCGCGTACGCGGATTGCGGATGGGTGGGGACGATTACCTTACAAAACCATTCGCGGTCGTGGAACTCGTGGCCAGGGTAGAAGCACTGCTGCGCCGGCCGGCCGAATCGCGCGAGACGACGCTGCGGGTCGGGCCGCTGGAACTCGATCTGATCGCGCGCACTGCAAAACGGGGCGATCGCGTGATCGAATTGCTGCCCCGGGAATTTCGTCTGCTTGAATATATGATGCAGCGCAGCGATCAGTTGCTGACGCGGGCCATGCTGCTTGAGGAGGTCTGGAATTACAAATTCGTTCCTGCAACCAATCTTGTAGACGTGCATATGGGCCGTCTGCGTCACAAGGTGGACCAAGCCGACGAAGTCCCTATGATCCATAATGTCCGCGGCGCCGGGTTCATTCTTCGGGCGGTGTCATAAACCTTCGGATGGTTCCGCCGGAAGCGCGCCGCGGTTGGCGTCAAGCAAAGATACCGGGCGGCGACACTGCGATGCGTCAACCGCAATTCATTCGCTCAAACACCTTCCACTGGGCTTTGATGGTGGCCGGCGTGTTTGCAGTTTTCGTCATCGTGCTGTTCGGATTTATTTACTGGCAGATCGATGACTACCTGACGGCGCGATCCGACCGCGTCATAACAGCGGAAATGGACGAGATCGTCGGCCTATCGCCGGAGCGGCGGCTGGAAGCAATCGACGACCGCTTGAGACAGGATCCCAGAGAAGTGCACCTCGCGGCGATATTTGCCGCCGACGGTCGCCGGATCACCGGCAATCTGGAAAGCTTGCCATCCGATCTGCGGATCGACGCTCCGGCGCAACGCGCCAACATCATCAGGACGGATCGAGGTCGCCGCGAACACCAGGTCATCCGTGCAATTGCCCGGCGTATGCGAAACGGTGACGTGCTGGTGATCGGACGAAATGTCGATGAAGCCAGCGAGATCTCCCATGTCGTCGGTCAGGCGCTCGCGCTGGGTCTCTTGCCGGGCTTTGGTCTTTGCCTGTTGGCCGGCGCGTGGCTGAGCGTGCGCGCCCAGAAGCGGGTCGAAGAGGTCAACCAGCGGGTTCAGCGCATTATCGCCGGCGATCTGCGCGAGCGGCTTCCGCACCGTACCGTCGACGAGCCGTTTTCGAAGCTCGCGATCATCGTCAATGGCATGCTCGATGAAATGGAAACCATGATCCATGCGCTCGCCGGCGTCGGCAACGACATCGCCCACGATCTGCGGACGCCCTTGACCCGCGCCCGGCTTAGCCTCGAGCGAGGCCGCACCAACGCAACCACTTTGGAGCAGCTCCAGACTGTTGCGGATAAGGCAATCGCAGGCATCGATCAGTCGCTGACGATCATCACCGCGCTATTGCGTCTCGCGGAGATCGAAAACAGCCGCCGTTCCGTGGGCTTCGACAGCGTCGCCTTGCACGAGATGCTGCGGGAGGTGTGCGACATCTACGAACCGATCGCCGAGAACAAAAATATCGCCCTACGGGTCATTGCGACGCACCGCCTTGACGTGCGCGGCGACCGGGATTTGTTGATCGAGGCGGTCGCCAACCTCGTCGATAATGCCATCAAATTTACGCCCGAAGGCGGAAGGGTGGGCATTGAGCTGTTACGCGGCGATAAGGCCACGATTTTGCGCGTGACCGACAGCGGCTGCGGCATCAGCGACCAGGAGCGCGAGGTCGTGCTGCGACGTTTCTACCGCTCCGACAAGATCCGAAATACGCCGGGTGTGGGTCTTGGCCTCAATCTGGTGGCTGCGATCGTGAAGCTGCACGGCTTTCGGCTGGCGATCTACCCGGGCCCGGGTGGCCGGGTAGAGATCATTTGTCCCGATCACAAAGACGGGATCAAGGAGCTTGCTTCATTCGTCAAGTGCGGCCAGCCAGCTGCAACGGTTCGAGTTCCCTCGCCGGAGAAATGCGGTCGTCAGTAGATCAGGCCTTGGCATCGGCCCGCTAGGCGGGCCCGCCTTTTCCAAATGCTGGATCGTCGGCAGCGGATCTTGAACCACGTTCCAAGCACGACATAATAAGCAGAAGAGCCAGCGCGCGCTCTTGGTTTGAGCGACCAAGTTCTGGTCGTCATCGACATAAGGCAGCGATTTCGCCAAGCCGCGGCGAGGGAACTCGGCTTCAGTGTCGCTGTTCGGGCTTGGTTATCGTCTGCTTGATTTCAGTTCCGCAGTCGGAACATTCGTAGGTGAAATCGATCTTCGCCATACTCCAATGGGGCTCAACGTCCCTGACGTACATAGGAAGAATGCCCATGCAACCCGGGCAAACAATCGGAGTTAGCTCAGCTTCGAGATGTCGTTGAGCGTAAGCTGGCATGTGGGGTCTCCTTCAACGAGGATGCACGACCAGTCTCAGCCCCACAGAAAGCTTAACCGCGCAGGACCAATGCTTATTATCAACTCTTGCGAACGTTCGTAGAACGACGGCGCAATTTTCGTGAGTGTGGCTTTCGTGTAACATCCGGTGCCGGGAACTCCGCTAGCGGATGATGAAAATCGGCAGCGTCACGGTTAAGGGGTGGGCACAGGAACCCGGAGGAGGCAAGCCGCTAATCGATGATAATGACGGCCCGATCCGAACTTCGCGCCGTCATACTTCCTCATGCTTGCGGAGATCCCGCGCGTGATCGAAACCGACAACTTGCAGGTTGGCGCCGGTGATCCCGATTTCCGGAAGTGCCGCCTCCGCCAGAATTTCGGAGGTAATATCGTCGACCGCGGAATCGGTTATTTCGTGAATGAAGTTGATGTTCTTGTATTCGCCGGACACGACGCGGGAGATGACTTCGCGCCTTGTGATTTCGGGATCGACGATGGCCTCGCGCCCGCGCCGTCCATAGTCGATCATGACGACGAAATACTGCAAAGGCTACTCTCTTGCCCCGGAGCGGGCTTGCGATGCATCCGAATATTTCTGAAAATCAGAAATTTGTCAAGCCAATAATTCTGAAAATCAGAAAAATCCGCGCTGGCCGTAAAAATTGCACCGGTGGTCAGAATCCGCAGGCGTGCCTGATTCGAGATTCCTTTTATTGCTCTTGTGCCCGCCCGGCATGGGTTTTGGCCGCCTTACGCGTCCGGGCGGTGGCTTTGGCCCGCAAACGCTCGATCTGGCCTCTCGGCAGGGTGACGCAGATCTCGCCGATCCACTCCAGTTTCACGCCGTTGATCGGCTTGGCATTGAAACTCGTGAGATTGACGAGGGAAGGAGATTTTCCCCGCTCGATCGTTTTCAGGTAACGCTCACCGGTCTTCAGCCTGACCGCGGCCTCTTCTCCGTAGAAACTCGCTAAGGGATGGCGCTGCTCCCTGTAGACCACGATAACGTCGCCGTTTTCGTATTTCGGCAGCATCGAATCACCGGCCACTTCAAAGGCGATGGTTTCTTCCGAAATAGGGAAGGGCAACTGAACCTCACCCAGGCCTTCTGGCGGCACCTGCTCGTGTTCCGGCTCGATCGCCGCGCCGGCGCCAACGCGGCCCATGATCGGCACCGAATTGAGTTCGAGGTAATCGATGATGGCCGCGATTTCCGACGCCTTGATCAGGCGCAGCCCGGACAGGATTTCCGATACCGCGCCCGGGCGAACGCCCATCGCGGTCGCCAGACCGCCCTTGGTCTTGCCCGGTTTCTCCAGTCCCCGCTCGATCATCCTGATATCCAGCATGGCACATCTTTTCCGAATTTCAGAAATTATAGCAATTCCGATTATCCGAAATCAAGCTTGACTTTGATTTCGGAATATCCGAAATTACCGGAGGTGAGTCTGGCAGCGTCGCTCGCAATGACGGGAAGCATCGGGGAGAGATAAGAATGCAATCAAACTGGTCGAGCGAGCATTCGGAAGCGTTGCGGGAATATTTTGCCAAGGGCCTCTCCTACGCCGAGATCGCCGATGCGATTAACGTCAGGTTCAACACCGCCTATTCCCGCAATGCCGCGCTCGGCCGCGCCAAGCGCATGGGAGTTGCCGGTCCCGGACAGCCCAAAAATTTGCTCAAGCACCGGCCGATGGTGCCGCCGAAAGCCCAACAACCCCGGCTTCACAAACTACGCCAGCGTCTTCCACCCGAGTTCATGCGGCCGATGCCGGTTTTCGAACGCACGGAGACGGCCAAACTTCGCTGTGTCGAAATCGATCCGCGGCATCTTTCGCTGATCGAGCTCGAACTCGGCGATTGCCGCTACCCTTACGGCGGCGACGAGGAGGGCGAAGTTATCACGTTTTGCGGCCATCCCCGCCGCAAGGGTTCAAGCTACTGCGTTCCGCATTTTCATCTGACGCGCGGCGCCGGCACCGTTTCGGAACGGACAGCCGGCACCGTCTTGCTCAAGCTTGTGGCGGCGGCACATGACACGCGCACCGGAGCCGGCGACGATGGTGGCCAGATAAAGCCGCTGCTCCTCTTTGTCGGCGGCAATCTCGGCGATAGCGCCATCTGACCGCGACGGCAGGCAGCTCCCCAAGATCAGTCGCGAGCTTGCGGCCTATGCCGCCAGCAAGACGATGTAACGGGCGAACGCCATAACCAGCGAATTAAAACGTCACTTTTTGCAACGGAGCAATCCAACATGGCACGGGCAAAACGCAACAAGCCGCACAACCTAACAAAAGTGCACGATCGCAAATCGCGGGATTTGCCGCGCAATGCGGAGGTGGCGGCCATTGAAGTGGATGACCCGCTCGCGCTCGAGCCGGGAGAAAAGATCGTTACGCTGCGCTCGATCCGCAACGATCCCTTGGCGCGGCTGCACACGCATCGTCAAATCGATGAGGCGCAATACCAGGGCGGACGGGCGTTTCAGGAAGATTGGGAGAAAGCCGAACGCGGTCCGCAGGCCGTCGATCCCTCGCGGGAATACGTCGATGGTGTGCGGATGCGGGAGCCGGTTACCGAAGGACAGCGCAAGGCGGTGCTACGGCTGAACCGCGCCGAACGCGAACTCGGCGCCGACGGCGCGGCGCTGGTGCATGAGGTTTTGATTCTGGGCATGACCATGGAGCAGATCGGGCAGCGGCGCGGATTGCGCGGGCAGCGCTGGATCGATTATTTCGCGCGGCGATTACGGGAGTGTCTCGACCGGCTGGCTCTGATTTATGGATTCGCGACGGAGCGACGGTAGTGGGTATGTGCCGCTTTCCAGAGCAGGGGCCCTGGCGTGTCGCCCGCCAGCTCGCTGCGGGTTCCCCTCAAAATCCGCCGGTGGTAAAGCTAAACGGCTGCACCACATCGTAGGCCGCTTTGCTTAGCGGCGCCGCGTAGTTGATGCCAAGTGCGCCGAACGGCGAGTCCCAGATTAGGCCCACGCCGACCGACGAGCGCACGATGTTGGAATTGGCGATTTGCAGCGATTGCGTGGAGCCTGGAAATGTCGTCGGCCCGCCGTAGCTAAAGACGCTGCCGGCATCGACGAACGCGGCCGCCTTCAGCCCGTACTCCTTTGGTACGCCGGGGATCGCACTCTGTAATTCAAGGGTGCTTGCCCAGTACATGCTGCCGCCGACATTATCCATGTTCGTGCCGGGGGTGAGATCGCGCGGGCCGAACCCGTTCGGCGCAAAGCCCCGCACCATCGTCGGGCCGCCGAAGAAGCTGTTGATCAGCGGCACCTGCTGGCCGCCCCAGCCGGTGATATAACCGCCTTGCGCGCGCGCCAAGCTGACCACGTCATCGTTGATCGCGTGGTAGTAGCGCAGGTCCTCGGTGGTGCGCAGGAATTTTACGTCGCCGCCGAGGCCTGCCAGATCCTGCGTGAGTTGCGATTTGATTCCGTCGGTCGGGCTTTTGCTATTGTCGAGCGTACTATAAGTGATGGTGTCGCCGACGGAGGAGACCCATTGCGGGCCGGCGAGTGCGGCCTGCTGGATCGGCAGCGACGGCGCCGCGGCCAATGACGCCGGATCGAGCGTAACATTCTGGTTATAGATCGAGTAGCGGTACTGCACGCCAAGCTGCTCGGTCAGCGGCGTGGCGAACTGCATGGTCGCGCCATAGACGTCGCTGCCGTAGGACTGATAGGGGCTCGAATCGTTCTGCTTGCCGTAAAGCTCGATGCCCGCCGAAACGCGGGTGCCGAGGAAGTACGGCTCGGAAGCTGAAAGATCGACCCCGCGGGCGTACTGGCCATAGGTCACGGAGGACTTGAGAGCATTGCCGGTGCCGAGGAAATTGCTGTCGCCCAGCTTGACCTCGACGAGAAGGCCATCGGTCGTTGAGTAACCGCCGGCGATGTTGAACTCGCCGGTCGACTGTTCGACAACCTCGACATCGAGCACGACGCGATCCGCCACTGAACCCGGCTTGCTCGTAATCTTGACGACCTTGAAATAGTTCAGGTTCTTGAGCCGCCGTTCGGCGCGGTCGATCAGGCTCTTGTTGTAGGCATCGCCCTCGGCGATGTCGAATTCACGCCGGATCACATAGCCACGGGTGCGGGTATTGCCGTGGATTTCGATGCGCTCGACATAGGTCCGCGGCCCCTGATCGATCACGAACGAAACATCGATACGGTGCGCGGCGGCATCGCGCGTGGTGCGGGGGACGGCCTGTGCAAAGGGAAAACCGAGCTTTGCCAGCTCGATCGTGAGAACTTCGGTGGTCTTGTCCAGCGCGTTGCCGTCAAACACCGCGCCGGGCCGCGCCACAAGCAGAGGACGGAGTTTTTCGGAATCCAGTCCCGGTACATTACAGACGATGTTGATTTCGCCGAAATGATAGAGCGGGCCTTCGTCGATCGTAAACGTCAGCGTGAATCCGTGTGTGGCAGGATCGTATTCGGCGTTCGCCGAAAGCATGCTGGCGTCGGCATAGCCCTTGCTGCGGTAGTACAGTCGAAGCTGCTCGCGATCCTCCGCGACACGGTCGGGATCGTAGACATCGCCGCGGGTCAGAAAACTCAGCACATTGGTTGCGGAGGTCTTGATCACAGCGGCAAGCTGCCGCTTGCCGAACACGCTGTTGCCGACAAAGTTGATCTGCCGCACCGTCGTCTTCGCGCCCTCCGTCACCACATAGACGAGGTCGACACGATCATTGCCGCGACCGATGATCTGCGGCACGACACTAACATCGTCGCGTCCGGCATGCCGGTAGGCTTCCATGATGCGGCCGACATCGGCCTGCACCACGGCGCGCTGCAGCGTGCCGCGCGGTTTGGATTCGATGACCGCAGTAAGATCCTTGTCCTGTATCTTCTTGTTGCCTTCGAACGCGACACGGTCCAGCACGGGGGCCTCCGCGAGATGCACCACCAGCCGTTCGCCGGCGCGATCGATCGTAACCTTGTCGAACAGGCCTGTTGCCAACAGCGCCTTGAGCGCCGCGTCCCGCGTGGCTTCATCGTAACGGCCGTCGGGGGTGGCGGGGAAATACGAACGGACCGTGTCGGCGTCGATGCGGCGATTGCCCTGCACGTCGATAGCATCGCGCGCTGGCATGGCCTCTGTCGCAAGCGCCTGCGTCGACAAAAAGCTGAGCGCGGTGATGAGCAGCGCACCCGCGGCCCTCGACCGGTGGCGTCGCCCGCTCGACGCCCTGCATTGTCTCATCGCGCTCCGCCTGTCTCCCATTGAGCGCAGCGATCGAATTGCCTGCGCGGGGCGAAAGAATGTCTGACGTAAGGTTAGTTGCGGGCTTAAACATTAACGGTCGCCATAATTTCGACGCTGCGCCGAACCGCCCGTTCCAGAAATTGTCGTATAGCCGCTCCAAATTCCCGCTAGCCAAAGAACCGCAAAGCGTTCGCGTAGGCGATGCCTCGCATGCGCCCGCGGTTGCTAGGAGCATCACATGCGTTACGTAACATTCCTCGCCAGTCTGTTTTTGCTGGGCCAGCCGGCGGCTGCCGCCGTCACGCCTGAGATCGATCCGCGCGCTTCACTCAACGTGGTGCAGCAGTGGATCTACAACTATCGGGCCAAGCCCGACTACGCTCATGTCCCCGCTGCCGTGCGCGTGCTGTTTCACGCGCAAAGCTTTAAGGAGCCGGAAAACTCCGGCATCTATCTCGGCTTCATTGCCGGCGCGATCGGGTCGAACCCGGCAAAGGCCGAACAGCTCGTCAACAGCTTTTTTCCGGTGCCACCGGAGGACGAATGGGTGATCGTCCGCGCCATCGCCTATTCCGGCTTGCCGGACTGGCGGAATTTGCTGCGCCGGATCGCCCCGAAGATGCCGGGACGGCAGGTGATGATCGACAGCTATCTCGCGGGCACGCTGCCAACTTTGACGGCCATTCCGCTGGAAGAGGCAAAGCCCGGCATGTTCGACAAGCTGCGCGGCGTGTTCACGCGTAATCCTTTTGCCAAGGAGGATAGGAAGCTGAATACGGCGCTCACTTTCGCCGGCAGTCAGGATCTGCTGGATACGTTGTGGGGATATTATTTTGCCACCGGCTCGCACCTTCCGATCGTGCGTATCATGCAGATGCTGCCCTGGAGCAAAAGCCGCGAGACCGTCGACAAGCTGACGGTCGGCAGCATGGCCCGCTACACGTTGGCGAGCTACGCGGTGCGCGACGCAGGACTGCGCGAGTTTCTTCGCAGTGAGCTTGCGGGGCAGCCCGCGGCGATCAAAACCCCGCTCGCCGAGGTGATCCAGGCCGCTGACACCGTGCAACTCGGTGCGGTGCGCAAGGATGCGCTCGCCGCCGTGGAAGAGTTCAAGGCCAAGGGTTCGGATAGCCGGCGCAATCTCGACTTCTGGGGCCAGGTCGGCGTCGGCGCCGTTGCACTCGGCTGCGTCTCGGCGGCCGCACTCGGACAGGTCGCTCTCGGCATTCCCTGCGTGATCGGCGGTTCCGCATCGCAGGGCCTGCTGTCATTCTGGGAAAAGCAGCAATGATCGGACTCTGCCGCCGTCATTGCGAAGAGCAAGGCCCTCTTTGCCGGGCGGGACTCTTCGTCGTTCACCGATGGAACCGGGTGGTATCGAATGGCATTAACTCGGCGTGAAACGAAACACGCCGTCGAAGAACGGTGCGAACGTGTAGCCGTTCGCTACGAACCAAGGTCGATCGCGATGCCAAAAGAAAACGATCTGGAAGGTGTGCAAGATCAAGGTGGCAAGCATGGGGGTCAGAAAGGCATGCCGAAGCCTGAACCAAGGCGTGGAACAAGACCAGAGACAAGGCCTGAGTCAGGTCGCGGCCATGCTCCGGATCAGGGCATCGTGCGCGATGAGCAGGGGCAGGAGCAGCCGCGAGATAAGGCTCGCGCTCAGCAAGTCAATCGAACGGATACCGTCCGGCGATAAGTGAAATCGCGCATTCCAACGATTGTTAGAGACGTGACGCTAGTCGGTCTCGTTGAAACTGAGGCCGAGTTTGCGTCCGAGTGCACGGACCGGCGGTGAACCTTCCCTGCCGGACTCGTCGACGACAACAATCGAAACCACGGGATTTACGCGAGGATCGTTTCGAAACCGCCGTCGGATGCGGCAGCTTGACCTTGATGGATGTTTGCGTTGCCAAGCCAGTTGTTCCTTGGCATACTTTCAACCTACTCGGGTTCGGCCCGGTCAGTTTAGGCGGACCATTCGCAGGATCAAAGTAGCGGCCGCCCGCGGGATCGCGCTGCAACTCGACGTATCTGCCCTTGAAATTCAGAAAGACATCACGCTTTGGCCAGGTGCTCAGCCGCGTAGCTCGAAACCGAGTTCGGGCTGCGACAGGGGGGTCATCACAAATGCTCAGCGATTCCGCCATATGCAGCGACTTTGTGTGCGGATTGAACAAGTTGCGGGAAAATCAAGAATCAGGGCTGATAGTCAGATCAATTCGAGTTTGGAATAGTCGGCCGAACCAGCCGCGAGGGTTCATGTCGTCCACCCGCGTTATCGTCGTAGCGAATGAAAAAGGTGGATCGGGCAAATCCACTGTCGCAATGCATATTGCGATTGCGTTGATCAAGTCAGGCCAACGTGTCGCCACCATCGATCTCGATGCGAGGCAAAAGAGCTTCACCCATTTTATCGAGAACCGACGCGCCTGGGCCAAGCAGGCTGCTCGCGAACTCGAAATTCCCGATCATTTTTGTTTCGGCAAAGTTCAGTATCCCACTGCCGAAGACGAGGCGGTCGGATGCAAGGCTCTGACTGATACCGTGGACACCCTGGCGCGCACATACGGGGTCATTGTAATTGATACCCCTGGTCACGACAGCTACTTGATGCGGTTGGCGCATTCATTGGCTGATACCTTGATTACACCGCTGAATGACAGTTTTGTCGATCTGGATGTGCTCGGTACTGTCGATCCGAAGACCTTCGAGATGACCGGGACCAGCCATTATTCCCAGATGGTGCAGGTGGCGCGCCGCCAGCGCCAACTCGATAAATTATCTATTGATTGGATTGTTTTGCGCAATCGACTTTCGACGATTAGTTCGCGCAACAAGCGTCTCGTGGGCGGCGGGCTGCAAGAGCTCTCCCGATGGCTTGATTTTCGCTGTGTCGAAGGATTGGCCGAGCGGGTGATTTTTCGAGAGCTTTATCCGCGTGGATTGACGGCCGTCGATGACATCGATGACATCACGCTTGGTACGCGGCCAACCATGTCGCATGTCACCGCGCGCCTGGAAATGCAAAACTTGCTCGGTACAATCTTGTTGGGCGAGCCGAGGTCAAGTCTAGTTACGACAGACCACCATCGCGCCATCGGCTAATTGTGAGAGCCGTGCGCTCAATTGCGAAGCCGCTCAGAGGCGCTTGAAAAGCATTGGGAGGTGGCGTTAGACGCGCCTGTCCTGTTTGCGGCGAATACCGCATTGAAAATCGAGGGTGCCTGGATATTTCTGCGTCCAAAGAACTGGGCCCGAAGATATCACTTCTAAACCAGATTTCCTGGACGCCATACCGTTTTTACCCTTTGCCGGATCCGGTCAGCTCGACGGCCCGGCGAAACAGCTTTAATCCTTCTTCCGCATCGAGCCTCTATTGTAATGGCTTCGAAAGGATAGTGGGCCTCGAGGCAAACACTGCAAAGACGCCATTCCTGAAATGTGGTAATCCTCAATCCAAAAGGGGAGGATGGCGACCATGATTGAACCGAAACTGGAAGTCCCGGCCGAATTGCGCGATTTGGCCGAAAAAACCATCGATCAGGCAGAAAAAGCATTCGGGATGTTTTTTGATGCTGCCAGCAAATCGATGACCTCCGTTCCCAGTCCGGGCGCGGAGATTTCCAAGCAGGCCCTATCGTTCACCGAGCAGAATATGAAGGCTGCGTTCGAGCATGCGCGAAGACTGGTTCATGCCACCGACCTTCAACAAGCCATGCAAATTCAATCGGAGTTTTTGAGGAGTCAGTTTACGAATGCAGGCGAACATATGCAGCGGATCACCGGCGGGGTGATGTCCGCGCCAAAGGACAAAGACAAATTTTGACGCGCGCGTTTCTGATGGTGGATAAGCGGGATGAATAATTCCCTGCCACAAAATGGTCTTGCATGGATTTGCACCGTGGATTTGAATTGAGCGCAGGTCCATTGACGCGCCGGGTGCTACAACTCGCCGTCTGTCATCCTTTCTGCTGGTCCCTGTCGGCTATCACCGGCAGGGATTTGCATGTCGGCCGCGAGTTTCAACTAAATCGGAGCCGGATCGCGTCAAGCGCTATTCCACTTGGCGCGGCGGTCCATACCTCGCCGGAAGCGACCGGCATCGCTTTCGTCAACGTGCCGGTGCTGACGATCTCGCCGGCCGCGAGCGGCGGGTTGATCGGGTCGGTCGCCAGCAAACCGACGAGATGACGCAGCGCCGAGAGCGGCCCGCCCAGCACGTTCGCGGCTCGTCCGCGGTCGACCAGCCGGCCGCCACATTTCAGGTCAATCTCGAAAGCGGATAGCGTCCGCTGCCATTCCGCCGCGCGCGGCCCGAACGGATGACGCGGCCCGATCAAGAGCGCTCCGTGCACCCCGTTGGCGGCGATGGTATCGGCTGCGGAGAATTTCCACTCCGGATAGATCGACTGCACGATTTCGAAGCCAAGCGCGACCCACGCAATGCACGACATCAAGGCCGTTTCGTCCATCTGCGCGGAAGGCGCAGCCTCCAGGCCAAACACGATCTCAGGCTCAATGCGCGGTTGGGAAAAGGGCTTGAGCGGCAGTGCCTCGACGGTGACAAGATCGTGCACGGTACGGTCGAAAACGTAGCCCCAGATCGGCGCGTAGACGCCATATTGCTCCCAAATCGTGCGGTTGGTGAAGCCGATCTTGCGTCCGAGCACTTTGGCGCCGCCGGCCTCGTACATTTGCCGGACTAGCGGCGTCACGCGATAGGCATCATCAACGCTCAACCCCCGAGGACGCGAGGAGAACGGCGGAATCTGCTTGGTGCCGACAAGCGAAGCAAATGCTTCAGCCGCGATCGCTTTGAGGGCTTCCGCGTTTTCGTCTTGATCCATCTGGGTAGCCCGCGGGGGCACGGCTCGTGCGCCTGCTCTGGATTCGTTGTGTTTGCGCCCCGAAATGGGGAAGGTCGAAATGAGCCGCAGTTGCTCCGCGGCAAAGGAGGGAAATCTAGTGAGAAGTCTAGTTGAGTGTGCGGAGCACGCGATCGCGATCGAGTCGACGGGCCATATAGAGGTGGGTTTCGTAGTCCGCGTCAAACGCGCCGCCGTGGCTGTCGATTGCTTTGGTAATCTCCTCAAGCAGTTCTTCGAGTTTCGCTGGCGCAAGCATCCGGTGATACGACCGTGTGCGCAAAAGCTTCACATAGCTCGATGCCGTGTGATGCCATTTCCACGGATAGCTCTCGTGCTCCACGGGTCCAAATAGCCCCGATGCGTCAAACCACCCCTTGAACGGACCGTTGGGCAGGTATCCGGCTTCGGGCGGGGGACCCCAGTGACTTGTGTGACGCAGGTATATTTGCTTGAATTGTTCAAGTAAGGGCGCGGGTAGTCCTACCGGAACATGTCCGAACACAGCCAGTGAGCCATCAGGCCAAAGCACCTCGGCGGCTTTCGCAAACCGCATTTCCGGGGCAACCCAGTGCCAGGACTGTGCAGCAATGACCAGCCGGAACGCCCCTCGCTCCGGGGGCCATCCCTCGAACGTGGTCTCGATCAACTTGACGTTGGCAAACTTCGCAAGGCTTTTGCGTGCGGCGCGAACCATCTCCGATCCGGGGTCGATTGCGAGGATCGAATAGCCACGCGCCGCGAAGCTTTTCGTTGCTTGACCGGTACCGCAGCCGACTTCGAGAATCGCGTCATTCGGCTTCAGGCCGGCATATGAGACGACATCGTCGATCAGAGTTTCGGGATAGTTGGGACGCGCGGCTTTGGAGACGCTCGCGGCCTGATTGAATGGAAATCGCTGTTCCATAAATTGCGCCTGGGAGGCGAGTAGCGAAATGCCCCCCAGTAGATCCAGTTTTCGTGCCCTGCACAACCCACATTTCGCGACCTATAAGGCCAAACCGCTCACCGCCGTTAGCCCTACTGTCTAAGGCGCGTCTACGTTCCCCCCTGAGTTCTTGCGTTACAGAACAAATTTCGCTTTGACCTGCCTCAAGCGTGAACAAGCTTTCGTTTGTCGCTGGCTACCTCGTGTCCCAGGTGTCAGCAGGCGAGGGCCTAAAGACTCCGTCTGCTAACGCGCGCTCAGGCGGCTAACGCTTTCCCTGCGATACAGCCTGGAGCAGGGCGCGCGTGAAGTAATCTCTCGCCACCGCGTCCAGCGCAGTGGAGATTATTTCGTCGGATTCCAGCACGCGACCACGTTTCTCGGCTTCAAGCCGTTCGGCTTCCTGAATATACTCGATTGCAAGTTCACGCAGACGGCGGAACTCAGCATCGTCGGGGGCTGGATAAACTGTCGCCAACAAATCCCTGGCGCGCGCGCGAGCGCGATCGCTTCTCATGCCGGTCATGAGCGTCTCCTCAGATCGTCTGCATCCTTCAGTGAAGGAGAGTGCTGCGCAACCGCGTTGGCCGAACCTCGGTAAGCAACCAAAATGGCTGAACAAGACACTATTGGGGCTAACCGTTTGGGCTATGTCGCGTTCCGGACAAAGGGCTCTATTTTTGAAATTTCGCGGGTTCCCATTTGGACCGCCACGTCTGGCGAAGAGCCCAACCGAGATAGCCTGATAACAGAACCCCGACAGCAGAGTCCGGGTTCAATCGCGTGGCGTCCCCTCCGACGGTTCGGTGATGACGGCGTGATCTAGAAGAAAGGCGGCCCCGACGGCCTCTCGTCACCAATCGACCTCGTCGATGATCGTCCGCTCGTGCGGCGCGACTACATAGGTTCTATTGTCGCGCTCGAGATAGCGATACTCGCGCAGGCCCGGGGGCTCCCGATAGACATCGTCAGGGAAGAATCGAATCTCCACGGAATCGGGCAAGCGATCTCCGATGCGGACTCGCGTGGACGCAGTGCTGCTGGCGGTGGTGGTACGCTGTTCGGTCCGAGGCTGTTCTGTTCGAGAAGAACGAGCATACGAATGACCTCTGTCGAAGAAGGGATTGGTTTTTTGCGACCTGGAGGCGCTTGTGCTCGATTGCGGTGCGGGAGCAGCCGCAGTCGAGCGGCCCGTGCGCGGCAGCACGTCGACAATTGGATAGCTCGACAGTTCGACGATCACGATGTTGTCGCGGACGACGAAGAAGATACACCTCGATACTGTGGCATGGCCTCAACCACATCATCTTGGAAGCGGTTGGGAACGCACGTCCCTCGAAACCACCGCGCCGACCGACAATGAGAAGTTCACATTGTTTACCGGCGCAGCATTCAGCCTTGAAGTCGATTTACTGATGCGGGTGCGCTGGCGCTCATTGAGATTTGGCCGGGATGTTGACGTTAGACGGACGTGACTCCGCAATTGGCCGAGGCAGGGGCTGTTCCAGTAGAGCGCCGCCGTCGATCTGCTGATGCCGGTAGGTTCCCTAAAAGGCACCTCTCATCTCCAAATTCCTGGGGAACGAAAGCGAGCAGCAAGGCTTGAACTAGAGGGCAGATTTTAGTCGACCGAGGAGGAATCCATGAGAAAGCTTGCAACCACGCTGCTAGCGGGCACCGGCGCGCTGTTTGTCGGCAGCGCGAGTGCGACCGACATCTATACGAGCAGCGAATACAGGAATCAGGATCTTGTGCAGCAAGTTCGGACGGTCTGTGACGAGGACGGACGATGCTATCGCACCCGTGGCGGCCGCCGCGTGATCGTCGAGGATTCCTACAATTATGCACCGCGCGAGCGATACATCGAACGCCGGACCTATCGTGACTGGGATGACGGTCCGCGTCCCGGCGTCGGCTTCCAGGCCCCCGGCGTGAGCGTTGGTGTGGGCGTCGGCGATCGTTGGTAAATCGACAGATCCAGCATTAGAAACACAGAAAGCATAAGGCCCGCTGAAATGTTCGGCGGGCCTTATTGCTGCGATCGGCTGAGACTAGCGCGTGAATCGTTTCAGCGTTCTGCCCCGGCCTGCACTGTTGCACCGGAGACGCCAAATTTTTTCCGTCCTTTGGTTCCCAGAGTCGAGGACCGAACAGACAGCTCAGCCGCAACTGACTTATTTCTTGGGCTATGTCTCAAGACAAAAAAGACCCGCTTCCCAAGCTCGATCTGGAAGCCGAAGCATTAGCAGCGCTGGAGCAGGCGCGCACAATGCCGCCCGGCGCCGGGCGAAACGAGGCAATGAAACGAGCTGGCATTCTGCGCAACGCCGCCGACTTGCAGGGAATATTTTTTGCCAAGCGCGGAAGACCTGCCAAAACCTAAGGCTTGGGGAGGCCTGCTGCGGTCCGATAGAGGAGACGATCATGATTGCGGAAAGCTTTGGTTCTAGGACGTTAGCCAATATGGAAGTCGCTCTTGAACGGGCGTGCAAAGGCCTTTCGATGGGGGCTGAGGAACACAGGGTTCGGCGGCACATCGCCAGCAAGATTATCGAATGTGCGGAAGCTGGCGATACCACGCTTGGCGGCCTGACCGCGGCCGGACGTGTCGCAGTGATCGAACTCTGCGCGACGCATGGTGTTTGACGGGAGTTGTCACTCGCGGGAGAATATGGAGGAGGGTCGGTAAGGCCGTCTCGTCGTCGAGGCGGCCTTATCGTATGCAGTATCGTATGCAGTCAATGTCATCCGCGATGCCGGCCCCGCCACATCCGTAGTGATGGCAGACTACGCTCAAGAAAAGGAAATCTTTCTGGCGATAGCACCGAAATCCTGGATGGGTCGTGGCCGATCGTTTGCCGGAGTCAGAAAACCTCCTGTCTTAGTGCCGGCGTGCCACCGCCACGCCGAACAGGAAGGCGACAAACAGGCTCGCGAGCGGTGCTTCCCGGGTAATGGCGCTGATGGTCGAGAGCGGCTTTCCGGGCTCCCGCGCGGTTGCGATGGCGCGGCTTAGCCGATCGACCGCCGCTTGCAGCCCCGCGGACAGTTCTGTGATCGTGCGCGACACATCGGTTGCGGTATCGATGGCCCGTGCCGCCACATCGGGCGGGGATGTCGGTTGGAGTGGTTCGCTATTCACGATTCCATGCCCTCGCAGCGCTACCCTGACGAAATAAGGCCGCCACCTTTGGCTATCCGCGCGAGCGCTCGTTCTGAACAGCGGGTCACAAGACCTTTGGCTATCCGCGACAGGCGCCGTAGTGAACGGCGGGTGGCGGCCCAGTATGTAAAATGCGGGGCTGAGAATTTCGTTCCACGACGTTGATGCATTGGTGCCCAAAATACCGGGAAACCGAAGAATGATGGCTTGACCCGCGAGGCGAAGACGTCGCTCTGTTTTTTCCCGGACCTTCACCGCAGATAAATTGATCGCCATAAGAGGATTTCGCTGTGATCGACGCCTCCAAATCGGATCTGACGAAAAGGATTGCGGTGCTTGGTGCCCCCACCGATATCGGAGCGCCACAGCGCGGAACCGTGATGGGTCCCGCGGCTCTGAGAACGGCCGGTCTTTTGACCTTGCTCGAGGCGCTGGGCTTCGCAGTGGAAGATCACGGCGACCTGTCAATCGCCGATGTCGCCGAACTGACTGACGTCCCGCCCGACAATGCCAAGCATTACAGACAAATCCAGCGCTGGACCCGGGCATTGAGTACGCACGCGTATGAGCTGGCGCGATCCGGTGCCATCCCGATCTTTCTTGGCGGAGATCACACCATCTCCATGGGTGCGGTGAACGGGATCGCCCGCCATTGGCACGAAAACGGCCGTGAGCTTTTCATCGTATGGCTGGATGCGCACGCCGATTACAACACGCCATCGACGACACTGTCCGGCAACATGCACGGAATGTCGGCGGCATTCTTGTGCGGGGAGCCTGGCCTGGAATGCCTCTTGGGCGAACAGCCGCGCTCGCCGATCGAGCCGGATCGACTGGAACTGTTCGGGGTGCGTTCAATAGACAAACTGGAAAAAGAACTGGTGCGGAGCCGTCGCATCAGTGTTGCCGACATGCGCCAGATCGATGAGTTCGGGGTAGGCGTCCTGATCCGCCGCGTCATCGACAAGGTGAAAGCCCGCAACGGCGTGCTGCATGTGAGCTTCGACGTTGATTTTCTCGATCCCAGCCTGGCGCCGGGCGTCGGCACTACGGTGCCCGGCGGCGCGACCTATCGAGAGGCGCATCTGGTGATGGAGATGCTGCACGATTCCGCCCTGGTTCGATCAGTCGATATTGTCGAACTCAACCCATTCCTCGATGAGCGGGGCCGTACCGCGCGCACTGCTGTGGAATTGATTGGGAGCCTCTTTGGCCAGCAAATAACGGACAGGCCGACGCCGACCAATGCGATTGAGCCGGACGTCTAAAACGGCGATATGAAAATTACGCGACGCTTGGTAAGGCAAGCTTTATACCGTGATCTCCGAAGTAGCGCTCGAGTGCACTTTGATGCGCCGGCGCCGTCGGAAAGCGCCACGTAGCGGTCTGGTCTGAGCAGATAAAGGGCATCGCGCGCTAGCCAGCTTTCTCGTACTCGCCCCGCCAGGCGAAGGTGTCAAGTTGTGGGTTTTGGCAGCGCACCACGCAGTGAGTTCGGCCCTGGCTGCGCCATAAACATGAACTTGCCAATCCACTGTGACGCGCTTCTCGAAAGCGAAGAGATCAAGGCGCGCTACACCAAACTCTTCAAGGTATGATGATAGTAGCGACGGAGCCGGAAAAGGGTGTTGTCGGGAGAAAGGAAATAGTCTCGACCGAGTGAAATTGGGACTTTTGAGATGCCGCCTTTTTGAAATGTTTGGGAGGCTTCATGGCGCTATCCTATAGCCGGCGCAATCGAACGAAGGATGTACGATGACCGAGCCGACCGACGTCGACGATGATCCTAGCGTAACATCGCGCCGGCGTTTTCTCCGCGAGGGTGGCGCATTGATGGGTGGGGCGGTCATGGCGGGCGGTCTCGCCGGTGGTGACGCGCTGGCGGCTACGGAAAATGCCGACAACCTGCCGCCCAACGTTCCCGAATGGATGAAGACGCCGGGCGATCCGATGGGAAGCCAGCTTTATGGAACGCCCTCGCCATTTGAGAAGGGCGTTATCAAAAATATCCCGAAAGATTTGCAGCAATATCTATCGGCGTCCGGACGAACGCCGTTGCAGGATCTAGACGGCATCATCACGCCGAACGGACTGTTCTACGAGCGCCATCACAGCGGAGTCCCCACGATCGATCCGGCACAGCACAGGCTGATGCTCCATGGTCTCGTCGACAAGCCTCTGATCTTCACCATGGATGACATCCGGCGCTTCCCGTCGGAATCGCACGTCTATTTCCTCGAATGCTCGGGCAATCCCACCTATAAAAAGCCCTATGGCAAGACGGCGTCCGATCTCGTCGGTCTCTTGAGCTGTGCCGAATGGACTGGGGTCAGCCTCAAGCTCGTTTTGCAGGAAGCAGGATTGCAGCCGGGCGCGAAATGGGTCGTCGCGGAAGGTGCCGATGCGGCGGCGATGACGCGCAGCATCCCAATCGAAAAATGTCTTGATGATGCGATGCTGGCATACAGCCAGAACGGCGAGCGATTGCGTCCCCAGCAAGGCTATCCGCTGCGGCTGTTGCTGCCCGGTTTCGAAGGCAACATGAACGTGAAATGGCTGCGCCGTCTGCACGTCACTGCGGAGCCGACTTACTCACGCGAGGAGACCTCGAAATATACCGACCTGATGCCGAACGGTTCGGCGCGCGAATTTACGTTTTACATGGAAGCGAAATCCATTATCACGCGACCCTCGGGCGGCCAGCGGCTTAACGAACCCGGCTTTCATGAGATCAGCGGCATCGCCTGGAGCGGCCACGGCAAGGTCAGGCGTGTCGATGTCTCGGTCGATGACGGCAAGAGTTGGCAGGAAGCGCAGCTGCAAGAACCGGTGCTGACGCGGGCGCTGACCCGCTTCAGGCTTCCCTGGCATTGGGACGGCCAGCCTGCGGTGATTCAAAGCCGCGCGACGGATGAAACCGGCTACGTACAGCCGACATTGGCCGAACTCCTCGCCGTGCGCGGCGATAATTATTTTTACCACAACAACGCCATCTGGCCTTGGCGCATCGCCAAAGACGGCGAGGTGACCAATGCCAACGCGTGAGCTTTACATCCCTGCGGTCGCGTTGCTGGCGCTGGCGTGCGCTACAGCCGCGCAAGCGCAAAGTGCTTACGGTATCGGACGCGTCGCGACGCCGGCTGAGATCGCGGGCTGGAACATCGATATCGATCGCGACGGCAACAACCTTCCGCCGGGAAGCGGCAGCGTCAGTCACGGGCGCCAGGTGTTCGATCAGCAATGTGCGTCCTGTCACGGCCCAAAGGGCGAAGGCGGGCTCGGCGACAAGTTGGTCGGCGGGCAGGGAACGCTGGCAACGCCGAAACCGGTCAGGACCGTCGGCAGCTATTGGCCGTACGCTCCGACCTTGTTTGATTATATCCGCCGCGCTATGCCGCAAAACGCGCCGCAATCGCTGAGCAATGACGATGTGTATGCGGTCTCCGCCTACATTCTCAATTTGAATGGGCTGCTGTCGGCAGAAACCACGCTCGATGCAAAGACGCTGAGCGCGATCAAGATGCCGAACCGAAGCATGTTCGTCGGCGATCCGCGTCCCGACGTTAAGAACCCCGCATGCATGACGGGCTGTCAATGAACCGATAAAACACACCCGCCGAGTCTGGTAACAGCGGGCGCTCACGTGGAACTCCAAGTCCGCCAATAAAGCCCGTCGGAACAGCGTCTGCCCACAGGAACCTTTGCCGCTGCCGGCGATTTATTTCGCAAGGGCAATCGTCAGGTCAGGCGCACTCATGATGGAAGATGATTCAAACGAAAAGGATCGCAAGAAGCGAGTGCTTAACCGTCCTGTTGCGGTCGCGCTAGCGGTTGCGATTCTCGGCGTGCTGGCAATGCTGATCGTTGATCATGGCGCGTGGAATCGCCCTCAGGTCCAAACCGCCGAAGTCGCCACCTACAAGACCACAGGGGAAGCCGCGCGAGCAGTCGGGGCGAGGGTGTCCCCGACCGAGCCCAAGCCAGCCATTGAGCCTGAACCGCCTGGGCCGAAGCCGATCCATCCGGCAAACACCGCTCCGCCCTAAAGTTTCAGTTGCGCGGAAGTCGAACGACGCTCGGCGCGACCGCTTCAGCGCACGCTGACGAACGCGCCCCATATAGCGGCAAGCGCGGCGCCGGCCAAAACGTAGATTGGGCTGTCGCAAAACGTACCGCCGTATCGGCACATCTGGACACCCAAGCTCCCGATTTCATTGTGACCGGCGGCATAAAACAAGCCTGACAGCACAGCCAGCACTGCGGCAGCGAAATACATCATACCCTCCAAAGTGAGCTCGGTCAGGCGGCTCATTCCGGTACGAATTGCCACGTCCGCCAAACCTGTATCTTTGCACCAGGGTGTTTAAAGGGGTGCGCCCTCATCGAGGTCTTGAGAAAGCCGCTCGATCTTCCGCAACGATTGTAAAAAATGTCTTTATTTCGGCTTGCGGCCTGAGACCCCCGAGACAAGTCCGGCTCCCTACTGTCGTCGGTTCGCCAACTGTGCTTCGAACCGTGTGCACGATGCCCCGTGGTCAAGAGCGCGAGTAGCTCCAATCGGAGCACCGAAATGCTCGGGCCGGGATCTCTCTACTTCCTCGCCATTTAAGGTTGCCGACCGTAATTCAACAGCCCAGCGTTGCCCTTCGGTGGGTGAGCGCGAAGCGCCTCTTCGTTGGGTTCGGTGCCCCAGCCGGGCCGATCCGGGATCGCCAGGTGGCCGTCTTCGATATCGGGCACATGGGTGAAGAGTTCGTGATCCCATGCCAGCCGATCGATATCGATCTCCATGATCCGCAAATTCGGCACCGCTGCACAGAAGTGGGCGTTCATCATGGTGCAGAGGTGGCCGTAGAAATTGTGCGGCGCGACGTTGACCTCATAGGCTTCGGCAGCAGCGGCAATCTTCATTGATTGCCAGACGCCATTCCATGGCGTGTCGATGATCGCGACGTCCATCGCCTGTTCACGTAAATAGGGCAGAAATTCGCGCAAGCCCAACAGCGTCTCGCATGACGATACCGGGTGCGGACTTTGGCGCCTGATATAGCCGAGCGCTTCGGGATTGAAGCTGTCGATCTCGATCCAGAACATGTCAAGATCGGAAATGGCGCGCAGGATCTTGAGATACCCTTCGGTCTTTGCGTTGAAGTTAAGATCGAGCAGGATGTCGACATCAGGCCCGGCGCCATCGCGGATTACCTCGAGATGGGTGCGCAGATCGCGCAGTACCTTGCGGTCGACGTTGATCTCAGGGGCGAAGGGCACGCCGAATCCGGGCCGCCAGCCTCGAGGCTTGCCTGCATCGTAGGTGAAGATGTTGGTCTTCAGCGCGGTGAATTTCTTGGTCCGGACTTCACGTCCGATCGCCTTTACGCCGTCGAGATCGGTGATCGGCGGCTTATACCAGTCAGGATGGTTGATGCGCCAGGTCGCACAATGCGACCAGTAGACGCGAATGCGGTCGCGGATTTTGCCTCCGAGCAATTCGTAACAGGGCACACCGAGCAGCTTGGCCTTGGCGTCGAGCAGGGCGTTTTCGATCGCGCCAAGCGCTTGCGCAACGACACCGCCGGTTGCCGGCCGGGTGGCGGCGAAAAGCTCCGCATAGACGCGCTCGTGCTGAAAGGCATTCTGCCCCACCACCCGCGTCGAAAGACGTTGGATCGCGGCACCTACGCCGGGAGAGCCGAAGCCTTCGTCAAATTCGCTCCAGCCAACGACGCCGTCTTCCGTGGTGATCTTGACGAAGTGGTAGTTTCTCCAACCGGCGTCGCAAGCAAGAATTTCGACGCTCCGTACTTTCGATAACTTCGTCATGGGCGCTTCCTTATTTTTTTAGCGAAGGCAAAGAGGATCGGATCGCCTTCTTCTTGCGAACCATTGTGGCGGGTATTTTCGGAATTGGCCACAGCCTCAAAAAACAGTAATTGGTTTCGCGAAAGCCGGCCGTCGAGGTCGATCGCGGGTGCGCCGCTGAAGCCATCGACCGCGCAACGGACGCGCCGGCTCATTTTCGCCATGTTGATGTCGGCGTCGATGTCGGCAGGCAGGGGAATGCGGCCACGATTGTTCTGTGTTCGTCCTAAAAATGCGACGAGGCGGGGTGACTTCTCACCCCGCGCCGGTGCAACGGCCAGCGAGTAACACCTTAAAGCCAGCGGTGACGCAGCCCAGCGTCGACCGTTTGCGGCGGTCCTTGATCCATTGCTCGCCGAACTATTGCTTCGCTTTGGAATAGACCAGCGACTGATCCTCAAAGTCCTCGATCGGAAGCTTGTTGACGTCGGAGGTGGTGTGCAATTCCTGGGACGAAATCATGCCTGCGGATCCGACAGCCCGGTGGGCCTCGGTTGTGTGTGATTGCAGCATGGTGGTCGCGGCGGCGAGCAGGGCGACCGCAGCGAAGGCAGAAATCATCAGAAGCTTCATGGGAATCGCCGGGTTCGACGTCGCAAAAAAGCTTGCACCATTCGATTAGCCCGAACCGCGACGCGGCAATGTGAACTACCTCACATCTCGCCCTTATATGTTTCCGATGCGGATCGCTTCCCTTTGGAGTGTCTTGTTGATGACCGGCCATAGGAGCAACGTGAAACATCATTGTATGGAAGTAGGAGCTTACTCGGCTGACGGCGGCTATGTGAACTTCGATGGACGACGGGGACGACAGCAGGCTCAAGGCCATCTACGGCGACAACTATGATCGCCTTTCGCCTTGAGGGGAAAATACGACCCGACGAACTTCTTCCGCGTCAACCAGACATCAGGCCGCTGCACTCATAGACCATCACGCTGCTTCACGGTTCAAGCGTGCTTAAAACGGCTTTCTTAGAGCGTTCTTTCGATTCCATGAAACGAAAGAGCGCTCGAGCGTGCCGCCCGCCACGTAGCGTTGTTATCAGCACGTTTTTTTAGTCTTTCAAGAGCGTCACCAAAACGATTTGACACGTCGGGCAAATCACCGGCATATATTCAACATCACAAAAGCAAGCCCGCGCCGGGAAATCGGTGGCGGGCTTTTTTATCGGATGCCTACATCAGCGCAGGGAGCCCTGCATGCTGCGGTGCTTCTCGTCATTGCGAGGCGTTGCTCTTCGGGCTCTCAAAAAAATGTCTTGTCGGGCTCTCAAAAATGTCTTGCGCCGTCGGGCAAATCACTGGCATATGTTCACCATCGCAAGAATTATAGAGCCCGCGCCGAAAAATCGGTCGCGGGCTTTTTCAATCCGACTTCTTGAATCGGACGGCAGCCGCAATACGCGACGCCACATCCTCCCGATGTACTTCTGCACAGCGTTGCAGACGAGCTGCCGTCCGAACCTTTATGTCTGCATGATCTCGATATCTGCATGATCTCGGGGCAGGCGCCTCTCGTTTGTCCCGAGGGAAGGCTGCTCCAAACTTTGCGCTAACGCGGTCCTTGTCCGGATCATCCTCGATTGGCCGGCACGCGCGAACGTGCACGGCACGCGGCGTGGCGTAGGTCCACGTCCGCACGCGGCCCCGCATCGCGGGATAGGGTTCGCGCCTGAAATGATCGCATGATGAGCGATCATGCCGCACATTTCACAACGTCATTGCGAGCCGTCGGATCGCAATGAGGATCTCAAATCAAAAGATGCAAATCCCCTATGCCAAAGACGCTCACCGAAATCCGCTCGCTGGCGCGCAGTCACACCAGGACCGCGCTCAATGTCCTTGTCCGCATCATGCGCTCGAAGGATGCGACGGCGGCGGCGCGGGTGTCCGCCGCCAACGCCATTCTGGACCGCGGCTGGGGCAAGGCACCGCAGGCCATCCAGAACGGCGACGACGGCGCCCTTGAACTGATCCACCGAATCGAGCGCGTCATTGTCCACCCTGAGAATTCCGACAGCTAAGATCTTCGAGCCGCTGCTCAATCCATCGCGCTACAAGGGCGCCTATGGCGGGCGCGGCTCCGGCAAGCTTTTGGTATGGGACAAGGTTTTGGGTCTTGGAACGACTGACCCGCTGGCGGGATTCGCATCCGTTACATCTAACCTCGTCGTGTCGTTTTATTTCGCCAAGCGCGGATTTGAAAACGTTGCGCGGATCATCAAGCGGTGAACGAAATGCGCGACGAGGATATCAGGGTGGTTGTCGCCGAGACGCTGGCCGAACAGCAAAGGCTTCATCAGAACGATCTCGACGCCGTTGTTCTGCGAACGATCGCGAGCATCCTGACCTCATTCGGAATTGAGGAGGCGGATCGTAAGGAACTGCGCGCGGATTTTCAACATTTGAGGCGCTGGCGCAAGAGCGTCGAGCAGGCGCAGAGCTACACATTTAAGGCGGTGATCACAGTAATCATCACCGGCGTTGTCGGCGCGGTCTGGCTCGGCGTCAAGGTTATGCTCGGAAAATGATTTGGTACGGATGAAAAATCAATGCAATTGCGAGACGGATTTAGGGGTCTGGCCGATGTACAGAATACGCGAAGTCGATGGCCATGATGAGGAAATCGCGGATACGCTCGCTGACCTGCACCGCCTGACATTTTTTGACGGCGCTTCCATTCCGCAATTCGATTGGGGATCCTGGTGGCTTGCGTATCACAGGGCTATACCGGTCGCCTTTGCCGGAGTTGTTCCGTCAACGCACGCATACAATGCGGGATATTTCTGCCGAGTTGGCGTGTTGAAAAAGCACTGCGGGAACCAGCTCCAATTGCGTCTAATGCGCGCGCTGGGCTCGCGGGCGCGCCACAATGGATGGAGCTGCATTGTTTCGGATACCACCGACAATGTCGCCTCCGCCAACAACTTTATTCGGGCGGGCTACCGGCTGTACCAGCCGCAATGTCCATGGGCTTGGCCAAACACGCTGTATTGGCGCAAATCCATCAAGTGACATAGCCGCTTTCCGCCATTTAGAGACTCCCAAACTCGCCCGGTGGCCTGATGGCCATCGGGCTTTTTTTGTTGCTTGCGTCAGGCTTTCATGTGGTCTGACGCGTTGCCGGCAATTCAGCCAACGAGTCTCGTCGAATACAGCCGATACGGCTGCCGGGATGGCTGCCGGTGCGGAACAGGTTTGCCGTGGTACCTCTGCATGTGGAACGCACCGGCAGATCCGGCACTGGCTGTGCCGTTCGGAAACGGATAGCTGCGGCGGTGCGGCCATAGCGGTTCTTGCGTTAGATCGTTGAACGGCCGCTGCTGCTGGATGATAGTTCGGGCGCGACGGAAAATGAACCTGATCTAGGACTTAGTCGCGATGGCCGGCCGCTGGGTCCAGCGGACGGCAACCGCGGTTGCGTCGGCATCGCCCAGACCCGCAGCTTCCGCTTCCTCAAAGCAGGTAAGCGCGCTCGTCGTCACGGGAAGTTCGGCATGAATGGACGCGCCGAATTGAACGGCCGTGGCGAGATCCTTTTTCGCAGCGTTGAGGCCGAACGCGGTCTCGCCCGAGGGCGATCCGGTCAGTGCCTTTGCGATAGCCGCGCCGCGCCCCTTCATGGCGTTCGGCGTGCCGGCGGTGTCGGACAAGATATCGATCAAACGGTCAGCGGGAAGATTGAGCGGCTTGCAGATGGTCAAAGCCTCGCCGAGCGCCTGCCAGTAGACTAGCAGCGGCAGATTGACCGCCAGTTTCATCGTTGCGCCCGAACCGAGTTCGCCGACATGTTCGATGCGGCGGCATAGTTGTTGCAGGATCGGCATTGCCCTAGCGACAGCTGTTTCCGCACCTCCGGCAAGGCCGAACAGCTTGCCTTCCTTCGCCGGACCGGTACTTCCGCCGACCGGGCACTCGACAAAGGCGGCGCCTTGCTGCAACACTGAAGCACCGTTTGATTTCATCGTGTCCGGGCGCACCGTGCTCATATCGATCACGAGCTTGCCGGAGAGTTTGGATTTTAGGATACCGTTTGGCCCGCGGTAGATCGCGTCGGTGGCTACGTCATTCAGCAACATCACGATCACGACTTCGCAACTCTCCACGAGCTCGGCAAGGGATGTGAACAGCTTTGCTCCCGCATCGACTAGCGGCTTGGTCTTCGCTGAACTACGGTTCCAGACACCAACTTCATGTCCGACCGACATCAACCGCTGCGCGATCGATGATCCCATTCGTCCGGTTCCGCACACGCCGATTTTCATGACCTGTCCTCATTGCAAGATTGAATGGAGGGCATTTAATTGAATGAAGGGCATTTATAACTGGTCGTGTGGCTATTCCGGATTTAAATGGGTCAATTTTGGTTTACGACCGGCGATTGTGACGTTGGCCTGCGCGAGTTCGGCTCCGTCGCCCAGCGTCGATATCGAAACCGATCACGTGCTATCCCGCAATAAACGAGGCTGCGGGCGATCGCGCCTCCCATGATGCCAAGCCGGACGACTCCAACGGTCTTGTCCATGAGAACTCGTCAGGTTGGTCGCGGCGCGAGTTTGAATTGCTCGATACGGCCGCTCATGAGCTTGGTGAACAACGAGCGATGATAATAGAGGTAAGACCCGTCCCGTTCGATGGCCTAAGCTCTCGTCGTCGCCCGGCGGCCCTTAACGACACCACGTTTCGTCGATCAGGCGCACGCGCGATCTAAAACGATCCCGACACAAACCTTCGCTCTCCGGTAGTGAGTTACGGCTTCAGCGCGGCCAGCTTCCGATAAGCCCCGGCCGCTTTCTGAATCAGTCGGCTTTTGCGCTTCGGACTGAGAAACGGCGTCGCCGCCGGAATGCCGTCTCGGTGCAGCGTGGCCGCCAGCGCTTCGCCCTTTGCACCGTCGTTTAACTGCCCAAGAGCTCTTTGCGCGTTGCGCAAGTGCTTCAGCGCAACCTGTTGCCCCAAAAATCTTCTGTCCGGAAGCAGATCGTCGAAGAATTCGATTGAATAGCACAGCTTCTTGTTCAGCAGGCGCAACCGATGTCGCTTCTTGGTGCCCATCCTCCCGAGCTTGCGGGATTTCGTCAAAAGCTTTTCCCGCCATCTCGTCAGTTTGTCCGTGCTGTATGCGGCGATCGGCGAAGCACGCTCCTGCGCGGCCTGTCTTCCTCTCTTGATGGACCAGGGTCCATTCTCGACCCAACCGGATATGCTTTCGATCAGATGCCGATACCTGGCTGACCGAAGCGCCTGGGCTAGGTGGCGATGGCTGTCTGCGCGTCTCTCGTTCCAGGATTGATAGTTGGATATTGTCTGCGCCTGTTTTTTGCTGACGGCCTTCAGTCGCTCGATAGCGACGTCGAGATCCCGCACAACGCCAAGATGGGCGTTAAGCCATTTGAGTTCACTCCTTAGTTGCGTGAGCTTGGCGTCATCGATCATCGGTGAGAAAAACAATATGGCTGCGCGCAAGCGGGTAAGTGCAATACGCATTTGATGCAGGGCCGTGGCGTCGCCTGCGCATGTCGCCTCTTGATTTGCTGTCAAATCTCCAAGATAGCGGCCGGCTACAACTCGAAAAGCCGTGTCACATGCCATCATTGCATTGAGTCGCGGAATCGGGTGGTGCCACTCGCGGTCGACGCGCGAGGCGGCTTTGCTTGCAGATTTCGCGGCTGGCGACATTTATTATGCTATCGGACCTAGAGCCGCCTTACCGATCAACGGTTCGCATCGCCCAAGAATTTACTCGGACCTGCCAGATGGGTCGATGACCACCCTATCGCAGGTGCCTATATTATATTCTTTCCGAAGTTCGGCAATCTCAAGCCGATAATATGGAGTAACGGTCGACTTGTCACACTCTCCTCTTGATAATTGATCCAAATTCGCGGGATTTCGCTGTCTGCCTGGTGACTAAGCCGCTGTTTCGGGCCATCTCCCTGCCAACCATTTGCAGATCACAAATTGTCTGATCCAGGTCTTGATCACCGTCTCGAACTGCCGCAAAGAATTTGGCTGCCCAATGGAGATCCAGTTTGACGCGCGTTAAGCCGTCGCGGCTTTTCTTGCGATCGAGCGATCGAAATATGGCTTGGGCACGAGCCTCGTCTGCGTTGCAGCCGAGTAGCCCCGCGATCTCGCCGTATGTCATCCAGATTTGCGGCATAGCGCAATCTCCATTGGCCAGAGAGAGACTGCCGGAATTTGATGAATACTGCGTTTCCACTTACTTCAAATACGACGTTTGTGAGTGGTGGCGTTAGTATACGAAGTTTAAGCTATGGGCCCAAGCCGCCCTACTGTGAGCCATCCGGGCTTGGCATTGCTTCAGAGTTGCTCTGATGTTCCGAATGCATCGATAGGCGCCCCAATCGACTCTCCTGAAGCCCGGCAATCTCTGACGTCGCGTCGCATGCGTCGTTCTCGCGGCCACCGTCGGCGTATCGCTCCGCATACGGTCAACTTGGGAGACATCCAGCGCGGGTTGACTTTCGTGCGTGTCTTTCAGGCCGGTGCAAAGCAGAGGGGATACGGGGTATCAAGGTACTGGCGGTCTTCGCCGAAGCCAACATCCTCGCGTCACAGGGAGTTGCTGAGACGGATGAGGCTATCTATGAAACAATCCATCGGGATTGCCGCCGGGCTTGAGGCCCGCCCCTTCGGACTTATGACATATTGCGAACTCAGCATATCTCGCCGCGTATTAGGCGAGCGGTATAGTGGAAGGTTCGAACAGCACATCAATAAATTGCATAGCCCGAACAACGCAGGGAAATTTAAGGATTACAAGAAGCACAACGGGCCCTATGGATCCTTTGGGAAATTCACCAAATTCCTGGTGCCGGACCAAAAAAACTGGGCCGACATATCCGGGTCGACAGAGGGTTACGGCAAAATGGGAGAAGCATTCCGGCGACATATCCGACCCAATCCGCGACAAAATCACCGACGTCATGGCCAACAATCTGAGGTCCGCCACGCCGTTACCGCTGGTTTTGAAGGTCGTGAAGATGTCGATGCATGCTACGACCTGAACGTTCGGATGTTTACCCATAAGGGCAGGATGCATATCGGCCTTCACCATGCTTTGTCCGAATTTTGAGTTAAAATGATCGATCTCGGAGCCGCAGACCGCGGCTCCGCTTCGGGAGTTCAACTGACGTGCCTCAGCACAAGATCGGAAACGCTCACGGATTTTCGAGCAGTAAGCTGGCGGTCCTGCGCAAGCATCCGATCTTTTGCGATCTCGATCCTGAGGCCCTCGACCAGCTGTGCCGCTATGCCAAACATTCGACGCTGAAGCGGGGAGCTACCATCTTCTCCAAAGGAGATCCCGGCACCAGTCTGATCGCGGTGATCAGTGGCACGGTGAAGATCAGCATCTCTTCCGCGGACGGCCGCAGCGCGATTTTGAATCTGATCGGCGTCGGCGAGATTTTCGGAGAAGTCGCACTGCTCGACGGGCTGGCACGCACAGCCGACGCTACGGCAAATACCAATTGCGAGATTTTCGTCATCGACCGTCGCGACTTTATCCCCTTCGTGCGGAGTCAGCCGGCGCTGGCGATGAAAATCATTGAGTTGCTTTGCACGCGGCTGCGATGGACCAGTGATCAGGTGGAGGAGGTTATCCTTCAGAATTTGCCAGGCCGGCTCGCCAGCGCGCTACTTCGTTTGACCGAGAAACATAAGCTCGCGCCTGGAGGGCGAACGATCTCCATTACCCAGCAGGAAATCAGCGAAATGGTTGGCATGACCCGGGAAAGCATCAACAAGCAGTTGCGGGTCTGGGCCGAACGCAAGTGGGTGCGTCTCGAACACGGGGTCATCGTTGTACTCAACGCCGAGCCGCTTCAAGAGTTGGCCGAAGCGGGATCAGGAAGCGAAGGCGATTAACGCGATTGTGAACGTGATTCCGGCGCGCGCCAACGGATCGGCACGCCGCTCCGCCCAGTGCCAGACGCAGCGCGAATCCGAGTTTTTCGGATTCCAGATATGCAATCGCAGATCTGTGGTCTGCTGTTTCGGACGCCGCGTGCGGATTGACCCACACATTTCACGAACGTTTTGATTTTGGCGCATGTGAAGCAATTTACATCCGCTTCGCGCGTGTTGAGCTAAGTGACGGGTTGTAGATTCGCACGATGGAGGCACCCATGCAGTGCTTGTTCGACAAATCAGGCGAAACCGTCAGCCGTTTTTACCGACGCTGGGGTACCGGCGTTTTTGCATTGCCCGTACTCGTTATAGTAGCGCTGGTCGGGCTGGTTATGCCGCGTCCGGTGCCGTCCAACTGGATATCGGATGCGGTCAAGGCTGAGTTTGCCGGCACGAAGTTCGGGCCAGAGGCCGCGGCGGCGCGGCCTTCGAAGGCCGCTACTGTAATCCGGACAGTCAAAGCCTATTGACGCAGGCTAGCCTATCCCGAAGCAAGGTTGGCGCCGCGTTCGATCGTGAACTCAACGTCGATCAGCCCGCGCGAGTGATTCATATCGGATTGCGACATCAGAAGAGTGAGATCCTTGCCCTTCAGGGAGGCTAGGACCTCCGACAGCCGCTCCGACAGCGCCGGCGCGATTCCTTCGAACGGCTCGTCGAGCAGCAGGCATTTGGTGCCGATGCCAAGCGCACGGCCAAGTGCGACCAGCTTCTGTTGGCCTCCGCTGAGCTGCAGTGCCTTGCGATCGCGCATCTCGGCAAGTTCGCCGATCACCTCGTACACGAAGTCGAGCCGCGCCTTGCGATCGAGGTGCTCTGCCACCCAAAGCGGCAACAGAATATTTTCCTCAACGGTCAGCTGAGGTACAAGGCAGCGATCTTCCGGCATATAGCCGATCCCGAGAGCCGCGCGGGCGTGGCGCGGGTGCGCCGACAGATCGGCCCCTGCGAACCGGACGGTACCCTGCGCCGGCTTGAGATGCCCCATGATCGAACGCATCAGGGTAGTTTTGCCGGCCCCGTTGCGGCCGACGAGGCTCACCATGGCGCCCCTTGCTACGCGCATCGAAAAGCCGCGCAGCGCGGGCATCGACTGAATTTCGACGACCAGATGGTCGATCTCGAGCAATGGCGCTGTGGCGTTCATTGTGCGCCTCCGGTGACGTAGCGCCGCACCTCCGGATCATTCAGGACGTCGCGCGGATCGCCATCGGCGAGAATCCGACCCTGATAAAACGCCACCACCCGGTCGGCGTAGCGGCTGACGATCTCCATATCGTGCTCGACGAAGACGATGGTTGCGGCATCGGGCGCCACGGCATGAATCACGCGGTCCATCGTGGCGAATTTCTCTTCTGCCGAAACACCAGATGTCGGCTCGTCCAGCAGCAGTAATCTAGGCCTGCGGACCAGCGCCATGGCAATGTCGACGAGCTTGCGTACACCGCCGGCAAGCTCTGAGATCGGGCGGTCGGCCAGGTCGGCCAAGCCAAATCGTTCCAGCAATTCGAGAGCCTTGTCGCGACGGCCATGCGCTTCCGCCGGCGAGTGGAAGGAAAGTGCCCGTGGATGGGTGCCGGAGACCGCCACCGCCAGATTTTCGGCGGCAGTCAGATCAATGAACAACTGTGGAATTTGAAACGATCTGGAGATGCCGAGCTCGGCAACATGTCTTGGCGAGCGTCGTCCGATATTCATCCCGTCGAGCGCGATCGAGCCGGAGTCGGGCTTGAGATAACCGGTGACCATGTTGACGAAGGTTGTCTTGCCCGCGCCGTTGGCGCCGATCAAGCTGACCTTCTGGCCGGCCGCGATATCAATCGACAAGGCATCGGCGGCGACCACCGCGCCAAAGCGCTTCTCAAGCCTGCGCGCGGAAAGGATTGGCTTCACAGCGCGACCCCTTTTCGGACCGCAGCGGGCGTGGCAGCCGCTGGCTTGCTCCGTTTGCGCTTCTCCCGGATCCAAAGCGAGCCGATGCCGCGGGGCAGAAACAAAATGACGCCCAACAGGAAAACGCCAAGCACGAGCTGCCAGGTATTAGGAAGGTACAGGTTCGAGAAGGAGCGAACGAGTTCCAGCGCTAGCGAGGCGACGAACACCGCGGCTACGCTTTGGTATCCCGCGAGCACCGCGACGAAGACGAATTCACCCGATGTGGTCCAGTAAGCGAATTGCGGATCGATATGCCGTTGGGCCATCAGCGCGAACGCGCCGCTGGCTCCGGCGAAAACCGCCGCGATAATGAAGTTGATGGTGATGACCCGATTGGCCGAGATCCCGAGATACTCGATGCGCAAATTGTTTTCACGAACCGCAAGGCTGGCAAGGCCGAGCTCGGACCGAAACAGGATCGTTGCTGCGATGCCGGCGAGTCCGGTGGTGACCACCGACACCGCGTACAGCATGAAATCCGCCTCGCGCGGGTCGACAAAGACCATGCCGAACAGGCTCGGCCGTCCGACATTGAAGCCGTCAGAGCCGCCCAGCGCGGACGATTTGACCAGCGCGCCATACAGCACCATCGACAGCGCGAGCGTCAGCATGCCGAAGAAGATGCCGCTATAACGCGCAATCAGCGGGCCGATCACAAGGCCGAGCAGGCCGCCGCAGACCGCGCCAATGACCATTTGCGCCACCGCATCCGTGACGCCCCAGGCGTTGGCGATCAGGGCGACGCCATAGCCACCCGCCGCAAAGAACAAGCCTTGACCGAACGACACGTTGCCGGTGCGCGCCAATATCACAATGCCGAGCGCAATCAGGGCGTTGGAAGCGGCGACGGTCGCAAGTGATAGCGTCCATGTCGGAAGTATACGGCCGAACAGCGTCGCGGCCACCACCAGCGCGATCATGACGAGAGGGTGAAGACGACCATGCTTCATCAGATCCGCCTTGCCGCCTCGCGTTTGAACAGACCCTCCGGGCGAAACATCAGCACCCCGGCCATAATCAGATAGATCATGAACAACTCGGCCTGCGGCACTAGGTGCACCGAAGCTGCGCGGGCGAGCCCGACAAGGATCGCGCCGACCGCCGCACCCTCGACGCTGCCTAAGCCACCGATCACGACGATGGCGAAACTCAAGATGATCACATCGGAGCTGAGGCCCGGCTGCATCGAGATCTTGGGCGCAGTCAGCGCGCCGGCCAGGGCCGCAAGCAGCACGCCGAATGCGAAGGCGACCGCGTAGACCCGGTTGACCCTAACCCCCATGCTGACACTCATTTCCTCGTTGTGGATCACCGCCAACACGATCTTGCCGGTGACGGTGCGATTGAGCCCGAACCAAACCGCGAAGCCGACGGCGGCGGAAATCGGCATCAGCAGCAGATCGTAGCCAACGTAGTACAAACCGGCGAATGCGACATTGCCGAACAGCTCATAGGGCTGCGTCGCGTAGATCGGGTTTACGCCCCAGATCAATTTGGTGACGTCCTCGAGGATGAGGAACACCGCATAGGTCACCAGCAGCAGCACCACTTCGTCGCGGCCATAGAACATTTTCAAAAGGCCGCGCTCGAGCAGAAGGCCGACCGCGGACGCGATCAGTGCGACCGAAGCCAGCATCGCGACAAAGCCGACGCTGGGCGGAAGGCTATGTGCGGCGACGAACGTCACCGCGGTCGCCGCGATATAGGCGCCGAGCGCGTAGAAGCTGCCATGGGCGATGTTGAGAATTTTCAAAACGCCGAACACCAGGGTCAGCCCCAAGGCAACAATAAAAAGCCAGGAAGCTTGGATTAGCCCGTCGAGAACAATCGTCAGAAAGGAGTTCATTGCGCTGTTCTCATGCGAGACCGTGCGAGAAGGTACAATTCATAACGCCGGTTGAAATGCGACACCGGTAGATCGCATGCCGCAAAGCGGACGGGAGGCCGCGGCGCGAGCATCTCACTCGCGCCGCTTTACTCTTCGCTCAGATGCGGGTGCCCCTTAGTTGCACTTGGCGCCTTGCATGCCGCCCTTGATCCAGTCGAGCGACTTTACGCCAGGAGGCGGATTGACGCATTCTGCTGGGAAATACTGGATGTCGACCAGATCGACCCGCTTGAGATCCGGATTATACTTGGTGCGGCTGATCGCGATCGGCTGGATCGCCTGATGGCCGTCGGCAAGCCTCATCTGAATGAGGCCGCCGGGCGACTGCCATTCAAGGCCGGTCATCGCCGCCACCAGTTCGTCGGTCGATGGCTTCTTGCCGCCGTTCTTGGCCATCGCCTTCTCAACCGCAGCCTTCAGCCCGAAGATCGACTGCGCGATGCGATAGGCGGCCTGAACCGGATAGACGCCGTTGACCGCCTCGTAACCCTTAAAGAACCAGTCGTTGAGTGGCGATTTCTGCGACATCAGGCCGTAGGCGCCGCGGGCCCCGATGATGGTTCCGTCGGGCATTTTGTCGCCGAGCGGCGGCAGCACGTGGTCCGCGGCGCTGAAAACCAGCTGGCTGCGCTTCGGTAGCCCGCGCGGCGCAGCCTGCAAGATGAAGGCCTGTAGGTCGCCGCCCCATAGGCTGGAATAGACCACATCGGAGCCAGCGCCGACCAACGCGGAAATTTCGGTGCCGTACTGGCCTGCGCCGAACTTCGGCAGAAGATCAGTCTGCAGTTTGACGTTGGGGTAGAGTTGCCCGGCCGCAGCAACGAAATCGGCCCGGCTATCCTGGCCCCAGGCGTAGTCCTGGTTGATGGCCGAAAGCGTGTCCATCTTAACATTCTTTGCCTTCATGTAACGAATGAGGCCGACGTTATCCATAGTGGCGTGGGCGGCGGTACGGAATACGTAATTGTATTTCGCTTCTTCGAAAATGCGTGGTGTGCCGCAATCCATCAGCACCAGCATCTTTTTCAGTTCTTCAGCAATCGGCGCGACCGCGAGACAGTCGCCGGAGCCGATATAGCCGAGCACAGCATCAACATTGTCGCGCTGATAGAGGTTGCGCAGTTCCTGGACCTGCTTGGTCGCGCCGCCGTTCTCGTCGATGATGACGGGCTCGATTTTCATGCCGCCAAAACCGACCTTTTCGTAAGGGGAGGGGACCGCGCCCTTATTCAACTGGTCGATAACAAATTGGCCGCCGTTCCGCGCCGGGACGCCGAAGCTGTCAGCGGCGGGCCCGGACAGGAACGTCACAATGCCGAGCTTGAAAGTGTCTTCCGCTGAGGCCGGTGTCACCAGGGCAAGCGCTGTCGCGGTAACAACGGATAAGAATACGGCAGAGCGATTAATCCGCGAAAAACGGTCCATGATTTCCTCCCCTAATTTGCGGCGGTACGGCCACGTGTTTCGTCCGCGCCGGTTGCCCCGGCGTCGGCGGTATGGATGGGAGTTTAGGCGGGCTTTGCTGGCGCGTCTATGATGTCGAGGCTGGCGACCCCTCGGTCTAGCCGCTCACAAAGCCTGCACGCTCGCGCAGCTCGCGCTGATCGGCGTCCGTCAGCAAATCGATCAGCACCTGGGCCTGCTTGACACCGGCGGCGCGCGCCGTCACCGCTGCCGTATACATGGTGGAGAGTTCACATCCCGGCGGCAGGGACCCCGACAGGGTCACGCCAGGGGTGCTGATGATTTCCGTCGATTGCGTGCAGCCGATCGGCCTGACCGCGTCGGATGCGGCCAGATGGCGCATCGCGGTCGCACCGTTCGGATAGACTTTGAGCCGGGCGGCCACTTCGTCAGCGATGCCTAGTCGTTGCAGAACTTTCGCAACATGAATGCCGGCGGTCGACGCCTTGGTATCCGGAACAAAAATCGCGTCGGCCGCGAGCAGCGCGTCGCGCATCGCCGCGGCATCCTTGACCGCGACTCGCGGATCGTCGGCGCGCACCGCAATCGCGGTCTCGACCAGACCGATGTCGGCGATGGAAGTGCGGACAACAAGCTTCTCCCGCGCCAGATCCGCAATCATCGCCGCCGTCAGAACGACGATGTCGGCGGGTATGCCGCCACGCAACTTGTTGGCCATGGCGCCAACCGCGCCGAACTCGCCCTGGATATTGTGGCCGGTCAGCGCCTTGAATTTCGGCGCAAGGTTCGCCACCAGACCCTGGGCCGCGCCGCCGCTGAGAATGTTCAATGCAGTCACAGGGCCGATTCCATCGCGGCGATCAGACTGTCGCGCGTGATTGGAAGATCACGGACCCGCACCCCGAGCGCATCGAACACGGCATTTGCAATTGCCGCCGTGACCGGGCCGTGGGCCGCCTCTCCAGCGCCGAGCGGCTCACTGTCGGGCCACCGGATCAGCTCGACTTCCACGTCCGGCACTTCGCTGAAGCGAAGGATAGGATACGCCGTCCAGGTGTTGCTGGTGATGTGCTGGCTGTCAAAGCGAACTCGCTCTTTCAACACCCAGCTGGTGGCCTGGATCGCGCCGCCTTCGATCTGATTGATCACGCCGTCTGGATTAATGGCTTCACCGACGTCAACCGCAAGCGTCAGCCGCTTGACGCTGATGTCTTCGGCGCCCTCGACCTCGGCGATCACAGCGCAATAAGCGCCGGTGTTTTTGTAACGCGCAAAGCCGACGCCGTAACCAATGCCGGCCCGCTTGTCCGGCTTCCAATTCGCGCGCTTCGCAACTGAGCGGATCACATCTTGCGCTCGCGAATCCCTGAGGTGCCGCAGCCGAAATGCGATCGGATCTTCGCCGCGCTCGCTCGCCAGTTCGTCGATAAACGACTCTATCGCAAACACGTTGCCCTGCGCGCCCAGCGTCCGCAGCGCGGAAGTGCGTATCGGCATGGTCAGCAAGCGATGGCATTCGATTTGCCAAGACGGAAAGTCATAGAGCGGGATCGAATTGCGGTCGGCGCCGCCGCCATTGGCCTGCGGCGGATTGGTGGCGATATAGCGCGGATGCGGATTTGCCAGCTCAGTAGCCGCGAGCAAAGCGGGCTGAGCCGCGCGTCCCGGCCGTGCGGTGTGGCCGTTACTCCAGATGCTGTGGCGCCAATCGACGATCTCTCCTTGCGCATCGAGATTGGCCTCGATTTCGATGGCCATCGCCGCTCCGAAGGGCGCGTGCGATAGCTCGTCTTGGCGCGACCATTGCACCCGGACCGGTCGGCCGGCGGCTGCCTTCGCCAGCAGAACGGCATCGAGTGCGACGTCGTCCGCGGCATTGTGTCCATAACAGCCGGCGCCTTCCATATGTTCGACCGTGATGTTCTCAACCGGCAATTTGAGTACAAGCGCGAGATCGGCGCGGAGGAAATAGACCCCCTGGCTGTGGGTCCAGACGTGGACGCGGTCTCCTGTCCACTTTGCCATGGCGCAGGAGGGTCCGATCGACGCATGCGCGAGGTAGGGGCGGGTATACTGCCGCCGGATTGTGCGCTTCTTCTCACCTGCTTGGGGAGCCGTTTTCTTGTCGATGGCCGCCGGCTCCGCCGGCTGGGCTTTCAACCACTCCGCCAGCCTGTTCTCGTCCGGAAGCGTTTCACCGGCAGACCATGTCGCTGCCTTGCGCAGCGCCTTCATCGCCGCCTCGGCGCCATCCTCGGTTTCGCTGACCACGCCCACAAAATTGCCGTCGCGAACGATGGCAACAAGGCCGGCAATAGCGCGCGTGCCGCCCTCCGACAGGTCGACGAGTTTTGCAGCGGAGAGTTCGGGTCGCAGCACGCGGCCATGTAGCATTCCGGACAACGCCTGGTCGTGAATAAAACGTGGACGCGCGAAAACCTTGTCCGGAATATCCAGCCGCTGAACCGAGTTTCCGGCCACGGTGCGCTGTGTCGATGATTTCGGCGTCGCACCCGGCGTCGCATCGCGGTCCAGCGAGACTTCGCCGGCAAGCTCCCAATAGCTGGTCCGCACATTGCCCGGTCCGGAGATGATGCCATCGCTGATATCGAGCGCGTCGATGCCGACGCCCAGGCGATCTGACGCGGCGCTAAGAAAGATCTGCCGAATTTCAGCGCAGGCGTAGCGCAAGGCGCGTCCCGACTGCTGTATGGAAAGACTGCCTGACGTGACGCCCTCATTGGGGCTACGCGTCGTAGACGCGCGGACCATCTGCACGCGGCCGGTATCGATATCAAGTTCGTCGGCGGCGATCTGCGCCAGCGCCGTGACAATGCCTTGCCCGATCTCCACCTTTCCCGGCGAGACCATCGCGTGTCCCTCCGGCGAGAACCGGACCCAGGACGATAGTGCAGGGTTCGCCGCTAGGCTGACCGGCAGCGTTGGCATGGGGGATGCCGCAGGCGCAGTCATTGGGGGGCTGCCATCTCGGCCGCCGCGCGCAGCACCGCCCGCACCATGCGATTATGAGACCCGCAACGGCACAGATTTCGATCCAGCGCGCCCTTGACGTCTTCGCCGGTAGGACTGGGGTTTCGTCTCAATAGCGCGGCGGCGCTCATCAATATGCCTGACACGCAGTAGCCGCACTGCAGGGCCTGCTCAGCAATGAACGCACGCTGCAGGGGATGCGGCCTTTCCGCGCTTCCCAAGCCTTCGATAGTGGTGATGTCCTTATCTGCGACCGACCACAGCGGCGTATCGCACGCGGCCACTGCGTGGTTGCCGACGATGACGTTGCAGGCGCCGCATTCGTTGGCACCACACCCGAAGTGTGGGCCCGTCATGTGAAGGGGACCGCGCAGAATATCGAGCAGAGAACGATCAGGATCGGCGTCGACTTCGGTCTCGACGCCATTGAGGCGGAACCCAATACTTGGCATTGCGAATAAGACCTTGAGCTTGGTTTGACGCTATTGCGGCTTATCGCCGAATTTCTTGACGACCTCGGCCCATTTCACAATATCGCCCCGCAAATGTTTGTCGAACTCCTCCGGGGTCATCGATATCGGCACCGCGCCCTGTTCGGTCCAGAGCTTGACGATGTCCGGCCGTTTGACCACGGCATTCACCGCCGCGTTCAGCTTGTCGATGATTGGCTTCGGCGTCCCTGATGGAGCCATCAACCCGAGCCAGATGGTCGCCTCGTAGCCGGGCACGCCGGCTTCGCTGGCCGTCGGCACGTTCGGCAGCACCCTTGAACGCGCCTTGCCGGTAGTGGCGAGCGCCCGCACCTGGTTCTCTGCGACATTGGGGGCCATCGCCGGAACTGCGTCGATCATCACCTGCACCTGTCCGCCGATGACGCCGCTGCGCGCCTCGCCGCTGTTACGGTAGGGCACGTGCACCACATCGATGCCGGCCATGCTTTTGAACAACTCACCGGCCATATGATAGGGCGTGCCCTGGCCGGATGAAGCGTAGTTCAACTTTCCCGGCTGCGATTTGGCGAGCGCGATGAATTCCTGCAGCGTCCTTGCGGGCACCGACGGGTGCACGACGATCAAGAGGTCGGAGTAATTGATCGCCGCGATCGGCGCCAGATCGCGCATCAATTCATATTTGCGCGTCGGCACCAGCGATTCGTTCGCCGTCTGAGTATTCGACATCATCAACAGCGTATAGCCGTCGGCCGGCGATTTGACGGCCTCGAGGGTGCCGATGACGCCGCCGGCACCGGTCCGGTTCTCGACCACGAACGGTTGGCCGAAACCCTCCTGCAGGACATTGCTGAGCAAGCGGGCCGTTACGTCTGCTGGGCCGCCGGCGCCGAAGGGAACGATGATCTTGATCGGCCGCGTTGGATAATCCTGCGCGAGACCTGCAATCGCAGCAATTGGGGTCGCAACAAGAGCTGCCGCCAACGCGAGCGCAAGCCTTGAGCCCGTCATTTCAAACTCCCTGATTTAGTCTTGTTTTGCGTTGCACTGGTTTGGCGAAGTCTAGCTGCAGCGGCAATCGGCTGTCGACGATAGACTGGATGTGCACGGCAGGAATAAAAGATACCGTTCGGTGTACCCAATCTGGCCAGAACCAGCGGATAGATGAGCCTTATCCCAGCTCATAATGCATAGCACGATCGTTCCGGACTACCGGATAAATGCCCTCGGCTGTCGCCGTTTTTGATGATAGCTATCGGCACATGAACCAACAGGCCAAGATCGACATCCGGCATTCCACGTGTCCGCACGATTGCCCGTCGGCCTGCGCGCTCGATATCGAGGTGGTCGATGGTTCCACCATCGGCCGGGTGCGCGGCTCCAAGCTGCAGAGCTATACGGCAGGTGTCGTGTGCGCCAAGGTCGCCCGCTATGCCGAGCGCATCCATCACCCCGAGCGGCTGATGCACCCGCTGCGGCGGACCGGGCCAAAGGGATCCGGTCAATTCGCGCGGATTTCATGGGACGAAGCGCTGGACGAGATCGCCGCGCGGTTCAACGAAGCCGAACGTGAGTTCGGCGCCCAATCGGTTTGGCCCTATTACTATGCCGGCACGATGGGGCTGGTGATGCGCGACGGCATCAACCGCCTTGCGCATGTGAAGAAATATTCCCGCTACTACAGCACGATCTGCGCCAACATCGCCCGCGTCGGATTTGCCATCGGCACTGGCAAGATCGCCGGCGTCGATCCGCGCGAGATGGGTGTCTCCGACCTGATCGTGATCTGGGGCACCAATCCGGTGAACACCCAGGTCAACGTAATGACGCACGCAATGCGCGCCCGGAAGGAACGTGGCGCAAAGATCGCGGCGATCGATATCTACAATAACGATACCATGAAGCAGGCCGACATCAAGGTCATCTTGCGGCCGGGCACCGACGGCGCCTTCGCCTGCGGTGTCATGCACGTGCTGTTTCGTGACGGTTATGCCGATAGGGCTTATCTCGATCGCTACACCGATTGTCCGGCCGAGCTCGAGGCGCATCTGGCGGCCCGCACGCCGGAATGGGCCTCGTCAATCTGCGGTGTGCCGGTGCAAGAGATCGAGGCATTTGCCCGCACGGTCGGCGAAACCAAGCGTGCGTTCTTCCGCCTCGGTTATGGCTTCACCCGCAGCCGCAACGGCGCGGCGCAGATGCACGCGGCCTTATGCATTCCGGCCGTGACCGGCGCCTGGCAGTACGAGGGCGGCGGCGCGTTTTTCAATAACTACGCGCTCTGGAAGTTCAATGAATCGCTGATTGAGGGACACGACGCGATCGACCGCAGCACGCGAGTGCTCGATCAATCCAAGATCGGCCGCATCCTGACCGGCGACGCAGAGGCGCTGAGAGGCGGCCCGCCTGTCAAAGCCATGCTGATCCAAAACACCAATCCGATGGCGGTCGCGCCGGAGCAGGCGCTGGTGCACCGGGGGTTCGCGCGCGAGGACCTGTTCATGGCGGTACATGAGCAGTTCATGACCGAAACCGCTGCCATGGCAGATATTGTGCTGCCCGCGACGATGTTCATGGAGCACGACGATCTCTATTACGGCGGCGGCCATCAGCACATCTCGGTCGGTGCCAAGCTGATCGATTCCCCCGGCGAGTGCCGGTCGAATCACGAGGTGCTGCAGGGCCTCGGCCGCCGTCTCAACGCCGTGCATCCTGGGTTCGAAATGTCGGCGCGCGAGTTGATCGACGCCACCCTCAAAAAGAGCGGTCACGGTGACATCGAAACGCTTGAGGCCGATCTGTGGCGCGACCTGCAGCCGGATTTCCGCACCTCGCATTACCTCGATGGCTTCGCGCATGCCGACGGCAAGTTTCACTTCAGAGCGGATTGGGCGCACCCTCCGATCGGCAATGCCGGACTAATGGGCGCCTGGGAAAAGATGCCGTCGCTGCCCGATCATTGGACCATTATCGAGGAAGCCGACGAGGCGCATCCGTTCCGGCTCGCCACCAGTCCGTCGCGCAGTTTCCTCAACACCAGCTTCAACGAAACGCCGTCATCTCAGGCGCGCGAAGGCGCGCCGACCGTGATGATCCATCCGGCCGACGCCGCGCAGCTTGCCGTCGCCGACGGCGATGTGGTCACCCTGGGCAACACCCGGGGCGAGACGACGCTGACCGCAAAATTGTTCGATGGTGTGCGCCGCGGCGTGTTGATTGCGGAATCGATTCATCCCAACAAGGCTCATATCGGCGGTCGCGGCATCAACACCCTCACCGGCGCCGAGGCGGTCGCGCCGATCGGCGGTGCCGCTTTCCACGACAACAAGGTCTGGGTGAAGAAGGCTGCGCCGTCAGCTATTCCGGATAGCTAAATCGCTCTTGATATCGGTCGATCAAAGCATCGCCTATACCGAAAGTTACATCGCATTGCTGGTGACGACGGAGGATGCCAAGGAGGGTTTCACGCCCTTGGCGAAAAGCGCAAGCCGTCACGGCCGGGGGAGGTAACTACCCCGCGTTAGCCTTCAGTCCGGCGGCCTCGATGCCTGCGATTGCACAGACCTCATCATTGTCCGAGCTGTCGCCACTGATTCCGACCGCACCGAGCAGAGTACCACCGTCTTGAATCAGCACGCCGCCGGGGACCGGCACCAGCCGGCCCTGCGCCAGCGTGTTCACTGCGTCAATGAAATAGGCCTGCTCCTGCGCGCGCTCGAACAGTGCCCGCGATCCCATGCCTATCGCCAGCGCTCCGTAAGCCTTGCCATGGGCAATCTCGCTGCGCAGCAGGCTGGTGCCGTCTTGCGCGGCAGATGCCTTGACGCAGCCGCGTGCATCGAGAACGGTGACGACCAGGGGTTTCAGTTTCTTCTCGACGCCTTTGGCGAGGGCTACATCGAGAATCTTGCGGGCGACGTCGAGGGTCAGTTCAGCCATGAATGGGTTCCTATCCGATCGGGGAGGGGTTAAGGGTTGGATCGCGCGCTGTCGAGGCTCATCGCTAGCACGCGCGCGACGTGAAGGGCGCTACGCTCGGCGCCGTCCTTAATCTGATGTCGGCACGACGTCCCGTCGGCCACAATCAGCGCCGCGGCGTCCGCGCGCCGCACCGCCGGCAGCAGCGATAGTTCGGCCATCTCCATCGACGCCCGATAGGTGTCCGCGCCGTAGCCGAAGGCGCCGGCCATGCCGCAACAGCTCGATTCGATGGTTTCGACATGCAAGTTGGGAACCAACCGAAGCACCTCCTCGACCGATTTGAATGCACCGAACGATTTTTGATGGCAGTGGCCGTGCACGAGAGCTTTCCCGGCGAGTGGACCGAGCGGCAGCCGCAGCAGGCCGGCCTCAGCTTCGCGAACCAGAAATTCCTCGAATAACAACGCGTGCGCGCTGATGCTTTTTGCGATCTCGTCGGAGCGCAGCGACAGCAGTTCGTCGCGCAGCGTCAACAGACAGCTCGGTTCCAGACCGAGGATGGGCACGCCGCGCAGAGCGAATGGCGCGTAAGTGGTGACCAGCCGGTCGAGCTCAGTGCGTGCGTGATCAACCAAGCCGGCCGAAAGGAACGTCCGCCCGCAGCACAATGGCCTGGCACTGTCCGCCGACTTTGGGATGTGAACACGGTAGCCGCCTTCGACCAGCACGCGCAGCGCGGCGTCTAGGTTTTCGCGCTCGTACGTACGGTTGAAGGTATCGGCGAACAGCACGACCTCGCGGCCGTCGGGCGGGCCGATCGCGTCGAAGTCAGGCCTGAACACATCGCGCCGCCACTTCGGCAACGCGCGTTGCGCGCTGATGCCGGCTATTTTTTCGAACAGCATCCGCAGCAAGGGGCTGTTGTTGCGCCAATTGGCAAGCGGCGCGAGGCGCGAGACCAGCGTCGCATAATGCGGCAGGAAGCCCACCATGCGATCTCGGAGCGAAAGCCCCTGCTTCATGGCACGCGCGGCAAGAACTTCGATCTTCATCTTGGCCATGTCGACGCCGGTCGGACATTCGTGACGGCATGCCTTGCAGGAAACGCAGAGCTTTAAAGTGTCCATCATCTCGTCAGAGGCGAGGGCATCGGGGCCAAGCTGCCCGGAGATCGCAAGCCGCAGCGTATTGGCGCGTCCACGTGTGACGTCTTTCTCGTTGCGGGTGGCGCGATAAGACGGGCACATCACGCCGCCTTCGAGTTTGCGGCAGGCGCCATTGTTGTTGCACATCTCGACGGCACCCTGGAAGCCGCCACCAGCGCCGGGATAGGCGGACCAGTCGAGCACCGTTTTCAATTCACCGACACGGTAGTCCGCCGGATAGCGAAACAGCGAGCGATCGTCCATCTTGGGCGGATCGACGATCTTGCCGCGATTGAGCACATTATACGGATCGAAGCGCTGCTTGACCTCCCTGAAATCGGCGATGATGCGCGAACCGAACATCGCCTCGTGAAACTCCGATCGCACGAGGCCATCGCCGTGCTCGCCGGAATGCGATCCCTTGTATTCGCGCACCATCGCAAAGGTTTCTTCGGCGATAGCCCGCATCGCCTTGACGTCTTTTTCGAGTTTCAGATTGAGGACGGGGCGCACATGCAGGCAGCCTTCCGAGGCGTGCGCATACATGGTGCCTTGGGTGCCGTGCTTGGCAAAGATGCCGTTGAGCCGTTCGGTATAGTCTGCAAGATGCGAAAGCGGTACCGCGCAGTCCTCGACGAACGAGACCGGCTTGCCCTCCTGCTTCATCGACATCATGACATTGAGGCCTGCGGCGCGGAATTCGGCGATGGCGATCTGCAGCGCGGGCTCGGTTATCTCGACCACGCCGCCCCATTTGCGTTGCGGATGGTTCCAGCCGAAACCGAGATCGGCCAATAATTCGCCAAGCTGCTTCAGGCGCATGAGGTTTTCGGCCTGATCTTCCTCCGCGAATTCGACAATCAAGACCGCATCGGGATCGCCGCGTACCGCTGCGCCGATGATCGGTTGGAACATCACGATCTCGCGGCCAAGCGCCAGCATGGTGCGATCGACCAACTCCACCGCAATCGGCCGCAGCTTCACCAGATGCCGTGCGGCATCCATCGCCTCGTAGAAGCTGCCGAAGTGGCAGACGCCCAAGACTTTGTTGCGAATGACCGGCCAAAGTTTCAGTTCAACCTGCGTCGTGAAGGCCAGCGTGCCTTCGGAGCCGACCAGCAGGTGCGCCATATTGTTTGGCGCGTTGCGCGGCACCAGTGCATCGAGATTATATCCTCCGACGCGGCGCTGCACTTTTGGAAATCTTTCGGCGATCTCGCCGGCTTCACGCGCGCCGAGCGCAAGCATATCGCGAAATAGATCCGGGCCGATGTCACTCGAATTCACTCGCACGAGATCGCGCGGCACCTCGCCGAAATGCAACAGGGTGCCGTCGGCAAGGGCTGCGTCCATCGACAGCGTGTTGTCGCGCATCGTGCCATAGCGCAGCGAACGACCGCCACAGGAGTTGTTGCCGGCCATGCCGCCGATGGTGGCGCGGGACGCGGTGGAAACGTCGACCGGAAACCACAGCCCGTGTTTCTTCAGCTGCCGGTTGAGGTCGTCGAGCACGATCCCCGGTTCGACCACGCAGCTGCGGTTTTCGACGTCGAGCGAGATGATGCGATTCAGATGTTTGGAAAGATCGATAACGATGCCGTCATTGACGGTTTGACCGCATTGCGAGGTTCCGCCGCCACGCGGCGTGACGATCTTGCCGTCGTCGCGGCATATTGCCAGCGCCCGCAGCGCCTCATCCATAGTCCGGGGAACTACGACTCCCAGTGGCATGATCTGGTAGAATGAGGCGTCGGTCGCATAGCGACCGCGGCTGAACGAATCGAACAAGACCTCGCCGGTGGTATTCGCTCGAAGCCGCTGTTCAAGCCGCGGGAAGCCTGAATTCGACATCTGGGACCCCAGTCGGCCGCTACGAAGACTTACGATTCTGCTCCCTAATTCGAAAGCATTGGAAATGCAATTATTTTCGTATTTTCTGAAATTATGAATTCAAAATAAAATGATCTGGACTACCGCGAGGACTCTGTCCGTGAGCGGATCAGGCCGGAACGGGCGAGGAGAGAGCAGCGTCTGCCTCGCTCAAATGCTCGATCGCGGCGGTCCGCTTATTGCGCAGATGGTGGAAGAGGATGTCGCTGAGCTCGCTGCCTGCTCGCCGCCGCAGCGCCTCGAGGATCATTTCATGCTCACGCATCGCTTCGCCCCAGCGCTCACGTTTGCGCGCAAAATTGGCGGAATAGCGAATGCGACGTATCCGGCCGGCGAAATTGCCATAAGTCGCCAGCAAAGTAGCGTTGCGGGACGCCTCGACAATTTTCTGATGGATGAGCTGGTTGATGCGGAAGTAGCCGTGCATGTCGCGATGTAGGTAAAAACCGTACATTTCGTAATGCAGCCGCTCGATTTCCGCGATTTCCTCATCAGTGATGTTTTCGCATGCCAGACGTCCGGCAAGACTCTCCAGTCCGCCCATGACGTCAAAGAGCTCGCCCAGTTCGCGCTCGCTCAATTGCCTGACGCGCGCACCGCGATTGGGCAGCAGATCGACCAGCCCTTCCGACGCCAAAACCTTCAAAGCCTCGCGCAACGGCGTGCGGGAAATCCCAAACATGGAACACAGCTGACGCTCCGGCACACGGCCGCCATCCGGGATGTTGCCCTCCACGATGTAGTCCCGCAATCGCGCCAGGATCTCGCCGTGCAGCGAGGGCTCCTCGCGGCCCGCATCGACGGCCTCGGTTTGAACCGGCACGGAGGTCGGGTCGCTTGGAATCACTGGTTTCATTAGGCGAACGATAATGCCCAAAAGGCGGAACGTCGACAAAAATTTGAACGCATAAATTGATTGAACCCGAAAGAATTGAATGCAATATGGACCATAGCAGCAGGCAGGCGTGGGATGGAGGAAATCATGACCAAGCATCAGGGACGCCACTTCCTTCAGATACCCGGCCCGAGCCCCGTTCCGGATCGCGTGCTCCGGGCGATGGACATGCCCGTGATCGATCACCGCAGTTCGGAATTTTCTGAACTGGCAAAAGCGGTTTTCGAAGGCAGCCGGAAAATCTTCAAGACGTCCGGACCGGTCATCATCTTTCCATCCTCGGGTACGGGCGCCTGGGAGGCCGCGATCGTCAACACTCTCTCACCCGGCGACAAGGTCTTGATGGTGGAGACTGGCCATTTCGCCACCTTGTGGCGGCAGATGGCAGCGCGCTGGGGCATCGAGGTGGACTTCATGCCCGGCGACTGGCGCCACGGCGCGGAGCCCGCGGCGATTGAAGCCAGGCTCGCGCAGGATTCATCGCATGCCATCAAGGCCGTCATGGTGGTGCACAACGAAACCTCCACGGGGGTGACCAGTCGCGTCGGCGACATCCGCACTGCGATGGACAAGGTCGGCCATCCCGCGCTGCTGCTTGTCGATACGATCTCCTCGCTGGGCTCGATCGATTACCGCCACGATGAGTGGAAGGTCGACGTCAGCGTCAGCTGCTCGCAAAAGGGATTCATGCTGCCGCCGGGGCTCGGCTTCAACGCGATCTCGGAGAAGGCCCGCGCCGCGGCCAAGACCAACAAGATGCCGCGGTCCTACTGGGACTGGGAAGAGATGCTGAAGCCCAATGCGGCTGGCTTCTTCCCCTACACGCCAGCCACAAACCTGCTCTACGGCCTGCGCGAAGCCATCGCGATGTTGTTTGAGGAAGGGTTGGAAGCGGTATTCGCCCGCCATAAGCGCCTCGCGACCGCCACTCGCGCCGCCGTCGCGCATTGGGGCCTCGAAGTGTTGTGTCTTGAGCCGGCCGAATATTCGCCGGTGCTGACGGCTGTGCTGATGCCGCCGGGACACGACGCCGACCAGTTCCGGAAGACTGTGCTCGACAATTACAACATGTCGCTGGGTTCCGGACTGTCGAAGCTCTCCGGCAAAGTGTTTCGCATCGGTCATCTCGGTGAATGCAACGAACTCACCCTGTTAGGCGCGCTGACCGGGGTCGAGATGGGATTGTCCCTTGCCGGCGTGCCGCACCGTGCCGGCGGCGTGGCGGCGGCGATGACCGTTCTCGAGGAGCGCACCCAGTCCAACGTGTCGGCGCAACTCAAGGTTATATCGAACTAAGCAACTGGTCGTGCGCATCGGTTCGGGGCGACAAGCAGATCCGAGCATAGGCGGACTGTCCGGGAGGACGAAAAATGCGATTTCGCTTGAAAGGTGCCCATGGTGCGGTGCGATGAGCGGCGGTGATGCCGCAGCAATAGAGGTGCCGCGGACCAACGCTAGGCTTGTGCCTGGCAGGGGGACAAGCCTGTCAAAAAGTGTTATCCGGGCGCCGCTATCGCAAAGATCTCGCCCGGAAGGACGCTACATGACCGTGCATACTGGAAGGCATTTCCTTCAGATTCCAGGACCGACCAACATACCTGACCGGGTGCTCCGGGCCATGGACATGCCCACCATGGATCATCGAGGTCCTGAATTCGCCGAGATTGGTTTTGCGGTGCTGGCGGCCTTGCAACGCGTGTTTCGCACCAAGCAGCCGGTGATCATCTATCCGTCGTCGGGGACTGGTGCATGGGAAGCCGCGATCGTGAATACGCTGTTGGCTGGCGACAAGGTATTGATGGCCGAGACTGGTCAGTTCGCTGTGCTGTGGCACGGCATCGCCGATAAATTCAAGCTGGACGTCGATTTTTTGGCCGGCGACTGGCGGCGCGGGGCTGATCTGGAGCAGATCGAGGCGCGGCTTGCTGCCGATCGCCAGCACCAAATCAAGGCCGTGATGATCGTGCACAACGAGACATCGACCGGCTGCGTCACCCATCCACTCGAAGTCCGCAAGGCCATGGATCGCGTCAAGCATCCGGCGCTCTTGATGGTCGATACCATTTCCGGCCTCGGTTCACTGGAATACGAACACGACGCCTGGGGCATCGACGTGTCTGTTGCCGGTTCGCAAAAAGGGCTGATGCTGCCACCGGGCCTCGGCTTCAATGCGGTGTCGGAAAAGGCGCTCGCGGTGGCGAAGGCCAACCCGTCGATGCGGTCGTATTGGGATTGGCAGGAAGTCATTGCTATCAACAAGGCGGGCACCTGGCCCTACACCCCGGCGGTCAACCTTCTCTTCGGCTTGAAAGAAGCTATTGCCATGCTCGAGGAAGAGGGGCTCGACAATGTCTTCGCGCGGCACAAGCGCCACAGCGCGGCGACGCGCGCGGCCGTGAAAGCGTGGGGACTGGAAACGCAATGCCAGGATCCACATGCCCATTCGCCGGCGCTCACCGGCGTGGTGATGCCGGAGGGCCATGACGCCGACAATTTCCGGAAAGTGGTGCTCGAGAATTTCGATATGTCGCTCGGCACCGGCCTTAACAAGATCAAGGGCAAGGCGTTCCGAATCGGCCATATCGGGCATTTCAACGATCTGATGCTGATGGGCACGCTGTCGGGTATCGAAATGGGTCTCGATCTCGCCAGGGTGCCGTATCGCAGCGGCGGAGTGCTCGCCGCCATGGAAGTTCTGAAAGGACGCGACGTGGTCGCGATGTCCAAATCAACCGCCGCGGTTGCTTAAGTTGAGTATGAATCTTTCCGACGCGTGCAAGAGCAGAATGAGCGAACGATGAACGCCCTAGCAACGGCGACTGACGACCTGATCTACGATGTTGAGGACGGCATCGCCCGGCTGACCTTCAACCGTCCGCAAGCGCGCAACGCGCTGACATTTGCGATGTACGAGCGTATGGCGGCCATCTGCGAGACCGTCAACGCCGACCGCTCGATCAAGGCGATGATCCTGACCGGCACCGGCGACAAGGCGTTTGCCTCGGGCACCGACATCTCGCAATTCCGCGCCTTTAAGACGTCGCAGGATGCGCTCGATTATGAGGCGCGCATCGATCGCGTGCTGGGTGCGCTCGAACAGGTCAGGGTGCCGACGATCGCTGCCATTGCCGGAGCCTGCACCGGCGGCGGGGCGGGGATCGCCGCCTGTTGTGACATCCGGATCGGTACAGAGGCGACACGGATCGGCTTTCCGATCGCGCGGACGCTCGGCAATTGCCTGTCGATGTCCAACATCAGTCGGCTCACTTCGCTGATCGGGCCGGCGCGGACCAAGGATCTGATTTTTACAGCTCGGCTGATCGAGGCGCCGGAAGCGCTGACGCTAGGGCTGCTCAATGAAATAGTGCCTGACGTCGCAACCCTGCAGCGCCGCGCCGACGAAACCGCAAAGCTGGTTGCTGGCCACGCGCCGATCACGCTTGAAGTCACCAAGGAGGCGGTGCGCCGTATCCGGCGGACATTGTCGCGCGACGAGGGTGAGGATTTGATCCTTCGCGCCTACATGAGCGAAGATTTTCGCGAGGGAATGGATGCCTTCCTCAACAAGCGTACACCTAACTGGAAGGGAAAATAGACCTGGAAGGGAAAGTAGACGCTCACTGCCTGAGAACCCCTGCGAAAGTCATAACGCTTGGCGCTATGACCTGCTTGAACCCACGATCCTTAGTTAGCACAATGACGCCACGAACGCGCCCGGCAATGTTGGGCTTCAAAAAAGATAGAGGGAGAAACACGTGCAAAACATCCTGAAAGCCGCCGCTGCTCTGACGGGCCTGCTGGCGAGCGCGCCGGCGATCGCCGCCTGGGAGCCGACCAAGCCCGTTGAGATTGTGGTCGCGGCCGGGGCCGGCGGCGCCTCCGACCAGATGGCGCGCATGATGCAGGCCGCGATTCAGAAAAACAATCTGATGAAGCAGCCGATGGTCGTGTCGCTCAAGGGCGGGGCGTCCGGCGCCGAAGCGCTGATCTACATGAAATCCAGCGAAGGCGACCCCAACAAGGTGCTGATCGCCTATTCATTGATCTATATGCTGCCGCTGTCGGCGAAGATTCCGTTCAACTGGCGCGAGCTGACGCCGGTCTCGGTCGTCGCGCTAGACCAGTTCGTACTGTGGGACAATGCGGCTGGGCCGAAGACGGTCAAGGAATTCATTGCCGCCGCCAAGGCAGCCAGTTCGCCATTCAAGATGGGCGGCACTGGGTCGAAGCGCGAGGATCACGTTCTCACGGTGTTCATGGAGCAGAAGACCGGCGCGAAATTCTCGTATCTGCCCTACAAGTCCGGTGGCGAAGCGGCGACCCAACTTGTGGGCAACCATAGCGAATCCAACGTCAACAACCCCAGCGAAAATCTCGAGGTCTGGCGCGCCGGCCAGGTTCGCGCGCTCTGCGTCTTCGACAAGGAGCGGATTTCCTACAAGACCAAGGTGACCGAAACGCAGTCGTGGAATGATATCCCGACCTGCAAGGAAGAGGGCCTCGACATACAATATCTGATGCTGCGCGCCATGTTTCTGCCCGGCAAGGTCACCCCTGAACAGCAGGCATTCTACGTCGACCTGTTTCAGAAAGTGACGCAAACGGCTGAATACAAAGACTACATGGAAAAGCAGGCGCTGAAGCCGATCTTCCTGACCGGCAACGACATGCTGAAATTCCTCGAGGAAGACGACGCGCTCAACAAGTCGCTGATGACAGAAGCGGGGTTCGTGGCGAAGTAGATGATGCTGTCATCCCCCGCCACCGGGTCTCGCTTTTCGCGAGCCTATCATCGGGCTTGCCCGATGCGAGACTGCGGTGGCGGATGATAATGGTGATTTTGCTGGTGCTCAACGAAACAACCGCCGAACCCAGATAACGAAGCCTCCATGTCCGATACCGAAATTGAAATTGTCGTCGACGATCCCACCGCGCCGGAGGCCGACTCCCCGGCCATAACCAGCATCCGTGTTGTCGATGTCACGGTCTCGCTGCTGCTTGTGGCGCTGGCGCTGACGCTTGGCTATGACAACTGGCGCACTGGCATCGCGTGGGATGCAACCGGCCCCCAGGCCGGCTATTTTCCGTTTTATCTATCGGTGATTCTCGCCGGCGCCAGCCTCTACGGGGTCGTTGTCGCCTTCCTGTCTCGCCAGGAGGCTTCGGAAACCTTCGTCACTCGCGCCCAGTTTCGTCGAGTCATGCAGGTGTTCGTTCCGACGCTGCTGTTCTGCCTGGCCATGCAGTTTCTTGGGCTTTATGTCGCGAGCTTCCTGTTGATTGCCGGCTTCATGCGGATGGTCGGGCGCATCGCGTTGTGGAAGTCGCTACTTACGGCGTTCCTGTTCACAGCCATCATGTTCGTGACCTTCGATATCGCCTTTGACGTCATCATGCCGAAGGGGCCGCTCGAAGCAGCGTTCGGTTACTAGCGCATGCGCAAACCAGGGTAACTCGTCCATGGAAGCTTTCGGGCTATTGATGCACGGCTTTGCCGTCCTGCTGACGTGGAAGACGCTTGTCCTGATGATGGTCGGGCTGGTGCTCGGCATTTTTGTCGGCGTGCTGCCGGGCCTCGGCGGCCCGAACGGCGTGGCGATCTTGCTGCCGCTGACGTTCAGCATGGACCCGACCTCCGCCATTGTGATGCTATCGTGCATCTACTGGGGCGCGCTGTTCGGCGGCGCCATCACCTCGATCCTGTTCAATATCCCCGGCGAGGCGTGGTCGGTGGCGACCACGTTCGACGGCTATCCGATGGCGCAGCAGGGCAGGGCTGCCGAGGCGCTGACTGCGGCGTTCACGTCTTCCTTCATCGGCTCGCTGGTCGCGGTGCTCCTGATCACGTTTCTGGCGCCGATGATCTCGTCATTCGCACTGAAATTCGGACCGCCGGAGTTCTTTGCGGTCTACCTGTTGACCTTCTGCTCGTTCGTAGGGCTCGGGCGCGAGGCCAAGCACAAGACCGTCATTTCGATGTCGCTCGGACTGCTGCTGGCCGGCGTCGGCATGGATACCGTCTCGGGCCAGCTGCGCATGACCTTCGGCTCCGGCGAGCTGTTGCGCGGCATCAATTTTCTCGTCGCGGTGATCGGGCTGTTCGGAATCAGTGAAATCCTGCTGACCATGGAGGAGCGTCTCGCGCTGCGCGGGCATGCCGCGGCGATCAGCCTGCGCGTGGTACTGAGTGTATGGAAAGACCTGCCGAAATACTGGGTGACGCTGCTGCGCTCGTCATTCATCGGCTGCTGGCTCGGCATTACGCCGGGCGGCGCGATCGCGGCCTCGTTCATGGGCTATAATCTCGCCAAGCGCTTTTCCAAGGACCCCGAGGGTTTCGGCAAAGGCCGGATCGAGGGCGTGTTTGCGCCGGAAACCGCGGCGCACGCTTCCGGCACCGCGGCGCTGCTGCCGATGCTGGCGCTGGGCATTCCAGGCTCCGGCACCGCGGCGATCCTGCTCGGCGGGCTGATGGTATGGGGCCTCAACCCCGGCCCGCTGCTGTTCGTCGAGCATAAGGATTTCGTGTGGGGCCTGATCGCCTCGATGTATCTGGGCAATGTCGTTGGCCTCGTGCTTGTGCTTACGACGGTGCCGATTTTTGCATCAATCCTGCGAGTGCCGTTCGCCGCTGTTGCGCCGATGATCGTGGTGTCCTGCGCCATTGGCGCCTATTCAATCCAGAACGCGATGTTCGACATCTGGCTGATGCTCGGCTTTGGCGTCGTCGGTTATGTCTTCAAGAAGATCGGCATTCCCTTAGCGCCGTTCACCTTGGCGCTGGTGCTCGGCAACCGCGCCGAGGATGCGTTCCGGCTGTCGATGATCGGTTCCGGCGGCGACATGAAGGTGTTCTGGTCGAACGGCCTGGTCGGCTCGATCACGACATTGGCGATCGTGCTGCTGTTCTGGCCGGTGATCGATAAGGCGTTCGGCAGTATGGGACGGCTGTGGCGGCCGGCGAAGGCAGCCGGCTAGCCGAGGTGGAACGGCGGACGAGACCCGCGTGAGTTTCCGCGATCATGTGGTCCGCGCTGGCTTCAACTATCAATTCACGTCGGGACCAGTGGTCGCCAAATACTGAGCGGTACCGCCGTCATTGGACTTACCAAAAGGCCCCGGATTTCCGAAGCTTTTCTTGTCACAGGGCCGTCGTGCATCAACTTTGCGTCACACCACTTTGCCTTTCCTCAACTCAGCAATCTCATCAGCGTTTCCAATTCCGTGTGGAATGGGTCCCGATTGCCGGCACGGAAACGACGCGTGGTGGCGCTGCATATTTTGGCGGTTTTTATTCGATGCGCCGGGTCGAGACCCAGAGCTCCCGTGACGTTCCGACAGGATCGATGGCCTGTTTGCTCCACCAGGCCTGCTCATCGCCAAAGCGATGGTTTTCGCGGTGATGGGCTCGGCACAGAGGTACTGTGAATTCGTCGCTGACCTTGCGCCCCATCGCGCGGGGTTGGGTAAATCGCAGATGATGGGCGTCAGTGGGGCTTCTCCCGCAAACCAGACACGGCTGCGATGCAACAAACTTGAGGTGAGCTTTATCGCGATGCCGACGGGGCTCGCTGATCGTGAGCTCGCTTTTTTGGATTTTGGCGGGAGTAGCGTCGGCTGAAGCCGACGGATTGTCATCGATGGTTGGTTTCGACGGCACCGGAGGCGCAGCAGATTGCTCGGGCGCGGCTTTGACCTTTCTCGGGCGCCTCTTTGGCCGCAGCGGCTTGACGGCATCCGTCGGCGCTGGCGGCGGCTGGAGTGGTGTTAGATCGGTTACCGTCGTCAAAGCATCCGGCAATGCGCCTTGCAGGGCCATCCTGCCCGCGAAGGCGTCCTCGACAAGCTTTGCGTCATCCGCAGATAGGCGGTTCTTGGCCTTCAGGATGGCTATCGCGCGAGGCTGCAGGTCATCTTCCAGCAGGGTTTCGATCTCCCGGATGAGTTGCGCCCTGGTCGCGGCGGACTCCTCGACACCGAGCTTTTCCAGAGAAAGCGGGATGCCGGGGTTGCCGGTTCGGAACCGGCTTGAACGGGCGGGCGCCGGCTCAGCGCCGGACCCGGGAGCAAGACGAGCGTCCGCAGCCTTGTCGCCCAGTGGCTGGTCGTTGGTGAGATCGGGGGCGTCGACATCATCCTCGCCAGCGATCCCCACCATTGTAAACAGTGCGTAGCGTCGGGCGTAGGTCAGTGCTGCTCCCATCCGTCGGGGTGCGGATGTCTCGGATAACTGGCACACCGGCCAGTCCGAGGAGATCCACTCGCCCGAGGTGTGCAGGAGCGTGGTGGTCAGGTTGACCATGCCGTTGGCCCGATCAATGTCGGTGGTCTGGGCGATCGCGATTTGCTGGCCGCCTAAGGTCTTTCTGATGATGTCCAGGCCGCTGGACAGTGAGGCGTAGCGGAAGCTTTGCGGACTGTCTGACCTGACGTTGTAGACCGTTCCCACCATCGCCTTCTCGGGATTGGAGAGTTCGGTCTGGGCTTTCGCTAGCGCGGTAGCAATGGCGGCAACGCTTTCACTGGACCGATGCATGGCGGGCCTCCATCTCGACCAGATCGAAGCTGACCGCGCCTGATTTGGACCGTTTCGCCCGGATGCCATGGCCCATCGCCTCCTTGGCATCCTCCGGCATCAGCCCTTTGAGCTCGTTCTTGGCCCGCTCGTGGTCGAGGTGGGCCCCTCGGGTTTCGCAAAACAGAGCTGCAAATTCCGCCCAGGAGTTGGAAGCGTTCATGTCGACCACGCGGACCGCTTCGATCCGTGGTTTCGGAGGTTCGCAATCGAACAGGGCAGGGGTTTCGCCGGTCTTGACCGCCCGCCAAAAGGCCTTTTCGGCTGCAATCAGGATTGTCTGGTAGATCGGGTCAGCCTCGATCGACAGTTCAACCCACTTGCCGCCGCCGTTGATGATGGAGAGCACGGATTTCTTGGTGCCCGCGACCAGCATGTTGTGCTGGAGCTGAGCCATGTGCTTCTCCGCGGCCGCCTCTTCCGAGAACGACCAAGGCAGCATGAATTTCGCCTCAAATACCGCGCCGGTTTCCTTGACCAGTCCATCCAGCGTGGCGGCCATCCACGGCATGGTCCGGTGGACGGCATGGCGTTGGATGTCAGAGATCCGGTTGCCCGAGTTGAGTTCATACCAGCGCCGGTTGAGATCCTCGGTGACTAGGCCGAGCTGGACGATCAGCACGCCTGAAAGGTCGAGTGCGGCGACCTCACCCCGCTTTTCCCGCCAGAGCCACAACAGGGCCTTCTCGTCCTTGCCCATGATGATGCGGGCATCCGAGCCACCGATGAATTGGCGCCGGTCGTAACTCTGTGTCGCCTTGGTCATTTCTATATGTCTCTTTGAAAATGGATGGGAATGCTTGGGGCAGCCACGGCAAATTCACCCGTTGGATGGGGGGATTGAACTCGGACATAGCTCCGCCCTTCACCAAAGTGGCGTTGTCGCTCGATAGGGTTGATCTCGCAGGCTGTCTTATGCGATACCTGAGGTATTAAAGGCTGGCTCCGATCAAGTCAATACCTGAGGTATTAAAATTGTCCATCACCAGCGAGCAGGTTCGCGCGGCACGGGCGCTACTGCGGTGGGAGCAGCGCGACCTCGCCGAAGCTTCTGGCGTTTCGCTTCCCAGCATAAAGCGGCTTGAAACTCAGCCTGGCGTGCTCGCGGCACAAGAACGGACAATCGTGGAATTGCGTAAAGCATTAGAAAAGGCGGGCGTCGAGTTCATCGCAAAGAACGGTGGAGGCCCCGGCGTGCGGCTTCTAAGATAAGACAATATGCAATTTATGGGGCATCCCGCGAGCCGATACGAATTGTCGGTTCGACGATCGGTCCGAGCGAATGCGGATTCGTCTTGGCCGAACGTCCAACCGGGCCCTAGGTTAGGGCGCTAATTGGATTCGGCTAGCTCGAAGTTGGGTCCCGCCGCTGTTTCACACGACCTTGCCTTGCTTCAGCGCGACAATCTCGTCAGCGCCAAATCCAAATTCCGCAAGGACCTCGTCGGTTTGTTCGCCGAATTCCGGCGGCCGCGCCGCCATTTTGCTCGGCGTTCGTGACAGCGTGACCGGCTGACCGACCAGGCGGATGTGGCGGTTCTCGACGTTCGGCACATCTTGCGCAATGCCGAGGTGCTTGACCTGAGCGTCCTCGAACATCTGGTCGATCGAATAGATCGGGCCGCACGGCACGCCGGCGGCGTTGAGCTCCCTGACCCAGGTCTCAGTGGATCTCTTTTCAGTGAGCTTGCTGATCTCGGCATTAAGAGCGTCGCGGTTCTTGGAGCGTGCCGGCGCGGTGGCGTAATCGGGATTGGTCACAAGCTCGGGCGCGCCGATCGCCTGCGCACAGCGCTCCCAGATCCGCCCGCCCGTGGTCGCGATATTGATATAGCCGTCTGAGGTCTTGAACACACCGGTCGGGATGCTGGTCGGATGGTTGTTGCCGGCCTGTTGTGCCACGTCCTTTTCCATCAGCCAGCGCGCGGCCTGGAAATCCAGCATGAAGATCTGCGCCTGCAGCAGCGAGGTCTGCACCCACTGGCCCTCGCCGGAGATATCCCGCTCCAGCAGCGCCGTGAGGATGCCCATGGCACAGAACAGCCCGGCCGTAAGGTCTGCGACGGGAATGCCGACGCGCATCGGCCCCTGGCCCGGCGCGCCGGTGATCGACATCAGCCCGCCCATGCCCTGTGCGATCTGGTCGAAGCCGGGACGCTTGTGATAGGGGCCGTCCTGGCCGAAGCCGGAGATGCTGCCATAGACGAGGCGGGGGTTGATCTTGCGAAGGCTCTCATAGTCGATGCCGAGCCGTGCTTTGACATCCGGGCGGAAATTTTCGACTACGACGTCGGCCTTTTCGGCGAGGCGCCGGAACACCTCGAGGCCTTTCGGGTCTTTCAGGTTGAGCGTCATCGCGCGCTTGTTGCGGTGCAAATTCTGAAAGTCAGAACCGCGGCGCGGGCCCCCCGGCTGCTCACCGCCGGCATCCTCCATTAGCGCATCGATCTTGATGACGTTGGCGCCCCAGTCCGCGAGCTGCCGCACGCAGGTCGGCCCGGAGCGGACGCGGGTGAGATCGAGCACGGTGAAGCGGGACAGGGCTTGCGAGGCGCGCGGGGACGGCATTCAGGAAACTCTCGTTTTTGTGGAATTCCGCGTTCGAACTGGCACGCGATGCGTTGCTCGGCTTAGACAATTTAGCGGAGATTTCCAATTGTCGTCTCTGCTGGTTCGAGCTTTCTTCCGGGTGCTGATCTGAGATCCCAGCTCGATGAGCCTGGAGCGCCGGCTCGGCCCCATCTACCCCCGAAATGGAACGCGAAGACTGAGCAAGGCGAAAAAATTTCTTCCAGCTCTGCCGGACCGGGCGAGACGAGCCTGAGCTTTTTGGGCGCAAGCGCCCGGTCAATCGCGCACTCTGCTTCTCTTACCGCCTCGCATTTAGTCGCAGCTTGGCCCGTTGTTCCGGAAACCTGTGAGTAGAGGCATTGCAGCCACGTTCAAGGGCTGTTGTGATGCCCAGCCATGAGCACCAAATCGCGTGCCAGACGGGTTTTCTGCTGCGAAGATACGCGCGGAAGGGGTGCGCAAGCGTGTATCGAGGCCATCCGCGAGGTTGATCGAGCCGAGCAGCGTGGTCGATCTGCATGGAAGGATAGGAGGGGTCCGCCCTAAGACGAACCCGGGTGCTCCATCCGTTCCGGCCGGATTTGCTCCGGCACAAAAAAGCCCCGGACGATGCCGGGGCTTTTGAATTGCTTGAGTTTTAGCTGAGATCAGTACCGCGCGCCGGCCGGGCCACCCCAGTTGAAACGATAGACCAGCGAGGTGCTGATGGTCTGCACCCAGGGCTTGAAAGTAATGGCACCGCCATTAAGGGCGCCGGTGGCGACATCGGTCTCGGGCAGGGAAATGCGGTCATAGAAAGCCGAACGATATTCGGTCTTCATGAACCAGCCAGGCGCCGAGATTCCGAAAATGTCCAAGTTGTTCTCGACGCCGCCGCCAACGAACCAGCCATCACGACGGAAGGAAGGCGTGGTAGCGACGGCCGGCCCGCCTCCTGCGGCCAAGGTCGTGAGAGTGGAGCCTGACCACTCCGAACCGGAGTAACCGCCATTGACGTAGGACAGCACTTGGGGCGCAACGAGATAACCCACTCTCACGCCAGCCGCATAGCTCGTCCGAAGCTTTTCACGACCCTCAATCTGGAAGTCGGGATCGCTCAGGGAACCACGGATTTCTCCGAATTGCCCATCACCGAAAATGCCGGCCACCCAAGGACCGTTGAACTGCCAGTCATACCCGATGCCGACGGTTCCGAACCAGCCGCTGCCACCCATCCGCTGGTCACGGGTTATGGCGGCGCCGCCGGGGAAGGTCTGCACGTTGCTGTCCGCGTTCCACAATCCGCCGCCGCCACCGCCGAAGATGTAGAAGCCAGTCCAGTTAAAGACCGGCGCCGGCGGGGGAGGAGCCTTGGTGTAACGGGCGGGAAGGTCGGCAGCGATGGCTGATCCGGTGAAAGCCGCAATGGCGGACAAAGCAATGACTAACTTTTTCATGGTAAATTCCCCATTGGGCGATTTTGAGTTGCGTCTTGAGCATACCCGGATTCGAGGCGAAGCCTGTCACTCAGAAGCCACAGTGGCGATCAAATGGTTCTAGGGAGGGTCTCGGTGTCCGCCAAGCAAAGCTTTGATCCCAAGAAATTTCGCGATAATCCAGCGCTGATTTCTGAATATCTCAACGAAGCACTTGCCAGCTACGATCTTGCTGTTCTCGTCGCGGCTATAGGTACCGTGATGCGAGCTCAGAATGTCGTTGCTCTCTCTGAAGAGACGGGTTTGCGACGGGAGAACCTGTACAGGATGTTTGCGGGGCATAGAGACCCTTCGCTCGGGAATACCATGAAGATGCTTGCTGGTTTCGGCGTTCAATTCGCGGTCGAACCTCGGGCATCATTCAAGGTGAAACCGCCGCGGCCCAAGTTAGGTAGGCCCAAAGCCGAGGCGGCGGACTAGAACGCAGTCGATTCGATCACGAGATTGGCGATCGTTTTGGTGTTCTGGCCCCTGATCAGTGTGTCGTCAGGCTGCCGCGAGATGAAGAGCTCCAGCGCTTGCGCTGTGCCTCGCTGTCGCGCGATTTCATATTCCTCCTGCACCGCGATCTGGGGATCTCGTGCGGGGACTGGTCCTTTCACGGATAACTTTCCCTCGTCCGCGGATGCCTTCCTGGCCATGGAGATGCGTCCTTCGCGAAACGTTTGATCTGGTTCGGGCAGCTCATCCCTCCAACGAATAGGGCCGTTGCAAAGAAGAGGACGCGACCTCCGGCACGTTGCATCATCGTTTTCGCGGTCGATGACAGGGAACTCTGGGCGCTTCCGCCAGGGAGCCGTCCAGTTAGTTTAGCCCAACAGGATTGAAAGGGTGATAGGCCCAAATTATGCCGACTTATTGTTCGCTTAAGATGTGAAGGCGCAGCGCAAACACCTGCTGAGGCACCAAGGAGCGTCGTTGGCGACCACCGTAACTGTTTCCAAAACAGACAATCCAGAAATCGATGGTTTGCTGGGCGGCACGAAGTGGTCCGGCACGATCACCTACAGCTTTCCCGATTCTCCGAGCGATTATTCCGCAAACTATCTCGGCAACGGCGAGTCAACAGCTGCAGGCTTCTCGGCGGCCCCCTTCGCGATGCAGCAAGCCATCAGCTATGCTTTCGCGCTGATCTCGAGTTACACCAACGCCCCGATACAGTTCGCGGGAACGAACGGCGCGGACATCGCGATCGCCAAATCCCCCGCTGCCAATCCGACCTCATACGCTTACTATCCGGCGAGTGTTCCCGCGGGCGGGGACATTTGGTTTGGGACCGCCTACGATTACTCCCTGGCAGCGCTCGGGAACTACTATTTCACGATAGCGCTCCACGAGCTAGGCCACGCGTTGGGCCTCAAACACAGCCAGGAAACCGGCGGCGTCGCCAACGTCGCGGTGCCCGCCGCGCATGACGATCTCGAATACACCGTCATGAGCTATCGCAGCTATATGGGTGGACCACTTACGGGCTATACCAACGAAGCCTATGGCCATCCTCAAACCTATATGGCGAACGATATCCTTGCGCTGCAAACGCTTTACGGCGCGAATTTCACGACGCATAGCGAAAACACGGTCTATTCCTGGAATCCGGCCACAGGGCACGAGTTGATCAACGGCGTCGCGCAACTGGCGCCGGGCAACGGTGCCGGCGGCTCGGCAAACCGTATTTTCGAGACGATCTGGGACGGTAATGGAATCGATACCTATGACATGTCGAACTACACGACGGCGGTGTCGATCAATCTCAATCCTGGCGCATCCTCGATTACATCGGCGACGCAACTTGCGTATCTTGGAAGCGGCCATTACTCGGCAGGGAATATCTACAACGCGTATTTATATGACAATGACGCGCGGTCCTATATCGACAATGCTATTGGCGGCTCGGGCAACGACACGCTAACCGGAAATGCGATCGCAAATAACTTCAACGGCGGCGGTGGCAATGATACCCTTACCGGCGGTGCGGGCAACGATACGATCGTGGGCGGCTCCGGCACCGACGTTGCGGTATTCTCGGGCGCTTACACCAGTTACCTGATCGCTTACAATTCCGCGACGCAGGCGTTGACGGTAACAGATCAGCGAAGCGGATCGCCCGATGGGACCGACACTGTTGTCGGCGTGGAAAATTTCCGGTTTTCGGACGGAACGTTTGCGGGCTCAACCTTCATAAGTCCGCCGATGGTAATCGAGTCGTTTGGATCGACCAGTCTGGTCGCAGTTGGGAATAACTATTTTCTCGATAGCAATAGCACCGGGTCCGGCGATATCTCGTCAGGCCCTGTATCGCAGCACGTGGCCTCGGTTATCGATGACACATTCGTATTCCGGCCTGGCGTCGGCGCGGAGGTCATCGAGAATGCCGTAAGCACCGACACAATTGCACTGGATAGATTTTCGTCGGTCACCCACAACGCACAGCTGGCGGCGCTGTTAAATGATGCGCAGACCGGTCAGTCGCAAGCTCTGTTCCAGTCGGCGAATGGCGGCCATGATACGGTGATCAACCTCGGAAATCACGATAGCATAAGTCTGATGGATGTTCATATCTCCGACCTGCATGCGAGCAACTTCATTATTCGCTAGCGAGACGTTTCATCTTATCGACACCTTCCTACGGTCAACTACTTCCGGCCTTAGATGCGCTCAAGGACGACCATCATTCGAAGTGCAATTTGCCGTTGAATCATTTCCCATGGATCTCGGTGACGTCGGCGGCGCTGCGTCAGCCTCAACCGTTACGAACGCGACTACTGAGAATAGGGCCAAACCCAGGGCGCGGAGCAAATGGATAGATTGCCGCTCTCAATTGTGGTTCCGGGTTTGACGCCGGAAAATCTCGATTGCATTTCAGCTTCACTGGACGCACTCACGCTCTCGCTTGATGCTTATATGCCACTGCCGTGCAGCCGGAAGTCGCGCAGTTCTCAAGCTCGCATATTCTCGGGTTCTTCCAGGCGCGAATCTTGGAGCCACGCTTGAAAGCGCGGAGCAGGGCACGGACGAAAACCGGATCACGATAATGGGCTTTCGACCGATCATGGACGCGGCAACGCTAGTGATCTCAATCCGCAGCGACCTTCACTCCCTGGGAGCGGCGGACATGTTGCGGCTCGAACTCCGCAAAATATTTCTGAACCATGGCGACCTGCGCGCGTGTTCTTGTCGAACCCGACGTTGTCGGCCCAAGACTTGATCTTCGAGAATATGCCGCTGCCCGGCCCGGCAGCGAGTTCGGCGCATCGAAGCCGAAAGTCGATCTGAACTGTCGATTCGGCGGCGATCCCAGCGAATGCGGAGGTACTGACATCCGATTTTCTACGTCGATTTGAAGCGCCGCGGGTTTGTCGCGACGCGAGCCTGGACGATTCTACGGGGGATCCTGCGCCGGGTCGGGTTCAGGCACCGCAGTATCGTTGCCTCGCACGCGGCATGCGCAACGACCTTCGGGGCCTTGCGGCAGATGATGCCGGCTCCTAGTCAAAAGTCGGATTGAACATTCTCGGTTTCCAACCGAAGTCGTCCGCCGCGGGGGTGGAATCAAAAGCCATATCCTTCATCATTCGCGTGCCCATCGCGGCATTGGCGCCGGGAAAAAGTGGCTTCGCAATGACAAAGGCGGCCTTCCACAAGAAGGGCGGTATTGAAATAGTACGCCGCGGCAGCCGCAGCCCATCAAAAATTCGACCGATCATCTCGTGGTAAGTAAGAGTTTCGCCACCAGGCAAGGAATAGAACTTATTCGCTGCGGAGTGACTCGATGCCGCGGAAATGGCTCCGATCGCCAGGTCCTCCGCATGCACCGGTTGCCGCAAACCCGGCCCTCCGCCGACAAGGGGCATAAAGCCGAATCTTCGGATAAGCTTCGACAACGGCGTAATATTGCGATCTCGGCCTTCGGCATAAATGAGCGTGGGACGCAATATCGTCCAGCCAATGCTGTTTTGACCACAGAGTGCGGCGATCTCTTGCTCTGCGTCAGCGAGTTTCTTCAGCGTCTCTCGCTCCGAGACGATTTCACTGTCAATTTTTGTTATGACGCTGGTCGAACTGAAGACGACGACCCGCTTCAATGAGGGATTGAAAAGATACGGAAGCGCCGCCGGCAACAGGATCGCGTTCGCAGTACAATATAGGGTCGCAAACGGCGGAAGCCCGAATGTCTCGGGTTTCTCAAGGTCCCCTTGAAACCAGTCGACGCCAGTTCTGGTTTGCCGCGACCTGGAAAGGGCGAGCGGGCGCTGTCCGCCGCGGACGAGGTGCTCGAGAATATAACCACCAGTAAGGCCGGTGGCGCCTATCACCAGGCTCTTCGCCTGCTCGCTATCTGTTTTCGCGTCCACCTAGCCCACTCGCTCTCGAAAAAATCTCAAAATACTTTGGTGCAGGGTGAATTCTCGCATTCATAGAGGATCAGCGCCAGAATTCAAGACGGCGCAAAATCAGCCAGCGTCTTTACCCCCAGAACGAGCGATGGTTGGCTTCTGAAAAAATGGACGCTCGCGCCAGAATTCGGTAGGGGCAAGCCTTGACAAGGCGGTTCGTGATCCATCATGGACATGCAAGATATTGAAAATGATAGCAGCTTCGGCTATCCGGTGTGATACGTGGAACCGGTGTACTGGGCCGGTCAGATCGTGCCATTTCTACAAATGTTGGGGTATCGCGCGATATAGGATAGGTCGTCCGGATAGACGTCGTGCGCTCTCTGGAGCGAACCGCAAAGGGTGATCCGTGATCAAGTTTGGCTTACTGGGGTGCGGACGCATCGCGAAGCGCCACTCCGATCTTCTTGGGGGAGGCCATATCCCAGGAGCCGAACTGGTTGCAGTCTGCGACGAAGTCCGTGAGCGCGCCAACGCAATCGCCGCGAAATTTGGCGTGTTGGCATTCTACAATATCGATGAATTTCTTGGCCGAAAAGATATCCAGGCTGTTTCCGTGTTGACGCCAAGTGGCATGCATCCGGCTCACACTATTGCTGTTGCCAAGGCGGGCAAGCATGTCATCGTCGAAAAGCCGATGGCTCTTCGCCTTCAAGACGCCGATGCCATGATCCGCGCCTGCGATGCCGCGGCAGTTAAGCTGTTCGTCGTGAAACAGAATCGATTCAATGTTCCCGTGGTCAAGGCGCGCGAGGCGCTTGATAGCGGCCGCTTTGGACGCCTGGTGCTGGGAACCGTGAGGGTGCGCTGGTCTCGCGATCAAGCCTACTATGATCAGGATAAATGGCGCGGAACCTGGGCATATGATGGCGGCGTTCTAGCCAACCAGGCCAGCCACCATGTCGATATGCTGGAATGGTTCTTCGGTGACGTCGTTAGCGTACACGCCCGGGCGGCAACGGCGTTGGTGAACATCGAAGCCGAAGACACGGCGGTGGCGACGCTCAGATTCAGAAATGGCGCGCTCGGAATCATCGAAGCCACAACGGCAATCAGGCCGAAGGATCTTGAAGGGTCCCTGTCGATACTCGGAGAAAAGGGTTCAGTCGAAATTGCGGGCTTTGCAGTCAACAAAATCCGGCATTGGCGATTCTCAGAAGAACTAGATTCAGACAAGGACGTGATGGAGAGATTCTCCGTCAATCCGCCAAATGTTTATGGGTTCGGTCACCAGGCGTACTACGAGCACGTCGTCAAATGCCTCAACGATCAGAGTCCGGCGCTTGTCGATGGTCTTCAGGGACGCAAGAGCCTCGAACTGATATCTGCGTTGTACGAGTCGATTGAGACGGGCAAGGAAGTCTCGTTGAATTTTGTTCCGCAGTTGTGTCGTCTGGGTGAGCTACCATGAACGAGCCCGAGATCCGACACGTAAGTGTGCGTGATGTGCTATTCGGCGCGCGCGTCAGGATCGTGGAGCCCTGCAATCTCTACGGCTGCGAAATTGGAGACGACTGTTTCATTGGCCCCTTTACCGAGGTCCAGAAAGCCGTACGTATCGGAGCGCGGACGCGAGTTCAGTCCCATGCGTTCGTCTGCGAACTCGTCACAATCGGCGAAGATTGTTTCATCGGCCACGGGGTGATGTTCGTCAACGATACGTTTTCGATCGGTGGGCCGGCGCGTGGTCGCAAAGAGCTGTGGCGTCCCACAAAAATCGGAAATCGAGTATCAATCGGATCGGGCGCGGCAATTCTTCCGGTTAAGATCTGCGACGATGTCGTGGTCGGGGCGGGAGCCGTAGTGACCAAGGATATCGCGGTGCCCGGATCCTACGCAGGAAATCCGGCGCGCCTACTCACGCGCCGGTAGCCGTCACCAGCTTGAACGAAAGTTTCCACCGATGGCCGTGCCCTACGCCGATCTTCATCTGCAATACCAGAGCATCAAATCGGAAATCGACGCCGCCGTTTCTTCCGTCATTCGTGACAGCGCGTTCATTCGTGGACCATACGTCGATGCGTTTGAGCGTGCATTTGCGACTGTTGTTGATGCGCATCATTGCGTGTCTTGCGCCAACGGAACCGACGCGCTCTTTGTTGCGATGGCTGCCCTGGGGGTTAAGCCCGGCGATGAGGTAATTACCACGGCACAATCGTGGATCAGCACGTCGGCCATGATCACTCATGCCGGTGCGACGGTAGTTTTTTGCGATACGGACGCCAGCACTTTCACGATCGACCCCGCAGCCGTTGAGAGTGCCATCACGCCGCGAACTGTCGGAATCATTCCAGTTCATCTTTATGGTCAACCGGCTGACATGGGCGCGATCATGGCGATCGCACGCAAGCACGGCCTTTGGGTAATCGAGGACTGTGCGCAAGCGCATTTGGCGCGGTATAAGGGTCAACAGGTCGGTACCTTCGGCGACGCTGCCACCTATTCATTCTATCCAGGCAAGAATCTCGGGGCGATGGGCGATGCTGGTGCTATCGTCACCGGTCGTTCAGATCTCGCCGAACGAATGGCGATGCTGGCGCGACACGGCGGACTGGTGAAGCATCAACATCAATTCGAGGGCATCAACAGCCGTTTGGATGGTCTGCAGGCCGCCATCCTTTCGGCGAAGCTACCGCATTTGGCGCGTTGGACGCAGGCGCGGCAGGCCGCGGCCGCGGTCTATAACACCGGTCTCAACCAGATCGAGGAAATCGTCGTGCCGCAGGTCGCTCCCGATCGCACCCATGTCTATCACCTCTACACCATCCAGCATCCGCAACGCGACCAACTCGCCGCGCATTTGAACGCAAACGGTGTGCAAACCGCCATCAACTATCCCGTTGCGCTGCCGTTTCTGGAAGCCTACCGGCGCTTGGGTCATCGTCCCGAGCAGTTTCCGAATGCCCACCGGCATCAGGGCCGCATCCTGTCGTTGCCGATGTTCGCGGAAATCACGGCGCAGCAGCAGAAGACCGTGGTCGATCTCATTAGCGCCTTCAGTTAGTCATGCCCACCGCTGGCGATATCGGTTCAGAGCCGATTGAAGATACCCTATGAAAAGCGGCTCTCGATTACTGGCAAACTCGACCTGGAATGCGACGGCGTTTCTCGTCGGCGTCGGGTTGAACTTACTGATCCTGCCTTTTGTCGTCATGCGCCTGGGCGTTGCATCGTTCGGAATTGCGGGACTTGTCATCGCCAGCATCGCGCCTGCGCTGATTTTCAGCAGTTCTCTCGCGCTGATGATTACGCGCGAACTAGCGCAACGACTTGCTCCCGGAGAGCGTCGCGAGGCAAGGCAGTTTTTTGCAACGGCGCTGTTTCTCAGTCTGGCCGCGGGCATTCCGCTCGCGGCGGTTTTCCCGCTCGCGGGTCCCGCTGTGGCGCAGCGCCTATTTCATCTGAGCGGCGATCTCTCTTACGATCTTTTTGCGGCGTTCTGCTTCGGCGCCCTGGGATGGCTGTGCCAGTGCGTCGCCGGCGTCTTCCTCGCGCTGTTCACAGCGCGCCAGGACTATGCGCGGCTCGCCCTGATCAATATCGCGGGTACCGTCATCTCGACGCTTTTGATGCTGGTACTCATCCCGCGATGGCCGGTTGCATCTACCTTCATAGCCTGTCAAATGGCGGGGTTTGCAGCCAATCTTTTATTGTCGGTACTGTTGTCGCGGCTCGCACTGGCCAAATGGGTGGCGCTTCCAGCCTTGCATCGCATGTCGCTGGCAAGCCTTCTGCGCACCGGCAAATGGCAAGTGGTCGCGCAGGGCGGAGGGCTTGTTGCGGGGCAGGCGGATCGCTATTTGCTTGGCGCGTTCCTGCAACCGCAAAATGTAGGTTACTATGTGATCGCGCAACGCCTCGAGGAGGCGATTTACATCGGTGTCCTGAAAATAGGCGAGATTTTGTTTCCGTTTTTCAGCTCGCTGCAAGGTGAGGGCGATGCGCGCGTGTGCGATTTGTTTTTCCGTGCGGCCTGGGTGCTGAATGTTCTGGCGGTTGGTGTGCTCGGAGCCCTCATTCCTGTCGCGGGCAATGTACTGCATCTGTGGACTGGCGCGGAGGTCGCGGCCGAAGGTCAGCGCGTCCTGATCGTCTTGGCGCTGGCGGGGATTCTCGGCAGCGGCACCAATGTTTTCGCATTTTATCTGTTGGCGAACGGCAGGACGCGGACTAACGCCGCGATCTCGCTGGTCACCGCGCTGTTCACGCTTGGCACAAGCGCGATCGCACTACCTTATATCGGATGGCCCGCCGCCGGCTGGAGTTCCTGTGTCGGCGCGTTGGCGCAGATCGTTGTGATGACGCTGCTGCTGCGACGGAGTTTCAATTTGCCGGACATTTGGCAGCGGGTCGGGCATTTCGTCCTGCTGCCAATCGCCGTCGGTGTGGCCTGTGCGGTCTTGTTGCGAGTCTGGATTACCGGTTACAGCTTCGGTCAGAGTGTGGTCTGGTGGCAGATTGTGGGCTGGTATGGCTTTTCTGCTGCGGCGATCCTGGCAGTTGTTCTCGCGGTCTCCAGTGTTGGGCCTTACGGAGAGATTTGCCGGCGGGATATGCATCGCATCGCAACGCGATTTCTTCCTGCGAGGAGTCTCTGATTCATGTGCGGCATTGCGGGTATCGTCGATCTACAGGGCAGGACCGTCGCTCCTGACGCGATTGAACGTCTGACCAGCCTGGTCGCTCATCGCGGTCCCGACGGCGCGGGATTTTGGTTCAGCGATGACAAGCACATCGCGCTTGGCCATCGCCGTTTGGCAATTATCGACCCCGGCGCACGTGGCAATCAGCCGATGATATCGGGCGATGGCCGTTATGTCATCGTCTACAATGGCGAGGTCTACAACTTCCTCGAATTGCGAGAGGAGTTGGAGCGGTTAGGCATCCAGTTCCGCACTGAGTCCGATACGGAAGTCATCCTTGCTGCGTGGCAGGCTTGGGGACCGAACATGCTGTTGCGCTTCAACGGCATGTGGGCCCTTGCCATTGTCAACAAGGTCTCAGGCGATGTTTTTTTGGCGCGCGATCGCTTCGGTATCAAGCCGCTGCTTTATTCGGTTTCGGACGGACGTTTTGTCTTTGCCTCGGAAATGCGTGCGCTCGTTGGATGCGGACTGGTGCCAACCGATATCGACGTGGACGTTGCACGCCGGATTTTGGTCGATGCGTTCAGTATCGAGGGCAGCGAACGCACACTGCATCGAGAAGTCAGTCGGCTGCAGGGAGGTCATTATCTCTGGATAAAGGCAGGCCGCACCAGCCTGACACGCTGGTGGCGGACGATTGATCACTTGCCGCAGCTGCCCTCCACAGAAGTCGGGCGCGTCGAACGGTTCGGCGAGATTTTTCGCGATGCCGTAGCCCTGCGCATGCGCAGTGACGTGCCGATCGGCACCTGCCTGTCCGGCGGGTTCGATTCTTCGGCGATTATCTGCACGATGGCCGATGCCGAGAAGGCGGGAATGGGGCCGCGAGGCAATCATGCCTGGCGCCATGCTTTCGTCGTGTCGTTTCCGGGTTCTCCTAACGACGAACGGCCACAGGCCGAGGAAGCTGCTGCCTGGGCTGGCGTCGATCCTACGATACTCCAGATCGGCGTCGATGACGCCTTGAGAGATTTCGATCGCGTTCTCGAGGATATGGACGATATCTATATCGGCCTGCCGACCGCGGTGTGGCTGATTTACAGGGAACTTCGCCGCCGAGGGGTACTGGTGTCACTCGATGGTCATGGCGCGGATGAACTGATGGGCGGCTACCTGCAGGCTGGTGGCACCGGAATTTTCCAGCTGCGGAACCTGTTGTCAGGAATTGTGTCCCGCTGGCGGTTTCTGGCGCGAACGGTGGATCTCGCACGCGCTAGGCTAATCCAACACAAAGGTCAGTTCTTTCTGCGTGGGGGGCTTTCCTCGCTGCCGCGGCCGTTCCCGGTGGTGGGCGATGAGGACCGCCTGCCGCGCGAATGGGGGTCCTTCAATCGCAGGCTCTATCGCATGCTTCATGGAACTGTGTTGCCGACGATCTTGCGGAACTTCGATCGTTTGTCGATGGCACATGGCATTGAAGTGCGTATGCCGTTTCTGGATTGGCGTCTGGTGACATATACGGTCGCCCTTCCGGAAGAGACCAAATATGCCGGAGGTATTTCCAAATTGATCGCGCGCCGTGCCATGGCCGGGCGCATGCCGGAATCGATCCGGGCCGGGAAGCGAAAAGTGGGCTTCAATTCGCCAATGCCGGAATGGCTGAATGGCCCGCTTTCGGACTGGACGGCATCATTGTTGGCAAAGAAGGTTGCGGCCTTTGCCGAACTGGTCGATGAGCCGTCACTCGAAAAAGTGGTTCTCACCTTCAACCGCAACAAATCATGGAATTGGGAGTCGGCCGACCGAATTTGGCCATATCTTCATATGAAGTGGATGTTAGCTCGCTTGCCGCACTGAAGAACGACGGTTGGGCCGCATCCTGCCCAATTTGGCGAAGCGGGTTTCCGCTCTTCCGGAGGGTGGTGATGCTCGCAGCAAGCTATGCGGTTGCAACTTTGGCCATGAGCGGCGCGGCAATCTATCTCTATTTCAGATTACGCTTGTTTCTCACGGCCGCCACAATGCTGGTGGGATCGCTGTTGCTGGTCTATGGCCCTGCCTATTTGAGTTTCATGCTCTCATCAGGCGAGAAGGCTATGGTGCTCGAGCGACTTTCAGGCTCGATGGGCGGCAAGTCCATTATATTCAGCATCATTCACGCGGCGTCCCCAGATTTTGGCGCCATCGTTATCGCTATGAATTTTGCGATGGCGCTGATGTACGTCGGGGTCATTTTGGGGATCGAGATTGTCGATCGGCTGATACCAAAGCGGATCGCGACCATGCAGGCTGCCTTGACCGGCTGGAATTCGCAGCCGTTGAAAGACAACGTCGGCGGCAGCCGAATGCTATTGGTAGTGATCGCGAGTCTCGCTGTGTTCCTGGCCTGGGCATCGTTCAAGGAGAACCATGTCGGCACCATCAAGGCGTTCTTGTCGATTACCGGAGATGAAACGGGCAGGGCCGCTTATCGCCTGAATTACGGGGGCAGCCCGAACTATCTCTACCGTTTGATCTTGGGAGCGGTGGCGCCGATGTTAGTCGTGTGGGGATTGCTTTCGAGCTGGGTCAATCGTTCGTGGATTTTGTTTGTGGCAGCGAGTTTGCTTTTTCTCGCTGTTATGATCGGAAAGTTCGAAACCCTGAGCAAAGCGCCTCCGGCATTCTTTCTTATTCAATTGGTCGTGGCAGGACTGCTTGTCTTTCGCAATAAGTTGACTTGGCGCAGTGGGCTCGGTGCTTTGTTCGCGCTCATTCTCGTATTTTACCTGATCATCAGGTTCACGATGTCTGCCTATGACAATTTCGGTGCGCTGGGGTTTCTCTATTACCGGGTCTTCGAGGTGCCGAGTGAATCGGTTCTGGAAACGTTCAGCGCATTCCCCTTCCGATATCCTCACACATGGGGCGCCAATATCCGGCCGCTGGCGATGATCATGGGACTCGATTACACGCCCGCATACACGATCATCTCGCAGCTCTGGCACAACACCAAAGATGTTACCAGCAACGCACTGTTCATCGCCGACGCCTGGGTTGATTTTTCGTATGCCGGCGTTATCGTTTACAGCATGCTCGCGGGCGCCATATGCCGTTCAATCGATGCGATTTATCTGGTGAATGGCAAAACTGCGCTCGGCATCGCAGTGATGGCCGCGGCGTTTGTCGGTGTCTTCACGCTGTTGGTGAGTGCTCTTAACACCGCATTGTTGTCGGGCGGATTGCTGCTTGCGCCGCTCTTGGCAGGTGCCCTCGTAAAAGCGACTAGGCTTCTCAATCAGGCTGGGCCATCGTCGATACCGGCCGGCAATGGCTGATTTAGTTATTTTGCCAGCACCATCAGCGACCACCCACCCAGAACACGTGCGGCAAAATCCGGCGCGACTTTCGACAGGAGAATACGAGGTATTTTCATCAGGTTGGCCCGCAAGCCGCGATTCGGGGGTTCGATCGCAAGCGCGGTGAAATTGGCGTCGATTACTTCATAGCCGCAGTATCTTATGGTCTCGAGTGCGGTCTCTTTGGTGAAGTAGTGCAGATGTCCGACTCTTCGCCGCGCTTCCGGCAACGCGTCAACCCGCGCTACTGCCTGAACGGACAGGTCGAGCGGAATATGGAAGATTTTGTAGTCGGCGTAGCGTTTCAGGGATTTGATGAATCCGATGTAGTCATCGACATGTTCGAACACGTCAATGCATAGGAGAGCATCGAAGCGAACCTCTTCATCCAGCAGATTGGCGTTGACATAACGCACACCGGCACGTTCGCGACTTCGCGCCAGCGCGAAGGCTTGCTCCGACATCTCATAGCCGACGAAAGAACTTTCAGGCAGGTGAGCCTTGAGCTGTACCAGGATCTCGCCGGCGCCGCAGCCAATTTCCGCAATCCGCGATGGCTTGAGATTGTTCCTGCGAAGGATCTCGTAAATCTTCTGGGCCTTCCACGGTGAATCCTCGACATGCCACGTCGGGTTGCTCGCGAGATATTCCGTGTTGGAATAGATCGACTCGCCTTCAATCCGGTACCCCGCGTTATTTTTGCTGGTCATAGGCTGTTCCGAGTCCGTATTGCGCCGCGCATCGGTCATCTGAAACGTAAAACCGTGCTATTTCGCAGCAGCATGTGACAGTGTCAATCGTTCGCAGCTAGATGGCCATTTGGGGGAGGCGAAGCGCCGGTAGCTGAGTTTCTTATTCGCGCGGAGAATGCTATCGATCCCGGCTGCTGGCGGATCCTCTGAAATGCGAATATTCCAGAATAGCGGTCTTTACCCATCCTATCTGCGTCATTTCGACCGTCTTGCGACTGGTGCCGTTCGCTTCGACGAGCGACTGCGTGTGTTCCTGAACGACAGGTTCGGCGCGTTGCATTTCCTGCAGCCGGTTCTCGACAGATCCCCTGATGCCTTCTTCACCAACGGCGACGACCACACGCTGCAGAAATACTGGGCGCGAGAAAACGGGATGCCGTCGTCAAGCGCATTGGAAGACATTCTCATCGCGCAGATCGAACATCATCGCGCCGATGTCCTGTACAATCTCGATCCGATCCGGTACGGCAATGCCTTCGTGCGCAAGCTGCCCGGGTGCGTAAAGAAAACCGTGTGCTGGCGCGCGGCGCCTTCGGGTAATGCCAACCTGTCGACTTATGATCTTGTCGTCGGTAATTTTCCGTCAATCCTTGAGGACTGGCGCAAAAAGGGCTGTCGGGTCGCTTCGTTTTCGCCTGCGATCGATCCGGTGATGAACGAATATGGCCGGGGCGAGCGGCCTATCGACGTCCTGTTCGTCGGAGGCTACTCCCGCCACCATTCGCGACGTGCGAGGATTCTGGAGCGGGTCGCCAATCTCGCTGTGACCCGGAGCGTCGTCTTCTGTCTGGATGCATCGCGTTTCACGCGGCTTGCTGAAAGCCCTGCCGGCTTTTTGCCGCCGCTCAGAAAGCACCGCCGTCCCCCGGCGATATCGAGGATTGCAAAAGAGCCGGTGTTCGGACGGCAGCTTTATGATTTGATCGGGCAGTCCAAGATCGTGCTCAACGGCGCCATCGACATGGCAGGAGAGGATCGCGGCAACATGCGATGCTTCGAGGCGATGGGCTGCGGCGCCCTGCTGGTTTCGGACTCTGGGCAATACCCGGATGGCATGGAGCCGGACACGACGATCAAAGTCTACGGTTCTCCCGAACAGGCCGCCCGGCTGATCGAAGAACGGCTTGCCGACGGTCCCGGATCGTTGCAAATGGCTGCCCGGGGACGGCACCGGATCGCAAGCATTTATAGCAAGTCCGCGCAATGGCAGCGTTTTGTCGCTCTCGCGGAACGGCTATAGTTGTGCTACAGGCGGAATATATTTACGGGATTCCTACAAAGATAATGAATTTCGATATTCTGATTCAGCGACTTGTTGGACGCGCTACATGTCGATTGGGTGAGGGCTCGCGCTTAAGCCGAAGCGCGCGGATCAGAAATATTGCTGGTGACACAGAGAGGATTTTGATTGGACGCAACACTTTCGTCCGCGGTGAACTTATGACCTTTGGTCACGGCGGCAGGATTGTGCTCGGAGATTGGTGCTACGTAGGGGAGGGAACTCGCATATGGTCGGCCGCTTCGATCACCATTGGAAGTCGTGTTTTAGTGTCTCACTCTGTCAATATATTTGATAATCTTACGCATCCATTAGGTGCGTCTCAACGACATCAGCAAACTAGGGCGATACTCGAACGCGGCCATCCGCGCGAGCTGGCGCTCGGCGAGCAGCCTGTCACCATTCACGACGACGCGTGGATTGGCGCGGGGGCTTTTGTGCTACGCGGCGTGACGTTGGGGCAGGGTGCGATTGTTGCTGCCGGCGCTGTCGTAACCAAAGATGTGCCACCGTTTTCCATCGTAGCGGGGAATCCTGCGGTCATCGTCAGGGAGCTGTCGCCCGATGAGCTCTGATCCTAGGCATTCGTCTTGGGAGGAGGCCGTCGTCTGGTTTCGCAATCAGCCTGAGCAGCAGCAGGTTGCGCGAGACGCGTTCTATGACGATCCGTTGGTGGACGCTGCCGCACGTTATCATGCATCGGGAGAATGGCACGCCGTTTCTGAGATATTGCACCGACGCCACGGTCGGGCGCTCGATATCGGCGCCGGTCGTGGCATTGCCAGCTACGCATTGGCGCGCGATGGTTTTGAGGTGACCGCGCTCGAACCCGACCCGAGTGCAATCGTCGGATCCGCGGCGATCCGCAAGCTCGCCCAAGATGCGAGGCTCGCCATCGACGTTGTCGAGGAGGTGTCCGAGCGGCTTCCGTTCGCCGACAAGAGTTTCGATGTGGTATTCGCACGGGCGGTCTTGCACCACATGACCAACCTTGAAGATGCCTGCCGCGAAATTTATCGCGTGCTGAAGCCCGGTGGGATCGCGATCGCTGCACGCGAACATGTCATCAGCCACGATTCCGATCTCCAGAAGTTTCTGGACCAGCATCCGCTGCACCGGCTGTATGGCGGCGAGCACGCCTTTCGTCTCGATCGCTATGTCAACGCCCTGAGCGCGGCCGGATTTCAGCCGCTGGAGGTCTTTGGGCCACTGACAAACGCGATCAATCTGTTTCCGTATACAATCAATAGCTTGCGCGATGCCGTAGTCTCGCGTCTGTCACGCAAGTTGCCGGTACCGGGCTGGCGAGCGATCCTGAGCTCTGACTCCGTCTTCAAATTTGCGCTGACCGTCGCCGAGCGTTTCGATAACAGGCCTGGCCGTCTTTACTCGTTCGTGGGACACAAGGCGCTCGGCTAAACATTCAGAATGGGCTTACTAACGATCCATTGGTGGCACCTGCTATCCGATCTTTTCAGCCAAAATCTCCTGGTAGATCGCCCCGGCCCGTGCAGCCGACCTTTCCCAGTTAAAGACCTCCATGACGCGCGCCCGCCCGGCATTGCCCATTGCCTTGCGCATCGATTCATCGGCGCACAACCGGTCCAACGCGGCAGCGAGAGGCATGGGGTCGCCCGGCTTCACCAGAATTCCGGCATCGGGCGATACCTCAAACGGAATTCCGCCGATTAATGTCGAAACGACGGGAAGGCGGCTCGCCATGGCTTCAAGGACCACAAGCGGCAGCGTGTCGGCGCGCGAGGGGAATACAAACAAATCCGCGGTCTGATAGAGCGCCCGCAATTCTTCCCGTGTGATGAAATCAGTGAACAGAAGCCGCTCATCCGAGGCCGACATGCCATTGTCGGCGAGGAGCCGTGCATGCTCTTCCTGCGAGCGGATTGCGCCGCCGACGACCGTCACAGCCTTTTCGCGCATAATGGGCAATGCCCTTAGCAGCACGTCGAGGCCCTTGTTCGCCGTGTGGTTGCCCACAAACAGCATGAGGGGATGTTCCGCCGGAAGGGCGAAGCGCCTGGTTAGTCTTTGACGTTCGGTTTCGGGAATTGTGGTTGCGAAATACGGATCGACCCCGTTGGAGATGACACGAAGGTTGCGAGGGTCCACACCCATGCCGGTCAGAATAGGCGCCTCTTGCGGCGACAGCATCAAAACTCTCGCCGCGTTCTGCGCCACGTGTACGACCGGACGTCGCACCAGCATTTCCAGCAGCGGCTTTTGCCAGCGGGGGGCACCGAAGCCGCGCGAAAATTCGTTGAATTCGACAAATCCATGCGTCGAAATTACGTAAGGAATATGAAGATCAAGACAGGCTTGCGCAGCGGTCTTAAGTGCGCCCGGCGGGTGGGGGTTGTGAAAATGGACAATATCGAACCGGCCGTCACGCAGCCATGATTTGATATCCGCACGCCAGGCGAGGCTGACTGCCTGACGCGGCAAGAATTTTTGCAGCGGCAGAAGGGGATTTCGTGCCTTCTGGCGGAAGGTGCGAAGGCCGTCCTCGACGGTCTCGCTATCGTGATCCGCCATGAGAAACAACGCGCTGTCGACCAGCTTCGCGATCCTTTGCGTCAACTGGATTGCAGCAGATACCCCTCCGCTTGCCTTAAACGTCGGTGGCGTAATGACAACAGCGGCGACGCGCGGCTTGCTCGCCGTCATTAAAACCCGTCCTCAACGCGGCTGGCCCATGCCCGCTGCATGCTCTCAGTGAGCGACATTGCCGGCGTCCAATTGGTGATCTGCTTCAGCTTCTGGGTAGATGCCTTTAGCATCGGACGATCGACCGCGCGCATGCGCGAGGGGTCCTGCTGGATATCGAGCGTGACGCCGGCCGCAGCGCCGATCGTCGCGACGACATCGCCGACGGAGTGCGTGTTTCCCGTGCCGAGATTTGAAATCAGCGGTCCGTCATTGAATGCGGCATTCTCGCCAAGCGCACGAAAGCCGAATGCGGCGTCGCTGACGTCGATATAGTCACGATGCGGAAACAGGTTTCCCAAGGCGAGTTGGTGTTTGCCCGCCGCAAGCTGGCCGATAATGGCGGGTACGAGATGTGGGTTGGTCTCTCCGGGGCCTACCACGTTAAACAACCTGACGATGACGCCGCGGATCTTGTTTTGGTTGTGATAGTGCCGAACAAAATCCTCGCCGTGCAATTTCGTGGAGCCATAGATATCGACCGGCCCCAACTCTTCATTGCGTTCCAGGTGAGCACCGGGCAGCGGACGATAAACGGCAGCCGACGACGCGAAGACGAATTTCGCTCCGGCCGGCGCGGCGTTCAGAAGATTGACGGTCCCGGACACGTTGATTGCGACCGCATTGCCGGGCGCCCTCTCGCACGCCGGAATGAAATGCACTGCGGCGAGGTGGTAGACAATCGCCGGTTTCACCTTACCGAGACATTCTGCGACCGCATCGGCATCGCGGATGTCGTGCCGATGCAGAACAAATTCTTTCTGGTCCATCTGAGCCAGACGATGTTCACCGCTGGCCAAATTATCCAGAACGTGGACTTCGCAATCCCTCTGCGCGACGAGCTGGCGCACCAATTCCCGCCCCACATATCCGATCCCGCCGGTCACCAAAACTGGATCGTTTTTCATAAGCAAGCCTTTGCAGGAGAGAATTGGCGGTATGAGCGGCTGTGTCGCCGCCCTCGATGGAAAAAACTTTCCGGTGAGTCAACGGCTAAAACGCTATCTTTGATACGGCGTGCTGTTGCCCGCTTCATCGGGATCAGCGAAGTCTGGCACGACGCTCCCGCTTGGCTTGCTCGGGCACCGCGGCGTGCCTGTCCAGAAGACGGCTCATCAGTTCACCGTAAGATTTCAGCGCGTTCTGCCTTGTGTAGCGCGGAGCGATCTCGGCCGCGCGCTGGCCCTTCTCCAGCGTGTTGCCGGCTGCCGAGGCTGCGAGCTCGACGGCCTGTGCAATCGCTGCGGGCCTCTCCGGTTGCACCACCCAACCCAAGTCATGTTCGCGGACGAGGATGGCCGCTTCCGCGTCCGGTTCCGAGCAAATGATGACGGGCCGACCGACCGCGAGCAAATTGTAGATTCGGCTCGGCACAGACACGCCGGTATTGTTTTTGCGGTACGGAATGAGCCAAATGTCGGCGGCCGACAGGAAAGTTTCTAATTCTGCTTCGGGTACGCGCTCGATTAGCGTGACGTTGTCGAGCGGCGAGGCGGCCTGCATTTCCTTCAATTTAGTCCAGCCAACACCTTCGCCAGAAAACAGAAAATGAATACCGGTATTGTCTTTCAATATTCGAGCGGCCTCAAATACGGAGTCGGGATCGTGGGTAAATCCCGCATTTCCCGACATCGCCACCAGGAATTTGCCTCCGCAACGGCGGCGATAGGGATTGTCAGCTGCGATCTCCCGATAGCGCACCGGAAGCGTCGCCCAATTTGGAATGAAGCTAATCTTTTCTGCGGTCATTCGCGGGTAGGCCATCAATATAGAATTCATGTCACGCCCGATGGTAACGACGGCGTCGAGCCCTTCGAACATCACCCTGTTCGCCCATCGCATAATTTTGGTCACTATCGACGTGGGTTGCAGAAAGCCCGCCATGATCAGGGAATCCGGATAGAAATCGTAGATAATGAGCGCTGCAGAAGCATCGCGTAGTCGCGCCGCTAACGTCACGGCATAGGGCAACGTGAACGGAGTCGTAACGCAAAGAACGGCGTCTTCACGACGGCTGTGCTTCATGACTGAAAGAAAAACCTGCACAGCGAACAGGAGGGCGGCAAGCGAGCGTGAGACCAGCGCAGATCTCCCCGGCCACCAGCTCCGTATTTCGATGACGGCGGGCTCGCCTGGTTTCGACGGCGATTTCGAGCCGGAGTTCGGGGTCCCCGACAGAACGAGCACCTGGCTTTCCAGCGCAAGCGCCCTGGCGATGTCGGTCATGTAGCCGGATGTCGTGCTGGGAAACGGTGCGTAATGCTGACTGACAAGCAGAATTTTACCGGCTCGCTGCAGTCGTTGGGCCGGCAAAGTAGAAGTCTCCGGCGGCCGGTAAGTTTGAAAACGATCCAGCGCTAAGCGATCGTAGAGCTCGATAACAGCCTTGCCGATGATTTTCGCTGATAGCTTGTCGACGACGAGTTGCCGTGCCGCACAGCTATAGCGCGCACGTAGCGCAGGTGAGGTGGCAAGGCGCGCTATCGCGCCGGCCAGGGCCGGCGCGTCCTCGATCGGCACCAACAGACCTGTCTGATCGTTGATGACGATTTCGCGGCATCCAGGAGCGTCCGTTGCTATCATCGGCCGTCCGCATGCTGCGGCCTCCAGCAGGCTCATGGGCAAGCCTTCCCTGTGCGACGGCAGTACGGCCACATGACAGCGCTGCCACAGCGAGACGATGTTGTCGATGTGTCCGAGCCAGGTGATTCCCGGCTGACGGCTCCATGCCTGTGCTTCTTCCAACAGAACAGAAGCGGGGTTGGCTGGGTCCGGATTTCCAGCAATTATCAGGTTTATACCATGCCCTTGTTTACGCAGAATACCATGAGCGGCCACCAACGCCCGAATGCCCTTATCGGTCAACAAGCGCCCGGCAAAACCAATTGTGATCGGGCCATCCGGTTCCGGCAGCGGCTGCAAGCGATCGGTGTCGACGCCCGACCCGGGGATCAAAACGATCCGCTTCCGTTCTATTCCAAGGGTTTCGAGAGCTGACTGATCATCAGGATTTTGAACGAGCACTAGGCTTTGCTCGCTATTTAGAAGCCATGGCAACAGCGTTGCCATGCTCCGCTTCAGCAACCGCGTTCGCCAAGTCACCGATGTAAAAATATAGCCCAGCCCGGTTATTGCATTTACGAAGGGAATCTTTTTCCCGAGTGCTGCGATCGAGCCAAAGACGCAGCATTGCAAACCAGAGTGGTGAATGATCTGCGGCTTAATTTTGCTTTCGACGCGTCGTAGCGCCCTAATAGTTGGGATTGCGGCAAAAGGTGATAGCCCACCTCGGCGGAAAGGAACCCGATGCAGCGTGAAGCCTTCCGCCTCAATCGCGTCGGCGCCTCTATCGACACGTGTCGCGACATGTACCTCAAACCCTGCTTCGCGCGCCGCCCGAGCCATCGGTAGCCGATTGAGCAAGAACGCGAAGTCCTCGTTGACGACGTATAGTATTCGTCGCGGCGGTGCAGCAGTTTCCAAAGTCATTCAATTCACATCGATTGATTTGCCCTCGGAACAGTCCGGGACCGTCTCGGTCAGATCGCCGTTTTTAGGCGGACATCGATCTCATGAACAGGGGTATACAGCTCAAAATCTTCTAAGAGTAGTTCCTATTGCGCACAAGCCGCTCAGCTGAAGCTACTCGCATCTGGCGTTCGTAAGGCTACCGAGATATCTAAAAGATTGCGCTCCGCGTATGACGATGTTCGGTGGGGTAGGCAGCACCCGAATTTTGAGCGAAAGCATGCCGTTTAAGGATCGCTGGGCCATATTGGCGGCTTCAAAAGGGGTTACTAAAGCAATAGCGTGTCGTGTAACGTTAGTCTTCGCGGTAGTTCTCCAAGCGGATTTATCCCACGCGGAAGACCGCTCGAAAGCCTACTTGAACGATATGAGAATTATGGCTTGCGTTACAGCACAGAATGCTGCGCGCGCACGCTTGAAGGATCAAGGCCCGGTCAGTTTCGAAAGTTGCGCTTCCAATAAATTCGACGTCGAGCTCGGCGCCGACGATCGCGACTATAGAGTGTCCGGTTATGTGACCGTACTCTCTCCCAATGCTGGTCCGGCGGTTAGGCGGTTTTTCGTGCGTATAAATCACGATCCCGGTTCGTATGGGGAGTGGGGATTCGAAGTGATCACAGTGGAGATTGCCCCTTGATCGTGTGTGATCGGTGCGCTCGATTTTTAGGTCTAACGTAGCACGCCCGCCCCATTTTTAAGTTAAGTAATGGTTGATTGGCGCCCCGTGGGACCATCTTCAGCCAGGCGGGCCCGCGGGGTCTGGCCACTAGATCATGCGGGCGCGCGCGGATGCTTTGGATCCCAGGTCTCCTTAGGTACACCCGCGCCGTCAATCTTAGTGTCATCAGCTCGTTTCAGCGCAACGATACCAACTGTCAATGCGAGAAAAAACTGCAGCATATATGTATAGGCAAACGCGCCGGAAATGTCCGAGCTCACGAGGTTAAAAACATATATGGCGACGGTGGATTTCTCCGCGGGAGAAAAGGTGGACCAGCGGCGCAGCGACGCAATGATTGGTAAGATAGTCAGAATACTAAACAGCACCAGCCCGGCAATTCCGGTATCGTAGAGTATTTCCAGATGCACGTTATGGGGATAATGCTTGGATCCTTCGGTGGGATGAAGCAGCCAATCCGGAGCGCCAAACCCCGCATCGATTGGATACATGCCGATGCCCCGCCCAAGCGGCAACCGCGCCGGGTCGCTCACGATATGGCGCCAGGTCTGTTCCCATATCGGCAAACGGAAGCCCTGATTGGGGTCCTGCAACTCTCGGATCGTCCGAGAGATCGCATCAGGTGCCTTTGCGTCCACGCCGATTTGGTTTAGCGCGCGCTGAGAAAGTACACCCGCTGCAATCGTCGCAGCCACGATCACAGCCGCGGCAGTTAGTGTTGCGACTTTCCTCGAATACTCCCAGAGCGCTGTGAAACCTAAGAAGATCAGGCTACTCGCGAGCGCGACCAATGCCGTTCGGGCAGCGATATGAAACAAGAGCAGCAGTACGATCAGCAGTGCGGTCACTAGGAGGAACCGCATAACGCGGTTCGATGCCAATCCAAATATTGCTAGCACGCCGACGCCGAGCACGAAGCCGATATTTTGGTGGAAGGTAATGTAGATTTCCGGGACTCCAATTCCGAAGATGTCGTCGATATTGATGCCCGTTGTGATGCCGCCGAAGCGCAATGCGTGGAGGGCGAGCAGCGCCGCATAGATCGCCGCAGTGCCGGAAAGCACCAGCAGGACCATCTTCAGCGCACGCGCTGCAGTAAAGCCAAAAATCAGCATGATCCCATGGATGATCAGGATGCCCCACAGGTGTGTCGCCGGTAATGCGGCGCGGGAATACGCCAGGAAGCTGACGACAATAACCGTGTAGAACAGCGCAGCTACGACGAGGGCGTCCCGGGCGTGGTTGGCACCGTCGAAGATCGGGCGCCAGCTCAACGCGACCAGGACAAGCCCGACTGCAACAGAAGCCGCAAAGATCGCTGTCGAACCTATTAGATAGAACGGCACGAAGGTCTTGGCGAGGACCGCCACGGTAACTGCGACCGATGTCCATCCCGTGAGGGTTAGCGTGTTATATCTGACCTGCATGCTGCTCTGTTGGTTCGCCGGACAGGGCGAAGAGTCCGGCGGCAAAATGAATCATGACCGTCGGCCTTATGCCGGATTGAGATACCGATGAACAGGTCAATTCTATCTTGATTGCGCCTGCCGGCTCAACCGGTCGCCGCAACACAGGCGTTAAATCTCTCTGCTGGAGTTTCAAATTGCAAGGTCTCACGTGGTCGTTCGTTTAGCTGGCGAGCCACTTTGTTCAGATAGGCTTGCGAGTGCACCGACAAATCGGTGCCTTTCGGAAAGTACTGTCTCAGCAGGCCATTGGTGTTCTCGTTCGAGCCGCGCTGCCACGGGCTTTGCGGATCGCAAAAGTATACGTCGATTTTGGTCGCCAACGTAAAGCGACGATGATCCGTGAGTTCCTTTTTCCGGTCCCAGGTCAGGGACTTATACAGCTCCTCTGGTAGCTTCTTCGCCTGCTTGATGAGCGCGGAGACGACCGTCTGGGTGTCCTTACCTGCCACCTTGGCCAACATCACGTAACGCGTATGGCGCTCGACCAAGGTCGCGATGTAGCTGTTGTTCGG
>NZ_JNIJ01000010.1 GCF_000701345.1 Bradyrhizobium sp. URHD0069 | reverse complement strand
CAAAACCTTCAATCCGCCGACGACGGTGACAAGACGAATTCGTCGCCGGGGAGAGCACGATATAAGCCGTTAAAACCATTGCGTGCGGGAATGCCGGGTGTTCCGGTGACCTGCGGTGACTACCGTGTGCTTACTACCATTGCACACGGGCTGCGGGTGCACCGTGCACCCGGCATTCCCCACGCCCTCATTTTCCTGGGCGAACGATTTTTGCACGCCTCGGGCGCATCGCGCCGCGAGAGCGCGCAGCTGCGTCGCGACCCTCCACCAGTCATCGTCCGCGAAGGCGGACGATCCAGTATTCCGAGGCGCTTGTGATCGAACCGAGGAGCCGCGGCGTACTGGATACCCCGCATGCGCGGGGTATGACGACTCTCGACGTCATTGCGAGGAGCGAAGCGACGAAGCAATCCATTCGTTCTTTTCAGCGAAATGGATTGCTTCGCGGAGCCTATCATCGGGCTGGCCCGAAGGCGAGACCCGGTGGCGGGGTATGACGGCTCGAAGGATGCCGTGCAAAATATTTTCTGTGCGGCCGAATCCTTGCCCGGGTGCCGAACGTCTATTGGCCGAGACGCGATGTCCCGCGTCGCAACGCCAGCCATGGAGAGAATGATGAAACGGACGTTGATCAGGTACAAGACAAAGCCGGATATGACTGAGAAGAATGCGGAGCTGATCGCCGGGGTGTTTGAGGAATTGAAGGCCGCGAAACCGGACGGCGTTCGCTATCTTTCGCTGCGGCTCGAAGACGACAGTTTTATTCATTTCGTCGAGACCGAATCCGGCGATGGTAGCAGCGTGCTGCCGAAACTGGCGGCTTTTCAGGCGTTCCAGAGCGGGATCCGCGAACGTTGTGCCGAGCCTCCGCTGGCCCGCGGTGCTACAATCGTCGGCAACTATCGAATGCTCGGGGAATAGTTGCCTAAATTCAGAAGTTGCGGACAGCAGCATGAAACTGGTTCCTGACGCACCGGCGAGCACGACCGATATAGACGGCCTGCTCGCCGCGATGCGGCCAAGGCTGCATCGCTACTGCGCGCGCATGGTCGGCTCGGTGATCGACGGCGAGGACGTGCTGCAGGATGCGCTGATCAAGGCGGTGGAGGCGTTGGCATCCGCCGGTCCGATCGCCAATCCCGAGGGCTGGCTGTTCCGGATCGCGCACAACACTGCGCTGGATTTTCTGCGCCGCCGCAACCGGCAGGAAGCCTTCCGATCAGGCGAGGAGGTGGATATGATTGCCGACCCGGCCGATGCCGTCAGCAGCCGCCAGATTGCAAGCGCAAGTCTTCGCACCTTCATGCGCCTGCCGGTCGCGCAGCGCTCCAGCGTGATCCTGATGGATGTGCTCGGTTGCTCATTGCAGGAAGTCTGCGAGGTGATGGATTTCAGCCTGCCTGCGGTGAAAGCCGCGCTGCACCGCGGACGCACGCGGCTGCGCGAACTGGCTGACGAACCTGACGATCTGTCGCATCCGAAGATGTCGGCGGCCGACCGCGATCGCCTCGGCGCCTATGTCGCGCGCTTCAACGCGCGGGATTTCGATGCGATCCGCGCCATGATCGCCGACGATGTGCGCCTCGATCTCGTCAACAAGATGCGCTTGAACGGCAAGGCCGAGGTTTCCCGGTATTTCGCAAATTATTCGAAGGCCGGGGATTGGCATCTGGTGCCCGGGCTGGTCGAAGGGCGCCCCGCGATCCTGGTGTTCGATCCCAACGAACCGAGCTCAAGGCCAAAATATTTCATGTTGCTGCAATGGGCCGCCGACAAAGTCGCAACCATCCGCGATTTCCGCCACGCGACCTACATCATCGACGGTGCTGAATATTTGATCTGATCAGCTGCGATAAGGAGAAACGGACATGACGACCCACCAAGTCCCGCATCCCCCGATCGTCACCCGCGACCAGTGGCTCGGCAAACGAAAAAAGCTTCTCGCGCATGAGAAGGAGCTCACCAGGCGATACGATCGCGTCAACGCCGAACGGCGCCGGCTGCCGATGGTCAAAATCAAAAAGAACTATATGTTCGAATGTCCGGGCGGCGAGCAATCGCTCAAGGATCTTTTCGAAGGCCGCCGGCAACTCGTGGTCTATCACTTCATGTTCGATCCCTCCTGGGAAAAGGGCTGCCCGGGCTGCACTGCTTACGCGAACGCCATCGGCGATCTCAGCATGCTGAACGAATGCGACACCACCTTCGTGATGGTGTCTCGTGCGCCGCTTTCCAAGCTCGAAGCCTACAAGGAGCGACAGGGATGGAGCTTTCCGTGGGTTTCCTCGTTCGGAAGCGACTTCAATTACGACTTCCACGTTACCAATGACGAGAAAGTCGCGCCGGTCGAGTACAACTACCGGAGCAAGGCCGAGCTGGAGGCGAACAAGGTCCCCAACGCCATCGCCGGCGAAGAGCACGGGCTCAGTGTTTTCTTCCGCCTCGGCGACGACGTCTTTCACACCTATTCGACCTATGGGCGCGGTACCGAAGCCCTTATCGATTCCCGCGCCCTGCTCGACGTGACGCCCTACGGTCGGCAACAGGATTTCGAAGACTCGCCGCCGGGCTGGCCGCAGCGGCCGACCTATGGATAGATCGAGCTGACCAACGCGGGCATTTGGCTCGGGCAAATTTTTCGTCCGACAGAAACCTCCGCCGGATGCCCGGTCGGTCAGCCCAAGCGCGGCTGCGACAATCGTAGCCCGCCGACCAGAACTATATTTCTTGCCATCGGCGACTCATACGAATTATGGTGCAGAAAAGCCTGCATTGAGCCAAAGGTTCTAAGAGGGGCCGACGGTTCATGCTTGCCGCAAGCCCAAGATTTCGCGCACAAAACAGCCACCTAAAAAGATGCTCGGCAAACGGAGCGCAACGGGCGTCCTGGACGGGGCAGGTCATGCGGCATCACGCCGATAACGAGGAGGGGAGTGAATATGAGAACGGCATTCTGGCTGGCGGGCGCGACGGTATTGGCGCTGGCACAGCCCGTCATGGCGGCGGATTCCATCAAGATCGGGTTTGTCAGCACGTTCAGCGGTCCGACCGCGGTGATCGGCAACGACATGCGCAATTCGTTCGAGCTCGCGCTCGACCATATGGGCCGCAAGATCGGCGGCCTGCCGGTCGAAGTGATCTATGAGGACGATCAGCAGAAGCCCGATGTCGGCAAGCAGAAGACCGAAAAGCTGGTCCAGTCGGACAAGGTCGACTTCATCGTCGGCTATATCTGGTCGAATGTGCTCTTGGCCTCGCTCAAGACCGCGGTCGATTCGAAGACTTTCCTGATCAGCGCCAACGCCGGACCCTCGCAGCTCGCCGGCGAACTGTGCTCGCCTTACGTGTTTTCGACGTCATGGCAGAACGACCAGACCCCGCAGGCCATGGGTCTCTACATGAACCAGAAGGGCGTGAAGTCGGTCTTCCTGATCGGCCCGAACTATGCTGCCGGCAAGGACATGTTGGCCGGCGTCAAGAGCACGTTCAAGGGGCAGGTGGTAGGCGAGGAATATACGGTGTGGCCGAGCCAGCTCGACTTCTCCGCCGAGCTCTCGAAGGCGCGCGCGTCGAAGGCGGAGGCGATCTTCGTGTTTTATCCCGGCGCCGCCGGCGTGCAGTTCCTCAATCAGTATGTCCAGGCCGGCATCAAACAGCAGATTCCGCTCTACACGGCGTTCACCATCGACGAATTGTCGCTGCCGTTGCAGAAGGAGAACGCGCTCGGCGTTCCCGGCGCCCAGGAATGGGTGAACGACCTGCCGAATGAAGAGAACAAGCGCTTCGTCGCCGACTACCGCAAGAAGTACCCCAACTTGCGCCCGACCTTTTACGGTGCGCAATCTTATGATGCTGCGCAATTGATCAACAGCGCGGTGGTCGCGGTGAAGGGCGATACCAGCAAGAAAGACGCGATGAAGGCGGAGATGGAGAAGGCGAATTTCAAATCGGTACGTGGCCCGTTCAAATACGGCAACAACCACATCCCCATCCAGAATTTCTATCTGCAGGACGTGGTGAAGGACGCCGATGGCCAGCTCTCGCTCAAAACCGTCGCCACCATCGTCAAGGACAGCCAGGATAACTTCCACGACAAATGCCCGATGAAGTGATTGCGGCCCTCGGCAACACGGCGGCGGCGCTCGCGCTGCCGCTGTTTTCCTTTCAGCACATTGTTTTCTTTAGGCGCGATGTAAAATTTTCATGCTGCTTGTCGTCGAACAATTCCTGAACGGATTGCAGTTCGGCCTGCTGCTGTTTCTGCTGGCGGCGGGATTGACGCTCGTTTTCGGCATCATGGACTTCGTCAATCTGGCGCATGGCTCGCTCTATATGATGGGCGCCTACTTTGCGGCGACCTTCGTGATGTGGACGGGGAATTTCATCATCGGCGTGCTGCTCGCGCTGGGCGCGACGCTGCTGCTCGGTATCGTGCTGGAATTCGCAGCGCTTCGCCACCTTTACGGCCGTGATCATCTGGATCACGTGCTGGCGACGTTCGGGTTGATCCTGTTCTTCAATGATGCGGTGCGGCTGATCTGGGGTCCGGCTGGTCTTACGCTGCCGCTGCCGGCGTGGCTGACGGTGCCGATCGCGATCATGCCCGGCGTCTATTATCCCGCCTACCGGCTTGCGATTATCGTGGTGGCACTCGCTGTCGCGCTGATGCTTTACCTCGTCGTGATGCGCACCAGGGTCGGTATGCTGATCCGCGCCGGCGCCTCCAACCGGGAAATGATCGGTGCGCTCGGCGTCAACATCAAGCTGCTCTACACCCTGGTGTTCGGGCTCGGCGCGGCACTTGCCGGGCTCGCCGGGCTGATGCAGGCGCCTATCTTGACGGTCCAGATCGGGATGGGCGAAAACATTTTGATCCTCGCCTTCGTCATCATCGTGATCGGCGGCATCGGCTCTATCCGCGGTGCGTTTCTCGCCGCGATCTTCGTCGGGATGATCGATACGCTGGGCCGTGCGTTCCTGCCCGACCTGCTGCGCCAGATGCTGAGCTCGACCGCCGCGTCGACCGCGGCGCCCGCGCTCTCCTCGATGCTGATCTATCTCTTGATGGCGATGGTGCTGGTGGTGCGGCCGGAGGGGCTGTTTCCAGCCAGCCGGCGATGACCGCTTCGCTCAACGCCCGCAACGTGACCGCGGCGCTGGTGGCCGCCGGACTCCTATTGCTTCCGCTCTATACGTCGGCGAGCGGCAACGTCTTCGCGCTGACGCTGTTCACCCGCATCGTCATTTTCGCGCTGGCAGCGGTAAGCCTCAATCTCATCATGGGTTATGGCGGGATGATGAGCTTCGGTCACGCCGCCTATCTCGGCATCGGCGGATATGCGGTCGGCATTCTCGCGCAAGAAGGCGTCGGCTCGGCACTGATTCAGTGGCCGATGGCGCTTGCGGCCTCGGCGCTGTTCGCGCTTGCCGTCGGCGCGCTGTCGCTGCGCACGCGCGGTGTCTATTTCATCATGATTACGCTCGCCTTCGCGCAGATGGCTTATTACGTCGCATCCGGGCTTGCCCGCTACGGCGGCGACGACGGCCTGACGATCTACAAGCGCAGCGATTTCGGCGGCCTCATCGATCTGTCGAGCCGCGTGCAATTTTATTATCTTTGCCTCGGCTGTCTGTTCGGCGGGATCTATCTGGTCTGGCGCATCGTCAATTCGCGTTTCGGCATGGTGGTTCAGGGCCTGCGCTCCAACGAACAGCGGATGCAGGCGATCGGGTTTCCCGCCAACCGCTACCGGCTGGTTTGCTTTGTTATCGCCGGCACAATGTGCGGTTTGGCCGGCGCACTGCTTGCCAACAACACGGATTTCATCAGTCCTGCGACAATGTACTGGACCCGCTCCGGCGACCTGATGGTGATGGTTATCCTCGGCGGCATGGGCTCGCTGTTCGGCCCGGTGATCGGCACGATCGCCTTTCTGGTTCTGGAAGAGTTCCTCTCGCAGGTCACAGAATATTGGGCGCTCATTATGGGGCCGCTGCTGTTGCTGATCGTGCTGTTCGGGCGCGGCGGCATTGACGGGCTGTTGGGGAGGCTGCGTCGTGGCTGATCCCTTGCTCCGCGTTGAAAATCTGGTCCGGCGCTTTGGCGGAATCCTGGCGACCGACAATGTCTCGCTCGATGTCGCGAAAGGTGAATTGCACGCCATCATCGGCCCGAACGGCGCCGGCAAGACCACGTTGATCAGCCAGCTGACCGGGCATTTGCTGCCGCATGCCGGCACCATTCGCCTGGCGGGTGCCGATATCACCCATGTGCCGGCGTATCGCCGTTGCGCGCTCGGGCTGGCACGCTCGTTTCAGATCACCTCGCTGTTGCTCGAGTTCACTGCGCTCGACAATGTCGCGCTGGCGGCGCAGGCCAACGACGGTCACTCGTTCCGCTTCTGGGGCAACGCCCGCAAGGAAAGCCATCTCCGTCAAAGCGCGCTGGCCGCCCTGGACCGGGTTGGACTCGCCAACCGCGCCGACGTCCTGGTTTCGGAATTGAGCCATGGCGAGCAACGCGAACTTGAACTCGCCGTCGCGCTGGCCACCAAGCCGCAATTATTGCTGCTCGACGAACCGATGGCGGGACTTGGCGCCACGGAATCGGGCCGCATGGTGAAGCTGCTGCAGGAGTTGCGGCGGGAAGTCACCATCGTCCTGGTCGAACATGACATGGACGCGGTGTTCGCGCTGGCCGACCGCATCAGCGTTCTGGTCTACGGGCGCGTCATCGCTTCCGACGAGCCGGCGGCGATCCGCCAAAACGCAGAAGTCCGGCGCGCTTATCTCGGCGAACAGCACGCGGTGACCCGTCATGGCTGACGCGACTGCCTTGCTTGAGGTCAACGACATCGAGACCTGCTATGGCCTCAGTCAGGTGCTGTTCGGTCTGTCGCTTTCCGTGCGGACCGGTGAGATGGTGGCCATGATGGGCCGCAACGGCATGGGCAAAACCACCACCATCCGATCCATTATGGGGCTGACTCCGGCGCGCGCCGGCGCGATCCGGTTCGCCGCACAGGACGTTCGCAAGCTTCCCTCGTTCCGGATTGCCCAATTGGGAATCGGACTGGTGCCGGAGGGGCGTCAAATATTTCCGAACCTGACGGTGCGCGAAAATCTCGTCGCGGCTGCCGGCAATCGTCTCGGTAATCCCGATCCATGGACGATCGAAAAGATCCACGCGCTGTTCCCGAGGCTGGCCGAACGCGGAAGCAATATGGGCGGCACGCTGTCAGGCGGCGAGCAGCAGATGCTGGCGATCGGCCGCGCGCTGATGACCAATCCGCGTCTGTTGATCATGGACGAGGCCACGGAGGGCCTCGCGCCGCTGATCCGCGAGGAAATCTGGAACTGCCTGTCGATGCTCAAGGCGCGGGGGCAATCGGTTCTGGTCATCGACAAGAACATCGAGCACCTCACCCGCATCGCCGACCGGCATTATATTATCGAGCGCGGCCGCGCGGTGTGGAGCGGCACATCGCAGGAGTTGATCGCACAGCCCAGCCTGCAGCACCGGTACTTGGGTGTTTAAATTTGCTGCTCACAACCATTGCCGCGTGCTCGGTTTCACCTCTCCCGACGGGAGAGGTGGGATTCCGATCGATCTCCGTGCCGATCCGCCGCTACGACGGCGCCATCGTCGCCGCGGTCAATATGGGCGCGCATGTCGATCGTGTCTCGACCGGTGAAATGATCGATCGATTTCTGCCGCTGCTTCGCGAGGGTGCGGATTCGGTGAAATCGATGCTGCTGTAACGGGTGACGTGCGACGTCACCCCCGCGCGAACATTCGCGCATCTTGCTCCAGCACCGGTGACACCGCATCGATCAAACGCGCCGCCGCCGCATCCACGGAAAGCCCTGCGGTATCCACCACCGCAGACGCGCGGGCATACAACGGCTCGCGGCTCAACAAAATGGTGCGTAATTCCGCCATCGCCGAGCGATCATCCGCCATCGGCCGCAGATCGCCTTGCCTGCGCACCCGCGCCATATGTTCTTCCGGCTCGGCCTTCAGCCAGATCGTGTAGAACGACGACAGGATCAGGTCGAAGGTGAGCGGCTCCGAGACGATGCCGCCGCCGGTCGCGAGCACCATCAGCTCTTTTCGCGCCAGCAATTGGCCGAGCGCCGCCTGCTCCATGCGCCGAAAACCTTCCTGGCCGTAGAGCGCGATGATCTCGGCGACCGACAATCCGTTCTGCGCCTCGATCTCCTTGTTCAGCTCGACAAAACTCCAGCCGATTTTTTTCGCCAGCATTTTGCCGAGCGTGGATTTGCCGGCGCCGCGCAGGCCAATCAAGGCGATGCCGGAAAACGACATCCGCCGCTGCGCCGAGGCGCCGCTGCCTTGGCCGGACAGAACGTCCTTGGCCTGCGCAATCTGGTTCGGCGTCGCCTTGCGCACGAGGTCGCGGATGACCGGCCAGTCCGGCGCCGGCTCGGTTGCGGGAATGAGGTCTTCAAGGTGCGCGCCCATCGCATTCGACACTCGGCGCAACAGCACGATCGAGACGTTGCCCTTGCCGCCTTCGAGCTGCGCGATATAGCGTTCGGAAATGCCGGAGACTTTTGCCAGCACCTTGCGCGACATGCCGCGCAGCGCGCGCATGGTGCGGACACGCTGGCCGAGCTGCTCGAGAAAGCCGGTTTCGGGATCGAGAGTTTCGGTCATGTCCCCGTTCGGTTGGGCGCGAAATGCGGCGCTTGGAAACATAATGCCGACAAGGATTGACAGCAAGCGCGTGGAGTGCCTTTCTATGAATTATAATTCTTAAAAGCCGGGGAGAAGACGTCGTGGCACGCTTAAGGTTTGGGGGCGCGGCATGAGCGGCGAGTCCGGTTCCTACAATGCCGTGACCTGGCTGCTCGACCGCAATGTCGAGGAAGGCCGCGGTGCAAAGCTCGCCTTCACCGACACTGTCTCCGAATTGACCTACGGCGAATTGCAAACGCAAAGCCGCCGCGTCGCTAATCTGCTGCGCCGCCTCGGCGTCCGCCGCGAAGAGCGCGTCGCCATGATCATGCTCGATACGGTTGATTTTCCGATCGTGTTTCTCGGTGCGATCCGCGCCGGCGTGGTGCCGGTGCCGCTCAACACGCTGCTGACGTCAGATCAATATGCCTATGTGCTGGCGGATTGCCGCGCGCGGGTGTTGTTCATTTCCGAAGCGCTGCTGCCCGTCGTCAAGGATATGGTCGGGCGGATGCCGGACCTCGAGCATGTCGTCGTCGCCGGCAACGACGCGCATGGCTACAAGAAACTCTCCGATGAACTCGCGGGCGAAAGCGATTCATTTGCAACCGCCGCAACCCACGCCGACGAGCCGGCGTTCTGGCTGTATTCCTCAGGTTCGACCGGCATGCCCAAGGGGGTTCGGCACCTGCATTCCAATCTCGCCGCCACGGCGGACACCTATGCGAAGCAAGTGCTCGGCATTCGAGAGGACGACGTCGGGCTGTCGGCCGCAAAACTGTTTTTCGCCTATGGCCTCGGCAACGCGCTGACGTTCCCGATGTCGGTCGGCGCCACCACCATTCTCAATCCCGAGCGGCCGACGCCGCCTGTGATGTTCGCGCTGATGAACAAATACAACCCCAGCATCTTCTTCGGCGTGCCGACCCTGTTCTCCGCGATGCTCAACGACGAGGCGCTGAAGAACGAACGCTGCGGCATACGCTTGCGCATCTGCACCTCCGCGGGCGAGGCGCTGCCGGAATCTGTTGGCAACGCCTGGAAGGCGCGATTCGGCGTCGACATCCTCGACGGCGTCGGCTCGACCGAGCTGTTGCATATTTTTCTCTCCAACGCGCCGGGCGATATCAAATACGGCACGTCGGGCCGCCCGGTGCCGGGCTACGGGGTGCGGCTGGTCAACGAGGCCGGTGCCGATGTGCCCGATGGGGAGATTGGCGAACTGCTGGTCGATGCGCCCTCGGCCGGCGAAGGCTACTGGAACCAGCGCAGCAAAAGCCGGCAAACATTCGAGGGCCACTGGACCCGTACCGGCGACAAATACATTCGCGACGCCGACGGGCGCTACACGTTTTGCGGCCGCAGCGACGATATGTTCAAGGTGTCCGGCATCTGGGTGTCGCCGTTCGAGGTCGAGAGCGCGTTGATCACCCATCCCGCGGTGTTAGAGGCCGCCGTGGTGCCGGAAGCCGACCCGGAAGGCCTTTTGAAGCCCAAAGCATTCGTGGTGCTGCGTGCGGATGCGAAACAAGACGGCCTGCACGATGCGCTGAAGGAACACGTCAAGCAGAAGATCGGGCCGTGGAAATATCCGCGCTGGATCGATGTGGTGGACAGCCTGCCGAAGACGGCGACCGGGAAGATTCAGCGGTTCAAGTTGCGGGATGGGGATAACAGATGATGTTTCGTCATTCCGGGGCGCGCGTCAGCGCGAACCCGGAATCTCGAGCGGTGAACAATCTTTCGAGATTCCGGATCAGCTCGCTTCGCGACCTGTCCGGAATGACTAAGCGTGTGAACGAAACGACATGACCACCCTTTCCCCCGCCGGCTTCCTGACCATCGGCGCGTCCGATCTCGAATACCGCATGATCGGTCCCGCGCCGGAGGACGCGCCGACGATCGTCATGCTGCATGAGGGTTTAGGGTCGGCCGGGCTGTGGGGGGATTTTCCGGACCGGCTGCAGGCCTCAACCGAGGCCGGCGTGTTGGTCTATTCGCGCGCCGGCTATGGCGCCTCGACGCCTGTAAAGCTGCCGCGCCCGATCGACTACATGCATATCGAAGCGCTCGATGTGCTGCCGAAACTGCTGGATACGATCGGCTTCCGACGCGGCGTGCTCGTCGGGCATTCCGACGGCGCCTCGATCGCGGCGATCTATGCCGGCGCGCATCAGGACCATCGCGTGCAAGGCGTTGCGATGATCGCGCCGCATTTCATCGTCGAAGATATTTCGGTGGCCTCGATCGCCGAGATCAAGACCGCTTATGAAACTACCGATCTGAAGACAAAGCTGGCGCGCTGGCACAAAGATGTAGACAACGCGTTCTACGGCTGGAATGGAGCGTGGCTCGATCCGACATTTCGGAACTGGGATATCTCGGAATACCTCGCCTATATCCGCGTGCCGGTTGCGATCCTGCAGGGCGCCGATGACCAATACGGGACACTTCGGCAGATCGAGATCGCCAGGGACGAATGCTATTGCCCGGTCGACGTCACGATCATCCCGGGGGCCGGACACTCGCCGCATCGTGAAGCATCCGAGGCGGCACTGGAGACGATCTCGGAATTCGCAAGCGCCGTTTTACACAGCAACGAGGCCTCGCAGGGGCGGGCTGTGTAGGCCATTGGCCGAGCCAGCTTTGCCGTCAGCCGCACATGAAACAAAATGCATCTTTCGGCGTTTTAGGGTGGACCAGTTCTAAAACATGCATTATTGTGCATGTAATCGTTAACCCGAAAAGCGAATGATGGTGGCCCAATGGCTGGCGAAAAGGCCGGTGAAGATCGCGTCCTTGCTGGCGGCGCCCAGCGCATCGATTTTCAGACCGATCCGTCGCGCTACCGGCACTGGAAGCTGGACGTCGATGGCGACGTCGGGACGCTGACCATGGATGTCGATGAGAATGGCGGCCTGTTCGAGGGCTATCAGCTCAAGCTGAATTCCTACGATCTCGGCGTCGACATCGAACTCGCCGATGCCGTGCAGCGGCTGCGCTTCGAGCACCCCGGCGTGAAGGTGGTGCTGCTGCGCTCCGGCAAGAACCGCGTGTTCTGCGCCGGCGCCAACATCCGCATGCTGGCGGGCGCCACGCACGCCCACAAGGTCAACTTCTGCAAGTTCACCAACGAGACCCGTAACGGCCTGGAGGATTCCAGCGAGAATTCCGGGCAGCGCTTCATCACCGTCGTCAACGGCACCGCGGCCGGCGGCGGTTACGAACTGGCGCTCGCAACCGATCACATCATCCTCGCCGACGACGGCGCGGCGGCGGTGGCGCTGCCGGAAGTGCCGCTGCTCGCGGTGTTGCCGGGCACCGGCGGACTGACGCGGGTGGTCGACAAGCGCAAGGTGCGCCGTGATCACGCCGATTATTTCTGCACCATCGAGGAAGGCATCAAGGGCAAGCGCGCTGTGCAGTGGCGCCTCGTCGACGAGATCGTGCCGAACAGCAAGTTAGAAGCCAAGGTCGCGGAGCGCACGAAAGAATTCGCCGCCGCGTCGACGCGCAACGGCGCGGGAAAAGGCATTGTGCTCACGCCATTGACGCGCAGCTTTGACGACAACGGCGTGCGCTACGATTTCGTCAGTGTCGATATCAATCGCGCCGAACGCATCGCGACCATTTCGATCAAGGCTCCGGAGGCACGTCCACCGGCCGATATCGACGGCATGATCGCGCAAGGCGCCTCGTTCTGGCCGCTGCAGGTGGCGCGCGAACTTGATGACGCGATACTTCATTTGCGCATCAACGAGCTTGAGACCGCGATGCTGGTGTTCAAGTCGCATGGCGAGCGCGCCAACATTGCTGCTTGCGACGCGTTTCTCGAAGCCAACAAGGCACACTGGCTGGTCAACGAAGTCAGGCAGTACTGGAAGCGCGTGCTGAAGCGCATCGACGTCACCTCGCGCACGCTGGTGACGCTGGTGGAGCCGGGCTCGTGCTTCGTCGGCACGCTGGCCGAACTCGTGTTCGCAGCCGACCGCTCCTACATGCTGATCGGCCAGAAGCAGGGCGACAACCGCGCGCCTCCGACGATCGAATTGACTGCGATGAATTTCGGATCCTACCCGATGAGCCACGGCCTGACGCGGCTGCAATCGCGTTTTCAGGCCGACCCATCGGACCTGGAGCGCGCGCGAGAGAGGATCGGCCAGGCGCTCGACGCCGAGGAGGCCGAGCAGCTCGGCCTCGTCACCTTCGCGCTCGACGATATCGATTGGGATGACGAGATCAGGGTGTTCTTCGAGGAGCGGACCAGCTTCTCGCCCGACGGTCTCACCGGCATGGAAGCCAATTTGCGCTTCGTCGGGCCCGAGACCATGGAATCGAAAATCTTTTCCCGCCTGACGGCGTGGCAAAACTGGATCTTTCAGCGTCCCAATGCGGTCGGCGAAGACGGCGCGCTGCGGCGTTACGGCACCGGCCAGAAGGCGCAGTTCGATATGACGAGGGTTTGAGGGGCGAATGGCGAATGGCGTGTAAGGGCGAATGGCGAGTGGCGAATAGCGAATAGCAAGTCGCCGCTTCTCCAGTCCTTTCTACTCTCTATTCGCTACTCGCCATTCGCCGACCCAACCGCATTTGCCTCAACACGGGAGACCTCCCCATGAACATCATGAACGTCGATTACTCAACCAAGATTCCCAACAACGTGAATCTCAGCGAGGATCGGCAGGTGCTCAAAGCGCTGGAAGGCTGGCATCCCGGCTACATCGACTGGTGGAACGACATGGGGCCGGACGGCTTCCAGCAATCCCTGGTCTATCTGCGCACCGCCTACTCGGTCGATCCGCGCGGCTGGGCCAAGTTCGACTATGTGAGAATGCCTGACTATCGCTGGGGCATTCTTCTCGCGCCCCAGGAAGAAAATCGCGTCATTCCGTTCGGCCAGCATTGCGGCGAGCCGGCATGGCAGGAAGTCCCCGGTGAACACCGCGCCATGCTGCGCCGCCTGATCGTGATCCAGGGCGACACTGAACCGGCGTCCGTCGAACAGCAGCGCCATCTCGGCAAGACCGCGCCCTCGCTCTACGACCTGCGCAACCTGTTCCAGGTCAATGTCGAGGAAGGCCGCCATCTCTGGGCGATGGTCTACCTGTTGCAGAAATATTTCGGCCGCGACGGCCGCGAGGAGGCCGACGAATTGTTGCGCCGCCGCTCGGGGGATGCCGATTCGCCGCGTATGTTGGGCGCCTTCAACGAAGCGACGCCGGACTGGCTATCGTTTTTCATGTTCACTTATTTCACCGACCGCGACGGCAAGATGCAACTGCACAGCCTGGCCCAGTCCGGCTTCGATCCGCTGTCGCGCACCTGCCGCTTCATGCTGACGGAAGAAGCGCATCATATGTTCGTCGGCGAGACCGGCATCAGCCGCGTCGTGCAGCGCACCTGCGAAGCCATGAAGGCTGCCGGTATCAGCGATCCCTCCGATATCGCCAAGGTGCGCGCGCTCGGCGTGATCGATCTTCCGACCATCCAGAAGAAACTGAATTTGCACTACTCGCTCTCGCTCGACCTGTTCGGTTCGGAGGTCTCCACCAATGCGGCGAACGCCTTCAATGCCGGCGTCAAGGGCCGCTATCACGAGACCCAGATCAAGGACGATCACCGACTGCAGAACGACACCTATCCGGTGCTCAAGCTGGTAAACGGCGAAATCAAGCGGGTCGACGAGCCGGCGCTGACCGCGCTCAATATGCGGTTGCGCGACGACTATACGCAGGACTGCGTCAAAGGCCTGTTGCGCTGGAACAAGATCATTTCGCTGGCCGGCTACGACTTCAAACTGAGCCTGCCGGATGTCGCGTTCCATCGCCAGATCGGCGAATTCAAGGGCATCCACGCCACCCCGGATGGGGTGCTGGTCGACGATGCGACCTGGACCAGGCGCAAGGGCGACTGGCTGCCTTCCGTGGACGATGGCGATTTCATCGGCTCATTGATGACGCCGGTGACGGAGATCGGCGTGTTCGCCCCCTGGATTTCGCCGCCCAAGGTTGGGATCGACAACAAGCCCGGCGATTTCGAATACGTGAAAATCGAGACGTGAAGTCAGTTAGCGAATGGCGAGTAGCGAATAGGGAAGGAATTCTATTCGCCATTCGCTACTCACTATTCGCCGCCCCTAGCCCCACCCGTCTCCCTTGATGCCGGGATTGGCGTAGACAATGCCGCCATCGACCGGGATCGTGGCGCCGACCACGTAATCGCCGGCGCGTGAGGCGAGATAGATCGCGGCTCCCGCCATATCTTCATCGGTCCCGATCCGTCCCGACGGCACGCGCTTCGATACCTCGTCAGCATTGTCGCGCGCCGCCTTGTTCATGTCGGATTTAAACGGTCCCGGCGCGATCGCGGATACCACGACATGATCGCCGATGAGTTTTACCGCCATCCGACGGGTCAGATGGATCAGGCCCGCCTTGCTCGCGGCATAGGAATAGGTTTCCATCGGATTGACGAAGATGCCGTCGATCGAAGCGATGTTGATGACCTTGGCGGGCTTCTCCGCGCTGGCGGCGGCGCGCAGCGGCGCGGCCAGCGCCTTGGTGAGAAAGAATGGCGTCTTGAGATTGAGGTTCATCACCTTGTCCCAGCCGCTTTCGCGAAACTCGTCGAAGTCGGCGCCCCACGCCGCGCCGGCGTTGTTGACCAGAATATCCAGCTTCGGCTCGCGCTTTTTGATTTCCGCCGCCAGCATCTCGATGCCGGCCATGGTGGAAATATCGATCGGCAGCGCGATGCATTCGCCGCCATATTTGGCCGTCAGCTCTTTGGCGGTCGCCTCACAGGGTCCGGCCTTGCGCGCGGTAATATAAACCTTCGCCGCGCCCTGGCTGAGAAATCCGGCTGCGATCATCTTGCCGATGCCGCGCGACCCCCCAGTCACCAGCGCCACGCGGCCCTGCAGCGAAAACAGATCCTTGAACATGCGTTTCTCCCTCGAGTTTGCCGATGGTTTTGGGGGCAGGGGTTTGATGAGTCAAGGAACAGCCCGTCGTCCCTGCGAACGCAGGGACCCATAATCCCGGCGCTTAGAGGGCCTCGACGGGAGTGCGGCGCGTCTCACTAATTCGGTGGCTATGGGTCCCTGCGTTCGCAGGGACGACGGTTACGCCGCGTCGATGCGACGAAAGCCGTTCCACATCGCTGTCGCCGCGCCGGAGGTCAGCACCGGGAAAATGCGGGTGTCCTGATAGTTGCCATTGAGCGAGACCCGCGGCAGCGCGGTCAGATAGTCAGCGCTTTCGCGAAAGATCATTCCCGGCCGCGTCGTCACCGCGGTCTTGAATCCGGCCGCGTACGCCAGCGCGAACTCGCGGGCGCCGGCCGAGATCTTGTCGCCAAAGGGATAGGCGAGATGGACGGCGGGGCGCTGCAATGCTTGTTCAATTCGCGCGCGGCTGACCGCCATTTCCTGGCTGGCGATCTCCTCGGTCTGCCTGGCGAGATTGCAATGCGTGATCGAATGTGCGCCGATCGTGACCAGGGCATCGTCCGCGAACGGTTTCAACTCGTCCCAGGACATGCAGAGCTCGCGGCAGATCGCAGTTTGGTCGACGCCGTAACGCGCGCACAGCGCACCGATCTCGCGCTGGGTATCATGCTCGCCCGGCAAGCCGCGCAGCCAGTCGTGCAGACGGTCGAACGCGGCCTGCTTGGCGGCCGGCGTGCTGGTATCGAAGCGGGTCGCGATGTCGCCGATTTTGGCCTCGATCGAGGACGTCTTGGCGATCACCGCTTCCAGCGCGATCCACCATAGCCTGCCCGCACCCTCTGCGAAATCGCTGGCGACATATACGGTGAGCGGCGCCTCGAACTCGCGCATCACCGGCAGCGCGAAATCTCTGTTGTCGCGATAACCATCGTCGAGGGTGAAGCAGGCAAATCGCCGTGAAAAGTTACGTTCGATCAGCCGCTGATGCACCTCATCCATTGTGACGATATCGACGCCGCGCGAGCGAAGATGCCCCAGCATCGCGCGCAGAAACTCCGGCGCGACCTCAAGGTGACGGTTGGGCTGAAATTCGGCGTCACGGCGCGGGCGGACATGGTGCAGCATGAAAATGGCGCCGACGCCTGCGAAGATCGGCCGCAGCAGATAGTGCGCACCGGTGAGGTAAAGCGCTCCCAACCCGGCGCGGATGACGTTGTTGCGAAGCTGCTTCATTAACAATGGCTGGCCGGTGGGGATGCGAAAGCGAAGCTAGCGGGAAACCGCTGAAGAAACAGTTATTCGGACGACTATCCATTGATTGGACTATTCCTGTTATTTCCAGTTTGACAGCCTCGCAAGGGTTTGTTTTCTCTGTTCCAGACCCGCAGGACATCGAATGCACGGACTTTTCAAATGGAGCAGAAAATGGTGGCCGGGCGTGGTTCCACTGGTTGTCTTTTGGGCTATCGCGGCCTGGACAAGTACGGTGCCCCTGGAAACCGATCTGGCCGCCCGCTCCACCGCCGCCCTTAAGGATACCGTACTCGACAAGCGAAGAATCGCGGTCGCCGGCCGCGACGTCAGCTTTGCTGCGGACGCATTTTCGGAAGATGGCCGTCGCGGCGCAGTGGCGTCGGTAGAAGCCGTGCCTGGCGTGCGGCTGGTCAACGACGAAACCCGCCTGATTCCCGAGGCCAAGCCGTTCGTCTGGTCGGCCGAGCGCGACGTCGTCAAGGTGACGTTAGGCGGGAGTGCTCCGTTGCCGGCCAGCAAGGGCAAATTGCTCGAGGCAGCCCGTGCAGGCATTGGCGGCGTCGAAGTCGTCGATCAGATGAATTTGTCGCGGGGCGCGCCGCCGCGTTTCGACAATGCGGCGCTGCTGCTGATCGATCAGATCGGGAAATTGAAAGACGGCAAGATCACGCTTTCTGATACCAAGGTCAGCCTTTCCGGTATGGCGCGCGATCTTGGCGGCCGCGAAGCGATCGCGGCGGCCCTGAAAAATCTTCCCGAGGGTTTTTCGGTCGCCGCCAACGAGATCAAGGCTCCGCCCTATATTTTCCAGGCTTACAAGGATCCTGTCGCGGTGACGCTGACGCTGACCGGCTATGTGCCCGACAACAATGTCCACGCAGCGCTTGCGACGACGGCGACACGCAAGTTCTTCAGCGAAAAGGTGGTCGACAATCTCAAGGCCAGTGTCGGTGCGCCCAGCGGATTCGCCAAGGCGGTGATGCCGGCGCTGGGCGCGCTGTCGCGGCTATCGACGGGCACGCTGGTGGTGTCCGACCGGGAGGTGAAGCTTTCGGGCGACGCCTTCTATGACGCCGCTGCGGCTCAGATCCGTGCCGGCTTGGGTAAGGATTTCCCGCAAGGCTGGCAGTTCAAGGCCGACATTTCGGTCAAGCCGGCGGCCGCGCCGGTGGATGCGACGGTATGTCAGCAGCTGTTTTCGGAGTTGCTCTCCAAGGGAAGAATCCGCTTCGAAACCGGACGCGCCACCATCGATCCGGATTCGGCAGGGCTGCTTGATCGGCTGATCGAAACGGCGCTGCGCTGTCCGACCGCCAATATCGAAATTGCAGGGCATACAGACGGCGATGGCGAGGATTCCTCAAACCAGGCGCTGTCGGAAAAGCGCGCGCAGGCGGTAATCGACTATCTTGTCAAAGCGGGCTTGCCCGCAGATCGTTTCACCCCGATGGGCTATGGCAGCACGCAGCCGGTCGCCAGCAACGATAGCGACGAAGGCAGGGCGCGAAACCGCCGCATCGATTTCGTGGTGAGGTAACGACGAATGGCATTTCTCGCGACATTTCATTGGGGCTGGCTGCTGGCGTCGCTGTTGCTGGGTCTGGCGATGGGCTGGATCGCCGTGGTTCACCGCGGCAAGGGCGTGTCGAAGCGCACGTCCCGGTGGCTGGCGGTAGTTGCGGCGGCGCTCGTCGCGGTGGCGGTTGCACGCGTGATCCCCGGCCGGCCCGGCTATTGGCTCGATCTTGGTCTTACGATGTTTGCCTTGTATCTGGCCGGCTGCGCGGCGGGATCGTGGCTGCGGGATTGGGCGCTTTCGCGCAGCATGCCGACGTGAGCGAACGGACCGCCGCGGGCAATCCGCACCTCGTTGCCCGGCCCTGTCGGCAAGCCGCCGGAACCCGATCTGCTGATTTTCCTTCGGCTGTCGCAATACCGGTCGTCTGCGATCACGAAAACTTCACTCCGGCCTGCGCAGGAGTGCGGCGGGGGACTTTGCCCCTACCGGAGCCAATGCAGCAAAACCACGTATCCGGTGTCCTTCCCCTAATATATTGAAGGAGCGCGTTTTATTCACGCCAAGCGAATTCCACTCCGGCTTAAAACGCGCTACGACATCCTATCAGGGAGCAAGCGTCGTCCCGGCTGCGGCAAAGCTCGCCCGGCCGTCGTCGTGGGATCGTAATTCGAGGTCTAGATGCTGGAAGCAATACGCAGGGCGATCTCGTTTCTGCGCCAGAAGCAAATCCTGCACAAGCTGGGTGTTGTAGTCAGCGTCACCGTTATCGGGATCGCGTGCTATGTGCTGTATCATATGCTGCGAGGCATCGATGTCGACGAGGTCGTCGAGGCCATCAAGAGGACCGAGCCCCGCCAGATCGCGCTGGCGGCACTGTTCGTGGCGGCCGGCTATTTCACCCTGACATTCTACGACTGGTTCGCGGTTCGCGCGATCGGCCACAGCGAAGTCCCCTACCGCGTCAACGCGCTCGCAGCCTTCACCAGTTATTCGATCGGGCATAATGTCGGCGCCAGCGTCTTTACCGGCGGCGCGGTGCGCTATCGCATTTATTCCGCATGGGGATTGAACGCGATCGACGTCGCAAAGATATGCTTTCTGGCCGGCCTGACATTCTGGCTCGGCAATGCCGCGGTGCTGGGATTGGGGATCGCCTATCATCCGGAAGCGGCGGCCGCGATCGATCAGCTCCCGCCCTGGCTCAACCGCCTGGCCGCTTTTGCGATCATCGCTGCGCTGGTGGCGTATGTAGTCTGGGTCTGGACGCAGCCGAGACGGGTAGGTCGCGGGCCATGGACCGTGGAGCTGCCGGGCGGTCCGCTGACGCTGCTGCAGATCGCGATTGGAATCGTCGATCTCGGCTTTTGCGCGCTTGCGATGTACGTGCTGGTGCCGGACGAGCCCAACCTCGGCTTTGTCGTGATCGCGGTTATTTTTGTCTCGGCAACGCTATTAGGTTTCGCCAGCCATTCCCCCGGCGGGCTCGGCGTATTCGACGCCGCCATGCTGGTCGGACTGTGGCAGATGGACAGGGAAGAACTGCTTGCCGGGATGCTGCTGTTTCGCGTCCTCTATTATATTGCTCCATTTGTCATATCTGTAATCCTGCTGACGCTTAGAGAAGTTATCTTAGGTACGCGAATGAAGCGTCTGCGTCGGGCGGCGCCGGGGCTCAACGCCGAGCCGGCGCGCGAAGCCGCCTATGTGAGAGAGCGTGGGGACACTGGCGCCTGACAATGCAAACCCGAATGGGGAGAGAGCCGGCCCGATGGCGATAGACGCTCCTTCTTCTCACTTCTTCTCGCCGTGGCCGGATAGGTTGCGGCATTCGGCCATTATCCTGCTCGCCGCCGGTCTGGCGCTCGCCGTCCTCGTCGCATTCGGCCAACTGGCGCTGGTCCACGCCGCCGCGGTTTTGGCCTGCATCGCCGCCGCCGCGCTGGTGCCCTGGCGATTGCACAATGTCGCCGCGTCGCCTGAGGATGTCCGCGGGGTCAATCCCGTCGAAAGCGCAGCGGTCAGCGCCGTGGTTGCCGGCATGCCGGACCCGGCAGTGCTGCTCGACCGCGCCGGCCGCGTCATTCACCTCAATGCCGCCGCGGCTCAGCTCGCGCCGGCACTGCGCAAGAACGAACTCGCCCAATTCGCGTTGCGCTCGCCCGAAATAATCACCGCGCTCCGCGAAGCCATCGCGACGACGGAAAGCCGGCGTGCGACCTATCTCGATCACGTGCCGGTCGATCGCTGGATGGAACTGATCATCGCGCCGGTGCCGGTGCCGACCCTGTTCGGCGGCACAGACAAATGCATGCTGATGACGTTTCACGATCAGACGCCGCTGCGCCGGGTCGAGGAGATGCGCGCGGACTTCGTGGCCAATGCCAGCCATGAATTGCGTACGCCGCTGGCGGCGCTCTCGGGCTTCATCGATACGCTGCAGGGGCCGGCCAAGGAGGACGCCACGGCGCGCGAGCGTTTTCTCGGTATCATGCATACCCAAGCGAAGCGGATGGCGCGGCTGATCGACGATTTGCTGTCGCTGTCGCGGGTCGAACTCTCCGCCCAGGTCCGTCCCGACACGCTGGTGGATATCGTGCCGATCATCCGCCAGGTCGCGGACGGGTTGGAACCGCTGGCGCGGGAACGTCAGGTCACCGTCGATATCGATCTGCCGGATGCGCCGGTTCTAATCGCGGGCGATCGCGAGGAGTTGTTGCGGCTGTTCGAGAACCTGATCGAGAACGCACTGAAATACGGCGCGTCCGGCGGCAAGGTAGTCGTCTCGCTGATCTCGGCGATCTCGGGCGAAGGTGTGCCGGAAGTTCGCGTCATGGTGCGCGATTTCGGCCCCGGCATCGCGCCGGAACATCTGCCGCGGCTTACCGAGCGGTTCTATCGGGTGGATGTCGGCGACAGCCGCGCGCAGGGCGGAACCGGGCTCGGTTTATCGCTGGTTAAACATATTCTTAACCGCCATCGCGGCCGGCTTTTGATCGAAAGCGTGCCGAAAAACGGCGCCACTTTTACCGCCTGTTTTCCCCAGGCGAAGGTGCTGGCGTCGGAGTAAAAGCAAGCGATTTCAATCGTTTGATGCTGTCATCCAGCTGTCACCAAACCTTCGTAAAAGCAGCATTGACGGCTCTTAAACGGGCGACGTGAGCGCAATCGGGCGCGTTTGGCGCTTCGCTCAACTGATGGAGACCAGCAATGAATTTCATGAAAGCTATCGTCGCTGCCGGCCTGGTCGCCGCATCGACGTCGGCATTCGCCGCCGACATCACGGGAGCGGGTGCGACGTTCCCGTTCCCGATCTATTCGAAGTGGGCCGATGCCTACAAGAAGGAGACCGGCAACGGCCTGAACTATCAGTCGATCGGCTCCGGCGCCGGCATCAAGCAGATCCAGGCCAAGACCGTGACATTCGGCGCTACCGACGCGCCGCTGAAGGCCGAGCAGCTCGAGAAGGACGGCCTGGTGCAGTGGCCGATGGTGATGGGTGCGATCGTTCCCGTCGTGAACCTCGAGGGCATCAATCCGGGCGAACTCGTGCTGTCGGGTGAATTGCTCGGCGATATCTACCTCGGCAAGATCACCAAATGGAACGATCCCGCGATCGCCAAGCTTAATCCGAAGCTGAAGCTGCCGACCGACGCCATCACCGTGGTGCGTCGCTCTGACGGTTCGGGAACGACCTTCAATTTCACCGACTACCTGTCGAAATCCAGCCCGGAATGGAAGACGAAGGTCGGTTCGGGTACCGCGGTTGAGTGGCCGGCCGGCGTTGGCGCCAAGGGCAATGAAGGCGTTGCGGGCAACGTCAGCCAGACCAAGAACTCGATCGGCTATGTCGAGTACGCCTACGCCAAGCAAAACAAGCTGACCTACGCGGCCATGATCAACAAGGCCGGCAAGACCGTGCAGCCGACGATGGCAGCCTTCCAGGCCGCGGCGTCCAACGCCGACTGGGCAAAAGCTCCCGGTTATTTCGTGATCCTCACCGACCAGCCGGGTGAGGCCTCATGGCCGATCACTGCGGCAACTTTCATCCTGATGCACAAGGAGCCGGTTGATAAGGCCGCGTCCGCCGAAGCCGTGAAATTCTTCAAATGGGCTTTCGCCAAGGGCGACAAGATGGCCGAGGAACTCGATTACATCCCGATGCCCGATGCGGTGGTCAAGCTGATCGAGAAGACCTGGTCGGCGGATATCAAGAGCTGATTGGAAAGGTCTCGTGTCCCGGACGCGGTGCAGCGCTTTGCGCGCTGCTCCGCGGAGTCGGAACACCCACTCGCAGTTAATTAAGGTGGACCCCCAGGTCAGCAGCGCACCGCGCGCTGCGCCGCATCCGGGGTGCGAGGCGGATAACAGTACGGGGGGATTGGCGTGGCAGAGATGGCCGTTCAGAGCGATGTAGATGTAATGGAAGCAGCCGGACCTTACGATCGCGCCAAGGCATTGAGCGCGTTCAAAGTCGGCGACGTTACATTTTACTGGATCACCCGCGCCTGCGCGATTTCGGTGCTGTTCATCCTAGGCGGCATCATTCTCTCGCTGATCGTGGGCGCATGGCCGGCGATAAGGGAGTACGGTCTTTCATTCCTGTTCACATCGCGATGGGCGCCGTCAGCCGACCCGCCCGTGCTCGGCGCCCTCGGCCCGATCTATGGTACGTTGGTGACTTCCGTCATCGCGATGATGATCGCGATCCCGGTCGGACTCGGCATTGCGATCTTCCTCACCGAGCTTTGCCCGATATGGTTGCGCCGACCAATCGGCATTGCGGTTGAGTTGCTGGCGGGAATTCCATCGATCATCTACGGGATGTGGGGGTTCTTCGTGCTCGGCCCGTTTATGGCCGATACCTTTCAGCCGTTCATGATCAAACTGTTCGACGGTGTCCCCGTTCTCGGATCCATTTTCGCGGGTCCGCCCTCCTACCTCTCCCTGTTCAACGCGGCGCTGATCCTCGCGATCATGGTGCTGCCGTTTATCACCGCGATTTCGGTCGACGTGTTCAAGACGGTGCCGCCGGTTCTGAAGGAAGCGGCCTACGGCGTCGGCTGCACCACATGGGAAGTCGTTCGCAGCGTGGTGATTCCCTATACGCGCGTCGGCGTCATCGGCGGCATCATGTTGGCGCTGGGCCGCGCGCTCGGTGAAACCATGGCGGTGACCTTCATCATCGGCAACTCGTTCCGGATTTCCCCGTCGGTGTTTGCGCCGGGCACCACGATTTCGGCGGCGATCGCGAGCGAATTTGCCGAAAGCGATGGGCTGCATCAATCCGGCCTGATCCTGCTCGGCCTGTTGCTGTTCGTGCTGACCTTCTTTGTTCTGGCCGCGGCGCGGCTAATGCTGCTGCGTCTGCAACAGAAGGCGGGGAACTGAGATCATGAACCCGATTTATGCATCCCGCCGCCGGTCAGATATTTTCGTCAAGTTTCTATGCCTCGGGGCCGCGGTGTTCGGTGTCACCTGGCTGGCTTTGATTCTGTTTACGCTGCTCTACAACGGCCTCGCTGGTCTCAACGTGCAGGTCTTCACCCAGAACACGCCGCCGCCGGGATCGACCGATGGCGGCTTGCTAAACGCTATCACCGGTTCGCTCATCATGACCGGGATCGGCGTCGGTATCGGCGCGCCGCTCGGTTTGTTCGCCGGCACCTACCTTGCTGAATACGGCCGGAACGACCGCCTGACCACGGTGATCCGCTTCATTAACGATATTCTCTTGAGCGCACCCTCGATCATCATTGGCCTGTTCATCTACGGCGCCATTGTAGTCCCGATGGGCGGGTTCTCCGCCTTCGCCGGATCGCTGGCGCTGGCGGTGATCGTCATCCCGGTGGTGGTGCGCACCACCGAAGACATGTTGCTGCTGGTGCCCAATCCGCTGCGCGAGGCAGCATCGGCGCTCGGCTTGCCGCGCTCGCTTGTCATCAAACGTATCGCCTACCGCGCGGCGCGTGCCGGGCTGATCACCGGCGTACTGCTGGCGACGGCGCGCGTTGCCGGCGAAACCGCGCCGCTATTGTTCACCGCGCTAAGCAACCAGTTCTTCAGCCTCGATCTGACCAAGACAATGGCCAACCTGCCGGTCACCATCAACAATTTCGTGCAAAGCCCGTACGCCTATTGGAAGCAGCTCGCCTGGAGCGGGGCCTTGCTCATCACCTTGACCGTACTTGCCCTGAATATTGGCGCGCGCATTATTGGCGCCGAGAGGACACCAAAATGAACAGTCTTTCTGTATCGATGAGTGACGCGGTTGGACCCGTTCCCTCTGCAGCGTTGCCCGAGGCCCCGGCGAAGGTTACGACGCGCGGCCTGAACTTTTATTACGGCGAGCATCATGCGCTGAAAAACATTAACCTGACGCTCGGTACCCATCGCGTTACTGCCTTCATCGGGCCATCCGGCTGCGGCAAGTCGACGCTGCTGCGGATTTTCAACCGGATGTACGATCTCTATCCGGGGCAACGCGCCACTGGTCAGGTGGTGCTCGATCAGACCAACATTCTCGATCCCAAGCTCGATCTCAATCTGCTGCGTGCGCGCGTCGGCATGGTATTCCAGAAGCCGACGCCATTTCCGATGACGATCTATGAAAACATCGCGTTCGGCATCCGGCTCTACGAAAAAATTTCCAAGTCCGAGATGGACGGCCGTGTGGAAAAGGCGCTACGCGGCGGCGCGCTGTGGAACGAGGTCAAGGACAAGCTGAACGCCAGCGGCCTCAGCCTGTCCGGCGGCCAACAGCAGCGGCTTTGTATCGCCCGCACCGTGGCGGTGCGGCCCGAGGTGATCTTGTTCGACGAGCCGTGCTCGGCGCTCGATCCGATTTCGACCGCCAAGATCGAGGAATTGATTCAGGAGCTGGCGGAGGACTACACTATCGCCATCGTCACCCACAATATGCAGCAGGCCGCGCGCGTCTCGGACAAGACCGCCTTCATGTATCTTGGCGAATTGATCGAATTCGACGAGACCAGCAAGATTTTCACCTCGCCGAGCGATCGACGGACCCAGGACTACATCACCGGCCGGTTCGGCTGAGGAGAGACATATGGCTACTGAACATACCGCCAAGGCGTTCGACAGCGACCTGCAGGAACTTACCCGGCTGGTCGCGGAAATGGGCGGCCTCGCCGAACGCATGATCGTCGAATCGGTCGATGCGCTGATCCGCAGGGATGTCGCGCTCGGCCAGCGTGTTGTGGCCGCCGACGCCGAAATCGACAGCCTGCAGCACGTGATTGAGGAGCGCGCAGTATTGACCATCGCCCGGCGCCAGCCGATGGCGGTGGATCTGCGCGAGATCGTCGGCTCCATGCGGGTCGCGACCGATCTCGAGCGGATCGGAGACCTGGCCAAGAACATGGGCAAGCGGGTCGCGGCGCTGGAGAGCGATTTCCAGCCGCTCAAGCTGATCCGCGGCCTCGAGCACATGACCGATCTCGTGCAGTCGCAGGTGAAGTCCGTGCTCGACGCTTACGCCGCGCACGACCTGCCGGCGGCGATGACGGTCTGGAAGGGCGACGAGGAGGTCGACGCCATCTGTACCTCGCTGTTCCGCGAACTTCTGACCTACATGATGGAAGATCCGCGCAACATCAGCTTCTGCATCCATCTGATGTTCTGCGCCAAGAACATCGAACGGATCGGCGATCACGCCACCAATATCGCGGAAACCGTGTTTTACATGATCGAAGGACAACAGATTCTCGACAAGCGGCCAAAGGGCGACATGACGACCTTTGCCACCACTATATCTGGAAACTGAGAGGCCTGAGCCAATGAGCGCGCGCATTCTGGTAGTCGAAGACGAGGAGGCGCTGACCACGCTGTTGCGCTACAACCTCGATGCCGAAGGCTACGATGTCGAAACCGTCGGACGCGGCGACGACGCCGATACGCGGCTGAAGGAGCGTGTTCCCGACCTGATCGTGCTGGATTGGATGTTGCCGGGCCTGTCCGGGATCGAGCTGTGCCGCCGCCTGCGGGCGCGGCCGGAGACCAGGCAGCTGCCGATCATCATGCTGACCGCGCGCGGTGAGGAGAGCGAACGGGTCAGGGGCCTTGCGACCGGCGCCGACGATTACATCGTCAAGCCGTTCTCGGTGCCGGAATTGCTGGCGCGCGTGAAGGGCCTGTTGCGACGCGCGAGCCCCGAACGGCTCGCCACCGTGCTGAGCTATGGCGACCTCGAGCTCGACCGCGAGAAGCGCCGCGTCGCCCGTTCGGGCCGCCCGATCGATCTCGGTCCGACCGAGTACCGGCTTTTGGAATTTTTTCTGGAGCATCCGGGCCGGGTGTTCAGCCGCGAGCAATTGCTCGACAGCGTTTGGGGCCGCGATATCTATATCGACGAGCGCACGGTCGACGTGCATATCGGGCGGTTGCGCAAACTGCTGAATCCGGGCCGCGAGCAGGATCCGATCCGCACCGTGCGCGGCGCCGGCTATGCGCTGGATGACCGGTTCGCAAAGGCGGCGGAATAAGGCGGAATAGCTCTCCACGGTCGTCCCCACGGACGCGGGGACCCATAACCACCAATCATGATTGTTGAAATGCGCCGGAGTTCCAGCGTGACATAACCACGAATGCCTGTGGCTATGGGTCCCTGCGTTCGCAGGGACGACAAGATCGTCATTGCGAGTTCGTAGCCGGGGTGAAGCGTAGCGCAACCCGGGAAGCCATCAGCCGTGGCGACATAGTCTGGATTTCGCCGAGCCTGTCATCGGGCGGGCGTTCGCGCCACCCGTTGGCTCCATCCGGGCTGCGATAGACCGCGCCTTACCTTGTCGGCTTCGGCGGCTGGCGGCGGCGATCGCTGGCGGGCTGATAGGCGATCCGCGAGTGATGTGCGCAATAGGGCAGGCTGGTCAGCGTTTTGCCGCCGCAGAAGAAGAACTCCGAACTGGCGGGATCGCCGATCGGCCAATGGCAGGTGGCCTCATTCAATTCCAACAGCGACAGCCGCTGGCTCATCGGGACCACGTTGTCATAGGCGATAGGATCGGGCTCCAGCTCGACTTCGAACGCCTGCGCCAGCGCGGTATTGCCGCGCGAGACCGGACGCGAGACCCGCATCATCTGCTGGGCCGGGCGCGCCTTGCGTGGCCGCGGCGCCGCCGAGGAGGGGCTTTTGGCGCGGCCGGAAAGGCCAAGCCGGTGGACCTTGCCGATCACGGCGTTGCGCGTCACATTTCCAAGCTCCGCGGCGATCTGGCTGGCCGAAAGCCCGCCTTCCCAGAGTTTTTTTAACTGCTCGACACGATCGTCAGACCAAGTCAATACCGTCATCGCACTGTTTCCTTCTCGTCGCGCCGGCCGATTGTGGGGCAGCGCTGCGATGCCAAATCTCTAAAATCCCCCCGCGGGCAGAATCCCTTAGCCCTCGCCGACCGCTGCAAGCGCGCCGAACGTTTACGCCAGACACTTAGGACTTAGAGGATCAGAACCGCCGCACGAGATGTCGTACCCAACAGCCCAGAAGCTACAATATGGCGTGACTCCGGCGCAAGAGACCGCATGGGTGCGTCCACATGTTCCGTCAGCCAAGCATTGCAATTGGATTTTTCCACGGCACCGGAAGCTACCGCGGGCGGGGTGGTGGCCTGCGTGACCGGTTGACAGGCATCGCCGCACGCATAGAATGGTTCCCACGTGCCGCCCCGAAAAGGCGGCACGTTTTGTTTTCCGGGGCTGGCCGTTGATGCGTTCGCGCCAATGTGCGGATCGCGGCCTGCCCTAACCCTCAGTGAACGCCATGACCAACAGCGCGACGTCGCATCTGCTTCCCGTATTCGCCAGAGTCGATCTCGGCTTTGAGCGCGGTGAGGGCGCGTGGCTGATCGCTTCCGACGGCGAGCGCTATCTCGATTTCACCTCTGGCGTCGCGGTGAATGCCCTGGGCCATGCGCATCCGCATCTGGTCGCGGCGCTGCAGGAACAGGCGACGAAGCTGTGGCACATGTCGAACCTGTTCAAGAGCCCGGACGGCGAGCGGCTCGCGGCAAGGCTGTGCGAGCAGAGCTTTGCCGACTTCGTGTTTTTCGCGAACTCGGGCGCCGAGGCGATGGAATGCGCGATCAAAATAACCCGCAAGCACCACGCCGCCAAAGGCCATCCCGAGCGTTACCGCATCATCACCTTCGATAGCGCTTTTCACGGACGAACACTGGCGACACTCGCCGCGACCGGCTCCGCAAAATACCTCGAAGGCTTCGGGCCGCCGATGGATGGCTTCGATCAGGTGCCGCTCGGCGATCTCGAAGCCGTCAAGAAGGCGATCGGTCCGCAGACCGCGGGCATCCTGATCGAACCGTTGCAGGGCGAAGGCGGCGTGCGCGCCGCGCCGCATGCCTTCTTCAAGGCGTTGCGCCAGCTGTGCGACGATAGCGGCCTGCTCTTGATCTTCGACGAGGTGCAAACCGGCATGGGCCGCACCGGCGAGCTGTTCGCCTACAAACGCCTCGGCATCACGCCGGATGTGATGTCGCTGGCGAAGGCGCTTGGCGGCGGGTTTCCGATCGGAGCCTGCTTGGCGACGGCCGAAGCCGCAGCCGGCATGACGCCGGGCTCGCACGGCTCGACTTTCGGCGGCAATCCGCTGGCGGTCGCCGCCGCCAACGCGGTGCTGGACGTCATGCTGAAGCCCGGCTTCTTCGAGCACGCGCAGAAGATGTCGCTGCTGCTCAAACAGAAGCTGGCCTCGGTGGTCGATCGCCACCCCGACGTGCTCTCTGAAGTACGCGGTGAGGGACTGCTGATCGGCCTGAAGGCGGTGGTGCCGTCGGGCGATCTCGTGACGGCGTTGCGCGAACAAAGGCTGCTCACGGTGGGCGCCGGCGAAAACGTGGTGCGATTCCTGCCGCCGTTGATCGTCACAGAGGCGGAGATCGAGGAGGCCGTGCAGCGGCTCGAGCGCGCCTGCGTAGCGCTTTCCGGCGCGCATCTGAAACGGGCGGCGGGGCAATGAGCAAAGCTCTGCGCCATTTTCTCGATCTCAACGAGCTTCCGACCAAAGAGTTGCGCAACATGCTCGCCTCAAGCGTCGCCATGAAGGCGAAGCTGAAGGCACATGCCAAGCCGGATAAGCCGCTTGAAGGCAAGACGCTGGCCATGATCTTCGAGAAACCCTCGACCCGAACGCGGGTGTCGTTTGATGTCGGCATGCGCCAGCTCGGTGGCGAAGCGATCATGTTGACCGGTGCGGAAATGCAGCTCGGCCGCGGCGAGACCATCGCCGACACCGCCCGGGTGCTGTCGCGTTATGTCGATGCCATCATGATCCGCATTCTCAATCACGATGCGCTGCTGGAACTCGCCGCGCACGCGACCGTCCCGGTCATCAACGGGCTGACGCGCCGCTCGCATCCCTGCCAGGTGATGGCGGACCTGATGACGTTCGAGGAGCATCGCGGTCCGATCGAGGGTTGCACCATTGCATGGACCGGCGATGACAACAACGTGCTGGCGTCATGGGCGCATGCGGCAGAGCGTTTCAAGTTCAAATTGAACGTCGCGACGCCGCCGCAGCTCGCGCCGAACAGGGCAATGAAGGATTGGATCAAGGCAACGCAAGCCCCGATCGTGCTCGGCAACGATCCGGAGACCGCCGTGCGCGGCGCCGATTGCGTGGTCACCGACACCTGGTTCTCGATGGGCGACAAGGATGGCGAGCACCGCCACAACCTCTTGAAGCCATATCAGGTCAACGCCAAGCTGATGTCGCTGGCCAAGCCCGACGCGCTGTTCATGCATTGCCTTCCCGCGCATCGCGGCGATGAGGTCACCGATGAGGTGATCGACGGCCCGCAATCAGTGGTGTTCGACGAGGCCGAAAATCGCCTGCATGCGCAAAAGGGCATTCTGGCGTGGTGCTTCGACGCGGTGGCGTAAGATTTAAAATGGTTTGTCGTCCCCGCGCACGCGGGGACCCATACCGCGTGATCTCTCGTTTTCGCAATGTGGCAGACGCTCTTCGCATAACGAACGCCGCGGAGTATGGGTCCCCGCGTGCGCGGGGACGACAAGTGGGGGATTCGACGTCCGCAACCCCCTTTCGATTTCGGTCCCCCGACCCCAGATAAAGCGCCATGCCTGATCAATCCCCCGACATGAAAATTTCCCTGGAAACTCCGATCCGTGCGCCCTCGGCGGTTCCCGTCGACGATGCGGTGCTGCCGTTCGAGGTCGACGCGCTCGATCTGCGCGGCCGCTTGACCCGGCTCGGTCCTGCGCTCGACGACGTCCTGACCAAGCACGATTATCCGCCGCCCGTCGGCAAGGTGCTCGGCGAAGCGATCGTGCTGACGACGCTGCTTGGCTCCTCGCTGAAATTTGAGGGCCGCTTCATTCTGCAGACCCAGACCGACGGTCCGGTGTCGTTTCTGATCGTGGATTTTCAGGCGCCGGATCGTTTGCGTGCCTATGCGCGGTTCGACGCGAAACGGCTCAAAGATGGCCAGGACACCGGCGCGCTGCTGGGAAAAGGCCATCTCGCGATGACCATCGATCAGGGGCCGGACATGAGCCGCTATCAGGGGCTGGTATCGCTCGAAGGCGGCAGCCTGGAAGATGCCGCGCATGAATATTTTCTACGCTCGGAACAGATTCCGACGCGGGTACGGCTTGCGGTCGGCGAAGAATGGCGCGGCGGCGATGGCCCAAGACATCGCTGGCGCGCCGGCGGAATGCTGCTGCAGTTTCTTCCCAAGGCGCCGGAGCGGGCGCGCCGGGCCGATCTTCATCCCGGCGATGCGCCGGACGGCGCAGTAACGCATTCGGTTGCCGAAGACGACGCCTGGGTCGAGGGACAGTCGCTGATCGGAACGGTCGAGGATGTCGAACTGATCGATCCGGATCTGTCGGGCGAACGCCTGCTGTATCGATTGTTTCACGAACGCGGCGTGCGGGTGTTTCAACCGTTGCCGCTGCGCGCGCAATGCTCGTGCTCGCGCGATGCGGTGTCGTCGATGCTGAAAAGCTTCGCTGCAAAGGACCGCGCCGAAATGGTCAAGGACGGCAAGGTGGTGGTGACCTGCGAGTTCTGCTCCTCGGTCTACCAGTTCACGCCGCACGAAGCGGGCGTGGAGGAGTAGCGGCGATTGCCGCGCCTAAAGGTGACGGGTTGGCTAGCTCACCAATGTGCGGACCTTGTTGGCCGCATCATAGGTTTCGATCTGGAGCATCGGGTAAGCCGACTTCAATTTCCGCGCCGCCGTTTCGGCTGCCTCGGCGGTGTCAAACTTCGACTTGAAATGGCCGTCGACAACCGTCACGAAACCATCGGTCGGAGGCTGGTCGGCTCGCATCGCTTTTTTCGGCTCGGGTTCGTCAACATGCTTTTTGCGTGACATAGGAAATCCTCCTGTTGCCGACGTCGGTTCACTTCGGCAGTCCGTCGGGGACTGCACCTCCCTCATCGTCCCACCGCGACAATGCCGCAGCACTCGATTTCGCGTTCTGATGCATATCTGCCGCGGAAATTTCTTTGGCGCTGGCATCGTTCTTGTGCTTGTGCAGAAATCGGGCGATCTGCCCGCGGAGCGCCGCCGTCTCCAACAACTTTCCGACCGATCCGGCGGTGTCGAAGATCTCCCGTTGCAGCGTCTTCGGCAGCGCGTTCCATTGCATGATGACGGCCGCGCCGAGACATCGCAAAACGTGCTCCTCCTCGGCCACCAGGGCCTCGCCGCGAGCGCGATCCTGCTCCGCAACGTTCACGGCACTTTCATAGTTGTTAGCCAATCCCTGCTCGTTATCCGCGAGCTCGGCGTGGCGTTCCTGCAGTTCCTGAAGTTTGTGGCTTTCGCCCTGACCGCTCGAATGCTTGATCAGTTCGCCGTATTCGGCTGCCTTGGCGCGATATTGCTGAGATTTGAACATGCCGGGTCCTTTCGCCGTTGGAAGTCTCCGCGCATTCCGACCACCCTCGATGGTTGACGAGGATAGACTCTTATATGGGGATCAGAGGGTCGAATAACGAGCACCGGTGACAAATCACCACGTCATCGATCACGGGCACAAATCGGATGGCGCGTGTGAATGCTGCCCGGCGTGACGAGGTCCCTGCGAAGCATAGCCTCACGCTCGGGACCGGGTCGCACGGCCGGCGCATGATCCGTTACTGGCGAATTCCTTGGAGGCAAGGTGTCCAACGCCAGGAGTTCGCGGAACGGCGGTTCAGGTTGGCAAGTACGATTGCTTCGGCAATGCCCGAATACGGGCTTATGCCGCGGCGGAAGTCAGAGAAGCCATCGGCACGTCGAATGCGTAGACGAACCCGGTCGGCGCATAGGTCAGCCTCACGTCGCCACGGAGCTGCCTGCCGAGCGTCTCGATCAGCCGTGTGCCGAAGCTGCGCTTTTCGGGCGGGCGAACTGCCGCGCCGTTCTTCTCGGTCCATGTGAGGTGCAGGCGCTGCGTTTGTTGATCCAGCGTCCAGCTGATATCGACGCGCCCTTGCGGGACCGACAGGGCGCCAAACTTCGTGGTGTTGGTGCAAAGCTCGTTAAGCGTCATCGCGATGGCGATGACGGCGCCCGACATCATCCGGATATCGGGTCCCGAAATCGAGAATTTTGGCTCATCGGGATTATCGAAGGCTTCGGTGGCGCTGCGGACGATCGTGGCAAGGTTCGCGCTGGTCCATCTTGCCTGCAAGAGGAGATCGTGCGCTCGCCCAAGCGCGAGCAGCCGGCCCTCGATGGCGTGCTGTGCGTGCTCGGCGCCTGGCAGGTCGCGCAGACTCTGCGAGACGATGGCGCCGACGGTCGCGAGCGTATTCTTGATACGGTGGTGCAGTTCCTCGAGGATCAGCTTCTGCAACTTGTCGGACGCCTCGCGCTCCCTGGCGTCGATGCCGGCCGTGGCAAGCAAACTCCGCGCATTAATCTCGGCCTGCGCGAGCAGAAGCCGCAGGCTGACGTTCTCTTCCGCGAGATCGTCCTGGTGCTGTGCTGCGCTGCTTGCGGGACGCGGGTCCGTTCGGAGGTCGGCTTCAGACATGACCGATTGTATCATCCTAGGCTAACTACTGCACTGATCTTGGTGGTTGGGTTTCTGCCGCAATCACGCGATTTAGGCCCTATTTGGTGTGAAAGGCACTGGCGTCTCAGGCGTAGCCGATCATGTCGCGCATTTCGGCTATCACGTCCCCGGCATTGAGGGGCTTCCCGAAAAACCTGCTGCGGGGAGGAAGATCGAGGTGCGGCAGGTTCAATTGCCCCGATACCACGATGATCCTGATCGTCGGCCAACGCTCATGCACGGCATGGGCAAGTCCGACGCCGTCCATTTGGCCAGGCATCTGGATATCGGTGCACATCAGCACGACGTCGGATCGGGATTCCAGGATGGCGATGGCTTCGGCGGCATCCAGCGCCTCAAGCGGCGTGTATCCGGCGTCTTCCACCATGTCGACCGCGCGCATGCGGAGCATCATCTCGTCCTCGACGATGAGAACGACGGCGGGAATGCATGAATGATCAAGTACCATCATAAGGGAGCTCGCGAGGAACGGCCATCGACTGGGACAAGCATCTCACTGTCCATATGATCCGCGCTTGCTCAACAATGACGCAATAAAGTCGCCGTCAACTATCGCGACTTCGGGCAATTGATCGCCAGCTCTCCACTGGGCTTCCGCCCCGGAAAGAGCTCCAAAAGCCATGCCAACGCTGCGGTCATACGGCCGGCGCGCCGCGCTTGCCGCAGAGCAGCTCGTGAAGTTCGGCGGCATTCCGAAGGACGATTGCTTTGTTAATCGCCTCGGCGCGCTCATCCCCCGGCGGCATCTCGTGAGCCTCGTCCAAGGCGATCACCGCCCTGGTGTCCAGTTCCTGCGCTAGCGACGATTGGGATTGTTTAATCGGAGATAGCCCGTCCTGCAGTGAAACCGCGCTACGTTCGATCACCATTGAATAACCATCGCAGCGGCGACCAGCAGCACAAGAAACATCGGCATCAATACCGGGGGTACCAGCCACTCACGAAGATTGAATGTGGGAAATTTTGGCATATGACCGCCCTTTTGGTTGAGGCGGGAGCACGACGCTCTCAGTCACCGATAACAGCCCGGGGGTGCGCGATGATATCGACCATATAGTGATCATCTGCCGAATAGCGAGAAGAATCGCAATTTGTTTTGCAGGCAGACCCGGACAAGGCTTGTAATGCGGCACTGAGTAGCCACTTGAATGCCAGCGCCATCGTATTGCTTCAGCATCGCCTTTACGGCAGCGCGAAGCTTAGCCACGCCAAACCTTGTCAACGACATTGACCAGCCGCACATCGCTTCGATGTGCGTCACCGGTCGGGACAACCGATGGGCATCGAGTATGCCTCGGTGCAGCTCGTGCGAAAGCCGGCACGCGCGTGGTTCGCCGGCGAGAACTTGATCGGTGCCAATCCATGATTGAGTTTCCAAATCATAGCCGTTCATATGACCAAACCCGGCGAGCCGTGCGGTTCTGGGGGCACGACAGCGCGCTGGAAGCGTCATTCTTCATAGACGAAGACGCATTGAGGCGAATTCAACCAGATGCCCGCCCCGACGAGTCCGGTTTCCTCAACGCGTTCGATTGCAACCGTGATGTGATATGCGCGGCGGCTGCGAAGGTTTACGTCCGTGGAAGCCGGGGCTCTTACGATCTGGTCGCCGCAAATTTTTGAAACGAACACTTTTGGTCTGATTACCCCTGCGGAGCAATGGTTCCAGGAGCGGAGCTGTAGTTGTCGCTATTCGCATGTGATGCGTTCCGGTCATTGCCCAAGCGCTCCGCGGCGCGGGACCGTAAAGACGGTGAAATCTGCCCGACGGGCAAATCACTGAAAAAGCTGTCCAGCCCCTCGCGGAAAAATTTTCCGCTTAACCCGTCGGGCAAATCATTTGTAAGACTCGTGCCATCCTGTCCCACCAGAGGGGCGTTGGCCATCGTCACGAACGTTGGGACAGGTTGCGGTGGACGCGGCAACGTCGGTGCGCACTCAGTTGCGCAGACGAACGGCGCTGAAGCGTACGGCGAAGTCGTGTGGACTATATTTTGGTATTCGGTGAAACACGCCGAAACCAAGAAAACCCTTTAAAACAGGCACTTTTCGACTACCCTGATCCGGGCCGTTTCAGCGCGTTTCGCCAAAACAGGGGCCCGGCCCTAAGCCTCTCTCGACCCTCCAAGGACTGAGAGGCCCAAGGCCAAGCCCATGGTCCCAAACCCTTCAGGAGCCTGAAACCATGAGCGATACTACCACGACCACCGAACCCGCCAAGCGCGCGCGCAACAGCAGCGTCATCCTCACCGACCGCATGTGCGAAAAGCGCGTCACCAAGCGGGTCAAAATCTACGACCGCAAATGCTGCGGCCTCTACGTCAGCATCACCGCCACCGGGGTGGCGACCTTCTCGTTCAAGTTCACCGATCCAGAGACCGGCAAGCAGCGCACCGGCTGGCTTGGCGTCTACAACCCCGAGACTTTCCTCGTCGAGGACGCCCGCAGCAGGGTTTACGGCCTGAGGGGCACAGGCGCTGCGGCGCTCGCCGAAACTTTCCGCGACCGGAAAGTGCGGCAGGCGAAGCGGGGCAAGACCGTCGACGATATCATCGAGGAGCGGATCGAGTGGATGAAGACGCCGGTCAAGAAGCCGGACGGCGAAATGCGGCCCCGGATCGAAAGCTGGGAGAACGTCGCCAGCCACCTGCGGCGCTTCCTCAGCCCACGGCTCGGCAAAAAGATCGCGGGCGAGGTCACCAAGCACGACATTGCCACGCTCTCGAACGACATCGTTGCAGGCAAGCTCGGCGGCAAGGCATCGGTGAGCAACGCCCGCCACATGCGGCGCGCGGCGTCCGGCCTGTTCAACTGGGCGGCGGAAGCGGGCCGCGACTATGTGAGCGCCAGCCCCTGCGTCAACCTGCCGAAGCTGGACGATGAGCATCCGCGCGACCGCGTCCTGACCGAAGACGAGATCAGGACGCTCTGGCACGGCCTTGACCGCGAGGACATGCCGTGGGATCGCAGGACAAGGCTCGCAATCAGGTTCGCGCTGACCACGATGTTGCGCTCGGGCGAATTGTTGCCGATCCAACGCGACGAACTCAACGCCGGGAACGGCACCGTCGATATCCCGGCACGGCGGGTTAAGCGGCGGCGCGTGATCAACCAGCCGCTCTCCGACCTCGCGCTGGAGATCATCAACGAGGCGATGGGCAACTACGAGTTTGCGTTCGTAGGCCGGTACGGCGATGCGCCGCTCGCGCGCACGGCCATGGGGAACGCGTTGCGCGGCAACAAGAAAACCAAAGGCATTTGCGAGTTGCTCGGCCTTGCGCCCTTCACCCCGCATGATCTGCGGCGCACGGCAGCGACGATGTGTGGCGAACTTGGTCTGTCGGAGGCCGGTATCTCGCTTTGCCTCGACCATCAGGCGAACAAGGACGAGAACGGCAAGCCGCTGCCTGCGGTCACCCGCAAGGTCTACAACCTCGCCACCCGCGTCCGGGTAGCGAAGAAGCGCGAGGTGCTCGATGCATGGGCTATCGAGCTGCGGCGGATCATCGGCAAGCCCGCAGAAACCGGACTGCGGCTGGCCGCCTGATCAAGCCCATCCCTCAGTTGCGGAAAGCCCGGTCAGCGCGAAGCTGGCCGGGCTATTTCTTTTGTAAGGCTTTCAGGATTTCGACCGGGTCGGGGTGATGCCGTCGCCCTTTACCCCGTCCCCTGTTCGGGTCGAACTCGTCAACCGCCTTCTGCCAAGCGACAACCTGATCCTCGAACCAGACCCTGCGGTTCGGCGAGATGTAGGTCGATTTTGGAAACCGGCCTGCCTTCTCCATCCGGTACAGCGTGGTGCGGCCAACAGGCACGATTTCCAAAACCTGCTTTTCGCTAAGCATGCGTCGAGGGCCGGGCTTATCCGGTGCCACATCTCCCGGCTCGGCTTCTTGTCGGTCTGCTGCGATCATCGCGAACTCCCACGGTGTTGCTCGCAGTATCGCCCCGCTTTGCCGAACCTGTGAAGGTTACGCGCCCCGGCAATTTCAGCCGCGCGCGTAACGCTGCCACTCCTGCCTTGAGTGCGCCCAATTGTTTCTAGATGGCTCTAGCGGTAGCCCCGGCGCATCTAAGAATTCTGATCATGGCTGCTTACCCTCGTGTCTTATTCGGTTGGCGCTTGTCGCCTTACATCAGAAAGCCCGAGCACGTCCCCGATGTGCTGACGACAATCTTCGGCCGCCAGCCACAGCCCACGTTTAGGGAAATCGTCGTCGCATTGGATGCATGGGGAACCAACTATGGGTCCGCGCGCAGACACAGGCCAGCTATCAAAGCCCCTGCGGCAGAACTTGAGCAACTTGCAAGCTTTGGTCGCCCTTTCTTAAACATATGGAAAGAGATCGAGCCGCTGCTTGACCCGGAGATCATTACCCGAGCGATGATCTTGATGACCCCACCCCATGAACGCCGGCACCGCGACTTTGAAGTTCCGACTAATCCCGGCCCCGCGTTAAACAACTTGCTGCCAGTCCTCAAATGGCTCAGCGATGCCAACAACTACACCGCTGCTTCTTTGCAACCGGAGAATAGCCATAAGACGCACAAGACGCTCGAACGCGCTTTTCTATGGGAGCCGCTCTTGCAGTTGATGAAAGAGCAAGGCGTGAAGCCAGGTCAATACGGCGACTTCTCCCACGGGATCAAATTGCTGCACCTTGCCCTTGGGATTGAGCCGCCGAATGAAGGACGGGTCCGGCGCACTGTTTATGATTTGATGGGCAAAGGCTCGAAGAGGCGGCCGGCGTTAAGCGAGTAGCAAAAACACCCGAACGCGTAACCTTCACTTTCAGCGGCAACAGGCAGACCTTCGTCGGCATGTCCAGCAACCGAAGTGAGCCTTGCCCATGAACACGCCGCAGGCAGCAGCTGCCCGGTGCGCGCTACAATCCAACAGAAAATCTAAGGGGACTCGTCTCGGCTACCGCGTCGGAGAATGGTCCGCCTTGACCGGCACGAGCCGCCAGACGACCTGGCGCGCGATCCGGAACGGCGAACTCAAGAGCATCGTCTACTGCGGCATTCGGCTGATCCCGGACTCCGAGCGGGTGCGGCTCGGCTTCGAAGAAGCCTGAAAAAAGGGCCGCCGAAATCGGCGGCCCTCCGGAAATTCATGCCGCGGCGGCAACCGCGGCCAGCCTGAAAGTTCACGCAATGACAACTTCTACGCTCGAAACCCGCAATGTCAACCTTGCGCGGCTGTCGGCAATTCTTGGCGATGGGCACGAGCTGCGCATCGCCGCGGATATGCACTGCCCGTCCTGCGGCGCTGTCGTGCGCAACTATCCGGAACCGCTCGATGACGGGTTTCGCCTCCTCTGCGACGGCTGTCACCGTGACATCATCGTTTTCGAGCCTGCGTCGTGAAGATCGTCGCACATGCCGGCACGCTGGCCACCGCCCTGGCGCTGGCAGCCGCCGCGCGCCCAAACAAGAAAACCCCGGCGCTTGGTGCGGTGCGTATTGTCGCCTCTGAGGGCGCGCTTTCGGTTACCTGTACCAGCAATAGCATTGCGATCACCGCCAAAACCACCGCCGAAATCATTGAGCCGGGAAAAGCTGCGATTGCGGCTGATCGACTCGCGTCGCTTACCTCCGGTTTCACAGCCAGTGAGAAGGTAACGATCGGCACGGACGAAAACTTGGCGACGATCATCTGCGGCAACAGCCGAGGTCGGCTACCGCTTTTCCCGTGGGATGATCTGCCTGCTGCGCTTGCCGTTGACGGCGAGATCGGTCGCATCGAGATCAGTGGTGCCGATTGCCTCACTCTGCTTGAGCCACTTCCGGCCGCCGCAAGCGAAGTGACGCGCTTCTGCCTGTGCGGCATTTTTTGGCATTCAATCGACGATAGGCTAGTCGCGGTTGCGACCGATGGCGTCCGCCTGATCCACACCTGCATCGCGGCCGGCAAGTTTTCGGAAGACCGCGATCTGATCGTGCCACGCGAAGCCGCAGTGGCCCTTGCCCGGCTCGTCAAAGGCACGCGGCCGGGCAAACTGACGTTGCGCCGGTCCCGGACGCTGCTTGCCGTCGATGGGCCCGCATTCACTTTCGTTTCGCGGCTTATCGACGGCAAGTATCCGGTCTATGAAGCCGTGATCCCGCCGGCCTCGCGGACCTCGGCGACCTTTGTTCGGGCCGAGCTGCTCTCGGCGCTGTCGCGCCTTGCTGCTGTTGCGACCGTCGAGCCGCCGCTGCTTGTGTTGTCCTTTGATGGCTCGTCGGACCTGAACGTTTTCCTCGCACGGCAACCCGACGACGGCAGCGACCTCATTGCTGCCGAGGCAACCGGTAGCGCCAAGGTTGCCGTAGCGCCCTCGCAACTCGCGGCCATGCTCAGCGAGTTCAGCAGCATGCATCTGCGTATCGAAGCCGCTACGGGCCAGCCCATCGTGATCCGCGGCGATGGCGAAAAGCTCGCGCTGATCAGCCAATGCGCCTGGAACTTCAACCGCAACGAAAAGGAGGAAGCCGCCTAGCAAACAAACGTCTCAGCATGCCCCATCAATCAGAAACAGCTTGGAACAAACGCATGAATGATATCGCGATTACCAACGACGATGGCTTCTCCGTCGTGGAGAAATCCAGCGAGACCATGATCTCTGGCAAGATGCTCAAGTTCAACGACGGGCGGTACACGGTCGATAAAACGGAGCTGCTGCCCCCGGACACCGTGCTCGCGGCGGTCGGCTCGATCACGGCGTGGGTGCATTGGGTGGACGGCAAACCAGCTGAGCATCGCATCACCCAGTCCGGACAGCAGCATCCCGAACGTGAGGAACTGCCGGACCTGGACGAGAGCGCATGGCCGCCCGGTCTCAATGACGAGCCGAGCGACCCGTGGCGGGATACGCGCTATCTGCATTTGATCGATCCGCAGACCGGCGCCGACTATACCTTCGTGACCGACAGCTTCGGCGGTCGCCGCGCCGTCCATGATCTCAAATCGCAGATCGCCAATGTCCGCTTTGCGCACCCGAATGCGGTTGCGATTGTCCAGCCCGCCAGCACGACGATGAAAACCCGCTTCGGGCTTAAGATGCGCCCGGCCTTCAAGGTCGTGGGTTGGCGCGGCAAGCAGGAAAAAGCGCCGCCGCAGGCGATTGAGCCGCACAAGGGATCGATCAACGACGATATCCCGTACTGATGCTGTCGCTTGCCCAGATCGCCCAGTTGCTTGGCGGCGAAGTGTCCGCGGGGCAGGTGCGAGCACCTGCCCCCGGCCATTCGCGTGCAGATCGCGGCATGTCGATCAAGCCTTGTGCCGAGGCGCCCGGCGGCTTTCTTGTCACCCTGCACAATGGCGGCGACGTGCTTGCGGCCAAGGACTACGTCCGCGACCGGCTCGGCATGGAGCCGTGGAAGCCCACGAAGGGCCGGGCCGGCAACGGGCGATCTTTCGAAATCGATGCCGGGCAACCAGAGCCGGCGCCGATCAAGCCGGCTGCAAAGCGGACGTGGGTTTGCAACTACGACTACACCAATCTCGACGGCAAGCTGCTCTACCAAGTCCAACGCTGGGACCCGAAAGACTTCACACAGCGTCGGCCGGACGGGAAAGGCAGCTGGATCACCACCAAGGTTTTCGAGGGCGTCAGCCGCGTTCTGTATCATTGGCCCGAATTGGCGGCTGACCTGGCAGCTTATCCGGATGCACCGATTTTTTGCACCGAGGGCGAAAAGGATTGTGAGAACGTCCGCGCTCTTGGCTTATTTGCGACTTGTGTCGCGGGCAGCGTCTGGACCCCGGAGATCGCCGCCGTGCTCAAGGGCCGCGATGTCATTTGCCTTGCGGACAATGACAAAGCGGGCGGCGAGAAGGCGGCCAAGGCAGGACATGCGTTGCACGGCATTGCCAAGAGTATTCGCATTACCAGCTTTTCGGAGCTGCCGGAAAAAGGCGACGTCTCCGATTGGATAGCAGTCGATCCGGAGCGCCATAATGCCGATGCTCTCGTCGCGCGTTGTCTTGACACGCCGGAGTTTGACCCGCAGGCCGCTACGTCGGCGCCCGCACCGCCAGAACCTCTTGGCGAATGGGACGCCGGTGACGATACGACAGAGATACCGCCGCGCGGCTGGCTGCTCGGCAATATCTTCTGTCGGCGCTTCATTTCCTCGGTGATTGCCGATGGGGGAACCGGAAAGTCGGCGCTGCGCCTCGCGCAGCTGCTCTCGTTGGCAATCGGCCGCGCGCTCACCGCCGAACATGTATTCATGCGATGCAAGGTGCTGATTGTTTCGCTTGAAGACGATGCCGATGAACTTAAGCGCCGGCTAAGGGCAGCCTGTCTGCATCACGGCATTGAGCGCCGCGAACTCAAGGGCTGGCTATTCCTGGCGGCGCCCGGCAGGGCCGGCGGCAAGATCATGACAACGGATCAGCACGGCAGGCCAGTCATTGGTGACCTTGCCGCCAAGCTGGCGAACACCATCAAGACCCGCCAGATCGATATCGTCAGCCTTGATCCGTTTGTGAAGGCGCACTCGGTTGAGGAAAACAGCAATAGCCTGATTGATGAGGTGGTGCAGGTCCTCAGTGATCTCGCCGGAGAATTCGATATAGCCGTCGATGTGCCGCACCATACCTCGAAAGGACCGGCTGATCCCGGCAATCCCAATCGAGGCCGGGGCGCCAGCAGCATGAAAGACGCCGGAAGGCTGGTCTACACCCTGACGACGATGACCCCCGAGGAAGCGCAGGCGCTTGCCCTAAGCGAAGCTGATCGCCGCAGCCTGATCCGCATGGACAGCGCCAAGGTCAACATCGCGCGGCCGACCATCGAGGCCAAATGGTTTCGGATCGTTGGCGTCGATATCGGCAACTCGACCGAGCTTTATCCGAATGGCGACCAAGTGCAGACGGTCGAGCCGTGGTCGCCGCCTGACACCTTCGAAGGGCTGAGCACCGTACTGCTCAATCAGATTTTGACCGACATCGAGGCCGGCGCACCTGACACCAATCGGTATACCGACGCCCCGAAAGCTTTCGAGCGTGCGGCATGGCGTGTGATCGTTAAACATTGCCCCGACAAAAGCGAAGCGGCCGCAAGGAAGATCATTAAGAGCTGGACGATGTCCGGCCTCCTAATCCGCAAGAGTTACGAAAATCCGGCCACCCGGAAGGTCGTTACCGGCTTCTGGATCGACCCCGCAAAGAGGCCGTCATGAGTTGCGCCATTGACCCCAATTCAATGGCGCATCAATGGCGCAACCGATCTGCGCCATCATTGAATTGGTGCCTAAGGAAAAAAACTAATGGCGCAAGGGCTTCCATTAGCTTTTTCCCAACGGCGCACCAATGGCGCAACGACGCTCGCGGCAGAGACCCGAAGGATCATTATCCCAATCTGTTCTTGCAAACAGGGTGCTCTACAAATGACGTATCGCTGGATGGCTGAGATCCACTACAACAATGGCGAGCCGCCGGGAGTGGTCGCCTTTGAAGAATTGGCCGAGTTGCACGATATTGTGGAACTTGGGCCCGACTGGAATGCGATCGATCAGATCGTCGTCACGCTCAATCGGCCAAGTGTCGCTCCGCGGCAAGAATTAGACTGAGAGACGAGAGCGCTCGCGGGCCGACGGTGGACAGTCAAAGAGCGCCAGGAAAACGCCCGGGCTCGGGCGGGGTCCTTCTGAGGTCCAGATATCCCGGTCGCGGCCCGCGCGCCCGGCACGACGTGTCTTAGGACGCTAAGAAGGAATTAAATCGAATGAGGCAGGGCCGCGTGACGTTCAGCGCGGACGGGGTTTCGTCGAGCGACCACGGCGAGCGAACGTTCTCATCGGTGCTTCTCGGGAGCGATCAGATGGACGAACAGGAGTGCATCGCCCGAGCGCTTGAGCAGATCACTGCGCAGGTGCGTCAACTGCCGCCGTCGAACGATTGGGTCGACGCGTATAGCACGGGCGATGCGGTTAACAGCGATGCAGCGGGCTTCATTGCCGATGTCTCGTCGGCCACAATCCGGCGTCGCGCGACCGAAGCAGCGGCATGCGGTAAGCCGCTCGGCATTTTGATCGCGGGTTCGATCTGGCTCATCAGCAAGAGGCGACTGATCAATTGGATTCGAGACCATGAAGGCGAACACGCGGCGCTCTGCGCGACGACACGGGCGACGAAGCTCACTCAAATGAGCGCGCCGCTGCAAGCTTAGGTACGGAATGAGCGCGCGGCGACAGCGTGACTTCTTCCAATTTTACGACGACGAAATATCATCCCACCATGGCAGTCAGGAAGACTACAACGATTGAGAAGCTCGAAACCGCTCTCGTGGCATTGCGTTCACGCCATTCGGCGCTCAACGAGCGAAAAGCGGAAGCCCAATCTGCGCTCGATCAGGCTAGGGCGGATCAACAGAAATTTTTGCTCGAATCCGACATCAGCAATGACAGGGCGATCGCGAAACTTGAAAATGCGGTCGACGCGGCAACCCTGCGCCTATCCGGCCTCAGCGACGCATGCGCAGCGCTTGCGGCTCAGATTGCCGATGCGGAACAGGAGGTAGCCACCGAGGCCGAGCGCGAGGAGCGGAATGCCGTAGCGAAGGACATCACGGCTACTGCCGGCGCAATTCAGGAAGAGCTTGAGTCGCTACTCCGCGAGATCCGCAGTTTCGGGGAAAGCCTCGTCGCGGTCGACCACTTAGCGTTCGACGTCGGTCAAGGCGGTCGTTTCCTTAAAAGAGTGGCCGGCGAGATCGAGGTCGCGTTGGGCGTCGCGGTGCCTCAACTGCGTGGCCTGGCGGCAGCCGTCGAGCGGGGCGAAGCGCGGATCCCGCGTCGACCCGCGTGATGTATGAGAATTCGCCACTGGTCGGGTTCGTACCCATAGCGATTGAGGAGGCTGGCCCGCTTCTCGTCCTTCGGTCTGGGTTCGCTGCTTACCGCGCCGTAAACGACCAGCCATGAATTTACGGTAGCGGCTCGGCCTTGAGGGCGCCAAGCCGAAAGACTCACCAGTGGCCGTTTACGGCAATCGGGCCGCGATCATTCCATCACCGCCGCTCGAAAGTCCGCCTCGGTCAACGTCAATTCCCTAAGGTTTTCTACCCTTGCGCCATGAGCGCCGCGGCCATTCGCCCGCCGCACCGCCTCGCGCTCTGCGGCATACGCCCCACGGAGCAGGTGCAGAAACTGCGCCCTTTCGATCCTGGAAAGCGCCCGCCATGCCGACCATGCCAGTTCCAGTCTATTCATCGCCTTGCCTATGTCGCGGATTTCGCAACATTAAGTGGGCCAACAAACCCGGAAAACAAAAACCGCAAATATCTTCAAATAGGGCCGTCCCGCGATCCCGCCTCGGTTTTTGAGGCCCAAAGTACCTTACCTAGATCAAATGGGGTGCGGCGCGGCCATCTGGCATGGCCTGCCTCCATAGCGCATTTGGACTGCCTCGGACATGAGCGTCTAGTGCGACCCAGACCCGTCACGTTCCCGAAATGATCTACCTCCCTGATCTCTGTTCCTCTGGCCTACCGGCAGATTTATCCCTTGACGCCAAGTACTGGTTGAGTGCTCAGACTTCGTCGCGCTTCCAGCCCAAGCCCAATGGCGAGTTGTCGGTTCTTAAAAGGCCGACTTCCCGAAGCAGCTCCCTAGCAAGTTCGGTCGCCTGTTCATGCGTTAGGGAAAGGGCAAAACCGCCGATTGGCCCGTTTAGGGATGCGTCCGTTGGGACCAAAACAGTCAGGGCGAGAACGGCCACGCCGGGGCCCAGGGGGTCCACAGTACAGTCCCGATACATAGGTAAAGCTGGCGCGTCACTCATATCACTCCCCCTGCTTTGTGGGCGACTTGGGAATCGTACCCATGTCGGATAATCAAGGTAGGGAGCGATGGGTAACGCGCTTAACTGCGTTAGGCTACCCCGTGCAAGTATTGGAGCCGGAAGTGCCGCGCATCAACGACGCTTTTCTGGATTGTGTTGTTTACCTTTATCCCTCTGAGGCGGCGGCAGAGGATGGGGAGAAGATGGGCGGTACGGGGTTTTTGGTGGGCCGCAGCGCTCAAGCCGGAAACCAAGTAATCGCAACTCTATTTGTTGTCACAAACAAACACGTCATAGACAACGGGTCGATGGTTGTTCGCCTCAACACTCAGGATGGAAAAAAAGACGTAATTCCTCTAGACGGCGCTAAATGGTTTACCCATCCGGACGGGGACGATCTCGCTGTATGTCCAATTGGACTTAACGTAGCGCATCGCTTCCAGTTTGTTGAGCTAAATCAATTTCTCACGCATGAGATAATTAAGACCTTCGATATCGGTTGTGGCGACGACGTTTTTATAGTTGGCCGATTTGTTAGCCACGAAGGAAAACAGAAGAATTTGCCCACGGTGCGCTGGGGCAGCGTTGCTCAAATGCCGTGGGAGCCCATAATTCAAGACGATGGGTTTGCGCAAGAAAGCTTTTTAGTAGAGGCCAGATCTATTTCCGGCTTCAGCGGCTCTCCCGTTTTTTTGGAAATTCCGCCTCAGGTCATAATACCCAAGCTCCCTAAGGGGATGATTCCAGAACAGTCAAAACGCCCCAACATGCCATTCCCCCTCGGGCCATGGCTCATGGGCATTGATTATTGCCACATGTACGCAAAAGAGAAGGTGCATAGCCGCATCACCGGCAAGCCGGTTAGTGATGACTGGTATGTGCGATTAAACACCGGAATAATGGGTGTAGTACCTGCATGGAAACTAGCCGATATTTTAGGAGGACCCGACTTGAAACCGATTATGGATGAGTTTGCGGAGCAGGTAGCGAGGGCTAAGGATCGCGGCGCGGGACAGGTAGCTTTGGATTCCTCCGACGAATCCGCCCCTCTCTCCAACGACGCAAACCCCAAGCACCGGAAGGATTTCACGCGTCTATTCGGCGCGGCAGCGCGAAAGCCTCCACAAGAACGTTAAACATTGCCCAATGTGAGTGGCGCATGTTGCGGCGATAGCTAAATTCGCTGACGTATTTCCAAGAGTGCTTCGCTGAGATGTGAAAGTGTGTCCCTTTGATAGCGCGTTTGAACAGCGACCAATGGCTTTCCAGCCCGTTCACATGATGGATGTCGCCAGCATACTCTTTCGCCGAGTGGTTGACCGTACCGTGTTCATAGTAGTGACGCAGGCCGTGGTAAGCCTTGCTTTCATCGGTGCATGGGGCCTGGCATGATCAAGGGTTAAGGGAGGCTGTTGGGCCGATCGTTGCCGGGGAAGCCATTGTTTCGGGCAATCATCGGGCAAAATGGCGCACCAGAGGATGAAACTGGGCAACGCTATATCATTGCAGGGTCTTCATAATTTCTCAACTCTTTTCAAGGGCGCGTGTTAAGCTTGCTCTGGGAGTGGGACAAGCGTGACAGGCGACTTCAAATTCAGCGTGGTCGATTGCGATGTCGAAGACAAACAGACATTGCAAAAGTATCGCGAGAAGCGAGCGGCATGGCTGAACTGGCTTGAGCACGACGAAAGCCATGCGATCTTGGCCCTCATTCATAATATGGCATGGAACGATGTTGTGTTCCGCTTTCTTGCGCGCATGGCGGAGAAGGACACCAGCAGCCCGTTGCGAAATTCGCTCGTAGCTGAGGCGATCATTGATGGGCATTTTGCTACGCAGGTACTGGCAGTCCGCAGGCTTATGGACAAGTCGAAAGGCGTTATTTCCCTGCGGAGGCTTTTAAGCGATCTGAAAAAACACAGAGGCTTGTTGACACGCGAGAACTATGTTTCGCACGACGGCCTGCCGTACGACTACGAGGAGGCGGAGCGTCGGGTTTGGAAGTCGCGTGAAGGCGGCGGCCCATTTTGGGGAGCAATGACTGGCCCCGATGCTTATTCGAAGTCGAAACGCACCCATGAGTCTTTCGACCAGCTCGCGGCTGTGATCCCGGAACGTCGAACTCGTACTGAGCAAATACCATCTGCTTTGTTTGATCGTCTGTCGGAATGGCTCGATGCCTCCGACGCAGATCAGCTTGTTGATTGGAGCCATAAGTTTTTGGCGCATGGCGCAGACGTGCATTCGAGACAGAGGATCGATCTTGCAGCGGTTCAGCCGAGTCTCGCGAAAATCACAAATGCTATCCGGTGCCTCGCCCGAGTATCCGAGGTGATCGCGGGGTTGTTCAGCAGCGGTTTCGGAGAACTTGTTCCGATCGCACAATTCAACAAGTACGAATTTCTCAGCTCAGCCGTATTGTCAGAATCCGACTGTGACGCGTTGGAGCGTTACTGGGATTCGCTCATAGATGAACGTAACGCGTTCCTCGACGACGTTTCTGCGGTACTGATTTCGCCTCCGCTTACGTTGGCGTGCTGAACGCAAGCCGGCCGAGAGAACAAGGGAAAACTAGATGGTATTTGTAAGGAGCTGGGTCCTTCCAATTCTTTCGTCGGGCGTGTTCGCACTGCTAGGCCTCGTGCTGATGGGTCTTCCAGGTGTCAATATGATTGTGACTCTGGACGGCACCCCCATGCCAGGCGGGATTCCTCCAGAGCAGGTCAGCACTATCCTTGCAGAAGGAAGAAAGATCGGCAGCTATCTAGACGTTTACGGAGTCCGACTTCTTGGGGAGCCGTTCTACTGGGTTCTTGGGACTGTCGGTGTGATGGCATTCATCGGATACCGTTTAGGCTCAAAATTCAAAATATCCCGCATGGATCACCACTAGCTTCCGGCCCTTATGGTTTCTGCCCTGCCGACGCGTAGCGGGTTCCGACCCGCGTGCGATCTTACGCAAGGTCTGCTCTGGCACTTTTCGGACATCGCGCCATGTCCGACTTGAGTCCGTTATGCGCTGCAGGGCGGACATCGCGGCTCGCTGAGCGCCGTTCGATCGGGACAGCCACGAACATGGCAGCGCTGCGCCGCCGCATGGGCGAGCGGTCGCGGGCGCGCAGCAGGTCGCCCGTGCGGTGATAGATCGCGTTGCATCCCGCGAGGCGACTTATAACCTCAGCCGCCCATGTCCCCCATGATTCCATTTTCCCGCCGATCTAGCCTGCCGATCGTCCTCGGCGCGATTGTTGCCGCAGTGGTCGCATTTGCCGCGACCATGGCATTCCTAAATTGGAAGGCTGGGCCAAGCGTCCAACATGCCGCCAATCAGCAGAACGAAGTCACAATCCTTCGTCCCGATCCGCGTCCGTCCGGTCCGATCGAGGTTGTTGACGGCGACACCGTGCGCCACGAGGGCTTCACTTATCGCCTAGTCGGCTTCGACACGCCGGAGCGAGGGGACAAGGCCCGCTGTGATGACGAGCGCCAACGAGCTGAGAAAGCTACCCAGCGTCTTCGAAGCCTCCTCAGCACCGGCAATCCGCACCTGACACGCGTGGCGTGCGCCTGCCGGCCAGGGGAGGAAGGCACGAGCCGCTGCAACTACGGCCGCCTTTGTGGGACGCTAACCATCGGTGGACGAGACGTCGGGCAAATCTTGATCGGAGAAGGCCTCGCACACCCGTATGTGTGCAGCGGGACTTCCTGTCCGAAGCGGCGGCCTTGGTGCGATGGCGGCCGTTAGCAGGCCGGCACCTTTACTATGCAAAAAGGGCCCCGATCTTTTTCAACCGAGGCCCTCGATAGAGTTACTTGCGATTGCGGCGATTACGCCACCATCGCCAGATGGCGATGGTCACGATGACAATCATCGAGCCCTCCTACACTGGAGGACCGCGATACGGCGCTATCCGGCCCTAGCGCCGTGGCCTTTTCTTGGGTTGCTTGAAAGGATGGGTACACTCATCGTTCGTTAGAACGATCCCAGTTCGTTGTCCTGATGCCGAATTTGGCTAACATAGCGTCTCAAGGGCAAAATACAATCGCGATGCCTTGGGACCGGACCCCATCAAAGCCCCTTTGGCGGGCCCCTGCTGGCGTCGACCATTATTGATTCGTGCGACATATGGAAGTTTTCCGTAATCTCGTCAAGCAACTGGAGCATCATCTTAGTTGTTATCACGTTGTCTATTGTTGGATTTAGGCCAGTTAGGGTTGTCGATATTTGCAGCAATGAACGAGCTGCGGCGTGCCCTGGATCTGCGAGGCCAAGGTCACTCGGGCCGGCCAATAGCGCCTCGGTCTCTCTAAGCAGACCAAGCTTGAACAAGACCCCTTTAGGATTGGCATGAACGCTATGGCTAGCCAATCGATAATAAGGACCGAGGTGATCGAGTTTGGCGGCTTCCATGATGTCCGCAATCTGTGGGTCGGATTTTTTCAGGTGTGCTGCGGCCCACCCCTGTGGCTTTCCAAATTCGCGTCCGTACCGATCGATGACTGAAGTATATTGCCCTTCGATCTGTCCCATTTCTTGATCATCAATCGGCTCTTGTCCGAGTCGCGCGGCATGGTTTTGATACTGACGAGCCGCTCTTCGAGTCTCAACGATTTCGTGCACTAGATAACGCTCTGCCAAATCCTCGCCGTGCTCTCCAATAAGATACGCGACGGCTGCGATCTCATGGAGAGTTCGCCACCTGGCCATGGCCCCATCGGCAAATCCACCGCTTAGCAACGCGACGATCTCTTCGGTAATTTGGCAGGACCGCGAATGGAGCAGACGAAGTACGGCTAACGTGCCCGCAACCAGATCTGGCTTATCGATACCGTGGGTGATGTTGTTACCGAATTCCCGGGCAATCGTGGTAAGCAAGCGGAGACCGTCAATACCCGGTCCCCAGCGCTCACCCATTCTTTGCCGAAATCCGTCTAGCAACTCCTGCTGATCTCGCGCGGCGCTAGGCCATTCCTGCTTCAGCAACGCAAGCAGATCAGCCGAGGTTTTCTCGATGAATTCCTCCGCAATAGCAGGAACGCTGTCTGATAGCTCGTCAAGGCGCCGCCCGAATGCTTCGTGGTCCTGCTCGGTAAACGAAATGATTACTTCCTTGTCGGGATTTCCGTCCTCAACAAGGACACTCCCGCTACTTGCTTGCAGAGCTTGCTGTGTGAGGGCGCTGAGCTGTGCTTCGGTCAACTCGATGCCTTGTTCGCCAATTTTCTGTTTCAGAAAATCTGCCAAAGCGCGACGCGGTAGCTCGCCTAACGTCCGGTCCAGCGCTTCCTGGAGAGAACCCTGAACAAGTGGTAGGGTCAATTTCGAGGTCATGATGCTCCGACTCGTATGTCTAGTCGTCTCTTTTCAACTTACGGCGTCGCCAATGATGCTCTTTAGCATCAAGATTGAACTGCCGCACCTCGTTGCGGTGTAGCGCCTGTATGACGCCAATGCGCGCCATAAACATCCAGGCGATGCCGCGCTCAGCCGCATACGTCAACATCTCCGTCGCGGTCGTGACCGCCGGCATATCGCGTTCCGATTTGGGGACGGTCTTGGCGAGGTAGGCCACCGCTTCGCGCAATGTGTTGAGACGTGTGCCATCTGACAATTCAATTGGATTATCGAACCTGCGTTGCCAACCTTTGTCAGCCATCAGGCGAACACCCTTTCGCCGCCGTGATGACGCCGGGGTTCTTCGAGGACGTACGCCGCGCGTCTCCCGGCATAGGCGCTGGGCCTGCTCTTGAATCCGAGGATAGGCTGGAATGCGTATGCGGCAGCCACAAGTCATTTTCCGGCAGTGCCAAAAGACACATAGCCCGGATTGCAATCTTCTGGTCCAAAGCAGGAGGACCCTTTTGCGGCATTCTCTTTCGTGCCGCTCATGGCAGTGTCAGCAGCAGCGCCCTCCAGCCTTGCCTGCTGGCAAGCCTGCTCGATATCGAGATCGTTAAAATCCTTACCCGCAATTATGAGCCCATATGAAGGTTCTCGGTAGATAAAGGGTTTATAGCCGACATATCCGCCAAATCCGTTCTTGGAGTTCACACTGCCGCAAGCCGTGTGTTTGTTTCCGTGTCGGAAAACGATAATATCTTGAAATTGAGCGGAATCCGGATCGCGAAGATTAGCCCGTACGACAGCTTTTGCCCGAGCGATCATGCCGCCATCTTCCCACCCGACGATCATCATCACAGCCAAAAGGCCGACAACGCCTATCCCGAAAATAAGTAAACCCTTCTTCAATGCAGCCTCCTGATATGACGGGCTTTCCCAAAACCTGAAATAATTTGCACGGGTATAATAAAAGGTACGTGAGAGTATTTCATCGACTGGCCTGTTGCGACGGAAACCGCTCGCCGCGTTCCCACATGGCATACTTCCGGGCCGTCCAGTCGCGCTGATCGGCGCTCTTTGCCGCGCGGCACGTCGGCATCTCCGCCGCCTGAGTCACAACAAACCACCCCCCTTCGTGCCTATGAACGGCTCAACCGGGGGAGTAACACTCCGTTCTAGCTCGTCGACGGCTTGAAGGGCGCTTTTCGTAGGCGGAAAGAAAATGGGCGTCGTTCGCTCCCCGAAACGATACGTAAAGTCATCATTTTCTGATGCCAGATCATCTATGAAACTGCGCGTGTTGTCGGTTATCACTAGTCCGAGGTTTAGGCAGCTTTGGCACAACACGCCGATGGCGTGATTCCGCCAACCCGGCGTTTCCTTTCCTTTTCCGTGGGCAGACAAGAACGCCTTGAACAAGAGCTCCGATGCGTGAGCAAGACAGAACAACAATGGAAATTGAAGCTCGTAGAATTTCCAGTCTTCGGGCACATCATCGACCAGCCAACGAACGTCTTTCTTGGGCATCGGATGGAGATGTAGAGTTCGCCCGGCCTCAAGGTATTCGCGTGCGGTCTCGAGATAGGCCCATGCGGGGTGGAGATTACGGCCCAACACCGTTCCGTGTCGCATCCACTTGTCGAGTTCGTTAGCCATCTTCTCGTCTTTTCCAAACTAAAAACCAGATTACGTAGCGGGTCGACTTTAGGCGCCTGCGCGCGCGGGGGCCATAAGCTTGTCAAAAAAAGTCGCCACGTCGCGCGCCACGATTTCGCCCGGCGCGTCGCTATGGCTCGGCGTGCGTGGGCGGGTCGGCAACTCGAAATCCGGCAGGCACAAGATCGGCCGTCGGCCATTGAAGAGGAGTTCCCACAGTGCCTCGTGCAGCGCGTGCAGAAATCCAAACAATGATTTCAGTTCGTCAATTGTGGCTCTGCCGAGCAGCGCGTTCATCTCGTCGCGGTCGGACAGCTCCTTATGCGCGAAGATTTTATCGCGTACATCCCGGAAGAGTTCCTCGTAGACCCGTCGGCGCTTTGCGACTTCGCCGCGCAAGGCACGAAAATCGGCGTCGCTGGCTTCGTATTTGCCGAGCACATACTCTGCCGCGAAAACAGGCGTGACGCCTTCGCGGATTTTGCGCGCCCGCAGCGCGTCCTGGGTGAAAATGGCTTTGTTGTTTCTTGCCATCTTGAGTAACACATCGACGTTATGACGCGAGCGCTGGTCGAAGACACGACCGAGAGCGACGAAAGCTGCAAGCAGCAGCGCATGATGAGCGGTAATCCAGAAAAGCGGCGTGTCATTAATCCGATCGAGAAGCTTTTCGTCGGCTGCAAGTTCGGTGCGGATTTGGAGCCATGCAAAAAAATATTGCTGTGCAACTTGTTCTTCCTTCCGGAAGACCTCGAGTTCGTCCCTAAATGCTATGTCCGTCACCATCCCCGTCCTCGAGCCTCGGCTGCGTCATGCTGCGGCAATGTCTTCCTTGTTCTCGCCGCGTGCCACGATCCTCAGCGCGTCATCTGGCAAGGGCCGCTGCAGAGCCTTCGCCTCATCCCATGGCGCGCGCAACCAGACGTCGCGCTCCTCGTCAGTCGTCAGGATCACCGGCATGGCCTTCGGATGGATCGGCTCGACGACGGCGTTCGGCACCGTCGTCAGGAATCCGTAGACGAAGTGAGGGCCGGGGATCGGTTTCGACTTGATGCCACGATCGCCCCTGAACTCGGTCCAGAGCCCGCCGAAGGCGAAGAGCGGCCGGTCGTCGTTGAGCGCGAACCAAACGACGTCCTTTTTCTTGGTCTCAGGGTTCGGTTCAGGCGCATACTCGGCGAAGCTGTTGGCCGGGACGAGGCTCCGGTTTTCCGGCTTCAGCCAGCCCCGCCAGTGCGGGGACGACGTGTTGCGGATGTTGGTGACCGGCGGGCCGCCCGTGCGCGGCGGTGGCGGCATTCCCCAGCGCATCATCACCATCTCGCGCTCTGCACCTGCGTTTCGAACCACGGGGGCGGGGTAGTCAGGGAACACGCCCGGCATTGGCGGCAGGTTGCCGACGTACCGATTGATCACCCGGAACAGCGCGGCGATGGCCGCTTGGTTCGTCGTGATGCTGTAAAGGTTGCACATGTCAGTACCGCTCGATCACATGCTCCACTCGGAAGCGCTCGCACCAAAGCATCATCTGCGGCTGAAATAGACCAAGCCGGGTGAAATAGCGCTTGTGTGCTTCACGCCAATACGCGAGTGACCGATCGCCTTCACCTTCGTCATAGGCAAACGCCTCATCGAGTTGATCGAACTGGCGCTGCGTTAGCTCGATCGTTTTCAGCACGACGCGCGGCCTATTTTTGCCATCGAGCGCCACCATGGGTTTTCCTACAGCGGCCCCTTTCAGCCCCTCGCTAACCGCCCAACATGTAGCGCGCTTTTTGCCTTCGAGCACCAGCTCGACGAGTTCGTCGGCCAGTGCTGGATGGTCGCCAAATGAAAATGTTTCGAGTGATCGCCAGTCCATGACCATGCGCGCTATCGTTCCCCCGGCCACCACGTCGACGGCGGATCGCTCGCCGTGATCTTGGTCGCGCGCAGCGCCACCAGATGGCTCCGCTTGTAGGGATAGCCCCGGACCTGCGAACAATCCTTGCAGCGCATGTAGCGCTCCAGCTCATGGACGGGCGTTGCCTTCGGTCGCCGCACGATGTCGAGGGCAATGGTCTGGTGCGTGTCGCAGCCAAGGCAGCGGACTTCGAGATAGCCAAACCCGGCGTTGATCGCGTCGCCCAGCGTCGGCGATGGCTGCGCCGGACCCTGAAAGCCGAGCATGCGCTTGTTCCACGCCTCGCAGGCCAAACGGTCAGCGGTCTTGCGCGCTTCCGCCGCCTGCTCAGCCGCTGCCCGGATCGATGCGCCGTAGATCGTCTCGCGTGACTTGTTGCCCATGCGAGAGAGGATGCGTCGGGGCACGATGGACAGGCAAGCCGCTACAGATTGCGGTGGATGGCGTGCCGGGCACAACGAAGGCGACGCGGCACCCCCCGGCATCGGCTTCAACCGCGCTAATGGAGGCGGCGGCGGTCAGGTCCGAAACAATGTTGGATAATGAATTTCCTAATGAAAACAATGTTTTACTGCGGGCAACTTCGGTGGCTGAACGGACGAACACCAGCCAGCCACAGGAGCAAGCCAGTGCGCAACCCCAAGCCCTTCACGGTCTTTCAGCCGATACCCGGCCAGAACCCGAAGCAACTTTTCACCATCCACGCCTATTCGCTCGCGCAGGCCCGCGTGATCGTCGCGGCAATGATCGCGGGCGAGACGTTCGTTATCGGTCCCGTCGCTCTCGACGGAGCCAGCCGATGATCCCCGATACCAAGAGCGGCCTTCCTGCGATGGCCTGCGTCTCAGCGATGCAGAAGGCGATCAGGCGCGGCCTGGAGCGCGAAGCGATGGAGTTCGCCGTCGAACTGATGCACACCTCGAAGGCGTTCCACTCGATGGTCTGCAAACGCCTTGAGATCATCTCCCACGAGGACATCGACACTCAGGCCGACCCGGCCATCGTGCCGTTCGTCGCGACTGCCGTCGCACAGGCGATGCGATGGTATGACCCGGAGAAGCCAGGCGCATCGCGGTTGGCAATAGGCAATGCCATCCGGTTGATGTGCCGCGCCCAAAAGAGCCGTGAGGGCGATCACTTCGGTGCGGCGATCGGGCTGCGCGCTCAACTCGAAGGCTTCGCGCCGGAGATACCGGACTGGGCCAACGATCGGCACACCATCGCCGGGAAAAAGCTGGGCCGTGGTCTCGATCATTTCCGCAAGGAAGGCGCGCGACTGGTCCCGCCGCCGACAGGTGATGATCTCTACGAGGACGAAGCCTACCGGCTGTGGGCGATCAAGCAGCAGGGCAAGGTGAGGCGATAGCGCCGGGCCGTCGCGAGCGGCAATGGCAAGTTCGCGCGGCCAAGACAGTGCGGGCCTCCTTCAGCCGCGTCTGGCTAAAACCGGAAGTTTCTTCCGCTTTTCCCTTATTGCCACGTCCACACCGCGCCGCTGCCGGTCAACGATCACGCCACCAGCAGCGCAACCGCGATGACGACCATCGCGATGTACCCGAACAACGATACGCTCGGCGAGCGGCTCAGGCTGTACGTCGAAGAGAACTTCCATGACGCTTGAAGAAGAGATCAAGCTTCACAGGTTCGCCGGTATCTCGCCAGAACAGTCTTTTACCGAGGCTGGCCGCCACTGAGAGGCGGTGGTGGCCGCCGATTAGAGTATGGTCATCCGTTGTTTGGGCGATGATCTCGCCGGCTTCGTCCACGATGATTTTCATGGGCCGCCTCCAATCCAACGCGCCGGTCAGCGCCGCCGCGATGGCGCGCAATCCATCTAACCTCGTGCCGGCCCCGGCGTTCCAACCCATGAATATCACGGCTTCCGTATTCGGCATGCGCCACATCGCACGCCGCCTATTGTGTACCGGTTCGCAAACTAAACCACGAAATGCTTGTTTTGAAATATATTTATAGCCCGGCGTCGCGCGGTCCCGGCAGTTCCTCACGCCCTCGGAAGGACCCGCGAACCGATGGGAGCGGTTGCATCACGCCCATCGCGTCATCGAGCACGTCGATGGCATATATCATCGACGGGCAATTAGGGAGGCGGCGCGTCCTACTCAATGTCCGCTATGCTCAGATAGGGACCAAATTCCGCAGCGTAGCGAAATGACGCGATGTGCCACAAGCGGACGTAGCGCTCTCGCTCAGATACCACGGGTCGACCGCTCGTGAGATCAGGAACGCTTCGCTTCGTCGAGGAATGCTTGCACGGCTTCAAAAAGCTTCAGCCGATTTCGCTCCAAACTTATCGAGTGGGTGCCCTCAGCCAATGCGACATAGCGCTTGTCGGGTGCGTTGACTAACAAGGGGAACAAGGTTTGCGCCATGTGGGGCGGGGCGTCCCTATCCCATTCGGCTCCAACCAGCAAGGTGGGTACAGTTATCTTCGAAGGGTCATAGTAGGGCTTTCCGGCCCCCCAGAACTCATTGCCGTCCAGCACAACCCCGTTGGGCGCCCGGACAACCGCGGGCATCATTTGAGCGCCAACGGGATCGGTCGCGAAGGTTGCATCAGCCCAAGCGTCGAACCATCCAGCCGGAATAAGCGTTGCCTTCTTCTCCTCCGGGACGCCGGTGTACCAACGCTGCTTGGCCTGTTCGCGGTTGACCATCCTATAAGCACCAAGCGGACCCGGACCAGCCTGCACCAGCGAGGCTGTCTGCCTGATCCAAAGCGGCGCATACAGGATCAGCCGCTCGACCTTCTGCGCGTTCTGGGTCGTGTAGGTGGCCATAAGCGCGGTGCCCCACGAAAAACCCAACAGGTTTAGCCTTGGTATGTTGCGGCGCTGTAGGATGAAATCGACAGCCGTACCAATGTCTTTTACGGCGGTTTCGCCTCGCACAATGGGTGGATTAGCTTCAGGCTTATCGGCCATCTCCGCCGGGCGGGTCGATTTGCCGTAACCGCGCAAGTCCAAAAGCCACACGTCGTATCCGCGCGAGGCCATATACTCCATCCACGAGACACCATCGAGCTTGAGGTCGAACGCGGTTTCTGACGGATATGTCGCGCCATGAACATACAACACCGTCTGCTCGGGACGGAATGTTGTCATGCTTGCTGGTCGCTTGTTGCGAACGTAGATTTCGATCCCCGGATCGCCCGTTTTCACCATTATCTCGTCTGTGACAAGGGGCGGCGTTTGTGCGATTGCAGGAGCAGCGATTGTAGCGAAAATGACAGCTCCGATTGCGGCAATTTGAAATCTCAATGTAACCTCCCATACTTCCCAATTCGTTGATCAAAATTATCCGGATGGTAGCTGTAATCTCGAACCACCGCCATCAAGAAACGATCAATTTGGCACATTTCGGTGCAACCAAGCGGAGCACGTTAGGAGCGTTGACGACTTTTTCAGCATGTCGCCTTCGGGTCCATTCGCGACCGGGTTGGCCAGCGGCAAGTCCGTGCATGGTCCGCTATGCCACCGAAAGCGGAAGTCGCACCGTCGCCGCATCATCGTGACCACCGCGGCGCCGCGCAGACGACCGACACGCCAGCAGCGCCACGCGCTCATCGAAAGGCCCGGAAAAGCGCTGCAATGCTTTGCCATATGGTCGCGCGAACAGCCATTTTCAGCGGCGACTTGAGGCGCCACCTTCCGCCCGATCGCAACCTGTGCGATAGCTTCTCGGGACCAGAGGAGTGGATCAGGTGCAAGCCGATTTATTTTACAGCCCAAAGAGAACGCTTGCTCGGGCGCATCATCATATAGAGGTCCTCCGTTCCAAGACAGATGATTTCATGAATGGCAGGGCGCCTGGGACCTATATGATCGAGCGACGACCCGGTCCGAAAAACCAGCACACAATCAAATTTGATCGGGACTTCTTCGAAGAACTTTGCAGCATCGCGTTTGATGCCGCAAACAACCTGCGCTCTGCACTTGATCAGACCGCCTACGCAACCGCTCTCGCCGACGGAACGCTTAAGCCAAAGAAGGCGTACTTTCCGATGGCTGGCTCTCTCGAAAAGCTGGACGATGTCGTCAAAGGAAGATGTGCCGATCTTCGACCGGAGATCATCGCACTGTTTAGGACTTTCCACCCCTACGCCGGTGGCAACCTTTGGTTGGCTGCCCTGAACACGCTCTGCAATACTCAGAAGCACGCCACGCTGATCCCGTTCAAGACGGATAAGCATCAGGTCATGTACGTCACCAAGGGTATAATGCTGGGCTTCGGGCATCGCTGGGACCCGCAGTCATTCGCGCTGGAACTTCTCGGCCTTAACGGTGCCGATTTCACGAACGGAGGAGGCTATTTCGCTTTCGGTCTCTCGTTTGCTTCGAGCGATCCTGTCATCGGCGGCAGCGATCCTGCTGGCTTGCTTGGCGGAGCGGCGATCCAGGTTGATCGCGTGTTGAAGGAGACCGAACTTGAATGTCAGCGTCTTGGCCTGAGTTAGTTTTTGGGCAGGCCGCGCACCGGGAGCGACGGCGCAGGCGACAGGCGGCAGCGTCAAGGCCGCAGGAAGGCCGTACAGCGCGCCGCGAGCGACAGGCCAAGGACACCGGGCAAGCCGCGCCAGCGCACAGGCGGCCACAGGCCACCGAGGCGCAGCCCGACCGGATCAAGCCTTGCCGGGCGCAGCCCCAACTCTCGCCCAAACGGCAGGATGTGAAACTAGGGCCTAATAGGGCCCGGCGCGTTTCCGCCAGCAGCACGACGCGGGCCGCCAATTCAAAGAAACCCTTATTTTCCGGAGGTTTTTAGAGTTTTCAACAGGCGGAAAAAACGCCTAGACTTCAAGTCGTGTGGTCCTGGCGCCCCGATGCTGGCGTCAAGTTGCGCAGAAGTATCTGCGCGGCGACGGTGACAACAAAGCCCGGTCACCGGGGAGAGCGCGAAGTAAACCGTAAAGCCATTGCGCAGGGAAGGCCGGATGCCTCCGCTGAACCTGTATGCTCGTGTGCGTTTTCTTTATGTGCATTTGCACACGAGACCGCGGGTGCAGCGCGCACCCGGTCTTCCCTGCGCCCTCTGATTTTCGAGGGCGACTGCAATTGCAAACCTCGGGCGCAATGTGTCGCGAGAATGCAAAACTGTATCGAGCCGTCATTGCGAGGAGCGAAGCGACGAAGCAATCCACGCCTCCGCAAGCGGCAAAATGGTTGCTTCGCGGAGCCTGTCATCGGGCGCGCATTTGCGCGACCCGTCGGCTCGCAATGACGGGGAGGGCGCAGCGCCCCTAATTCAACGTCCGCTTGCAGTCCGGACCGTCGAGCGAGAACGTCGGGACGTCGATCTCGAACCGCTCGCCGCTCTCATTCACCATCTGGTAGCGGCCGGTCATGAATCCTGAGGCGGTCGGAAGTGGCACGCCGCTGGTATATTCGAAGCGCTCGCCAGGCGCGAGCACGGGCTGTTCGCCGACCACGCCTTCGCCGCGGACTTCCTGCTTGCGGCCCGAGGCGTCGGTAATGATCCAGTGCCGCGTCCGCAGTTGCACCGTCTCGTCGCCGGTGTTGGTGATGACGATGGTGTAGGACCAGAAATATTGGCGGTTTTCGACCGACGAGCGTTCCGGCAGGAAGTTCGGTTCGACGGTGACTTCGATCTGGCGGGTAACGGCGCGGTACATACGGGCGATTCTTTCCAAATCGTGTGACATCATAGCGAAAATTTCAGGCGGAACCAATCGCCGGCCGGCACCGACGACATCCATATCGTTCAAGTTCCAGATCGTCGTTTCAACAAAGTTCCGGCCTAATGCGCGTCCGCGCCGCCACAAGCCGCGCATCTTGCTTGCAACTCGGGGACTATAGTATCTGCCGATACTATCTTTCGTGTTAAGCAAGCGTATAAAAACCGATCTCGAGATGGGCCAGATGACGACAATTGCCGATCGGATCGCCGGACGACCTTTCGCGGAGGCCGCGGATGCGATTGCGCGAGAGCCGGTAGCTGCGCCGGCTGTTGCGGCGACCGCCGTGTCGCCTCCGGCAGGGAGCGAGCGCGAACTGCGGCTCGATCTGTTTCGTGGGCTGGCGCTGTGGCTGATCTTCATCGACCACCTGCCGCCAAATTTTTTGACCTGGTTCACGATCCGCAATTACGGGTTCAGCGACGCCACCGAAATCTTCATTTTCATCTCGGGCTATACTGCGGCGTTCGTCTATGGCCGCGCGATGCTTGACTCCGGCGTCGTGGTGGCGACCGCGCGCATCCTGCGGCGGGTCTGGCAAATCTATGTCGCGCACGTCTTCCTGTTTACGATCTTCCTCGCGGAGATTTCCTACGTCGCCACCAGTTTCGAGAACCCGCTGTACACAGAAGAAATGGGGATTATGGATTTCCTCAAGCAGCCGGACGTCATCATCGTCCAGGCGCTGCTCCTGAGATTTCGGCCCGTGAACATGGACGTGCTGCCGCTCTATATCGTGCTGATGCTGTTTCTGCCCGGGATCCTGTGGCTGATGAAATGGAGAGCCGACGTCACGCTGGGGCTATCGGTGCTGCTCTATGCCCTCACCTGGCACTACGATTGGTATCTGTCGGCCTACCCGAACGGCTTCTGGGCCTTCAATCCGTTCGCCTGGCAATTGCTGTTCGTGTTCGGTGCGTGGTGTGCGCTGGGCGGCGCCAGGCGAATGTCGCGGATTCTCTCGTCGCCGATCACGTTGTGGATTTGTTTTGTCTATCTATTCGCGGCGTTCTGCGTGACGCTGACGTGGTATTACCCGCAATTGAATCATCTGATGCCGCGCCGGCTTGAGCAATGGATGTATCCCATCAACAAGACCGATCTCGATGTGCTGAGGTTCGCGCATTTTCTGGCGCTGGCGGCCATTACGGTGCGCTTCCTGCCGAAGGACTGGCCGGGACTGAAATCGCGCTGGCTGCGGCCGCTGATCCTGTGCGGACAACATTCGCTGGAGATTTTCTGCCTCGGCGTCTTCCTGGCGTTCGCCGGGCACTTCGTGCTGGCCGAAATTGCCGGCGGGGCCCGGCTGCATTTCATTATCAGTATTTCCGGAATCCTCATTATGTGCGGCATGGCGTGGGTGATTTCGTGGTACAAGCACGTTGCCGACAAGAGTGCCTCACGAGCAAAAGGCACCGGCGGCAACGCTGATATGGCGGGAGGGGGCTGATGAAGTCCAAGTCGGGAACCATCCTGCGCCTGACATTGCTGGCCGGCCTTTTGATCGCGGGGCCCGTTCGCGCCGAGGATGCTCCGCAGAGTTGCGAAGTTCCGGCCTATCTGCTCACAAGCGAAAGCAGGCTCCCGAAGGTCGCGGAAGCCATAAAAAACGGCCGTTCGCTGGATATTCTGGTGGTGGGTAGCCGGTCGTCGACCATCAACACATCAGACGGAAGCGCCTATCCCAGTCGCCTGCAGGCAATGCTTCTCGATCAGCTGCCTGGGGTGCCGGTGAACGTTTCCGTCGAACTACAGGCAAAGAAAACCTCCGAGGAAGTAGCCGCCGGGCTCGCCAAGCTTGTGGAAGCAAAGAAGCCTACTTTGGTCATTTGGCAAACCGGCACCGTCGATGCTATGCGATCCATCGACCCCGATGATTTTCGCAGCGCCGTCGACGAAGGAGTTGTTGCGTTGCAAAAAGGCGGGGCCGATGTGGTCTTAATGAATCTGCAATATAGCCCCCGCACGGAAACGATGATTTCGGCAGCGCCGTACCTAGATAATATGCGGGTGGTAGCGCAGCAGCACGAGATTCCGCTGTTCGATCGCTTCGCCATCATGCGTCACTGGAACGATACGGGAGACTTCAATCTGTTCAGCACATCGCATGGCATCGGACTTGCAAAGCGTGTCCACGATTGCCTTGGCCGGGCCCTGTCGAGTTTTGTGATCGACTTAGCTCGCCTCAACCCGGCGCAACAGAATTGAGGATCCGGCGTTAATGAGTTGTCCCAGCCCTTTTTGTCGAAGCGCATCGCTGGCTCTGGCCGCCGTCGCGGCACTCGTCCTGCTGACGCCGGTGTCGATGTCGCCCGCGCGCGCCCAGGCCGCGCAACAGGCCACGCTCTCGGACGGCGCTAAGTCTGATAAAGCCAAATCTGGCAACACCAAGCCGCAGGCGCCGCAGACGACCGCCGCGACCGGCGCGGGCAATGCTGCAGCTGTCGACCAGGCAAATCCAGCGCAGCAAAAGAGCCTCACCGCCAAGGCGATCGATAAGGTGAAGGAGGTCGCGAAATCGGCCAGCGACATCTTCAGCCGCGTTCCCTGCCTGCCGCCGAAGGGCGGCGCCAAATCGATGGGGTCGCTGCCGCGTGTGGCGAGCAAGCTCGCCGCGGGCGAGCCGGTGGTGATCGTCGCATTCGGATCGTCTTCGACCTCTGGCTACGGCACGACATCACCCGAGTTCACCTATCCCAACCGGCTGGCGGCGCAGTTGCGTCGGCAGTATCCGACTGCCGACATTACCGTTGTCAATCGCGGTCAGGGCGGCGAAGACGCTCCCGAAATGATGAAGCGGCTGCAGGTAGCGGTGCTCGACATGAAGCCCGATCTCGTGATCTGGCAAGTCGGCACCAATGCCGTGTTGCGCAACCTCGATCCCACGGAGACGATAAAGCTGGTGGAGGAGGGTATCGCGCGCATTCAGGCCACGGGCGCCGATCTTGTGCTGGTCGATCCGCAATATTCTCCGCAGGTCACCGAGCGCGGCGAGAGCGCAAGCAAGATGGTGAAGCTGCTCGGCAAGACCGCCGAATTGCGTCACGTCGGCGTTTTCCCGCGCTTCGAGGTGATGCGCGACTGGCACGAGAAGCAGGCGATCCCGATCGACAATTTCGTGATCGCCGACGGCCTGCACATGACCGATTGGGGGTACGCCTGCTTTGCCCAGCTGCTTGGCGACAACATCATCCGATCGGTAGGCCAGGTCAAAATCGGCGTCAACGTGCCGGCTCACGTGCAGACGTATCGGCCGATGTGAGCGTGCGCGAATGGGGAGTGGCGAATAGCGAATGGTGAAGTTGCAATTCGCCACTCGCCATTCGCTACTCGCCCCCTTACCTCACGCCTTCGCCAGCGCTTCGTGCAAATCCTCGATCAGATCGTCGGGATGCTCGAGGCCGGCCGAGAACCGGATAAAGCCCTCGCTGATCCCGAGTTCGGCTCGAGCCTCCGGTGTCAGCCGCTGGTGGGTCGTGGTCGAGGGGTGGGTGACGAGGCTCTTGGCGTCGCCGAGATTGTTCGAAATCCGCGCAAGCTTCAGCGCGTTGAGACAGCGGAACGCCGCCGCCTTGCCGCCTTTGACTTCGAAGCCGACCAGCGTCGATCCGGCACGCATCTGCTTCTTCACCAAGGCTGCCTGCGGATGATCAGCGCGGCCGGGATAGATCAGCCGCGAGATCTTCGGATGCTGTGCCAGCGCGTCTGCGACCGCCGCCGCGGTTTCGGTCTGTGCGCGTACCCGGATCGCCAGCGTCTCCAGCCCCTTCAGCAACACCCAGGCGTTGAATGGCGACATCGAAGGGCCGGTCTGGCGCAGAAAAGTGTGGATGTGCTCGGCAATAAAGGCTTCCGACGAGAGAATGATTCCTCCCAAGCAGCGGCCCTGGCCATCGATATGCTTGGTCGCGGAATACACCACGACGTCGGCACCCAGGGTAAGCGGGCTCTGCCAGATCGGGGTGGCGAAGACGTTGTCGACGATCAGCCGTGCGCCGCCTTGATGGGCGATCTCGGCGATGGCCGAGATGTCGAGTACATCGAGCGTCGGGTTGGTCGGGCTCTCCAGAAAACAGGTTTTGGTGTTCGGGCGCATCGCCTTGCGCCACTGCTCCAGGTCGAGACCATCGACCAGAGTGGATTGAATGCCGTAGCGCGGCAACAGATCTTCCACCACATAGCGGCACGATCCGAACATCGCTTTGGCGGCAACGACGTGATCGCCGGCTTTCAGCGGGGCCAGCACAGCCGTCGTCACCGCGGCCATACCGGTGGCGGTGGCGCGCGCCGCTTCCGCGCCCTCGAGTTCGATCATGCGGCGCTCGAACATCGAGACGTTGGGATTGGAAAACCGCGAATAGAGAAAGCCGGGATCTTCGCCCTTGAACCGCGCTTCGCATTGCTCGGCGGTGTCGTAGACAAAGCCCTGCGTCAGGAACAACGCCTCGGATGTTTCGCCGAATTGCGAGCGCAAGGTTCCGGAATGGACCAGCCGGGTTTCCGGACGGTAGCGGGCGATCGATGCCGCGGATGCGGTAGACTCAGACATGTGACCTCCATCGTGACCACCCTTGAAAATGGTCACAAAAAACCGGCCTGGAAGAATTCCACAGGCCGGGATCACACTGTCCCCGGCCTGTTTAGCGACTTATTTTACGTGGCTGCAAGCCGGCCGGCTCAAATCACCACGGGATAAGTCATGCTGATATTCCCTAGCGCCCTTTCCGTCAAGGCGGCCATCGGATAACCGATAAATGTCCATATTTACAGCGTCTGAATGGCAGGGACGCGTTTTCAAGGACGATCGGACGTGCCTTTCACGCTTCAACCCGACGCCGATGGCATTCTGCCCGACCGCATGATCGCGGCGATGGCGGATGCCGGCCTTATCCTGCCCGCCTATCCGTTTGTCGAAAGTCAGATCCAGCCGGCGAGCCTCGATCTGCGGCTCGGCGACATCGCCTATCGGGTGCGCGCGAGCTTTTTGCCGGGGCCGGGCGCGACGGTGGCCGAGCGTATTGACGAATTGAAGCTGCACGAAATCGATCTGACCGACGGCGCGGTGCTGGAGACCAACTGCGTCTACATCGTGCCGTTACTGGAGAGTCTGGCGCTGCCGCCGCAAATCGTCGCATCAGCCAATCCGAAGAGCTCGACCGGGCGGCTGGACGTGTTCACCCGCGTGATCGCGGACGGCACGCGGCGGTTCGACATGATCGGCGCGGGTTACCACGGCCCGCTCTATGCCGAGATCAGTCCGAAAACATTTCCGGTGCTGCTGCGCGAGGGATCGCGGCTGTCGCAGGTCCGCTTTCGCACCGGCGATGCCATTCTCAATGCCGACGAGCTCGACGCGCTGCATGATCTGGAGCGGCTGGTCGACGCCGACGATGCCGATCTCGTCAACGGCGTCGCGCTGAGCGTCGATCTGTCCGGCGAAAACGCCAAGGGGTTTGTCGGTTACCGCGCCAAGCGTCACACCGGCGTAATCGATATCGACCGTCGCGGCGGCTACGCCGTCGATGAATTCTGGGAAGCGATACCAGCGCGGCCCGACGGCAGCCTCATTCTCGATCCCGGCGAATTCTACATTCTCGCCTCAAAGGAAGCCGTCCAGGTGCCGCCGGATTACGCCGCGGAAATGGTGCCGTTCGATCCGCTGGTCGGCGAATTCCGCGTGCATTATGCCGGCTTCTTCGATCCCGGCTTCGGCTATGCCGGCGCCGGCGGGCAAGGATCCCGCGCCGTGCTGGAAGTGCGCTCGCGCGAAGTGCCGTTCATCCTCGAGCACGGCCAGATCGTCGGTCGACTGGTCTATGAAAAGATGCTGGCGCGCCCAGACGCCTTGTACGGCCAGCGCATCGGTTCGAACTATCAGGCGCAGGGCCTGAAACTGAGCAAGCATTTTCGGGTATGAGTGTGACTGTGGCTCGTGTCCCGGACGCGGTGCAGGGCTTCCGGCGGTGCGCCGCAGAGCCGGGATCATTCCAACACGCGTGCAATATGGACCGCGGATCAGCTGCCTATCGCGCCGGACGGCGCCGGCCATTCCAGACGGAAACAGATTTCCGGTGTTAACGTCAGCCCAAGCGTCTATTGCATCAGGAGTGCACCGGCCCACGCCGCCGCCGCGACCAAGACCAAGCCCGGGATCAAGCGAAACGCGAAGGCCGGGCTTCCGCTGCTCCAGGCGAAAATTATCTTGCTGACTGTATTGGTTGAGAATCCGGCGAGAATAGGAAAGACGGCGTCAGCAGGCGTCATCTTCCCCGATGCGACCAGTGAAGCCACAGCGATAGCGGCGGAGTGCGTGTCGACGAAGCCGGAAGCCGCAGCCGCTACAATGACGCCCGTCTCGCCGAACCATTCACGCAGCGCCGCTGAGGCAACGAGCATTGCGGATAGGATCAGGGCGAATAGCAGCGCGACCGGGAGGCTGAACGCCTGTCCCGGCTGAGGGTCAGCCGCTTCCCTTTCGCGTAAGGCGCGGACCGTGAAGACGGCGCCGTATGCTCCTGCGGCAGCGCCTGCACAAACCAGCGGGATAGCTAGCGCGCGCAGGGTGGATATGCTGGTGGCAGCGAGAACCAGAGACAGCTCGATGATCGTGGCAACCGTCGAGAGGGCTGCCCCTGCGATCGCCGCGGTGATGACGCCGCGGCTTTTCCTGGCGCGCGTTCCCATGGCGCCGATTGTGGCGGTACTGGAAATGAAGCCGGACGCGAAACCCGCTACAGGGAGCCCGAAACGCGCGCCGAGCGCACGAACGCTGACGTACCCCGCGGCGCTGATGGCCATCACCAGAATGACAACGATCCAGATCGAGCGCGGATTCAGAGCATCGTAGGGCCCCAACACCTGATTGGGCAGCAGCGGAAGGACCACCAACGTCGCGCCGGCGAAGAGCAGAGCGTCTCTGACCTCACCCCCGGTAAGCACGGAACGGACAAAATGATGCAATGGGGTTCGCGCCGCGAGCAGGCCGGCAAGGGCGACGGCGATGCTGGCCGCCAATGCCGGCTGTTGCACCGAGAGACCGCCAAGAAGCGCGGTGAGAATCAGCGCGATCTCGGTCGTAAGGCCGGGATCGCTGTCGCTGGACTTGAAATAAGCTATAGCGGTCAAAGCCGCCACGCCTAGGATCGTCACTCCCAGCACAAGTGAACCTCCCACCATAACGCTGGTTGCGCCGGCGAGTGAGGCGACGGAGAACGTGCGAATTCCGGCAGGCGAACGAGCAGCACCTCCACCCTTGTGGCGCTCCCGCTCGGCCCCGATCAGAAGCCCGATACCAAGCGCTGCCGCGAGGTTTAGGAGCAGGAAAGCAGAATCGGCCATGAGCTCTCTCGTCGCTAGATCATATCATGCGCGCTCATCCGTTCGTTGGCACCATGTTTCAACCAGGCTCAGGGAACAGCTGCGATGAGCTTACGCCTTTTTGGAACTACTAGGCCATTCGCCCTCTCGCAACGACGGCCGACGTCGTCCGAGACCACCGCGAGCATGAACTTAGCGCGATGCTGAGTGCGACCCGGGCCTGACGCGCCACACCGTGTTGCCGACATCGTCGGCGACCAGCAGCGCGCCGTGCTTGTCGAGTTTGACGCCGACCGGCCGCCCCTGCGCCTGGCCGTTGTCGTTGAGGAAACCAGTCAGCACGTCCCGCGGCTTGCCCGAGGGTTTTCCGTTGGCGAACGGTACGAAGATCACCTTGTAGCCGGAGCGCGGTTTGCGATTCCACGAGCCGTGCTGGCCGATGAACGCGCCGCCGGCCATCTCCGAGGGAAACAGACTGCCGGTGTTGAATGTCAGCCCAAGCGACGCGGTATGGGCGCCCAGCGCATAATCCGGCGCAATCGCCTTCGCCACCAGATCGGGCCGCTGCGGGCTGACGCGGTCGTCGATGTGCTGACCGAAATAGCTGTAAGGCCAGCCATAGAAGCCGCCATCCTTCACCGAGGTCATATAGTCCGGCACCAGATCGTTTCCGAGTTCGTCGCGCTCATTCACGACGACCCACAGCGCGCCGCTCTGCGGCTCCCATGAAGGCCCGTTAGGGTTGCGAAGGCCGGAGGCGAACACGCGCCATTTGCCGGTCGCGCGATCGACTTCGAGCACGGCTGCGCGATCGGCCTCGGCCTCGATGCCGTTTTCGCCGACATTGCTGTTGGAGCCGACAGTTGCATAAAGTTTCGAGCCGTCGGCGCTGGCGGTGAGATCCTTGGTCCAGTGGTGGTTGATGGTGCCCGCGGGCAGGTCTGCCAGCTTCATGCCGAGCGTGGTGATTTTTGTATCGCCGGCATGATAGGGGAATTTCATGATTGCATCGGAATCGGCGACATAGAAGTCCTCGCCGACCAGCGCCATGCCGAACGGCGAATTCAGCCCTTCGATAAAGACGCTTCTGGTTTCGGCGACGCCGTCGTTGTTGGCATCGCGCAGCAGCGTGATGCGGTTTGGGCTCGGCACGCCGGCGCCGGCGCGGCGCATTACCATCTTGGTTACCCAGCCTTTGATGCTATTTGTATCATCGGGCTTCGGCGGGGCGTTGGTTTCGGCTACCAGAACGTCGCCATTCGGCAAAACATAAAGCGTGCGCGGATGCTCCAGCCCCGTGGCGAAGGCATTGACGGCCATTCCATCGGCGGCGACCGGCTTGCCGTCGGGAGGCCAACCGGTAGCGGTGGCGATATTGACCGTCGGTATCCAGGAATTTTGCGGCGGCGGCAGGGCGGGAGAAGGTCCAAAAGTCTGATCAGCAGAAGCAGTGTTCTGCGGCTCGCTACAGGAAGCGAGGGGAAGCGCGAACGCTCCAGTCAGAATCGCAAGTAGTACATTTTTACGCATGGTGGCTCGTTGCATATTGCCCTCTTATAATGCCCAAAACCGGCCAATGTTCGCGACGTCGCTCTGAAATTCGTGTGACTTGACGAACGCGGGGCATGGACTTGCGGCAACAAGAGGGACGGCGATGACCGAGGTGACCGGCGGCAGTACGGACGAGGCGAAATGGCTGCGATGGCGAAGCGTCGCCAATCTGTACCACGCCTATTTCACCGGGCTGATCCTGACCGTCGTCACGCGGCGCGGCACAGCCGACGCCGCGGAATTCGTGTTCCGGGTTTTTCGCCGTCAGCAGCAGGAACGCTTTCTGCCGGGGCTGAAAAAACTCGGCCTGAGCCACCTGCCGCCGGCGGTAGCGGCAGCGCAATATCACTATCTCTCCAACTGGATCGGCGGCGTTTCGGTCGAGTACATGTACGAGACGGATCGCAAGGCCTGGATTCGCTATCCGCCGCCGCGCTGGATCTGGCGAGGCACCGCGATCTGCGGCGTGCCGGGCGAGGTATCGCGGGCGATGCTGCGCGGATGGCATGCCAATAACGGCGTTTCGCTCGGCAATCCCAATCTCGGTTTCGTCTGCACCAAGCAGAGCGTCGAGGGACAGGATGGCCTTGAAGGCTATTACTGCGAATACGACCATGCGCTCGAGATCGATCAGCGCCTGGTGTTCGCGCAGCATCTCGAAGCACCGATATTCGATCCCGCAACGGCACCGGCTCTGCCGGTCGCAAGCTGGCCGAAACCGCGGCTGGAGAAAGCCTATCGCAACTACGCGATGGAATATGTGCGGACCGCCGCCCCCGTGATGGTACAATTGTTCGGCCCCGAAGACGCCGGCTATCTCTTGCATCTGACCGGCAAATTGATCGGCATGCAGTACTTCGATGAAGTCGCGCGCGGCTTTTCGGCTGGTCGGGGAACTGCCAAAGACTTCGCGGCGTTTCTGTGTGCGTTGTTCGAAGCGCAGGACGATGCTGTCGGCATCAACGAGTCCGGTGGCGCATTCGAGATCAGGCAACAGACGTGGAAGCTCATGGCCGACGTTGCCGACTATCATCCGGCCTGCGCCAGGGTCATGGAAGGGCTGTTCGAAGGCCTTGCGGCCGGCTGTGGTCGCTACATCAATGTCGGCATGAGACCGGCGGCCGGCACGCCGCCGTTTCTCTGGTCGATCGGCTAGGCCTTCTCCGTTTGCGTTTATCGGCAATCCCGCAGAGGGCCCCTGCGCCCGACGCACATGGCATCCGGCTAGATCGGTGCTAGGAAGCGGCTCGGCACGGCCGGCAGATCGGGCTGGAGCACGATTAGCAAATGCGCTCCAAATATTAATAGGGCGTATGATCTTATCGCCAACCGCTCACACCCTCGGGTCAAGCCCGAGGGCATGCTTTGGCGGACCATGCGCGCGCGGGAGCAGAAATGTCCGATATCGGTGTTGCCGAAATTCCCGTCGACGACGACGAACAACCACTCCCGCCTATTGAAGCTCCGGCAAGAAATGCGCTGGTCGACGGTCCGATCCTGCGTACGCTGTTGTGGCTCGCCTGGCCGAATATCATCGCGCTCAGCGCGGGCACCTGCGTAGTCATCGCGGAGACGTCGTATATCGGCCGGCTCGGCGTGGAGTCGCTGGCGGCGATGGCGCTGGTGTTTCCGTTCGTGATCCTGACCATGACCATGTCGGGTGGCGCGATGGGCGGCGGCGTGGCATCCGCGGTCGCGCGGGCGCTCGGGGCCGGGGATATCGACCGTGCATCGACGCTTGCCGCGCATGCATTGCTGATCGGCGTCTGTTTCGGCCTGACGTTCATGCTTGGCATGTTGATCTTCGGGCCGACGTTACTGGAATTGCTCGGCGGCCGCGGCAATGTGCTGGCTTACGCCATCGACTATGTGCAGATTTTTTTCGGCGGCGCGGTGTTGCCGTGGCTGATGAACACGATGGCGGGAATCCTGCGCGGCACCGGCAACATGAAACTGCCGTCGCTGATGATTCTCGTTTCCGCCGTCTGCCAGATCATTCTCGGCGGCACGCTCGGTCTCGGCCTCGGTCCTATTCCGCAATTCGGCATGCGCGGCGTCGCCGCCGGGTCACTGATCGCCTATTTGATCAGCATAGCCGTGATGGCGTGGTATCTGTTTTGCGGTCGGGCGCGCGTCATTCCCAAGGTCAGGGGGCTTCGCATTCGGTGGGCGATGTTCGTCGACATTCTGAAAGTCGGCGCCGTCGCCTGTTTCTCCCCGCTGCAGTCGGTGCTCACCGTCGGCATCTTCACCCACATGCTGGCGCAGTTCGGAACCGAAATTCTGGCGGGATACGGCATCGGCGCCAGGCTTGAATTCATGCTGACCTCGATCGCATTCGCGGTCGGCATGGCGTCGGTGCCGATGGTCGGAATGGCGATCGGCGCGCGGCGGGTTGCGCGCGCGCGACGGATTGCCTGGACGGCAGGCTGCGTCGCTTTCGCGTCGGTCGGCGTCGTCGCGACCGTGATCGCGATTTTCCCCGATCTCTGGGTCAATATATTCACCAGCGATCCCGGCGTGCGTGCCGCCAGCCGGCAATATCTGTCGACGGCGGCTCCGATGTACGCCTTCATCGGCCTGTCGATCTCGATGTATTTTTCCTCGCAGGGCGCGGCCAAGGTACTGGGACCGGTGCTCGCGCAAACCGCGCGGCTGGTGTTCGTGTCCGTCGGCGGCTGGTGGCTGTCGATGCATGGCGCGACCGCTGCCAACTTCTTCGCGCTGGCAGCGGCTTCGATGGTGCTGCTGGGCGTGCTGTCCGCCGCCAGCGTCATCCTGACGCGATGGGAACCGAAGCGCCGCCCCGCTCCCGAAGTTCATCCCGCCTCGTCGGGAATCGCAGATTAACGCCGGCGGTAGCGCCGGGGGCCGTGTCCGACGCCGAAATTGGCCGTCCGCATCAATTGCGGAATCATGCTCATCAATTCGCCGCCACTACCATCGCCGACCATGGCCGTGAAGTCGCCGCCGCCCATGGCCATCGCGTAACCTTCGGGAGCAAAGGCCGCTCCCCCGCCGCCAAGACCGCCGGGAATTCCGCCGCCGCCGAGCATACCGCCAAAACCGCCACCGCCGCCTTCCATCATCTGGCTCATCATCGGCCCCATAGTCCGCATCATCATGCCGAAGCGGCGCTTACCCATCTTGGCCTTCATCATTTCCAGCATCGGCGCCATCTGGGTCATCATGTCGTCGCCACCTCCGCCGCCAAAACCAGCAAATTGTGCCTTTGCCGTCCCTGTTGTCAGCGTAAACAGCAGCAACAGCGTGGCTGCCTGACACACCACCTTGTCAGCTCCAGTCATGGTTCTGTTCCTCGCGTGCGTAGCTCCGCGGAAGCGGCGCAAACCGGACGCACAAGGCGACGCTAGAAAACGCCAGAGCTGCTTTCTGTGCGAAAGATCACGTTCAAGGAATGAGGCAGGAGCCTACGCGGCACGCCGGGCAGAGAATTCGACGTTGAGACGCCAGGTCGCCCCCTGATCGGCCGAGACTTCGCCCCGCCAACGAAAGGAATGGGGCGTGATCTCAGAGAAGCTCCATCGGATCAGAACCCCGTCGGGCCGGGTGCCGAGCTGGACAATATCGTCGCCTTGCTTGCGGCCGATCATATGGAGAAAATTCTGCGTGACTGGATCGGTCCATTGGATTTGCCATGCATCGATCCTGGGATCGTAGACCCGCAGTGTCGTGCCATAGGAATTGACGTTCGCGGCGGCATCGCCCGTGCGCAATTCGCCGCGAGGCGGCACGATCCAGACGTCCTGGATCGCGCGGCCTTCGAGCGCCCAGCCGAAGTGCCATTCACCGGCGCGGCGCCGCTCGCTGCCGTCTTCGGAAAATTGCCTGACATCCAGATCCCAGGAGCCGACGAAGCGCCCGTAGACATCCATCTTGCCGGCGCGGCCGGGGGAAGGTCCGTCCGCGCCGAGCGCGTCGAGAAACGGGTTGGTCATGCCGCACTACGTCCCAGCTTTTTCTGCATGGCGAGCACGCCCAGATCCATTTGCGCATCCATATAGGGTGCGATCTCATTCGGCAGCACGTCGGCGATCCATACGAAGCGGGTGCGCCCGTCGCTCTCGGCAAAGACCTGTGCTGAGGCGCTGTGCTGCTTGATGCGCTCGCTGACGATGGCGTAGACCAGCCGGCGTCGCGCGTCGTCGCAATCGACCAGGATCTCGCGCGCCACTGTTCCGTTCGAGAACGTCACGATGCGCGCGTCGCCGTCGAGTTTGGTGTCGGTCACGAAGCCCGGCACGAGCCGCGTATGCAGCGCGCCGAAATCGCGCAGCGCGTCCCAGACGTCGTTGGGGTTCGCGTCGATGAGAATGTTTTTCTGGATGGAGGCCATGGATTGAGTCCTTGTTGCAGGAAGTCGATATTTCTACGAAGCCGTCATTGCGAGCCAGCGGGTCGCGCGGATGCGTGCCCGATGACGGGCTCCGCGAAGCAATTCATCGTACGGCAAAAGCAAGAGTGGATTGCTTCGTCGCTTCGCTCCTCGCAATGACGGCGGGACGAGCAGCGCGCTACGTGCAAACCGCTTCGACATTGTTGCCGTCGGGGTCGATCAGGAACGCCGCATAGTAGGTCGGGCTGTAGTCGGCCCGCGGGCCGGCGCCGCCATTGTCGCGGCCGCCGGCCTTCAGGCCTTCGGCGTGGAATTGCTTGATCGCCGCATGATCCTTCGCGCGGAACGCGACATGTGCGGCTGACCCGGCCGATCCCTTGTGCAGATGCAGCCAGAGCGCGGGCGCGTCCTTGGGGCCAAAGCCCGCGCCGGAATCGTCGCGCGAGCACAGCACAAAGCCCAAGGGGGCGAGCGCTGCCGTATAGAAGCGCACGCTGGTGTCGAGATTTCCGACGCGTAATCCGATGTGGTCGTACATGACGTTCTCCGGTGCAAAGCGCGCGATGTCGCGCGGCCTGGAGAAACCCTAGTCAGTTGAGGGCAAGACGTTCTTGGAAAATCTTGCGGTCGCCGCGGGAGGCCTGACGGAACTTCAGCGGCGAGGCGCCGGCGGCGCGGCCGAAGGTGCGCACGAAATTGGAGAGGTCGGCAAAGCCGACGTCATAGGCGATATCGGTGATCGGGCTGTCGTCGTCGGCGAGCCGCCGCGCCGCATGGCGCAGCCGCGAGCGCAGCAGGTATTGGTGCGGCGTCACTCCCAGAACGTCCGAGAACAGCCGCAGGAAATGGTACGGGCTGATCCCGGCCTGATCGGCGGCGTCTTCCAGAGTGATCTGACGGTGCGAATGGGCGTCGATCCACAGCGCCGTTTCCACCGCGCGGCGGCGGTCGCGCGCCGCATCCGGGCCGGATTTGCGTGGCCTGCCGGAAACTACCTCGACGAAGCGGCTCGCCAGCACCTGGCCGATCTCGTCGAGGCCGATGTCGCTGCTGCCATCTGCTGCCGATTGCGCCAGTTCCCCGAGCACCACGAGTTCCGGCAGCGGCGGCACGGAGCCGACCTGCCAGGGTGCGTGGCTGTCGCCGATCGCTTCCACCAGTTCGGGACCGATGAAAAACGACAGGCATTCGTCGCCGCAGACGTGGTCGTGGGTGCAGGTATATTCGTCGCCGGGGTGGCCGATCAGCATCGATCCCGCCACCAGTTCGCTGCACTTGCCGCGGTTGCGCAGGCCGAAACTGCCTTTCCGCACATAGGACATGGAGTGACCGCTGTGCTGCTCCGCGAACGGCTTGTCGCCCGGTCCCGCGCTGCAGCGAAAGTCGAAGACAGATATGGATTTCCGCTCAAGAAGCGTGGTCGAGATCATCGCACAAATCTAGTGATGGGCCCGTGGCGGCGCAACGGGCAGCAACACGTCGAACAGCGTCTTGCTGCTTGGACTGTGCGCGCCCTCGATCGAGAGCGGCCGGCGCTTCGAAATAACCCCGCCAGCGACATGTTGTCAGGGAGCCGCCCGCCTTGAGAACGCTGGGTCCCAATTGAACGGCCTGTCAGGCAAGGCTGAGACATCCTGCGAAGCACATCACGACGCCAGAGAGCATCTCCAAGCTGGCGCTCGCAATCGAAAGTGAGCCTCAATGGCCGCTTAGACTGATTGCGGAAGTTTGAGGAATCCGCTTTGCTCGCCCAAATCTTAAATTGATAATCGTGCCGTGGTTTGCTCTAACTGCTTTCGTGCGGGCGTAGTTCAATGGCAGAACGGCAGCTTCCCAAGCTGCATACGAGGGTTCGATTCCCTTCGCCCGCTCCAAATTTGCTCAGGTTGCCCCGACCGTGGCGGCGATAGCAGCCTATCTTTCTTCACCAATCGCGCGTACGGTGTTATCGTCGCAAGACGATGGCGCTGAAACTTAGAGCGGACTGCGGGCAGACCCGGGGGCAGTACCCGGCGCCTCCACCTTAGCAGCTTGAGCTTAAAGGTCTCATCCCGGTGAGATCGATTCTGCCGTAAGGCAGAATCCCTGGGCTGCTAAGGCGGGGGCGAAATAGGATCGATGGTCGCGAAGAAGTTCTGAATTGTGCCCGGCATGATACCGCCGTTATCGGGTCAAAAACCTAAATGCAAACGATAACGTTGCATTGAACGAAGTGCGCCTCGCGGCGTAACCTGTTCGGGGTTCGGAGCACCTGGCAACAGAAGCTTCATTGCCGCGTCAGCCCTCGGGTTGGCGCGGCTTTTATTTTGTCTCGAGGCCAGGAATTGGCCCGCCGTGCCGGCGGCTCCGAAAGAAGCACGGCGATCCGGCAAAAGGCTGTGCGACGACCTCTGGATAAAAAAAGAAGTGGCTCCCTGGCCACTTCTTATTCATTTTCCATTATCCGTGATGCGTCCGTTGGCGATGGTGCAAGCGAGGCGCCATGGACGCGTTGCCATTCCGCCAGTTGTTGCGATAGTAGCCGCCATCGGTATACGGATTGCCGGCTCCCAGGTTTTGGCAATTTGCATTCGGGTAGAACTGCGCGCAATAGCCGGGGTCTTCGATTACCTGTTGCGCCAGCGCGGGTGTTGCGAAAGCTGCCGCGGCAACAGCGGCGGCGCCAATCATTGCGAGTTTCATCTTGATCTCCTGTATAGTGCAAAGGGAAGATGGAAACGCGCCTTCAGTTTCGCCAATTAGCTTTTGGTAAGCTCCTTCAAACGTGATAATCCGGCATCGTAATTGACCGCTACCGAAATTGGCGCACCCGTCATCCGGGAACGCCCGCTCCAAGTTTGCCCGAGAAAGTGCAAGAGGAGAACGTTTGGCCGAAGCGATCATTTCAATCGACACATCACGCAACGGCGGCTTGTTCGCGGTCGCAGTCGCCGGCGTGCTGACCGGCATCCTGACGCCGCTGCTCCCGCAACTGATCGACAGGATCAGCGGCACGCCCGGCGAATTCCGGATCGCGCTGGTGTCGATCCCGTTCGCGATCCTCGTTCTCTTTCTGGTCCGGCGCAGTGCAAATCCGTGGTGGGCAGCGCTGCTTGCTGCCGTCGTCACCATGATCGCCTTCGTGTGCGCGGTGAATGCTGCGATCTTCATCGACGGGCAGGCAAGTGATGCGAGCAAGGCCCTGAGAAATATCTGGTCCGGATTGGCCGGTGGATTCACCGGCACGACGATCATGGCGCTTGGAATATCTCTGCTGCCATCCGGTCCGCGCGATGTCGTGGCGTGGGCGCCGATGTTGCTCTACGGCACCATCGCCGGCGCGCTGCTGGCGCTCGACAATGCGCTCGACGTCGATCTGACGTCGGTGCTCTATCCGGTCTGGCAGGCCGGCGTCGCGGTCGCGCTGGCGACGGCGTTGCGGCGGACGAGGGTTTCCTGACAGGTATTTCTCTCTATGTTCAAGACAGCAAGGTTTTGACAGGCCGATGATATTCTGGCGCCGGGGCATGCTGATCACATCGCGATCGGGCGCGCGGCTGTTCGATCCGAACTCGCCGCTGCACGCGCAACTCGCGCTCGGCTTCACGACGGCGTCGTTACGGCTCGACGGTAAGGGTTGCCTTCATGTTGGGATGGAAGCGGCATTAATATTCGATTGTACCGGCCTTCTTCAAAACCGAGGTGACGGTCTTCTTCGGCGGCATCGTTACGTCCCAGTCGCCGTTTCGCGCCGTCGCGGTATGGACAAAAATGTCCTTGTTGATCCATTCGATGGTGTCGCCGACCTTGGCTGTGGCCTCCGCCGGCGAGACCACCAGGTTTTCCATCGAGATTTGGATGGTCGCCGCACGCGCCGAGACGAATATTCCCAGCGTTAGCGTTGCGCTGATCGGGAGTATCCATCTCAGCGTCATGTGAGGCTCCTTATTTCAGCGCCGCTGCGACATGTTCGGCGTGCTGCTGGTGGCCCTGAAAGATCTTCAGGCCGGTCTGCAGCAGGCTTTTCAGTTCGGCATTGCTTGCCGAAGGAATCAACTGGGTCTCGAGCGCGCCGTTGACCGCCTTGTGATAGGCGACTTCGTTGGCGACATAGGCCTTGTCGAATTCCGCGCCTTTCAGCTTGCCGAGTTCGGCGAGCTTGTCGGCGGCCTGTTTCGAAAGCGAGCGGCTGGTGTCGTTGTCTTCCGGCGTGACCTTCAGCTTCTTCACCAAATCCAGCGCCTGCTTGTTCACGGCTTCATGGTCGCGCACCATGTCGCCAGCGAATGCCTTGACCTCCTTGTTGCTGGCTTTCGTCATCGCCTGTTTCGCCGCCGCGATATCGATCACGCCGGCGGTGTAGGCGATATGCGCGATTTGCGGATCGGTCGGCTTCGCACCTTGTGCAAGAGCGGCACTGCTCAACAGACTCACCGCGGCGATTGCCGCGCTCATTCGAACGAACATGGTTTGACACTCCTGTGGCGCCGTGGCTTTCCGCCACCCGGCATTGTTGGTTGCACAGGATTGGATGGAGCGAGGACGCCCGAAAAACTATGCGGTCAGGCCGAGCCGTTTCAAAACCGCGTCGGTCAGCCGTTCGCAGCGCTTGCCGGCAAAGGGAAACGCTTCCATGACGATGGGGCCGATTTTCCTTTCCACATTATTCCGCAGCATGGTGCGGGCACGGTGCAGCCTGGTTTTCACGGTCTCCGGTTTCAGCCCGAGAAGCTCCGATGTCTCCTCGACATTCATCCCCTCGATCACGCGGGTGATGAAAACGATCCGAAAGGCGTTGGGGAGTTCGTCGATCGCGTGCTCGACGACATGCTGAATTTCACGCTGTGCCATGGATTTTTCCGGGTCCTCGGATACGGCCGAGAGAGGAAACTGGATGACTTGCGCCTCCAGCGTTCCCGGCGGCAGCGACGTCCATTCCACCCCCGGCCGCTGGCGGCGCAGCCGGCCCAAAGCTTCGTTCATGGCGATACGCGCCAGCCAGGTTGCGAGACTTGAATCGCCGCGGAAATCCTGCAGATGCGTGAACGCCCGGAGATAGGTTTCCTGCACCACGTCCTCGGCCTCGCTGTCGTTGCGTAGGATTCCGCGGGCGAGCCGGTACAGCCGGCGATTGTTCGATTGCATGATCGAGCGAATGGCCGGCTCGTCGCGATTGCGGGCGCGCTGGACCAATTCGGCCTCAGGGCTCCCGATGGGAGCGACTTGTGGTGCTTGTGCCGCGCGCATGATGGCTTCGCTCCAACCGATAACACGATACTGCTGAGGATTGGATGCGGCAAAGCCAAGGAGGTTCCCGCGCCTTAAAAAAAGCGCCCCAAATGGCTATCCGGAACGTTATCCCGCAGCCTTCGCCGCAGGCTTTTTCATTCCAGGCGCACGTCTGGCTCGGCAACCAGCTTCGGCCGAACCGCAGAGCCGGCCGCCGACCGACCGCGTCCGGACCTGAATCGAATTTCGGACGTCGGGAGCGTTACCGCGCCGCGGTCACCATGATTTCAACGTTATATTGGGGCGCCGCAAGTTTGGCCTCGACGGTGGCACGCGCCGGCGTATTTCCCCCCGATACCCAACCTTCCCACACCGCGTTCATCTCGGCGAAAGTTTTCATATCGGTCAGATAGATCGTCGCCGTCAGCAGTTTCGATTTGTCACTTCCTGCTTTGGCGAGATGGCTGTCGATGATCGAAAGCACATCCTGCGTCTGCTTCGTCACGCTTTCGCCGGCAGCACCGTTGGCCACGACGCCGGCGAGATAGACGGTGTCGCCATGGACAACGACCTGGCTCATGCGCGGGCCGGTATCGAAACGCTGGATGGTCATGCTGCTCTCCGAATGTGTGTCGTGATTACCTAGCGCGCCGGAGCGGTATGCGCCACTGCGTTCTGGCATCCGTAGCCTGTCGACCTCAGGAAGCCGCTTTCGCCGCCGCGCGTCCGGCGTTGCGGCCGGAAAACAGGCAGCCACCGAGAAAGGTGCCTTCCAGCGACCGATAGCCATGCATGCCGCCACCGCCGAAGCCGGCCGCCTCACCGGCGGCGTAAAGCCCCGGCATGACCTGTCCGTCGTTTCCGAATACCCGGGAGTCGAGGTCGGTTTCGAAGCCGCCCAGCGTCTTGCGGGTCAGGATGTTGAGTTTCACCGCGATCAAGGGACCCTCGGCGGGATCGAGAATCCGGTGCGGTTTCGCGGTGCGGATCAGCCGGTCGCCGACGTACTTGCGCGCGTTGTGGATGTTCATCACCTGGGTATCCTTGACGTAGGGATTTTCGATCTCGCGGTCGCGCGCCTCGATCTGGGCTTTCAAATATTCGAGCTTCAGCAGGGTGTCGCCAGCAAGCGCATTCATGGCGGTAACGAGATCGGCGAGATTGTCGCGCACGATGAAATCCACGCCCTTGGTCTTGAAAGCTTCGACGGGAGCGGGCGCGCCCTTGTTGGTGGCGCGCCGCGCGGTCATCAGCCAGCTCTTGCCGGTCAAGTCCGGATTTTGCTCCGAGCCTGATAGTGCGAATTCCTTCTTGATGATGCTCTGGGTCAGCACGAACCACGAATAGTCGTAACCGGTGCCCATAATGTATTGCAGCTGGCCGAGCGTGTCGGAACCCGGAAACAGCGGCGAGGGCAGCCGCGTGCCGGTGGCGTCGAACCACATCGACGATGGTCCCGGCAGGATGCGGATGCCGTGGCGCGGCCAGATCGGTGACCAGTTCTTGATGCCCTCGACATAGTGCCACATCCGGTCGCGGTTGATCAGCCGCGCGCCCGCGGCTTCCGTGATGCCGATCATCCGTCCGTCGACATGTTCGGGCACGCCGGAGATCATGCTCTTCGGCGCTTCGCCCAAGCGTTTCGGCCAGTTCTGCCGGACCAGATCATGGTTGCCGCCGATCCCGCCGGAGGCGACGATCACGGCTTGGGCGTGCAGCGTGAAATCGCCGGTAACCTTGCGCGAGCTGCTCTTGCCCCGCTCGACATTGTCAGGCTCAAGAATGGAGCCGCTGACGCCATCGACCGTGCCGTTGGTGACGGTAAGCGCATCGACGCGGTGGCGGAACCGAAACGTCAGCCGGCCGCTCGCTTGGGCTTCGCGCGCCCGCCGCTCGAAGGGCGCGACAACGCCGGGGCCGGTGCCCCAGGTCACATGGAACCGCGGCACCGAATTGCCGTGGCCCATCGCATCGTAGCCGCCGCGCTCGGCCCAGCCGACCACCGGAAAGATTCGATGGCCCATCGCCCGCAGCCATCCGCGCTTTTCGCCGGCCGCGAACGCCACATAGGCTTCCGCCCAGCGGCTTGGCCAGAGATCCTCATCGCGGTCGAAGCCCGCCGACCCCATCCAGTCCTGCAGCGCGAGGTCGTAACTGTCCTTGATGCCGAGCCGGCGCTGTTCGGGGCTGTCCACCAGAAATAGGCCCCCGAACGACCAGAACGCCTGGCCCCCGAGGCTTTGTTCGCCTTCCTGATCGATCACGATGACGCGCTTGCCGGCGTCGGCAATTTCGGTCGCGGCGACGAGGCCCGCCAGTCCGCCGCCAACCACGATTACGTCCGCATCCCCTGGCATTCTGGTATCCCCCTACTTCTTTGGGATTGAAGCCCGCGGCGTTAACCGCGGTCAACGGCAAATGGCGGTGCGCCGCAGCTGGAACGTCGTAATGTTCCAGTTTGGGACCGATCGGCGAACCGGTGCAGCGCGCCTGCAACACTTAATTTGAATTTGTTGTGAATCCCTCCCGCCGTCTGGACAAAATCGCAATCTCGCAACACGCTGGCCAAAGTCTTGCATCACTCAAGTCGATCAGATTCGGGTTCGACAGGTTGGACTGGGGCCGGAAATGAAATTCGTGACGGGGTTGCTCGCGGTGGTCCTTCTGCTGGCGGGCGTGGGGGCAAGTCACGCGGTGGTCCGGATTGCGGAGGACCGAGGCGGCCGGATCGGAACCTATGTAGACAGATACCAGGGCCTGCGCAGTTCCGGCGAGACGGTGATCATCGACGGCCTGTGCGCCTCGGCCTGCACCATCGTCCTCGGCGCGGTTCCCCACGACAAGATTTGCGTGACGTCGCAGGCCAATCTGGGTTTCCACGCCGCCTGGGATTTCGGCGCCAACGGCCGGGCGATCACCAACCGCGAAGCGACGCAGATGCTGTACTCGATGTATCCGTCGCCGATACGGCGCTGGATCGCGCAGCGCGGTGGACTGACCCCGCGGATGATTTTCCTGCGCGGCAAGCAGTTAATGAGCATGTACCGCCCCTGCTATCTCGACGCCCAGGCGTCCTCTCCGCGGTCATCATCGTCACGCCGAGATCGCGATTTGCGTCAGCATCACATGGTCATCCGTGCTCCCGCCGTGCTTGCCCGGGAGCCCGACTAGCCCTATCTGAGTGATAGACGCCGAACGGCGGCAGCGCCGTCTCGTCTCGTCAATTTGCTCGGATGACTGCGCATGGCTCAGCCGATTTCTACCCAGCAGGACCTGCCCGGCGTGTCGCGGCCGGCTCACAGGATTGCTTCGGCAATCGTGGTGGCCGCTGTGGCTCTCGGCGGCGCGCTCGTGCTGGCTGCGGTGGCGTTGTGGTTTCATTACGGCACGGCGGTCTTCTTCGAAATGATTGAATCCGGCATCGCCGCCTGCTTCTGATCCGACAAAGGAATTTTCACAATGGACCGGACCATCCGCCCGCTGGTCATTGTCGCGGCATTTGCCGGAAGCCTGGCGATTGGCCTCGCGCTCATGCTGTGGGCGATAGGCGGATTGCGTAATGTGGCGGCGCCTGCCGCGATCGGCGGCCCGTTTCAGTTGACCGACCAGGCCGGCCAGACCGTGACCGAAAAAAGCCTGCAGGGCCGCCCCACACTGATCTTTTTCGGCTTCACCCATTGCCCCGACATATGCCCGACGTCGTTGTTTGAGATTTCCGAGGTGCTGCGGGCGATGGGCAAGGACGCCGATCGCGTCAACGCCTATTTCGTCTCCGTCGACCCCGAGCGCGACACATCAGCGGCGATGAAGGACTATCTGTCGAGCTTCGATCCGCGTCTCAAAGGCCTGACCGGCAATCCCGACGCGGTGGCGAAAGTGCTTTCGGCCTTCCGGGTCTATGCCAAAAAAGTCCCGCTGAAGGATGGCGACTACACCATGGACCATACCGCGTTGATTTACCTGATGGATCGCGACGGCAAATTCGTCTCTCCCTTCAATCTCAAGCGGACGCCTGAGGAAGCTGCCGCCGATCTGAAGCGGTATCTCTGATCCGCGGACCGCCCGGTCCTGACGCAAACGACATTCGCATTATCAGCCGGATGGTCTAAAAGGCCGTCGAATTTCGGAAAAACCGCTGACAATGCGATCACAGATGGCCCCCCTCGCTAGCGAACGACTGCTTCGAGCACTCCGGACAAGCTTCGCGATGGCCGGGGTCTCGGTCGGCGTTGTGTTGGCAGCGGCAGCGTCGGGCGGCGCTGCGCACGCCCAAGGCATCGCCAAGCCCGCCCCGGAGGCGGCACCGCAAGCCGTCCCCGGCTTCTGGGACCCCAGGCGGCGCCCGGAACGGCCCGACCTGTCCCGCCTCACGGTGATCCGGTTCCTGACCGAAACCGATTACCCGCCCTTCAATTTCACCGGCCCGGACGGCAATCCGGCCGGCTTCAATGTCGATCTGGCGCGGCAGCTTTGTGAAGAGATCAAGGTCACCTGTACGATCCAGATGCGGCGGTTCGAGACGCTGCTCGATGCCATCGCCAGCAACCGGGGCGACGCCATCATTGCCTCGCTCGCGGTGACGCCGCAACTGCGCGCCCGCGTCGATTTCACCGATCCGTATTATCGGGCGCCGGCGCGGTTCGTGTCGCGGCGCGACGCCGTGATGCCGGAGATTCGCCCCGAATATCTCGAGGGAAAAAAGGTCGGCGCCATCGCCGGTTCGTCGCACGAGGCCTATCTTAAGGCGATGTTCACCGATGCCGAATTGCACTCCTATCCCAATGACGATGCGTTGCGGCTGGCGCTGCGGCGCGGCGAAGTCGATTTCATTTTCGGCGATGGGATCTCGCTTGCGTTCTGGATCAACGGCACCGATTCCGCCGAATGTTGCGCCTTCAGCGGCGGGCCGTTTGTCGAGAGCCGCTATTTCGGCGAGGGCATCGGCATCGCCGTCCGCAAGGGTAATGACCTGTTGCGGCAGGCGTTGAACTGGGCGTTGTTCCGGGTCTGGGAAAAGGGCCGCTACACCGATTTGTGGCTGCGGTATTTTTCCGTCAGCCCGTTTTGAGTGTCTGATTGGATGGCGCACTTCTCGTCATTGCGAAGAGCAAGGCGACGAAGCAATCCAGTCTTCCTTTGTTGCCCTCTAATTGCTTCGCGGAGCCAGTCATCGGGCGGGCATTGGCGCGATCCGTCGGCTCGCAATGACGGCTGGTCTCAACGTTCAGCCGTTGCATTTACAGGCTGACACGTTAGTTTCCGCGTCCTTGGAGACCCCTTTAGATGTCCACGATCGATCTTGCCGCCAGTCCGAGCGATCTGCGCCCGCTCGCCGAGCAATCCAGCGCCTGGCCATTCGAGCAGGCGAAGCAGATTGTCGCGCGGCTGAAGAAGAAACCGAAGGACGAGGTGCTGTTTGCGACCGGTTACGGGCCGTCGGGCCTGCCGCATATCGGCACGTTCGGCGAAGTGGCGCGCACCACCATGGTGCGTCATGCGTTCCGGGTGCTCACCGAGGACAAGATCAAGACGCGGCTGATCGCGTTCTCCGACGACATGGACGGCTTGCGCAAGGTGCCGGACAACGTGCCGAACAAGGAGATGCTGGCAGAACATCTCGGCAAGCCGCTGACCCGGGTGCCCGACCCGTTCGGCACCCATCCGAGTTTCGGCGCGCACAACAATGCGCGGCTGCGTGCCTTTCTCGATACCTTCGGGTTCGACTACGAGTTCGCCAGCTCGACCGACTATTACACCTCCGGAAAGTTCGACGCCGCGCTGCTGCGCGTGCTAGAGCGTCTCGAGCAAGTGATGGCGATCATGCTGCCGTCTTTGCGCGAAGAGCGCGCGGCGAGCTATTCACCGTTCCTGCCGATCTGTCCGCGTACCGGCATGGTGCTGTATGTGCCGATCGTGGCGCACAACGCGAAGTCCGGCACGATCTCCTATGACGATCCCGAGACCAAAGAGCGCGTCACGCTTCCGGTCACTGGCGGACATTGCAAGCTGCAGTGGAAGCCGGACTGGGCGATGCGCTGGTTGGCGCTCGGCATCGATTATGAGATGGCCGGCAAGGATCTAATCGATTCGGTCAAGCTGTCGGGCAAGATCTGCACGGCACTCGGCGGCATGCCGCCGGAAGGGTTCAACTACGAACTGTTCCTCGACGACAAGGGCCAGAAGATTTCCAAGTCGAAGGGCAACGGGCTCACCATCGATGAATGGTTGCGCTATGCGTCGCCGGAATCGCTCTCGCTGTTCATGTATCGCGAGCCGAAAGCGGCCAAGCGATTATACTTCGACGTGATCCCGCGCAACGTCGACGACTACCAGCAATTTCTCGAAGCGTTTCCACGGCAGGATGCCAAGCAGCAGCTCGCCAATCCGGTCTGGCACATCCACGCCGGCTATCCGCCTGCGTCCGATATGCCCGTCACCTTCCAAATGCTGCTGACGCTGGTGTCGTCCTCGAACGCGGAGAATGCCGCAACCTTGTGGGGCTTCATCGGGCGCTATCGTCCCGGCGTCACGCCGCAAACCCATCCAAAGCTCGACGCAATGGTCGGCTACGCCATCAACTACTATCGCGACTTCGTGGCGCCGACCAAGAAATTCCGCGACCCGAGCCCTCTCGAACGTGCGGCGCTGCAGGATTTGCGCGACGCGCTGTCGCAATTGCCGGCGGACACTTCCGCGGAAGAGATCCAGAACGTGGTCTACGAGATCGGCCGGCGCGAACCGTTCCTCGATCCGGTAAAGAAGGGCAAGGATGGCCGGCCGGGTGTCTCGCTCGACTGGTTCAACATGCTCTATCAGGTGCTGCTCGGTCAGGAAAAAGGCCCACGCTTCGGATCCTTCGTTGCGGTGTATGGGTTACAAAATGCGGTGACGATGATCGACGGCGCGCTAGCACGGTCGGGATGATCCTGCGGGCTCCGTGACTGCCATGGCTTTATCTTCGCAGCGCATCATCACCCAGCTGCGATGGTGACACTGCAAATCGAGATGGGAGGCCGGCTGTAATTTCAGCCGACACCGTTTCAAAATGCATTACAATCCAGCTCATAAGAAAACCGTCCGGCTTCCGTCGAGGCGGTGACGCGGACGCCATCGCAGCAACAGCAGGGAGGATGCCTATGCAGTTCAGGGTTTCGCCGAAAGAGCTCCAGGATTGCAGTGCCGAGGAATGGCAGGCGCGTGTCGATCTGGCGGCCGCGCACCGGCTGGCCTTCATGCACGGTTTCAGCGAGGGAATCTTCAACCACCTGACGCTTGTCGTGCCAGGCCACAGCGACCGCTACTACCAGATCCCGTTCGGGATGCATTGGTCCGAGGTGACGGCCTCTTCCTTCATGGAGGTTGGCCTCGAAGACGGCAAGATCAGGCGCGGGGCGGGCGAGGTGGAACGCTCCTGCTATTGCATCCATGCGCCCATCCACAAGGCGCTGCCGCAGGCCAAAGCCGTGTTTCATACGCACATGCCGTATGCGAGTGCGCTGACACGCCTCGAAGACCCGCGCATCAAGGAGATCGGCCAGACCGAGGTCGGGATGATGGGAGAGATTGCGTACGACGACGAGTACACCGGCCCGGCCCTCGACCCCGCGGAAGGCGATCGCCTCGCCAGGGTCATCGGCGACAAGACAGTGTTGTTCATGGCCAATCACGGCATTACCACGGTCGGCAATACGGTCGCCGATGCCTATGATCGGCTTTACTACATCGAACGCGCGGCACAGGTTCAGGTCTACGCCATGTGGACCGGGCAACCCCTGAAACAGCTCCCTGCCGCGGTTGTCGAGAAGACCAAGCGGGATATCGGCGGGACTGGTTTCTACGAGGGGCCAACCCCGGCACAGCGGCACTTCGATGCATTGAAGCGCATCCTCGATCGGAAGGAGCCTGACTACGCTTCGTAGGCGCCGACGAGGGACTTCGCGCTTTTCGGCCAGAAGCGCCGCGATCGTCGTCCCGGGCGAACGCCGGGACCCGTACTCCGTGTCATCGCTTGTTAGAAAAAGGCGGCCGCGTTCCACGAGGCTAGGATAGGGTTATTGACTTGCCCAAATAATCCTGGCGATCCACTCGACCTCGCCGGCCGCCAAGGTGCGGTCGGCGTCATTCGGATTCAGCGATTGCAGCTCTAGCGTCTTCGCCGTCCGGCGTTTCAATTCCCTCACCATCACCTCGCCGGCCCGCGTTTTCACCACGACGCGGTCGCCGCGCCGGATCGGCGTGCCCGGCGACACCACGATGACGTCGCCGTCGCGGTAGACAGGCTTCATCTGATCGCCGGAAATTTCCAGCGCATAAGCATGCTCGTCATTGGCCGAGGGCAGCGCCACCTCGTCCCAGCCCTTGCCGGTTGGGAAGCCATTCTCGTCAAAATAGCCACTGCTTCCGGCCTGTGTAAAACCGAGCAGCGGCACCGACTGTACGGTGCGCACGCTATCGCCGATCAGCTGCACGAAGGTATCGAGGGAACTGTTGGTGGCGGCGAGCGCCTTGGCCACCGATTCGGTGGAGGGCCATCGTTCACGGCCGTCAGCGGTGATGCGCTTGGATTTGTTGAACGTGGTGGGATCGAGGCCGGAGCGCTTGGCGAGCCCCGAGGCCGACAGTCCGGCGCGCTCGGCAAGCCGATCCAGCGCGGTCCAGATCTGGCTGTGGGTCAGCACGCGCGGAGTTTTTGGCTGCTTGGCCATCGGTCAGCCTTCCACAATTAGGAATTATTACCTCAACGAACTCGTTTTCGCAATCCGCAAACAGCCGATGCCGCGACCCTTGAAGTGGGCAAGGCGCGCCGATACGGTCGGCGCGAGGTCCGGAAATTCCGGGAAATCCCAAGAGACTCAACGACAAAGCAGGAACTCCGGAACACGTGCGCAGAATCTACAAAATCTGTCCTGCTTCGGCTTGGCGCGAGGCCGAGCGGCAAGGCGTATACCGCGGCAGCGCCGACGACCTCCGCGACGGCTTTATTCATTTTTCGACCGCATCGCAGGTGGCGGAGACGGCAAGAAAGCATTTCTTCGGCCAGAGCGGACTGTTTCTGATCGAGGTCGATGCCGACGCCCTGGGCGAGGCGGTGCGGTGGGAATGCTCGCGCAACGACGAGTTGTTTCCGCATCTCTACGGTGAACTCGATCTCGGCGCGGTCGTTGGTGTGCGCGAGCTGCGCGCGCGGTCCGATGGATATCACGAGATCCCGGAGCTAGCGCCGTGATCCGGGCCTTCGATGCCTTTTCGCTGCCGCTGTTGCGCTGGTTCGATCCGGAGGACGGGCATCGTCTGGCCATTCAGGGTTTGCGGCTGCTGCCGCCGATCCGGCCGCGGCCGGACGATCCAAAGCTTGCTGTGCGGGCCTTCGGCCTGAATTTTCCTAATCCGATTGGCATGGCCGCGGGTTTCGACAAGAGCGCGGAAGCGCCGGACGCGCTGTTGCGGCTCGGGTTCGGTTTTGTCGAGATCGGGAGCGTGACGCCGAAGCCGCAAACAGGCAATCCGCGGCCGCGTTTGTTCCGGCTGGAGCGCGATGAAGCCATCATCAATCGCATGGGCTTCAACAATGACGGGGCTGATGCAGTGCTCCGGCGGCTGGCCGGGCGAGCCCATCTCGGCGGCATCGTCGGCGTGAACGTCGGCGCCAACAAGGATACCGCCGACCGCGTCGCTGACTATGTCAAGCTGATCGAAACCTTCGCGCCGGTGGCAAGCTATTTTACGGTCAACGTCTCGTCGCCGAATACGCCGGGTCTGCGCAACCTGCAGCAGGCTTCCGCGCTCGACGATCTCCTGGCCAAGGTGATCGATGCGCGCGAGCGGGTGCGGCGGAACGCCGGCGAAACGCCGGTGCTGCTCAAGATCGCGCCCGATTTGAGTCTGGCCGAACTCGACGATGTCGTTCATATCGCCCGCTCGCGCCGCGTCGACGGCATGATCGTGGCCAATACCACGGTGGCGCGGCCGGCGACCTTGCGCGAACAGACCCGGGCCAAGGAGCAGGGCGGTTTGTCGGGCCGGCCGCTGTTTCGGCTGTCGACACGGATGGTAGCGGAGACATATGTGCGAGCCGAGGGCGCGTTTCCGCTGGTAGGCGTCGGCGGCATCGATAGCGGGGGTGCTGCGCTGACCAAGATCCGTGCCGGCGCCAGCCTGATCCAGCTTTATTCCTCGCTGATCTACAAGGGCCTTGGCCTCGTGGACAACATCAAGAGCGATCTTGCGTCAACGCTGTTGCGCACCGGACGCGACTCGCTGTCCGAAATCGTCGGCGCCGATGCCGCGACGATTACGGCCGAGGAATGGCCGGTTTAATCACATACCATCCCCTAAATTCAGCCGGGCAGCGGCTCCTGGTGGAATGAAGCGCGCAGCAACGCCGGATAGCGCATGGCCTGCAAACCTCCGCGCGCGGCATAATGCACCAGCAGGGCTCCCCACAGGCCGGCATTGCCGAACGACCGCAGCGCCAGCCACGCCGTGAGAAATATCAACAACGAAAGCACCATCAGGTTGCGCATATCGCGAGCCCAGGTCGCGCCGATAAAAACCCCGTCATAGGCGAAGGCGAAGACGCCAAGCACCGGGGCCAGCGCCACCAGCCATAGATAGTTGCGCGCGGTGCGCCGAACCTCTTCGCTAGCGGTCATGATATCGATGAGCCCAGGCCCGAACAGCGCGTAACTCGCTGTCACCGCAACGGCAAAGGCGAATCCCCACAGCACTACCAGCCGGACGGCAGTTGAGAACGCGATCCGGTCGCGGGCGCCGTAGGCTCGGCCGCAAAGCTGCTCGGCCGCGTTGGCAAGGCCGTCGAGAAAGAACGCGCTGATCAAAAGAAAGTTGTTGAGCACCGCGTTGGCCGCGAGCGTCACGTCACCGGCGCGTGCGCCCTGGGCGGTGAAAAACAGGAACGCTGATATCAGTGCGGCGGTGCGGATCATGATATCGCGGTTGACCGCGAGCATGCGCAGAAGCTTGGCGCGGTCGAGCAGGGCGGCGCGCGGCACGCCAAGCCGTCCATTACTCAGGCCTCGCGCGATCAGAATGCCGAGCAGGAGCCCGGCCGCTTCCGCGATGACGGCGGCAACCGCGGCGCCGGCGATTCCGGCGTTCAGCACCAGTACCAGCGCCACCGTCGCCGCCATATTGATGACGTTGATCGCAATCTGCACGCCAAGCGCAAGCTTTGCGCGGGCCTGTCCGATCAGCCAGCCGAGCACGACATAATTGGCCAGTACCAGCGGTGCAGACCAGATGCGGATCATGAAGTAGACCTTCGCAGCGCGCGTGACGCCCTCGCTGCCGCCCATCGCCCCCAGCAAAATTGCGGCAAGCGGCATTTGCAGAACAATGAGACACGCACCGATCAACGCCGCGACGACCAAACCCCGCACCAGCAGCGCGCGCAATTCCAGCTTTTCGTCCGCGCCAAGGGCCTGCGCGGTGAAGGCAACCGTGCTCATGCGCAGGAATGCGAACAGCCAGAACAGACAGTCGAAGATGACCGACGCCATAGCCACGCCGCCGAGCAGCGTCGCCTCGCCCAGCCGCCCGATCGCGATCGTCGAGACAATGCCGATCAGAGGCGTCGTCAGGTTTGCCACCATCGCCGGCCCGGCGATGGCGAAGACCTGCGCGGTGGTAACCTTGGATACGGAAGCCAACGAACGTTCCCTGCGCGCGACGCTTAGCGTCCGCGCGGCGCGCCGAACATCCGCGACAGCAGCCAGACCGGAATCACGATCACGGCGCCAAGCAGGAAGTAGCGCCACAACCAGTTGATGGCGTCGAAGCCGAGATCCCAGAGCCGCCGAAACAACAGCCGGATGCTGTTGACGATATTCCAGGGATCGAAGCCGATCGCAGCGAGCACCACGCCCACGAGAATCGACAGCAGGATCAGCCGAAATGCCACCGCCAGCGGCGAGCCTCCGAGAAAACGATAGAGGCCGTCACCGGCTGCCGGCAATTCTCGGGTGTCGTTGGGCATCGATGGTCTCCTGCGCGTGCTTGCGCACTCTAGAGCGCGATCAGCAAAAGTGGAAACCGGTTTTGCGTCCGATCGCGCTCTAAACAGTTAAAAGAGCGCATGATCTTATCGCCAAACCGCTCACACTTTGGCGGATCATGCGCGTACGGTGGAGGGCAGATGGGGAACCCGCCTGTCGGCGTCAATGGCCGCCTGCCGGCGCAGCGCCTTTTCCGTTCCGGTTCTCGGTCGGAACGGCGGCTCTATCTTTCTATTTTGGCGCGCTTTCGTCGTGCCAACCGCTGTCCACCCTGCATCAGGTGTGGGGCGGGCTTTCGCGGGACAACGCTACGCTTGAATTATTGCGTCGGTTTTCAGCATCCGCTCCAGGGTTTCCAGCCGGTCGGCCTCGCGCGGCGGCTTGTCCCAGCGCAGCCGGTTGATGCGCGGAAACCGCATCGCCACGCCGGATTTGTGCCGCGGCGAGCGTGCCAATCCCTCGAAGGCGACTTCCAGTACCAGCCCTTGGTCCGGCTCGTGTACCACATGCCGGACAGGTCCGAACTTTTCGGTGGTGTTGCGGCGCACGAAGCGGTCGATCTGCAGGAGTTCTTCGTCGGTGAAGCCGAAATAGGCCTTGCCGACCGGTACCAGCTGCTCGCCATTCTCGACCGTGGTCCAGACCCCGAACGTATAGTCCGAGTAATACGACGAGCGTTTGCCATGGCCGCGTTGCGCATACATCAGCACGGCGTCGATGATGTGCGGATCGCGCTTCCACTTCCACCATTGCCCTTTCGGGCGGCCCGGCAAATAGAGCGCGTCGCGGCGCTTGAGCATCACGCCTTCGACCGCCTCGGCATCTTCGCCTGCGCCGGCGCCGGCCGGATTTCGTCGTGCGGCGGTGAGCGCGTCCCAACTGTCGAAAGGAATCGTTGGCGACAGGTCGATCCTGGCATCGTCGAGTTTTGTGACAAAGGCCTCGAGCCGGGCGCGGCGTTCCTCGAACGGCAGCATGCGCAGATCGCTGTCGCCCTCGCCGAGTAGATCGTAGGCGCGCAAATGGATCGGATAATCCTTCATCAGTTTTTGTGAGACGACCTTGCGGTTGAGGCGCTGCTGCAGCACGTTGAAGGTTTGCACCCGGCCATCGCGAACCACCAGCAGCTCGCCGTCGATGGCGCCGGGCAAATGCAGCGACGGCAATAGATCGGGAAAACTCCTGGTAATGTCTTCGCCGCTGCGCGAATAGAGCCGCACCTGCATGTTGCCGCGCTCGTCGCGGCCGCTGACCGCCTGCACGCGAATGCCGTCCCATTTCCATTCCGCGATGAAATCGGCGGCATCGAGATTGGCAAAGTCCGTGTTCTCGATCGCATGCGCCAGCATCACTGGACGGAACGGCGTCGGATCGAGATTGACAGGCTTTTCCGCGCGGCCTTCCAGCCACGCGAACAGATCGAGGTAAGGCGGGCTGAGCCCCGGCCACATCAATTCGATATCGTGGGGGTCCTTGCCGCCGAGCTCGGCCGCGGCGGTCTTCGCCAGCCGCGCCGAGATCCCAATCCGCATCGCGCCGGTGACGAGTTTTAAGAGCGCCCAGCGGCCGGTCTCGTCCAACTCGTCGAGCCAGCGCGTGAGCTGTTTCGGCAGTTCGGTCTTGCCGAGCGTGCGCAGCGTGGTGACGACCTCGGTGAGGGTCGGCGGCGGAGGGTTGTTGTGGTGTCGTTGATCATCATGACCATCGTGTTCGCGATCGATCACCGATTTCGGCCACATCAGCGCAACCGTTTCCGAGAGATCGCCGACATAGTCATACGACAATGCGAACAGCACCGGATCGGTGCGGGCCGCAATGAGGTCGCGGATCAGCCCGGGCTTGGCATGCTTGAACGATAGCGCGCCGGTCAGCGCCGCGAGCGCGTAACCGCGGTCGGGGTCTTCGACCTCGCGGAAGTAACCGGTGATCAGCCGCAGTTTGTTGTTGCGGCCGGGCTCGTAGGAAAGCCGATCGAGCAGTTCGGCGAAACGGTTCATGCCTCGGCGTCCTCGCCTGCCGCCGTCGCGTCGCCTTCGTCCTCCTCGCCATAGCCGACCAGATCGAGCGGACGCGCGGCCAGCCCCTTGGCCGTGCACCAATGCACCAGCGCATCTTCCTGGCCATGGGTGACCCAGACCTCGCCTGCGCCGGTGGCGTCAATGGTCGCGGTCAGTCCGTCCCAATCGGCGTGATCCGAGATCACCAGCGGCAATTCGACGCCGCGCTGCCGTGCCCGCGCCCGCACCCGCATCCACCCCGATGCAAATGCCGTGACCGGATCGGGAAATCGCCGCGTCCAGATGTCTGAGGTGGCCGATGGCGGCGCCAGTGTGATGGTGCCGGCCAGATCGGCCTTCTTCATGCCTTTGATCAGGCGCAGCTCGCCCAGCGCCACGCCGCGGCTCTCATAGTAGCCGGTGATCTTTTCCATCGCGCCGTGCAGATAGATCGGCGCGTCGTAGCCGGCCTCACGCAAAAGTGCGATCACGCGCTGCGCCTTGCCGAGCGAATAGGCGCCGACTAGATGCGCCCGCTCCGGGAACAGCGCGACCGACGCCAACAACTTTCTGATTTCGTCCTCCGCGTTGCCGTGACGAAACACCGGCAAACCGAAAGTGGCCTCGGTGATGAACACGTCGCACGGCACCACCTCGAACGGCGCGCAGGTCGGGTCGGGCGCATCCTTGTAATCGCCGGAGGCGACGATGCAGGTGTCTTTGCAGGAAACCGCGATCTGCGCCGAGCCCAACACGTGACCTGCGGGATGAAATTTGATCCGGACGTCGCCGAGCCGCACTTGCTCGCCATAGGCGATGGCCTGCGTAGTGCCGGCGAAATGATCGCCGTAACGCAGCCGCATCATGTCGAGCGTCTCCCGGGTAGCCAGCACCGCGCCATGACCTGATCGGGCGTGGTCGGAATGGCCATGGGTGATCACGGCGCGCTCGACCGGCCGCACCGGATCGATATGGAAGCCGCCGGGCTTGCAGCACAGGCCGGCGGACACCGGCATCAGGATGTCTTGCGGACGCATCTCGGTTATATAGGGCTCCAGTGGAGCGATTTTTACCCGTCCTGCGTGGGCTTGACCCGCGCATCCATTTTCCGAAAGAATTCTTTTTTTATGAATTGCCGGATCATCCCGATCAAGTGGGGGACAGGCGTTCGGCGATGATGAATGTAGAGCCATGCCCGCCCGCCTATTCCTGTCCTCTGGCGATCTCGTTGCCGACCGCCGGTTCGATTTTGCGCGCGACCTGCAACTGAAAGGCGATCTTGCCGCCGCTGCCGATCTGTTGTTACAGGCGACCGAGCTGGCGCCCGGCTTTGCATCCGCCTGGTTCACGCTGGGAGAAATTCGCGGACAGCTCGGCGAGCGCGATGCGGCGATTGCTGCATTTCGGAAAGCGCAAGACGCCGATCCCGAGGATCGGCACGGCGCAAGCCTGCGGCTGACGCTGCTCGGTGCCGACAAACTCTCGGCGATGCCGCAGGCCTATGTGCGCGCGCTGTTCGATCAATACGCGCCGAGATTCGAGACGGCACTGGTCGACGATCTCGGCTATCGCGGTCCTGCGCTGTTATTCAAGGCCGTGCTGGCCGCCCGGCACGCGCTCCGCAGGCCCGCCTTTTTCAAGCGCGCCATCGACCTCGGCTGCGGTACGGGGCTAGCGGCCAGCGCGTTCGCCAGGGCGGTCGATCATTTCATCGGCGTCGATCTGTCGCCGCGCATGATCGAGAAGGCGCGCGCTACTGGTCTCTATGCGCAGCTCGAGGTCGCCGACATGTTGGAGGGCTTGCGGAGCAAGCCTGACGCCAGCGCCGATCTCGTTCTCGCCGCCGACGCCATGGTCTATCTCTCCGATCTCACGCCGTTGCTGCGTGAAGTGAAGCGCGTGCTGGTCGCCGGCGGCCTGCTGGCGTTCACGGTGGAGACGCATGGCGGCGACGCCGTCATTCTCGGTGAGGGGCTGCGTTATGCTCATAGCGCCGGCTATATGCGTTCATCGATCAGCGATGCCGGGTTTACGCTGTCACGGCTCGAGGATTTGTCGGCCCGCAATGAGGACAACGCGCCGGTGCCCGGCCTGGTGGTGGTTGCGACGAAAACTTGAGTCTGTATTCAACGGCAAGGACTGGGACATTTCCGACAAGCCGGTCACGGAATAGCCGATTCCCAAGGGGGGCGGAGCGATTTTGATCCGCCGCCGGCCTCGACGAAGCCGTCGTAACGGCTTAGGTCTTGGACTGTGCCGTCCCGCATCCTGCCCGCTTCCCCGGACGAAACAGCCGCGCTCCTGCCGGCGCATTTCCGTGCGTGGTTCGCCGCGCGCGGATGGTCGCCGCGCGAGCATCAGCTTGCGCTACTCGCAAAGGCCCGCGACGATCGTTCCGCCTTGCTGATTGCGCCCACCGGCGCCGGCAAGACGCTGGCGGGATTCCTGCCGACGCTGGTGGAGCTCAGCGCCATTCGGCCCACTTCGTCACCTTCCCGCTTATGGGGGAGGTCGACGCCCGAAGGGCTGCGGGAGGAGGGTGAACTCCACGCACCGAACGCTACGGCTTATCCGTCTCCCCGGCCCTCCCCCACAAGGGAAGAGGGAGCGCCGCCAGCGGGCGCGCAACGCAGCCGCGGGCTCCACACCCTCTACATCTCGCCGCTGAAAGCGCTCGCGGTCGATATCGCGCGCAACCTGGAAACGCCTGTTACCGAGATGGCGCTGCCGATCAAGGTCGAGACCCGCACCGGCGACACGCCCGTGTCGCGGCGGCAGCGGCAGCGGCGCTATCCGCCGGATATCCTGCTGACCACGCCAGAACAACTGGCGTTGTTGCTGTCGTCCGATGATGCGCCGTTTCTGTTCTCCTCGCTCCGGCGCATCGTACTCGACGAGCTGCATGCCCTCGTGACCTCGAAGCGCGGCGACTTGCTGTCGCTCGGGCTGGCGCGGCTGTGGCGGCTGGCGCCGCGGATGCGCTCCATCGGGCTGTCGGCGACGGTAGCGGAGCCGGAATCGTTGGCGCGGTTTCTGGTGCCACAGCGCGACGGTGCAAGCGAGGCTGCCGATATCGTGGTCGCCGGCGGCGCGGCGGCGCCGATTGTCGAGATGCTCGATACGCGCGAGCGGTTGCCATGGGCGGGCCACACCGCGCGCCATGCGCTCGGTGAAATTTACGACCTGATCAAGCGCAACAAGACCACGCTGGTTTTCGTCAACACCCGTAGCCAGGCCGAGATGCTGTTTCAGGATCTCTGGCGCATGAACGACGATGGTCTCGCAATCGCGCTGCATCAGGGCTCGCTGGATGTCGCGCAGCGCCGCAAGGTCGAGGACGCGATGGCGGCGGGAAGATTGCGCGGCGTGGTCTGCACCTCCTCGCTCGATCTCGGCGTCGACTGGGGCGACGTCGATCTCGTCATCAATGTCGGCGCGCCGAAGGGGGCGTCGAGGCTGATGCAGCGGATCGGCCGTGCCAACCACCGGATCGATGAAGCCTCGCGCGCGGTACTGGTGCCGGCCAATCGCTTCGAGGTGCTGGAATGCGCGGTTGCGATCGACGCGGTGGCGGAGAATGCGCAGGATACTCCGCCGCTGCGCACCGGCGCGCTCGATGTGCTGGCGCAGCACGTGCTCGGCTGCGCCTGCGGCGAGCCATTTCTGTCCGATCGGCTCTATGGCGAGGTGCTGACGGCCGCGCCCTACTCAAATCTCACACGAACCGATTTCGACGACGTGGTCGATTTCGTCGCCACCGGCGGCTATGCGCTGAAAACCTATGAGCGTTTCGCGCGCATCAAGCAGGACAAGAACGGCCGATGGCGGGTCGCCAATCCCCGGGTGCGACAAAGCTATCGCCTCAACGTCGGCACCATCGTCGAAGACACCATGCTGAAGGTGCGGCTGGTGCGCTCGCGCGGCGGCGGATCGGGATCGACCGGCGCGTTGGGACGCGGCGGCCGGATGCTCGGCGAGATCGAGGAAGCCTTTATCGAAGGCCTCGTTATTGGCGACACCTTCGTGTTCGGCGGCGAGGTGGTCCGCTATGAAGCGCTGGCGGAAGACAATGTCTATGTCTCGCGCGCCAACGACAAGGACGCGAAAGTGCCGTCCTATATGGGCGGCAAGTTTCCGCTCTCGACCTATCTCGCCGAGCGCGTTCGCAAATTGCTTGACGACAAGCGCGCCTGGGGCGGCTTGCCGGATCAGGTGCGCGACTGGTTATCGCTGCAAAGGGATATTTCACGCGTCCCCGGCGTGCGCGAACTTTTGGTGGAGACCTTTCCGCGAGCCAACAAGCACTACCTTGTCTGTTATCCCTTTGAAGGTAGGCTGGCGCACCAGACGCTCGGCATGTTGCTGACGCGGCGGATGGAACGCGCGCGGGTGCGGCCGCTGGGGTTCGTCGCCAATGAATATGCGCTGGCGGTATGGGGATTAGGGGATATGTCGTTCATGATCCGGCAGGGCCGGCTCGATCTCAACGCGCTGTTCGATCCGGACATGCTGGGCGACGACCTCGAAGCCTGGCTTGCGGAATCCGCGCTGATGAAACGCACCTTCCGCACCTGCGCGATCATCTCGGGATTGATCGCGCGGCGATTCACCGGGGAGGAAAAGACCAGGCGGCAGGTGCTGTTCTCGACCGATTTGATCTATGACGTGCTGCGCAAGCATCAGGCAGATCACGTGCTATTGCGCGCGGCGCGCGCCGATGCCGCGACCGGGCTGCTCGATCTTCGCCGCCTCGGTGATATGCTGTCGCGAATCCACGGGCGAATCATCCACAAGGAACTCGACCGGGTTTCGCCGCTGGCGGTGCCGGTGATGCTGGAAATCGGCCGCGAGTCAGTTTATGGCGAAGCATCCGACGAATTGCTGGCGGAAGCCGCCGACGAGCTCGTCAAAGAGGCGACTGGATAGACGGTGACGGCACGCGCGCAATCTATGCAAGACGAACCCGCTGCGCGCGTCACGACCGTCAATGTCGCGGGCGTGACCTTGGTCGCCGATCTCTCAGGCGCGCTGTTCTGGGAAGAGCAAAGCCTGCTTGTCGTCTCCGATCTGCATCTGGAAAAAGGCTCCAGCTTTGCAACGCGCGGCGTGCTGTTGCCGCCCTACGATACAGTCGCGACGCTGGGCCGACTTAGTGTGGTGATTGCGCGGCACGACCCGCGGATGGTGATTGCGCTCGGTGACAGTTTTCATGACCGCGACGCCCATGATCGGCTGTCGGTGGTGGATCGCGATGCCATCGCGGCGCTGCAGGCGCGGCGCGACTGGATCTGGATTTCGGGCAATCACGATCCGGCGCTGCCATCGGATCTCGGCGGACTGGTTGCCAGCGAGGTAGCTGTTGGCCCGATCGCGTTTCGTCATGAGCCGACCGGGGCGGCCGGCGAAATCGCCGGACATCTGCATCCGAAAGCGCGCGTGTCGACGCGCGGACGTTCGATGGAGCGGCGATGCTTTGCCTGCGACGGCGAACGCGCGGTGATGCCGGCGTTCGGTGCCTATACCGGCGGCCTCAGCATTCGCGACACGGCGTTTGCGAAAATATTCGGGACGCCCGGCTTCATGGCGCATGTGCTCGGCGACCGCCGGCTGCATACCATCGCCGCCTCGCGCTGCTATTGACTGCGCCGCCTCCACCTGCAGCGAACCTAGTCCTTGCGGAAGACGATCGAGGCCATCCACCCGGTCATCAGCGCCATGAATGCCGTGAACAGTCCATAGATGAAGCCGTTCTGACGGGCGGTGGTGGCGACGAACTGTTCAAAGCCGACCTTGACGATTTCAAACGCGCTTTCGGTCCGCGTCACCAGCGCGCCATTGGAAAACAGCTTGATCTCGACATCATAGGTGCCGATAGGCACTTCGGCCGGAAGCGGAATGCCGGTACGAAACAAGGTCGGGGTCAGGAATGTCACCGCGGAGGTCGCCTCGCGATAGAGGCCGTGTTCGGAGCGCAGCCGCACGAAGGCGCTGCGGAACGGATCGTTCGGCACCACGTCGGCATAGTCGGGCCCGACGCGCTGGGTGAGCAGCACATTGTTGAGACCGAGCTGCTGCCGCCGCTGCACTTCCGGAGACGCGATGGCGTCAAACGGCCGGTTGGAAAACAGTGCGAGATACGTCGGCACTTTCAGAAATTGCCGGTAATCGGTGTTGATCCAAATGCCGAATTTGCGCTCCTTGCGGCGCGTCACCATATCGGCGCGCGGGCCGGAGACGGTCACCACGAGATCGTAATTGGTACGGCTGGCCGGCGTGGACGCGTCCTTTTCGACCGAGCCGAACAGCACGAGTTCTTCGCCGGAATAGTTCGGCGTGACGGTGACCCGATGGTTCGAGACCGACACGATCAGCCGCTCCGCGCGCGCGGGGAAGACAGCGAAAATCGTGCTGAGCACCAGCACAGCGCCGAATGAGGTGCGCGCGTTCATGCGGCGCCTCCGAGTTCCCGAATAGTGAAGAGATCGTCAGGACGGATCACCAGCTCGATCGCGAAGCGGATTCCGACCGCAAGAATTAACAGCCCGAGCAATAGCCGCAGATGTTCGCCACGGATTTTCTGACCGGCGCGGGCGCCGAACTGCGCGCCGGTCACACCGCCGACCATCAGGATCAGCGCCAGCACGGCATCGACCAGATGATTGGTGACCGCGTGAAGCATGGTGGCGAACGCCATGGTCACCAGCGTCAGCACCATGGAGGTGCCGATCACGGTCGAGGTCGGCACCCGCAACAGATAGATCATAATCGGGATCAGGATGAAGCCGCCGCCGATGCCCATTACCGCGCCGATGAAGCCGATGACCACGCCAACGACCACGACCGGAATCACCGACAGATAGATCTTGGAGCGTTTGAACCGCATCTTCAACGGCAGTCCGTGGATCCAGCCGTGGCTCCCCGACCGGCGCATCGGAATAGCCACGCCGCGCCGTACGCGCAGTATCGCGCGCAGCCCTTCCCAGAACATCAGGGCGCCGACGGTGGAGAGCAGCACGACATAGGACAGCGCGATCATCAGATCGAGTTGGCCGAGCGAGCGTAAGAGCGTGAAGGTCCAGACGCCGAGCGCGGTGCCGATGGTGCCGCCGCACAATAACACCAGCGCCAGCGCCGGATCGATGGCGCGGCGGCGCCAGTAGGATATCGCGCCGGAAAACGACGAAGCCGCAATGTGGCTCGCGACCGAAGCGACCGCCACTGCGGGCGCGATGCCGACGAAGATCAACAGCGGGGTCATCAAAAACCCGCCGCCGATGCCGAACATGCCGGACACGAAACCTACGGCCGCGCCCATCGCCAGGATGAGGAAAACATTGACCGGAATGTCGGCGATCGGAAGGTAAAGCTGCACGCGCGTTCGCTTTGGAATTAGCCGTGAGGCTGGCCGAAACCGCTCACGGCATGGTTTCTAAATCGAGCGTCTTCCAGCCCGCTTTTTGCGGAATACGCGCGAGCGCGGATCAAATACCGCGCCCTTGCATAACCGAAATCGTCCGTCGGAGGGACTAAAGAATCCGCGGGCCAGTGGCTTTTTTGGCGCAACGCGTCATTCTAATGTGGTGAATGATTCAGATTAACGGGCGGCGGCCCGCTTGATCGAGGCCGGCTTCGCTGTGGGCTTTGCTACAGGCGGCTGGATCGGTGCGCTGTCCCATCCGCCGGTTGGGGTCGCCGCGTTGATAGCGTCATCGGGCTGGGATTCTGGCGTGAAGGTCTGGATCGCAAGCTTCGCCGCTGCAAGCGACTGGGCGTCGAGGCGCTTGGCGATGTCGTCACGTTTGCGCGCGGAGTCCGCGTCGCCCTGCGTCGCCGCCAGGCTGAACCATTTGAAGGACTCGGCGAGATTCTGTTCGACGCCGATGCCGCGGGCGTACAGGATGCCGAGGTTGAACTGGCTGTCGGCGACGCCGCGATCGGCCGCCTTGCGAAACCATTGCGCCGCGTTCTTGTAGTCGGCGCCCTTGCCGCCGCCGTCGGCATCGAGCACGGCCAGGTTATGCATCGCCTTGGCGTTTCCGCGCTCGGCGGCCTGCAGATAGTAGCGTCGCGCGATATCGACGTCCTTTTTCACGCTGAGGCCCTTTTCGTAGAGGGTCCCAAGCCTGAAGATCGCCGGCACCACGCCGGCTTGCGCGGCGCGGTCATACCATTTCGCCGCCTCGTCGAAATTCGAAGCGACGCCTTTGCCCTCGGCGAAGCGCACCCCGATCTCATAGGCCGCCGTGGGATCGCCCTTCAGCGCCGCCGCCCGCAGTACTGGGCCGCCGATCGCCTCCGGCAGCCTTTCGGTGTGCGGGACTTGCACGAGGCCGAGTTTTCGGCTGGCCGACGTGGCCTGCATGGCCGCAATCGTGCCGGTGATATCGCTGCCGGAGATAGACAAGGCGGCCAGCGCAGCCGTGGTCTGCGGAATAGCGACGGAAGCGGTGCCATCGGCGCCATTCGGTGCGGCGCTATTGAGCGATTGCCGCCCGATCGGTGTCGGCGAGGTCATCGAAGGCGCCACCGGAGCCGGCATCGCCGGCTTGGCTTTGTCATCAGCGGGCGATTGATCCGAAGATTGCGGCTCGCTCGAATTTTCCATCGCAGGCAGCGGCGGCGCGCTGCCGCTGTCGAGCAGCGTCATCGCCATCTTGAACGAGCCGAGCACGATCACGACCACGCTCGCGCCAACCAGCAGCGAGCGAATCTTGGACGTGATCGTCGATGGCTGCTTGGCCGTGTCGCTTGCGGATTTCAGTGAACCGCGCGCGGCTTTGTCGCCAGCCGGTGCGGCTTGCGCGGCCTGGGCGGCGCGGCGCGCTGCGGCGATGAAGCTTGATGTGCTGGCCGGCTCACGCGCGCTGGCCGGAATTTCACTGATGGCGCTTTCGGAAGCCGCAATGCGCTCCGATGGCGAAGCCGCCCGCCCGGTCGGCCGCGTTCCCGGTTCGAGGGGGTGATCGGGCGGCAGCTCCGGTTCGATTGCGGTGCGCGACGCCGTATGCGGCTCCAGAATTTCACTGATGGCCCTTGCCGCCACGGGCGCGGCAGCCGGCATCGATGGCGGTGCGGCTTGGAATTCCCGGGGGGCTGCAGCAAAATGCGCTTGTGCCGCCGCAGGATTCGGCAATTCAGGCTTTGGTTGCGGCGTCATCGCGACGCGGGGGACGGGCGTCTGCGGCGGAGCGACTTGAGGCGACGGCGTTTCCGGCTGCGGGGTAACCGGTGCGGTGCGGACTGCGCGCAGATCGCCTTCGATCATCGCCAGCCGATCGACCACGTGTCCGAGCGTGTTGTGAACGGCTTCGAGCGAATCCTGGGTGTTGCGATCGGTTTCCGACTGGTTGAAACGGATGTCGGACAATTCGCGCTTGACGATATCGACCAGGCCGCTGTCGGCCGGCTCGGCAGCGGCGCGGCTCCGCTCGACCGAGGCGGCAAAGATCGCGTGCTGGGTTTCGAGATGGCGCAGAATGTCCTGCAGCGCGCCCTCGACCCGTCCGAGGTTGCCGGTGCGGTGATCGGACGCTTCGAGGCGCTCGAGCAAATAGGATACGCGCTGTTCGAGGTGGGCGAATGCGGAAGCGCTGTCGTTGCCGACCGGCATGCGGTCGATGCGGTCGGACAGCGCGCGCAATGCGCTCTCGAGATGCTCGGTGCTCTCGCTGACCGCCGGCCGTTCGCGGCTTTCCAGGCTCGAGGTCAGTGCGGCGATGCGCTGTTCCAAGATCGCGAACGAATCGCCATGGCTCTCGGAGCGGGTAAGCTGGTCGACCTTGGACGACAGCGTGTGCACATCGTCGCTGAGCCGCGCCAGCGCGTCGTTGGAGGCGACGTTGGAGACGATCGTGCGGAGTGCGGCGATCGCGCCTTCCAACTGTTGGACCGTTGAGGGATCGTCGTTGGCGCGCACGATCAGATCCAGCTTGGCGCCAAGATTGCGGATTGCCTCGTCGTAGCCAGCCAGTTGCTCCGCAGGCGTCAGCGAACGCAACACTTCACGAATGTCGCTGAGCGCGCGCTCGATGCCGGCCAGCGCCTGGCCGTCGCTGCCGTTTTGGCGGGTCTCGTCAATGCGGCGGGACAGCGAGCGAATTTCGCTCTCGATCGATTCGATCGCCCGGCGCGGCATCGCTTCGGTAATAGCGTGACGAATTTCCGTCAGTTCCCTGCGGAACGCGGCGATCGATTGCTCGATGCCGTCGGGACGCTGCAATGCTTCGATTTGGCTTGTAATCTTGACCAGATGGCGCTCGAGCGTCGAAAAATCCGGACCCGCCGGCGCTGCCGGAGCCATCGCGGGCGGCGCCGGTGGCGGGCTGCGCGGCGGCATCGGCCGTGGCGCAGCATGATCAAGTTCGTTCTGGCGCGCAGCGATTTCTGCAATCGCGAAGTCAAGCGAGCCCGGGCTGAGCGGAGGAGAGGGGCGATAGACGTGGGCCGCCGCGCGCTCGACCATCTCGGCCTGGCGTTGCGGGTTCTGAACCTGAATTTGCTTCGCCGGCGCAGAGTTTGAGATCTGCGACAGGCGCGCATCGAGGCGCGAGATGGCATCGTTCAACTGCCGGGCGACGCCCGGCTCGCCACGCGGCGCATCGTTGCGCGGCGCGGGGCGCGAGATCTGTTCGATCTGCCGGGTGATCGAATCCAGCCGCTGGTGAATGTCCGCGACGTCCCGTGTCTGCTGGCCCGGCGGCATCGGCCGTTGATCCGGCGGCACGCGAAAATTGGGAGGCGTGGAATCGCCGATGGTGGAATTGAGCCAGTCGTTCAAGGACATTCCGGCACGGCGCGCGGCGGCCTCAGCCCGCTCGCGGACGGATGGATCGATGCTCTCAACACTCCACGATACGCGCGAATTCATGCTTTCGTCCGGTTTAGACTCCGGCGCGCTACCTGCGCCTTCGGCCTCCCCGCGCGTCCCCTGTTGAAGAGACAATCGAATTCCGCGCAGGTCGTCTGCCTCTGGCATCGACTTTTTCGTGTTACGGTAAATAACGGGTTAAGGAATTGGCCGGCTGCCGCTGAAAGTTGCCGCACCGACGAAATTGACCGGGTGGGGTCAGCGGCGGGCCGCCATCCGCGCCGGTCAACTTGTCGCAACCGCTGCCGGCCGGTTTCGGAACTGTTTAAGGTCTATTTTGGAATTGCGCGATTGCTGCGCTGCAAAATCTCCCTTAAAGGGAGCCGCCAGCCGGGAGGAACATGATGCCAACCTACAAAGCCCCTCTGGAAGACGTCAGCTTCCTGCTCAATGACGTATTTCAGATCGACCGTTACGACAATCTTCCCGGCTTTAGCGATGCCTCGGCCGATGTGCGGGAGGCGATCCTGTCCGAGGCTGCCAAACTCAGCGAAGAAGTGTTGCAGCCGCTTAATCGCGTCGGGGATCTCGAGGGCTGCACCCGGCACGAGGATGGCAGCGTGGCGACGCCTAAGGGCTTCAAGGAAGCCTTCAAGCAGGTCGCCGAAGGCGGCTGGCTCGGCCTTTCGGCGCCGACGGAGTATGGCGGGCAGGGCCTGCCGGTCACGCTGAGCCAGGCCGTCAACGAATTCCAGTGCTCAGCGAATATGGCGTTTTCGATGTATGGCGGCCTGACCATGGGCGCGACGGCGGCGCTGATGGTGCACGGCAAACCCGAACAGAGGAAGATGTTCGTGCCCAAGATGGTCGCGGGGCAATGGACCGGCACCATGAACCTCACCGAGCCGCAATGCGGCACGGATTTGGGCCTTTTGCGCACCAAGGCCGTCAAGCAGGCCGACGGCAGCTACAAGATCACTGGCACCAAGATCTTCATCTCGGCCGGCGAGCACGATCTCGTTGAAAACATCATCCATCTGGTGCTGGCGCGAATCGAGGGCGCCCCGGCCGGCATCAAGGGCGTGTCGCTGTTCGTGGTCCCGAAGATCCTGGTCAATGCCGACGGATCGCTGGGAGCACGCAATGGCGTCACTTGCGGTTCGATCGAACACAAAATGGGCATCCACGGCAATTCCACCTGCGTGATGAACTACGACGGCGCCACCGGCTGGCTGATCGGTGAGGAAAACAAGGGCATGCAGGGCATGTTCGTGATGATGAACGAGGCGCGGCTTGGCGTCGCCGTGCAGGGGCTGGCGCAATCCGAAGTCGCCTATCAAAACGCCGTGGCCTACGCCCGCGATCGTCTGCAGGGCCGCTCGTTGTCGGGTGCGAAGGCGCCGGACAAACCGGCCGATCCCATCATCGTGCATCCGGACGTGCGGCGCACGCTGCTCACCATTCGCGCCTTCAACGAGGCGGCGCGCGCCATGGTGGTGTGGACCGCGCTGAAGAGCGACGTCGCCCACCGTTCCAGCGATCCCAAGGATCGCCAGGAGGCGGACGATCACATGGGGCTGATGACGCCGGTCATGAAAGGCGTTCTGACCGACGTCGGCTTTTCCAATGCGGTGCTGGCGCAGCAGATGTTCGGAGGCCACGGCTACATTGCCGAGCACGGCATGGAACAGTTCGTGCGCGACGCGCGTATTGCCATGATCTATGAGGGCGCCAACGGCATTCAGGCGCTCGATCTCGTGGGACGTAAATTGCCGCGCGACGGTGGCCGGGCGATCATGTCGTTCTTCAATGAAGTGGCCACCTTCGCCAAGGACCACGGCGCTGACGACGCCATGAAGCCTTATGTCGCGCCGCTGAGTGCGGCGCTCGGCCATTTGCAGCAGGCCACCACCTGGCTGATGCAGAATGCGATGGCGCGGCCGGACAATGCCGGCGTCGCCGCCACCGATTACATGCAACTGTTCGGCCTCGTCACCTTCGCTTATATGTGGGCGCGGATGGCGAAAGTGGCGCTGGACAAGATTGCGGCCGACGGCACGACGCCCTATTTGACGACGAAACTGGTGACCGGGCGCTTCTTCATGGAACGGATGCTGCCGGAAACCTCGGTTCATCTCGCGCGCATCCAGACCGGATGCGCGACCACCATGGAATTGGCGGCGGAAGCGTTCTGATCGGAGAAATTCTTCCAAGGCCTCGATTCGATCCGCGACATCTTCCAAATCGCTGAATATATTATGATCCTCATACCAGGAGGGCATCATGCCTGAGGCATATATCTACGATCACGTTCGCACGCCGCGCGGCCGCGGCAAGCCCGATGGCGCGCTCCATGAAGTGACGGCGCTGGCGCTGGCGACGGCGCCGCTAAAGGCTCTCAAAGAACGCAACAATCTGGCGGAAGACGTCGTCGATGACGTGATCCTCGGCGTGGTCGATCCGGTCGGCGAGGCCGGCTCCGACATCGCGCGGTTTGCGGCGCTGAACGCGGGCCTCGGCGAAACCGTTCCCGGCGTCCAGATCAGCCGCTTCTGTGCGTCGGGCCTCGATGCCGTGAATTTCGCGGCCGCGCAGATCATGAGCGGCCAGCATGAGCTCACCATCGGCGGTGGCGCCGAATCGATGAGCCGTGTCGGCATCGGCGCCTCCGGCGGCGCCTGGCCGATGGATCCCTCGATCGCGGTGCCGGCCTATTTCATGCCGCAGGGCGTGTCGGCCGATCTGATCGCGACCAAATACGGCTTTTCGCGCGATGACGTCGACGCCTATGCGGTGCAAAGCCAGCAGCGCGCGGCCAAGGCCTGGGAGGAAGGCCGCTTCAAGAATTCCGTGGTGCCGGTCAAGGACGTCAATGGGCTCACGATTCTCGCCAAGGACGAGCATATGCGGCCGACCACGACGATGCAGTCGCTCGGTCAGTTGCAGCCGTCATTCGTCACGGTGGGACAGATGGGCGGTTTCGACGCGGTAGCGATCCAGTCGCATCCGGAAATCGAGCGCATCAACTACGTGCATCACGCCGGCAATTCGTCCGGCATCGTCGACGGCGCCGGCGCGGTTCTGCTCGGCAGCAAGGAAGCCGGTGCAAAGCACGGCCTGAAGCCGCGCGCGAAAATCCGCGCCTTCACCAATATCGGCTCGGAGCCGGCGATGATGCTGACCGGTCCGGTCGACGTCACCGAGAAGCTGTTCGAACGCTCGGGCATGAAGAAATCGGACATCGATCTGTTCGAACTGAACGAGGCATTCGCGTCAGTGGTGCTGCGTTACATCCAGGCCTTCGACATCGACAACGCCAAGATCAACGTGAATGGCGGCGCGATCGCGCTCGGCCATCCGCTCGGCGCCACCGGTGCGATGATCCTCGGCACCGTGCTCGACGAACTCGAGCGCACCAACAAGTCGACCGCGCTGGTGACGCTGTGCATCGGCGGCGGCATGGGCACCGCGACGATCATCGAGCGGGTGTAAACCCAGGGCGGGCAAAGCCGACGGGTCGCGCGAATGCGCGCCCGATGATAAACTCCGCGTGCCCATCAAGACAGGCGCGGATTAGTATTGGGCACGGCGCGAAGCGCGGCTTTGCCCACCCTACAATCTCTTCCGTAGGGGAGAGGGAGCAGAGACAACCGCCGCGCCCACGGGCAGCCGGCATCGAGGGAGCGACAACATGGCCTTCAAAAACTTCAAACTCGAGACCGACGCCGACGGCATTGCGCTGGTGACATGGGACACGCCCGGCCGTTCGATGAACGTGCTGGACGAGACCTCGGTCAACGAACTCGAAGAGATCGTGAAGCAGACCTCCACTGACGCTGCCGTGAAGGGCGTCGTCATCACCTCGGGCAAGGAAGCGTTATGCGCCGGCGCGGATCTGTCGATGCTGGAAGGCATGAGCCGTCAATATGCGGACTTGCAGAAGACCAAAGGCGACGAAGCGGCCAACCAGATGCTGTTCGAGCGGAGCCGCCGGCTCTCGCAGGTGTTTCGCAATATCGAAACCTCCGGCAAGCCGTGGGTCGCGGCGATCAACGGGCTTGCGCTCGGCGGCGGTTTCGAGCTGACGCTGTCCTGCCACTATCGTGTTGCCGCGGAAAATCCCAAGACCCGCCTCGGACTGCCCGAAGTCAAGGTCGGATTGTTCCCCGGCGCCGGCGGTACCCAGCGGGTGCCACGCATCGTGTCGCCGCAGGATGCGATGCAATTGCTGCTTAAGGGCGAGGCGATCAATCTCGAAAAGGCCAAGGCGCTGAAGCTGGTCGACGCCGTCGTTCCCGCAGGCGATCTGATCAAGGCCGCAAAAGACTGGATCAAGGGCGGCGGCAAGGCTGTCGCGCCCTGGGACGAGAAGGGATTTAAACTCCCCGGCGGGCCGGTTTATTCCAAGGGCGGCATGATGATGTTCCCGGCCGGCAATGCGATCTATCGTCGCGAAACCTACGACAATTATCCGGCGGCGCGCGCCATCATGCAAAGCGTCTATGAGGGCCTGCAGTTGCCGATCGACGCCGCGTTGCGCGTCGAGTCCCGCTACTTCACACAAATCCTGCGCAGCAAGGAAGCAGCCGCGATGATCCGCAGCCTGTTCCTCTCGATGCAGGAGTTGAACAAGGGCGCGCGGCGTCCGCAAAACGTGCCGCCGACCAAAGTCAAGAAGCTCGCCGTGATCGGCGCCGGCTTCATGGGCGCCAGCGTCGGCTATGTCTCGGCGCGTGCCGGCATCGAGGTGGTGCTGATCGACCGCGATCAGGAAAGCGCCGACAAGGGCAAGGGCCACGCCAAGGCCGTGATCGACGATCTGATCAAGAAGGGCCGTGCCAAGGAAAGCGATCGCGACGCCATCCTGTCGCGCATCAGCGCCACCGCCGATTACAATGTGCTGAAGGATTGCGACCTCGTCATCGAAGCGGTGTTCGAGGACCGCAAGGTCAAGGCCGAGACCTACACCAAGGCGCAGCCGCTGTTGAAGGGGGATGCGATCTTTGCCTCCAACACCTCGACGCTCCCCATCAATTCGCTGGCGGAAGAGTTCAAGGATCAAAGCAAATTCATCGGCATTCATTTCTTTTCGCCGGTCGAGAAGATGATGCTGGTGGAAATAATCGTCGGCAAGAACACCGGCGACGTCGCGCTGGCGACCGCGCTCGATTATGTGCGCGTGATCGGCAAGACGCCGATCGTGGTCAACGACTCCCGCGGCTTCTTCGCCAACCGCTGCGTGCTGCGCTTCACCGCCGAAGGCCTGGAAATGCTGATGGAAGGCGTGCCGCCGGCGATGATCGAGAACACCGCCAAGATGGCGGGCATGCCGGTCGGGCCGCTGTCGCTATCGGATGAAGTCGCACTCGACCTCGTGCTCAAGATCATGAAGGCGACCGAAGCCGATCTCGGCGCCAACGCCATCGATCAGAGCCAGAAGAAGCTGCTGGTCGAGATGGTCGAGAAGCAGGGCCGCTTCGGCCGCAAGAACGGCAAGGGATTTTACGATTATCCCGAGAAGGGCAAGGGCCAGAAGAGCCTGTGGTCGGAACTGTCAGGATTGCAGCCGAAGCATCTCGATCCCGACAAGCTCGATGTCGAGGAGTTGAAGCAGCGTTTTCTCGTGGTGCAGGCTGTCGAGGCCGCACGCACGGTGGAGGATCACGTCATCACCGACGTTCGCGAGGCCGACGTCGGCTCGATCCTCGGCTTCGGCTTTGCGCCGTTCACCGGCGGCACGCTGTCCTATATCGATTTCATGGGCACGAAAAAATTCGTCGAGCTATGTCACAGGCTCGAAGCCAAATACGGCTCACGCTTCACCCCGCCGAAACTCTTGGTCGAAATGGCGGCCAAGGGCGAGACATTCTATGGCCGCTTCCCGCCGAAGAAGCTGGCCGCGGCGTAAGTTGGCCGTCATTGCGAGGAGCGCTCGCGACGACGCAACCCAGTTCTTGGCGACGAAGACCGGATTGCTTCGTGGAGCCTGTCATCGGGCGCGCATTCGTGCGACCCGTTGGCTCGTAATGACGAACGTTGGAGCCCTTTCCGTTTCGATCGAATCGAAACGGGGCTCTGGGAACCGGCGCCGGGGAGAATAATCCAGTTTCATCGGACTTTTCCTTCCCTTGGACGTATTTGGGGGGTGATTAAATGCATCTGCATGCATAGTCAAGATTGATGCAGCTGCATTTAGTGCGGTACACTGATCCCCGTTCATGATGGACGAGGCCATGAGACGCAAACCATCGACCGAGGCGACCGCCGCCTGGATTCGCCTTATGCGGGTGCAGAGCCGTGTCCTGGACGCCGTCGAGCAAGACTTGAAGAAGGCCGGCTTCCCGCCGCTGGCCTGGTATGATGCGCTGCTCGAATTGTCGCGCGCGCCAACGGGCGAAATGCGCCCGGTCGAGCTGGAAAAACAAATGCTGATCCCGCAATACTCGACCTCGCGCCTGATCGACCGGCTGGTGGACGAGGGACTGGCGGCGCGGCGCGAGTGCAAGGTCGACAAGCGCGGTCAGTTCGTCGAGATTACCGAGGCCGGGCGCGAGCTGCAGAAGAAGATGTGGAGCGCGTATTCCGCCGCGATCGAGAAGTACGTTGGCTCGAAACTGTCCGATGCGGATGCCGTGAAGCTTTGCGGCCTGCTCGACCGGCTGGGCTGCTCGTGCAGTGAGGCGCAGGCGCCCGCCGCAAGAGACGGCGCGTCCGCACGATGATATTGTTTTCCCCTCCAGCATCCCCGGACCGATCGGTCCGCGGATGCCCCCGACACCGCGCGCGTTCGGTCGAAGCGCCTTTCATCCGGAACTTTCATGGCGCGTGACCAGATCGATATGACCCCGCTGCAATCGCGCGCCGAGTTGGTGGCGTGGATGGAAGCGGGCGTTAAGCCGACTTCCGAATTCCGGATCGGCACCGAACACGAAAAAACGCCGTTTACCCTTCAGGGCCATCAACCCGTCGCTTACGAAGGCGCCCGCGGGATCGGCGCGCTGCTGGAAGGCATGAAGCTGCTGCTCGGCTGGGAGCCGATCATGGAACGCGGCAATATCATCGGGTTGTACGACGTTACCGGCGGCGGCGCGATTTCGCTGGAGCCCGGCGGGCAATTCGAGCTGTCGGGCGCGGCGGTCGAGACCGTGCATCAGACCCAATCCGAACTGATGGCGCATCTGGCGCAGGTCCGCGAGATCGCAACTCCCCTCGGCATCGGGTTTCTCGGGCTCGGCATGACGCCGTCATGGTCGCGGGCGCAGATTCCGATGATGCCCAAGGGCCGCTACAAGATCATGACCAACTACATGCCGAAGGTCGGCCGATACGGCCTCGACATGATGTACCGGACCTGCACGGTGCAGACCAATCTCGACTTCTCGTCGGAAGCCGACATGGTCAAGAAGCTCAGGGTATCGGTTGCGCTGCAGCCGGTAGCGACCGCGCTGTTCGCCAATTCGCCGTTCACCGAGGGCAAGCCCAACGGCTTCCTGTCGTTCCGCTCCGAGATCTGGCGCGACACCGACAATGCGCGCGCCGGCATGATTCCATGGGCGTTCGAGGACGGCATGGGGTTCGAACGCTGGGTCGATTATGCGCTGGATGTGCCGATGTATTTCGTCAAGCGCGGGGAAGCCTATATCGACGTCGCGGGAACATCGTTCCGTGATTTTTTCGATGGCAAAAATCCCGCATTACCCGGCGAGCGGCCGACGCTGTCGGATTGGGCCAATCATCTGTCGACAATTTTCCCCGAGGTGCGGTTGAAGCGCTATCTGGAAATGCGCGGCGCCGACGGCGTGCCGTGGGGGCGGTTGCCGGCGCTGCCGGCGTTCTGGGTCGGATTGCTCTACGACGACACCAGCCTGAACGCCGCCTGGGATATCGTCAAACACTGGAAAGCGCATGAGCGGCAGGCCTTGCGCGACGAGGTGCCGCGCCTGGGCTTCAAGGCAAGGATCAAGGATCGCTATCTGTTCGAAATCGCCAAGGAATGCCTGGCGCTGGCGCATTCGGGCCTAAGGCGGCGCGGCCGCGTCGATCACCTCGGGCGCGATGAAAGCCGTCACCTCGAGCCGCTGGAGCGGATTATCGATACCGGACATACTCCCGCCGAAGAGATGCTGGAGAAGTTCCACGGCCCCTGGCAGGGCTCGGTAGAGCCGACCTACGAGGAATACGCGTTCTAGAACTGTCCGCCGAGGGCTTTGCGCCGTTCATCAGCGGTACAGGTTGATGGCGATCCAATGGCATCGCGAACTGCAGTGCGTGCAATCATTCGAAAGCAACAGCGTATGTGGAGAGGTCGCCTTCTGAGGGCGTGTTTGGTGATGCTTGCCTTTTCGTTGGCTGTGATGGCCGTGCGACCGGCACAAGCGCAGGCCAATTTCGATCGTCCGGGAGGCGATTATCAGAGTGCGGTGGTGCCGACCGGCGATCCCGCGGACTGTGCGTTGGTGTGCGAACGCGACCGGCGCTGCCGCGCGTGGAGCTTTAACTATCCGACCGATCTCGTCGGCGGCGCGGTCTGCTGGCTGAAGAGCAACGTGCCTGCGCGCGTCCAGCATAATTGCTGCGTCTCGGGCGTGCGCGGCGCAGGTGTGGTCGAACCGCGTAACGGCGCCGTCGAAACGTCGATCGACCGGTTCGGCGGCGATTACCGCAATTTCGACCTCAAAAACGGTGAAGACGTCGAGGCCTGCAAGGCCGCCTGCTCCGCCGACAACAAATGCCGGGCCTGGACCTACGCGCGGCCGGGATATGTCGGACGAGAGGCGCACTGCTTCTTGAAAAAAGAAATCAAGCCGCCGCGACGCAAGGCCGGATTTGTCTCGGGCGTGGTGAGGTAGAGTTCAGTCGTAGTGCGCAGGGCCGGCAAAGCGAAGCGTGCCCACCATTCAAAGTCGGCAGGCTTCATCTCAACGGTGGGCCCGCTTGCGCTTTGGGCACCCTACGATTCCATCGACTCGACCGCCGCTTTCGAGGCCAGTGACCGCCATTGCCGGCGCAGCAGCGGCTCGACGGTAGCGCGCTTGGCCTTCGACAGCCGGATCAGCACGATCGGATAATCTTTGTAGTGATTGGTGAAGTAAAACACCTTCGGCTGGCTCTCCACCAGCATGTCGCGTTCCTCATGCGGAACGCCCGGCACCACCAGGCTGTCGCCATCTTCCTTCAGTCGCACCAGCAGTTTCTTGCGCACCTTGAGCGCGACTGTGCCGTAAGAGGTGCCGTCCTCGACCTCCGGCCAGGCAAACGCAATCTTTCTGACGTCGTCGAAGGTCACGGCTAAGCTTATCCCTCACCCCGACGAGTGGCGTCATGAGGTCTTCTTCAATGCACCGCGGTGAAGAACCGCGCGACGCGGAAACCCGACAGCCAGGTCCATACCGGCTGGTTACGCATGCCGAGATCCCACGATCCGACCACGGCGTCGGCACGGCCGATCAGGTTATCGATCGGCAACAGCCCGACGCCGCCATCTCGCACGGAAACGCGGCTGTCGGCGGAATTGTCGCGGTTATCACCCATCACGAACAGGTGGCCGGGCGGCACGGTTACTTCAGGCGTGTTGTCGAGCCGGCCGTTGTCGCGGAACTTGAAAATCTCGTGCGAAACGCCATTGGGCAAGGTCTCGATGTAGCGATACACCGGTTCTCTCCCGCCGTTATCGTCTTCCGCCTCGCCAATGCCGTCGGGCTTCAGCGATGCCGCATGGTCGTTGATGAAGAGCTGACCCTGCCGCATCTGGATGCGATCGCCCGGCAGACCAACAACGCGCTTTACCCAGGCCTGCGACCGGTCACCCGGCCAGCGGAACACGACGACATCGCCGAGCTTCGGCGTTTCGCCGAACACGCGCCCCGTTTCGGGCAGGTTGATCTGCATCGGCAGCGAAGCGGTGCTGTAACCGTAGGGATATTTCGACGCCAGCAGCGCATCGCCAATCTGAAGGGTCGGCTCCATCGAACCTGACGGTACGTAGAACGGCTCGGCGAGCGCGCCCTTGGCTACGAAAACGATCAGCACGATGGCTGCGAGCTGAACCAATTGGGCACACCAGCCTTGCCTCTTCGCGGCGACAGATTGGTTCTCGATGCTCATCCGCCGGTTCCTCCGACCGTAATGCGCTCCATCCGCAAGGTCGGCTGACCGACGCCGACCGGCACGCCCTGGCCGTTCTTGCCGCAGGTACCGATGCCGGAATCCAGCGCCAGATCGTTGCCGATCATGGTGATGCGATGCAGGTCGGTCGGCCCGTTGCCGATCAGCATCGCGCCCTTCAGCGGCGCGCCGACCTTGCCGTTTTCGATTTTGTAGGCCTCGGTGCACTGAAATACGTATTTGCCCGAGGTGATGTCGACCTGGCCGCCGCCGAAATTCGCGGCGTAGACCCCTTTTTTCACCGAAGCGATTATTTCAGCCGGATCGCGCTGGCCGGCCAGCATGTAGGTGTTGGTCATGCGCGGCATCGGCACATGCGCATAGCCCTGACGGCGGCCATTGCCGGTCGGCTTCATGTTCATCAGCCGCGCGTTCTGGCGGTCCTGCATATAGCCGACGAGGATGCCGTCCTCGATCAGCACAGTGCGATGGGTCGGGGTGCCCTCGTCGTCGATCGACAACGAGCCGCGCCGCGACGCAATGGTGCCGTCATCGACCACGGTGACGCCTTTGGCCGCGACCTGCTGTCCCATCAGGCCGGCGAAAGCGGAAGTTTGCTTGCGGTTGAAATCGCCTTCTAACCCGTGGCCGACCGCTTCGTGCAGCATAACGCCGGGCCAGCCGGCGCCGAGCACCACGTCCATTTCACCGGCGGGTGCCGGCACGGATTCGAGATTGACCAGCGCCTCGCGGATCGCGCCGTCGGCGGCTTCGCGCCACGCTTTGGTCTCGATGAAGCGCGCATAGCCTTCGCGGCCGCCATAGCCCTTGCTGCCGCTCTCCTGGCGATCGCCCTGGCCGGCCACCACAGAAATATTGACGCGCACCAGGGGGCGGATGTCGCGATAGCTTTCGCCATCCGGGCGGAGGATTTCCACCACCTGCCAGGTCGCACCCAGGCTAACGGTGACCTGCCGCACCCGCGGATCCCTGTCGCGGACATAAGCGTCGATCTCGGCGAGCAGCTTCACTTTGGATTCGAAGCCCGGCGCATCCAGCGGATTGTCGTCGCCGTAAAGCCGCACATTGGTGTGCGCGGGTGCCGCCGCGAAATTCCCGCTATAGCCGCCGCGCACCGCATGCACCGCATCCGCCGCGCGGATCAGCGCCGGCAATGAGACGTCGGAGGAATGCGCGTAGCCGACCGCGTCGTCCTTCACGGCGCGCAGGCCAAAACCCTGCGAGGTATCGTAGGTCGCCTGCTTGAGGCGGCCATTATCGAACATCAGCGCTTCGGTCTGACTGAATTCCAGAAATAACTCGCCGTCGTCGGCGCCCTCCAATCCCCGCGCGACTTGATGGCGCACGGAATCGCGGTCGAGGTTGGCGCGGTCGAGCAGGGAGGTTGTGGCAGGATTGGTCATGAAGGCTCCGATGTCGTTCTGGTCGCCCCCGCGAACGCGGCGACCCATAGCTACAGGTCTTGGTGTTTAAGCAGACGCTCGCGGAAGGGTCGCCTTACAACACGGTAACCTGTGGTTATGGGCCCGGCTCGCACTTGGCCGGGACGACGGTGATGAAGATAGGCATTATTGCCGCGAATAGGGAGGGGTCCGGGATCGACGACGGACCACCTCTCACGGCAACTTGTCGTAGCCTTCGCCAATCCCGTTCAGACTCAAGGGGAAGCCGATGCCCTCTTCGGGGGTCTCGAAAATGATGAATGTCGCGGTCTTGGCGGTGCGCAGCTGGCCCAACAGCTTGTCGTCCATGACGACTTCGGCGACGCAGCCATTGGGCAGGCAGCGCACGAAGCCGGCCCGGCCTACATCCTGATTGTCGAGCTTCAAGCCCAGCCCCGACGGCAGCAGTACGCCGAGCGGCGCCACCACCCGCATCAGCTTGCTCTTCTGGTCGGCGGTTTTCAGCACGATGACGGTCAGGCCGGCGTTGGAGCGGTCTTCCGCCACCACGCTCTGGATCAGGGCGCATTGCTCTCCTTGCGCGCCAGGCGGCGTGTCGCAGCGGATCTGCCAGTCGCCATGGACCGACCGGACCGCGCCTTGGGCGCTGGCAGAAGCGGTCAGGCCGAGCAAGACCGCAATCGCAAGACCGCCCGCCAGCCAGCGGCCGAAGCTGCTGGCAAACGGGTTGCCGCGGCTGGCGGCGCTTCTCGCATGGTGTTTGAAAGGCCCCATCCGGGTCGATCCCTTGATATGCCTTTGGCAAAGTCGGTTCGAACAATGCAGTGATATGGCAATGACGGCGCCTTGAAGGCGATCTTCAAGCCATCCTTGCGCCGGGACAGGCCACCCCACTGTTTTGCGAATCAGGTTCCTGTGTAGCGCCCGATCTGTGCCTACATCGGGCAATCCGGCTGTCAAGCTGTGACGCGGCGCAAAAGTGGTACTTTTGCTTGATTTCACGGGAAAATGTGACATCGGCAGAATAGCCGGCGGCGCATCGCTCCATGGCATACTACTGCATTGCGAGAGCCGGCGAATTATGGTTTGAGAGGCTGGATTCGACGCGTTCTAGCGATCTGGCCCAAGTACTCCTAAAGTACCTCGCAAGGCCGTTTGTCAGGGCGGATCGTGCAGCATTTTCCGCCATCCGGCAGAATGCTTTGGGAATTTATCAAGGGAGCGCGAGCGGCATGAAGATGTCGAAGGGCCGAACGGGCCGGCGGTTGCTGGGATTTGCGGTGGCAGGCGTTGCGCAGGTCGCCTGCGGGGCGGCGTTTGCCGAACTGGGGCAGCCCGCGCCGTGGGAATTTACGCTGCAGGAATCCGCGACGCCGGTAATGGATGACATCACCTGGTTCCATAACTTCCTGTTCTGGCTCATCACGGCAATTACGCTGTTCGTTCTGGTTTTATTGGTCATGGTCGTTGTGAAGTTCAACGCCAGGTCCAACCCGGTCCCCTCCAGGACCACCCACAACACCCTGATCGAAGTGGCCTGGACGCTTATTCCGGTGCTGATCCTGGTCGGCATCGCGGTGCCGTCGTTCCGGCTGTTGTTTCTGCAGCTCGACGTTCCCAAGGCCGATCTGACCGTCAAGGTCACGGGCAAGCAATGGTACTGGAGCTACGCCTATCCGGATAACGGCAAGTTCGAATTCGATTCGCTGCTAGCCCAGGACAAGAAGCCCCGGCTGCTCGGCGTCGATAACGAGATGGTGGTGCCGGTGAACAAGGTGGTCCGGATTCAGACTACCGGCGCGGACGTGATCCACTCGTTCGCGGTGCCGGCGTTCGGCATCAAGATCGACTCGATACCCGGCCGCCTCAACGAAACCTGGTTCAAGGCCACCAAGCTCGGCATGTTCTATGGCCAGTGCTCCGAACTGTGCGGCAAGGATCATGCCTTCATGCCGATCGCGGTGCGGGTGGTGAGCGATCAGGAATTCGCGGCCTGGGTTGAGGGCGCGAAGAAGAAATTTGCGACCGCACCGGCGAACTCGTTCGCCTCGGCGGGCGCAGCGACGCAGTAAGCCAGAGCTTTAAGCGTATCGACGGGACGAGGGCGACGGGACCGCGAGGTCCAACAGGACTGCAAGGCAGGATTTAAAAAAATGGCAACAGCGACACCGGCTCACACTGATCACGCCCACGACGATCACGCGCACGGCCATCCGACCGGATGGCGGCGCTTCGCCTACTCGACCAACCACAAGGACATCGGCACGATGTACCTGGTGTTCGCGGTCATCGCCGGCATCATCGGCGCGGCGATGTCGATCGCGATCCGTGTCGAATTGATGTATCCCGGCGTCCAGATTTTCCACGAGAGCCATACCTACAACGTGTTCGTGACCTCGCACGGCCTGATCATGATCTTCTTCATGGTGATGCCGGCGATGATCGGCGGCTTCGGCAACTGGTTCGTGCCGCTGATGATCGGCGCGCCCGACATGGCGTTCCCGCGCATGAACAACATCTCGTTCTGGCTGCTGCCGGCCTCATTCGCGCTGCTGTTGATCTCGACCTTCGTCGAGGGCGAACCCGGCGCCAACGGCGTCGGCGCGGGCTGGACGATGTATGCGCCGCTGTCGACCTCGGGTCATCCCGGACCGGCGGTCGACTTCGCCATCCTGTCGCTGCATCTGGCCGGCGCCTCGTCGATCCTCGGCGCCATCAATTTCATCACCACCATCTTCAACATGCGCGCGCCAGGCATGACGCTGCACAAGATGCCGCTGTTCGTCTGGTCGATCCTGGTGACGGTGTTCCTGCTGCTGTTGTCGTTGCCGGTGCTCGCCGGCGCGATCACCATGCTGCTCACCGACCGCAATTTCGGCACGACGTTCTTCGCCGCCGACGGTGGCGGGGACCCCGTGCTGTTCCAGCATCTGTTCTGGTTCTTCGGCCATCCCGAGGTCTACATCCTGATCCTGCCCGCGTTCGGCATGATCAGCCAGATCGTCTCGACTTTCTCGAGGAAGCCGGTGTTCGGATATCTCGGCATGGCCTATGCGATGGTTGCGATCGGCGGCATCGGCTTCGTGGTGTGGGCGCACCACATGTACACGGTCGGCATGTCTTCGGCGACGCAGGCCTATTTCGTCGCCGCGACCATGGTGATCGCGGTCCCGACCGGCGTGAAGATCTTCTCCTGGATCGCCACCATGTGGGGCGGTTCGATCGAGTTCAAGACGCCGATGCTGTGGGCGATCGGCTTCATCTTCCTGTTCACGGTCGGCGGCGTCACTGGCGTCGTGCTGGCGAACGCCGGTGTCGACCGCGTGCTGCAGGATACCTATTACGTGGTGGCGCACTTCCACTACGTGCTGTCGCTCGGCGCGGTGTTTGGCATCTTCGCCGGCTGGTACTACTGGTTCCCGAAAATGTTCGGCTACATGTATTCGGAGACCATCGGCAAGCTGCACTTCTGGTTCACCTTCATCGGCGTCAATCTGGTATTCTTCCCGCAGCACTTCCTCGGTCTCTCCGGCATGCCGCGCCGCTATGTCGACTATCCCGACGCGTTTGCCGGCTGGAACCTGGTGTCCTCGCTCGGCTCCTACATCTCCGGCTTCGGCGTCTTGATCTTCATCTACGGTGTGATCGACGCCTTCGTGCGCAAGCAACAGGCCGCCGCCAATCCGTGGGGAGCGGGCGCCACCACGCTGGAATGGACGCTGCCGTCGCCGCCGCCGTTCCACCAGTTCGAAGTGCTGCCGCGCGTGCAGTAAACAAGAATGCGCGGCGCGTTGACTGCGCCGCGCTTTTTAGGAAGCGAGACCACACTTGTCGGTTGTCGATCACAACGCCATCGAGTTGTCACCGCGGATTTCCGAGGCCGATGTTGCCGATTACATCGCGCTGCTGAAGCCGCGGGTGATGTCGCTGGTGATCTTCACCGCGCTGGTCGGCCTTGTGATCGCGCCGGGCCACTTTCACCCGGTACTGGCATTCACCTCGATCCTTTGCATCGCAGTCGGCGCCGGCGCGTCGGGCGCGCTGAACATGTGGTACGAAAGCGATATCGACGCGTTGATGTCGCGCACCGCCAACCGGCCGATCCCGCGCGGTCGCATCACCCGGCCGGAAGCGCTGACATTCGGCATGACGCTGGCGTTCTTCTCGGTGATGACGCTCGGTGTCCTGGTCAACTGGCTCGCGGGCGCGCTGCTGGCGTTTACGATCTTCTTCTACGTCGTGATCTATACGATGGCGCTGAAACGCAGGACTGCGCAGAACATCGTGATCGGCGGCGCCGCCGGCGCGCTGCCGCCGGTGGTGGCGTGGGCGGCGGCGACCGACTCGCTGTCGGTCGAGCCGCTGCTGCTGTTCTTGATCATCTTCTTCTGGACCCCGCCGCATTTCTGGGCGCTGGCGCTGTTTCGCAGCGACGACTACGCGCGCGCCGGGGTGCCGATGCTGCCGGTCGTCGCCGGTCCCGATGCGACGCGGCTGCAGATCCTGCTTTATACGGTGGTGTTGGTTGCGGTCGCATTCGCGCCGTGGCCGCTCGGCTATTTCGATGCGGTTTATGGCGTGACCTCGCTCGTTCTCGGCGCCGGCATGCTGACGCTCGCGGTCAACGTCTACCGCCGCCGCGAGGGGCGCGAAGCGCTGCGCGCGACGCGCAAGCTATTTGCGTTTTCCATCGTTTATCTGTTCGCGCTGTTCGCGACCTTGTTGATCGAGGTTGTCGTCCAGGCCGTCGCGCCGTCGGTCTGGTAGGGGGCGCGTGGCAAGGAAATGGCCGATAAGCATGAGCCAGATGGAATCGTCCTCACCGAGGCGCAGAAGAAAAGCCGCCGGCAGCGTTCGATCGCCATTGCGCTCGCGCTCGGCGTCCTCGTCGTGCTGTTCTTCGCGGTCACCATGGTCAAGGGGCCTGCGGTCCTAGTGCGGCCGATGTGATCGATATGGAGAACCAGCCGCCGATGCCGCAAGCGCCGATCAGAAACCAGAAAGCGAGCTCGCATCGCGGGCTCGGTCGCGATGCGGCGGTGGCTGCGATCTGCGGGTTTGTCGTGGTGCTGATGATCGGCGCGTCCTATGCGGCCGTGCCGTTCTACAACTGGTTCTGCCGCGCCACCGGCTTTAATGGCACCACGCAAGTCGCGACCTCGGCGCCATCATCGGGGCCCCTGGCGCGCAAGATCGCGGTGCGCTTCGATGCCAATGTTGGGCCCGGGTTGCCGTGGAAGTTCGAGCCGGAGCAGACCGAAATCGAGGTCAAAATCGGCGAAGTCGTCACCGTGTTCTACACCGTGACCAACCAGTCGGCGCGGCCGACGACCGGGCAGGCCGCCTACAATGTGGCGCCGCTGACAGTCGGCGCGTATTTCCAGAAGATCAACTGCTTCTGTTTCACCGAACAGACCATGGCGGCCGGCGAGAAACGCGAAATGCCGGTGGTGTTTTACGTCGATCCGGCGCTGGTCGCCGAACACGACAATGACGGGCTGAACACCATCACGCTGTCCTATACCTTCTACCCCGTGCGCGAGCCGACCCCAAAACCGCTTGCCGCGAGTGAGCCGGACAAACGCAAGGGAAACCTTTGATCGCCGGGATCTTAAAAGATTCCTGGAATTTGTTTTTTTAGACGAATACGTGCCGGATAGCACCGGCATCGCTAACGGAGAGAGACCGAAATGGCTACGGCGCAAGTCAAGCATCACGACTACCACCTCGTCGATCCAAGCCCGTGGCCGATCGTCGGCTCCATCTCGGCTTTCATCATGGCGGTCGGCGCGATCGGCTGGATGCATCATATGTTTGCCGCCGCGCCGATCGTTTTCGGCGTCGGCACTATCGGCGTGCTCTATACCATGGCGAGCTGGTGGGCGGACGTGATCCGCGAGGCGCAGTACAAGGGCGATCACACCCGCGTAGTGCAGATCAGCCATCGCTACGGCATGATCCTGTTCATCGCGTCCGAAGTGATGTTTTTCGTCGCCTGGTTCTGGGCCTTCTTCAACGCAGCGCTATTTCCCGGCGATCCGGTTCACGCCACCCGTGAAGCGCTGTTCGGCGGCGTCTGGCCGCCCAAGGGCATCGAGACTTTCGATCCCTGGCATCTGCCGCTGTTGAATACGCTAATACTGCTGACCTCGGGCACCACGGTGACCTGGGCGCACCATGCGTTGCTGGAGAATGATCGAAAGGGCCTGAAATACGGCTTGATCCTGACGGTCCTGCTCGGCGCGGCCTTTACCTGTGTGCAGGCCTATGAATACGCCCATGCCGCGTTCAGCTTCGCCGGCAATGTCTACGGCGCGACCTTCTTCATGGCGACCGGCTTCCACGGCTTCCATGTGCTGGTCGGCACCATCTTCCTGATCGTCTGTCTGGCGCGCGCCTATGCCGGGCATTTCAGCCCGAAGCAGCATCTCGGCTTCGAATTCGCCGCGTGGTACTGGCATTTCGTCGACGTGGTGTGGCTGTTCCTGTTCATCTGCATCTATGTCTGGGGCCACGGCGCCGAAACCATGGCCCACGGCGCACATTGATTGCCATCCACTGTGTTACAAAGGGGCGGCCGCAGGGCCGCCCTTTTTGCTTCGCGAAACGCAGAAGATCAACGCATGCAGGACCAGACTTTGCCCACGCTGACCGAGAGCGCGATACGTGGCATCGCCTGCAAATGTCCGCGCTGCGGCAGCGGCAAGCTCTACGCCGGGTTCCTGACGCTGCGGCCGACCTGTGAGGCCTGCGGGCTCGACTATGCCTTCATCGACAGCGGCGACGGGCCTGCAATTTTCATCATCATGCTTGCCGGCGCCATCGTGGTCGGCTGCGCGCTGATCGTGGAGGTGAAATACCAGCCGCCGTTCTGGCTGCATGCAGTGCTGTGGCTGCCGCTGATTCTCGCGACCACGCTGTTGCCGCTGCGCGCCATGAAGGCGCTTCTGATCGCACTGCAATTCCATCACAAGGCCGCGGAAGCCAGGCCGATCGATCGCGAGCCGAAATGACCGGGATGATGGCACGCCGGCGCGGCGTCGCCGGCTTTGGCATTTTTACGCTTGTGATGGTGGCGGTGTTTGTCGGCCTCGGGCTGTGGCAGCTGCAGCGCCGGGTCGAGAAGCATGCCTTGATCGCGGCCCTGACCGAGCGCCTCGCGGCAGCACCCGGACCGTTGCCCTATCCCTCGCAGTGGAGCGGGCTCACGCCGGCCCGGGACGAATTCCGGCGCGTCAGTTTTGCAGCAACCTATCAGCCCGGTCCGGACGCTATGGTCTACAGTTCAGGTTCCGGCGTTCGCGAGGATGTTTCCGGTCCCGGCACATGGGCCTTCGTGCCGGCGCGCCTGCCGAGCGGAGAAACCGTCGTGATCAACACCGGCTTCGTGCAGAACACGATGCAGGATCGGGCGCAGCAGGATCGCGCCGTGGCGCGGCTCATCACCAATGAGCCGGTGACGTTGACCGGCTACATCCGTTTTCCCGAGGCGGCCGGGGCCCTGACGCCGTCGGAAAATCCCGCCAAGCGGCTGTGGTTCACGCGGGATCATCTTGCAATGGCGCGGGCGCTCGGCTGGGGAGAGGCCGGCAAGCTGGTCGCGGCGTTCTACATCGACCTGGAGCAGCCGGTGCCCGCGAGCGGCATTCCGAAACCGGGACCGCTTCAGGTCCATCTCAAGGACGATCACCTGCAATACGCCATCACCTGGTTCGGCCTGGCGGGCGCGGTCGTGTTCGCGTTCGGGGTCTGGATGAGAGGGCAGCGGCGGGCGTGACAACAACCGGTTTCCCCTTCGCCTGAAAACGCTTTATGGTGCCACGCGACCTTGCCATCGGCAACTTCGATTATCTATCAATATCAAAGGCTTGGCGGAATCCCGCGCCTTTGGAGGGCGGTTTGACGCGATACATTTCGACACGGGGGGAGGCCCCCACACTGGGCTTCTGCGACGTGATGCTGACCGGGCTCGGCCGAGACGGCGGCCTCTACGTGCCCGAAACCTGGCCGCAGCTTTCGGGCGAAACCATCGCCGGATTTTTCGGTCGACCGTATTGGGAAGTCGCGGTCGAGGTGATCCGCCCGTTTGTCGGCGATGAGATTTCCGACGTCGATCTCGGCCGCATGGCAAACGAGGCCTACGCTACGTTCCGCCATCCCGCCGTGGTTCCGCTCCGCCAGATCGGTCCCCATCAATTCGTACTGGAACTGTTTCACGGCCCGACCTTGGCGTTCAAGGACGTGGCGATGCAGCTGATCTCGCGGCTGATGGATCATGTGCTGGCGCAGCGTTCCCAGCGCACCACCATCGTGGTCGCAACCTCGGGCGATACCGGCGGGGCCGCGGTCGATGCGTTTGCCGGTCTCGACAATGTCGATCTGGTCGTGCTGTTTCCGCACGGTCGCATCTCCGACGTGCAGCGGCGCATGATGACGACGGCCGGCGCCGGCAATGTTCACGCGCTCGCCATCGAAGGCACCTTCGACGACTGCCAGGCGATCGTGAAAGGGCTGTTCAACCATCACAGCTTTCGCGATGCCGTCTCGCTGTCGGGCGTCAATTCGATCAACTGGGCGCGGATCGTCGCCCAGGTGGTGTATTATTTTACGTCCGCCGTCGCCCTCGGCGCACCGGCCCGGACCGTGGATTTCACCGTGCCGACCGGGAATTTCGGCGACATCTTCGCCGGCTTCGTCGCCAAGCGGATGGGTCTGCCGATCCGCTGGCTGCGGATTGCCGCCAACGTCAACGATATTCTGCCGCGCACACTCAAAACCGGCATCTACGAAGTGCGCGAAGTTCACGCCACCGCCTCGCCATCGATGGACATCCAGGTGTCGTCGAATTTCGAGCGGCTGTTGTTCGAGGCGAGCCGTCGCGACGCAGCCACCGTTCGCCGGCTGATGGCATCGCTAAAGCAGTCCGGCCGTTTCGTGCTGCCCGACGCAACGCTCGCCGCGATCCGCGAGGAATTCGACGCCGGACGTGCTGATGAGACCGAAACCTGCGCGGCGATCCGCGCCGCCTGGCGCGAGGCAGGCGATCTCGTCGATCCGCATACCGCGGTGGCGCTGGCGGTGGCCGATCGCGACACCTCGGATTCGAAGATTCCCAACATCGTGCTGTCGACCGCGCATGCCGCGAAATTTCCCGATGCGGTGGAGGCTGCCTGTGGCCTGCGCCCCGAATTGCCGGCCTGGCTCGAGGGTCTGATGACCAAGCCGGAGCACATCAAGGTCATGAAGAACGATCAGGTTGAAGTCGAGCGGTTCGTGCGGTCGGTCAGCCGCGCCGCGAAGCAAGGAGTTGCCGGATGAGCGTCGATGTCACCAAGCTTCCCTCCGGCCTCACCGTGATCACCGACGCCATGCCACATTTGGAAACAGCGGCGCTGGGGGTGTGGGCCGGCGTCGGCGGTCGCGACGAAAAGCCGGACGAGCATGGCATCTCGCATTTGCTCGAACACATGGCGTTCAAGGGAACCGCGCGGCGCACCTCGCGCGAAATCGTCGAGGAGATCGAGGCAGTAGGCGGCGATCTCAACGCCGGCACCTCAACCGAGACCACGGCGTATTATGCGCGGGTGATGAAGGCCGACGTGCCGCTGGCGCTTGACGTGCTCTCCGACATTCTCACCAATCCGTCGTTCGTGCCGGACGAACTGGAGCGCGAAAAGAGCGTCATCGTGCAGGAGATCGGCGCGGCGCAGGATACGCCCGACGACGTGGTGTTCGAGCATCTCAACGAGCTGTGTTACCCGGATCAGCCGATGGGCCGCTCATTGCTGGGGACGGCAAAGGCCCTGAAGGGCTTTAACCGCGACATGCTGCGCGGCTATCTCTCCACGCATTATCGCGGCCCGGACATGGTGGTGGCGGCGGCCGGCGCGATCGATCACAGGCGGATCGTCGAAGAGGTGACGCAGCGCTTTGCCAGCTTCGACGCGACGCCCGCGCCAAAGCCTCAAGCTGCGATGTTCGGCAAAGGCGGCTCCCGCGTGGTGCATCGCGAACTCGAGCAGGCGCATCTGACGCTGGCGCTGGAGGGGGTGCCGCAAACCGATCTGTCGCTGTTCTCCTTGCAGGTCTTCACCAATTTGCTCGGCGGCGGCATGTCGTCACGGCTATTCCAGGAGGTGCGCGAGAAGCGCGGGCTCTGCTACTCGATCTACACCTTCCACGCGCCCTACACCGACACCGGGTTTTTCGGGCTCTACACCGGTACCGACCCGGGCGATGCGCCGGAAATGATGGAAGTCATCGTCGATGTCATCAATGATGCGGTCGAGACCTTGACCGAAGCCGAGGTCGCGCGCGCCAAGGCGCAGATGAAGGCGGGACTGTTGATGGCGCTGGAAAGTTGCACCTCACGCGCCGAACAGCTGGCGCGTCACGTGCTGGCCTATGGACGCCCGCTGAGCGTGGAAGAGCTGGTCGCGAGGATCGACGCCGTCAGCGTCGACTCGACGCGCAACGCCGCGCGGGAGCTCTTGTCGCGCAGTCGGCCGGCGGTCGTCGCCCTTGGCAGTGGAAGGGGTCTGGACACGGCGGTGGCTTTTGCGGAAGGATTGACTAAGTCAAAAGTCAAGGCGCGCCTTCATTAGAGGCCTGGCGCGAGGCTCGGGATCGGGGAGTACCACATATGGCCCTGTTTCGTTTGCCATCCAGCGGACCGGCCGCGCTTGCTCCGCGCGGCCAGGGGCTTTTGCTGCGCGCCCCGCAGATGTCCGATTTTCTGCAATGGGCACATCTGCGCGAATCCAGCCGGGAATATTTGACTCCCTGGGAGCCGATCTGGCCGTCCGACGATCTTACCCGCGCCGGCTTCCGGCGGCGGTTGCGCCGCTATGCCGAAGACATCGCCGCCGATAGATCCTATCCGTTCATCGTATTTCGCGAATCAGATGGTGCGATGATCGGCGGCGTCACGCTGGCGAACGTCCGCCGTGGCATCGTGCAGGCCGGTACCATCGGCTACTGGGTCGGGCAACCGCATGCGGATCGCGGCTACATGACAGCGGCGTTGCGCGTGCTGCTGCCGTCGCTGTTCGGCGAACTTAATCTTCACCGCGTCGAGGCCGCCTGCATCCCCTCGAATGCACCGTCGATTCGGGTGCTGGAGAAATGCGGCTTCAGCCGCGAGGGCTTGGCGCGGCGCTACCTCTGCATCAATGGCGTCTGGCAGGACCACCTGCTGTTCGGCCTGCTGCATGAGGATTTTCGCGGCTAATCCTCGGTTTCGAGATTGTGACATGCGTCTTGGGTTCGCCGCCAATGCCCTGCTATAACGCGGCTAAAGGGACGATGGTCATATGATGCAGGATGCCGGGAACATCGATGGGTGACGAACGTGGGATCATAAGGACTGCTCGGTCAGGCAGGGGTCGTGGAATCGCGATACTGGCTGCGGTTTCATTCGTCATAGGCTGCAGCATGTTTGCCTCGCCGGCGGCCTCGCAGTCGCTAGGCGATCGCTTCAGGAGTCTGTTCGGCGGAAAGCCGGAGGAACCTGCCCAGGGCGTTCCACCGCCGGCCGCCGAGGGGGAGAGCGACCTGACCTGCCCCCCGGTCAGCATTCGCGCCGGGGCGTCCACCTATGCCGTGGCAGCACCGGGCAAGCAGCCGATCGGCAACGACCTGCGTTATCAGGCGACGATCACCCGCACCGCGCGCGAATGCACGAAAACCGGCGACCAGATCACCGCGCGGATCGGCATTCAGGGCCGCATCATCGCCGGCCCGGCCGGTGCTCCCTCGAGCGTCGAGATTCCGCTTCGCGTCGCCGTGGTGCAGGGCGGCGTGCAGGAGAAAACGATCGCGACCAAAGCCTACCAGACGACCGTATCGATGTCGGAGGACGGCAGTGAACCGTTTACCTTGGTCGCCGAGGATATGGTGTATCCGGTGCCGCCCGGCGCGACCGGCGACTCCTACATCTTCTATATCGGCTTCGATCCGCAGGCGCTGAAGCCGGAGCCGAAGGCCGCGAGAAAGAAGAAGTAGCGATGCCGATCCTTTACCCTCCCCTGGAGAGGGGAGGGTACGGAAGCAAAAAAGCCGGCGCGATCATCTCGCGCCGGCTTTGGTTTACGATTGAAATTCGTCAGTTCAGCTTTTCGCGAACTTCCGCAATGCCCTTGGCCAGGAGATCGTCGGCGATCTGGCCCTTCACCGAATGCGACAGGATGCTGGAGGCCGCACTCACCGCAGCATTGGCGGCTGCCGCACGGACGTCGGCCAGCGCCTGGGCTTCGGCCAGCGCGATCTTGCTCTCGGCGGTCTTGGTACGCCGTACGACAAAATCTTCCATCTTGGCCTTGGCTTCGGACGCGATCCGCTCGGCGTCGGCCTTGGCTGAGGCGATGATATCCTCGGCCTCGCGCTCGGCGCTGGCGTGACGGGCCTTGTATTCCTCGAGCAACTTGGCCGCCTCGTCCTTGAGGCGGCGCGCGTCGTCGAGCTCGGCCTTGATGCGCTCGCTGCGATGGTCGAGCGTCGTCAGCACCGTGCGATGGACGCCGAAATAGGCGAATACCGCCATAAGGATAAAAAAGGCGACGGCGACCCAGAATTCCGGTTCGGCGAACATCAACTTATCCCTTCAAGGACGCGTCAACGGCGCGGTCCACGGACTTGCCGTCGGGCAGCACGCCGGTGAGCCGCTGCACGATCGCGGCGGCCGCTTCCGCGGCAATGCCGCGGACGTTGCGCATCGCCGCCTCGCGCGTCGATGCAATGCTTTTCTCGGCCCCGGCGAGTTTGATCGACAGCTGCTCTTCCAGCCTCTTGCGTTCGGCCTCGGACGCCGCGTTCAACTTCTCGCGGGTCTCGTTGCTGATCGCCTGTGCGCGGGCGCGCGCCGCAGCCAAGTCGTTTTCATAGGCCTTCAGCGCACTGTCGGACTCGTCCTTCAGCTTCTGTGCGTCGGCCAGATCGCCCTCGATCGCGTTCTGACGCTCGTCGAGCAGGCTGCCGACGCGCGGCAGCGCAATTCGCGAGACGATCAGATAAAGCGCGACGAATGCGATCAGCAGCGACACCAATTGCGAAGCAAAGGTGTCCTTCTGAAACGGCGGAAACGCGCGTCCATGGGCATCGGCTTCGGTGTGGGCGGTTGTGCCCTTGGCGGCGCCATGACTTTCAGCCACAGGCTTCTCCCATTCGGCGTTAAGTCTCTTAGAGCGCGAACAAGAGCAGCAGCGCGATCAGCAGCGAGAAGATGCCGAGCGCTTCGGTCACGGCGAAGCCGAAAATCAGATTGCCGAACTGGCCCTGCGCGGCGGACGGATTGCGCACCGCTGCGGCGAGATAATTGCCGAAGATGATGCCCACGCCTGCGCCGGCGCCACCCATGCCAATGCAGGCAATACCAGCGCCAATGTACTTCGCGGCAATCGGATCCATGAAACGAACTCCTTCTTGAGGTTTGCTAGAGAGGCAGGTTTTCTTGAGAGGCCAAGTCAGTGGCCCGGATGGATAGCATCGTTGATGTAGATGCAGGTGAGGATCGTGAAGACGTAGGCTTGCAGGAACGCGACCAAAAGCTCAAGCGCGGTCAACGCAACCGTCAGTCCCAGCGGCAATATGGCGCCGACCCAGCCGACAAAGCCCATCGCCCCCAACATGGTGACGAAGCTTGCGAACACTTTCAGTGTGATGTGGCCGGCCAGCATGTTGGCGAACAGACGCACGCTGTGCGATATCGGGCGCGACAGGAACGAGATCACCTCGATCAACACCACCAGCGGCAGAATCACGATCGGAATGCCCGAGGGCACGAACAGCTTGAAGAATTTCAGGCCGTTCTTGTAAAAGCCGTAAACCAGCACGGTGAAGAACACCAAGAGCGCCAGCGACGCCGTGACAATGATGTGGCTCGAAACCGTAAACGTGTAGGGAATGATCCCGATCATGTTCGAGACCATGATGAACATGAACAGCGAGAACACCAGCGGGAAGAACTTCATGCCTTCCGAGCCGGCGCTGCTTCTGATGGTGTTGGCCACGAATTCGTAGCTCAGTTCGGCCATCGACTGGAAGCGTCCGGGCACCAGCTGCCGTCGGGCAACGCCGCCGATCATCAGCAGCGAAATCAGCGCCACCGAGAGGAACATGTAGGCCGATGAATTGGTGAAGGCGATCTCTTGATTGCCGATGTGGCCAATCGTGAAGATCTTCTCGATGTTGAACTGGTGGATCGGATCGATCATCCGCGCGGCATCTCTTGGTCAGCCGGCCACGCCGGCGCACTGCATTCAATTCGTCCGGCGTTCCTTAACGGCCGGTTCTGTCCGGAGCCACCCCCGCCGATCTCATCACGTTGATCACGCCGGCGGCAAAGCCGAGCAGAAAAAACACGATGAGCCCGAAGGGCGATGTCGACAGCAAGCGGTCGAAACCCCAGCCAATCACCGCTCCGACAACAACGCCGGCGACCAACTCCGAGGAAAGCCGGAAACCACGCGCCATCGCCGAGGCTCTGGCAGCGCCGTTTCCACTTTCAGATCCGGGTTGGTCAGTCCTGGTTTTGCGGCTGTCCCGAATTTCGGACAAGCGGTGATCCAGAGTTCCGAGCCTTGCGGAAAGCGCAGCTTCGTCGGACGACGATTTGTCGTGACTTCCACTTCCGCCGTTGTCCGTGCCTTGCGCCATGCTGCGGAGACCCGAAACGATGCTGCGGTTGATGGAAATTACGCCCCGTCACCCTCAAAAGCCGCGCGGACCATACTGACCGCATCTAACCAAGTCAAGATTGCGTCATAACCATTTAAGCTTTTGATTTGACGCAGCTTATTCCAATTGCCGCGAGTCGGCCGCCGCACGATCACCGCACTGCAACAGCTCCGCGCATGATCGGCAGGATTTCATTGATCCTCGCGCTGATAGCGCTGCGCGTCGTCATGCCCATTTGGACGATGAGACCCGCGGCGGCGACGACGGGTCATGCCCTGCTGGACTGTCGCGCCGGTCACCGATGACGGCTTCTATTTTCCGGTCGTTTTGATGGGGAGACCGGCTATGCGACGGCAATTTTGGCGGGCCTCAGCAGAAGTGAGTTTCAGGATCGGGCGCCGCTGCCGCGCCTAGCTTTGCGATTTATCGACCTTCTGGCGCACGGCTTTCTTGCTTGCCGTGCTCTATCACCAGCTCGATCGGAACGACCGCCTGCTCCGGCGGATGGGGTTCGGGCGACGTGCTCTGATCGTCCGGTTCCAGTGAAATAATTCCGCGGGCTCAGCTAAAAACTTCTCGACGATCGTCTTGCATCGGTTTGACGGGTCTGTTGGGATGTCGGCGCGCATCAAATGGCCTAACCGTCATGCCGCGTCAAATCGATTACTATTTTTCGCTTCAATCCCCGTGGGCCTATCTCGGGCACAAATTGTTCCGGGAAGTCGCAAGCACCTACGATCTGGAAGTGAATCACAAGCCGGTGGTGCTGGTCGATCTGTTCTCGGAGACCGGAGGCCTGCCGCTGGTGAAGCGCCATCCGGTGCGGGAGCGCTATCGGATGATTGAGCTGCAGCGCTGGCGCGACAAGCGCGGCCTGAAATTTCACCTGCAGCCGGCGAATTCGCCGTTCAACCCGCGGCTCGCCGACGGCGTTGTGATCGCGGCGGTCGAGGCCCGCCGCGACCCCGATCCGTTTCTGCGGAAGGCCCATGCGGCGGTGTGGGAAGATCAGCTGAACCTGGCCGATCCCGCGACGCTGGTCAAAATCGCCGACGATGCGGGGCTTCCTGGCAAGCAGCTGGTCGAGCGCTCGGGATCCGACGAAATCAGCGCGGCCTACGAGCAAAACCGCCAGGATGCGCTGGCGGCCGACGTGTTCGGATCGCCGGCCTATGTGCTCGACGGCGAGGTATTCTGGGGGCAGGATCGGATCGAATTGCTCGCGGATGCGTTGAAATCAGGTCGCGCGCCCTATCGTTCCCAAGTGTAGGATCGAGCACCAGGATACGGAAGACCTTATCGGTTTTGAGGCGGAGCAACTCCATGATGACAGCGACGTCGCCCTCGAAATTCTCCACAGCAATCGCGGCGGCTACAGTGTTTTTTTGCCTTGGCGGACCAGGCGCCGCCGCGGCGCAATCGATGCCGGATAGCGAGAACGGTCGCTATTCGCTGGCGCCGGTCGCCGACGCGGTGCTCAGGCTCGATACCCGTACCGGCGCGGTTTCGACTTGCACCAACACCGGCACGGGCTGGGCTTGCTATGCGGTGCCCGACGAAGGCGCGGCCCTCAACGCGGAAATCGGTCGGCTCCAGGCGGAAAACGAAAAGCTCAAAGCGGAGTTGGCGGCGCGCGAGCCGACCGTCACCGGCAAGATCGACGAACCGCTGCCGAAAACCGACTCATTAAAGAAAGCCGAGCCGAAGGTGGCCGAGAGCGAGCGTAAGATCGAAATTCCTTTGCCGAGCGACCGCGATATGGATCGCATGATGTCGTTCATCGAGCAAACATGGCGGCGGCTGGTCGAGATCGCCAACCGGGTGCAGAAGGACGTCACCGGCAAAATTTGAGATTTTCGGCTCAATTCAAGTCTCGTCGCGGCGAACGCGGGACCATACTCCGCGGCCTTGCGATTCTGGGCGATGGAAGTTGTGCCTTTCGCAATGACCAACGCCGGTGGTGATAGGTCCCGGCGTTCGCCGGGAGACACATCGAGAGATCATTTATGACCTCACTTAAATCATTCTCGCGCTCGGCGCGATCCACGGTCGACGCAAATACGATCTCGACATCGCTGCTGACAGTTCAAACGTCCGGACGCGGCTTTGTCGATCTCACTGCCGAGATCGCGAAATTCGTAAAGGACGCTGGCGCGCGAGAGGGCGCGGTGACGCTGTTCATTCGTCATACCTCGGCGTCGTTGACAATCCAGGAAAACGCCGATCCGTCGGTGCTCGAGGATTTGACGACGGCGCTCGACAAGTTGGCGCCCGAGGACGCCGGATGGAGCCACGACACCGAAGGCCCCGACGACATGCCGGCGCATGTCAAGACCATGCTGACGGCGGCCTCGCTGCACATCCCGGTTCTGAAAGGCGAACTCGCACTGGGAACGTGGCAGGCGGTCTACCTGATCGAGCATCGCGCCCGCCCGCACCGGCGTGAGATCGTGCTGCAGTTCATCGGCGGTACCGGCTAGAACATGATCCGGAGAAGTGGGTACCGGTTTTCCCTCGCGACAAACGCTAGGCGTTTGCGCGGAGATCATGCTCAGACAAAAACATAGAGCGGATGGCGGTTCGAAGAAAAGTCATCACGCTCTAAAGAAAAAACCGGCCGCGGAGCGATCCGCGGCCGGTGTGTTTGAGCCTTGTCCGAACGGTTGTTGCCGCCGGCGAGACTATTTAGTTGGTCTTGATATCGACGTCCTTGGTTTCCGGCAGGAAGAAGAAGCCGACGACCGCCGTGATCGATGCGAAGATGATCGGATACCAAAGACCTGCGTAGATATCGCCGGTCGAGGCCACGATCGCGAACGAGGTCGCGGGCAACAATCCGCCGAACCAGCCGTTGCCGATGTGATAGGGCAGCGACATCGAGGTGTAGCGGATCTTGGTCGGGAACAGTTCGACCAGCATTGCCGCGATCGGCCCGTACACCATGGTGACGAAGAGCACCAGGATGAATAGCAGTCCGATAATCGCCGCGACCTGCGGGCGGAAGATGTCGAACGGGTTCGACATCTTCACGATCTGGGCGTCGCCGGCCTTTGGATAGCCTGCGCCCTGCACCGCCGCCAGCACCTGCGGATTCGAAGCGGCCGCCGCGGTGTAAGGCACGTCCTTGCCGTTGACGACAACCTTCACGCCCGAACCGGCGGGGCCGTAGACGGTCGAATACTTGACCGACGACTGAGCCAGGAAGGCGCGGGCAGTGTCGCATGGCGCGGTGAACACCCGGGTGCCGACCGGGTTGAACAGATCGCCGCAGCCTGCGGGATCGGCAACAACCTCGACCTTCACGGTTTCGATCGCCTTTTCCAGCGTCGGGTTGGCGTTGGTGGTGATCATCTTGAAGATCGGGAAGAACGACAGCGCCGCGATCAGGCAACCTGCAAGAATGATCGGCTTGCGGCCGATCTTGTCCGACAACGCGCCGAACACGATGAAGAAGCCGGTGCCGAACAATAGCGACCATGCGATGAGAAGATTGGCGGTATAGCCGTCGACCTTCAGGATCGATTGCAGGAAGAACAGCGCGTAGAACTGGCCGGTGTACCAGACCACGCCCTGACCCATGGTGCCGCCGATCAGCGCCAGGATGACGATCTTTGCGTTGCTCCAGTTGGCGAAGGCTTCGGTCAGCGGGGCTTTTGAGCTCTTGCCCTCGTCCTTCATCTTCTGGAACACCGGCGATTCGTTGAGGCGCAGCCGGATCCAGACCGAGATTCCCAGCAGGAAGATCGATACCAGGAACGGAATACGCCATCCCCAGGCGGCGAAGTCGGCTTCGCCGAGCGCCGTGCGGGTAAACAGGATCACCAGCAGCGACAGGAACAGCCCCAGGGTGGCGGTGGTCTGAATGAACGAGGTGTAGTAACCGCGCTTGCCCTGCGGCGAATGCTCGGCCACGTAAGTGGCGGCTCCGCCATACTCGCCACCCAGCGCCAGACCCTGCGCCAGACGCAGCACGATCAGGATGACCGGCGCCGCAAAGCCTATCGTTGCTGCGTTGGGCAGCAGGCCGACGATGAAGGTCGACAGACCCATGATCACAATGGTGACGAGGAAGGTGTATTTGCGTCCGACGATGTCGCCGATGCGCCCGAACACAATGGCGCCGAACGGGCGCACCAGGAAGCCGGCGGCGAAGGCGAGCAGCGCGAAGATGTCGCGGGTTGCCGGCGGATAGGCCGAGAAGAATTGTGCGCCGATAATGCCGGCGAGCGATCCGTAGAGATAGAAGTCATACCATTCGAAAACGGTGCCGAGCGATGAGGCGGTAATGACGAAACGTTCGTCCTTCGTCATCCCCGTACTTCTAACTTCCGTTACAGCCATTGTTGCCATTTTTGGATCGCTCCCTTTCTTTTTGCTCACAAATATGTGTGTTGCGTCAGATTGACGCTTATTTATTCGAAGGTTCCTACATGTTCGCCAAACTTGGCCCAATAGTACTTTCGGCTGGCGTTGAGCCTCTGCGCACAGGACGTCGGACTCTGCTGCTGCGCTTGCATGATTCCACCTGCGCAATCAGTGGGCAGTGCTGATTTTCGGAACGCAGAGGGCCTTGGCATTGCAGGCCGTTCTCAACGCTTCGAGCCGCCCTGCATTTAGCCACCAAACAAACAATCAGCAGACCTGAGCGCACCCGGAGCCTCGCCGGTCGGCGCAGTCTCGAACTAAAGTCCAATAACAGAGAAAAAAAGCGCAATACTCCACAACACGATGGAGATCACCGCGGTCCAGCGTGCGAACAGCAAATAGGTCTCGCACATGATCGCCGAAATCACCATTTGCGCGGAGGATTGCGGCGGACGGCTTTCCTTCGGGAGATAGAGCCACATCTCGGTCCGGCGGTGATCTTTGGTCCTTGCTTCATGCGCTTTCAGCACCAGAACGAGCGTCATCAATATGCTGAGAAAACCTCCAGCCTGAAAGGCAGAGCGCGGCAGAAAGGACAGTCCGATCATGATGCAGAAGATGGCCAGCGATGCGAATCCGCATGCGCGAAGCACTGTTTCATAGGCAATACGGCGCATCTCTTCCATGATCCGCCACTCCGTCAATGGAAGAAAATAGGTCGGATTCAAAAGCCAGCTACAGCGTAGCGGCAGCGCGGCCCGTCCTCAACACCGCGTATCGACGGTTACAGTCCGATCTTGAGAAAGTTACCGGCGGCGGGAAGCGCAAGAATGGCGGTTCCAGCAAGCCATATCCAGAGCGATACGTCGTTTGATTCCGAGGCGCCGGTGATGCGCTCGTAGACTGCCGCCGGAATCCCGCCGAGAATGATGGTAGCGGTCGAGACCATCAGCGATGCGAACATCAGCGTCAGAGATAGGCTGCCAAACAGCAGCGGGCCGGCGAGCAGTTGGACGTACAGCAGCGTGAAAATCAACGCGAACTGGTTGAAGATGCCGTTGATCATCCCAAAAAATGCAATTCCGATGAAATAGAAATTTCGGTTCATGATGCCGCTCCGCCGAACCGGGGGGCGAGATTTAACAACAACAACGTGTAGTGAAGCGCGACGCGCAGCCAGAACAGCCAGACGAAGCCGAACAGCCAAAGCACCACCGGAGCGGCCGCCTTCGGCGTCACAACTGTGACAATCGCGATGACGGGATCGGTGATCCGGCAAAAAAATCGCCATATGTAATTTGGAGAGTCTGCATCCACCATTAGACCGAGCAGTGCGCGGCCAAGCAATGTGTACATCAACGCGGCGAGAATAAAATTAGGGAGATGGAAGTACCAATATGCGGCGAGCGAGCTTGCGGTATCCAAGGACGTTTCTCCTGGCAGCCTGACAGCATCGGGATGAGACAATAGCCGATCATTTCAACCCGCCGCGCTCGGCCAACAATGGCAAGAGCAGGATGTCCGGGCAAGGCATATGGTGCGACAAACAAAGACGGGGCCTTGAAAGGCCCCGTCTGTCGACATTCAATCTTGAGCAGCCGTTAGGTAGTCTTCTCCTCGAGCACAGTCCTGCCTCGCGGCTTTCGGATGTCATCGACGTAGGCTTGCATTTCCTTCGACGGCTCCTTGCCGAGCAGACTGACGACGTAGATGACCGCGAAGCCGAGTGGCGTTCCCAGCAAACCGCAGGCGATGTTGTTGAGGTCGAACCAGCCGACCTTGTTGGCCATCGGGTGGGCCAGTGTCGGGAAGCTCTCCATGGCATTGGGCAGTGCCATGGCTTTCGCGATGTCGACCAGTGGTGCCCCCGTCAACGGGTTGATCAGCGATGTCATGCCGAAATACTTCACGCCGGCGCCTGGGAAGTACCGCGTTGTCACGAGATAGAACAGGCACAGCCCGAAACCGGCAATGATGCCGCAGACGGCACCCGTTGCCGTCGTGCGCTTCCACCAGACGCCCATCACGAGCGCCGGGAAGTTGCCGGCCATTGCAAGCGAGAACGCCCAGCCGACCATGGCCAGGATATCGCCGGGTTTGGTTGCAGCCGTCGCGGCCGCGACCACAGCGACCATCAGCAGCAGTACGCGGGCGATGACCAGCCGGCGCGCGGTCGGCGCGCCGGGGTCGATCATCTTGTAGTAAACGTCGTGCGACAGTGCATTGGCGATGGCGAGCAGCAACCCGTCCGCGGTGGAGAGGGCAGCGGCGAGACCGCCGGCGGCGACAAGGCCTGAGATCACATACGGAAGTCCCGCGATCTCGGGCGTGGAGAGCACGATCACGTCGGTGTTGATCACGAAGTCCTGCAGTCTGACGACCCCCGGGTGACCGGCAATCGCTTTGCAGGCCGCAACGATTGCGTCGATATTGGCCGCGTTCTTGCCGCAGATCTGGATCAGCCCCAGTTCACCCCAGTTGAACAGCCAGGGACGAATGGCGGTCAGGTCCCGTCCGATGATGTTGGTGTAAACTTCCAGCTTCGAGAACGCCGCGTAGGCCGGTGCGGAGAAGTACAGCAGGAAGATGAACAACAGCGACCACGCCACAGACTGCCGTGCCTCACGCACTGAAGGGGTGGTGAAATAACGCATCAGGATGTGCGGCAACGAAGCCGTGCCGACCATCATGCACAGGATGATTGCGAAGAAGTTGAGCGGGCTATAGCTGAGGAACGGCTGGATATGAGGTTTCAGCGCTGCGACCGATGCCAGACCGGCCGCCAGCATTTGCTGCTCTCGCGCAGTAATGTCCGCGATCGCCTGTCCGTAAGTGAGCTCCGGAATCGGAAATCCGTACTTCTTGGTGGACAGGATGACGATTGGCGTCAGATAGGCGATGATCAGCACGATGTACTGGGCCACCTGGGTCCAGGTCACCGCCCGCATGCCGCCCAGCATCGAGCAAACCAGAATGCCGACAAGCCCGGCGAAAACTGCCAGTTCGAAGGGCATTCCGAGGAAGCGCGAGGCGATAAGGCCGGTGCCGTAGATTTGCGCTGTCACATAGGTGAAGGAGCAGGCAACCAGCACGAGCACGCCGAGCCCGCGGGCGAAATTGCCGCCGTACCGGAATGCCAGGAAGTCAGGCACCGTGTAGGCGCCGAACTTGCGCAAATAAGGTCCGATTAGAATCGAAACCAGCACAAAGCCGCCGGTCCATCCGAGCACCCATGCGAGGCCATCGTAGCCTAGCAGGAACAGGGTGCCGGCCATACCGACGAAGGAGGCCGCCGACATCCAGTCGGCGCCAGTGGCCATGCCGTTGTAGAGCGCCGGGACGCTGCGGCCAGCGACGTAATATTCGGAGACCTGCGCCGTTCGCGAGAGAACGCCGATGATGGCGTAGACTGCGAGGGTGAAGAACACGAACAGGTAGCCGAGGACCTTGTTCGGGACCCCGACCTGTTCGAGCACCGCGAGCAAGACGACGAAGGCGAGAAAGCCACCGGTGTAGATGCCGTAGACCCGCCCAAGGTTGTTGAGAAAGTCGGAGCCGCCTGCAGATTTTGTAGCCATGGTCGATCCTCCCTCAATCTTCCTCGGCAAAGCCGAATTCGCGGTCAATCTTGTCCTGCTGTTTTGCGAACATGAACAGCATGACCACGAACACGATGAGCGATCCCTGCGCGGCCATATAGAAGCCGAGCGGAAAACCGAGGATCGGAATTGTGATCTTGTTGAGGGGCACCACGAACATGTGGATGATAAAGCCGAAGAAGAACCAGACCGCGAGATGCGTGAACATCAGACGCGAGGTCTTTGCCCAGTGGGCTTCTTCTTTCTCTTTCATACTTGTAGAATCTACCATGGGTTGCAATCCTCCCTCAAAGCGCCGGCTGCAAAAATGCAGCGGGATTGAATGATCGAGGGGAATGCAAACCCTCAGCGCGGCGCCCCCCCTGCCGCAGCTCCAACCGGTCTTGCGCCAGTTTGGAGACAACGAAGGCTAACATTACGATTGCTCACCGCTTTATTATACTTTCGGTGGGTAGAAAATGTTGCAACTGCTAACAGCGATGCTGCATTGGAAACGTTGAACTTTGCAGATGCTGAAATAGGCGGACGAGGTAAGCTGAGCCCGTCTGGCAGGATAATGGATGCGATGAAGCTGTTGGAAAAATTGTTTCGCCCCCGTCCGCCGATTCGCGATCGGGAGGCGCTTGCGGACTTCATCGACGCGCAATCGGCCTTCATCGTACAAAAGGGAATTTACGAATACTCGCGCGCGCGGGCAGGTCACTATGCTAAGGTTCTGTTTGCCGAGGAAGGATTTGCGCAATCCGTTGAGCACGCTCGCTGGCAGGCCTTTCCGCTGGGACTGTCGATGGTCGGCGAAATGATCGATGGGGTCGTGGCTTCTCAAGCCGGGATTCAGCGCCGGGAAATTCTCGACCAGCTGATCATGGTCGTTCTTTCGGTTTTCGACCGCTATCCGATTCCTCCGTCGATCGGAGAAGAAGCCTGGCTTGAAGCGCGGCGCGACCTTGCGCATCGGCTTGATCTGGTCGGAGGGCACGCGCCCAAGCGTGTAATGGACATTCCCGATCCTCTGGCGGAAACCTATTTTGGCATGATGCCGATCCACGAGAAATTGCGCGGCCGGGATTTCGCAACAACGCGCAATTATCTCCGTGTCAGCCTTTGCAACATCCACGACGAATTGCTTGCACGGATGGACGGGGAAGCGCTGGAACGGTCCCTGATCGCGGGCGCCCCAGCATAACTTTTGGATCGATCGCGTACGGGCACCGATGCCTGATGGGGGTGCGATGGACAGGACGAATGGCACCCGCTCCGATTTTGCGCCGCACCATTTCCGGAGCCGTTCTTAGCTGGATTAACTGCCTTGGCGGAATGCGGGAATGTTGCCTTGCAAGGCGCTTCCTGTCAGTGAACAATTAAATTGCTGTCTGACTCAGCAAATAGTTGCATGCTTTCTCGACCTCTCGTCGCCGCCCGGAACAAATGACTGCCGCCGCCAGTACCCATCTTGTTATTGCCGATGACCACCCGCTGTTCCGCGATGCGTTGCGACAGGCGGTTGCGAGCGTCGTGACTTCGGCGAAGATCGACGAAGCGGGATCGTTCGACGACCTGACCGCGCTGCTGGAGCAGGATCCCGATGTCGATCTGATCCTGCTCGATCTGACCATGCCGGGGATCAGCGGTTTCTCCGGCCTGATTTATCTCCGCGCGCAGTATCCGGCGATCCCTGTCGTGATCGTGTCCGCCAGCGACGATGCCGGCACGATCCGCCGATCGCTGGATTTCGGCGCTTCCGGATTCATTCCCAAGCGGTTCGGGGTCGAGACGTTGCGCGACGCGATCGTGAAGGTGATGGATGGCGACGTCTGGATACCGCCGGATACCGATCTGTCATCGGCGGCCGATCCGGACATGACGCGGCTCCGCGACCGGCTGGTGACGCTGACCCCGCAGCAGGTGAGGGTGCTCATGATGCTGTCGGAAGGGCTGCTCAACAAGCAGATCGCCTACGAGCTTGGCGTCTCGGAAGCGACGATCAAGGCGCATGTATCGGCGATCCTGCAAAAGCTCGGCGTCGAGAGCCGCACCCAGGCGGTGATCGCCGCGGCGAAGATCGCCGGCGGCCAGTGGCGGCAAGGCATACCATCGCCGCAATAGATCAGGCTCTGATTACTCCGCCGCTACCATTTGCTGGGTGCGCCATTGCCCCAGCAGCGCCCGCAACGATGCTGGTTTGACCGGCTTGTTCAGCACCGCGATGTTCTCCTCACGCGCCGCAGCCCGTACATGCGGGCTGCGATCCGCCGTGATCAGGATCGCCGGGATGCTTTCGCCGAACTGGCGGCGGATGTCTCTGATCGCGGCGACGCCGTTGCCGCGGTCGAGATGGTAATCGACCAGAAGACCTGTGACCGGCCCAGCCGCGGCCTCGATCGCCTCGATCGCCGAGTCGGGATCGGCCACCGCGATGACCTCGGCATCCCAAGCGGTAAGCAGCGTTTTCATGCCGTCCAGGATCGCCGGATCGTTTTCGATGCAAACGATGAGTGAGCCGCTCATCGGCGTCTTGGAAAGCGGCGTCGCGCTGGTGACCGCCGCGGTGTGATCGATCGCTTTCGCGATGGGGACAGTTACCGAGAAAAACGAACCGCCGCTGACATTGGAGTCGAGTGCGATGCCGTGGTTGAGAACGCGCGCAAGGCGCTCGACGATCGATAGCCCGAGGCCAAGGCCCCGCGCAATCCGCGCGCCCTGCTCCAGGCGATGGAACTCCTTGAAAATCTCGCCGCGCTTGCGAACGGGGATGCCAACGCCGGTGTCGTAGACGCCGATCTGCAGCGATTGGCCGTGGCGCCGGCAACCGACCAGCACACGCCCGCGCGGCGTGTATTTGATGGCGTTGGAGATCAGGTTCTGCAGCAATCGCCGCAGCATCAGGCGATCGGATTCCACCGGCAGCGAACAGGGCACGAATGTCAGCTTCAGCCCCTTGGCGCGTGCGATCGGCGCAAATTCGATTTCCAGCGAACGCATCAGGTCGCCCATTTTGAAGTTTGAGATCGAGGGCGTCATGGCGCCTGCATCGAGCCGCGAAATATCCAAGAGAGCGCCGAGGATTTCTTCGATCGCCTCGAGGGAATCGTCGATGTTTTCGACCAGCCGGGAATCCTCGCCGCCGTTTTGCCGCTCAACCAGGCTCGTCACATAGAGCCGTGCCGCATTCAACGGCTGCAGGATGTCGTGGCTCGCGGCCGCCAGAAAACGCGTCTTCGAGACGTTGGCGTCCTCGGCAGTGCTCTTGGCAAGCGCGAGTTCCGAGTTCAGGCGGGTAAGCTCCTCGGTACGGTCGCGTACGCGTTTTTCCAGCGTGGCATTGGAGCGTTCCAGCGCTTCGGCAGCCTCAAACGAAGGCGTGACGTCGGTAAAGGTGATGACCAGACCGCCGCCGGGCATCCGGTTGGTGCGCACCTCGATCACCATGTGACGATCCGGAAGACGTTCCAGATAGGGCTCGCCTTCGGTGGTATAGGCGGCCAGGCGCCTTTCCATCAACGCCTCGCTGTCGCCGAAGCCCGGGGGGCTAATGTCTCCCATGTATTCAAGGATTTCCCGCAGCGGAATCCCGAGCTGGACGACGTGCAGCGGCAGGCCGAGAATCTCGCCGAACTGCCGGTTTGAACAGATCAGCTGCAAATCCTCGTCGAACACGGCGATGCCTTGCCGCACATGATTCAGCGCGGTCTGCAATACCTCACGGTTGAAATGCAGTGCGGCGTGGGCGTCGTCGAGCAGTTTGAGCGCGGCCTTGGCGGAGACGGTGCGCTTGCGCAGCAACAGCGACATCACGAGCCGCGAGGACGCCGCCCCGATCGATGAGGCGATCAGGTGCTCCGCATGCTGCAACAGCTCGAAATCGGCCGGCGCCGAAGGTTCGAGGCGGATGTGGTGGGTAGCCGCGAAGGCATCGAACGAATGACGGGCGCGATCGGGGCCCAGATACTGCGCGACCGTGCTCTGAATGTCCTGCACCGTCACCGTCGTGCGCCAGCGCCGGAACGTCGGCGTCATCGGCGCGAGCGCATGGGGCACAAACAGGTCCGCCTGCAACCGTTCGATCGAGGACGGCGCGCGCGCAAGCGACAGCGTGACGTAGGTCAAGAGGTTAAGCGAAAGCGACCAGAGAACGCCATGCAGCAGCGGCGGTAGATCGGCGCCGAACAGGGCTTGTGGACGCAACGCCTCGATGCCGAACGGGCCGTTCTGCAGCAAGAGCATGCCCACGGTATTGCCGTCGAGGAAGCTCGGAAGAAATAGCGTGTAGACCCAGACGGCGACACCGACCAGCATACCCCCGATGGCGCCTTGCGCGGTCGCGCGCCGCCAGAACAGACCGCCGAAAAACGCCGGTGCAAGCTGCGCGATGGCCGCGAAAGACAACAGGCCGATCGCCGCCAATTGGGCGTTGCCCAATGCGCGATAGTAGAAATAGGCCATCACCATGATGGCGAAAATCGCGAAACGGCGAACCCTGAGCAGGAAGTCGCCAAAGTCCTTCTGGCCGGTGCGCGATTCTCGACTGCGCTGCAGCACCAGCGGCAGGATGATATCGTTCGAGACCATGATCGAAAGCGCGACGCATTCCACGATCACCATGGCGGTCGCCGCCGACAAGCCTCCGATGAAGACGCCGACGCTGAGCAGCGCTGAATTTCCCTCCATGGGCAGCGCCAGCACATACATGTCGCTTTCGACCGCGCCGAACGGGAAGGTCACGAGGCCGGCGATCGCGATCGGAATCACGAACAGGTTTATCGCGACCAGATACAGCGGAAACAGCCAGCGCGCCCGGCCCACTTCGGCATCGCTGGAATTCTCGACCACGCTGACGTGAAACTGGCGCGGCAGCAGCATGATCGCGCAAAACGACAACAGCGTCATGGTGAGGAAATTGCCGAGCGAGGGCGTGTAGCTGATGGCCCGCACCGCTTCCGGCGTCTTCATCGCGCGCTCGATCAGCTCGGTCGGGCCGAACATCCAGAACGTGACGAACACGCCGGCGGCAATAAAGGCCACCAGTTTCACGATCGATTCGGTTGCGACCGCCAGCATCAGGCCATGCTGATGTTCCGTCGCGTCGGTCTGCCGGGTTCCGAACAGCACGGCGAATGCCGCCATCGCCAGCGTGACGATCAGCGCCATATCGCCGATGAGTGGAATTGAGGAGAATGCCTGGTCTTCGCTGAGGATGGTTCCGAGCGACGACGCCACGGCCTTGAGTTGCAGCGCGATGTAGGGGACCGAGCCGATGATCGCGATCACCGCAACCGTTCCGGCGACCGCCTGGCTTTTGCCGTAGCGCGCGGCGATGAAATCGGCGATCGAGGTGATGTTCTGCGATTTCGCCAGCTGGATCACGCGACGGAGCAGCGGAGTGCAGAGCCCGACCAGCAGGATGGGGCCGATGTAGATCGCGAGAAAATCAATGCTGGTGCGGGTAGCGAATCCGACCGAACCGAAGAACGTCCAGGACGTGCAATAGATCGCCAGAGACAGCGGATAGATCAGCCCGCTGGCGCGGCCGCGCTGCGTCGGCGAGAGGCGGTCGCCATAGCTCGCAACCAGAAACAGGAACCCGATGTAGCCGAAGGCGGCTGCGATCACGCCCCAGTCGTGCAGCATCGCTGCTTACTCCCTTACAATTTCGGTGGCGCCTTGACCGGCGCCGCCGTCAACGACAGCTGTCGCGGAGAGGGAGTATAGCGGGATTAGGCCGGCGAAGTATCGCAACTGACGGTCCGGGCCGAGGGATTCCGCCGCGGGACGCTGGGCTGGCCCTATTCGGCCGCCAGGGATTTCTCGTGAAGCGGCAGACCGAGCCGCTCCCAGACCTGCAACAGCGCCTCGGCAAGCTGATCGATCAAACTGTCGTCGTGATAGGGCGACGGCGTGATCCGCAGCCGCTCGGTACCTTTGGCTACCGTCGGATAGTTGATCGGTTGGATGTAGATGTTGTGCTCTTCCAGAAGGATATCGCAGGCCCGCTTGCAATGTTCGGGGTCGCCGACGAACAGCGGCACGATATGTGTGTCGCTCGACATCACCGGCAGCCCTGCGGCGGTCAGTATCGCCTTGACGCGGGCGGCGCGGTCCTGATGGCGCTCCCGCTCCCAGCTCGAGGTTTTGAGGTGCCGGATCGCGGCGGTCGCGGCAGAGCAGATCGCGGGCGGCAGCGCGGTCGTGAAGATAAAGCCGGGCGCATAGGAGCGCACCGCGTCGATAATATGGGAATTCGCGGCGATATAGCCGCCGAGGCAACCGAACGCCTTGGCGAGGGTGCCTTCGAGGATATCGATGCGGTGCATGACGCCGTCGCGCTCGGCGACGCCGCCGCCGCGCGGACCGTACATACCGACCGCATGAACCTCGTCGACATAGGTCATCGCACCGTACCGCTCGGCGAGATCGCAGATCTTCGCCAAGGGTGCGATATCGCCGTCCATCGAATAAAGGCTCTCGCAGGCGATCAGTTTCGGGCGGTCGGGGCCGGCGGCGCGCAGCAATTCTTCCAGATGCGCCATGTCGCTGTGGCGGAACACCTGGCGCTCGCAGCCGGACTGACGGATGCCTTCGATCATCGAATTGTGGTTCAGCGCATCCGACAGGATCAGGCAATTCGGAATAAGCTTCCCAATGGTCGCAATACCGGTCTGGTTCGAGACGTACCCGGACGTGAACAGCAGCGCCGCTTCCTTGCCGTGCAGATCGGCCAGTTCGCGCTCGAGCTGCACCAGGGGATGATGGGTGCCCGCGATGTTACGGGTGCCGCCGGCGCCGGTGCCCACTCTGGTGGCGGTCTCCACCATGGCGCCGACTACTTTGGGATGCTGCCCCATTCCGAGATAGTCGTTGGAGCACCAGATCACGACATTGCGCGGCCCCTTCGGAGAGTGCCACACCGCGTGCGGGAACCGGCCGGCGATCCGCTCGAGATCGGCGAATACCCGATAGCGCCGCTCATCATGCAGGCGGTTGAGGGCGGTGCTGAAGAACTTGCTGTAATCCATCGTACAACCTGGAACGAAAGCTGGGCCGGTGCGGCGCGACCTTTTTAGAGCGTTTCCAGGATTGATGTCGAGCCGAATCGGCCTTTGAGGTAGTCAAATGATCGGGGGGTCGGGTGGGATTCTGCGCGGCTAAAACTCGAACTCGATCAATACGCTAATTGCAATTCGTGTCGTCGGTATTTGGAACACGAATTTCAAAAACGCCCGGTTCCCGGTTAGGGCGAACCTCGCGCTCGCTGCAGGCGAGGCACCATCCCGATCCGCGAAGCCAGCAACGTTTCCCGGAAGCCGCGATTGCAATCGGCGAAATCCAGGTCGGGAAATAGTCGTAAGCGCGATTTGTCTCGCTATCGCCTTCCCGTCCGGCGTTCTTGGCCGCACCGAAATCTAAAATTCAGTTTAGCTAATGGTGCCGGCGGATTGCGGACCTACATCAGTTTTACGCATTCGGCGTTCTAGTAAAAGTGTGAGTGGAGTTTCCTCATGTCGAACACCTCCGTAAAAGTCGCTATCGCATTGTTCATGGTCTTGGCCACACCTGCCGCTTCGTTTGCGCGAGGCGGAGGCCCGGCCGCGACGGGGTTTGCGCGAGGCGGAGCCCCTGCCGCGACGGGACATGTCGGAGGGGGCCGAACAAGCGCTGCTGAACTTGGCGCGTTGAGCGGTATGTCGGTCGACCCAAGTGGGATCGGAAACGCTTCCAGGGTAGCTCCGATACCGCCGCCGCGCATAAGCGTCCCGGCGATTCCGCAGTTCAAGTGATTGCAGCGAGGACTCGCGACTGCAGCGCGGGCATCAAGCTTACTCAGCGAGTTTCGTAGCCACGGCACGCGGAGGCGACGTGGATATCGACGGCCACCAAAGCTCAAAGACATCGGGCAGAGCGCAGGCGCCAATGGTCCTGATCCGCTTCGACAGCTGTTCGCGTGCCCTCGGAATTCCCAATCCGGTTGCCCACCTCCGTTAGCGACGCGAATCAGGACAGATAGCCATGCGCGGTCAAATGATCAGGCTCATTGTTTCGATCGCGGCCGGCGTACCATTGGCCTTTGCCGTCAGCTGGGTTGCTCTGGCTCTTATCGGCTTTTAGCTGCGAGCGATTTTCGGCGCTCCGTATCTGCGGCGACCGAAGCCGATGTCGCGCCAAGGAATCAGGTTGTCCTGAAGCGCAGCACGCCGTCGGCCTCCTCGGCGGTCAGACGTCCTTCGACCAGCATGTAATTGACATGGGCGATCAGCTCGCCGGCGGCAAATCCCATCTGATGCACGTCGAGTGCGTGCTTGTGGAATACCACCGGCACCAGTTCCTTCGAGGTTTGCGGCGTGTCCCGGCAGGCCTCGGCAATCAGCCGGCACCGATCCTCGTGATGATCGGCCAATTGCTTGATACGTGTCTTCAGTCCGTAAAACGGCAGCCCGTGGCCGGGCAGCACGATGACGTCATAGGGCAGGGTGGTGGTCAGGCTCGCCAGCGAGGCGAGATACTCGCCCAGCGAGTTCTGGTCGGGTTCGACGGCCCAGACGCTGACGTTGGGCGAAATCTTGCTCAGCACCTGGTCGGCTGACAGGAACAGCTTGTCGGCGGCGCAATACAGCATCACTTGATCCAGCGCATGGCCGCCGCCGGTAATGACCTTGAAGCGCCGCGTGCCGATGGAAATTTCGTCGCCATGCGAGATGCGGCGGTAGGACGGCGGCAGAATCGAGACCCGCTTCAGGTAGTCCTGGCCGCGACCGAGCAATTTGTCGGTCAGGTCCTCGTCCATGCCGTGACGGCGGAAGAACAGGCGCTGCGCGTTTCTGCGCTCTTCGGTGCCGCGGTTCTGATGGTAGACCGACTGCAGATATTCCACCTGCGACATATGGAGCGAGCAGTTGAAGCGCTCGACGATCCAACCCGCAAGACCGACGTGATCGGGATGCGAATGGGTCACGATCAACCGGGTGATCTTCACATGCGCCAGCGGCCCTTCGAACAGGGCAGTCCAGGCTGCGATCGACTCCTCGTTGCCAAATCCGGAATCTACCATCGCCCAGCCGTCGCCATCGGCGAGCAGATAGATGTTCACGTGATTGAGGCGGAACGGCAGTTTGAGCCGGACCCACAATACTCCCGGCATCACCTCGACGACCTGATCCTGGCCGGGATGGTCTTCCCAGGGATAGCGCAGCGCCTCGGCCGAGGATTGAATCGTGTCTGTTTTTGAATGCATCGTTAGCGTCGCAATGTTGCGGCGCATGATTCGCCACAGTTTCAGCGGTTTGGCGAAGAGATCATGCGCCCGATAGAAACCCGGAGCACGATCGAACGCAAAACCGGATCCCACTTCTGCTGATCGCGCTCTATCGGCTTAGCCGCACAATCGGCGCGGCGCCAGCCGAAAAACGGTGGCGATTTCGACAAAACGCGGGGAATGCCGGCCCTGCGCCCCCGGCAAACGCGAGGCAATCCATGCATTCCCGGCGCAGGCTTAAGCCTGCGCCGCATGGCGACAAGCTTTAGGCGGCTCGTATGTTGGTGAGGAAGGCGTCGATTTCGGAGCGCAGCACGTCGGCTTCGTGCCGAAGCGCGCCGGACGCGCTCAGCACCTCGCCTGCCGCCGATCCGGCTTCGGTCGAGGCGGTGCTGACGCCGACGATGTTGCTGGAAACCTGGCTGGTGCCGCCGGCGGCGTGCTGGATGTTGCGGGCGATCTCGCGCGTCGCCGCGCCCTGCTGTTCGACCGCTGCCGCAATCGCAGCGGTGACTTCGTTGATCTCGCTGATGGTCTGGCCGATGTTGCGGATCGCGCCGACCGCCGACGTGGTCACCTGCTGCATGCTGGCGATTTGCGAGCGGATTTCGTCGGTGGCCTTGGCGGTCTGGTTGGCGAGGCTCTTTACCTCGGAAGCAACCACGGCAAAGCCCCTGCCGGCTTCGCCGGCCCGCGCGGCCTCGATGGTGGCGTTGAGCGCGAGCAGGTTGGTCTGCGAGGCGATGACTTGAATCAGGTCAACTACGACGCTGATGCGGCTGGCGTTTTCGGCAAGCCCTTGCATGGTGGCGTCGGTGACGCCGGCTTCTTCGACGGCCTTGCGGGCGATTTCTGCCGAAGTAATCACCTGGCGGCCGATTTCGGCGATCGATGAAGAAAGCTCCTCGGTGCCCGAGGACACGGTCTGCACGTTGACGGAGGTTTCCTCGGCGGCGGACGCGACCGCGGTCACCAGCGCACTGGATTGATCGGCGGTCGCCGACATGCTTTGCGCCGTGTCCTGCATGGAATTGGCCGACTTCTGCAGTGTGTCGAGCGCGGTGCGGACGGTGGCTTCGAAATCGATGATCCGCGCCTCCATGCGGGAAGCGCGTTCGGCCTTGGCGATGCGATCCTTGTCTTGATCGGCGCTGAGCGCGCGGGCCACGATCATGCTCTCGCGGAAAACCTGCAGCGAATTCGCCATCGCCGCAATCTCGTCGTGCTGGCTCGATCGATGGATTTCCGTTTCGAGGTCGCCGTCGGATAGAAGCTGCATCGAGCGCTGCAAGTTGCCGATCCGGCGCAGGATGTTGCGGCCGACATAGAGCCAGACGAACATCACCGATCCGATCAAAGTGAGGCCGCCAAGCGCAAGCATGACCGTGGTGGCCAGCGAAATCTCCTTGCGCGCCTGCCAGGTCGCGGCGTCGGTCTGGCTCTGCACGCCGTGGACGAGTTCCTGCACGCTGATGTCGAGGCCGACATTGAGCTTGCGAGTTTCCTCCAGAATGGTCTGGCCGTAATCGTTAGCGTCCAGTTCCTTCTGGCGAAGTTTGAAAACGCCGGTTTTGCCCTCGCCCAACTCCAGCAATTTCAGCGCGGCGTCTCGAAGCGCCGCAGTAGCGGAGTTTTTCGGCAGCAGATCGATATTGGATTTGACACGCGCCTGGCTCGCCTTGAATTCTTTTTCGATGGCCTCGAGCGTGTCGCCGCTATTTGCCGAGAGCGCAGCCGTCATGTCGGATGCCGACAGATTGCTGCTGGCAACGACATTGCCGATTTGTTCGACCGTCCGCGCGGCCTCGGTTGCGTCGTCAGGAGAAAGATTGGCAGAGCCGAGGATGGCATTGAGCTGGGCTTGGGCGTCCAGCATCGCCGGGCTGGCGGCGGCAACGAAGCTCGCCTGCGCGTTGCGCAGCGCGACGTATAGCTTCTCATGCTGGGCAGAGGCTTCCAACCGTTCGCGGGCCGCCCCGCCTAAGCTGTTGATCGTATCGTCGATGTTCTTTACGGTTTGAGTGAGGGCTGCGGCGATCGCCTTGTCGGCGCCGAGCTCGATGATCTGGCCAAGCGTATCGAACGTGACGGCTTGCGTTTCTTTCATTTTCTTGGAGCGCTCGTTCAGCGCATCCTGGCTTGCGGACGCCAGCAGTGCCGGGCCCTGACTGGCAAGGCTTGCGCTCTGCGCTGAAAGTTGCAGGCTGGCCGCGAGACGGGGAATGTCCCGCCCGCTCAGGTCGACCATCGACCTGCCGAGATGCCCCAGCACGATGCCGGCACCGTTGCTAATGACGAGCGCCATGCCTGCGATCACGGCGAAGGCGGCGAAGAGGCTGCCCCGGACGCCCCATTGCGGACGCAAGAACCTCAAGAGCCAACCAAGGTTACCGGTCGTGAATCGCGCCGCCATACTGTCCCCGTCCACCAGAGTTGAACTGCGGGTGGCAGTATCGCGATATGGAGTTAACAAAATCGGGAGCATTCGAAGGATTTGCGCAATTTTTGCGCATCAAAACAAAAAGGCCGGCGCAAGGCCGGCCTTTCCGTAGTTCTTCTGACTCGATCAGTACTTCGGGCCCACCGGACCGCCCCAGTTGAAGCGATAATTCAGGCCAGCCTTGACAGTATGCTCGTCGTCGCGGAAGCGGACGCCGACGATGTCGGCCGGGCCGCTGGTGAACGAGGTGCTGCCGAAGTTGTAGTACTGGTATTCGACCTTACCAGACCAGTTCGGCGCGAACATGTATTCGAGGCCGGCACCGACGGTATAGCCGTCGCGATTGTTGCCGTCGGTCGTGAAAGCCACCGGCACGCCGCCGACCCTTGCGCTGAGGTTGTTACCATCCTTCCAGGCATAACCGCCCTTGGCGTAAAGCAGCGCCGGGCCCCAGGTGTAGCCGAGCCGACCGGTGACCGATCCAAGCTGGTCGCTATTGGAGTTCACGAGAGTCCCGCCCGGGAACAGCACGCCATTGTTGTTGCTGCCAAGCCAGCTGTACTGGGCTTCGACACCAATCACCCAGCTGGGGGCGAACTGATAGTCGGCGCCGCCCTGCACACCGCCGAAAAAGCGGCCATCGTCACCGGTCAAGCTATTTTCGCCCGCGAAAGCGCCGCCGATGTGACCGCCGATGTAGAAGCCGGTCCAATTGTAGATCGGCGCCGGGGCATAAGCCGGAGCCTTGGTGTAGGGGCGAGCCGCGAGATCGGCTGCAAGTGCTGGCACAGTCGCGCCGAGAGCGACGAGGGCCACAGTAGCGAGTAGAAACTTCTTCATTAGTTTTTTTCTCCGCAAGATCTTCGGAGGGCCGCGTACCGGCTCCATCCATGGGGGCGGAGATAGACACCTTTTGCCTAAAATGCTGTCACCCATCGGTCACACCTGCCGAGAACCCAACCATTTGGGCTACAACAAATTTCCGTGACTAACGAACCCCTAACCACACCTTAAAGATGCCTTAATTTTTCGATGACGCAGCACGCTGCGTGGCGGGCGGGGATTGTGTCGCCGTGGCTAGCGCTGCATCTGCATGATTTCGTCCATCGGCATCATGTTGTGGTTGAGGTTTGCCATGATCCACAGCGATCCGCCTATCACGAGAAATACGATCAGGACACCGAAGGCCAGCGCCAGCACGTTGTTGGTGTTGTCAGGCCCCGTTGTAATGTGCAGGAAGAACACGAGATGCACACCCATTTGGGCAATGGCCAAAACGATCAGTGCCACCGGAATGCTCGGCTGCCATACGAGGTCGGTGCCCGCGACAAAGAAAGAGGTCGCCGTCAGCAGGATGGCGAGCCCCAGTCCGGTGAGATAGCCGATGACCCGCTGCCCGATGCCACCCTCTACGTGCTCATCGCCCGGCGCGAGATCGATGCAGTCGTCGAGCTCATGGTGTGCGTTGCTCATGCTGCGCTTCCCAACAGATACACGATGGTGAATACGGCGATCCAGATGATGTCGAGCGCGTGCCAGAACAGCGCGAAGCACAGGATGCGGCGCTGAATGTCCGGCCTGAATCCTTTGGTGAAAACCTGCGCCATCATCGTCAGCAGCCACAGGATGCCGGCCGAGACGTGCAGGCCGTGACAGCCGACCAGCGTGAAGAACGCTGACAGAAAGGCGCTCCGGGTCGGTCCGGCGCCCTGTGTAACGAGGGCGGCGAATTCCCTGCCCTCAAGAATGAGAAAGGCGAGGCCGAACACGCAGGTGACGGCCATGGCAAGTTGGAACCAGGTCGTCTGCCGGGCGTCGGCGGAGATGGTGGCGAGGCCGCAAGTAAAGCTCGACGCCAGCAGGAATCCAGTTTCCATCGCGACACTGCGCAAATCGAACAGGTCGCGGCCGCTCGGCCCACCCGCCGTCTGCCCGACCAGGACGGCGTAGCTCGCGAAGAAGGCCGAGAACATGACCATATCGCTGAGAATGAAGATCCAAAAACCGTAACCGGTAACGATGCGCTTCGACGCGGGGCCGCTCCAGCTGCGACTGGAAGCCCGCAACGTGTTGGGATCGTCGTGAGTTTCTGCAAAGGCAACTGTGCTCATCGGGCAGCCTGTGCGCTAAGGATCGCCTGACGCTGCGCATTGCTGCTGCGGTCGATGCGTGCGACTTCGTCTGCCGGAATCACATACTCATCGTGGTCACGCCACGCGAACACGATGAAAGTGGCGAAGGCGCCGATCGCTCCTGCGGCAACCATCCACCAGATGTGCCAGATCAATGCAAAGCCCATCATGGTGGCGAAGAAGGCGCAAACGAATCCGGTCGGCGAGTTGCGCGGCATCTCAATGTCTCGGTACTCCGGCTTTTCGTCGGATACTGTCCCCTCCGCCGCACGCTTTTTGATCCTCCAAAAGGCATCCTCGCCGGAGACGTCGGGCAGCACAGCGAAATTAAAGACCGGCGGCGGCGAAGAGGTGGCCCATTCGAGCGAGCGGCCATCCCATGGGTCGCCGGTTTTGTCGGCCAGGCGCGCACGCTGGCGGATGCTGACGACAAGCTGCAGGATTTGAAACACGATGCCGCACAGGATCAGGGCTGCGCCGAACCCGGCAACGATCAGCCAGGGGTGCCATTCCGGCACGTCATAGTGCTGCATCCGCCGGGTCATGCCGAGCAGGCCAACTGCATAAAGCGGCATGAAGGCGACGTAGAAGCCGACCTGCCAGCACCAGAATGCCGCTTGCCCAAGACCTTCGTGAAGCTTGAAGCCGAACGCCTTGGGAAACCAGTAAGTGTAGCCCGCGAACGCGCCGAACAGAACGCCGCCGATGATGACGTTGTGGAAGTGCGCAACCAGGAACAGGCTGTTGTGCAGGACGAAGTCAGCTGGCGGCACGGCGAGCAGAACGCCGGTCAAGCCCCCGATGATGAACGTCACCATGAAGCCGATGGACCACAGGAGCGGCGTCTCAAACCGTACCCTGCCGCCATACATCGTGAACAGCCAGTTGTAGATCTTCACGCCGGTCGGCACCGCGATGATCATGCTTGCGATGCCAAATATCGCGTTGACGTCGGGGCCGGCTCCCATGGTGAAGAAATGATGCAGCCATACCATGAACGAGATAACGCAAATCGCCATGGTGGCGAGCACCATCGAACGGTAGCCGAACAGCGGCTTGCCGGAGAACGTCGAGACCACTTCCGAGAAGATGCCGAACGCCGGAAGCACGAGAATGTAGACTTCCGGATGACCCCAGGCCCAGATCAGGTTCATGAACATCATCATGTTGCCGCCGCCGTCGTTGGTAAAAAAGTGAAAGCCCAGATAGCGGTCGAGCAGCAGCATCGCCAACGTCGCGGTCAGGATCGGAAATGCCGCCACGATCAACAGATTTGTCGCCAGCGCGGTCCAGCAGAACATCGGCATGCGGAGATAAGTCATGCCCCTGGTGCGCACCTTCAGCACGGTGGTGACCAGATTGATGCCCGAGACCAGCGTGCCGACGCCGGCTATCTGGAGCGACCAAAGATAATAGTCGACCCCGACGCCGGGCGAATAAGCGAGCTCCGACAGCGGCGGATACGGCAGCCAGCCGGTGCGCGCGAATTCGCCGACCACCAGCGATATGTTGACGAGCAGCGCCCCGGTGGCGGTCAGCCAGAAGCCGACCGAGTTCAAGGTCGGAAAGGCAACGTCGCGCACGCCCAGTTGCAACGGGACGACCAAGTTCATCAGCCCGATCACGAACGGCATGGCGACAAAGAAGATCATGATCGTGCCGTGCGCCGAGAAGATCTGGTCGTAATGCTCCGGTGGAAGGAAACCTTGGCTATGGAACGCAACCGACTGCTGCGCCCGCATCATGATGGCGTCCGCAAAGCCCCGCAGCAACATCACCATGGCGAGCAGCGTGTACATCACGCCGATGCGCTTATGGTCGACGCTGGTGATCCACTCGTGCCACAGATACGGCAGGTGCCCCTTGATGACGACCCAGGCGAGGATAGCGAGAATGGCGAGCGCGACGACGCCGGAAGCGATCATGGGGATCGGCTGATCGATCGGGATCGCTGCCCAGGTGAGCTTACCGAACATCGGCGACCCCCGGCAGTGCGGCTCCTATCACGCCCGACGGCGCTCCTGGGGAAGACGGTATCTTCTGCGTCGCGATCGATCGAAAGAGATCCGGATCGGCCAGCCGGTAGATTGCCGGCTCGTTCTTCATCGAAGGCTTGGCGATCTGTTCATAGCTATGCTCGTCAAGCGACTTCTCCACTTGTGAGCCGTCCTGCGCCCATTTCGAAAATTCCTCTGATGGCACGACATGGACGTCAAAGTGCATGTCGGAAAATCCGTCGCCGCTGAAATGCCCCGAAAGGCCTTGAAGCGTCCCGGGCTTGTCCGCCCGAAGATTGAGCCGGGTGGTCATGCCGTTCATGGTGTAGATCAGGCTTCCGAGTTGCGGGATGAAGAACGCGTTCATCACGCTTGCCGAGGTGAGTTGGAACTGCAGCGGCACGCCGGCGGGAACGGTCAGCGTATTGATGGTCGCGATTTTCTGGTCGGGGTAGATGAACAGCCATTTCCAGTCGAGAGACACCGCCTGAATCGTCAGCGGCGGCGAAGGTCCGTCGATCGCCTTCGCGGGGTCGAGTTCGTGGGCGCCGATCCATGCGACGCCGCCGAGCAGGATGACGGTGAGTGTAGGGATCGACCAGACGACAAGCTCGATACGGCCCGAATACTCCCAGTCCGGCAAGTGGGCTGCCTTTGCGTTGGATGCCCGAAACCAATAGGCGAAGGCAAAGATCGCGACGATGGTTGGCACCACGATCGCAAGCATGATCGCAACTGAGTCGATCAGGATGGTTTTTTCGGCGATTCCGATCGGGCCCTGTGGATCAAGGATATTCATCGCCGACCCCTGACATTAAGACGAACCATGAAGTGAAAGCGGCGATAGCGGCGCCGCCGCGCGGGCGTATCGAAGTCGTGAGTTATCTTCACATCACTTAAACTGCGGAATCGTCGGGACAGTTATGCGCGGCGGCGGCGGCGCAGCCATCCTGGAAGCGTTTCCAATCCCGCTCGGATCGACCGTCACGTTGTTCATCCCGCCGGCGTTTGCCGGGCCCCGCGTAATGCCGCTGATGGGCACATTTCCCATTCCCGCTCCGCCCGCGGCTCGCGCCCATGAAGCGGCAGGGGTGGCCAAGATCAGTAACGATGCGAAAGCGATTTTTGCCGAGGTGTTCGACAAGGCGAAACTCCACTTTGGTTTGCTAGAACGTCGGATGCGTGAAGCCCATCTAGGGTCGCCAATCCGCCCGCACCATTAAAATGAATTTTAGAAAGGGATTTCGGTGCGCCGCTTTCGAGGTTGTGATCATATCCCTCATCCTGAGGAGCGCGCCCTGCGCGCGCGTCTCGAAGGATGGCCGCGAGTCCCTGCGTTTGCGTCCATCCTTCGAGACGCTTGCTTCGCAAGCTCCTCAGGATGAGGTCGGTATCCTTCACACGCTCTTTCGCCGGCGATGACGGCTGGGCGTGTGGCGCGTTGAGACCGTCATTGCGAGCGAAGCGAAGCAATCCATAATTGCCGCCAGCATAGAAAAGCTGGATTGCTTCGTCGCTTCGCTCCTCGCAATGACGGCAAGAGTCGTCATACCCCGCGCATGCGGGGTATCCAGTACGCCGCGGCCTCTCGATTCCATCGTCAGCGTCTCTGGAATACTGGATCGCCCGCCTTCGCGGGCGACGACGACTGAAAGTGTGGCGCGTTCGTATTCACCAAACACGGCTTCGCGATCCCGCGGCGCGATGCGCCCGAGTCGTGCTGGAATTTTTCGCCCAACAGAGGGCGTGGGGAATGCCGGGTGCACGGTGCACCCGCAGCCCGTGTGCAATGGTAGTAAGCACACGGTAGTCACCGCAGGTCACCGGAACACCCGGCATTCCCGCACGCAATGGTTTTAACGGCTTATATCGTGCTCTCCCCGGCGACGAATTCGTCTTGTCACCGTCATCGGCGGATTGGGGTTTTGCCGAACCCGGTTGGGCTCGCAAAACCTCCGCCGACTTGACACCAGCACCGGGTGCCAGGACCACACGGTTTTGCCGTACGCGTTAGCGTCGTTCGTCTGCGCGCCGCAAATCGCTCACGAGGTTCAACCCGCCCTGCGATTGCGAAATGCGCGCCCGACGCTGCCGCGTCCACCGCATCCCACCCCGCGTCCGTGACGATCGCGATACGCCCCTCTCATGGGGTGAGACGGCGAGGGTTCTAAAAGTGATTTGGGTCAAACGGGAAGCGGAATATTTTTGCAAATGGGGCTGGACTACCCAAATCAGATTGATCCGGCTCAACAAATTACACTGATCGCCGCCGGTTTCTTACCCTGGAAGGCCATAGCGAACTCGTCACGCAGAGAACCGCGAATCAAGCTGGTGGTCTTGGAAACGTTCCGGCACGAAAAAGCCCCGGATCATGCCGGGGCTTTGAAGTTGCTGAGACGATAAAGATCGATACCTCGCGACGACCGCGCCGCCCAACCTAGATCGGGCTTTAGTTAAATTTGTAGTTGAGGCCCGCGCGGATCAGATCGTTCTGGATATGGCTGGTCGTGACGATCGTAATCCCCGCGACCGGATCCGGAACAAAGACGCTGGTCATGTTGCCGAGGTCCATGTGCAGGTATTCGAACTTTCCGGTCCAATTGCCCCACAGTCGCGCCTCGATGCCGCCACCGACCGTCCAGCCGCTCTTGGTCGTACTGGAAGAACCCCCGAGTGTCCCTGCAGGGAGGAAGAGCGTTTGGTTTTCGTCAATCCCGCCCCAAGCGCCGCCACCCGTCACGTAGAGCAGATAGCCATCATTGGCCCAGCCGAGGCGGCCACGCGCGGTCGCGAACCATTCGAGCTTTTGGCTCACGGTAATACCCGCTGTTAAAGCCCCTTGATTCTGGCAGAGAAAGCCGCACGACGTATCATGCTGGTCGGCCCATTGGGCGTCACCCTCCACGCCAAGGACAACATTTCCGACCTGCCAGTTGTAGCCGGCCTGACCGCCGAACAATCCGCCCTTCGGGGGCGACCGTATGTTTGTCGAATGAGCTTGCGACGATGCCTGGCTGAGTAAGCGATTGGGTGAAGTCGTTGTTGCCGAAGCCGTAGCCGCCGTTGATGCCGATATAGAATCCGGTCCAGCTCCAAACTGCCACCGCCGGCGGAGCCTTGTACATCGGCGCTGTCGAGAGATCCGCCGCCATCGCGGAGCCACCGAGCAAGGCGGCCAGCGCGACACCTGCGAGTACAATCTTTTTCTTTTTCATTGCAATTCCTTACTGCTTTGCCCCGGGAGTCCACTCGGGTTCGGTCGCGCGACAGCGCTATCGGAAGTACGGCGCGCGATGGAAGCAACCGTAAGGTGCTCAAGATCGGTCGCGCTACCGTCATCGTTAAGCGCGAACCAAACAAACAATGTTTTTCTTTCTGATGTCGGGGTTCGGCTCAGGCGTGCTTGAGTCCGGAATGCGCCCCAGGCGAACGTTCGCCCACGCCTCTGGATTTATGGGTTCATGCGCTAGAGCTTTTCCGTTTCGATGGAATCGAAACGGGGCTTTGGATTCCTGATTTGACGCGTTTTCTTGACGCGACCGGGCTCCACTTCGCTTGAATACGCGCTAGTCCGGGCGAGACGCGGTCTCTGACCTTACCCGCGTCACATCTTTTGCCGCCACCGCGGGCGCTGCGCCGCCCCACATGTTGCGCATATAAGTCAGTACCGCAGCCACCTGGCCGTCGCCGAGTTGCCGTCCGTAGGACGGCATTCCCGGCGCGGTGGGTTCGCTGGCGGTCGCGACGCTGCGTGCGCCGCGAAGCACGATGCGGATCGCGGTGGTGGGATCGGCCGACCGCACCATCGAGGAATCCGCAATCGACGGGAAAAGCTTTGCAACACCACGACCGTCCAGCGCGTGGCATGCCGAACATTGATCGCGGTAGATTGCGGCGCCGGCGGCCATTGCCGGGTTATCCTGCGGCAGCGGTTTGACGTCGTCCTCAACACCCGGCAGCGACTTCAAATAAGTGGCGATCGCTCTGACGTCTGCATCCGTCATCTGTGACGTCGAAAGCTTAACGGCCTCCGCCATCGGTCCGGTCGCGGCGCTAACCCGGTTGTGCCCAGTTTTCAGAAAGGCGGCTATGTCATCGACGGCCCAGCGGCCGAGACCCAACCTCGTGCTGTTGGTGATGTCGGGAGCGGACCAGCCTTGCAGATAGGAACCCTGCAAATATTGGTTCAGCTTGTCGCCGCCCAAAAGCGATTTTGGAGTATGGCAAGCGCCGCAGTGTGCAGGTCCGTCGACCAGGAATGCGCCTCGGTTCCATTCGGATGATTTTTGCGGATCGGGCGTGTACTCCCCCTCCTTGAAGTACAGCGCATTCCACACCCGCATTGCTGCGCGGATGTTGAAGGGAAACGGCAACGCGGTTGCGGCCCGCGGATTGTGCACCGGCGTGACCGTATTCAGATAGGCCCGGATTGCCTGCACGTCGGTACGGGACATCTTGGTAAAGGCGTTATACGGCATTGCCGGATAAAGCGGCGATCCAGTTCGGCCGATCCCTTTGCGAACGGCTGCGTCGAACTCGTCATCACTCCATGCGCCAATACCGGTCTCCGGATCGGGAGTGATGTTCGGTGCGAAGATGTTTCCGAACGGCGTCTCGATCGCGCGTCCCCCGGCGAACGGCTGGTTGCTATCCGGAACGGTGTGGCAGCTCACGCAATCAGACGTCACCGCAAGGTATCGACCTCTTTCGATTTGCGTGAATGCCTGAGGGTCGGAATCTCCCGCTTGGGCAGAGCAGCTCGCTCCGACCGCCACAAAGGCAACGAGCGCACCGAGCAACCGCACGTTTGTTGTCTTACGCATCGACGAGCGGTCCCGGGTTCTTGAGATAGCGATTGCGGATTGCATCCGCCGCCCAGTAGGCCAGTGCGCCAACCGTAAGTGTCGGATTGTATCCGGCGTTCTGCGGAAATGCGCTTGCGCCGAGGACAAACAGGTTAGACACGTCCCAGTTCTGCAAATAGCGGTTGATCGCGCTGGTCTTCGGATCGGTACCCATGATGGCGCCACCGTTGAGATGGGTGGTCTGATACTCCGTGTTGTCGTAGGGCGCAGTGCGATAGTGCTTCGCGAGTTGGTCCGCGCCCATGGCCTTGATGATTTCCGCAAACTTGTCGGTCATGAACCTGTTCTGTTTCACTTCGTTCTCATGGAGATCCATCGTGATGCGCATCAGCGGCCGGCCGAGCCGGTCTTTGTATTCGGGATCCAGATCAAGATAGTTGTCGCGGTACGCATAGAAGCTCCCGTGCACACCTGTGCCGGGCTTCACGGTGCTCAGGTAATTGTCACGCACCGCGCTCTTCCATGAAGCACCCCATTTCGGCGTGCCGGGTGGCGTGAGCGTGCTCTCAATCGGACGGGCGCCGGTCTGCACCTGGCCCATATACGCTCCGCCGACGAACCCGTGCGGGCCATGATCGAAGTTGTCGCCATTGAACTCGTCGATGCACATGCCGATCGAGCCCGAGGCGATGAAGGGGTTGAAATTGAATTTCTTGTTGTTGAAGAACCCGTTCACGGTCGATGTCGTCTGATGCGTGTAATTGCGGCCGATCACGCCGCTGTTGGCGATCGGGTCGTACGGTTGGCCGATCTTCGAGTGAAGCAGAAGCTGGACGTTGAACATCGTATAGGCCGACAGGATCACGAGATCCGCTTGCTGCTCCCATTCCTCTCCGCTGCTGTCCACGAACGTAACGCCTGTGGCGTGCTTGCCGGAACGGTCGACGTTGATCCTGACCACCTCCGAATTGTCCTGCGCCGTGAAATTCGATTTGCGGACGAGGACCGGAAGGATCGTCGTTTGCGGGCTGGCCTTCGAATAGTTGCCGCAGCCGAACCATTCGCAAAATCCGCAGTAGGTGCAGGGACCCATGCGCAGGCCGAGCGGATTGGTGTAGGCCGTCGACAGATTGCCGGACGGCTGCGGAAATGGCTTGTAGCCGAGTTCGCGGGCAGCCTTGGCGAACAAAGTTTGGCTAAAGGGTTGCGGCTGCGCGGGGGTCGGATAGGGCCGCGAACGGGGGCCTTCGAACGGATTTCCGCCTTCCTGAATCTGTCCTTTCAGATTGCCCGCAGTGCCCGACGTCCCACAAAGATGTTCGAACCTGTCGTAAAACGGTTCGATGTCGTCAAACGTGATGCCCCAATCCTGGATCGTCATGTCCTCCGGCATGAACGATTTGCCGTAACGCTCGGTCAGATGACTCTTCAAAACGAAGTCGGATGGCAGGAAGCGCCACATCTCGGCGTTCCAGTGCACACCGCCGCCGCCAACGCCGTTCGGGGGCATGAACGCACCCCAGCTCCGGATAGGCAACGCCGTCTGGTCCATCTTGTTGCGGAATGTGAACGTCAACTGGTCTGGGCGCAGGAACAGCTCATGCCGCACGCGATAGCGAAGCTCGTCCTGCATGTAGCTTGGCGGAAAATCGGTCGGCGTATCGCGCCAGGGGCCGCGTTCGATCGCGATAACATCGAGGCCTTCGTCGGTCAGTTCCTGAGCCATGATCGAACCGGTCCAGCCGAGGCCGATGATGACGACGTCTTTCTTCGGAAGCCTGCGCGCCATGACCGGTCCTCAACGTGTTTGGGGAGTCCATTCCGCCCGGCCTGTCATGCCTACGGGCGGGAGCGGAAAGCGTTCGTTATGACGGTTTACCCAGTCGAGATAATTGTAGCGCGCCCCCGGGAAGCCGATCATCTTCCATGCGACCATGTCGCGATTGCCGCCATAGATCGGGTCGGCGAAGAAACCCATCTGCACATCCCTGATGGCCTGTTCGAAGAATGATTTTCCGTCGGTGCCCTCGAGCTGGAAATCGCCGCTTTCGATGCCGTTGAGGACGATGTCCTTTTCGCTGTCGGACAATTCCGCGAATGGCTTCCCGGCATATTTCGACTTGCAGGCGCGATCGAGCGCAGCAAGCCCCTGGCGATATTGCTGGCCGGGTCCCGCTTCCATCTGATGGCCTTGATTTTTTGCTCCCGCCTTGAAAGGCGGACGAATGTAGAGGCCGTCCTGCCTGCCGTACGGTCCCGCAAGCTGGCGATCGACGAAAACCGCGCAACCGGCGTCCTTGCCGCCGGGCGTCTGGGGATCCGGCGGGATGATCCGGTCGGCAAGAGCTTCCATCGCGCGTCCTTCATCGCCGGTGAAGAATTCCCAGGGCCCGAGTTTGACCGGTGTTAGTGGATTTCCCGCGTTCGGCTCCCAGGGCAGGCTGCCCGCGATGGTGCGGGCGCGCGCTCCTGTGGCGCCAGCGATAAAGAGTGTTGCGGTCGAAAGCAGAATGGAACGACGCGAGAGCCCGGGCCGCGACGTCTTGTGCATGGTTGCCTCGCTTCTGTCCTGTGTCCTGCTTTCAGTGCCGAAGATGCAAAAGGCTAATATTCGCGGCGCCTGCAAACTGAACTTCAGACTTCCGCAGGTACAAGATAAGGCCCGTTTTGGTTCAGCCTTTCGGGATCGCCCGATAATTTCGTGATCGCCCATATTCATGACTTCGATAACAGCGAAAACATTGGCGTCCGTCCGGTTGAACGCCGTCGGCGGCGGCATTCCCCATCGCATTATTGTCTGTTCGCGCTCGCCGGCGGCGAGCGCTACTGGCGTCAGACAAGGCGTTTGTTGCGCACGAAGTCCCTATCCGCTCAGCGCAGGTTGCCGTCATACGCCGTGATGGGTGGATCGAACGGACCATCTGCATGGGGTAAGCCAGTCGAACGACGACCGGTGATTGCCACAGCACACAATCGAAGAACGTGCGGAGAACAGACTCCCCGTATTTTCCCCGATATGCGCGACAGTTCTCGCCCCGTTCGCGTCCGAGGCGCGGGGGGAAAGAACAGCGATCGCGTCGCTAAGTACCGATCTCGTTTAGGAAAAATGGTGCTGCCAGACAGGATTGAACTGTCGACCTCTCCATTACCAATGCGTTGCTAAACCCCTTCGGCGCGGTTTCCTGATGTGTGGGATGCCTATTACGCTGTAAAATAAAGCGCTTTTCGTTTTCGGGTCTCACGTGCATCCTAAACATTACGGTCCTCTATGTGGGACGGCTGTGTGGGAAACACGATGACCGACGCCAGCAACACTCTTGGAACAGCGCGCGCCGGCAAAGCCCGCCAGGTCGATACGCCCGCGAAACGCGCGCGACTGCCCAAGCGAAAAAACCCCTACTGGCAGGGCATCAGCGGCGGGCGCGGCGGCGTCTCGCTTGGCTATCGCAGGGGCCGCGGCGTCGGAACCTGGGTGGTGAAGGTTGTCATCGACGGGGAGAGGACGGAAGAGCGGCTCGACGTCGCTGATGACGAAGGCGCCGGCGCGGAGGCGCTGAGCTTTCCGGCGGCCGTCGGTGCGGCCTTGCAGTGGGGCAAGCAGCAGTTTGCGATCGTCGAAGTCAGCCGTGAGGCGGCCAAAGAAGCGACGGTCCCGACCGTTTGGTCGGCGGTCGAAGCCTACGCAGCCAAGCGCAAAAAGCGCGCCGGCCAGGAAGGTTCGGAAGCTCACCTGTTGAGCCACATTCCGATAAACTGCGACTTCGCAAAGACACGCCTGGCGAAGCTGATCGCAAAGACGATCGAGGATTGGGTTGCGCAGCTTCGGCGCATTCCGAAAACTAAAAAGAAACGGAAGAGCGGAGATCCGCCGCCGGAACTGCCGCCGCTTGAGCCGGGGACGCGCAATAGATTGCTCGGCGATCTTCGCGCCGCCCTGAACGACGCAGCGGAGCGGCACCGCCGCGAACTGCCTGGCCACATCAAAGACGAAATAAAAGCCGGCACACGTATCGAACCCATAGAACAGGAGGCGCGCAAACAGCTTCTCTTGAACCCACAGGTTCGCGGCGTCATTGAAGCGGCGTTCGAGATCGACGAGGACTTTGGCTACCTGGTGCTCATTGCAGCAGTGACCGGCGCCAGGCACTCTCAAATTGTTAGACTGAAGGTGGCCGACGTCCAGATAGCCAAGAGCCGGATCATGATGCCGAGCTCGAAAAAAGGTCGCAAGCGCAAGCCTCGCCCACCGGCTGCTATCGCCATCAGCGCAGAAGTGATGGACAGGCTGCGGCCTCTCCTAGCCGGACGCGCTCCTACGGAAGTTCTGCTGTATCGGTGGGTTCACAAGCGTGTCGGCAACCCGCCGCGTTGGATCAAGGACAAACGGCGCACGTGGGGTCGCGCGTCGGAGGTAAAAAACCTGTGGGCCAAGGTGGTCGAGCTATCGGGCGTCCCGGACGATACGATCATGTACGCTCTGCGCCACAGCTCGATCGTGCGCGGCCTGATGGCCAACCTTCCGGTGCGTTTGGTCGCGGCTCTTCACGATACGTCGGTCACCATGATCGAGAAGCACTACTCCGCATTCATCGTTGACGTGGCCGACGAATTGACGCGGAAACACGCGATGTCGCTGAATGGCGAAACGACGCTGGTCTTGCAGGCCGCAGAATAGGGGTTTCTCGCCCGATTTCCCTCTGCAGGGTCCGGATTTAGTCTCGGCAAAACTCGCAATCTTGATGAGCGCGCCATGCCCGAGAACACGTCGAAAGCTGGTAAAGCAGAGTTTCCGAATCCGCAGTCGAGACTCAGCGTCGGCATTGCCGAAACACGCTGGCAAGACCGTGCGATGCTGTCGCTGCAACTTGCCGCCGAGATCGCCGGCATTTCCGTGGCGTCTCTTTATCGTGCGGCGGGCGAATGGCGGCTGCATCTTCGGCGCCTCGAAGGCCGCACCGTCGTTGTGACCGCAAGCTTGATCGAGCTTCTGAATGCAGCCGAAATTTGGACACCGTCTGACCGCGGAAAAGAGGCCCGCGCAAAGCGTTCCTCCGCGCGTTCGGCGCGAATAACGCGGAGAATTGGCAGCTAGGTATGTCACTTGTATGCTAATTCATTGGCTAACTTGAATTTCATAAATCACAATCATTATTGTATGCCATAGACGTCTGTGATGGTTTTTGGTATCGTCTATCTATCGGCTGCGCTCTCCTGTTAAAAAGTTTGCACGGTTTTCCTGAAGCGGTCCGATCGACCCCCGTTCCTTTCAGGAGGACTCTGCGCGTGACCAAGCCCACGTCGACCGCGACATTACAGCCGGCAAACCCCGCGCCGCAAACACCTTGGCGCGAGCGTCCACTTCAACCGATGAAGGTGGCGGCCGAACTCTGCGGCGTTTCAATTGCGTCCCTATATCGCTTCTCTGATGAAGGTCGACTGGTACTACGGCGGCTCGGCGGGCGCACATTGGTTGAGACGAAAAGCTTGATTGCTCTTATCGAGAGCGCCGAAGATTGGACGCCCTACGACCGGGGCAAGGAAGCCCGCGCTAAGCGAAAAGAGATCGCTCGCGCGGCGATGCAAGGTTGAGTGCCGCGGCGGTGGAAAGCTCGCAGAGTCCGCGCTTCCACGTTTCGAGGCGTGCGGGAAGCTCCATAGTCGGCCCAGGCCTGAGCGCGGTTCGAGCGGCATGTAGCCTCCACGGCGAGCAGCTGGCCGGGTTGGCGCCGGTGTTCGAGCGCATCGGGCAGCACCTCGATACGACCGTGTCGCAACCCGGCCACGACGGTTTATTTTCCGCCAATCGAAAGCGCGTCATCGTTGTGGTCAGTGACGTGCTGTGGGGCGAGCTAGTGCTGCTCACCGAAGTTCGCGCCGACGAGATCAGGCGGGCCCTGACAGCCCACGCGCTACCGTTCACCGGCAAGCAGCTTTCCGATGCGATCTGTCACGGTTGGACGAATTGGAGTCGTCACGCTCGCAGAAGCTTCCGGCGCGGCGCCCCTGCGTGGAGCGATCTCGCAACGGTATCGGTTGGCGGGCTTTTATTCATTTCTCCGGATACGCGAATCAAGCTGGCGCAAGTCGCCGCCGGCGGTGAAACGCCGGTTCTCGCCGTCGCCCTGAATTCCACTGGCACAACGCGCAAGCGGCTGAAGTGCAGTGTCCGCGCCATCGTCTTTCCGTTGCCTAGTTGGGCTCGCGCTTCCGGCGCTGTGGCCGGTCATGCGTAGTTGAGGCGCGACAAATGAATGCTCCGTCAAAAATCACACTCTCAACCTTCGAGGCGTTCTGGCGCCTAGGTTATCGTCGTTTAGTGCCCGTGGTTCCTCCCACCGCCGCGATTTCCGAACGCTCTTCGCTGTTTAAGCGCGTCGGGACATCGCAGGATGGCCGCGGCAAGACGCCAGGCGTTCGCGGCGCTGACGGCAAGTGGCACAGCTTCGATTGGGTTTCGCACGAGGCCGACGAACTAGACTGCCAGCGTTGGCAGAAAATGGCCGCCAGCATTGGCGTTAAAATGGGTGGCGCGCTTTATTTCATTGACGCGGACACTCTCGACAAAGCGCTGGCGGCCATCATTCAGATGACGATCGTCAAACACTTTGGCGTGCTCGCATGTCGAGTCGGCAACTGGCCGAAGGCCGGCTATCCGATACGACTGTCAGGATTCTTAAAATACACCCGTCTCGACTTCGGCCACGGCGAGCGCGTCGAGATCCTAGGCGAGGGACGCCAAGCGGTGTTCGCCGGCATCCACCCCAAGACCAAAGCACCGTACTCGTGGCCCTTTGCGCTGGTGCCTTTCGATCAACTGCCCATGTTCTCGCCGGCGCAAGTTGTCGCATTTCTCGAGGAGCTTCGCACGTTGTTGCCGGCCGCCAAGCCGCTGGTAACGGAAGGCACGACGACTGATATCAGCCAGGCTTCGTTGTGGGGCTCGATCGAGACGGTGCGCAAGGCCGTCGCCGCGACGCCGAACACTTCCGCGGCGTTCGGCACTCGCGAGAGCTATCGAGACTACGGCTACGCGATCAAAGCCGCTTTGCCGGACGACGAGCCGGCCGCGTTCGAGATTTTCGCCGATTGGTGTAGCCGTTGGACTGACGGCGTGAACGACCCCGATATCGTGGCGGCGGACTGGCGCCGGTTCAAGCCGCCATTCCGCCGGGGTGCGAGTTGGCTTTTTGAGTTGGCAGAGCAGCACGCACCCGACCAGTTCAAAAAGGTTGATGCGTTTTTCGACGTTCTGCCGGACGAGCCGGAAAGCCTCTTCGCCGCGCCGGCCGTGGTGACGAACGCAGTCCGCGAAGTCGAGCCGCTGGTTTGCATCGACCCGACCACTTGGGCGGGCCGACTGCCGCAGCCGCGCGAATGGGTAGTCGACGGATGGATGCCAAAGGGCGAAGTAACGCTGCTGTACGGTGACGGTGGTGTCGGCAAATCGCTGCTCGCGATGCAGTTCGCGACATGCGCGGCCACAAGCCGGCCGTGGCTTGGGCAGACGACGCGGCCGTCGCGTGTGATGGGCTTTTTCTGCGAAGACGGCGAAGACGAGCTCTTCCGGCGCCAGGCCGATATCAACAAAGCCCTCGGCGTCGAATTTGCCGAATTGGCGGATCTACGCCTCATTTCCCGGAAGCACTTCGATAACACGTTCGCCCTGTGGGACCGGCAGACTGGCGCGCTGAAGCTTCAGCCAGTATGGCACCAGCTGGTGCAGGCTGCGAAGGCTTTCCGGGCGGACGTCCTGATTGTCGACACGATCGCTGACGTCTTCGCCGGTTCGGAAATCGACCGCGCCCAGGTCAGCGCGTTTGTTAAATCCTGCCTCGGGCGCATCGCCCAAGAGATCGGCGGCTCTGTGCTCGCCCTCGGTCATCCGTCGCTCTCCGGAAAATCCTCTGGCTCCGGCACGTCCGGCTCGACGGCGTGGAGCAACGCCGCCCGGTCCCGATTGTATTTGAAGCACCCGAAAGGGTCGGAACGCGGCAATACCCGCGTGCTCGAAGGCATGAAGGCTAACTACGGGCCGAAAGGGTCGGAGCTGATCGTTCGCTGGCACCGCGGCGCGTTCGAAATGGTGGCGGGGTCGCAGCCGGCCGTCGTGTCGCCGACAGTCGGCGCAGCGGCGGTCGTCAGCATCACCGAAGCGGTGGAACAAGCAATTGTGTCCGTCATGGCGGTGAACCCGACGGCGCGCCTCAACATGGCGCCAAACAGCCAGTATTTCGCCGTGAAGGTTTTACGGTCGCTCGACCCGGATAGCCTGGTGCCCTTCGACGACGCGAAGATTGTGGGAGCCATGCACGATCTGCTTCGTCGGGGTGCAATCCGCGAACAGCGCGTCGGCGACAACGGACACGGTCGGCCCGTAACCGGGTATGTCGTTGTGCCGGACAATCTGTTAGCCGCGGCCGCGTCGATCGACCCGGGCAGTATGTCTAAGATTTTTGATTGAGCACCGCCATGTCAGCGCGAAACGTATGCTGCAAAGTCCCGGGCCGCGATTGCAAAGCTCCGTTTAAGCCGTTGATTTTGCTCGCTGCAGGGTCTTTGCAAGCGTCGCCACTGCAAAGTCAGGCAAAGTCCCGCAAAGCTCAATGTTTTCGGGCTTTCAAAGTCCTGCAGAGCCGTCGTTGCAAAGTTCACCCCTACGGGGAACGGCCCTGCGTGCCGCCGCCTGTGGGCTTGGGCCGCTCCCCTCGGTGTTTTGGGGTCGTGGGCAAGGCCGAAGTTCAAGGTCGAACAGCGCAGCGGACACAAACGGCTGACATACCTTATCGGCGCATGTCAGCGGGGCGGCTGTGATGACGCCGCGCTCCCGCACAGCGCGCCTCGATCGGTGGCGTAAGTCTGCCGAGTTTCGTCAGATCGCGCGGAAGAGCGCAAAGGCAAATCTGGCCAAGTTCAACGCCGCGCCTCGCTGCGGCGCCGCTCGCAAGCGCGACGGCGAGCCGTGCTGCAATCCCGCGATGAAAAACGGGCGGTGCGGCGTCCACGGCGGAAAGACGCCAAGCGGCCGGCAGTGGCACGTCGTTCAATTTCCGGATTGCTCTACGCCCGCCGGCGAAGCCAAGTTCAATCGAAAGCTACGCGACCAAGAAAGATATGCCGCGAAGCGCGCGTTGCGGTTGGCCGCCATGACGCCCGAACAGCTTGTCAAGCATGACGCCTGGCACCGGTCTCACTCTCCCGGCGGCAGCCGGGCTTCTAGGAGCGCCGAACGCGATCGGGTGCGCCATAATGCCAAAACCAAGCGCTTGCTACACACAGAGCCTCGCCAGCGGCCCACAGACCCCGAAATGGTCCGTATCGAGAGGGCGCTCGCGGTGGCGCGGGCCAAGCTGGCCCAATTGGAGATGCGAGCCGCCAAACCGACCGACGGGGACGAGGGGATTTTCTCATGAGCGACTTTGAGGATGACAGCGAGGATTTGGACGAAAGCGGCATACGTGACGCACTGACGCGCAGAATGCGGACGGAAGGGGCGCGCGTCGCCTTCGATACAGCGCTTTCGATATGCAAAGATCCGAAGGCGTCCTCCGCGGCGAAAGCGTCGGCAGTTAATTCGCTTCTCAGAGCGGGCGGGTTCTTTAATAATTTTGGCGGGGACGACGGCGGAAAAGACCTGTCGCAGATGACGCCCGACGAGGTCGACGCGGCACTTCGGAAAGCGACTGCCGCGCTCGCTCGTCGGGAGACTGGGAAAAACACGCCGCCGGGAAGTCTGTTCGATTGATTTTCGGCCGCACGGGGGCCGCCAGAGCGCCAAACGTGTGCTAGAAGAATGGGGCACTTGCAACCGAGTGCGCTTTTTGAATGGGGGCAGCATCATGCGCAAACCGCTGGCCGCTGCCGTCGCGTTCCTGCTGTTAGCGGGCTGCCAGACTGGCGCTGAATACCAAGCCAAAGTCGAGAGTGAACGGGCAGCCCGCCTTCAAACTCACGTTGGCCGCTCGATGGCGGACTTCAGTCGCGACACAGGCATGGTGCCGAGCTCGATGTACGATGTTAGCACCGGGCGCGTGTTTGTCGTTGACGGACCCGCTGTAACGCTCGCCTTGGCGCCGAATGGTTTCACGCCTGGCGTCGCCCGTACCTTCGCATGCCGCATCCAGCTTGAAACGGTCTCGATGAATCGCACCGGGGACGCCCACGATTGGCGAATAACCGGCGTCAACTCAACGGGTCCATGTTGATTCACTGGGCCCGGGGCGTCGTGGCGGGCCTGCTGAAAATCCAAATAATAAAAGTTTGCCACGAGCTTTTGAAACTATTTTCGTCCTTTCGTGCCGCCAACGGGCTGCACAGTGCCGGTTGATGCGCGGGCCTCCATGTCTTTCAAAATGCGCGCAACCTCTCGCCTGGTTCTTATCACCCGGAGGCGATGACGCATTTTCTCTTCTGCCTTTCTATCTTGTAAGGCCTCGAACTCGGGCGTGCCTGGCGCCGGCGGAATTTTCGCCAGAGCAGTGAGGCGCTTGCCTTCAAAATATTCAGCTAGATCCGCTTCGTCGATCAGTGCCGGGTGCCCCAAAATATAGGGAACGCGCCCCTGCAAGCACATATATCTGATCTGGCGCCGAGTGCGCTCGAATTTAACAGCTGCCTCGGTCCAGGTTAGGAGGGCGAAAGGTTTTGGTGATGCACCGGCCGAAATAAATTCGAAGGCTTTAGACTTGCCGCGTGCTTTGACTCGACGCACTTTCGCGCTGGCGACGTAAATTTCCAAATCTTTTTGCATTATCGTGACTGGTCGGCCGGGGATGTATCCCAACTTTCTTTCCAGCCGAAGTCGTTTAACGTGACCACGCGAACACCGCAGCAGTGCCGCGGCCTCAGCCTCAAGCAACAGATTCGGCAAGCAATTCTCTGCGGGCGTGTCGTCCATTCGCTGATGAAACAGCGCGCGTGATGCAGTGTCAAATCGCGAGTTTGTATCACGCTGTTCTAAGACAACGAGAGATTTGACATACACCATTCTAACTAATTAGCATCGGCGCGGGATTAGAAACCCCATGTGCAACAGGAGTAACTTTCCTTCAAATCCGGGGTCTCCACGTGAATGTCCAGGGCGCGAGCCTAAAGACGTGCGGGAGCCAACTGTAGCTGGCGTTTCTAGCCCCGGAAGACATCACCGCTTAGAACGCGGTCTTGAAAGGAAGCTACAGCTATGGCGAACAATATCTTCTCCGAAACCGAAGTTACTATGTTCTGGAAAATCGCGACGGACGCCCGTCGCTCGTCTAGTGCGCGGAAAGCCCGCTATGCGTTAGAAGAGCTGGAGGGAATGGCGATGAACACAGCGAATCCATTGTTGCGGGACAGATGCGTTGCGGCACTCGCTCGGGGACAAATCGCCGCGTAACGGCCCAATCAAAAACGACTCGACGGGGCGCCGGTGGCGCCCTTTTTCGTTTCGCGACCGATTAGGCCTGAAGGCATTTCGCGCCGCGGACCGCTGCACTGCGAAAACGAGGCGTTTTTGACCGGTTGCGCGCAAGCCGCGCCCAACTTGTTCGACTAATGCCTGTTAATGCTGGCTTGTATTAGTATTCATGAGACTATTCGGCCTCGAAGGCGCTGCGCCTGGCGCGCCGCGGCGCCGATCGGGCCAGCTTGCCGCCGGCTCGCGCCGCCGAATGCACCACCGACTCGCGGCACCACCGCCGCTGCTCCAAAATTTTCGGCAGGCCGGTTTGTGGCTTTAGCCGCGCCAGCGATAAGAGCGAAGAGGGCCAGCGCGTGAAGCTCGGCGCCTGAATGCTAAGGACATTCAGAATCGCAGCGAAGTGGTCGACCGCACCGGGAAGTTGCGAATCGCGAGCTGCCAGGCAGTCGGCGGGGAAGATCGCGCGCACTTGCCCCCGGCTCGCTTTCGATCGCCCGCGGCCCGTTAGCTTCGAAAACAGCCGGATTTTTCGCATTGTGCAAACGAGCTGGATCTGCCGCATCATCACCCCCGCGGGTGTGGCGACTTCGCCCGCGTTCAGCGCCGTGAAGTTTTAGCTGAGCTTGTGCGCCTCGGATATGTGAATGGTGCGAGCCGCCGTTCTCGCCGTCGTCCATCAAATCTATGCTCGAAGGTGCGGCGAGTTGATTTGCTCGCGCTCGAAGCAGCACGCCACGCTGTACGGGCGCCCGGCCTGTTCTGCCGCGCGGGCCGCGGCTCGGCGCCGGCTCGATGGCCGGCCTGCCCCCCGGGGTACGGTTTGGCGCCGTAAACCGAAGCCGCGTCGGGTGCCCGTACAAAAATTCTGATTTTTTCTAACTTTTTTGAACGCGATACGTCTTTCTGCTCGCGCGAACCGTATTGCTTTCGATCCGCAGGCGTAGCGGCGCCACTAATCGCTCGCGAATACGGAACGAACGTCTTGCAGCCATTTCTTCCTGAAGCACTTTAGCTCATCGACCGGCTTGGAGAGACAGTCCAGCCTCAAAGGTGCCGAGACGAAGCCGTTTCGCTTCATGCAGGCTTCCAATAAGTTATTTCGACCAAGGTACGCAGTCTGGCAGTCCAGCTTGTTCCTAGCCGCAACGCACTGATTAAATCTTTCTTTGGTACCCCCGTCCATATTGAGTTGTCTCAAAAGCAGCGTCGGCTCAGTATCGGCGACACACTCCGCAAGCTGCTCAGTCTCGGAACAGCCCGCGAGCATAGCTGTCGCGATGACGAGAACGAGACTGCGTCGAACGTCTCCGCTGTTGAAGTACCTGACAATGGCCGACGCCGCGGCTACAAAATGAATCTGCTTCATATCTTCGCCGTCCTGAAATTCGTTCAGCCAAAAAGAAAGAAACTTGGCTGCCGGTGTACGCGCGCTAATTTTTGGTTAATACGCAAGGCTATCACACCGCGCCGCAACTTTGGCAAACAACCAAAAATAGATTACACCTTCAGCAGCGATATTCGTCAGCTCGCGACCGATCACCCGACAAACAAGAGAGCCGCGAGGCTCGCGGTGATCCGTCATGGCCGATCGTCAGTTACAGCTTCGGCGGCTTTCAGTCGAACAGCCTGACTACGCCGCTGCAGATCCTTTGTCCTGTAGCGTGGCAATGCTGGGGCCTCCTAAGAGTAAATAAACAATTCAAGGCTAATTTCGACACGGCGATATCTTTTCGGCCTCGCTAACCGATCACCCGAACGACAAAAGAGCCTCTTGGCTCGTGGTGATCCGTTATGCCTTATCCGCCGATTTACGACATCAGCTATAGCTACAGCGTCTTTCAGCAGTCGCAGGGCAACAACGCCTTCCCGGGGACGCAGATCGACGCGGATCTCTTGGGGTTGGAAGACAGCATCAGAAATGTTTCGACGTTCGTTCAGGGCGTGATGCGCTCGGACGGCAAGCTGCAGAACGGCATCGTCACTTACGACAGTTTATCGCCGGTGTTGAAGACCGCAGGGCTCGCGCCGGCAGACGCGTGGGCTACTGGGCACGACTATCTCGTCGGCAACTCCGTCGTCATCAACAGCAATCTATACCGCGGCCTTGTCGCGCACACGTCGGGAGTGTTTGCGGACGATCTCGCGGCGGCGAAATGGGTGTTTGTCGCCGCGCTGCTTGCGGGCGCTGACGGTACCAACGGCACCAACGGGGTCGCCGCATGGACCGCGCCGGCCGCATGGCTCACCGCGACAGCCTATGTCGCGGGACCGCCCGCAAGTGTAGTTGTCCAAGGCGGCGAAACTTACGTTTGTCTTGTGCCGCATGTGTCCGGAACGTTCGCGACTGATCTAGCTGCGGGGAAATGGGTAAAGGTTGCTCAAAAAGGTGCGGACGGGGTTTTCGTCGCCGCACCCCAAGGGCGCCTAACGCTAACCAGCGGAGTTGCCATCACCACGGCCGATGTGACGGGCGTGACTTCCATTTACTTCACGCCGGTTGCTGGCGGCGCCATGCCCATATGGAACGGCACCGCATTCGTGCCGACATCGTTCTCCGAACTAACGCTTGCGCTCGATTCCACGAACACAGATACCGGATACCATCAGAGCGGAAAGAACTTTGACCTTTGGATAGCAAGTGACAGTGGAACGGTGCGGCTTGGCACCGGGCCGGCATGGTCATCGGACACCGACCGCGGGACGGGGGCCGGGACAACGGAACTAGATTTCTCCAAATCAGCTATTCCCACCAACAAAAACACACTAACGCTGCGCTTTGGTTCGGCAACGGGAAACACGATCAGCGTCCCAGCCAATCAGGCGACATATGTTGGATCATTCCGCGCCACCGCTAACGGTCAGGCCACGGACAGCAAGGCCAAACGCCTGCTTTTCAATGCCTATAACCAAGCTTCAAGAATTTTGCGTGTTGCCGATCCGAATCTAACCTGGACTTATTCAACCGCGACTTGGCGTCAGGTCAATGGAAGCACGAGCAACCAGATTGATGTTCTGCTGGGGCTTGGTGGAATTGGGGTATCTCTTCAATCTCTATCATTTTGCTCGAGCAGCACAGCCACGATCCGGAATGTTCGATCTGGTATCGGCCTTGATAGCACTTCCGGAATTGCTTCGTTTGATGCCACCGGAGGCGCTGGGGGAGTTAGCAACGCTTCGGCGCTAATACTCAACTCGTTTTACAATGGCTATCCCGGCTTGGGTAAGCACTCGTTGACATGGCTTGAGATGGGCGGGGGCGCCGACACTCAGACATGGTTCGGCACTGATACGACGGCCGCCAATTTTACGTCAGGACTCACGGGATCTATGCTGGCATGACATTTGGCGCGGCATCATCTCCTGATCCGATGGCGTTACCTAATGAGTATGCGCAGCAGCCTGTTGGCGGCAATCGCAACACGCTAGGGAAAACGCTACGTGACCCGCGCAGCGTACCGATCGGTACAACAGGTGTGTTTGTAATTGCAGGTCAATCAAATGCCTGCAACACCACGCCAAATGCGTCATCGCTAACTAATGGCTCGAAGATCCATAACCTCAACCTGTACGATGGGGGGCTATACGCCGGCGCTGATCCTTTGCTCGGATGCCAGATGGTCCCCGGTAGGGGCCCGGGGAATGCGTTCACTCGGATGGCCGATAAGCTTATCACTGACGGCAAGTACACCGATGTTATTCTTGTCCCTGTGGCTATCGGCGGGACTATCGTCCGCACATGGGCAACAGACCCGACATTGAATCAACGGCTCGTTGTTGCTGCTCGGCGTGCAGGAGCGCTAGGTCGGTCAGTGACCGGATTTCTCTGGATGCAGGGCGAAGCCGAGGTCGGAACGAGTCAGGCATCCTATGCCGCCGATATGGCGACGGTAATCGCGTTCCCTCGCAATGCGGGTTTCAACGCGCCATGGTTCATCGGAAAATGCACCTATAACGCTGGAACCGTAATAGCGGCTGTACAGGCTGCGCAGATCGGCATGGCGAACGGAACGAACATCTTTGCCGGGGCTGACACTGACAGCCTGACCGGGACGGCAGTCAATCGCCAAGCGGATAACACGCACCTTTCGGATGCTGGCGCTGTTTCTGCGGGAAATCTTTGGGCGGCGGCGATAGAGGCTGCGATTTAGTCTGCGGCAACAACCAGTGACTTTAAACGCTGCCAGAGCGACGGGGCGGGAGTGATGAGGGGGAGCCCCAAATGCGCGCGCCCTTTATTTGTCAATCCGTAATGCTCTTCGTTGGCCCAGCCCATGTGAGTGCATTCGCAGAAACCTTGGTCGGATGCGAGGCGCGCACGCTGCACGAAGTCCCAATCGAAGTTGACATCGGTTTCACGACCATCAGGGCCAATCTCTCGAAGCGTCCTCATGAGGTCTTCGTCGTTTAGACCGACGCCGGCCTTTCGCATCCTGGTATAGAGGTCGCTATCTTTTTTCTCTTGTTCGATTTTATCGAGAATTTCTTCGTAATTGTTCGTCATTTGCGCCGCCCCTGATTGAGAAACGGCGCCATTTCTACCACGTACAACCCCACCTAGAACAGCCCCGGCGCTATTTACTTTCACGGTTGCGATGTATTCCTAATTGCGGCGCTTATATCGGGCTCGCCGCCGATCACTGAGATACACAAAGCCACCAGGCTTTCAGGTGATCGCGCATGGCCGACCCAGCACCGTACACAGTCAGCTACAATTTTAGCAACTTTCAAACCAGTTCGCCGACGACACCGCTGTCGGCCGTACAAGTCGACAACGAGCTTGCCGGGGTGGCAACGGCCGTTGCCGAGCCTGGTGCGATTAAGGATGTGCGTCGCTCTGACGGCGCACTGAAGAACGGCGTCGTCACGTTCGACAGTTTGGAACCAGGCTTGCAGCTCACGGTCGACCCGACAAACGGCCAGCGCGTCGCCGCCGCGGTCGCCACGGCGCAGATCCTAACCCGGAAGCCTGGCTCATTCCCGTTTATGCTACGACGATACGGCCGCCCACAGTGCCAGCGGGTTGCGTGGCCGTCTTTAATGGCGGATGGCGCGCTGAGGGCGAGTGGCGCATTGAATTGGCTGCAGGTCACTTAAATGCGGGTAAGCAGCAATGATCGGGCCCCGATAGGGCTTGGCTACGAATTAGCTTGTTCAGCGATCGAACGAAGGACGCGATATCAGCGAGCTCCAGCACCGCGCCGGTCCGGCGCGGGAGGATGGCCCGCAGGGTTTATTTTGGCAGTTTGATCATAGGTTTTCCTCGCCTTTCGACGGCCCGACGCGGCCGGCGGGCTCTTGCCAGCAATGTTCGTCGTCATCGCGCGCGGGCGCCGATCGCGAGCTCACCACGATGCGTTGGGGAATGCCGGCGCGCCAGTTGCCCGAGCGGATAAGCTGGAGGGCCTTCTTCCTTCCTATGCCAGCGCCGCAGTGGCCATCTCTGTGGCCTGGCCACCGGCCATTGTATTGGGTCGGTAACGTCGTGCAGATCGTTTAATCCCGATCGATGATCGAAAGGAACTGAGGAACGATAAGCGCGGCTCCGTAGATCGAAAGATGGTCGGAATCGGTGTAGAGAATATGCCCGTCTGAGTCGGTTGTGGCGCATTTTCCGTTGGGGCAGATTGCCTGGGCAACGTCGACGAAATGCACATCGAGTGTGGTGCGGGATTTGAACTCCGATACCACCTTCCGGAAGATATCGTATTCCGCGAATGAGATTGTAGGGCACGTCATCTGGAGGTAGTGAGGCCGCGTGTAACAGGCGGTGTTGGTGATCGGCGCCCAACCCGCGATGATGACAGGCCCCTTGAAACCGGGAAGCAGCGCGGCCACTTCACTCAGCATCGTATTCTCTGCCGTGGCCTGGTCGGCAATTTTTACTTGCTCGTCACCTCGGTAAAGGGCGCCCCCACCGTAGTTGAGCCAGCGCTGGCCGACGATCACCGCCTTGTACTGGTAGGTTTTCACCCACTCCAGCAGCGTCTCGCGGGCCTTTTTACAACCAGCCGTCAGACTTGGCGAAGCGGACGATATTGTCGTTAGTGTCGCGCCGTTAAAGCAGCTCGCATATCCTGCGTAGTGGAATCGGTAGCGGTCGCCGCCCACGCGATCGAGCGTCTTGGTGAAGTGGTCGACGTGCGAGTCTCCAAACACAAGGATCATCGGGCCGTCCGCCTTGCCGAATACGCAAGGCTCGGTGCAGCCCAGGTGACCGAGAATTTCCTTGGAGACCAGCGTTTCTGTATTCTGGTAGCGCAGCCCCAAAGCGTTCGCGTCGACACGCCATGGCAGGCCGTCGGGTATCGCCAGCAGCGCGGGAATGGAAATCGCTATAGCCGCAAGGGTCATCATCGTCGCGCTGACATACGGCAGCTTCAGGTCGAAGATCCAACGTTTATGGATCGGCCGTTCGATCGCGTAATGAAGCGCGGCGCCAAACGCCAGCGAGATGAAGAACAGTTTCAAGGCTTCGTTCGTTGTGAGGCCACGGAAGAAAAAGTATTCCGTGAGGACGATCAGCGGCCAATGCACGAGATAGACCGAATAGCTGATGCGTCCCAAGGCTGCAGATGTCTCGTTTCTGAGAACGATCCCGGTGCGGCTTGTCTCGCCGCCCAGGATCACGAGCGCCGCGCCGATCGTCGGGACAAGCATTGCGGCAGGGTTATGAAAGACCTTTCCGTCTATGAATAGGACCGCACAGCAAATCAGGATGACGCCGATGAGGAACGCGAGTTCCGCAAGGGCTCCGCGAACAGGTGGCAGCCAAAGCAACAGCGCTCCGATCGCAAATTCGAAAACCCGAAACGGCGTCAGGTAGAAGGTGGCCGCTGGCCAGAACAATCCCGCAAGCACGGCCGATGCCAAGCTGACGATCGCGGCGGCTCCGATCATCTGCGGCGCGGACCATCGCGTCCTGGCTGACATGGCAAAAGCGACCAAGGCAGGCCACACAAGATAAAACTGCCACTCGACGCCAAGCGTCCATGTGTGCAGCAACGGTTTCAGTCGGGCGGAAAGATCGAAATAGTCGCTCTCCTGCCAGAACAGGATATTCGAAACACCGAAGACCGACGCCGCGGCGGAAGCTGCGAAGCTCCGCAGGTGCTCGGGAGAAAGCATAAGAAACGCGGCGCCGCTCGTTGCAGCGATGACGACGAACATTGCTGGCAAGAGCCGCCGGCCGCGTCGGGCAAGGAAGCCCATGGTTCTGAAGCGGTCCAGCTCGAGATCAGCCCTGATCATCCTGGTGATCAGGTAGCCGGAAATGACGAAGAAGACGTCGACGCCAACGAAGCCGCCAGCAAATTTCGAAAAGCCGAGATGAAATAGAAGCACGGCAATGACGGCGACAGCCCGCAGCCCGTCAATATCGGGACGGTAGCGATCGACGCGGCCCGTGATTGGAACCTTAAGCTGGCTTCCGTGCATCGGACCGGAATACCCCGACCACCCCGATTAGTACACCCCCCGCAAGCTCCACAACCCACACGAAACCCCACCCCTGCAGCCCGTAAGGAGCGGATCAGGAAGCTTTGCGAGGCCGGAATATCCTTTCGTCGAAAGGCCTCGCCTAAACCGGTTTATGAAACGGCTGTTCTGCGCGGACAGCTGAAACGTCCCGGGACCAGCCTTCAGCGGTGTTGAAGCCGACGACGCGGATTGGATTCTTATATTGACCGTGGAATTCAAGACGGTGCCGGTCGAATCGTTCCGGTGTTAATCGAGCGCGGCCAACCCAGGCTGTGTCACGAACGGCCAAGAGCCGTTTTGTAATGGGGCTCACGCTAGGCGTACTTCGCAGGCGGCAGATCGCCGAGCACGGTCATTGGATCAAAAGTAAATTGCATCGAGTATTGCTTCAAGCCACGCCATTTCCGATGCCGACTGATTAGCCAATTAAAGAATGAGGCCGGGCCGTCGTATTCCACTGCAATCGTCAATACCGTCGTTTTGATACCAGACGCGCGGAAAGCGGTGGTGCTTCCTTCCGGATCCGGTGAGTAGACGTTCAGATCGTGGTCGTCGATGCGCATCAGATAAAGCGGCTGGCCTGGAGCAATCTGTCGAACGTTTGAATTGAACAGCTCAGGAAATGCATCGCGGGGCTCGCCTCGCTTAAAGTCACCGCTTAGTTTAAAGGTGACGTTTTCCGCTCTGATGCTCCCGATATTGATAAGCGTGAGATCAATAAAGATGTCCTGAAAGCGGTGTTGGTCCGTTCGTAACGTCTTCGTGCCGGTGCGATCTTTCATATCAATATCGAAAGGCGGGCCAAACGTATTGTTGAGCGTTTGATATATCTCAAGCACTGGGCGTTTTCGTGCAACGACGACCTGAAGGCCGACGCGCAATGCTCCCGTTAGAGCCGATGCGGACATATCCATGAGTTTTTCTTTCGTTTCTGGCAACCCGCTCTAAACGTTATTCGGATCAGTTAAGCCAGCCCGGTTTAGCACGAGACGACCCAACGCGGTCACTTCAAGATTGCCTTTCGGTTCGCCGGTGAAGGTATCAAACGAGGGAAGTTTGGTCTTGCTGTCGAGATCAACGTGCTTATTGAGCAGAGACAAACGGGTTAACCGATCAATCGAGGCCTGATACAGTCCCCATCGCTCCCTGACTAGCGGATCTTGATTGTTGATTGTAGGTTGCGCTGGTCTAAGTTTTGCGAACTTCTCGCGGCCCTTATTTCGCGACGCGAAGGCGTCCAACAGCAGCAGATCGCCATCATCGAGATCTCCGATCAACACCAGCACGCGTTTTTCGTTTAGCTTGTCTTTTTCGTCAGACCTAATTCCTTGGGCGACGGCGCGGGCTAGATACCGCTTTCGTTCATCACTGAGTGCACGGACAGCCTGGTATGCCCCATCCTCGATTAGATCGACATTTTCTGGCTTTTTCATTGCGGCGTCGACGTTCGCAATTCTGAGCGAGTCGATTTCCTCGCTCAGATACAAGAGGTATTTTTCGACGCGCTCAATCCGTTGGTTTGGCACAATCTCAGTTATGACCTCCGCCAGCGCTTGCCCCACGATCGGAATATTCGAGATCACGGAACGTATGACTGCTGCCGTTCTGTCCCCACCGCCGGCGCCCAACGACGGAATACCTCGAGTTTCCTCGGGCTTTGGTTCGGCCAGCTGCGACGCAGTGGGCGGATCACTGGGATCTGTCATTTTTTTTCTTCGCCTTCAGCCCAAGGCATGATCAATTTCCAAAAGCAATATCAAAGGACACGAGCCGCACACCGGCTTTCTGCAATTGCTCATTCACAACAGGACATGAAGGCCAACGTCGCAAGGAGGAAGCTGCGCATTATGATATCCTCACGCTGCCGCGCGATCTTCTTTTGCGTCGCCACGAGCGACGATCTTCAGTGCATCATCGGGTAACGGCCGTTGCAGCGCTTTCGTCTCGTCCCACGGCGCGCGCATCCAGACGTCGAATTCCTCTTCCGTCGTTAGGATCACCGGCATTGCTTTCGGATGTATCGGTTCAACGATCGCGTTCGGCGCCGTCGTCAAAAAGCCGTAGACCAGATGTGGGCCGGGGACAGGCTTCGACTTGGTGCCGCGGTCGCCTCTGAATTCAGTCCAGATCCCGGCGAAAGCGAAGAGCGGCCGATCATCGTTCAGCGCGAACCAGACGACGTCCTTTTTGCCGGTCGCAGGATTGGTCTCCGGTGCATATTCAGCGAAGCTGTTCGCCGGCACCAGGCATCGGCTTTCCGGCTTCAGCCAGCCTCGCCAGTGCGGCGAAGTGGTGTTGCGGATATTGGTGACGGGGAAACCGCCGGCGCGCGGTGGCGGCGGCATGCCCCAACGCATCATGGTCAGTTCTCGCTCGGCGCCGACGTTGCGGATGACCGGCGCCGGATAGTCAGGAAATACACCCGGCATCGGCGGCAGGTTGCCGACGTATCGGTTCATCACTCGAAAAAGCGCGATGATGGCGGCTTGGTTGGTTGTGATGCTGTAGAGGTTGCACACCAGCTTATCCCCTCGCTTTTCGTGGATCGAACTCTGGCCAGTTCTTGAGTGGCTTCATCGACGGCAAATCTTTCGGTCGCTCAGGATAATGGAATTCGGTGCCGCGCAGCCAGCGCCCCTCGAACCTATCCCAAAACAAGATCGCGTCCATCTGCCAGGTGAATTCATAAACGCACCAGAGACCTCCGTCTCGGATCTTCTCGCCCGTCGCGTTCAGCGGAATGCTGTTCAGTTTGCAGAGCGCGTTGATTTCGTCCCAATGCGCGCGAACATAGCTGTCTTCAAGCGCGACGTGGTAGGGGCGGCTCGGCTTCCATCGATCGTGACCCCCGTCGCGTGAGTGAAAGCCGGACCGTTGCATCAGCATTTCAGGCAAGCGCGCGATGGCCGCAGCGATGCGCCTGGCTTCGTCGGACGTTAAATGGTTATGCCCAAACGACCACTTTTGCAGATCATCCCGGCAGTGGACTGAAGCCAATCGAATGCCGTTGGCGTCGCGCACGTCGTACACGTCGGCGCTTGTCTGCTCGACCAGGCGGCGGAAATCGGCGTTTGTGGTCGCTTGACTCCATGAGAACAGAATGAGAACATTCCGTGCGTCCAGTCAACTCGGAACCGGTCATGTCGCAGAGCGCCGCGCCAAATTCACAGGCCGACGCAGACCGGCTCGAAGCGGCGGCGGATGAAGCGATTGCGGCGTGCGGCGGTGACGTGCGAGACGCGCTGAAAGCTATGATCGTAGCAAACGAGTTTCTGGAATCGGAAGCCGCTCAAAATGGCGTTCACGCTGCTGCCCGATCTTCCTTATCGGCGCCACGCGCAACGATCTTCAGCGAGAAGATCATCGGTGTCTTCCTCTTGAGCCGCTTTTGTATGCGGCCCAATGCTCCCATTGTTTGACGGCGGCACCTTCGGTCCGGTCTTCGGTGCGGTGATGCACACCCTTGTAGTTTCCGGAGGCAACCCATATCGATTCTGACTTTTGATGCGTGCTGACGGAGTAAGTCTCGCCTGAAACGGTGACGATGGTTGGCTCTCGTGCGGCGGGTACGGGAACAGCTCCGGCAATCGCCGCTCGCAGGGCTTCAACCGGCCGAGCACTCGGCATGACAAAATCCTTTGGCATTTCGACAAATACGTCGCGCGTGGACAACTTCATCAGGCCGGCGAAATGACGCTTCCGTCTTGGGACCGCTTTCTCTGCGTGTTGGCAAATTGCATGCAGCGTGGCTGGTTGGAAAAAAAGTTCCAGATCAGACAGTTTTGCCAAAATCAATTCCGCTCGGCGTATCAGGCCGTCGATTTCTGTTCTGATCGAACCTATGGACGCAGCAACCCGTTGAGCGTCGCCAGTCAGCGACATCGTGACTGCCGCAGTCGCGTTCATCAGCCGGTCAAACTCGGCGAGGATATCCGTGGGTGCCAAGCACAGGTGCCTGGGCATTGCGATGCCCTCAATCGCTCTGCCGTTGGCCGATTGCACTGTTTCGAACACCCAAGGCATATGACTCCGCAAGCGGTCGCTAACGGTGGAAAATCCTTGCAACACGTTCGATGAAGAAATGCGGTCGAGCCAACCGGAGAACTGTGTGATTGCACTTCGAATCTCTCGCACACGTCGCAGCGCATCGCGACGACCGATGGCAGCTTCGAAGTCTGCGGTGTATTGGTCAAAGTCCTCATTGTAGATTGTCTTGGCGCAGATCCACCCCACCATGAACCGGGTGCCATCGACATTCATTACGAAGCCGGCCTTGTGCTGATGGCTTCCGTGCACGCAGGTGAATTCGGGGATGTCCATGCCGCGAAGGTCATATTTGAACTCGACATGGGCGTCTGCGTAGTTGGCCGGTACCTGCCTCACTAAGCCTTCGAGTGTTTCCGGATTGTCGATCTCAAGATCAAGGTCGATCAGCCGATCGTCACTAACATTGGCCCAATGGCCGCGCGTGGTGACGGTCTTCGCCTTGGATTCAGGCATCAAATCTCCCGTATCAAAAATTGAAAAGGCAGACTCAGTACGCAGACTCAGCGCAACGTCGGCAAGGTACCACAGTCGCGTCGGTGCTGGGTTGGACGACACGCCAACGCGACGAAAACGGGCGGTTTTAGTACCTCGACTCTATAAGAACATAATGAGAACATTACAAGACCCCGTCAACTCGGAATCGGTCATGTCGCAGAGCGCCGCGCCAAATCCACAGGCCGACGCGGGCCAGCTTGAAGAGGCAACGGACCAGGCAATAGCGGCGTGCGGTGGCGATGTGCGTGACGCCGTGAAGGCGCTGATCGTCGCAAACGGATACTTAGAAGCGGAAGTGCGAGAACTGCGCGCTGCTGTTTCGAGCGGCTACGCGCGAGGCAAATTCGAACCGGCGCCACGCGACCGCAAGGATTGATACGATTGAGTTGAGGCGAGGAACATGGCCGAAGTGACGTATTACGTTGCGCTGCCGTTCGTTGCGAGTGACGACGGTGTGGCGGCAGGCGAGCCGACAGAATGCTTCAATCCAAATGCCGCTGTGATGCGCGCGGAAGCGCTCTCGCGCAAAGAGGGGCACGTTGGCGCCGTCGCGTTTAGTCGCACGGGTGACCCTGCTACCGGCGATTTTAGCGACGCAAAGGTAATTCGGAAATTTGGCGCCGTGCCTGATGACCTGAGCGCGCTGTAGCGGGGCCTGCATGTGAGCAACCTAGGACCCATCGCGGTCGCCCTTTTTAGCTGGATCGTTTTTAATGCGATCGGAAAGCCTTTGCTGCGGTTCATTGACCTGAGAACCGAGGTTCGTCGCACGATGATCTTGTACGACAATATCAGGGCGCGGTGGAGACAGGTTGGTGATGCGGTCGTCGCCGTCGCTGGTACTGACACGACGCCCGACAATGTCGAACGTCTCGAGGAAGCAGAACATCAGTATCGGGATTTGGCGTCACAGATTCGGGCGTTCGCTGACACGCAATCGCCAACCTGCATTGTTCTACGATGGTTCGGTTTTGACCTGCGGAAGGCTTCGTCAGGGCTTATAGGATTGTCAAATACGCTGAACACTTACGGAAAAGGTCGGGCGTCCCACAAGGAAGCGATCAACGCCGCAATGAAATTTCCCGCGTAAGCTAAAGGCTGATTTCCGGGAGTCGCGGCACGGTCCAATCAATACAGGGTTCGAGCGTGATGTTTTTCGCAGCCGCCTACGGATCTACCAAGAGCAGATTGGTCGTCGTCTCCGCTCTGCGCATCCATGCCAGCGTGTCCAAACATCTGTAGCCAATTATCTCTTCAATGGCTTCGTAGCTTGCAATAAGGTCGCGGCGAAATATCGGCTCGTGATGCGCGATGCGATTTCTAAGCTGACGTACTTCGTCTGCTACAGCGAAAATCCGCGTGCGAATTTGCTCAACCGTCATGCCCGGAGGCGCGTTTGGGAATTCGATTTTAAGGTGCGGCCGCCAAAGCCGACGGTCGTGGCGACCGGTGAACATAGAAACCCAAAAGGCGAATTTTAGGTCGGCGATCACTTTGCCCGTGCTCTGTGGCGCATGGTGTCGTTGTCTAACTTTCACGATCTCCCTACGCGGGCTGAAGTGGCGGTAGTCAGGCAAGCTGCGTTCAAAGGTTGCGGCCCACGGCCATGTCGGGCTGTAGGTGGCCGTCGCAGCGTTCGCGACCGCGTTCCGGATGCATATTTCGAAGAGATGGAGAGGCAATAGAAAAGCGCTGGAAACGCGAGCATTCCACCCATAGAGCCGCAGAGCCGCTTCGTTGTCGTTGTTGCAGGCGACGAAGTACGTTGCGAACCGGGGAGTTGAAAGCGTTGCAGGAATTTTTAACTGTTCTTGCGGCGAAAAGTCTCTTGGCATCCAGGTGTCCGAATAAGGAACCGTTAATAGGTTCCGTTCCGAAGCGTTTAAACTTCGATTGACAGAGCGTCAAAGTAGCATACATGTACGTACATGAGCTTTAGGACACGCGGGCCGCAAGGCCTCCCCCTAGGGACATATGAAATCGGAAACGGGCGGCTCGCGAGAGTCGCCTTTTTCTTTGATTCTTTGCATTTTTGTGGTTCAGCGCCGCCTCCGCTACCTGTCATTCTGAGTGTAGGTACTGCCTTCCGCTGTGTGGGAAGCCTGTGTGGGACGAAACCGCTAAAGCGCTGAAAAGCCTGAAAAAGCTGGTGCTGCCAGACAGGATTGAACTGTCGACCTCTCCATTACCAATGGAGTGCTCTACCACTGAGCTACGGCAGCGTGCCCGGATGCGAGAATCGGCCAAAAAGGCCCGACGAGGCGGCCGATCCTTGCCACAAGGCCCTCTCGCGCGCAAGCGCGCGGACCCCCCGCGAGGCCATCAAAAAGCAGCCACAATCAGCGCTGAACGCCCGCGGCCTGCTTGCCAGCTCAGTTGCGGGCCAATCCGGTTCCCCATTTCCTCGCCCAAGGCCTGCAGCGCCTTGATCGGGCGGATCATGACCTCGAATTCGATCATTTGGCCGGCGTCGTTGAATTTAATGAGATCGATGCCCTTGAGCTGCCATTTGCCGATATTGGCGGCAAATTCCAGCGCGGCATCGTGAGAGCCGGCTATAAAGATGCGGTCATAGCGGAAATTTTCGAAGATCTGCACCACCGTCGTCAGTACCAGCAAGGTCGCGGTATGTCCGGGAATCGGCGATTGCACGAATGGCGAACGAAACACAATATGTTCTGACAGAAGCGAGGCCAGCAGGTCGCGATCGCCTGACGCGACAAAGCGATGCCAACCATCCAAACTCCGCTGTGGCTGGGGCGCCAGGGCATGGTTTCGCCCATCTGGTTGTTCTCCCGGGAATGTCGCTTGAGAAGCGAGGCATTTTAGCAGGTTCACGATGAAGGACGAGAACGATAAACGCGGGCAAGCCGGAGCCGCAGCGAAAAATCCGCGCCAGGATCGGCTGAAGCTGGCTTTGCGCGAAAATCTCAAGCGGCGAAAATCGCAGGCGAGGGCGCGAGGCGACGTCATCATCGCATCTACCAATGATGATGATGGCTCACCACATGGCGAGAGCGGCAAAAAGCCGGGCCAATAGCTGGCTCGTCGAGCGATGTGAGAAGGAAATGAGTGCAGACACCACGACAGCAAACGGAACGGATCGCAGCGTTTCGCTGGCGGCCGCGTTCCCGCGTCTTGAGCAGACGTTCCCGGCGCTGACGCCGCAAGAGATCGCGCGCATGCGCCGGTTCGGCGAGCTGCGTCAATACAAGCACGGCGAAACATTGTTCAAGACCGGCACGCCCGGGCCCGGCATGTTTGTCATATTGTCGGGCCATGTGGCGATCACCCTGCGCGACGGCCTTGGGCACGTCACGCCGGTCATCGATCAGGGGCCGGGTCAGTTTCTCGCCGAAATCGGTCAGCTCTCGGGGCGCGTCTCCCTGGTCGACGGCCACGCCGAGGGCGACGTCGAAACGCTGTTGATTCCACCGGATAGATTGCGCGCCCTGCTGGTCGCCGAAGCCGATCTCGGCGAGCGGATCATGCGCGCGCTGATCCTGCGCCGGGTCAGCTTGATCCAGGGCGGCGTCGGCGGCCCGGTGCTGATCGGCGCGGCCTCGCTCGGCAGAGTGGCGCACATGCAAAATTTCCTGGCGCGCAACGGACAGCCTTACTACCTGCTCGATCCCGCCACCGACAAGGATGCGGCCGATCTGATCGCGCGCTATTCGCCTTCACCTGCCGATCTGCCGCTTGTGGTCTGTCCTGATGGCACGGTGTTGCGCAATCCATCCGAAACCGAGCTTGCCTATGCAGTGGGCATGATTGGGAGAAGAAGTCATGAAAAACTATTCGATGTCGCCGTCGTCGGCAGCGGCCCCGCCGGTCTTGCCACCGCGGTTTACGCGGCATCCGAAGGTCTGTCGGTAGCCGTGTTCGATGCGCGTTCTTTCGGCGGGCAAGCCGGCGCCAGCGCGCGAATCGAAAACTACCTCGGATTTCCCACCGGCATTTCGGGTCAGGCGCTCGCTGGCCGCGCTTTCACTCAAGCGCAAAAATTCGGCGCGGAAATGATGATTCCGGTCGCGGTGAGATCGCTCGATTGTTCGAAAAGCGACGGTCTCTTTGCGCTTGCGACGGACTGCGGGCAACTATTGCGCGCAAAATCCGTCGTGGTGGCCAGCGGCGCGCGCTACCGCCGGCCTGACATTGCAAACCTCGATAAGTTCGAAGGCCGCGGCGTCTGGTACTGGGCTTCGCCGATCGAGGCCAGGCTCTGCGCCGAGCAGGAAGTCGTCCTGGTCGGCGGCGGCAATTCCGCCGGACAGGCCGCGGTGTTCTTGTCGGGGCACGCCCGCAAGGTCCACATGGTGATCCGCGGCGGCGGCCTTGGTGTCAGCATGTCGCGCTATCTGATCGAGCGCATCGAGGCCACGCCGAACATCGAATTGGTGTTCAATACGCAGGTGGTTGCGCTGGAAGGCACGGAAGAGGGGGCGCTCGAGCGCGTGCGCTGGCGTAGCCGCTTGTCCGGCGAAGAGTACACCGTCGATATCCGCAATCTGTTTCTGTTTGTCGGCGCGGATCCCGCCACCGATTGGCTCAAGGGCTGCGGCGTCATGGTCGATCGCGGAGGTTTTGTGGTCACCGGCGCGCAATGCAAGAAGAGCGAGGGCCAATTGGCATCGACGCTGGAAACCTCGGTGCCCGGCGTGTTCGCGGTCGGCGATGTGCGGTCGGGATCGGTCAAGCGCGTCGGCGGTGCGATCGGCGAGGGTGCCCAGGTGGTGGCGGCGCTGCATGGATTCCTCGGGGATGCCGCGAAACCGGCGCTGTAGGCGGTGCGATATGTCCAAGCGCTGCACCCATATCACCGGTATCCAAACCGTCACGCCGAGCGCGCTCGGCTGCGAGGAATGCCTGAAGAGCGGCAGCCAGTGGCTGCACTTGAGGATCTGCCGCAGCTGCGGCCACGTTGGCTGCTGCGACGATTCCCCTAACAAGCACGCGACCGCGCATTTCCATGCCACCGGACATCCGGTGATCGAAGGCTATGACCCGCCCGAAGGTTGGGGTTGGTGTTATGTCGACGAAGCGCTGTTCGATCTCTCTAGTCGAAAGACTCCGCACAACGGACCGATCCCGCGCTACTACAACGAAGAATGAGGAAAACCGGATGCAATCCGTGGTCAAGATTTGCCGTGCCATCCTATTGGTCATGTTGATGGCGCTGGCTGTCGCGTTGCTCAATCCGGGCGCGGCTTCTGCGCAGGCGCCGCAAAGCAGGTTCGCCGAGGTCAACGGCGTCAAGCTGCACTATCTCGTGGCCGGCAAGGGCGATCCGGTGGTGTTGCTGCACGGCTACGCCCAGACCAGCCATATGTGGCTGCCGCTGATCGCAAAACTCGCCGACAAGCACACCGTGATCGCGCCTGATTTGCGCGGCTTCGGTCAATCGTCCGCGCCGGCGGACGGCTACACCAAGGCGGCAATGGCGCAGGACATCCACGCGCTGGTGAAGAGCCTCAAATACGACCGCATTCGCCTCGTCGGCCACGACATCGGGCTGATGGTCGCCTATGCCTATGCCGCGCAATATCCCACTGAGGTCGATCGTATCGTGCTGATGGAAGCGTTCCTGCCCGGCGTCGGCGAATGGAATAACGTCTTCCTGTTGCGCGACCTCTGGCATTTTCATTTCTACGGCAAGACGCCGCTGGCGCTGGTCACCGGTCGCGAACGGATCTATCTTGAACACTTCTGGAATGATTTTGCCGCCGACCCGACCAAATCCGTTTCGGAAGCCGACCGTCAGTTCTACGCTAAGGCCTATGCCCAGCCCGGTCACATGAAGGCCGGGATGGAAGTTTTCCGCGCCTTCCCGAAGGATGCCGAAGACTTCGCGGGATTCGCCAGGACCAAACTGACGATGCCGATGCTGGTGCTGTCAGGAGAAAAAGCCGGCGGCCCGTTTCTGATCGAGCAGGGCAAGATGGTCGCGACCAATGTCGAGGGCGTGCTGGTCAAGGGCAGCGGACACTGGCTGATGGAAGAAGCGCCAGACCAGGTGATTCCCAAGCTGGTCGAATTCCTCAATCGCTGAGGATTGACCAGACGATTCGACAAAAGTCGCCACGCACCATGGATGCCAAGCGGCGCGCGATTTGCACGCCGAATCCCAGACAGATGAATGGCAATTCCCCGTCGGGGGCCGTACGATCTGATTTTAAAATGGGGAGCGCATCATGATCCTGGGTATGAGTTTGTCTATGTTTGTCACCGTCCACGTTATCATCAGCCTGATCGGCATCGTGGCCGGCATTATCGTCATGTTCGGAATGCTTGGCTCCAACCGGATGCCGGGCCTGACCGCGATATTCCTGCTGTTCACGATCTTGACCAGCGCTACCGGTTTTCTGATTCCGCCTCTGGTGTCAGAGAAGCTGTTGCCGTCTCACATCATCGGCGCTCTCTCGCTGGTGCTGCTGGCGGTCGCCTGTTTCGCGCTTTACGGCCAGAAGCTTTCCGGCGGGTGGCGCTGGATCTATGTGCTGACGGCGTTGAGCTCGCTTTACCTCAACGTGTTCGTGCTGGTGATCCAGAGCTTCCTGAAAGTACCGGCGCTGCATGCGCTGGCGCCGAGCGAGCCGCCGTTCGCCATCGCCCAAGGCATCGTGCTGGTGTTCTTCGTCATCATGATCATCGGCGCGCTGCGGCGATATCGGCCGATACCCGCATTCGCCTGAGTTCGTCATTCCGGGGCGTGCGAAGCACGAACCCGGAATCTCGCGCTGATAATTTCTGGATTCCGGGTCCACGCGAAGGCGCGTGTCCCGGAATGACGGAATGCAAAAGGAGATGCTCCCATGCCAACCATCACCAATGCCGACCTGCTCGCCTTCATCAAAGGATGAAAGTCATCCTGTTCGGCGCCACCGGCATGGTCGGGCAGGGCGTGTTGCGCGAATGCCTGCTCGACGCGGGCGTTGAAAGCGTGCTTGCGGTCGTGCGCAGCCCGACCGGCCGGCGGCACGCCAAACTGCGCGAACTCCTGCACGACAGGTTTGAGGATTATTCGGCCATCGAATCTCAATTGGCGGGATACGACGCGTGCTTCTTCTGTCTCGGGGTCTCTTCGGTCGGCATGGGTGAGGAGCGCTATCGCCAACTGACCTATGACATCACCATGGCGGCAGCGAAGATGCTTTCGAAGCTCAACCCGGGCATGGTGTTCGTCTATGTCAGCGGCCGCGGCACCGACTCCAGCGGACACGGCCGGCTGATGTGGGCGCGCGTCAAAGGCAAGACCGAAAACGATCTGCTGAAATTGCCGTTCAAGGCGGCCTATATGTTTCGCCCCGCGGGCATCCAGCCGCTGCACGGCATCCGGTCCAAGACCGCCTGGGTGCAGGCGATCTACGTCGTAGCGGCGCCAGTGCTGACGCTGCTCCATCGTGTTGCGCCAAAATACATGACCTCGACCGAGCAGCTCGGCCGCGCCATGATCAGGGTCGCGCGCGACGGCTATCCACGGCCGGTGCTGGAAAGCGAAGATATCAATTCCATCTGACTGGTCATTCCGGGGCAGCCCGACAGGGCTGAACCTCAGGTGCGCAAGTGCGCACCGGGGAATCTCGAGATTCCGGGTTCGCGCTTGCGCGCGCCCCGGAATGACGACTCGCTCCATCACCCCGGCACAAACGCCGTCCCGCTCGCATCGGTAATCATCTGCACCGGCGCGCCGTAAAGCGCTTCCAGCCGCTCCCGCGTCAAAATCTGTTTGACCGGCCCCTCCGCGATGCGCTCGCCGCCTCGTAGCAAATAAGCGCGATCTGCGGTGCGCAGCGCGTGGTTGGGATCGTGGGTGGTGAAGAGGACGCCAAGGCCGGAGCTGGCAAGCGCGCGGATCTCACGCATGACCTTGCCCTGATTGCCGAAGTCAAGATTTGCCGTCGGCTCGTCCAGCACGATGAACTGCGGCTCCTGCGCCAGCGCGCGCGCAAGCAACGCCAATTGACGCTCGCCGCCGGAAATCAAGGTGTAGGGCCTTTGCGCAAGCTGCGCGATACCGAGCCGGTCGAGCATGGTCGCAGCTACCATCCGGTCCTTCGACGTCGGCCGGGCGAACAGATCTCCGTGCGCCGTGCGGCCCATCAAGACGACCGTTTCCACGGAAAATGCAAATGTCGCGACGTGGGTTTGCGGCACGTATGCGATCAGGCGTGCACGTTCTCGAGCCGTGTGGGAAGACAATGCCGCTCCATCGAGCCGCACTTCACCCGCTTTCGGCGTCAATAGTCCGAGCAGCGTCTTGAGCAATGTGGTCTTGCCGCCGCCATTCGGTCCCAGCAGCGCCAGCACCTCGCCCTTCTCCAGTTTGACATCGAGCCCGGCGCCGACGACGCGGTCCTGATAGCCAATGGTGAGCTTATGGCCTTCGAGGATCATGACCAGTTCTTTTGCACGCTGGCGAGCAGCCAGATGAAGAAGGGCGTGCCGATGACGGCCGTCAAAATGCCAAGCGGAATTTCGACCTGTGCCATGGTTCGCGCCAGCGTGTCGATCAGCAAGAGATAACCCCCGCCAAGAATTGCCGCAGCAGGTAACAGCCGCGCAAAATCGGGACCGACCAGCGAGCGTGCAAGATGCGGCACGACCAGTCCGACCCAGCCGATGATGCCGGCGGTGGCCACACTTGCGGATGTGACGAGCGTCGCGGCGGCCACGATGGCGACGCGCAACGGCCCGGTGGCGACGCCGAGCGCGCGCCTCTTCTTCCGGAAGCGACATCACATTCATTCGCCAGCGCAATGCGACCAGGACCGCCGTTCCGGCCGCGACACGACCGAATAGCGGAAGCAGATCCGAAACCCCGGTCGCAGACAGGCTGCCCAGCAGCCAGAACGTCATTGCCGGAAGCTGGTTGTAGGGGTCGGCGAGATATTTCACCAGGCCAACGCCGGCGCCGAACAGCGATCCGACTACAACCCCGGTAAGCACCAGCGCCAGGATCGGATCGCGTGAACGCACCGAGGCGCCGATCGCATAAACGATTCCGACCGCAAGCAGGCCGCCGAGGAAGGCAACAGCCTGGATTGCGAAGACGCCGAGCGAGAGATAGATGCCAACGACGGCGCCGAGCGCCGCGCCCGACGATGCCCCGAGAATGTCGGGAGAGACCAGCGGATTGCGAAACAGCCCCTGAAACGCCGTGCCGGCGACCGCGAGCGCCGCGCCGACCAGCATCGCAGCAATCACTCGCGGACCACGAACCTGCAGTACGACGCTTTCGAGCGCGGGCGACACGTCCGCACGATGGCCGATAGCCTTCGCATAAAGAACGCTCAAGAGGTCGCCAAGTCCCACCGGATAGCGGCCGACAGTAAGAGCAAGCAACAGTCCTGCGATCAGGACCGCGGTTGCGATCGCAAATCCGGGCACGGCGGATCGGGCTTTTTTCATGCGGTGGAAGCTATCAATCCCGGCCCGCAAGTACATGGTCGATTTGCGCTGCCGTCGGCGTCACGTGATAGAAACGGGAATAAAAATCCTGCGTCAGCGCACGCAGATCTTCCGGAAAGCGCTGCGGATAGAGAATTTTGGCGAGCCACCAAAGTCCGATCAGGCGGTTCACCGATGGCGGAAAATCCACCCAGCCGAACGGCATTTTGGGTGACAGATGCACACGGTTGTCGCGCACCGCCTTGACCGAAGCCCAGGAGGGGTCGTTGCGTACCGTCGCGGCGAACTCCTGATCGATGGTCACGATCACCTCGGGATTCCAGACCAGAATCTGTTCAATCGAAACATTGGCGAGACCGCCTTGTGTTTCTCCTGCCACATTGCGGCTGATCAATTCGATGGTCTCGACATTGATCGAGCCGCCGAGCCCGGTCGTGAGCCCGCGCGGCCCTCGCGCATAATAGACCCGCGGCCGCTCGCCCGTTGCAATCGGGTCGATGCGGCCGAGAATCGTCTTGAGCGTATCTTCCGCGTAGCGCGCATGCTTCTCGGCATCCTCGCGGCGGCCGATCAACTCGCCGAGCGAACGGTAGGTCTTGGCAATCCCGGCGAAGCGACCATCCAGCAGCGCGTAGGGAATGCCGGTTTGCTCCTGCACGCGGTCCGCGAGCGACACGAAGGTGGAGCTGGTCGATCCGACGTCGAGAATGAGATCGGGCTTGAGCGCGAGCACCGTTTCCAGATTAGCGGTGTTGCCGCGTCCGGTGATGCGCCCGACTTCGGGCCGCGTGCAAATCTCCGGAAGCATGTAGGCGCACTCTTCGGGCCGATTGGCGCGCGGCCAACCAATCAGCATTTCGGGCGCCAGTGTATAGAGAAGGATGGCCGCCGGCGGTCCGGCGGGAAACACGCGCGATACCTTTGCAGGCACCGGCACGGTACGCCCCGCCGCATCGTTCACGGTCTGCGCCGATGCGCAGCGCGGCGTGAACAAAGCCGCCGACAGACCCGCGATCAGAGTGCGGCGGTCGATCAATCGACGCCTACCATCACGTCACTCGCCTTGATCACGGCGACGGCCGCCTTGCCTTTGGTTAGCGTGAGTTCGTCAACGGCTTCATTGGTGATCGAGGCCGTGACGATGACCCCGCCGCCAATATCGATTCGGATATGCGACGTGGTTGCGCCCTTCACCACGTCGACGATGGTGCCCTTGAGTTGATTGCGCGCGCTGATCTTCATCGAAAACTCTCCCTTTTTATTCCGGCAGATTGGGCGCTGAAAATCCGTAGCTGGCAAGGATACGCTGTCCCTCTGACGACAGAATGAACAGTGCAAACCGATAGGCACCGGGCGAAGCATCGGCCATGACGGTCAGGCCGTAGTCCGCGCTGACCGCCAGCGCGTCCGGCAGGGCGATCATTTGCAGGCCGGGATTCTCCTTTTGCGCATCGCGGGCGGCGGTGCAATAGGCCAGGAAAATGTCGGCCCGGTCCTCGGAGAGATGCCAGCCATAGGCGTTGCGTCCGACCGGCGGCGCAGCACTCGCGGCACCGCCGGCGAGCTGCAGCGCTTTCTTCTCCAGCGCCGACCGGGCATTCGGCCGCATTGCTTCCGCCTTGCGGAAGGCTTCAAAGGCATAGTCGCCGGATGGATCGGCCCTGGGTGTCGACGTTCCGAGTTTCACTTCCGGATCGAGCATGCGGTCGAGCAGGGTAGCGCTGGTCACGGCGAGCCCTGGACGAACCAGTGCGCAGAGCTTGTTTCGCGCGAACAGAACCGCAGGCCCGCTTTTGTTCGCGGTCGCCAGCGCCTGCGGATGCTCCATATTCGCCGAGGCAAACACCTCTGCCTTGGCGCCCGCGGCGATCTCGTCCCTGAGCAGGCCCGACGCACCGAATTTCGCCTGCACCTTGAGCTGCGACGATTTTTCGAAGGTTTGGCCGATTTCCGTCAGCGCCCCGCGCAGGCTGCCGGCCGCGTGCAGGGCAACCACACGCCGGCAATTCATAATGACCGCAATCCATCTCTGGAAGCTCGACGCCTTGCCTCCAGCAAGGCGATGTAACCACGATTTGGAACGAGATGCAGCCAGCCCGGGAACAGCATTGGCGATGTCGGCGATGTCGCATGGCCCGATGTGCACGCCCGCCGCGGGAATAGCCGTGCAATTAGGCAAAAGCGCCCCAAAACCCATCAAATAGCCGCAAACTGCAAGCTTTTGCCATCAGGGCCTTGTTCGCCCTATACTTTGGGCATGCAAAAACTGGGGGCGGCATGGATCGCATTCGCATCGTTGGCGGCAGCAAGCTCAATGGCACCATTGCGATCTCGGGCGCGAAGAATGCCGCGCTGCCGCTGATGATCGCGGGGCTCCTGACCGAGGAGACGTTGATCCTCGACAACGTGCCGCGGCTTGCCGACGTCGCGCAACTGCAGCGCATTCTCGGCAATCACGGCGTCGATATCATGTCGGCGGGAAAGCGCCCCGGCGACCATGAGTATCAGGGCCAGACCCTGCATATTTCGGCGGCCAATATCATCGATACGACCGCACCGTACGAGCTGGTGTCGCGGATGCGCGCCAGCTTCTGGGTGATCGCGCCGCTGTTGGCGCGGATGCATGAGGCCAAGGTTTCGCTGCCCGGCGGTTGCGCCATCGGGACGCGGCCGGTCGATCTCTTGATCATGGCGCTGGAGAAACTCGGCGCGGAACTCACGATCGACGGCGGCTATGTGATTGCCAAGGCTCCCGGCGGGCTGAAGGGCGCCAATATCGACTTTGCGAAGGTGACGGTGAGCGGCACCCATGTCGCGCTGATGGCGGCGAGCTTGGCCAAGGGCACCACGGTAATCACCAACGCGGCCTGCGAGCCGGAAATTCTTGATGTCGCCGACTGCCTGAACAAGATGGGCGCGCGCGTTTCCGGCGCGGGCACGCCCCGCATCGTCGTCGAAGGTGTCACCAAGCTGCACGGCGCGCGGCATACCGTGCTGCCGGATCGGATCGAGACCGGCACCTATGCGATGGCGGTAGCGATGACCGGGGGCGACGTGCAACTGTCCGGCGCGCGCCCCGAACTCTTGCAATCGGCGCTCGACGTGCTGACGCAGGCCGGCGCGGTGATCTCCGTCAACAACCAGGGCATCCGGGTCGCCCGCAACGGCGCCGGTATCGAGCCGGTGAGGGTTTCGACCGCGCCGTTTCCGGGCTTTCCGACCGATCTGCAGGCGCAGCTGATGGCGCTGATGGCCTGCGCCAAGGGCTCTTCGCGTATCACCGAGACGATTTTCGAAAATCGCTTCATGCATGTGCAGGAACTGGCGCGGTTCGGTGCGCGGATTCACCTCGACGGCGAGACCGCCACCATCGAGGGCATCGCCAAACTGCGCGGCGCGCCTGTGATGGCGACCGATCTGCGCGCATCCGTGTCGCTGGTGATCGCGGGGCTCGCCGCCGAAGGCGAGACCATGGTCAACCGCGTCTATCACCTCGACCGTGGCTTCGAGCGGCTCGAAGACAAATTGTCTGCGTGCGGCGCTACTATCGAGCGCATCAGCGGTTGAACACTGGCGCGTATTCCGCAAAAGCGGACACCGGCTTTGCGAACAGAATACGCGCAAATTATACTGGCGCGTATTCCGCAAAAGTGGGCACCGGTTTTGCGAATAGAATACGCGCAAATTATACTGGCGCGTATTCCGCAAAAGTGGGCACCGGTTTTGCGAATAGAATACGCGCAAACTATAGGGGTGATCGGTGGCGCCTCAGCTCAAATTGATCGCGCTCGATGCCGACGACCTCGCCGTTATTTCCGCGCATGTCCAGGATGCCCGCGTGTACACCGCGGACATCATCTGGCGGCAGGGCGAAAAGCGGCTGGTGATCGGCATGAACCGGCTGGATTGGGAGCAGACCCTGGCCGGCGAAACCGCTCCGCGCCGTTTCATCGCGGCGCTTCGTTTCGACCGCGTGTTGGCGTGCAAATCGCGCAACATCGATTTGGAGGCGCCGGAGGCCGCGCTGGAGCTGGTTGGCATCGAGTTTCATCCCAGGGAAGCGCCGAGCGGCAGCGCGGTCCTGATGTTCGGCCAGGGCGCGGTGCTGCGGCTCGACGTCGAATGCCTGGAATGCGAGCTGACCGATCTCGGCACCGACGATCTCGGGACCTCTGAGCCCGGCGAAGGCGCCGAGTCGTCGGGGCTAGGCGCGTGAGGCCGTGCGCGCTTAATATAGAAGCGTCATTCCGGGGCGCGCAGCGAACCCGGAATCTCGAGATTCCGGGTCTGGTCCTCGCGGACCATCCCGGAATGACGGAAGATAAGCTCTGCCCCTATTCGATCCGCTTAACTTAATCCATCAAACCAAAGGGTTGACGGCTAATTGCCGCCGCGCCATTGAGCAGCAGGTCTTTAAATAAAGACCCCCGCCGGAAAGCCACCATGCCCGTTCGTCTTGACAGCAGCAGTGCCGATTTCACCCAGCGATTCGCGCAATTTCTCGCGATGAAGCGCGAGGTATCGGCCGATATCGAGCGCGCCACCCGCGCCATTGTCGACGACGTGGCCGCGCGGGGCGATGCGGCGCTGATCGAGGCGACGCGCAAGTTCGACCGCCTTGACCTCGATGCGGCCCGCTTGCGCGTGACCGCGGAGGAAATCGACGCCGCGGTGAAGGCTTGCGACGCCGCAACCATCGACGCGCTCAAATTCGCCCGCGACCGGGTCGAGGTGTTCCATCGGCGGCAATTGCCGAAAGACGATCGCTTCAGCGATGCGCTTGGCGTCGAACTGGGCTGGCGCTGGAGCGCGATCGAGTCGGTCGGCCTATATGTTCCCGGCGGCACCGCCGCCTATCCGTCTTCGGTGCTGATGAATGCGGTGCCGGCGATGGTCGCGGGCGTGGCGCGCGTCGTGATGGTGGTGCCGTCGCCGGACGGCAAGCTCAATCCGCTGGTGCTGGCGGCGGCGCATCTCGGAGGCGTGTCCGAAATCTACCGCGTCGGTGGCGCGCAGGCGGTGGCGGCGCTGGCCTATGGCACCGCGACCATCGCGCCGGTCGCAAAAATCGTCGGCCCCGGTAACGCCTATGTCGCCGCCGCCAAGCGGCTGGTGTTCGGCAAGGTCGGCATCGATATGATCGCCGGGCCCTCGGAAGTGCTTGTGATCGCCGACCAGACCGGCAATGCCGGCTGGATCGCTGCCGATCTGCTGGCGCAGGCCGAGCACGACGTCAATGCGCAGTCGATCCTGATCACCGACAATGCCGCGCTCGCCGATGACGTTGAACGCGCGGTGGAATCGCAATTGAGCACGCTGCCCCGGGCGGATATCGCGCGGGCCTCGTGGAGCGAGTTTGGCGCGGTCATCCTCGTGAAAAACCTTGACGAGGCCGCGTCGCTGGCAAACGCCGTCGCCGCCGAGCATCTGGAAATCATGACAGCAGATCCGGAGGCGCTCTCGGAAAAAATCCGCAATGCCGGCGCGATCTTTCTCGGGGCCCATACGCCGGAGGCGATCGGCGACTATGTCGGCGGCTCCAACCACGTGCTGCCGACCGCGCGTTCGGCGCGGTTCTCGTCGGGACTAGGCGTGCTCGACTTCATGAAGCGAACCTCGATCCTGAAATGCGGGCCGGACCAGCTCCGGGCGCTCGGACCGGCGGCGATGACGCTGGGCAAGGCCGAAGGTCTCGACGCCCATGCGCGCTCGGTCGGACTGCGCCTCAATCTGTCATGACCAAGCCGCCGCCAGATGAGGATTCCAAAAATCGCATCGTCGCGGTGACGCTCGACGAGGAATCGATCGGGCGCTCCGGCCCCGACATCGAGCACGAGCGCGCGATCGCCATTTACGACCTCATCGAAGAGAATCTGTTCGCGCCGGAAAGCGCGAGCGAGGGGCCGTTCACCCTGCACATCGGCATTACCGGCAACCGGCTGATGTTCGACATTCGCCGCGAAGACGGCACGCCGGTGGTGGCGCATCTGTTGTCGCTGACGCCGTTCCGGCGACTCGTGAAAGATTATTTCATGATTTGCGACAGCTACTATCAGGCGATCCGCACCGCGACGCCGGACAAGATCGAGGCCATCGACATGGGCCGCCGTGGCATCCACGACGAAGGCTCGCGCACGCTGCAGGAGCGGTTGAAGGGCAAGGTGCGGGTCGATTTCGAAACCGCCCGGCGGCTGTTCACGCTGATCTGCGTGCTGCATTGGAAGGGCTAGCACATGATCCCGAAAAGTGAGCACCGGATTTCGGATCAGGTCATGCGCAAAAAAAGACTCAGTATGACCCGGAAAAGTGGATACCGGTTTTTCGAGAAGGTCATGCCCAGGAGCGTCCGCATGACCCGGACCCGAAGGGCCGCGAGTGGGCCCCGGTTTTCCCGGACAAACGATTTCGTTTGTCTCGAGGTCATGCCCAAAATCAAAGAAGCTTAAACGCGTGGAGGCGCCTTCGCGCGTACGCACTCCGCAGGCCGTGTTGTTCGCATGCGGCCTGAACAGCGTGCGTTCGCCGATGGCAGCAAGCCTGCTGCAGCAGATGTTTCCGCATGCGCTTTACGTGAAATCGGCAGGCGTCCGGAAAGCCGAGCTCGATCCGTTCGCGGTCGCGGTGATGGCCGAATTGGGTCAGGATATCTCTAGCCACAAGCCGATCACGTTTGAAGAGCTGGACGATTGGGAAGGGCTCAACTTCGACCTGATCATCACCTTGTCGCCCGAGGCGCATCACAAGGCGCTGGAACTGACGCGCACGCACGCGGCCGACGTGGAATACTGGCCGACGAATGATCCCACCGGCGCCGAGGGCAACCGCGAGCAGAAGCTGCAAGCCTATCGCGAGGTCTGTGACAGCCTGTTGCTGCGCATCCGCAAACGGTTTTCGAAAGCCGGCGCGGCGAATGGCTGATGAACCAAAGACGCGACCGATAACCGAGATGCGGCCGATAGTCGGAGATGCGGCTGATAACCGGGATGTCGTCCCGGCGAACGGGGGGAACCATACTCCGTGAAGTTGCGACTTGAGGCAGTGGCCATGGCAGCTTTCTTTCAATCATGGCCGCCTGCGGTTATGGATCCCCGCCTGCGCGGGGACGACAACGGTGGTTGTCCAAAGGAATGCCTTCCGATAGGTTCCGCGCGCGTTCACCCTCCGGTCCCTCCCGACAAAAGCCCGCATGCTAGGCCGCCCTAAATTCGTTCTTGCTTCCGGTTCGCCGCGCCGGCTGGCCTTGCTCAATCAGGCCGGCATCGAGCCCGATGCGTTGCGTCCCGCCGACGTCGACGAGACTCCGAAGCGGGGCGAGTTGCCGCGCGCCTGCGCCAACCGGCTCGCCCGTGCCAAGGCCGACGCCGCGCTCAAATCGGTGCAGCTCGACGACGAACTGCGCGGCGCCTTCATTCTCGCCGCCGACACCGTGGTGGCGGTCGGCCGCCGCATCCTGCCCAAGGCCAATCTGGTCGACGAAGCCGCGCAATGCCTGCGGCTGTTGTCGGGGCGCAACCACCGCGTCTACACCGCGATCTGCCTGGTGACGCCGAAGGTGGCGTTTCGCCAGCGCCTCATCGAGACGCGGGTGCGCTTCAAGCGCTTAAGCGAGGACGACATCCAGACCTATATCGGCTCCGGCGAATGGCGCGGCAAGGCCGGCGGCTACGCCGTGCAGGGCATCGCCGGATCGTTCGTGGTCAAGCTGGTCGGCTCCTACACCAATATCGTGGGCCTGCCGCTCTATGAAACCACTGGGCTGCTGGGTGGGGAGGGTTTCCCGATTCGTTTCGGGTGGTTGAATGCCAGCTAAGCCGAAAAAGGCCGCCCGCGCCGGCAAGGCAGCCGCAAAACGGTGCCCGATCTGCGGCAAGCCGGCCACCGAGGCTTCTCGTCCGTTTTGTTCCGAGCGCTGCCGGGATGTCGATTTGAACCGCTGGCTGTCGAATTCCTACGTGATTCCCGCCGCCAAGGACGACGACGAAGACGCGGAGTAAGCGCGATTCCGTGTGCTTTTTGCGCGAATCGCGGCCAATTCGTCCGTCGCCGCCCTTCAAGCTATGCCGGACACGCTTCGGCTGCGGCGTGGCTGCGCTACGCGAAGCCGCAGGCGAAGCGTGGTGGACAGGGCCGTCCGGCCTGACTATAAACCGGCGCTCCCGGGCCTCAGGCTAGGGCAGTGCCCAGGTAGCTCAGTTGGTAGAGCATGCGACTGAAAATCGCAGTGTCGGTGGTTCGATCCCGCCCCTGGGCACCATTCGCCATTTGACAGGCGAACGAAGCCCCCCGCGCCTCAATTCCCGTACAGATAGTTCGGCAGCCACAGCGTGAGGCTGGGCCAGATGTACATCAGCACCATGCAGACGATGACGATGAACATGTAGGGCATCATGCCCGCGAAAATCTGGTTGAGCGTGACGTGTTTTGGCGCCACGCCTTTCAGATAGAACGCCGACATCGCCACCGGCGGCGACAGGAACGCGGCCTGCAGGTTCACGAACACCATCACGCCCCACAGCACCGGGTCGATGTTGAAGTGCTTCAGCATCGGCAGGAAGATCGGCACGAAGATCACGATGATCTCGGTCCATTCCAGCGGCCAGCCCAGGATGAAGATGATCGCCTGCGACAGGATCATGAACTGGAGCGGCGTCATGTTGAGCGACAGCACCCAGCTTTCCAGAAGCGCCTGACCGCCGAGGATCGCGAACACCGCCGAGAACAGGGCTGAGCCGACGAACAGCCAGCACACCATCGAGGTGGTCTTGGCGGTGAGGAACACCGCTTCCTTGGTGCGTTTCCAGTCCAGCGTCCGGGCCTGGAACGCCAGCAGGAAGGCGCCGGCGGCGCCGACCGCGGCCGATTCAGTCGCCGTGGTGATGCCGAGCAGGATCACGGCCAGCACGATCACGGTCAGGATGCCGAGCGGCATCACCGAGGAGATCAGCAGCCGCAGCACCTCGAACTGCTCGGCCTCCATGGTCCAGTAGTAGTACAAGAGCACGAGGCCGAAGATGCCGGCGATAAACGCGAAATAAGTATAAAACTCCGGCGACGGCCCGGCCTCTGACGGCGCGGCCTTGGTCTGGTTTTGCAGCTCGGCGCTGCCCATCTGCTGCAGCGCTTCCGGCTCGCTCTTCGTTGCCGCCGTGGATTTGCCGGCCCCGCCGCCGAGCTCCTCGAGATTTTCTTCCACCGGCTGCGCCCCGGCGCCGGCGCCGAGCGGCTGGGCCGCATCCTGCATGCGCTGTTGGGCTGCGGCCGCGACCGGCGACTGGATATCCGGCTGCTGGTGGATCACAACGTACCACCAGGTGGCCCACAACGTGGCCAATGCCAGCACCAGCGGCACCAGCGCGAAGCCGAAATTCTTCAGGAGCATCGGGTAACCGATGCGGGCACCGTCGACGGTGATGTTCATGGCCTTTGCAGGCGCCAGCACGGCGCCGAACAGCGCCGGCAACATCTTGTGCGAATAGGTCTGCTGCAACTGGGCGACCCATGGGCGCACGGGAACGCGGGTTGCGCTCTCGGGGAGTTTTGGGGCGATCTTCGGATTCAGCAGCGCCCAGCCGATGATGTAGACGAGATAAAGGAACGCGAGGAAGAAGCCCGGAAACATCGCCGCCGCATACAGCTTCACCACCGATTGCCCGGCGACGGCCGCATAGACGATGATCATCACCGATGGCGGGATCAGGATGCCGAGCGTGCCGCCGGCGGTGATAACGCCGGAGGCGAGCTTGACGTCATATCCGGCCTTCAGCATCGGGTTGAAGGCGATGACGCCCATCAGCACCACCACCGCCCCGACCAGGCCGCTGGCGATGCCCCAGAAGGTGCAGACGATCAGCGTCGCCACCGCCAGCGAGGCGGGGACGCGCCGGAAGGCGAGCTGGATCGAATAGAACATCTTGTCGACCAGCGCGCCGCGCTCCATGACGTAACCCATGAGCACGAACAGCGGGATCGAGATCAGGACGTCGTTGGTCATCGCGCCATAGGTGCGCTGGACCATCAGGTCGAAGATGTGGTTGTCGGCCCAGGACTCGCCGCCGCGATAATAGGCGAAGAAGCCGAAGAACATGCCCAGTCCCATCAGCGTGAACGCCGTCGGGAAGCCCATTATGATCACAACCACGATGAGGCCGAGCATCAAAAGCCCGAGTGCCGGATCGCTCATCGCTGCAAATCTCCGCCCATGCCGCGCTGACGCGCGCTTTCTTCTATGTTCTGCGCATGCTGGATCGCTTTTCTGCGCGTTTCGTCATCGACGTGTTCGCTGTGTGCCAGCTGCTCCTCGACGACATCGATTTCGCTGACGTCCTTCAGGCGGCTTGGCCATACCCCGGTCTTCAGACAGACGATGCAGCGGGTGATTTCCGCCGCGCCCTGCAACAGCAGCAGCGCACCCGCCAAGGGGATCATGAACTTGAATTGGTAGACCGGCGGACCGTCGGCGGTCACATTGGAATGCTCGTTGATGCTGTATGATTGCGCAGCGTAGTCCCAGCCCGCGTAAGCCAGCGCCGCGATGCCGGGCAGGAAGAAAACGATGTACAGCACCAGATCGAGCCCGGCCTGCGTGCGCGGCCGCATCGAGCTGTAGAGGAAGTCGCCGCGGACATGGGCATTTTGCGCCAGCGTGTAGGCGCCGCCGATCATGAACAAGGTGCCGTACAGCATGTTCGAGGCGTCGAATATCCAGGCCGTCGGCATGTTGAGAATGTAGCGCTTGAAGACCTCGGCGCAGACCAGCGCCATCAGCCCGATGATCAGCCATGCCGAGGCCTTGCCGGTCCAGGTGCTGATGCCGTCAATGAAATGCAGGAAACGCTGCGTCATGTGTGTCGCGGCCGCCAATTCAGGGGTGGTCGGGGTAGTATTGAAAAAACAATACAAAGCATCACCCGGGATTGCCATCCCGGATGATGCGGTAACCCCAAGGATTAGGTCGTCAGGTCTTCTTCTTGGCGTTCGGCCCGAAGTAGTGGTTATAGGCCATGCGGCGGTTCACCACCGTATCCTGTTCCCACTGCGTCGCACGTTTGGCGAAGGCCATCTGCGATTCGACGATTTCCTTGAACAGCGGGTTTTCCGCCGATTTCTTCGCCACGACCTGGTCGTAGATATCCAGCTGCTTCTGCAGGATCGAGTCCGGCGTCTTGTAGAATTTGACCTTGTCCTTGGTCTGCAGCTCTTCGTAATCCTTGGAATAGCGGTCGATCGCCTTCCAGGCCATGTCCTGACCCGCGGCTTCGGTGGCAACCGCGATGATCGCCTTTATTTTTTCAGGCAGAGCATCGTACTTCGTCTTGTTGAACATGATCTCGAACTGCTCGGCGTTCTGGTGATAGCTCTGCAGCATGCAGACCTTCGAAACGTCGGCGAAGCCGAGAATGCGATCCGACGACGCGTTGTTGAACTCGGCCGCGTCCAAGAGGCCGCGGTCCATCGCCGAGACGATCTCGCCGCCCGGCAGCGCGTTGACGGCGGCGCCGAGGCCGGTGAACACGTCGATCGAGATGCCGACCGTTCTGAACTTGACGCCCTGAAGGTCCTCAGCCTTGGTCACCGGCTTCTTGAACCAGCCGAGCGGCTGGGTCGGCATCGGTCCATACGGGAACGAGACCACATTGGCGCCGATCGACGCATACAGCTTGGCCAGCAGCTCCTTGCCGCCACCGTACTTGTGCCAGGCGAGCAGCATGTTGGCGTCCATCGCATAACCCGGACCCGACCCCCACAGCGCCAGGGCATTTTGCTTGCCGTAGTGATAGACCAGCACGCCGTGGCCGCCGTCGAGCGTGCCCTTCGACACCGCGTCGAGCAGGCCGAAGGCGGGGACGACGGCGCCGGCCGGAAGAACCTCGATCTTGAGGTCGCCGCCGGTCATGTCGTTGACCTTCTTGGCGTAGTCCAGCGCGTATTCGTGGAAAATGTCCTTGGCCGGCCAGGTGCTCTGCCAGCGCATGCTGACCGGGCCCTGCGCGCTCGCAATGCTTGGCGCGGCGACCGTCGCGGCGGCGCCTGCGGCGGCCACTTTCAGAAAGCGACGGCGGCTGGATGTAGTGTCCTTCTTGGAAGTCGTCATGGTTTTCGTTTTCTCCCCGTTTGCCGACCCCCCGGGGATCGCGCGTCTTTTTGTGCGAAGGGAGACAACGGCTTGCGCCGGGATTTGGCAAGAAAGTTCCGAACGATGCGACTCTTCGACGCGGGAAACGGCCAGCAAACTGTTAACTCATTTATTCCCGGCGATCAGACTTTAGTTGCGGTCATCAGACTTTAGTTGCGGTCATCAGACTATAGTAGCGGTCAGCGGAAATCGATGCCGCGAAGGATCACGCCCGGAGGATTGCCCTCCAGCTCGGCATCGCTGAATTTCCGCGCGGCGCGGGCCTCGATGCGGTCGCGCAGTCTCAGGAATTGCTGCTCGCGCTGCGCCGCGGCGTTCTGGATGATCCTTCAAGTTGATCCATCGCGTCGGTAGCGACGGCGCAGGCGACGGTAGCCTGATCATTCTTCATCGTGAAGCGCACGACCATGCGGTCGAAGTCGTACTCCTGAAAGCGGCTTTGGGTCAGCGCCATATCGGAGCCTCCTCGATTGAGCGGGCTGTCAGCCAGCGCGCATTCCGCAAGAGTGAATCCCGGTCTTGCGCAAGCGATTTGGTCGGACGATTCAATGAAAATTGAATCGCTTTCGCGCTCTTTTACGTCCAAACTATGATGAGGTCGCTGGAATACGGCGGGCGTCCAGCGGTTAACAACGAAAAGCGCACTTAAGTGCCGTTCGAACAACAACGCCGCTAGGGAGGACCTCCATGACCGCAAAATCTGAAAAGGGCAAGACTACTCGTCGCAAATTTTTGCTCGCCGCCGGGGCAACCGGCGCGGCAACAATCGCGATGCCGCAGGTCTCGCGAGCGCAGACGGCAACCTTGAAGATGCAGGGCTCCTGGGGAGCCAAGGACGTCTTCAACGAGATGGCCGAAGACTACGTCAAGCGCGTCAATGAAATGGCCGGCGGCCGGCTGAAGATTGACTTCCTCGTCGGCGGTGCGGTCGTGCATCCCTTCCAGGTGCTGGACGGCGTGCATGGCGGGCAGATCGATGCCGCTCACACCGTGACCGTGTACTGGTACGGCAAGCACAAGGCGGCCTCGCTGTTCGGCACCGGCCCGGTGTTCGGTTTCAACGCCAATGAAGGTCTCGGCTGGATCCACAATGGCGGCGGCAAGGAGCTGTTCGAAGAGCTGCAGACCCAGATCATGAAGGTCAACGTCAAGAGCTTCTTCGCGATGCCGATGCCGACCCAGCCGCTTGGCTGGTTCAAGAAGCCGGTCAATAGCATGGCCGACATGAAGGGCCTGAAGTACCGCACCGTCGGTCTTGCCGCCGACCTGATGCAGTCCATGGGCCTTGCGGTGGCGCAGCTTCCGGGCGGCGAAATCGTGCCCGCCATGGAGCGCGGCGTGATCGACGCCTTCGAGTTCAACAACCCGACCTCGGACCGCCGCTTCGGCGCCCAGGACGTCGCCAAGAACTACATGCTGGGCAGCCATCATCAGGCAACAGAGTACTTCGAGATCATGTTCAACCGGACGAAGTACAACGCGCTGCCCAAGGAGCATCAGGCGATCCTGCAATACGCCGCCGAGTCCGCCTCCTCCGCCAACGAGTGGAAGGGCATGGATTACTACTCGAAGGACCTGGTCGAGCTGCGGGACAAGGATAAGGTCAATATTCTGCGCACCCCGAAGGATGTGTTCGATGCCCAAATCAAGGCTTGGGACGGTCTCATCGCCCAACTTGATAAGGACCCCTTCATGAAGAAGGTCATGGAGTCGCAGAAGGCCTGGGTGAAGCGCGTCGTGTACTACAACCTGTTCAACGCCACGGACTACCGCGGCGCTTACGAGCATCACTTCGGCAAGCTCGCGATCTGAGAGGAGCGCCCGGCACGCGCGTGCCGGCGGGTCATGGAGGGGCGGCGCATCCGCGCCGCCTGGGGCACAAGTTGGGGGACGGCGTGAACTTTTGCGCTCAGATTTAGCATGAGAAAGATCCCGTTATTCATCGATGCGCTGAGCGCGTGGGTCGGCAAGAGCTTCGGCTGGCTGATACTGGTGTTGACGCTGGGCGTCAGTTACGAGGTGCTGGTGCGCTATGTGTTTGGGGCGCCGACGACCTGGGCTTTCGACTTCAGCTACATCAGTTATGGCGCGATGTTCCTGATGGCTGGTGCATATACGCTATCGCGCAACGGCCATGTGCGGGCGGACGTGCTGTACCGGTTCTGGAAACCACGCATGCAGGCGAGCATGGATCTCGTCCTCTACATCCTGTTCTTTTTCCCCGCCGTTGCGGCCTGGATGTATGCGGGGTGGTCGTACGCCGAGATGTCCGTCCGCTTCCGCGAAGTAAGCATCTTCAGCCCCGCCGGCGTACCGGTGTTTCCGCTCAAGGCCTTGATTCCACTAACCGGCCTGCTGCTGTTCATCCAGGGAGTGGCCGAAATCATTCGTTGCATCCTGTGCATTCAGGACGGCGAATGGCCGCAACGCCTGCACGACGTCGAGGAAACCGAGTCTGTAATCATCCGCGAGAAGCAGCAGCAGCTCGCGGCAGCCGGCCTCGCGGACGAGCCGTTGCCGGGCCACAAGGAGACTGGAGCATGACCGACCCTCAAATCGGCATGCTGATGCTGGGACTGTTCATTTTCATCATCATGCTGGGCTTCCCGATTGCGTTCACGCTCATCGCGATGGGCGTCGGGTTCGGCTACTACGCCTACTTCACGCCCGGCCAGGAGTTTTTCCAGAACCGCATCTTCACGCTGCTGGTGCAGAAGACTTTCGAGGTCACATCGAGTGACGTTTTGACCGCCGTGCCGCTATTCCTGTTCATGGGGTACGTGGTCGAACGTTCGAACATTCTCGATCGCCTGTTCCATTCGCTGCAGATATCGATGAAGAACGTGCCTGGCGCACTTGCCGTCGCGACGCTGCTAACCTGCGCGATGTTTGCAACCGCGACCGGCATCGTCGGTGCCGTGGTGACGCTGATGGGCCTGCTGGCGTTCCCTGCCATGCTGCGCGCCGGCTATGACGTGAAGCTCTCCGCTGGTGTGGTTTGCGCCGGCGGCTGCCTCGGCATCCTGATCCCGCCCAGCATCCTTCTCATTGTCTATGCGGCTACCGCCGGCGTCTCCGCCGTCAAGCTGTACGCTGCGGCGTTCATACCGGGCTTTATGCTGGCGGGCTTCTACGTCCTGTACGTGATCGTGCGGGCGATGATCAATCCGGCGCTCGCGCCCAAGCTGCCGCCGAAAGAGACCGACGTGCCATTACGCGAGGTGGTGTGGTCGCTGGCGACATCGTTCCTGCCGCTGGCTCTGCTGATCGTGTCGGTGCTCGGCGCAATTCTGTTCGGGCTCGCGACGCCTTCTGAGGCCGCCGGCGTCGGCGCTCTCGGCAGCATCGCTCTGGCATTTGCCTATGGTGCGTTGAATTTCCAGATGATGAAGGAATCCGTGTACCTGACGGCGCGCGCGACTGCGATGGTCTGCTATCTGTTCATCGGATCGTGGACCTTCTCGTCAGTGTTCGCGCTGCTCGGCGGTCAGTCGGTCGTCGAAAGCTTCATCCTGGGGCTCAACCTGTCTCCGACGATGTTCTTGGTGCTCACCCAAGTCATCATTTTTCTCCTGGGATGGCCGCTGGAGTGGACGGAGATCATCATCATTTTCGTGCCGATCTTCCTGCCGCTGCTGGATGATTTCGGTATCAACCCGATCTTCTTCGGCATCCTGGTCGCGCTGAACACGCAAACCGCTTTCAACACGCCGCCTGTCGCGATGGCTGCCTTTTACCTGAAAGGCGTCGCGCCGTCCTGGGTGAAGCTTACGGACATCTTCAGTGGTGCCCTTCCGTTCGTCTTCATGGTGTTCCTCACCATGGCGCTGGTCTACATCTTTCCGCAGCTCGCGCTGTGGCTCCCGGACTATCTCTATGGGGTACGATGAGAGGTATGGTGCGCACGCGCGGAGTGCATGAATGAGCCTGTGCGCACTCAGCCTTGCCGAGGCCGCGGCGGACATTCGCGAGGGGCGCATCACCTCCGCGGAACTGACTGCGGATTGTCTCAAGCAGGTCGCGGCGGTGGACGAAAAGGTGCAGGCCTGGGCCTTCCTCGACCGTAGCTACGCGATGCAACAGGCGGAAGCGGCCGATGCCCACCGCAAGCAGGGCAAGGCTTTGGGTCCGCTGCATGGGGTGCCGATTGGCATCAAGGACATTTTCGACACCAGCGACATGCCGACCGAATTCGGCTCTCCGTTGTGGGCAGGCCGCACGCCGCGAACTGACGCCGCCGCGGTTGCCCGGCTGCGGTCCGCCGGTGCCGTGATCATGGGCAAGACCGTCACCACGGAGTACGCCTATTTCCATCCCGGCAAGACCCGCAACCCGCATGATGCCGAACGTACGCCGGGTGGCTCCTCGAGCGGCTCCGCGGCCGCCGTTGCGTCCAACATGGTGCCGGGTGCGATCGGCTCGCAGACCAACGGCTCGGTAATCCGGCCGGCGGCATTCTGCGGCATTGTCGGCTTCAAGCCGACCCACGGCCTTATTCCGCGCAGTGGCGCGCTGTTGCTGTCGCGCACGCTGGATCACGTCGGAGTATTCGCGCGAACCGTTGAGGATGTCGCGCTGCTCGCCGAGACGCTGGCTGGCTTCGATGAGGAAGACCTCGACACCCGGCCGCTCGCTATCCCGCATTTTTCCGCGGTTGCGGCGAGCGAGCCGCCCTTGCCGCCGCGATTTGCATTCTTGCGCTCTGCAGTCTGGGAGCAGGCCGACCCGGTGACGCGTGAAGCTTTCGGCGAACTTGTCGAGACTTTGGGCGAGGCCGCGAGCGAAGTCGAGCTTGGGCCGAGCTTCGATCAGGCCGTCGATATGCACCGCGTCATAATGGAAGTTGAGATGGCGCACAATCTGCGCCGCGATTACAAGCGAGGCGGCGACAAGCTCAGCACCCAGCTGCGGCAGCTGATCGAGCGCGGTCGCGCGCATCTCGCGATGGATTATTGCAACGCCCTGGCCGGCATCACGCCGCTCAACCAGAGTCTGGACCTTATTTTCGACGAATACGACGCCGTTCTGACGCCCGCTGCGCCGGGCGAGGCGCCCGGAATCGGGACGACCGGCAGCCCGATCTTTTGTACGACCTGGAGCTATCTCGGTGTGCCCGCCATCAGCTTGCCGTTGATGAGTTCTGAAACCGGCCTTCCGCTGGGCGTTCAGCTTGTCGGCCGTCGCGGCAACGATGTGCGCCTCTTGCGCACCGCGCACTGGCTTGTCAAGAACATCGGGCGCACTAGCCGCGGTGGCCGACGCAAAGTCCGGGCCGGTGGGCCCGGCGCGGAGAAAAGGAAAGCGCGATGACCAATCTGATCACCGGGATCATCGGCCTTGGGCTTGTGATGACATTTCTGGGATTCATGGTGGTCTGGGTCAAGGAAATCCCGCTCATCATCATTGTTGTGGGGGTGATGATTCTGGCGGTGACCGACTTCGTGCAATCCATGCGGGCGGCGAACGGCGCGCATCGCTGACGTTCCGCCACGAAGAAGCAGGCATGCCGACGTGCGGACAGGCCTGGAACAGGATCGACTGCTCCAGGCCGGGCGCGACAGCGCGCCAAGCTTCTCCTCGAACAACGCGACGGTTCGGCCCCAGGCGAGACCGGATAACTGTTGGAACCCCCCACTTCTGAGTTTTTATTCCCCCACTCCAACTATAATTGCGGTCAGCGGAAATCGATGCCGCGAAGGATCACGCCCGGAGGATTGCCCTCCAGCTCGGCATCGCTGAATTTCCGCGCGGCGCGGGCCTCGATGCGGTCGCGCAGTCTCAGGAATTGCTGCTCGCGCTGCGCCGGCGGCGTTCTGGATGATCCTTCAAGTTGATCCATCGCGTCGGTAGAGACGGCGCAGGCGACGGTGGCCTGATCATTCTTCATCGTGAAGCGCACGACCATGCGGTCGAAGTCGTATTCCTGAAAGTGGCTCTGGGTCAGCGCCATATCGGAGCCTCCTCGATTGAGCGGGCTGTCAGCCAGCGCGCATTCCACAAGAGTGGATCCCGGTCTTGCGCAAGTTATTTGGTCAGGAGCGTTTTCTTGCGGCTAGCCGGGTTCCACTTAGCCGGAAAATGCTTCGCCTCTGTTAGAATTTCTTCTTCGCCGCAACCGGATTGAGTTCGGCAATCTTCGAAAGACAATCTTCCTGCGTGGCGTGAGGGCCCGTGACGAACGTGCCGCTGACCTTGGTGCTGTACCAGCCCGACACGACGCCAAGACGCAGCGACTCTTCGGTTTTGACGTGACGCGGGGAGAGAATTTGCATGGACGTTCCTTAACTGTGAGGTGTGGCGTTTACTGCGGAGCGCGGAGAGTGGTTTCGATGGTGGTATGATGCCCGTTCAACGCGACGCAACCGCATCGGCCTGCTGCGCATCGGCGAGATCGACCGAACTGATGGAAATCATTTCGACCGACTGATGGTGCGGCGATGCGGCCGGAACCATGATCATGGTGGCAACGCGGCGGAAGCACGGAAACGACAGGCCTTCGATCAGTTCTTCGTCGGTCACGACCTCGTAAGCTCCAGCCGGCAACTCGCGTTCAATGCCCTTGATCCGGAACGCATGCTTGAATGTCACGGTTTCTCGTCGCGACCTCGTCAAGATCACCTACCTCGAGTTGGCGGGGCCCGGACGATTCCATGAGGATTGAATCGCTTTCGCGCTCTTTTCGCCAGCTTTGTTGCAAATCGTCTGTTCGCAGCCTCGGAACGCAGCCAGCATCGGCTAGAGGCGAACACCTGACAACGGTGCGCCTTTTGTGTCCGAATAGCCACGACTTTCTTTCAAGCCGAGGTCCGCGGCATGCCGCCCTATGGCTTCGGCAAGGCGGGCGCCCGCGGAGCGCTGACGGGAGAGAATGACAGCGCGCGGCCAAGGATCGGGAGGGCGTAGTTCACTGTTTTGAACCCCGGCGCCGAGCGCGCCTAAACAATCGTACAATTGCGGCCTTACGGGCCGACGGCCACCAGGGCAGCCTTTCGAAAATCCTTGTTCTTTTCCTCGCGCAATGGGTTGCGGGCCTCTCCCATCCGCAGATTTGCAACCACCGAGAACAGGACAAAGCCGCCCTTCTTCCGCGGCAAGATGAAATACTGCGAAATGCTCGCGCGTTCGGAATCTTCGCACGACGACATGCCCCTGAACACGACATCGCTGTCGACCAACTCGCTGTTGCGGGCCGATGCGAATTTGCCTTTGCAGGCCTTCGCATCGTTCGCGACGACGGCGGAGGCTACATCCAGACCTTTGACGCCAGCCTGCGCCGGAATGATCCGCACAAAGCCGATCGCGTCATCCGATTGCCAGGCCGCGCCGTTGCTGACCAGGGTAGGCGGCGTCTCTGCCCGGCTGAGGACACGCGCATTGTTAAGCGCAGCCTTTAAAATAAAGTTGGACGCAAATTCCATCGCCTCGAGTTGAAGTTCGGGGGTGGAGGGTCCTTGCGCGGGTGCGAGGCTGCTGCCGGTTCCCCCCGATGGGGCAGCGCGTGCTGCCGCAGCCGGCGTTCGCTGCGGCAAGACAAAATCCCTGGCGGCGGCTATGCCGTCGCGGTTTACGGTCGCAACACAATTGACCAGCGCCGGAAGCAGGATTCCGGTCTTGTCGAGATTGAACTGGAATAGATTGCCCTCGGCAAAGGCGCTCATCGTCGTCGACGCTCTGAATTGCCTGATCAACTCGGAGGTGTCGGGCATATCGACGTTGACCGTATGCTCGGAAACGACCCGGCCGTTGACGTTAACCGGAGGACGACCGTCGAACGTCAGCACGATGGGGAATGCCGCGCCCGGTTTGAGCGTCCAATTGTTGTGCGTAAAGCCTAGGTTCCAGGTGGTTTTGGCGCTCACCATCACAAACATGGTGACGCCGCTTTTGTAGTTCGCCGAAGCGATACATCCAATGAACGCGCCGGTCTGGTCATTCGTGAAGGCGCCGCCGGACCAGTTTCCAATCGCCACGGAGCCGTAAGGTCCTCGCGCCGCAACCGATGACGCCGATACTATCAACAGCGCGATTGCGCCCAACGCTCTGAGATACACCGACCTGCCCCCGCAATCCTCGCAGAACATTAATCCGCAACCCTGGCGGGCAGGCAAGGGATATTTCGGCTTCTCTAAGCGTCCGGGTTTGGTGCCCCAGCCGTCCGCGCCCGCCGTCCCTCGATCGGATACGCCGGATCGTTAAAGCCGGGCGTCGAGGGATGGCCGCTGGCGACCAGGCGGTCGATCAGCGCTTCGTCCTCGGCCGTGAAGCGATAGTCGAGCGCGCGCATATAATCGTCCCATTGCTCCTCGGTGCGCGGGCCGGCGATCACGGCAGAGACGAAGGAAGAGTTCAGCACCCATGACACCGCGAATTGGCCGGCGGTGATGCCTTTTGCTTCCGCGTGCCGGCGGATTTCCTGGGCGAGCTTGAGCGATTCCGGCCGCCACTCGGTCTGCATCATGCGCTTGTCGTTGCGGCCCGCGCGGGTGTCCTTGTCGGGTGGCGCGTCGGGACGGTATTTGCCGGTCAGCACGCCGCGTGCCAAGGGGCTATAGGGCACGATGCCGAGACCGTAATAATTGCAGGCCGGAAAATGCTCGACCTCGGGCATCCGGTTCATCGCATTGTAATAGGGCTGGCTTGCGATCGGGCGGTCGATGCCAAGGCGATCGCAGATGTTGCAGATTTCGGCGACCCGCCAGGCCCGATAATTCGAGACGCCGAAATAGCGCACCTTGCCGTTTTGGATCAGGTCGCCCATCGCCCGCACGGTCTCGTCCAGCGGCGTCGAATGGTCTTCCTTGTGCAGATAGTAGATGTCGATGTAGTCGGTGCCAAGTCGCTTCAGGCTTTCATCGGCCGCCTGCAACACCCAGCGCCGCGACAGCCCGCCGCGATTGGGATCGTCGCCCATGGCGTTGGCGAGCTTGGTGGCGAGCACCCAGTTGTGCCGGTTGTTGGCAATGGCGCGGCCGACCACCTGCTCGGAATTGCCGCTGGAATAGGCGTCCGCGGTATCGATGAAGTTGACGCCGGCCTCGCGCGCTTTCGCGACGATCCGCGTCGACGTCGCCTCATCGGTCGGCCCGCCGAACATCATCGTGCCGAGGCATATCGGCGAGATTTTCAGGCCGCTGCGGCCGAGTTGACGATATTGCATCAGCTTAAATCCCTCTGAGTGTGGATCATCATTGCGAACCAACGGGTCGGTGCGCCGCCCCATGACAGGCTCCGCGAAGCAATATGGATTGCTTCGTCCGCTTCGCTCCTCACAATGACGGGCAACGGTAACGCGCCGCGCGCTCAATCGTTCTTCAATATCTTAAACACACCGCTGGCCATGGCGATACAGCGCTTGTCGACCGTCACCTCGGTGCTCACGAAAATCAGGCTGCGGGTCGAGCGGACCCACGTGCGGCTTTGACAACAAGATCTCGCCGATCTTGCCGGCCTCGACAAAATGGGTGTCCATCTGGACGGTCGCGAGCGTGGGCCGGCCCGATACGTATCGTGCGGTCATGCCGCAGCTACGGTCCGCGAACGTCATCAACACCCCGCCCTGCACCAGGCCGCGGCGGTTGTGGTGTTTGTCTTGGGTTATCAGCGCATATTCATGCTCGCCATTGACGACGCGTTGCCAAAAGCGGCCCGATCAACTGGAGGAAGCCTGTGGTCTCGACGATGGTCCATCCGGAGGCTTTGAGTTTCTCCGCGGCCTTGTCGGTCATGCTAGGTCTTTCCGGTCTCGGCGATGAATTCTGATTTCCGGTCATTTCATCAAGCGTTGACGTGTTGTAGTCAAGCTGCATGACCAGGCTATTCGACGATGCCACGAGGCGGAATATCGCAAGCCGCTGCGCGACATTTGCGCGGCTGCCCACCAGCGAACCGGCACCGGCACTGAAGCGGGCCGCTGTCGCCATCGCGCTCGTCGCGGCCGACGATGGCTCCAATAGCGCGGCGTTGCTGTTGACGCTGCGCGCCGCGGGGCTGCGTGCCCACCGCGGTCAATGGGCGCTGCCGGGCGGCCGCTGCGACGAGGGTGAGACGCCCGCGGTGGCGGCGTTGCGCGAGCTTCACGAAGAGCTTCGGCCTTGAACTGGGCGCGGGCGACGTCCTGGGTTTGCTCGACGATTATCCGACGCGCTCCGGCTATCTGATCACGCCGGTCGTGGTGTGGGCGGCGACGAGCGCTGGCATTTCACCCAATCCGCAAGAGGTCGCGTCGGTGCATCGCATCGCGCTCCATGATATCGAGCACGCCGCCGCCTTCGACTTCACCAAGATTGTGGAAAGCACGCGGCGCGTGATCCGGTTTCACCATGCCGGCCAGTTCATCCACGCCCCGACCGCGGCGCTGATCTACCAGTTCCGCGAAGTGCTCGCCGGGCGTGACACCCGCGTGGCCGAACTGGAACAGCCGGTCTTTGCCTGGAAGTAGGGCCAACGAATATCGAGTTTGAGGCTGTCATTGAAAGCCAACGGGTTGCGCGAATGCGCGCCCGATGACAGGCTCCGCGAAGCCATCCGGAAGCTCTTCAACGAGAACTGGATTGCTTGGTCGCCTTGCTCCTTGCACTGACGACAAACTGGAGTTGTCCGGAAGCCGGCTTGCGGATAGCGGGTGATTGGACGACGGTGCGAAGAGACAAAAAGAAAATCCGGGAGGGCTCGAATGCAGGTCTGGAAAACATTGTTTTGCGCCGCCATCGTAGTGTTCGGGCTGGCTGGCGCATCCGATCGAGCCCAGGCGCAGAGCTTTCCGAACCGCGCCATCACGCTGGTGATTCCGTTTGCGCCGGGTGGCTCAACCTCGATCGTCGGCCGTGTCATCGCCGACAAGATGAGCGAGTTGCTGGGCGAAAAGGTCGTGGTCGACAACCGTCCGGGCGCCGGCGGCACGGTTGGCACCAAGGCGGTCGCAAACAGCGATCCCGACGGCTACACGATTGCGCTGGGATATACCGGCACGCTTGCGATCGGACCGTCACTTTATAAGAATGCCGGCTACGATCCGCGCAAGGATTTCGCGCCGATCGGTTTGATCGGCAATGCGCCCAACTCGCTGGTGGTGCATCCCTCATTCCCCGCCAAAACCATCGGCGAGTTGATTGCCTACGCCAAGGCCAATCCCGGCAAGGTCAATTTCGGCTCCGCCGGCGCCGGCACAGTCAGCCATATCACCGGCGAATATTTCGCCGCGTCCGCCGGCATCAAGCTCGTGCATATTCCCTACAAAGGCACGGGTCCGGCGCTGACCGATCTGTTGGGCGGTCACATCCCGATGGCATTCGCGCCGATCCCGGCGTCTCATCCCAATGTTTCTGCCGGACGGCTGCGTGCGCTGGCGGTGACGAGCACGACCCGCTCCAGCCTGCTGCCGGACGTGCCGACGATTGCCGAGTCGGTTTTGCCCGGGTTCGATGCGTCGCTCTACTACGGCCTAGTAGCGCCGGCCGGCACGCCGCGGCCTGTGATCGATAAACTCAACAAGACATTGCAGGCGGCGCTCGCCTCCGACGAGGCGAAGAAGCAGTTGGGGCTTGATGGCACCGAGATCACGCCCGGCACGCCGGAAGACTATGCCGCTTTCATCGATAAGGATGAGAAGAAGTGGTCGCAGCTCGTCAAATCCAGCGGCGTCGAGCAGGAGTGAGCGAATTTCGGAGCTGACTTGCGCAGCACGCTTGCTACAATAAACCAATGCGCTTTCGTTCGATTCGTGATCCCAGATATCTCGCGCTTGCGCTGCTGCTGATCGCGTCGCAGGCCGCGGCGATCGAAGGCGTCACGCATCGCGCAGCCACCGTCGAGGCGATGGCGCAGGCGGCCTCGCCCCAGGCGATCGCGGACTACCGGCGCAAGCTGAAAGAATATCAGGAGGTCCGCTCGGCATTCGAGCAGGAAGCCAGCGCCTATTGGAGTTCGATCGCCGAGAAGCGGCGCGGCCGAAACGCCAAGCGGCGCCAACACCAATCGATCGGGCTCGATGACTATGTGCTGACGCAGCCGCCGGTTTATACCGGACCGAAGCGGCCGGTAACTCCATCGCCCGAGCCCGAGGAGCCGCGGCGCGAGCGCAAATATATTCCTGTCGTCGCCGACCTGCTGAAGGCAGCGGCGGAGCATTTTCAATTTGCGCCGCAGCGGCCGGGCAGCGAGCTTGAGTTCAAGCGCGCCTATGCCCGCGCCGCGGCCGCGGCGGGGCTGACCCGCGAGCAGGCGGTGCGGGTCTATTCGTTCGAGACCGGCGGCAACGGCAATCACGACATGCAATCGGGGTTGAGCGCTTCGCGCCCGGGCTCGCGCGCGATCTCGACCGCGATCGGGTACAATCAGTTGCTCACGACCAACAGCGTCGAACTGATCGCCGAGCAGGGCCACGAAGTCCTCCACGAGCTGACGGCAAAGGCGGCGCATCTGTCCGGCGCGCCGCGCAAGGCAATGGATCACAAGATCGCGGTCTTAAAGCGAATGGTGGCATTGGCTCGCTCGGTGCCGGACGAGTGGGCGCACCACGAAAAGATCGGCAACACGCCGCAGGGCTGGGCCATGCATGCCATGGTGCTGGACATCGATGTCGGCCCACTGCTGCAGACGCACAAGCTGCTCACATCCGTGATCTTCGCGCGCGCCAAGGGGCATACCCGCCCCCTGACCGCCGCTGAACTGGAAATGATGAACTTAACCGGCGACGGCACCGGGCTCGACATGGTGACGATGCCGCAGGCGATGCGCGACCAAGTCCCCACCTCGAATTTTTTCCAGCGCAGCGGTTACGAGCGCAACCCGGTCGCGATCCGCCACAACACGGTGGCGAAACTGCTGGCGGTCACGGATGCGCGGATGGACAGCAACTGCAATCTGCCGGGCGCGAAAGAGTTGGCAGCGGCGTTTTAGAAAGCTCCAGCCTCCGGCCGTCATGCCCCGCGAAAAGCGGGGCATCCGGCAATCCGCGGCGCACCGGATCATCCGCTTTCGCGGATGATGACATCATAGCTTTGCGGGTGGAGCTCTACGGGTGGACTGACGCTCAATTCGATCCGAACATGAACTTGCCGTCGCCCTCGAGGTACGGGCCGGTGCGCATATAGAGCTGTCCGTTGTGGCCGATGAAGAACAGCGTACCCTTCGGCACCTTCTTCGCGCCCTTCAACAGCAGGCCGGCATTGTTGGTTCCCAGCTTGTAGGAAAACGTCTTGCCCTCCTTGTCGTAACCATAGGCCGTGTCCGGCGCCAGCACCCAGGGCGTCGGCGCAGCCGCTTGCGCGAACGCGGATGTCGTCAGCGCGCTCAGCGCGGCTGCGATCAAAAGGGTTTTGGTCGAAAATCTCGTCATCGTACATGCTCCCAGCAACGGTCGGAAAGTTGGCGCCTCGCCAATCGCTTGAACAAATCACGAACGTCATTGCCCCGTCAATATGACGGGTCTCTTAGCCGCAGCGTGCGTCGTTTTGTGATTTCCCGCTCATGACTTCGCGACTATGTTCCGGTTTCGGTCTAGAACCGGTGCTTGCAAGTACGTCGTAGGGATGATTCGGATGAACCAGCTTCGCAAAATTTGTTTTGTTGTCGCGTTGTTGTCTCTGACGCTGGTTGCTGTGGCCCAGGCGGACGGATTCAAGCTCAGCAATAACCAGAGAATTTCCTGCAGCCGCGGCTTAAGCCCCGGCAAGCTCAATACCGCGACCTGCAAATCCTACGCTTACATCTTCAACGTCAAGACCTCGGAATATTTCCGGTGCCAGGTCAGCCTGGCACTGACGCGCGACAACAAGGAAGTGATCAACGTGCAGTCCGATGGCGGCTGCACCAAAAAGCCCCGCATCTTCGAGACCGACTCCGATTACTCGTTCGATGCGACCGAAACCGAGCCGCCGAACACCAATGCGTTTTTCGGCACCGGCGGCTATGCGGTCTGGGCGAGCGACAACACCGCGCAGAAAGTGCGCGGCTGCATCATCATCTCATCCGGCCTCGGCTCCGACATCGCGAAGTGCCTGGACATGACGTTTCAGTGATGGGCGCGAACCGCTGCGGTGATTACTCCGGCTTGATGCCGGCAAACCTGGCGGCCTTGCTCCACTTCCCGGTTTTCGCAAGGACGTAACGCTGCATGTCCTCCGGCGATCCGGACGCCTCTATAGTGGCCGGTCAGCGTATCGCGCGAGGTCTGGCAACAAGCGGGTATTTCGCCAAGACGATCACCCGCTGTTGCGATCCGGATGCGTGCAGCTCTTAGTGGCTCATCCGCGCCGCTGCCGGATGTCCCGGCACCTTGAAGCGCTTGCCGGTGTCCGTGACCTTGGTGCCGTTGACCTTCAGGATCGAAAAGTCCTGGGTCAGGTAGTTCCCGACCAGAAGATACTTGCCGTCGGGCGTGAACATTGCGGCCTCAGGCAATCCGCCGACCTCGATATCCTGGGTCTTGGTCACCTTCTTGCCGTCGATCTTCAGCACCGAGATGCTGCCGTTCTTCTGATGGTAAAACGCCTTCTTCATGTTCGATCCGCGGAGGATGGCGGCGACCGCAAGATTGCCTTTCGGGTGCATCGCCAGTCCTTCAGGGCCGTCACCCACCACCACCCGGTCGATAATGCGCGGCGGGTTGGCTTCGAGATCGATCACGCTTGCTGTGTCGACGCTGCCGTCGGACGAGCCGGCGGCACCATTGTCGGCGGTCAGCGCGATCTTGCCGTTAGGTGTCACCACGACGTTGTAGGGCCACTGGCCGGTCGCCAGGTCGACCTTGTTGTAGGTCACCTTGTCGCCGGCGATATCGAGCACCGAGACCTTGTGCGCAGGGAATCTCACGGCCAGCGCCCGCTTGCCGTCCGGCGTGAACACCACATGCGCGACAGGGTCGGGGAATGCGATGGTGTCGGTAACCTTGACGTCGGTGCCGTTGATCGAAAGCACGCTGACCGAATTATCGCCGCGGTTGCCGACCAGCGCCATCTTGCCGGAAGGGCTGATGCTCAGGCCCGATGGCTGCTTGCCTCCGGTGACCGTCGCCGCCAGTTTGGGCGGATTGGCCTTGAGATCGATCACGTAGATCTTGTTGTCCGGCACCTGTTTCAGCGTGTCTCCCTCCTTGGTGACATCGACCGAATCCGCCACCAGTGCGATCGATCCGGTCGGATCGATGTCGAGATTCACCGGCGGTCCAACGATCGAATTCTTCAGGGGCAGCGTGGCGACGATCTTTGGATTTTCCGGATCGGCAAGATCGACGATCAGGACGGAATCCTTGCCGGGCGCGGACAGGACGGGCTTTCCATCATCGTCCCAGATGAGTTTCTCGTCGTTGCCGACGATCATGAAGGGCTTGGCGTGGGCAAAATGGAAGGCGGAGCTGCAGAGCAGGATTGCTGCGCCCAAGCATAATCCAACTGCTTGATTGACAGGCATTGTGGCGTTCTCCCCGATAAGACCGGCCTCTGATGGGCCGGTTTCGCAACATACGCGGGGAACCACATTGTGGCCAGCGTGAAAGCGGCCGCTACCGATGCCGGTGGCGGCCGCGTTGCGCGAAGACGAGGCGTTAACCGCCGACGCCTTTCTCTTTGAAGTACTTCAGCGCGCCGGGATGGAACGGGATCGGTGAACGATCCTGCACCTGGTTGTCGAGCGAGAAGCTTTCGGCTTCCTTATGCACCGCGACGATGTCGGCTTTCTTCTCTACCAGCGTCTTGACGATCGTATAGGCGTCGTCGTTGCTCATCTTGTCGCCGGTGACGATCAGATTCCACACCTCGGCGATGGCGTTATCCTTGTCGTAGCCCGGATAGGAGCCCGCCTTGATCTTGGCCGATGTATAGAGCTTGCCGTATTTGGCATTCATCTTCTCGACCGTATCGCCGTGGTCGATCAGCTTCATTTTCATGCCCGGTGTTGCCGCGAGATCGGTCACCGCCGCGGTGGGGATGCCGCCGACCCAGAAGAACGCGTCGATCTTGCGGTCCTTGATGGCGTTGACGGACTCGGCGACGCCGAGCCGTTCGCGCTTCATATCCTTATCCTTGTCGAGGCCCGCGGCCTCGATGACGCGGAACGCCATGACCTCGGTGGCGCCGCCCGGCGATCCCGTCGACACGCGTTTGCCCTTGAGGTCCGCCATGGTCTCGATGCCCGTACCCTCGACGGTCACCACATGCATGCGGTTCGGATAGACCACGAGCAGCGCCTGCAGCGGCACCTTGCCGCCCTTGAACTTGTCCTGGCCCTGCAACGCATCGAGTGCGGCATCGGCCATGGTGAATCCCAGCTCGCTCTGGCCGGTGCTGATCAGTTTGAGATTGTCGATCGAACCGCCGGTGACCTCGGCTGTGGCCTGCACGTTGGGAAGATTCTTCGACAGCACGTTGGCGATGGCGCCGCCGAGCGGATAGTAAACGCCGCCGGTCCCGCCGGTGCCGATCGACATGGTCTTCTGCTGGGCATGGACAATGCCGGCGAAGGCGAGCCCTGCCGAAATCGTAACGGCCAGCACCGCCGCGGTCTTTTTCATTGTCGTCATCATCTACTCACTCCCTGACTATGTTGTAAGCGCCGGTTGTTTTGGCGTCCGCGTTCTCGCCTGCCACAGCAGCACGCCGAGGCCGATGATCAGGCCCGGCACGTAGGTGTAGCTGATATCGCGGCCGATGACCCATTCGATGATCGCTTCGATCAAACTCGGAAACACCAGCAGCAATCCGGATAGCAGAAGCAGGCCGCCCTCGACCAGCGTATTTTGTCGCAGGGCCCAGTTCTGGGCAACCGCGGCGAGCGCCAGCAGCCCGATGGTGGTCTTGATCGTGATCTCAAGGATATCGACCCACGAGCCGCCCTTGGGGATCGACATCAACAGGCCGACGCCCTGCGGATCGAGCACGAACACGAACGGCACTAGGAAGGCCGGCAGCGTGTATTTCCACGACTGCAGCGTGGTCTTGTAGGGATCGCCGCCGGTGATGGCGGCTGCCGCAAACGGTGAAAGCGCGGTCGGCGGCGACACCTCGGACAGCACGGCGTAATAGAAGATGAACATGTGGGCGGCGTAATCAGGCACGCCGAGTTTTATCAATGCCGGTGCGGCGATTACGGCGCAGATGATGTACGAGGCAGTCACCGGCACTGCGAGACCGATGATCCACACGATCAGCGAGGTGTAGATCGCGGTCAGCAGCAGACTGCCGCCGGCATAGCTGATCACGATCGACGAGAATTTGAGGCCGAGGCCTGTCAGCGTCACGACGCCGACGACGATGCCGGCGCAGGCGCAGGTGGTCGCTGCATTCAGCGCGCCGATCGAGCCGTCGGCGAGCGCCTTCACCAGCTTCTTCGGCACCAGCGCCGTTTCCCTGCGCAGGAAGCTCAGCGCGAAGGTGACCACCGTGGCGTAGAACACCGACAGCGACGGCGAATAGCCGACAATCATGAACACGACCACGGCCAGCAGCGAGATGAAGTGGAAGCCGTAGCGCCTGGTCATCTGGCCGAGCGACATCTCCGGCACGAAGGTCACGTCCTTGGCGCCGAATTTTTTGGCGTCCAATTCGACCATGAACAGCAGCGACATGTAATAAAGACAGGTCGGGATGGTCGCCATCCAGATCACGTCGAGATAGCTGATCTTGAGAAACTCGGCGATCAGGAAGGCCGCGGCCCCCAGCACCGGCGGCGACAGGATCGCGCCCAATCCGCCGGCCGCCAGCAATCCGCCGGCGGCGTTTTTCTCGAAGCCGGCCTTGGCCAGCATCGGAGAGGCCACGGTGCCGATCATCACTGTCGTGGCGACGCCCGAGCCCGAGGGACCGCCGAGCAGGAACGAGGACAGCACCACCGTCCGCCCCGCGCTGTTCGGCTTGCCGCCCATCAGCGCCAGCGAAAAGTCGATGAAGAATTTTCCGGCGCCGGATTGCGCCAGGAACGCGCCATAGATCGTGAACAGGATGATCAGGGTCGCCGACACGTCGACCGCGACGCCGAAAATGCCTTCCAAGGTAACAAAGAGATGCCCGACCAGACGGGGCAGGTCGTAGCCGCGGTGGGTCCACGGCGCCGGCAGATGCGGGCCGAGCATCGCATAGGCGATGAACAGCACCGCGACCACCGGCATGATCAGCCCGGTGGTGCGCCGCGTCGCCTCCAGCAGCAGCACGATGAAGACAATGCCGACGATGACGTCCCAGCGATCCGGTGAGGTGGCGCGGTCGGTAAAATCTTCGCCCCCCCACAGCGCGTAGACGATGGTCGCCACTGCAAAAATGCCGGGCACGACGTCCCACCAGCGGACACGGTTGCGAAACCGCGTCGCCAGCGGAAACAAGAGGAAGCTCAGCACCAGCGTGAAGGCGACATGGATGTAGCGAAGTTCCTGCGTGGGAACGATCGCGTAGGCCGCGTAGAGATGAAACAGGCTCATCACGACGGCAATGGTCGTCGAGATTCGCCCCGGCCAGCCCATCAGGCGGTTGGTCGCGCCTTCCTCGGCTTCGACGAATAACTCGGCCTTGTGCAGAGCTTCGTCGGAAACGGTGATGACGTTGTCGTCGGGCGTTGAATTGCCTGGCGATCGACCTTCTGCGGCCATGCTTCCCCCCGGAGCGCTTTTTACATGACCCCGGCTGGCTGGCCGGGGGTCTTGATTGCGGCCGCATTCATGCCGGTTTGGGCTACCGTGGCAAGCGAATATAGGCAGGGACTTTGGAATTATTGGAGATTCATCTCCGCTCGTTGGTCTCCGCGCCTTGGGCAATTGAACGATTGACCGCGGGCCTTCATCCGGTCACTTTCCGGCCCAATCGATGGGGAAAGAACTATTTATGAAGTCAAGGTTGATTACCGTTGCCGTTGCGACGGCAACCGTTATGTCCGCCCCCGCCGCGCGCCCCCAGCACTCCCGGATTTCGCAGGTGCTGCATCCGGGCTACAACCGCACATTCCAAGCAAGACCTTCCAAGCAAGACATTCCAAGCAAGCCGTGAGACGCGCAATCAAACAGCGCCGTAGCTAGCCCGGCTTGCCTCGGGCGCCGGGGCTACAGGAGCCTCGCGGACATCAAAAAGGAGAAGTCGATGCAACGGCTCAAGGGAAAAACAGCGATGGTGGTCGGCGCCGGCTCGATCGGTCCGGGCTGGGGCAATGGCAAGGCGACCGCCGTGACGTTTGCGCGCGAGGGCGCGCAGGTGTTTTGCGTCGACCGCAATTCGGCTGCCGCGGAAGAGACCGTCAAAATTATCGCCGCCGAAGGCGGCAATGCGATCGCGTTCACCGCTGACGTTTCCCGCGCCGGTGATGTCGAGGTGATGGTGGCGGCCTGCCTCAAGGCCTATGGCCGCATCGACGTGCTCGACAACAATGTCGGGATTGCCGAAATCGGAAGCGTGGTCGAAATATCGGAGGCGGATTGGGACCGCGTGTTCGCGGTCAATCTCAAAAGCGCGTATCTCGCCATGAAGCACGTCATTCCGGTAATGGCGCGGCAGGGCGGCGGCTCGATCATCAATATTTCGTCGATCGCCTCGATCCGCCATCTCGGAATCTCCTATGTCTCCTATGCAACGACCAAGGCCGCGATGAACCAGATGACGCGCACGACAGCTGTCGAATTCGCGCCGCAAAATGTCCGGGTCAACGCCATTCTTCCGGGCCTGATGAAGACACCGATGGTTGAACACTCCGCCGGGCTGGCGGCGAGTTATGCCAAGGGCGATGTCGAGGCGATGTGGCGGGCGCGCGACGCGCAGGTGCCGATGGGGCACATGGGCGATGCCTGGGACGTTGCCAACGCGGCGCTGTTTCTCGCCTCCGACGAATCGAAATACATCACCGGGATTGAGTTGATCGTCGATGGCGGGATTACGCTGAAGGTGGGTTAGCCCCGACAACAAATCTCCCGTCGTCCCGGCCAAGCGAAGCGCGAGCCGGGACCCATATGTGGACGGCCCCCGTGCCACAAGAGTTCTTCAGGGTCTGATCGGATCGCTTGCATCCATATGTCCGGCCTGTTGATGCGGTGTGTTTTAGACCGCTGGCCAAGATGGTTTCCGCGACGCGAGCTCCAAACAGCCTCACGACCTTTCTTCGGCCAATGGGTCCCACGGACTGTCTCGCACCTCGGATCGATCGATCCTACCATCTGCTCCCCTCTTGCAGCTCCGGCTCAACCGGTGTGGCGAACGCCGACCGGCCGATCTCTCAAGCGGCGACTGCCGATGCGTCAAGCATCCGCGCGCCATCGTAACTTTCGCCCGTCGCCA
>NZ_JNIJ01000009.1 GCF_000701345.1 Bradyrhizobium sp. URHD0069 | reverse complement strand
CTTGACATAGGGCTTGACGTGTTGCGGCGCCATCAGCTTCACCTCATGGCCTAGCTTGCGTAACTTCCGCGCCCAGTCATGCGCTGCGCCGCACGCCTCCATTCCAATCACCGTCGGCGGCAGCTTGGCAAAAAACACCAACACCTCGTTGCGCCGAAGCCGCTTGCGCAACCCCGGCCGCTCCGCGGCATCGACCCCATGCAGCTGAAAAATATGCTTCGACGTATCCATTCCAATGCGGATAATCTGGTCCACGGACGGCTCCCTTGTCTGAGATTTGCAACAACCTCATTCTGGCACACTGATGCCGTAGGGGGCCGTCCACCCCATCATACTCCGTGAACTCTCAACTGAACGATGGAAGTAGCCCGGACGAGAACCCGCGCCGGTGGTTATGGGTCCCGGCGTTCGCCGGGACGGCAATACAACCCTACGCTTTGGTCATCATCTCGCGCAGCGATGTCTTCAGCACCTTGCCGTAATTGTTCTTCGGCAACGCGTCGAGATAGACATAACGCTTCGGCCGCTTGAAACGCGCGATCGAGGCCAGGCAATGCGCGTCTAGTCTGACGTCGTCGGCCACAGCGCCCTCCTCCAGCACCACGCAGGCGACGACGATTTCGCCCCAGTCCGGATCGGGAACGCCGATCGCCGAGACCTCGCGCACGTCGGGATGCGTTAAGAGCGCCTCCTCGACCTCGCGCGGATAGATGTTGGTGCCGCCGGAAATGATCACATCCTTGGAACGATCCGACAGCGTCAGAAAGCCATCTTCATCCAGCCGTCCGACATCGCCGGTTCGCAGCCAGCCATCTTTCAGCGTCTCCGCATTGGCTTTCGGGTTATTCCAGTAGCCGAGCATCACGGCAGTGCCCTTGGCCTCGACCTCGCCGGTTTCGCCTGATGGCAGCGGCTTTCCATCGGCGCCGGTGATGCGAACCTGCATCACGCTTTGCGCCGGACCCACGGAAGCGAGGCGATCGAGATAGCGTGGGTGGTCGGTACGCTCATGCCATTCTCGGCTCAGCGACGTAATCGTCATCGGCGATTCGCCCTGGCCGTAGATCTGCACGAAGCGCTGGCCCATGGTCGCAATCGCGTCGCGGATATCGGCCAGATACATCGGGCCGCCGCCATAGATGATGGTGCGGATGCCCTCACCGTTCTCGCCGCGGCGTTTCGCGGCGTCGACCAGCCGCCGCACCATGGTGGGCGCTGCGAACATGACGACATTGCCGAGCTGCCTGCCGAGGTTGAGCACTTCATCCGGATCGAAACCGCCGGACTCGGGGATGACGTGCCGCCCGCCCATGCGGACATGCGGGAAATTATACAGGCCCGCGCCGTGTGAAATCGGTGCCGCGTAGAGCGAGGCGTCGTTCGGCGTCGCCTGATCGACGTCGGCGAGATAGCACAGTGACATCGCTACTAAATTGCCGTGGCTCAACACCACGCCCTTGGGACGGCCGGTGGTGCCCGACGTATAGAACAGCCAGGCGAGATCGTTTACCTCGCGAGGCAACGGCGTTGGCGTCCCTACGCCGTCGCGTATCTCACGATACGCGTCGCTGTCTACCGACAATGTCCTCATTGCCGCCGGCAACTCGCTCTTGGCTTCGGCCAAAGCCTCCATCGTGTCGTCGGAAATGAACGTCAGCTTGGCGCCGGCATCGCTGCAAATCCAGGCGGCCTCCCGGCCGTGCAGCTTGGCGTTGATCGGTATGGCGACGGCGCCAATCCACCAGATGCCGTAGAGGCATTCGAAGTATTGCGTGCAATTGGTCGCGAACAGCCCGATACGGTCGCCGGGTTCGATGCCATATTCGCGTGACAGAGCGGCACCAATTGCCGCCGCACGCCGCGCGAACGTCGCGTAGTCCGCATCGAGATCGAAGCCGGTGAGCAGCGCCGGCGCGTCGGGACGCAGGCGCGCGGTCGCCGCCAGCCATTCGGCAACGTTCATCGCTTATGCCCTCGATGATCTAAGGACGCTTACTTCGCGGGCTCCAGCAGCGAGACGTAATTTGCGACCGCAGCCCCGCCCATGTTGAAGATACCGGCGAGCTTTGCGTCCCTGATCTGCATGCCCTCGGGCGCCTGACCCAACAGCTGCATGGCGGTCATTACATGCATGGAGACACCGGTGGCGCCGATCGGATGACCCTTGGCCTTCAAGCCGCCGGACGGATTGACCGGCAGCTTACCATCCTTCTGGGTCCAGCCTTCCTTGATGGCGCGGGCGCCCTGCCCTCTCGGCGTCAGACCCATCGCTTCGTATTCGATCAGCTCGGCGACGGTGAAGCAGTCGTGGGTTTCCACAAAGGAAAGATCGGAAAGCTGCACGCCGGCCGATTGCAGCGCGCGCTGCCATGCCACCGTGCAGCCTTCGAATTGCAAAATGTCGCGCTTCGACATCGGCAGGAAATCCTGGGCATGCGCGGTGGCCCTGATATTGACAGCCTTGCCCATCGACTTGGCGGTTTCCGCATCGGTCAGCACCAGCGCCGCCGCGCCGTCCGATACCAGCGAGCAATCGGTGCGCTTCAACGGCCCCGCCACAAACGGGTTCTTCTCGCTTTCGGACCGGCAGAATTCGTAGCCGAAATCCTTGCGCAACTGCGCATACGGATTGGCAACGCCGTTTTTATGGTTCTTGGCGGCGATCATGGCCAAGGCGTCGGATTGATCGCCGTATTTCTGGAAATAGGCCTGTGCGATTTTGCCGAACACACCGGCGAAGCCGCCGGGGGTTTCGCCGTCCTCCGGCAGGTACGACGCGCGCAGCAGATTGCGGCCGATCTCCGGCCCCGGCGTCCGCGTCATCTGCTCGACGCCAACCACCAGCACGATCTTCGCCGCCCCGGCGGCAATGGCTCGGATGCCCTGATGCACCGCTGCCGACCCGGTCGCGCAGGCATTTTCGACGCGCGTGGCCGGCTTGAACCGCAACTGCGGATCAGCTTGCAGCACCAGCGAAGCGGTAAAATCCTGCGGCGAAAATCCTGCGTTGAAATGCCCAAGCACGACTTCATCAACGTCGGCTGCAGAGATACCGGCATCGGCAAGCGCATCGGTCGCTACACGAACGACGAGGCTCTCGACGGTCTCGGTATCGAACTTGCCGAACGGCGTGTGCGCCCACCCGACAATGCTGGCTGTCATGGCTGTTCTCCCTGTCTTGCTTGGAGGCTTTGTAACCTACCGGTGGCAATACTTCACGCCGGTTTCAGCGATTTCATGGTCCGATTGCAGATGGCGGTTATGCCAGCCCAGTTACCGGCCCTGATATCCGCCGCAGGACATAACCACGAACCGCCCACCGCGACCACGTTTGGCTCACCCAGCCACGAGGCCGCGTTGGTCTCTCCAATGCCGCCGGTCGGACAGAACCGTGCATCCGGAAAAGGTCCTGCCAAAGCCCGCAGTGCCTTGATACCGCCGGACTGCTCGGCCGGGAAGAATTTGACGAGATTGAAGCCGTAGGCCAGTGCCTGCATCAGCTCCGATGCCGTCGCGATACCCGGCGCGAACGGTAGTCCGCTTGCCGCCGCAGCCTTCAGCAAATCGGGCGTGGCGCCGGGACTGATGCCGAATTTGGCGCCGAGCGCTTCCGCGCGCGCAAGATCATCGGCGTTCAGGATCGTGCCGATTCCAACGGTAGCCTCTGGCACTTCGGCCATGATCGCGGTTGCCGCCTCTATCGCAACCGGAGTGCGCAGCGTGACTTCCAGTACACGCACGCCACCTGCAACGAGCGCCTTGGCGAGCGGTACCGCATCTTCCAGCCGTTCAATGGTAAGGACGGGGATCACACAGGCCGACCCCATCAGCACGGCAAGCGTTTCCCGGGCATTCTGCACAGGTTGTTTTGAAGCGATATTCATAAGGATGCCCTGCGAGGTGCCGACGGATTTGATATGACATTGGCAGGCATCGCCGAGCGCGGGATGATCGCGCCCGGATGGCACACCACAACGCCCGCCAGCCGATGCCCGGCGCGTGCGGCTTCGAGCGGGTTCGCACCCCTCAGCCGTGCAGCGAGATAGGCTGCCGCAAAACTATCCCCGGCCGCCGTCGTATCGACGACCGTATTGACGACAGGCTCGGCCTTCACCTCATGTGAAACGCCTTCGAACCGAACGATGCTTGCGGGTTCGGAGAGTTTCAACACTGCCTCAGCGCTTGAGATGCGCGCCATCAAACCATCAGTGCTTTCTCCGCTATACAGCGCCAGCAAATCTTCCGTCGAGGCCAGTACAATATCGGCGGCCTCGAATGCCTCTCGATAAGCGGCGCGCGCGATATCCAGATCAGGCCAGCCTCGCACGCGAAAGTTGGTGTCAAACGCAAAGCGGGCGCCACCTTCGCGCGCGCGCATGAGAGCCGCGATCAACCGCCTACGTCCGCTCTCATTGTAAAGCGACAGCGTGATCGCCGAGAGATAAACGAGGTCATAATTTCCGAGCGAGTTCAGGATATCGCCCGTTTCAGCTAGATCCATCAGGCTGCGCGCGGCCGAGCTTTCGCGCCAATGAAAGAACCGGCGCTCTCCCTTCTGATCTGTCTGGATCATGTAGAGACCCGGCAGCTTACCTGGCAGGCGCAGCACGTGCTTCGTTCCAACGCCCTCCGCCGCCCAGCCCGCGAGCATTTCGTCGCTTAAGGGATCGTCCCCCAGGGCGGTAATGTAATCGACGTCAACACCCAGGCGGGCAAGATAAACGGCCGTATTCAGCGTATCTCCGCCATAGCCCCGCGAGTACAGGCCGCCGGCGGCTTGCTTTAGCTCGATCATGCACTCGCCGATGCAGGCTACTTTCGTCATGACCGCATCCGAGCCAACAGCGCCGCTGTCATTTCAAGTGGACGAGAACAAGCGTTGGTTTCTGTTTGGAACGCGGTTTCTTCTCGCGAAGCAAACGGTTCAGGCCACGAACTTACCGCCAAGTTCGTCCTCGATGTGAATCCGGATAATGTCGTCAAAGGTTTTTTCGGCGGTGGTGAAACCGAGCTGGACCGCTCGCTTCGCCTCGAAATTGCGCGGCCAGCCGTCGACGATGCCCATAATGAACGGATCCGGCGTGCGTTTGATCCGCGACGCCACCTTCTCGCCCGCCACCCGCTTCAGCGCGGCGATTTCCTCGCCGACGGTGGCCGAAAGGCCGGGCATGGAGAGATTGCGGCGTGCACCGGCCGCCGCGCTGTCCATGGTCGCGGCGTGGAGCAGGAAACCGACCGCCGAGCGCGGCGAAGCGTGCCAGTGGCGGACGTCTTCGGAGACCGGCAGCACCGCTTCCTTGCCGGCGAGCGGTTCGCGCAAAATATTGGAAAAGAATCCGGAGGCCGCCTTGTTGGGAAGACCGGGTCGGATGCAGATGGTCGGCAGGCGAATGCCAATACCGTCCATGAAACCGCGGCGCGAATAATCGGCCAGCAACAGTTCGCCGATCGCCTTCTGCGTCCCGTAACTCAACAGCGGCGTGTGAAAGAATTCGTCGCCGATGGCTTCCGGAAACGGCGCGCCGAACACCGCGATCGACGAGGTGAACACCACGCGCGGTTTGTAGCCGCCCCCGGCAAGCCGGACCGCATCGAACAGCATCCGCGTGCCGTCGAGATTGATGCGGTAGCCCTTGTCGAAATCGAGCTCAGCCTCACCCGAGACGATCGCCGCCAGATGGAAGATCACGTCCGGACGGTCTGCGACCAGCTTTTCGGCGGCGCCCGGCACGGCAAAATCGCACGTCGCCGTGTCGACCGGAAACCCCGCCTTGTCAGGTTTCGCCGGCGCAACCACGTCCTGCAGCGTCATCCGGGTGATGTCGGCCTTGCCGAGACGACCCTCGCGCAACAGCCGCTCGGTCAATTTGCGGCCGACCATGCCAGCCGCACCCAAAATCAGAATGTGCAAGACCCAACTCCTTGTTCTTGATTGTTAGACGGGGCCGCGCTCACTCTTTCACGGCTCCGGTCATTGCGGACACGTAGTGCTCGACAAAGAACGCATAGAGGATGACCAACGGCAATGAGCCCGCCAATGCGCCTGCCATCAGCGATCCCCAGCGATAAATGTCGCCATCGACGAACTCGTTGACGATCGCGACCGGCACGGTCTTGTTCTGGGTCGATTGCAGGAAGGTCAGCGCGTAGATGAACTCGTTCCAGCACAGCGTGAAGCAGAAGATGAAGGCCGAGATCAGGCCGGGGATCGCCAGCGGCAGCACGATCTTGACCAGTATCTGCCAGCGGCTCGCACCGTCGATCAGCGCGCATTCCTCCAGTTCGAACGGGATAGTCTTGAAGTAGCCCATCAACAGCCATGTCGAGAACGGGATCAGGATAGTCGGATAGGTCAGGATCAAGGCCATTGGAGAGTCGAACAGCCCATACTGGAATACGACGGTCGCAAGCGGAATGAACAGGATCGACGGCGGCACCAGATAGGACAGGAAGATGAGCCCGCCGACCCACTGCGCGCCGCGATAGCGCAGCCGCACGATCGCATAGGCTGCCAGTACGCTGGCGACGATCGACAGGATGGTGGCGCAGACCGCCACATACATCGTGTTCCACAGCCAGTACGGATAGTAGCTCTCGAACAGCAGTTTGTGGATGTGCTTGAAGGTCGGATTCCAGGTCCAGAACGGATTGTATTTGTCGAGATCGAGCAGTTGCTCGTCCGGTTTGATCGCGGTCAGCCCCATCCAGTAAAACGGGAACAGCAGGACGATCACGATGATCGTCAGCGGCAGATAAAGCGTCACGAGCCGGCGCGGCACCGACTGCAGATAGCTCATGCCTTCGCTGTGATCGTCCATCGCGACCGTCGGCGACGAGCCCGACAGCACGGCTTTGATATCGATCCGCGAGGTAGGAAGATCAGTCATTCGACCCTCCCTGCTGCCATTTCCGGCAGCGCGCGCGGGGCCTGCCCCGTTCGCGCCAAAAAGACAACGCAGCGCCGAGCTCAGTCATTGTTCTCTCCCTGCTGCCACTTGCGGCGCTGCAGCCCGAACCAGGAAACCATGATCGCGGCCAGCAGGAACGGGATCATCGCGCTTGAGATCGCAGCGCCTTCGCCCAACTGGCCTGCGATAATAGCCCGCTGATACGACAAGGTCGCCATCAGATGCGTCGCGTTGACGGGGCCACCCCGCGTCATCGCCCAAATCAGCTGGAAGTCGGTGAACGTGAACAGCACCGAGAACGTCATCACCACCGCAATGATCGGGGTCAACAGCGGATAGGTGATAAAGCGGAACATCTCCCACTTGCTGGCCCCATCGAGCGTCGCGGCCTCATAGAGCGACGGCTGCACCGTCTGCAGGCCGGCGAGCAGCGTGATCGCGACAAAGGGAACGCCGCGCCAGATATTGGCGAAGATCACGCAGATGCGCGCCCAGGTGACATCGCCGAGGAAGTTGATGTTCTCGGTGATCAGGCCGAGTTGCTTGAGCGACCAGGAGATGATCGAGAATTGCGAATCGAATATCCACCAGAACGCCAGCGCCGACAGCACAGTCGGCACGATGAAGGGGATAAGAACCAGCGCGCGCAGCATCGCCTTGAACGGCATGTTCTCGTTCAACAGCAGCGCCAGATAGAGCCCGATCGCGAATTTGATCGCGCTCGCAATGAACGTGTACAAGAGCGTATTGAACACCGACAGCCAGAAGATGGTGTCGCCCCACAACCACTCATAATTCTCGACTCCGACGAATTCGCCGGACCGCCCGATCTTTGCGTCAGTGAACGAAATCCAGATGCCCAGGCCCAGCGGATAGGCCAGGAAGAATATCAGGAATGCCATCGCCGGCAGCATGAACCAGAAACCGAGCCAGTTGCGGTTGGTCCTGAGCTGATCCCACGCGGTGGCCTCGCGAATCTGCGGCTTAGCCGGCCGGGGTTGCAGTGCGATGTCAGCCATGGGTTAATCCTGCGATATCATCGACCGCGTTACCATCGTTTTGTATTCGTCTTGATGAAGCGAGCCGCAATCGCTTGCGGCTCGCTTCGGTGTCGTTAGCGATAAACTCGCTTCAGCTGCCGCTCCGTCACCGCGATCGCGCCCTTGGCATCCTCGCGACCGGTGCAGTAGTTGGCGAACATGTCGACCACCAGGAAGTCGGCGATCGCGGTTGCGGCCTTCTCGCCGGGTGTGCCGATGCCGGACGCCGGAAGCGCGCGCTTGCTGGCCTGGCTGAAGACCTGGTTCTTCGGGTCGGCCGTCCACACCGGTGCGGCGTCATAGGCGTTGAGCGTATGGGTCAGATAGCCCCGCGCGCCGGAGAGCCACTTCTCGAAGTTTTCCTTCTCCAGCATGAAGGCGATGAAGGCCTTCGACGCATTCGGATACTTGGTGAAGTTGAACGCCAGGATTGGAACCGCGAGCTGCAGTTCGGTCGGCTTTCCTATCGGACCGACCGGCCACAGCGCATGATAGGTATCCTCGGCCAGTTCCTTCTTGGTCGGGTCATCCTTCGCCGCAACATAGATCGAGATACCGTTGGCCGTGCAATGCAACTCGCCGGCCAGGAAAGCCTTGTTGTTCGACGAATCGTTCCAGGACGCAACGCCGGGAATGAAGGCGTCGGACAGCGCTTTGCAATACTCCAGCGCCTTTACGGTCTCCGGTGAATTGATGATCACCTTGTCGTCCTTGTCGACGGTGTAGGCGCCATGACCCCAGAGGATCCAGTGCAGCCAGGCATTGGCGTCGCCCGAGGCGTGACCAAGCGGGAAACCAGCCGGGGTGTTATTCTTCTTGAGTGCCTTGCACATCTCGAGGAAGCCCGGGAAGTCCGTCGGGAATTCCTTGAAACCAGCCTTTTCCAGGGACGATTTGCGGTAGGTCATGTAACCACCGATGGTCGCGACGGGAATGCCGAGCCAGTCGTTGCCCTGCTTGCAGGTCTTTGCAGCAGCTTCGGTCCATCCGCCGTACTTCTTGCCGAGGTAATCGGCGACGTCGTTCATCTTCAGCACTTTGGTCGGGAACAGTTGCGGCAGCGTATGCAGGCCCCAGGCCAGGTCGAGACCCGAACCGGTGTTTGCGGCAACCGAAGCCTTCGGCTGCACGTCTTCGAAGGACTCGCTGAACACATTCATCTCGGTCCCGGTCGCCGTCTTGAAGGCTGCGACCATCGCATTGAACGCCTCATCTTCTGCCGGCACGAAGCGCTTCCAGCGCATGACGGTGAGCTTGGCGCCCGGCTCCGCCTTCCATGGCGCCGATTGCGCCCACGCCTTGGCAAAATCGAGCAGCGCCGATCCCGTGAGCGCGCCGGTAGCCGCAAGCGCGGTGCCGCCCTGAAGCAGAGCGCGGCGGGTAAAGTCATGCATAGTCTATCCTCCCTTGGTGCTTTTTGATTGGTTAGGCGTTCAGTCGCTTGCCAGTCGTCTCGTCGAAGAGATGGACGAGGGACGGGTCCGGCTTCAACCGGACTTTGTCGCCCGGGTTGAATTGGTGACGCTCGCGGAACACGGCGACGACCTGCTCGCCGCCGAGCTTGGCAAAGACTTGCGTTTCCGAGCCGGTCGGCTCGACCACGACGATCTCGGCTTCCGCGCCGTCGTCGGCAATGGTGAAATGCTCCGGCCTGACGCCGTAGACCGCGGGCCGCCCTTCCGAATTGGCGGGCGCCGACTTCAACGGCAACTTGACGCCGTTCGGCCCCTCGAATCCCGCGCTGCCGTTCGACTTCACCTGACCTTTGAGGAAATTCATCGCGGGCGAGCCGATGAAGCCGGCGACGAACTGGTTGTCCGGCTTGTCATACAGTTCCAGCGGCGTGCCGATCTGCTCCACGATGCCGTCATGCATCACCACGATCTTGTCGGCCATGGTCATGGCCTCGATCTGGTCATGGGTGACATAGACGGTGGTGGTCTTCAGCCGCTGATGCAGTTCCTTGATTTCGGTGCGCATCGCCACGCGCAGCTTGGCGTCGAGGTTGGACAACGGTTCGTCGAACAGGAACACCTGCGGATCGCGCACGATGGCGCGGCCCATCGCGACGCGCTGGCGTTGCCCGCCCGACAATTGCCGGGGATAACGATCGAGCAGCGGAGTCAGTGCCAGGATTTCCGCGGCGCGTTTGACGCCGGTGGAGATCTCGTCAGCGTTTGCTCCCCGCAGCTTCAGCGAAAATCCCATATTGTCGGCGACCGTCATATGCGGATAGAGCGCATAGTTCTGGAACACCATCGCAATGTCGCGCTCTTTGGGCTGGACATTGTTGACGACGCGGTCGCCGATTGAAATCGTGCCGGAGGTAATGTTTTCCAGCCCGGCGAGCATCCGCAACAAGGTCGATTTGCCGCAACCGGAGGGACCGACCAGCACGACGAAGGCGCCATCCTCGATCGGGACGCTCACGCCATGCAGGACCTCAAATCCTCCGAATGATTTCCGAACGTCGCGGATCTGCACCGACGCCATAGATTTCCTCCTCAAACATGCGGCATAGCGGGTTTGGCCCCGCAGCCGCTCTTTTCGTTGGGAGGGGTCTTACCAGAATTTTGTGTCAATGTCCTTGGATCAAAGTCGTAGGCAGCTACCGTTTCCACGAGCGTTGCGAAGGGAGCCTTGAGAAGGGAGCCTTGACATGCAAACATTGCGCGCCAACACAAACAATACGCACAAAAATAAGGCGTGTGCGCTGCGGGAGAAACGATGAACAAGCCGCTTACCGGCGTCACAAGGCGCAAACTCCGTTCCAGCGAGTGGTTCAACAACCCCCACAACCCGGGAATGACCGCGCTCTATCTAGAGCGCTACCTCAACTACGGTCTGACCCGGCAGGAATTGCAATCCGGCAAGCCGATCATCGGCATCGCGCAGACCGGTAACGATCTTTCGCCGTGCAATCGCCACCATCTCGAACTGGCGCACCGGGTCCGGGAGGGCATCCGCGCCGCTGGCGGCATCGCAATGGAATTTCCGATGCACCCGATCCAGGAGACCGGCAAGCGCCCGACCGCGGCGCTCGACCGCAATCTCGCCTATCTCGGCCTCGTGGAAATCCTGTTCGGCTATCCCCTGGACGGCGTGGTTCTGACCACGGGCTGCGACAAGACTACCCCGGCCTGCCTGATGGCCGCCGCGACGGTCAACATGCCGGCGATCGTGCTGTCGGGCGGTCCGATGCTGAACGGCTGGCACAAAGGCCTGCGCACGGGTTCAGGCACCGTGGTCTGGAAGGCGCGCGAGGAGCTTGCCGCGGGGGATATCGATTACGAGGAGTTCATGAATATCGTGGCTTCCTCGGCGCCGTCGGTGGGCCATTGCAACACCATGGGCACCGCCTCCACCATGAATTCGCTGGCCGAGGCGCTCGGCATGTCGCTGCCGGGCTGCGCTGCCATTCCCGCGCCCTACCGCGAGCGCGGCCAGATCGCCTTTGAAACCGGCATGCGCATTGTGGGGATGGTGTGGGAAGATTTGAAACCGTCCGACATCCTGACCCGGAAGGCGTTCGAAAACTGCATCGTCGTCAATTCGGCGATCGGCGGCTCGACCAACGCGCCGATCCATATCAACGCGCTCGCCCGCCATATCGGCGTGGATCTGTCGATCGACGATTGGCAGAAATACGGCCACGAGATTCCGCTGTTGGTGAACATGCAGCCGGCCGGGTTCTATCTCGGCGAGGAATATCATCGCGCCGGCGGCGTCCCGGTGGTGGTGCGCGAATTGATGGCGCACAAGCGCATCCATGAAGACGCCATGACCGTCAATGGCCACACCATGGGCGAGAATTGTCGCAATGCGCCAAAACCCGATGGCGATGTGATCTGGACCTACGACAAGCCGCTGGTAAAGGACGCCGGCTTCCTCGTCTTGCGCGGCAACCTGTTCGACTCCGCGATCATGAAGACCAGTGTGATCTCGAAGGAATTCCGCGAGCGCTATCTGGTCAATCCCAAGGATCCGAACGCGTTCGAGGGACGCGCCATCGTGTTCGAGGGCCCGGAGGATTATCACAAGCGGATCGACGATCCCTCGCTCGATATCGACGAGCATTGCATTCTTTTCGTGCGCGGCACCGGCCCGATCGGCTATCCCGGCGGCGCGGAGGTCGTCAACATGCAGCCGCCGGCTGCGTTGATCAAACGCGGCATCCTGTCCCTGCCCTGCATCGGCGACGGCCGTCAGTCCGGCACTTCAGGCTCGCCGTCGATCCTGAATGCAACGCCTGAAGCCGCCGCCGATGGCGGGCTCGCCATCCTCAAGACCGGCGACAAGGTTCGCATCGATCTCAATAAGGGCAGCGCCAATATTCTGATATCGGATGAGGAGTTGAAGCGGCGGCGCGCCGAATTGAAGGCGCAGGGCGGCTTCCCCTATCCCGCCCACCAGACGCCCTGGCAGGAGCTCTATCGCTCCACGGTCGGCCAGCAGGCCACCGGCGCTTGCATGGAGTTCGCAACGCGCTATCACGACATCGCCGGTCGCGTCGGCGTGGCGCGTGATAATCACTAGGCAGCTGCCGTCATTGCGAGCCACCGGGTCGCGCGAATGCGCGCCCGATGACAGGCTCCGCGAAGCAATCCATAGAGCCACAAGGCAAGTATGGATTGCTTCGTCGCTTCGCTCCTCGCAATGACGAAAGTGCTGCGGCAATTTTGGTGAAACTATGAGGAGACTTGAATGACAGACCGCCTTAAGGGCAAACGCGCATTCGTGACCGCGGGCGCGGCTGGCATTGGCCGCGCATGCGCGATCGCCTTTGCGCGCGAAGGCGCCACGGTTTTTGCAACCGACATCGACGAAAAAGGTCTCGCGCCGCTTGCCAAAGAGGGCGTGTCGGAAGTGGCACGGCTCGACGTGCGTGATACCGCTGCGGTGGCGGCGATGGCGAAGCGCGTCGGCAAGATCGATATCCTGCTCAACGCGGCGGGTTTCGTGCATCACGGCACCGTGCTTGAATGTTCCGACGACGACTGGGATTTTTCGTTCGACCTCAATGTCAAATCGATGCACCGGACGCTGCGGGCATTTCTGCCGGGGATGCTGGAGGCCGGCCGCGGCTCGATCGTGAACGTTTCCTCCGCCGCAGGCGTGTTCAAGGCGGCGCCCAACCGCTACGTCTATGGTGCCACCAAAGCCGCGGTTGCAGCGCTGACTCGCGCGGTCGCTGTCGACTTCATTACCAAGGGCATCCGTTGCAACTGCATTTGCCCCGGCACCATCGAGACGCCGTCAATGCTCAACCGCGCCGCCGCGGCAGGTCCTGGGGGCCGCGAGATGTTCATCAGCCGGCAGCCGATGGGGCGGCTTGGCACGGCGGAGGAGATCGCTTCGCTCGCGGTCTATCTCGCCAGCGACGAGAGCGCGTTCACGACCGGCGTCGCGCATATCATCGACGGCGGCTGGACGCTTTAGACGGAAAGAACCCTCATCCTGAGGAGCGGCGTCTTCGCCGCGTCTCGAAGGATGAGGCCGCGCTGCCCTCATGGTTCGAGACGCGCGCAAGGATCATAAACCGAAAGGATCTTACCCCATGAACAAGATCGATCTGAGCGGCCGATGCGCTGTCGTCACTGGCGGCGCGCAAGGGTTTGGGCGCGCGATCACGGAGCGATTTATAGCCTCCGGCGCCAAGGTCGCGATCTGGGATCATGACCAGACGCTCGCCGAGAAGACGGCGAAAGAAATCGGTGCCGGCGTCACCGCGTTTAAGGTCGATGTTTCCGATCTTGCCGCGGTCGAAAAGACGCGAGACGCAACGCTCAAAGCATTCGGCAAGATCGACATCCTCGTCAACAATGCCGGCATCGCCGGCGTCAACAAGACGGTGTGGGAAACCGACCTCGATGAATGGCGCAAGGTCCTGCGCATCAATCTCGACGGGCCCTTCATCTGCTGCAAGGCGATCGTGCCCTCGATGGTCAAGCAGAATTACGGTCGCATCGTCAACATTGCCTCGATCGCCGGCAAGGAAGGCAACCCCAACGCCGCGCATTATTCAGCGTCAAAGGCTGGCTTGATTGCGCTGACGAAATCGCTCGGCAAGGAACTCGCCGGATATGAGATCGCCGTCAATGCGGTGACCCCCGCCGCGGCCAGGACCGCGATCTTCGACCAAATGACGCAGCAGCATATCGACTTCATGCTGTCGAAGATTCCAAAGGGACGTTTCGTTCTGGTGGAAGAGCTGGCGGCGATGGTGGCGTGGCTGGCCTCCGAAGACTGTGCCTTCTCCACCGGCGCGGTGTTCGATATTTCCGGCGGCCGCGCGACGTATTAGTCAAGCGTCGCTCAAGATAGTTGCGTTGCCGGTTTGGGACGCCGGCTCGCCGTCGTCGCGATCCAGATGCCTATGAAAACCGTCACGATGCCGCCGACGAGATTCCAGCGCAGGGGTTCGTGGAGCAATGCAGCGCCAACCAGCGACGCGGTGATCGGATTAACGGTGACGGAGATTGCCACGCGGGTCGGCGTCGTGCGCTCCAGCGCGAACGCCCACAGGTAAAACGTAAGCGCGCTGCCGAAGGCGCCGAGATAAGTGGCAGCCAGCCATTGCGGAATCCCGAAGTCGGCAACAGGCGCAAAGCTGCCGTGCCAGCACGATATCAGGATGAGGCATGCAGCGCCGACACCCATGGACATGGTGGTGAAAGCAATGGGGCCGGAGCGACCGATGAACGGCTTGGACCAGATGCTGTAGAGCGCCATGCACAGGGCGGCGCCGACCATGAGAAGATCGCCGCGCCAGGCGCCCGGCGGCGCAGCGGCCAGCCCCGACAGAAGCGCGATGACGACCCCAAGCATCGCGATCAGGACCCCGACGGACTTGCGCGCCGTCAGGGCTTCGCTGCCCAGTACCGCGCCGACGACCATTGTCAGCAGCCGAAGGGTCGACAAGGCGAGCGCGCCCCGTGCTGCCGTGGTGAAGATCAGCGAGGCGTTGAACAGGATCGGGAACAGGCCAAAATACAGCACGCCCAATCCCGCCACACCGGACCAGTCGCGGCGCGCCGGCCAGCGGCCGCCTTGCAAAAGCGCCACCGGCAGCAACAGCAGAAAACCGATGCCGAACCGGAAAGAACCGATCGCAAGAGGATCAATCGCGTTCACCAGATAACGTGTGGCGCCGATCGAGGTCCCGCCGAGGCCGCTCGATAGTACCGCGGCCAATACACCCCAGCCCTCTCCCATTCCGTCAGTCCTCACTTTTCCAGCTTGCGCGCGAGGATACGGGGGCGCTACTAATCAAGAAATGGAATTTACTTGATAAAGAAAATAACGTTTCGTTATGAATGTGCCCAGCCTTGACCCGGAATTGTTGAAGGCTTTTGTCGCGGTGGCGGACCACCGCTCCTTCACGCGCGCCGCCGCCACGCTCAACCGGACCCAGTCGGCCGTGAGCATGCAGATCAAGCGGCTGGAAGATCGCCTCGGCGTAGAGCTGTTCAGCCGGACCAAGGCGAACGTCGATTTGAGCGCTGCGGGCGAAGGGCTGCTCGGATACGCTCGACGTATCCTGACGCTGAACGAAGAGGCTGTCGGCAGGCTGGCCGAGCGCAAGGTCGAAGGCGTGGTCCGCCTCGGCGTGATGGACGACTACGGCACCTTCATCGTTCCGCCTTTGCTGGCAAACTTCCTCGCCGGTTATCCGCGAATCCATGTCGAAATGGAGACGGGGCTCACTTCTTCGATGCCGGCCCGGCTTGGCGAAACTTATGACCTCGTCATCGCCATGCATCCGGAAGGACGTGGCGATGGTGAATTCCTGCGGCGCGAACAAGCGGTCTGGGCGACCGGCCCTTCGCAGGCCATCGAGGAGTTGGAGCCGCTGCCCGTCGCGCTCTACCCGCAAGGCTGCCTGTTCCGGAAATGGGCGATCGAGGCGCTCGACGCGGCCAAGCGACCCTGGCGACTGGCTTTCGTCAGCCACAGCCTCGCAGCCGTCGAGTCGATCGCGGCGCAGGGTCTCGCTGTGACCGTCGTGAAGGCCGGTACCTTTCCGCCGAAGCTGCGTCCCCTGTCGGATCGCGACGGCATGCCGCGACTGCCGGCTGCGGACATCTGCCTGCATCGCGCCGCCAACCTGTCACGGGCAGCCGCGCTTCTCGCGGATCACTTGCGAACGAACATCTCGAAGCGTCCTGATGAGATGTTGTTAGGGCGCGCAGGTGATAGCATCGCCCGAGTGGCTTGAACTGAGCGGGATGGTCTATTGCCCCTAAACATTTCCCTTTACGACGTGTCCGTCTGGGTGCTGCCGCTGGTGATCGCCATCACCTTCCATGAGGCAGCCCACGGGTTCGTGGCGCGCCACTTCGGCGACAACACCGCCTGGGAACTGGGCCGGGTCAGTTTCAATCCGCTCAAGCATATCGATCCGTTCGGCACCCTGGTGTTGCCGGCAATCCTGTTGCTGTCCCACTCGCCCTTTCTGTTCGGCTACGCCAAGCCGGTGCCGGTGAATTTCCGCGCACTTCGCAACCCACGGATCGACATGGTCTGGGTGGCGCTGGCCGGACCTGCCACCAATATTATCCTCGCTTTGTTCGCGGCCTCGGCGTTTCATCTCCTCGGTTTTATCCCCGCGAGCGCGGCGCAATGGCTTGCCGACAACCTCAAAAACGCTGTCGTCATCAATGTCGTACTCGCGATCTTCAACATGCTGCCAATTCCTCCACTCGACGGCGGGCGGGTCGCGGTGGGATTGCTGCCCAAGGTGCTGGCCTACCCGCTGTCCCGGCTGGAGCCGTACGGGTTACTGATCCTGATCGGAATTCTGATCGTTCTACCCTTGGCGGGTTCGCAGTTCGGTCTAAATCTTGATGTTATTTCGGCGATACTGCGGACATCCACCGGCTACGTGATCCGGCTGCTTCTCCTGGTAACCGGCAACGCCTAGTCCAAACGCAAAGAAACGCAAGGGAAAAGGCTTGGGGGTCATCTTGATCAAAGCAGCCGACATGTTGATCGCGCGACGTGCCGATACCAGGGCCAGGGCGGATTTTGCGACTTGGAAAATGATGGCCAAGCTGAACGGCACCTCCTCCTTGCCTGCTGAGGCCCAGAATTTCCTTGTCAGATACAAGGCGCTTCTCAAGGAGATGCCGGAGCCGGAGGCAACCGAGGCCACCATCCAGCTCATTTACAGAAGTTATTACGGTGAAATGGGCGGGGCTGGCCCACCGCCCGATATCCCCGCTCATTCGAAGTCTCAGGTCACCGACAATGTGACGGCCTTCAAACGTCCACCAGCGCGACGGCCCAAAACGGCGAGCAGTTCGAACGCAAAGCCCCGGCTTCCCGTGGCGCTGATATTCGCCTGCCTCGTCGTCGTATATGTCGGGATTCGATATCTTCTGCAGTGAGGCGAGCGCCGGTCAGCGATAGTTCCTGCCACTGAATTCAGCTCCGCCCCTTGATCCGGAAAATCACCGGCAGAGTGAAGTTCAACCCCTCATCGGCGACCAGCGGCGGCGGCTGCGGTACCGGATCCGAGCGCCGCACCATCGCGAGCGCCGCCTCGTCGAACGCCGCGTCGCCGGACCCTTTAGCGATGCTGGCCGAGAGAATATGACCCATGCGGTCCAGCGCGAAGCTGACGAGGATCTCGGCGCTCTTTTGCGAGCGCTGCGCCGGATAGCGCTTGTGCTTGTCCAGATGAGCGATCAGCTCCTTCTGCCAGGTCGCACGCATGCGCCGCAGGCTTTCTCCGGTGCCCTGTGCGGGGGCGACCGAACGTGGCCCTTGCTGAATGGCTTCGGAGCTCGGTGTCGCGGTTGCCTCCGCCGCAACGGATTCCGTTGAAGCGGAAGTTTGCACGGCGGCAATTTTCGGATCGTCTTCCTTGGGCTTGTTCGAATCGTTCGGCGCCACCACCCGATCGGGATCGTCGGTCTCGGTGGGTACGTCCTTCGGCAGCTCGGTCGCCTTGACCTCGGCCTTCTGCTCGGAAAGCGCGGGCGAAGCGACCGAAGCATCGGTGTCCGGACCGGGCGGCAGATCAGTTGCTTCAAGACGAGGCGACATCAGCTCGAGCCCGATCTCGATTGCCGGCGCGCCGAGAGATTCATCGAGATCGTCGGTCTGCAAATGCGAAACCGCAAGCGCGCCGCCACCGATGTGAAGCGCGAGCGCGCCCAATGCGGCAAGGACCCATAGCCGTCGGGAAGGTTTTTGCTCGGTGTCGAGGTCGGGCATCTCGCTTAAGTCAGTCGCTCATGGTTTTGGGTTTTCAGACGCTGACGGCGGCACGGAGGTATCTGGAACGCCCTCCAGCGCTACCAGCTTGATCTTCGCGTAGCCTCCCGCACGCAGGATTTCCAGCACGTCCATCAGCTCGCCATAGGGCACGCCGCGGTCGGCACGCAGGAAGATAAAGCGATCCTTGCTGGCGTCGGCCATCGCATCGAGCGAGCGAACCAGATCGACGCGTTTGACCGGAGTTTCTCCGATAGCCACCGCGAGATCCGGCTTGATGCTGACATAGGTCGGCTTGTCCGGCTTCTTCTGCGGGGTCGCGGTCGAGGACGGCAAGTCGATCGGCAGATCGACGGTCGACAGCGGCGCCGCCACCATGAAGATAATCAGCAGGACGAGGATGACGTCGATAAAGGGCGTGACGTTGATCTCGTGCGTTTCCGAGAAATCGCCGTCGTCATCAGTCTCGGTGTCTGCGATTGAAGCGCCCATCGCCTACTCCGCCGCGCGCGAATGCGAGCTGCCGTGGGTGCGGTCGAGATCGCGCGACAGCAACCGCGCCGCGGCGCCCGACGAACGGCCGACCAGCTCGAGGTAACCCTTCGTCACGCGCGTGAAATGATTGTAGATGATCACGGCCGGGATCGCCGCGGCAAGACCGAACGCGGTGGCGAGCAGCGCTTCCGCGATACCCGGCGCAACCACGGCAAGATTGGTCGTCTGCGATTTCGAGATGCCGATAAAGCTGTTCATGATGCCCCACACCGTGCCGAACAGCCCGACGAACGGCGACGTCGCGCCGATAGTTGCAAGCAGTCCCATGCCAAGCCGAATCCGTCGCGCTTCGCCGCGCACGATTTCGGCAGAGCTCGATGCTGCCCGTTCCTTGATGCCCGCGTCGCTGGAGATTCCCGCCGATAGCCGCGCCTCGCGCATCGCGGCAGCCAGCAGGGACGACAACACGCTTTGTTTGGCGCCCAGCGCGAATTGCGCCTCGGCCAGCGATCTTGCATCGCTGATCGTGCCGAGTGCCGCGCGCAGCTTGCGCTGAATGACGGACAATTCGATCATTTTGGCGATGAAGATGGTCCACGTCAGCAGCGAGGCGAAGGCTAGGCCGATCATCACAGCCTTGACCAGAACATCCGCCGACAGGAACATCGACCACGGCGACAGTTCGCGTACCGCCGCCGCCGTCGATTTCAGCAATCTGCTTTCGCTGGAGCTTGCGGTCGCATCGGAGGCCGCGGGAGCCGTAGCGGACGGAGCGGCCGCCGGCGGTGCCGGGACCTGCACCGCGGGTGCGGCTTGCGCCGGGTTCGCCGGCGGCTGCGACGATTGTGCGGCCGGCTGGGCCACCGGCGCAGGTGTTTGCGGCCGCGGCGCGACAGTTCCCTGCTGAGCAATCGCAGCCGAAGCCGACGCCACGACAGTCAACGCGGCCAACAACTTAAGAATCGATCTGAACATCGTCACGCTTATCCCTCGCCTCGGCAGCAACCGAGTCTGTGGTAGTGCTGTTGACCGTTTCAAGGTCATCTCGCCGAAGGCGCTCGATAACAGGCCAATCAGCCTTATCAAGGCCTCAATCAGGTCGCGAGCGTGACATGGCGTACCATGCCCCGGCGCCTGAAAAAAGACGCTAGTCGTGCAGCTCACGTCTTCGGCATTGCCGGACGCAAACCGCCCTTCACCTCGGTTTCGGCACTCAGAACTTGGCGAACGCAGTGAGGCGGAACGCACGCGGCTGACCCGGCGAAATATTGTTGTTGCCGTCGGCCGTCGCCCAGTAGCCCTTGTTGAAGATATTGTCGACGTTGAGCTGCACCCGCCAGGTCTCGTTCACCTGCGCATAAAGGGCCGCATCGACACGGACGAAGCCGGGCAGTCGGACACTGTCGTCCGAGGAGGCAAAAGAATCCGAGAAATAGATCACGCCAAGTGCCGCCGCCCAGGTCGGGTTGATCTGGTATTTGTTCCACAGCGAGAGCTGACTGTAGGGAACGAGCTGCACACGGTTGCCGGCAACGATCGGCGGCGTCACGCCCGGCGCGGTCAAATCGTTTGCGATGCGCGCGTCGGTATAGGCATAGCCGAGCACGGATTTCCATTCCGGCGTGATATAGCCGGTCAGCGCGGTCTCGAAACCGCGGATAGTTTGCGAGCCGCCGGGGATAGACAATCCGGCCCCGATATTAATCGGTACGTTGGCGCGAAGGATTTGATAGGCCGCCGTGGTAAACAGTAGCTTTGGATTGATGTTCCATTTCGCGCCGATCTCCGTGCTCTCAAACCTTTGCGGCTCAAGAATGATGGTGCTGGGATTCAATGCGCTGAACTGATCGCCCGAGGCCGGCAGATACGAAACACTCCAGGCCGAATACAACGACACGGTATCCACCGGCTTCACGATCACGGCGGCGCGCGGCGAGATAAAGTTGTCGACCCTGGTGCGTGTAATGTTGGTATTCTGGTCGAGCGCCGTCAGATCGAAACTGTCGTAACGCGCGCCGACCAGGAATTGCAGCCAGCGTGTCACTTCGATCTGGTCCTGCGCATAGCCAGACGCGATGTTGAGCCGGTATTTGCTGTTGGCGTCGCTGGCAATGTGGTTGAAGGTGAGCGGGCCGAAATAGGTCGGATTGAACGGATTGACGATGACGTAGGGCTGGCCTCCGTTGGCAGGGAATTGTCCGCTGTCCCGCAGCGACAGGCCGGTCTGACGGCCGAACTCGGTGCCGAAAGCGACGGTGTGCCGCACCGGACCGGTGATCGTCTTGTAGACAAAGTCGGTCTGGTTGAAGGCGTTTTCGCGCGGCGTATAATTCTGGTACGCGTTCAGGGAAAGCTGCGTTTGATCCGGCGTCACCGCTCCGCCGCCGGCCGAGGCCGGTGCGCCTGTGCCACCAGGATAAACGTTGCGGTATCCTCTGTTGTAATCGGCATAGATCGATCCGTTCCGGACGGTCAGGCCGTTACCGAAATCATGCTCGATCACGGCCATGGCGGTCTGCACCTCGACCTTGGCGCTGTTATAGATCGGACTGCCAAAGAAGGTCGTGAGGCCGCCATTCGGCGCGAACGGCGTGGTTGGATTGAAGCGCGTTGCGCCGCCCGGAAGCCCTTGCGAGGGGTTGCCGCGATCGGCCAGGCGGAAGTCGTGATAGAATTCGTAGCTCAGCTTGACCTTGGTATCGTCCGTCGGCTTCAGGGTCACTGTCGGGTTGATGCCGTAGCGTTCGAGGTGACCGAAGTCGCGAAAAGTATCGCTGCCCTCGTAGAAGGCATTCAGACGCACCGCGACGTTTTCGTTGACGGCCTGGCCCGCGTCCAGCGCAACGCGCCGATCGGCGTAGGATCCGGTCTGCATCGTCGCTTGGTAGAATCGCGTGCCGTCGGCGTCCTTGAGCGTGCGGTTGACTAGTCCGCCGCCGGCGCTGCGCCCGAAGGTCAGGGCGCTCGGTCCCTTCACAATTTCCAGACTCTGCGTGTTGTAGAGGTCACGGAAATATTGGACGTCATCGCGAAATCCGTTGACGAAGAAATTGGCGCTGGAATCGACGCCTCGAATGACGAGTTCATCGCGATTTCCCTCGCCCTGATGGATGGCGACGCCCGGAACGTAACGCGTGACGTCGGTGAGGCTTTGAAAGCCCTGATCGCTGATGAAATCCTTGGTCACGACGGAAACCGACTGCGGAATATCGACCAACGGGGTGTTGGTCTTGGTCGCAATCGAAGTACTGTTGGCGTAGACGCCGACCGTGCCGGTACGCGCGTCCTGCGATACGCCGAATGCCTTTGATGCGGCCTGCGGCGCGGGGTTTCGCGCGGCTTGCGCCGGGCGCCGCTGCACGGCGCGAGCGGCACGCTGGGCGGGCGCGCTGCTGGCGCGAGGCTTCGCTTCGGGCTCTGTGACCTGAATAGGCGGAAGCGTCGCCCCCGTCTGCCCTTGTTGCGGGGCCGTTTGCGCTCGCGTTTCGGTCAAGGACAGGAGGCCGAGGGCGACATAGCTCGCCGAAAACAACGCCGCCCGCAGCGCAACGGCCCTCGAAATCTTTCGACCCCGATTGCGGTCCAACTTGTTGCCGACCGAGTTGACTGTTCCGATGTTGACTGTTGCGATCGAACGCAACGATCCAAGTGCTTTTGACTTGGTCATCCCACGCTCCTGACCGAATTCTGCTTCTGTCAACGAGATGCGGCGAACTTTTCCAGCGGCGTGGTATCGAGCGAAAAAATTCAGGTCAATGCGATTGCAGCATTGGGATTTTTGAATCCATCCAAATCAAAACGATTCTAAATCGTAAGTTTGAAATCGTTCTAAGAATATTTTTGAAAGGTTCTAAACCGAATGCAGGAAATGCCCGTATATCAGGCATTTCTCTGTTCCCGCATCGTCGGCCGATCAATCCGCGCTGAGCGGATTCATCAGCGAAAGCAGCTCGTCGACGTTTGCTGCGCCGTCAGCCGCACGCGGTCGGTGTCATCCATGCCGGCGACGTTGACGCCTTTAACGACGGCTTTGACCTGGTCGCGGAAGTCGGTGAGAAATCGCAACGGATCATGCGTCCGTTCAATTCATCGGTCATGGGCTCCGAATGGTTGCGCCCCCGCGACGGCGATGATGCTCGGTGTGAGATGAACGACATGCCGCGCGGTTACAACGACGTCGCCGGTGGTGCGATTTAGAACGATCTTGTCCGCCGTCGCTGATCGACCCGGAACGGACGCATGCATTGCGGCCGATCAGATTACTTGATCGCGATGTCGGCCGGGGTCTCGCCAGCACCCTTGATGCGCTCCTTAATGTCCACCAGCGTCCTGAGACTGGTCTCGATCGCGTGCGCAGGGACGTCTCGCAGAACGTCGCTCGCAATGGCGTCGCGCAAACTATCGAGATCATCGACGAGTTGACGGCCGCTTGCCGTCAGAAACAGCTGGTTGGCGCGTCGGTCGCGAGGATCGGGGCGTCGCTCGAGCAGAGCGTGCTCGACAAGACGGTCGAGCAGGCGCACCAGGGAGATCGGCTGCAGTTCCAGCACATCGGCCAAATCGACCTGCGATAGTCCTTCCTGCTGCCGCAATCGGAACAGTACGATCCACTGCGCGCGCGTGGTGCCGCGGCCCTTGGCGCGATGATTGATGTAGTTGCGCAGCAGGCGCGAGCTTTCCACAAGTTGGGCAATCAGCTGCCGTTTCAGATCGAGGGACATGAGCTGCTGCATCCTCAAAGGTTTCGAAAAGTTTAGAATCTTCAAGGCATAGTATGTGTACACATTAAGTGCACGAGTATTATATCTACGAACTCCGGGAACCGTTTTGAAGGCCCCTACTTATTGTTGAGCCCATGAGTTCACATGACCAAGTCACGGACTATCCGTTGGGTATTGCTGACCGCCGCCGTCTGTTTGCTGGGCTATTTCGGCTGGCAGAGATTTCACGACCCTGATGGAACGGCGAAGTCAGAAAGGGCTCAAAAGCAACTCACCGGCCCAGCCGTTCGCGTCACCATCGCACCGGTCGAGAAAGCCGATTTTCCGGTCTATCTGACCGGGCTAGGGACGGTTCAGGGGTTTAATACCGTGGTCGTCCGGACTCGCATCGACGGCCAGATTGAAAAAATCGCGTTTCGGGAAGGCCAGCTTGTCAACCAGGGCGACCTGCTCGCCCAAATCGATCCCAGGCCGTACCAGGCAGTGCTGGATCAGGCCAAGGCCAAGAAGGCTCAGGACGAGGCCAATCTCGCCAACGCCAAACTGGACTTGCAGCGCTTCACCAGGCTCGGCGAATTCGCGACCCGCCAACAGACCGACACCCAGCGTTCCACGGTTGCGCAATTGACCGCGCAGCTTGCGGCCGACGATGCGACCATCTTCAATGCGCAAACTCAAGTCGACTATACCTCGGTCAAAGCGCCGATTTCAGGCGTCGCCGGCCTGCGGCAGGTCGACGTGGGCAACATCGTCAATGCCTCGACGCAAACCGGAATTGTGACGATCGCCCAGGTCGAACCGATCGCGGTGATTTTCACGGCGCCGGAGGACCAGCTGCCGTACATCAGCGAAGCGCAATCGAAAGAGCCGTTGAAAGTGATCGCGCTGACGACGGACGGCAAGAAGACCCTCTCCGAGGGGCATTTGGCCGTCATCAACAATCAAGTCGACACGACAAGCGGGACTATTCGCCTCAAGGCGGTGTTCGACAATAAAGACCACGCGTTGTGGCCGGGCCAATCAGTTTCGACGCGGCTCCTGGTGAAGACGTTGAAGGAAGCCACAGTGGTTCCCGACGACGCGATCCAGCACTCGACCAATGGCCTCTACGCCTATGTCGTCAATCAGGACAACAAGGCGGAGTTCCGCAAGGTCACGGTAAGCCAATCGATCGACGGACGCTCGGTGGTCGATGACGGCCTGTCACCCGGACAGCAGGTGATCACCGGAGGCCAGTACAAGGTTCAGCCTGGCACCCTCGTCAGCACGGCGGTGGCGAGTTCGGATGCGGCGCAATCCAAGGTCAAGCACGAATGAGCGAGGGCATTTCCGCACCATTCATTCGCTATCCGATCGGCACGTCGCTGTTGATGGCCGGCATTCTCTTTGTCGGTCTCGTCGCCTACCCGCTGCTGCCGGTCGCGCCGCTGCCGCAGGTGGATTTCCCAACCATTCAAGTCACCGCAACCCTGCCGGGCGGCAGCCCCGAAACCATGGCCTCCTCGGTGGCGCAGCCGCTGGAGCGGCAGCTCGCGCAGATTCCCGGCGTGGCCCAGATGACCTCGACGAGCTACCTGGGAACGACGGCGATCACGATCCAGTTCGACCTCAACCGCAATATCGACGGCGCCGCTAACGACGTGCAGTCCGCCATCAATGCCGCCAGCGGCCAATTGCCGAAGAACCTTCCCTCACCGCCCACCTACCGCAAGGTCAATCCGGCGGATTCGCCGATCCTGCTGTTGTCGGCGACCTCAGATACCCTGCCGCTCACCACGGTCAGCGACGCGGTCGACGCCCAACTCGCGCAACAGATCAGCCAGATTTCCGGCGTGGCGCAGGTCACGATCGGCGGCCAGCAAAAGCCGTCGATCCGGATCCAGGTCGATCCAGCCAAACTGGTCGACAAAGGTCTGTCACTTGAGGATGTGCGTGCGCAAATCGCGATTGCGACGGTCGACAGTCCGAAAGGCAATATCGACGGCGCAACCCGCGCCTACACGATCTACGCCAACGATCAGATGCTGGAGGCAAAGGACTGGAACGACGTCATCATCGCCTATCGCAATGGCGGCCCCTTGCGGATCCGAGACATCGGCCGGGCCGTTACCGGACCGGAAGACGCCAAGCAGGCGGCCTGGGCAAACGGCAAGCGCGGCGTGTTCCTGGTGGTCTTTAAACAGCCCGGCGCCAACGTCATCGAGACGGTGGACAAAATAAAATCGCTGCTGCCACGACTGGTGACCGCGATACCGCCGGCAATCAAGATCGACGTCATCAGCGATCGCACCCAGACCATCCGCGCCGCCGTCGAGGACGTTCAGTTCACGTTGCTGCTGACCATTGCGCTCGTCGTCATGGTCATTTTCATCTTTCTGCGCAGTTTCTGGGCAACCGTCATTCCAGCGGTAACCGTGCCGCTCGCGTTGCTCGGCGCCTGCGCCTTGATGTGGGCGTTCGGCTATACCCTGGATAACCTGTCACTGATGGCGCTGACCATCGCCGTCGGTTTCGTCGTCGACGATGCCATCGTCATGCTCGAAAACATCACCCGCTATATCGAAGAGGGCGAGAAGCCGCTTGCCGCGGCGTTCAAAGGAGCCCGCGAAATCGGGTTTACGATCGTGTCGATCAGTATTTCGCTGGTCGCCGTGCTGATCCCGCTCTTGCTGATGGGCGGCATCATCGGACGCCTGTTCCGCGAATTCGCAGTCACGCTGGCGATGACGATCTTCGTCTCCATGGTAGTGTCGCTGACGCTGACGCCGATGATGGCATCGCGTTTCCTGCGCCCGCACGGCCAAACTCAGCACGGCCGGCTTTATCAATTGAGCGAGCGTGCATTCGACGCGATGCTGCATGCCTATGAGCGCGGTCTCGACCTTGCCTTGCGGTGGCGATTTACGACGCTGATGATTTTCTTCGCGACCCTGGGATTGTCGGTCTATCTGTTTGTCATCATTCCCAAAGGATTTTTCCCGCAACAGGATACTGGCCTGATCACCGCCACCTCCGAGGCCGGGCAGGACATTTCCTTTTCCGCCATGAAGCAACGGCAGGAGGCGCTTGGCAAGATCGTGCAGGCCGACCCCGATGTCGCCAGCGTGGCGATGGCGATCGGCGGCAGTGGCCGCGCGGGCAATAATGGCAGTCTGTACATCACCCTGAAACCGCGCGATGAACGTAGCGCATCAGCCCAGCAGATCATTGCCCGCCTCCGCCCCAAGCTTGAAAAGGTCGAGGGCGCCCGCCTCTACATGCAGGCGGCCCAGGATGTGCGGCTCGGTGGCCGGCCGACGCGGACGCAGTTCGAGTTCACGCTGCAGGATGCCAACCTTGCCGAGCTGAACGAATGGGCGCCGAAGATTCTCGCCAAGATGCAAACCTTGCCTGAACTGCGCGATGTCGCGACCGACCAGCAGACGCAGGGCACAACGCTTGAGCTGAAGATCAATCGCGACACCGCATCGCGCTATGGTATCCAGCCGCAGGTGATCGACGACACGCTTTACGACGCGTTCGGCCAGCGCCAGGTCACCCAGTATTTCACGCAGCTCAACAGCTACCACGTGATCCTGGAAATCCTGCCCGAGATGCAGGGCAACATCGACACGCTCAACAAGATCTATGTCAGATCCCCGACGACGGGTGCTCAGGTGCCGTTATCGACGTTCGCGACCTGGACCAGCGTACCGGTCCGTTCACTCTCGATCAGCCACCAGGGCCAGTTTCCGGCAATCACGATCAGCTTCAACCTGGCGCAGGGCGTGGCCCTTGGACAGGCCGCCAACGCCGTTCAGAGCGCGATGGTCGATCTCGGCGCGCCAGCCACCCTTAACTCAAGCTTCCAGGGCACTGCACAGGCCTTCCAGCAATCGCTCGGCACCGTGCCGCTGCTGATCCTGGCGGCGCTTGTGGTCGTCTATCTGATCCTCGGCATTCTCTATGAAAGCTACATCCACCCGCTGACAATTTTGTCGACATTGCCCTCGGCAGGCATCGGCGCGCTGGCGATATTGATGGCGTTCGGATTCGACTTCAGCCTGATCGCGTTGATCGGCATCATCCTCCTGATCGGCATCGTCAAGAAGAACGGCATCATGATGGTCGACTTCGCGATTTCGGCCGAACGCGACGAGCATCTTCCGCCTCTCGAGGCGATCCGCAAGGCGGCGGTGCTGCGGTTTCGCCCGATCATGATGACGACGATGGCGGCCTTGCTCGGCGGCGTGCCGCTGATGCTGGGTACCGGCACCGGATCGGAAATCCGCCAGCCGCTCGGCTACGCGATGGTCGGTGGCCTGATCGTCAGCCAGGCGCTGACGCTGTTCACAACCCCCGTTGTCTATCTCTATCTCGACAGGCTTTCCAATGCGTTTGCCGACTGGGGACGCGCGAAGAATGTCGAAGACGAACAGAGGGCGACAGAGCGCGGCTCTATCAAGGAAGCCGCCGAGTGACTTGGCATCGACCGCATACCGGCAGATCCGCGGGCCTTACGCGTTCGATCGCATCAGCGGCCGATGTCCGCAGCATGAGACGTCGAAGCCGTTAGCGGAATACTGAGATGAACTCGTCGCCGAATTGAATTCGCGGGTGTCGATGGCGGAAACGTCTGCTTCGGCGCCGAATGCGAAGCACACCAAGCGGGCAAAACGAAAATCCAGTTCTTTGTGCATCCGCGCTCCTGCGCCAACCGCTATATATGCATATGCTTGACCCGCGCCGCATGGTTCCTCCGCAAGAGCCCAGCGCCGCGCGCTTGCCAAGATCGGGATCGAGCGAGTAGAACGGCACCAAGCCTGACGGGACCTGCAAATTCCCGTCGCAGGCACTTGTTCAACATAATCCTGTAAGTCATTGGATTTGCTGATCAATTATTGGGGAATGGTGTAACGGTAGCACAACAGACTCTGACTCTGTTTGTCTAGGTTCGAATCCTAGTTCCCCAGCCAGAATTGGATAAACACTAAATATCTTGTGAAATCAATATTTTACATCTGGGCGCAAAGGAGTGCGTACCCAACTGCGTACCCATGACCCCTGTTTTCGTAACGTGCTTTCGCAAGAAGTCATATGGTGGCTGCGGGGGTGCCATGTCACAATCGTCCCGACTCAGGTTCTGGGTTTGAGCGCCGATACCAAATTTAAACATGCGCGGTGACCGGGCCTGTCCCGGTCATTCACGTCGTTACGCGATGCAAGGGAGTGGATGCCCGCGACAAGCGCGGGCACGACAGCGCAAAGATCGCGCCAGGTTGCGCGGTTACAGCGCGCCGCCGTCGAGCAGCAGGTTCTGCCCTGTGATGAAGCCCGCATGCACGCTGCACAGAAAGGCGCAGGCAGCGCCGAACTCCGCTGGATCACCGAAGCCGCCGGAGGATGCTCCTTGCGCGCTGCTCGTCGCAGCCTGCCGGGGGCGTTAGCTCGTTTCAACCGTCCTCGACGATGTGAATGCCTCGCTCGGACAGCCGGTTGAGAAGGGTTTCAACCTGCTCGGTCGTGAACGTAGGGTTCGGAAGAAGGGCGTTGAGCTTCTCGAACGTGAGAGTGCCGGTCGTGTCAGCGGCCTCAGACGCTCTTCTCACGGCTTCTTCTACTTGCTTGTCCATGGGCCTCTCCGAGATGCAACTCTCATAATCGCGAACTTAATTCGATCTGGCGGCCTCCGACCAACGAGGTCGATTTCGATCAGGGCGTCGTAGGCGAGACCAGCGGCATTTCTCGCCAATCTGGCGCTGACCATCGCGAATAGGGATGACGCCCGTCCTTACTTGGCGTTCGCCGGCGCGTGCAGATGCCATAGATCCGCGCGCCAGTGCAGCACGATCGCCAGCATCAGCGCGAGACCGGTGGCCGCGTAGAGCGTGCCGGTGGCCGCAAAGCCGATCTCGCCGATCAGGCTGCCGGCCGCCAGCAGGCCGAGCGGCAGGCTGTAGATCGCGAGCATGCGAACGCCCATCACCCGGCCGCGGAAATGCTCGCTCGCCGTCCGCATCAGGATCACGGCGATCGAAATCATCGCCAGGCTTTGCGAGAACCCGGCCAGCATCAGGCAGGCAATGGCGGACGGCACGCTTTGCATTTGCGCAAATACCAGAAGGGTCGCGTACCACACGACAGTCGATGCGATCATGAGCCGCGCTACGCGGATGCCGCCAATCAGGCTCAGGAGGATTGAGCCGACCAGCGAGCCGATCGCGAAACTCGCCGACAGATATCCAAGTCCGGCCTGGTTGGTACCGTAGATCTCGCGTGCGATATAGGGCAGCAATCCGTTGGATAAGGGATATGCGGTGAGATTGGCGAGAAACGCGATCCAGATCGCAGCGCGCATGCGCGGCGTGGTCCAGACATAGGCCATGCCTTCCTTCAAGTCGCGCATGGATGAGCGCCCCAGCACGCTATCGGCTGCTTCATCGATGGGATGCGGTTTCGACGGCGCCACGACGCAGAGGGTCAGCAGCGTACTTGCGATGTAGAGGCTGACGATCGCTACATACGCAGGCCCCATGCCGAGCGCTGCGAACAAGCCCACGCCGCTCAGCGCACCCGCAATGCGCGCAGTGTCCATCGTGGTTCTGGAAACGCTGATCGCGCCGATCAATTGATCATGCGGCATGATGGTGGCGACCAGTGCGCCGCGCACACCAATATCCGACAGCCGAACCAGACCCATGATCGCGACGATGATGAGGACATAGAGCGGGCTCAAATAACCCGTCAGTGCCAGCGCCATCAACGTGCCCGACAGCACCGCGTAGGTCGCACGCATCATGGCGAGCAGGTCGCGGTGACCGATGCGGTCGCCGACCACGCCCAACATCGGCGCAATCAGCGTCCCAATGTAAGAGAGCGAGGCAAACAACGTCAGCAGCAGCACCGATCCGGTCTCGACCAGTACATACCAGCCGAGAATGAGCGTCTCCATTTCGAAAGCCCAGGAGGTGAGCAAATCGGCCGGCCACTGGAAACGGTAATTCCGGATGCGGAAGGGAGCGAGCGCAGAAGCCCGCGCGGGCTCGCTCAAAATTCGATGCCGCGGTTCATCGCGTTCCACCCTGCCCTGTTTCTTATTATTTATTCCGGCTACTTATTCCGGAAAACGATTTCCCCGCGCTTCCTTAAACGTGGATACAGCGTTGATATTGCTTGTGTCAACGACGATGGGCGCCGGCGTGCTGCCCATGCCGGAATGGCGACGCGCTCTGCGACAGTCGCCCGTTCGAAGGCGCCCTTATTCCTCGAACACGGGTGGATCGGGCGGCTCGATGCGCTCGATCGCCTGATTTTCATCAGCGGGAATTTCGCGCTCGACCTCGACCTGCTCGTTCTCGATCAGGCCCGGCGCTTCGTCGGTCTGCTCCGAAGGGGAGTTACGGCGGTTTCGCGGAGGCGCCGTTTCAGAACCATTCTTTGCACTGGAGTATCGCAATTTGCCTCCCACCGTTTGGTTCGCGTAGATCTGCTCTTGAGTTGCAACGCCGCATCTGCGCTTCCTTTTGCATCAAACCCCGAACGGATAGGTATCCGGAAGTCCGCTGGCTTCGGACGTATCCAGCGGTGTCACCGCGTGGGTATCGTCGAACCAGATATATTCGTCGAACTGCTGCGGCAGGTTGGCCCGGAAATAGTGGCTCGCCATCTCGGTTTCGGGCCGGTAGATCACGCCGATCGCTCGCTCAAGTCGTTCCTTGCCGAGACCTTTTGGACCGCATAAATCACCGCGGCCGCGCAGACCCAGCATGAAACGCGAAAGCCCGGTCGCGTGGCATACCTGCTCATAGCTGTTGGGAAGCGATGGCCGGACGCTTTTGACTTCCATCGGACCATCCCATACGGATGCCGCGGCAACGGTCCCGCTATGGGTGCCAAAGCCGACCAGATACGCCTGATCACCGAACTCCTCGCGGCAGAGCTGACCGATATTGTGCTCGCCGCGGGCAGCCATCTCGGTCGCGCCGGCGTTACCGACATGGGAGTTGTGCGCCCACACCACAGCCTTACTGCCCGCGCCATAGAACGCCAGCAGGTTCCTCAGAGTTTCGAACATGTGACTATCGCGCAAATTCCACGATGCACGCGAACCGTAATACATGATCCGATAATAGCGCTCAGCATTCGCGACCAGGCGAGCATTCTGCTCGGCGTCGAGGAACCGCTCGCCGTCGCGCTCGGCATAGGCCCGACGTTTTGCCAGGAGATCGGTCAGCGTACGAATCACTTCGGATTCGCAAGTAGGAAAGGATCCCGTCAACGCGGCATGACCGTAGGTCGCGGGATCGCGCTGCCACGGCGTCAGGCAACCGTAGCGTTCGCGGGCGACTTTTGCCGACCCCGGATCGACTTCGTCGAGATAATTCAGAACGGATCGGATTGAATCATAGAGGCTGTAGAGATCAAGCCCGTGAAAGGCGACACGCCTGCCCCGTTCCACCATAGCGTTGTGCTCGCGCAACCAACTCACGAAATCGCGCACCTCGGTGTTTCGCCACATCCAGGTGGGAAACCGTGCAAAGGCGGTCCATTCGGACGGCGAATACTCGAAATGTCGCACGTAACGATCAACCCGTGCAGCGTCCGGCCAATCCGCCTCGATCGCAATAAAGCGAAAGCCTTTTTTGACGATCAAGTCGCGGGTGATGTGTTCGCGCATCCGGTAGAATTCGGACGTGCCGTGGGTCGCTTCGCCGAGCAGCACGATGCGCGCTGAACCGATACGTTCCATCAGTGGATTAAGATCGGCCGTCTCGATCGACGGGAAAAATTCCGCCGCTTCGGGAAGGTTCCGGACCAGCGCCCCCTCATCGGGAGAAACCGGCCGCCGCGCCCGGCGAACATACGCGCGGCCCTCTTTGTTCGCGGTGTCCCACCCTTCCTCTCCGATCAAGGGAACGAAGCGGACATCTGCGATATCTTCGCTGCGATATTCGCTTGTCGAGATGCGGGTGACCCGGACCAGTTCCTGGGCGTGCTGGTCTGCGCCGACCGGGATCACCAGCCGGCCTCCAATCTTCAGCTGCTCCTTAAGGGATTCTGGAACCTGCGGTGCGCCGGCTGCCACGACGATGGCGTCGTAGGGCGCATATTCCGGCCAGCCTCGGGTGCCGTCGCCATGCAGGACATGAACATTGTCGTAGCCGAGATCGGCCACTGTCGCAGCCGCCTTATCGGCGAGCTGGCCGAGACGTTCGACCGTGTAGACGTCGGCGGCGATTACCGACAACACCGCGGCGGCGTAGCCGGACCCGGCGCCGATCTCGAGGACTTTCTCGTCGCCCTTGAGCATCAAGGCTTCCGCCATGAAGGCAACGATGTAGGGCTGCGAAATCGTCTGGTCCCCGTCGATCGGGAGCGGCGTATCCTCGTAAGCGAACTCGTGAAGGTTCTTCGGCAGGAACAGTTCGCGCGGCACCTTGCGCATGGCGTTCAGGACGAGTTCATCGCGCACGCCGCGCGCGATGATATCCAGCTCGACCATCTCGGCACGGAGCGAAGCGAACGGTATCGGCTCCCCGAAACGACTTTCCTTCGACGCCGGAGATTCCATGGCGGCGACTCCCGCATCTCAACTCAAAATGGGGGCGAACGAAGTATCTACAACAGTCCAAAGTGAAATGACCGACTTACGATCATGTGACGAGCAGCCGGGCCAACTTGATCCTTGTCAATAGCGTTGACCCGTTATGTTGGTACGCTAACCCGATGGTCAAGCGTACCGATGCATGGAACACCCGCTCCACCATCAGCCGATGGGCGCATGTGCTTGAACGGATTGGGCTGGCCCTGACTGGGGGCTCGTGCGGACTGTTCGTTGCCGCATATATCGCAAGGGCCGACATCGACCTAATTGGTTCAGCTGTGGCTGTCTTGGCCATGATGCTTTACGGAGCCGCCGGCTTCTATCTGGGAATTGATTTGCCCCCTGCTCCTCCGGATCACCGGTTGCGCCTTCCTCGGCGACACGGACTTGGTTCCAGAGCGGATGTCGTGGAACTTCTCAGCGCTGCCGGTACTTTCCTCGCTGCGGTGGCGACGGTTGTCTCCGTCTCCAGCATTGTCATGGATGAGACGGCCCGCGCGAGCACTGCCATCCTGATCGGTTTCGGCTGGGCGATCGGCGCTACGATGCAAATCGCGGCCGGCATCATCGCGCGAATGCCGGTAGGTGACTCCGCCACATCCTAGTCATGCCGGCCGCATCCGTCCGCGTTGGCCCTGATTGACGGGATAGCGCAAGGGTAGAAATATGCCGGTGATCGCAGAGAGATGCTCTTGCATTCGCGCCCCGGGTGGCGCGAAGCCGGCCGTTTCAAAATTCAGCAAACGCGAGACAGCACATGTCAAGAAAAGATCCCGTCAATTGGATGTTGTCCGAGGCGATCGACTCGCTTGCACGCGCCGAACGGTTGCACCGGCAGTTTTTCAGCTTGCAACCGACGGCTAGCTCGCGAGAGCCCAGTTGGGAGCCACCTATCGACGTGCTGGAGACCGAGCGCGAGGTGCTCATTTTCGTAGCCCTGCCCGGCGTCGACCCTGATCAGGTCGAAGCCGCGATCGAAGATGGAATGCTCATCATCAGCGGACGCCGTGTGCTGCCTGCCGAGCTACAAGATGCCCGGATTCACCGGCTTGAGCTCCCACAAGGCCGGTTCGAACGTCGCATCCTCCTGCCCACGGGGCGTTATGTTGTCAGCCGCTTCGCGTTTAATGGCTGCGTTGGGCTGCGCCTGTCAAAATCCGCGTGAGGGTTGCCATGTCAGCAATCAGCGAACCACCCGCTTCAGTTTCCTCCCACGCCGGCGCTCCAACAGAGTCTGTCCCTATCCCCAAGGATGCGCTGATCATCGTCCCGGTTCGCAATACCGTGCTGTTTCCGGGGGTTGTGGCTCCCATTACCGTAGCGCGGCCGAAATCGATCGCCGCAGCACAACAGGCGTTGCGCGAGCAACGCTCGATCGGGATTTTGCTGCAGCGAAACGCCGAGGTGGAGGATCCGGGTCGCGACGACCTTTATCGGATTTGTACCATCGCCAACATCGTGCGTTACATTACCGGCCCGGATGAAACGCATCACATCATCTGCCAGGGCGTTCAGCGCGCCCGCGTTCTCGACTACCTTCCCGGCACGCCATTTCTAGCGGCTCGGGTTCTGCATATTCCGGAGCCCACGACAAGTTCGCCCGAGATCGAGGCGCGATTCCTGAATTTGCGGAGACAGGCTATCGAGGCGATTCAATTGCTTCCTCAGACGCCGCCGGAGCTCATTGCCGCGTTTGAGGCAACCACTTCGCCAGCGGCTCTTGCCGATCTCGCGACGTCCTATATGGACATCAAGCCGCAGGAGAAGCAGGAGATCTTAGAGACAATCGACCTCTCATTAAGAATGGAGAAGGTGTCGGCTCATCTGGCGGAGCGGCTGGAAGTTCTTCGGCTGACAAATGAGATCGGCCAGAAGACCAGAGCCGCATTCGATGAGCGCCAGCGCGAAGCAATCCTTCGCGAGCAGATGGCGACCATTCAGCGCCAGTTGGGAGAGGGCGACGGAAAGGCGCAGGAGGTCGCGGAGCTGAATGAGGCTATTGCAAAGGCCCAGATGCCGCCTGAGGCGGAAAGCCAGGCGCGCAAGGAAGTGCGTCGCTACGAGCGAATGCCGGAGGCGGCTGCCGAAGCAGGCATGGTCCGCAGCTACCTCGATTGGTTGATCGATCTGCCTTGGAGTCTGCCGCCCGAAAAAACCATCGATATCCCGGAGGCGCGCCGCATTCTCGACGAAGATCATTTCGGCCTGGAGAAGATCAAAAGCCGGATTGTCGAATATCTGGCCGTGCGAAAATTAGCGCCACAGGGCAAAGCACCGATCCTCTGCTTCGTTGGCCCGCCCGGCGTCGGCAAGACGTCGCTCGGGCAGTCCATCGCGCGCGCGATGGATCGGCCATTTGTCCGCGTCAGCCTGGGCGGCGTTCATGATGAGGCAGAGATCCGAGGCCACCGGCGGACCTATATCGGCGCGCTGCCCGGCAACATCATTCAGGCCATCAAGAAAGCGGGATCGCGCAATTGCGTCATGATGTTCGACGAGATCGACAAGATGGGACGCGGCATTCAGGGCGATCCGTCGGCCGCGATGCTGGAAGTCCTCGATCCGGAGCAGAACTCGACGTTTCGCGACAACTACCTCGGAGTGCCATTCGATCTTTCGCACGTCGTATTCATCGCAACCGCCAACATGCTGGACACGGTTCCTGGACCATTGCAGGACCGCATGGAGATCATAAGCCTGCCGGGTTACACGGAGGATGAAAAGCTTGAGATTGCGCGGCGTTATCTGGTTCGCCGTCAGCTTGAGGCAAACGGTTTGAAACCGGAGCAGGCCGAGATTGAGGTCGAAGCGCTCAGACTCATCATCAGGGGCTACACCCGCGAAGCTGGCGTGCGTTCCCTTGAGCGGGAAATTGGCAGGGCATTGCGTCGTGCTGCCGTGCAGATCGCCGAAGGCAGCTCGAACAAGGTTACCCTCACCGTAAAGGACCTCACCGCCGTTCTCGGCCCGCCGCGTTTCGAAGGTGAGATCGCCATGCGCACCAGTGTTCCTGGTGTCGCGACCGGACTGGCGTGGACGCCGGTCGGCGGCGACATTCTCTTTATCGAGGCGACCCGCGTCCCCGGAAAAGGAGCATTGATCCTTACCGGTCAACTCGGCGACGTGATGCGTGAGAGCGCACAGGCGGCGCTGACGCTGGCGAAAAGTCGCGCCTCGCAACTCGGAATCGAGCCCTCGCTATTCGAAAAGAGCGACATCCACGTCCATGTTCCCGCCGGCGCCACGCCGAAAGACGGCCCGAGCGCGGGCGTCGCGATGTTCACGGCGCTTGCCTCCCTGCTCACCAACCGCACGGTGAGAAGCGACACAGCGATGACCGGCGAAATATCACTGCGGGGTCTCGTGCTGCCCGTCGGCGGCATCAAGGAAAAAGTCGTCGCCGCCGCCGCTGCCGGCCTCGCCAGGGTGATGCTGCCCGCACGCAACCGGCGCGACTTCGATGAAATCCCGCAAGGTGCCCGCGACAAGCTGGAATTCATCTGGCTCGATCGTGTTGACGACGCGATTGCCGAAGCCCTGGAAGATGGCAGACACGCGGACGTGGCCGCCAAGTGACAGCGTGATCCCGCGGCTCGCGGGCGGCTCCTTCTGTCTTGGTAAACCAGAGGTTAAGCGGAACACGACGTCGCTCCGATGGAGGACGCAGAAAGCGCCGGTTTTCCAGCAAAATCGCCGATCACGATCGGCCGGCGGGCCTCAGCAAAGTGCAATTCTGGCAAGGATACCGCGGATTTGAAAGATCAGGACTCCCCCTGGTTTAACCGTTTCTCCAGCCACCCTACTGCATAGTGATGATCCAATTGGTGACATGCCGGGTTCAACTACTGTGACATCGTTCGGACGTGTTATTTCGGTGCGCGGCTCCCTCGCCCGGGTCGGACTGCTGGCGGCGAGCCAGTTGAGTCTCTCGGAGGTGCGCGCAACCGTCGGCCGGTTCGTCAGCATCCGCTGCGGAAGTTCCACCATCGTCGCCATGATCACCGAAGTATCATGCGAGAATTTGCCGACGTCCGATCTCTACTTTGCCAGCGCCTCGGTGGATCTGCTCGGCGAGATCCTCGGCGGACCGGAGCGCCCAAAGTTTCAGCGCGGCGTCACCAACTATCCAACAATCGGCGATGCCGTCGACCTGATTACCAACCAGGATCTTCGCACGGTCTATGCACCCGTCGGGTCGGACCAGATCAATGTCGGCACCCTGCAGCAGGATCCCTCCGTCACCGCCTATGTCGATGTCGAGGAGATGCTATCCAAGCACTTCGCGATACTTGGTTCTACCGGCGTCGGCAAATCGACCGGCGTGTCGCTGCTGCTCAACGAAATTCTCAACGCACGGCCGAGTTTGCGGATTTTCCTGCTCGACGTTCACAACGAATACGGCCGCTGTTTCGGCGAACGCGCACTGGTTCTCAATCCGCGCAATCTGAAGCTGCCGTTCTGGCTGTTTAATTTCGAAGAAGTCGTCGATGTGCTGTTCGCGGGCCGGCCCGGGGTGCCCGAGGAACTCGACATCCTTGCCGAAGTCATTCCGGCGGCCAAGGGAATCTATACGCAGTACCAGAACGCCGACCGGGTTGGCTTGAAGCGCATCGATCCAAAGGCGGGCGGCTATACCGTCGATACGCCGGTTCCCTATCGCCTGGTCGATTTGATTTCGCTGATCGACGAACGCATGGGCAAGCTCGAGAACCGCTCATCGCGCATCATCTATCACAAGCTGAGTTCACGCGTCGAGACCGTGCGCAACGATCCGCGTTACACCTTCATGTTCGACAACGCCAATGTCGGCGGCGACACCATGGCGGAGGTCATCAGCCATCTGTTCCGGCTGCCGGCCAATGGCAGGCCGATGACCATCATGCAGCTGGCCGGCTTCCCCGTCGAGGTCGTCGATTCCGTCGTGTCCGTGCTGTGCCGTATGGCGTTCGACTTCGGGCTGTGGAGCGACGGCGTCTCGCCGCTACTGTTCGTCTGCGAAGAGGCGCATCGCTACGCCTCCGCCGACCGCAGCATCGGTTTCGGGCCGACGCGCAAGGCCGTCTCGCGCATCGCGAAGGAAGGCCGCAAATATGGCGTCTATCTCGGCCTCATCACGCAGCGCCCCGCCGAGCTCGATGCCACCATCATTTCCCAGTGCAACACACTGTTCGCGATGCGCCTTGCCAACGATCGCGACCAGGCGCTGTTGCGCTCGGCGGTCTCGGATGCCGCGGCCAACCTCTTGTCATTCGTCCCCTCGCTTGGAACCCGCGAAGTGCTGGCTTTCGGGGAAGGCGTGGCACTTCCCACCCGGCTGCGCTTCAAGGAAGTGCCGGTGCATCAATTGCCGCGCGGCGAAGCCACGATTTCAACGGTGCCGTCGGTCGCCGCCGGCCACGACATGCACTTCGTCGGCGCGGTGCTCGAGCGCTGGCGCGGAGCCACCTCGCATCGCGACGTTGCCAACGATCCCGGTGCCAACGAACGCCCCGCCGCGCGTACAATGTCGGTCGAAGCGCCGATGTTGCAGCCGTCGATGGGCCTCGATCCCGACCGGTTTTCGCTGCTGAAAAAGCCACTGCGCTGACGGTTCAAGTCACGGGCACCTTACGCGGGCGCGCTTTGCGCAAATGCGGCCATCGACTATGGTCTCGGGTCACCGCATCACGCGGCCCGACCCGGAACCTCATCTATGACGCAGCCGACCGCCAAGCGCTTTCCGACGCCCACCCTCGACAAGCTGCCGGACGATATCCGCACCCGCCTGCTCGCGGTGCAGGAGAAATCCGGTTTCGTACCGAATGTCTTCCTGACGCTGGCCTATCGCCCCGACGAATTTCGCGCGTTCTTTGCCTATCACGATGCCCTGATGGAGAAGGACGGCGGCCTGACCAAGGCCGAGCGCGAGATGATCGTGGTTGCGACCAGCAGCGCCAACCAATGCCAGTATTGCGTGATTGCGCATGGCGCGATCCTGCGCATCCGCGCGAAGAATCCGCAGATAGCCGACCAGATCGCCGTCAATTACCGCAAAGCCGATATCACGCAGCGCCAAAGAGCCATGCTCGATTTCGCCATGAAGGTGAGCACCGAGGCGCACACAATTTCCGAGCAGGATTTCACTGAAATTGCCGGCCACGGTTTCAGTGACGATGACATCTGGGATATCGCCGCGATTTCGGCGTTCTTTGCTCTGTCGAACCGGATGGCGAACGTCACCGGCATGCGCCCGAACGACGAATTCTATATGATGGGGCGTCTGCCGAAGTAAGGCGCTCTCAGGCAGAGGAGGAAATCGTTTTGCTTGATTGGCCCGAGATCGTGCTGCGTCTTGGCGTCGCCACATTCGCGGGTGGCCTGATCGGCCTTAATCGCGATCTTCAAGGCAAGCCGATTGGCCTGCGGACGCTTGGTGTCGTGGGTGTTGCCACGGCCATGGTCGTGATGCTGGCGGATCTATCCGGGGACCCTGCGAAAATTTCCGACGCTACCAGCCGGGTCATTCAGGGAGTTCTTACCGGCATCGGCTTTCTTGGCGCCGGCGTCATCGTCCGCGCAGAACATGATTTTCGAGTTCGTGGACTCACTAGCGCCGCTTGTACCTGGTTCGCGGCTTGCGTCGGTATCGCCTGCGGCGTCGGGCAATGGCGGATCGTCGTGGTCGCCCTCGCGATCACGTTCACGCTTCTCATCGCAGGCGGCCGGGTCGAGCGCTGGCTGCATCGCACGCTCGGCGGTAAGGACGATCCGGCGCAGAACGCCTCCACTTCTGTTTCGCCGGTGGATACGCCGCCGACCTAGTGTGACGCTCCAAGGGTGCGACCTACAGATTCAATACTACGGTCGCCGCTAATCGTCCGACAAGGGTCCGCACCAGCCGGGCAAATAGACCGCGTCTTTGCTTTTCGCCAGAGCCATTGCTTTCTCAGTGGCCTTCTCGAAATCAATTTCCACACTCTTGCGCGAAATTTTCCTGCGCAGGAAATCGGCCCACAGGAATTCGCTGAACGGAGTTGTATCCTTCGCAAAGCCGCCGACGCGTCGCAATTCGCCTGCCAGACTGCGGAAGGGATCGTCCTTGAGGTCCACCACCGATTTGGGAACGTCCCTGAAGCGTCGGCGTTCGCCCTTGGCGTCATACGGATAGATCCACCTGCGATTATCGAGCACGCCCCAGAACGCGTCACGATCGACCATGGTGAGGTCGGCGATGATGCTGACCAGAATATCCTTCACGCCTTCATCGTGGAGCGCGCGCGCCAAGTGATGATGATCGACGATATAGTGGCGCCTGTCCGGTCCCAGAACCACGGGGATCATATGTTTGCCCAGAAGCTCGGCCTGCTTTTTCTTCGACCTTTGTTCCCTCCAGCGCTTGCGTTTCTCCTTAACCTCTCTCATCCCGACGGTTATCTGGGTCGGATGTAGCGAGAGGATTGGAATCGGGTGAAGGATCGGTTCGCGCGTATTCGCCATGAGTTGAAACCCTTTATCTGACAGCCAAAATCCCTCGGAATTGGTCCGGTTACGCCATGACGGCGTAGGCGACCAAATGCCTTCGCCCCAGCGCTTTAGATAAATAGCCAAAAGCCAGAACGAACGAAGAGGCAGGGCCGACATCAGCCTCACGGCATAGGGCTCTCACGAAAGTTTTACGATCACCGGACATTCGTTTTGGGCACCGCGAGGCCGCCGATATCATCGGCAGCTCGAAAAACGGTCGGCATGGCATCGCCTGCGGCAGGTTTCATTGTGTACGGGATAGACTATCGCATCCGTGCCATACCAACATTTTCCTCGGCACGCGTCGGGAGCGTGCTAAATAATGTGGCCATATCCCGGAGCTGGCAGCAGTGAAAATCCAGCAGCCCATCGGGTCGGAAGAAGAGCACCGCGTGCTCAAGTTCCGGCCGCGCACCTTGGCCCACCCCCCGGGTCACCGGGGAGATTTAGGCGACCAGGCTTCTCAGAACGACCCTCAGCAGGAGCCGAATGATCTGTCACGCTACGAGCGAGACCGGAATGAACCGGACGACTTTCGCCGGCGCATGCTGGCGAACGTTGCGGCCTTCGCTTTTACCGTTGCGCTGACGGCGATCGGAATTTGGCTCGCCATGAGCATCGCGGATCTGCGCAACACCCAGGATTGCGTGCTGATGGGACGGCGCGATTGCGCACGCATTTCCACGCCGCATTTCTAGCAGTTTGAGGCGAGATCGGGCCCGTTTGCCGTTTGAATCCAATTCGCCCTGCATCGCCCGCCTCCATTGAACTCAGGGCGGCGCTCCGATATACGGGCAGTCGACTCTGGATCGCGGATGGGGCATTCCGGGGCGCCGCGCCCGCCCGCCGTGCCGTCCAAGAATTTATCTCCAATATATCAAAGGCTTAGTGATGTCCTCTACATTCGATCAGGTCGCTACTATTATCGCTGAAACCTGCGACATACCGCGCGACACGATCACGCCGGAGAGCCACGCCATCGACGATCTGGGGATCGACAGCCTCGATTTTCTGGACATTGCGTTCGCGATTGACAAGGCGTTCGGGATCAAGTTGCCGCTGGAAAAATGGACCCAGGAAGTCAACGACGGCAAGGCGACAACTGAACAGTATTTCGTCCTGAAAAACCTCAGCGCGCGAATCGACGAATTGGTCGCCGCCAAGGGCGCGTAAACGCCCGTCATGAATCTCGAATATTTCCATCTCATTGACCGCATCGCCGACCTCAATGTCAGCAACCGCACCATCACGGTCGATGCACAGGTTCCCACGGCAAGTACGATCTTCGAGGGTCACTTTCCGGGGTACCCATTGATGCCGGGCGTGCTGTTGATCGAGGCGATGGCGCAGACATCGGGCTGGCTGCTGATTGCGCTGATGAAATTCGAGCGCATGCCGTTTCTGGCCGCGGTCAAGGAAGCCAAAATGCGGGGTTTCGTCACCCCCGGGGAGACCTTGAAAATCGAAGCCAGCATCGTTCACGAAGGTTCGGGCTTCGCCATCACGTCTGCAAAGGTCAGCGTCGGTGGTGAATTGAGATGCAACGCGACGATCACGTTCCGTCACGTCCCTTTCCCGAATCCGGATCTGCGCGGGTACATGGAAGCCATGGCCAAGCGCATCGGCTTTCCGGAGCAGGCCATCGCCCATGATTGAGACGAAACCTTCGAGCCCGGGATCGACGGAAGTCTGGATTACCGGCATTGGACTGGCCACCTCGCTCGGCGAGGGGCTGAATGCGAACTGGGACGCGCTCAATCAGCGACGCATCAACGTCGATGAGAAGAACTTCGCGCCATACATCGTCCATCCCTGGGCGCAGGTAAACCTCGATGCGCAGATCCCGAAGAAAGGCGACCAGCGCCAAATGGAAGCCTGGCAACGTATCGGGACATATGCCGCCGGGCTGGCGCTGGATTCGGCCGGCGTCAAGGGCAACCAGGAAATCCTCGGACGGATGGACATGATTGTCGCCGCCGGCGGTGGCGAACGCGATCTTGCGGTGGACTCCAACATTCTGAATTTGGAAGCGAGAGGTAACTCCGCTCCCGGCTTTCTCAACGAACGGCTGATGAACGATCTGCGGCCGACGCTGTTCCTGGCGCAGCTTTCGAACCTGCTCGCCGGCAACATCGCGATCGTTCACGGCGTAACCGGATCGTCGCGCACCTTCATGGGTGAGGAAGCCGCGGGCGTCGACGCGGCAAGGATCGCGCTCGCACGTATCGCCGCCGGACAGAGCGACATCGCGCTGATCGGCGGTTCGCAAAACGGCGAACGCAAGGATCTCCTGGTTCTCTATGAATTCGGCGATTTCAACCTCAAGGACAGGTTCGCCCCGGTTTGGGCCCGCCAGACAAGCGCCGGCTTCGCGCTTGGCTCTGCCGGCGCGTTTCTCGTCATCGAATCCAGGGCGCACGCGGAAGCGCGCGGCGCAAAACCCTATGCGCGTCTGACCAACGTCGTCGCCGATCTGGCGCATCGCAAACATCCGGGCGAAGTGACGGCGACGCTGGAAAAGCTGTGGTCGAAGCTCGGCAAGCTCGACGACAACGGCGCCATCATCACCGGCGCGACCGGGGCCGAACCGGTCACATCGGAAGAACGGGCATTCCTGAGCGGGCATCCGGATTTTGCGGTGCGGGCTACCGGCACGATGTTCGGTCACACCATGGAAACCCAATTTCCGCTGGGACTGGCCTTGGCAGCGCTTTCAATTTCACGCGGCGCGCTGTTTCCGCCCAACGATTCCACGGGGCTGGAGATTGAAATGTCCAAGCCGCCGTCCCAGATTGTGGTCGTCGGGGCCGGTCACTGGCGGGGCGAAGGCATGGCTCTGGTCGAAGCGATCAGGTAGGCACGGCGCTGGAGCGGCGGGGGTAACATGACAGCTACGCGCGATAAATTCGGAAGACCGGTTGTCGTCGTCACCGGCATGGGCGTCGTGACATCGCTCGGCTCCGGCAAAACCGATAATTGGACAAGACTCACCGCGGGCGAATCCGGCATTCGGACTATTACGCGCTTTCCGACCGATGGCCTGAAAACGACGATGGCTGGAACGATCGATTTCGTTCCGGTCGAGCCTTTTTCCTCGACCGATCTTTCGGAGCGCCTTGCCGATATCGCCACTGAAGAAGCCATCGCGCAATCCGCGATCGGGAGCAAAGGCGATTTTCCCGGGCCGCTGTTTCTTGCCGTCGCTCCCGTCGAGGTCGAGTGGCCGCAACGGCAGGAACTTGGGCGCGCGATCGGGCAGTCATTGCAGACGGACGTCAATTATGACGCTATCCTGCGGGTCAGCGGCGGCGGAAGATACACGCAATATCACCGGCGCTTCCTGTTCGGCTCGGTGGCGGACCATCTCGCCGAGACGTTCGGCACCAAAGGTTCGCCAATCTCGCTTTCAACCGCATGCGCATCCGGCGCCAGCGCCATCCAGCTCGGCGTCGAGGCCATTCGTCGCGGCGAGGCGGATGCCGCGCTCTGCGTTGCAACCGACGGATCGGTCAATCCGGAAGCCCTGGTCCGTTTCTCGTTGCTGTCGGCGCTATCGACCCAAAACGATCCGCCACAGGCGGCGGTGCGGCCGTTCTCGAAGAACCGCGACGGTTTCGTGATGGCGGAAGGCGCCGGGACGCTGGTACTGGAAAGCTATGAAGCAGCCACCGCGCGCGGCGCGAAAATCCTCGGCATCGTCGCCGGCTGCGGCGAACTCGCCGATTCATTTCACCGCACCCGCTCCAGTCCCGACGGCAAGCCGATCATCGGATGCGTACGCAATGCGTTGTCAGATGCCGGCGTCGTCGCCGACCAGATCGACTACATCAATGCACACGGCACCGGCACGCCGGAAAACGACAAGATGGAATATCTGGGCATCTCGACGGTGTTCGGCGAGCGCGCCAAGCAAATTCCGGTGTCATCCAACAAATCGATGGTTGGCCACACCCTCTCCGCGGCCGGCGCCGTCGAAGCCATATTTTCGCTGCTGACGCTCGAGCACCAGCGGATTCCGCCGACCATCAACTACGATGTTCCGGACCCGGCGATTCCCTTCGACGTAGTCCCGAACAAGGCGCGCGATGCCCGCGTCACCGCCGTGATGTCGAATTCGTTCGGCTTCGGCGGCCAGAACGCCACGCTGATTTTGACGCGTGAGCCGGTTTAACCGGCGCTCCTTCCAATGTCGACGATTGACGTCATCGGGCTATCAGGCGATACGCACGCGATCGGAAATCCTTCGTCCTGCCGGAGAAACGGCGTTATGCGTGCGCTCACTCTTGTCGCCGACCGTCAGCTGGTGGTCGCGGAGATACCTGCCCCGCCACCTCCAGCCGCAGGCGAAGTACAGATCCGAGTGAAGGCGGTGGCGCTCAATCACATTGATGTCTGGGGCTATCGCGGCATGGCGTTTGCGAAGCGGAAGCTGCCGCTGGTGGTCGGCGCGGAGGCCTCCGGCGAAATCGCCGCCGTCGGCGAAGGCGTCACGCGGTTCAAGCCGGGACAACCGGTCGTCATGTACGGCGCCCTCACCTGCGGCGTCTGTCGTGCCTGCGAGGAAGGCCGCGACAATCTCTGCGAAAACGTCGCGGGCATCATGGGCTTCCATGTCGACGGTTTTGCGCGCGAATATATGAACCTATCGGAACGGCTGGTGATTGCAGTGCCAGCCGGCGTCAGCGAACGCGACGCAGCCTGCGCGCCGATCGCGTTCTCGACGGTGCAACACATGCTGTTCGACAATGCAAACCTGCAAGGCGGTGAAACCGTTCTGGTGCATGCCGGGGGCTCCGGCATTGGCACCGTCGCCATCATGATGGCCAAGGCGATCGGCTGCACCGTCATCACCACGGTCGGCGATGATTCCAAGATCGACGGAGTGAAGGCACTCGGCGCCGACCACGTCATCAACTATCGCAAGGACCGCTTCGAGCACGAGACCCGCAGAATCACAAAAAAGAAGGGCGTCGACGTGGTGTTCGAGCACGTGGGTGCCGACACGTTCAACGGTTCCCTGCTTTGCTTGACGCGTGGCGGCCGGCTGGTGACCTGTGGCTCGACCTCCGGACCGACCACGACGCTCAATCTGATGCAGTTATTTCAGCAGCAATATCGCATCTTCGGGTCGTTCGGTGCGACGATGCGCAATATTGCGGAAAGCCTCGACAAGATGGCCGGCGGGATGCATCCGGTGATCGACACCGAAGTGCCGATCGAAGACGTTGCCCTTGCGCTGAAGCGCATGGAAAGCCGGCAGGTGTTCGGCAAAATCGTCGTTGGCTTCTGATGCATCCGCTGCTGCTGCGCACCAGGGCCCGACTTCGCGACGCGATCAAGCCGCTCGGCGAAGGCGCCGTCGGTGCATTGACGGTTGGAATTCTGCGCACCACCCGCTACTTCGATCCGATCAAGACCGCTAACCTGTTCGGCCGGATCGCCCGCCTGATCGGGCCAATGATGCGCGAACAACGCATCGGCCGCGCCAACTTGACCGCAGCATTCCCGGAGAAATCACCCGAGGAGATCGAGACCATTCTCACGGGCGTCTGGGACAATCTCGGTCGCGTCGGCGCTGAGTTCGCGCATCTCGATCACATCTGGGAGCATGATCCCGCGCATCCCCAAGATAGCCGCATCGAAATCCCGCCGCGCACCCATGAGTTGTTTGCGCAGCTGCAGCTCGACGGCAAGCCCGCGCTGATCTTTGCAAGCCACCTCGGCAACTGGGAGATGCCTGCGCTGGCTGCCGTCGCGCACGGGCTGGACGCAGCGATCCTCTATCGGCGGCCGAACATCGCCTCCGCCGATCGCATCATCCAGGAGATCCGCGCCGTCAAAATGGGCACGCTGATTCCGGCCGGCCGTGATGCGCCGTTCAGGCTTGCGGAAGCTTTGCAGAAGGGCCAGCACGTCGCCATGTTGGTCGACCAATATCTTACCAACGGCGTTGAGGTGACGTTCTTCGGCCGCAAAACCAAAGCCAATCCCATGCTGGCCCGATTGCTGCGGCAGGTGGAGTGTCCAATTCACGGTGCCCGAATTATCCGCCTGCCCGGCCATCGTTTTCGCGCTGAAATATCTGAGGAGGTAAAACCGGTGCGTGATGCCACGGGCCAAATCGACATTCAGGGCACGATGCAGGCGATTACCTCGGTGATCGAGGGCTGGATTCGCGAATACCCGGATCAATGGCTGTGGCTGCATCGCCGCTGGCGATGAGCCCTAGCCTATCATTTCGTCGCGGGGAGCGTCAGCGACGAAGCAACCCAGTTATTTTCATCGTTCGCGATTTCTGGATGGCTTCGCGGAGCCTGTCATCGGGCGCGCATTCGCGCGACCCGTTGGCTCGCAATGACGGCGTCACCGTCCCGTCTTCACCCGCGTCCAGAGCCGGTTGATGATCCGCTGTGTGGCCGGGTCGTGCGCGGTGATCACGAACAGCTTCTGCAGTGTCGCCTCATCCGGGTAGATGTTTTTGTCGTTGAGGATTTTCGGATCGACCAGCTTCTGGCTTGCCAAATTGCCGTTGGCGTAGGACAGAAATTCGGAATTCTTTGCCGCGACCTCGGGCCGATAAAGGTAATTGATCAGCTCGTAGGCCTCCGCGACGTTCTTCGCATCGGCCGGAATCGCAAGATTGTCGAAAAACATCTGCGCGCCTTCTTTCGGGATCGCATAGCCGATCTCGACGTTGTTTTTGGCCTCCGCCGCGCGGCTTCGCGCCTGCATGATGTCGCCCGACCACCCCACCACGAAGCAAATCTCGCCGGTCGCCAATGCGCTCAGGTATTCCGACGAATGAAACTTGCGGACATAGGGTCTGATTTTCACGACGAGATCGGCAGCCTTTTCCAGGTCCGCCTGTTTGGTCGAATTCGGTTCGAGCCCGAGATAGCTCAATGCCGCCGGAAAAATATCGTCGGCGGAATCCAGCATGTGAATGCCGCAATCTTTGAATTTGGCCAGGTTCTCCGGCTTGAAGACGATATCCCAGCTGTCGATCCTGGCATCTCCGCCGAGAACTTTTTGCACCGTCTTGACGTTGTAGCCTATGCCGGTCGTGCCCCACATATAATTGGCGCCGTACTGATTGCCGGGATCATAGGTGGCCAGCCGCTCGGTGACTGCCGGCCAGGCGTTGGCGAGGTTGGGCAGCTTCGACTTATCGAGCTTCTGGAAAACACGCGCCGCGATTTGACGCTGCAGGAAATAACCGGTGGGAACGACAACATCATAGCCGGACTTCCCGGCCAGCAATCGTGTCTCCAGCGTCTCGTTGGCGTCAAACGTGTCGTAGACGACCTTGATGCCGGTCTGCTTGGTGAAGTCTTCGAGCACGCCCGGCGCGATGTAGTTGGACCAGTTGTAGAAATTGACGGTGCGCTCCTCCGCATGCGCGGGCAGCGAAAGCCATGCCAATATCGCAGCGATCGCGGCAACGAATCGAATTTGCATGCAAGTCTCGCCGTGCATCATCTCAACCTTTATCGGCGGTGCACCGCGTCCGACAGGCGCTCCAGCGCGGTGTCGAGGGTGGCATCTTTCTTGGCGAAGCAAAAACGCACGACCGATGTCACCGGATCCTTTTCGTAGAAGGCCGACACCGGGATGGCCGCGACCTTGTAGTCAGTCACAATGCGCTTGCAGAACGCCTCGTCGGTTTCGTTGAGGCCGAGCGGCGAAAGATCGACTGTGAGGAAATAGGTGCCTTGTGAGCGAAGAACCGGGAAGCCGATCTTCTCCAATCCCTCGGTGAGACGGTCGCGGCTTCGCGCTAGCTGCTTGCGCATGTCGAAAAAATAATCCTCGGGCTTGCCGAGCCCGTAGGCGACCGCGACCTGAAGATTGGGCGCGGTGGTGAAGGTCAAAAACTGGTGTACCTTCGCAGCGACCCGCAACAGCGGCGGCGCGGCGCAAACAAAGCCGATCTTCCAGCCGGTTAGCGAAAAAATCTTGCCAGCGGAGCCGACCTTGATGGTGCGTTCGCGCATTCCCGGAATGGCAATCAGCGGAATGTGCTTCCGGCCGTCGAAGATCACATGCTCCCAGACCTCGTCGCAGATCGCGATCGTATCGAACTCCTGACAGAAGCGCGCCAGCAGCTCAAGGTCCTCGCGCGGATAGACCACGGCGGCAGGATTGAGCGGATTGTTGAAGAGGACGGCCTTGGTCTTGTGATTGAAGACACTTTGCAGCGCCTCCTCCGTCAGCCGCCAATACGGCGGTTCGAGGCGCACCAGGCGCGGGATGCCGCCGGCCTGGCGGATGATCGGCAGGTAGGAGTCGTATACCGGCTGGAAAACAATGACCTCGTCGCCAGGTTCGACCACGGCAAGAATCGCGCTTGTCAGCGCTTCGGTGCCGCCTGAGGTCACCATCACCTCACTCGTGGGATCGAGCACGAGGCCGTGCCAGCGCCCGTAATGGGCCGAGATCGCCTGGCGCAATTCCGGAATACCCATCATCGACGGGTATTGGTTGTAGCCGTCCATGACCGCATCCGCCGCCGCGCGGCGAATGTCCTCCGGGCCGGGATCGTCAGGGAAGCCCTGGCCAAGATTGATGGCGTTGTTGTCGCGCGCGAGTTGCGACATCGCCTCGAAGACCGTGACGGGAAGGTCCGCAAAGACCTTGTTCATGGAAGTCATGGAACGGTCAGCCGCCGCTCTTGGTCGGCAATCCCGCGGCCTTCCAGGCCAGCATGCCGCCCGCAAGATGCTTGTCGTAGGCCAAGCCGGCGGCTTGGGCGGCCAGCGATGCCGTCACCGACCTTTTCCCGGAGCGGCAGGCAAAAACCACCTGCTTGCCGTGGGGGTCTGGAATTTCCTTCGGGTCGAAACTCGAAAGCGGAACGACGACCGCCCCCGGATAGGCTTCGACAGCCACCTCGTTCGGCTCGCGGACGTCGACAAGAAGAAAGCCGCCCTCCGCCATCCCCTTCGATACGTCTTCCGGCGTCAAATCGTGAACCTGGTCCGCCACTCACATCCTCCAACGATCCATTGTTACGAGCGAATTCAGCGAATTACGGATACCGATTGCTCGCCTTCAGCGCCAACCTCGCCTCTCACGCGACGAAAATCAAGCGCCAGAAGCCGATTAGCGAAACACCTGAAGATTTTAGATGGTCACCTGCGTTCCCACCTCGACCACCCGTCCGCTCGGAATTTGAAAATAGTCGGTCGCATCGTTGGCGGTGCGGCTGAGCGATATGAAAAGGTGATCCTGCCAACGCGGCATCCCGGAATGGGCGGCGGGTTTGAGCGCACGCCGCGACAGGAAGAACGACGTCGACATGATATCGAATTGCCAACCGAGCTTACGCGCGATCGCCAGCGCTTTCGGTACGTTAGGCGACTCCATGAATCCGAACCGCAGCGTGACCTTGGAGAAGGTCTCGCTGATCTGTTCCAGTCTTACCCGCTCGGACAGGTCGATCCGCGGCGTTCGCGCGATCTCAATGGTAAGGATGACATTTTTCTCGTGCAGCACTTTGTAGTGCTTCAGACTGTGCAGCAGCGCGGTCGGTGCGCTGACGGGATCGCTGGTCAGGAATACGGCGGTGCCGGAAACCCGCTGCGGGGGCCGCTTCTCCAGCATCGCCACCAGATCGGCTAGCGGAAACTCCAGCTTGCGGGATTTCTCAAACAACAGCCGGCTGCCCCGCCGCCAGGTGTACATCAGCAGCATTACGACGGCCCCGAGGGCCAGCGGCACCCAACCGCCCTCGAATACTTTCAAAAGGTTCGCCGCGAGAAACGTCAGATCGAGAAACAGAAATGGAGCAATCAGCGCCGCCGCCGCGAGTGGCGACCATCTCCAGACTTTCCAGATGACGACAAAGCCCATCATCGCCGTGACCACCATGGTCCCGGTCACGGAAATGCCGTAGGCCGACGCCAGCGCACTCGACGAGCGGAACATCAATACCAGCAGCATCACGCTGATCAGCAGCAGCATGTTGATCCGCGGGATATAGATCTGGCCTGAATGGGCCTCCGACGTGTGGCGGATCTCAAATCTCGGCAGCAGACCGAGCTGAATGGCTTGGCGCGTCAAGGAATAGGCGCCGGTGATCACGGCCTGGCTCGCAATCACGGTCGCTGCCGTGGCGAGGCCGACCATCGGTATCAGTGCCCAATCCGGAAACATCAGGAAGAACGGGTTCTCTATCGCTTTCGGATCGGCGATCAGCAGTGCGCCCTGCCCCAGATAGTTCAGCGCCAGCGACGGCAGTACCATGGCAAGCCAGGCGGTCTGGATAGGTCGTTTTCCAAAATGCCCGAGGTCGGCATATAGCGCTTCAGCTCCGGTGACTGCGAGAAACACGGCGCCGAGCGTCACGAACCCGATGATGCCGTGATGGATCATGAACGAGACGGCATAAAAGGGATTTAGCGCAAGCAGGACTTCGGGCTGTCGCATGATCGGGGGAACCGCCGCGATCGCGATGACGGCGAACCAGATACACATTACCGGCCCGAAGAAAGCGGCGACGCGCGCCGTGCCGCGCGACTGCACCGCGAACAGCGCCAGCAAAATGATCACCGTCAGCGGCACGACATACGGGTCGAACGCCACGGTGACGAGTTTGATACCTTCGATGGCGGAAAGCACCGACAGCGCCGGCGTGAGCACCGCGTCACCATAAAACAGCGCGCCGCTGATGATTCCAAGCAATACGATTGCGCCGGCGCGATGGCCGACCGCGCGTTGCGCAAGCGCCATCAGCGCCAGCGTTCCGCCCTCGCCGTTGTTATCCGCGCGCAGCAGAATGAGGACGTATTTCAGCGTCACCACGATGATCAGCGCCCACAGGATCAGGGACAAAACGCCGAGCACAGCCTGCGGATTGACGCTGCCTGCGTGCCCGCTGGCCGCCACGACGGCTTCGCGCAATGCGTAAAGCGGACTGGTGCCGATGTCGCCGTAGACGACACCGATGCTGCCGAGCATGAGAGCCTTGAATCCCGCAGTGGAATGGGCTTCGCCATGCCCATTGGCCGCCGGCGTTTCCGCGGCGGGCGTCACGACATCGCTGATCATGGGAGTGGCCTCAAAAATGCTTCACGGGACAATGGCGAAGCGAAGCGCATATAGCCCCGCGTGTGGGGCATAGCCTAGTCCGGTTTGGATGCCAAGCCATGCAGAAATGCATAAATCCTTAGATGGTGACCTGAGTTCCGACTTCGACAACACGCCCGGTTGGAATCTGGAAATAGTCGGTGGCGTCGTTCGCCGAGCGGCTCAGCGCGATGAACAGGTGATCCTGCCACTTCGGCATTCCAGACTGCGCGGACGGCTTCAGCGCGCGCCGCGACACGAAGAACGATGTCGCCATGATGTCGAACTGCCAGCCGAGCTTCCGTGCGATCACCAGCGCCTTCGGCACGTTCGGAGATTCCATGAAACCGAAGCGCAGCCGGACGGTGGAAAATTTATCGCTGATACTTTCCATCCGGACGCGCTCGGCTACGTCGACGCGCGGAGTCTGCGCGGTTTCGATGGTCAGGATCACATTGTGCTCGTGAAGCACCTTGTTGTGCTTGAGATTGTGCAGCAGCGCCGTCGGTACGAAACTCGGGTCGCTGGTCAGAAAAACCGCCGTGCCCCTCACGATGTGAGGCGGCCGCTTTTCCAGGCTCTTGATCAGATCCGCAAGAGGAACTTCAATCCGCCGCGTCTTGACAGTCAGGATCGCGACACCCCGGCGCCAGGTCCAGATCGTGATCGCCATGACAAGGCCGAACAGCAGCGGCACCCATGCGCCTTCGAGCAGTTTCAAGAGATTGGCGCTGAGGAAGGTCATGTCGACCACAACGAACGGCACAATCACCGCCGCGACGGTAGCTGCGCGCCAATTCCACAATTTCCAGATCACGACGAAGCCCATGATGCCGTCGACGACCATGGTGGTAGAAACGGCAATGCCGTAGGCCGAGGCTAACCCGCTTGAGGTGCGGAACAACAGCACCAGCAGCAATACGCCGATCAGCAACAGCCTGTTCACACGCGGCAGATAAATCTGGCCTGCATGCGTTTCAGAGGTGTAGCGGACCTCGAAGCGCGGCAGCAGGCCGAGCTGCACCGCCTGACGCATCAGCGAATACGCCCCCGTGATCACCGCCTGGCTCGCGATCACGGTCGCCGCGGTCGCCAGGACGACCAGGGGCAGCACCAGCATCTCCGGAACCATCCGATAGAACGGGTTTTCAATCGCCGCAGGATTGGCAAGCACCAGCGCACCCTGACCGAAGTAGTTGATCAGAAGCGCTGGCAACACGAAATAAAACCATCCGGCCTGGATCGGCTTGCGTCCGAAATGACCCAAATCCGCATAGAGCGCCTCGCCGCCGGTCACGACGAGAAATACCGCTCCCAACGTCACCAATCCGATCGTTCCGTGGGAGAGCAGAAATTGAATCCCGTACCAGGGATTGATCGCGGCCAGCACCGACGGATCATCGCTGATATGGACAAGGCCCATCACCGCGATCGTGGCGAACCAGACCACCATGACCGGCCCGAAGGCCGATGCGACGCGAGCCGTGCCGCCGCTCTGGACCGAGAACAGCACGACCAGGATCAAAACCGTCAGCGGCACCACATAGTGTTCAAGCGCCGGCGCCACGAGCTTGAGACCTTCGACCGCGGACAGCACCGAAATCGCCGGCGTGATCATGGAATCGCCGATGAACATCGAAGCGCCGATGACGCCCAGCGCCAGCAATGGCCAGCTTCTCCGGCCCAATGCACGCTGACCGAGCGCCATCAGCGAAAGCGTACCGCCCTCGCCGTTATTGTCGGCGCGCAGCAACAGCAGAACATATTTTGCGGTGACGACAATAAAGAGCGCCCAAAGGATGAGCGACAAAACACCGAGCACGATGACCCGCGATACCGGTTGGCCTTCCGCTGCCCGGGCGACAGCCTCGCGAAACGCATACAGCGGGGAGGTTCCGATGTCGCCAAAGACCACGCCGATACTTCCCAGCGTCAGCGCCCAGAAGCCAGTCGTAACCGGCCCCTCATGGGCTTCGGATGATGTGACGCTGGCAGTCATGATGATGGAAGAACGCTTTGTCGGTTGCTTTGATCCGGACCGGCTATCGACGCTTTCCTGGAAGCCATGTCAATCGATCGAAATAGCACCGATGACGATGCAGGGCTTGCGCGCAAAGCGATGACGTATGAATGGTAATATAGTAGTACGACAGAATTACGGCTTGAGGCCGGGCGGCAGCGGCGGATCTTCACGCATCAGCGTGATGGTCACGCGTCGGTTCGATGACAGTGAGGGATCGTCGGGAAACAGCGGCTGGCTGTCGGCTTTTCCGGAAACCGCAAAAATGTGGGCTGGCGGCAGGCCTTCTCTTTCGAGAATCTGGCGTACTGCGTTAGCCCGATCCGCCGAAAGATCGAAAGCGCCGTAGTCGCTTCGTGTCGGGATCAAGCCTGCCGCGGTGTGACCGACGATCGAGATCCGCAGCGGCGTCGCCTTCAGCGGAGCCGCAAGTTTCTGAATGAGCCGGCGTGTGCGATCGTACGGAACCTTCGAGCCATCGGGGAACATCGAACGGCCATCCTGGTCGACGATTTCCAGGTTAAAGCCCGCTTTAGTTTCCTCAAACATGATGTGCTTTGAAATTTCGGTCAGTTCCGGCATGTCCTGCAAGGCCTGCCGCAACGACGCCGAGGCGAGCGCGAATTCACGATCGATTTTCAGGCGGGCGCCGGCAGCGAGGCTCCGCTCCTGCTGATCCGGGGTTGGCGTATTGGATGCTTCCTCCGGCGGAATGTGCGCCGCGTTCTTCAGCTTCGGTCTTGTCGGCAGGCCATCGGATTCGATGACGCCGGTATAACGCCCTTGAGTTACGCCGAACGCCTCCCGCATCGAGCCTGCGACGATCTTCATCTTTTGCTGGTCCTGATTGGAAAAGGCGACCAGCATCACGAAGAAGCTCATCATCAAGCCCATGAGGTCGGCGAAGGTTACGAACCAGCCGTGCCCTCCGGCATGTCCAGCGCCGCGTTTTTTCTTGGCCATCGCTTGTTTCCCGGACCGACGTGACCAGCCCGATCAGGCCGGTACCGGCTCGCCTTCTTCCTGGCGGTGTTTTTCCGGCAAGTAGGCCAGCAACATTTCCCGAACCAGCGTCGGGCTTTTGGAATCCCGGATCATCAGAATGCCGTCGATGATCAGGGTGCGATTGGTTTCCTCATCGAGTAGTTTGCCATGCAGCTTGTCGGCGATCGGCAGGCAGAACAGGTTGGCGATCAGCGCGCCGTAAAGCGTCGCCAGCAGCGCGGTCGCCATGAACGGACCGAGTTTCGAAGGGTCGGTCATGTTGGCAAACATCTGCACCATGCCGATCAAGGTGCCGATCATGCCGAACGCCGGCGCGCAGTCGCCGATGGCGCGGTAGATTTTCCCGCCTTCATCGAGATGCATCAGGAAGTTATCGCGGTCCCGTTCGAGATTGTCGCGAATGAATTCGAGATCGTAGCCGTCGGCGACGTAACGAATTCCCTTGGCGAGGAACGGTTCGTCGGTCTCGACCTTTTCCAGGCCGACCGGTCCCTGCTTGCGCGAAATCTCCGCGATGCGGGCAAGTTCGTCGACCAGATCACGCGCGGACAGCCGGCTCAGCGTGAAAGCAAATTTCGCACCGAGCGGCAGTCCGTGCAAAATGGCGCTGAGCGGAAAGCGGATCATGGTGGCGGCGATCGATCCGCCGAAAATGATGATCATCGCATGTTCGCTGATGAACATGTGCAGGTCGCCACCCATGAAAATCATCATCAACACGACAATGATGCCGAACACGAGCCCAATGCCCGTCATGATATCCATGGGAAACTCCAACGCGTACGCGAACGACCGGCCATCCTGGACGGTGGCGCGGCCCATTCCGGACCGCGCAATAGGACCCTACGTCCCTCGCCATTAAAGACGCGTTACCGAATTTGGTAGGCATAACAATTGGTTAACAAAAGACTAGGGCCCCGTTTCGATCGAATCGAAACGGGCTCTGGATTCTTGATTTGACGCGTTTTCTTGACGCGAGCCGGGCACCGCTTCGCTTGAAAACGCTCTAGATTAGTCGGAAAGACCATGTACGCGGGTCGGGCGGATGTTCGACGGTGTCAGGCGGCGGTCAAGCCCGTGAGTTGAAGGCTTAGAGCGCGCAAGCGGTTGCGGGCAGCCTCATCATAGGCCTGCGGATTGGCTTGGGATTGCTGCATGCCGTTGAAGAATAGCCCGGTCTTGCCCGCCACATCGTCGCCAACCGCAAGATGCAGAATAGCCTCGCCGCCCTGCTCGACCGTGCTGACGGGTGTGATGCCGCCCTCGCGCACCATGGTGGTGTTCATGTAGGTGGCGGGATGCAGCGCGTTTACCGTCACACCCGAGCCCTTGAGTTCTGCGGCAAGATCAACGGTAAACATGATCTGCGCGAGCTTGCTCTGCGCATAGGCGCGCGTGCCGTTGTAGTCTTTGGTCAGCATCACATCGTCGAAATCGATCGGATGTTGGCCGAGCGAAGCGACATTGACGATACGCGACGGCGCACTTGCCTTTAACAGGGGAAGCAGCAGGCGAGCCAGCAGAAATCCGGAGAGATAGTTCACGGCAAACCGCAGTTCATGTCCGTCTGCGCTGGTCCGCCGCTCGGTCCCGAGCGTCCGTGATCCGATCCCTGCATTGCTGATGAAGACGTCGAGCCGGTTGTGCTCGGCAGTCACCGCTTGCGCGAGCTGCCGCACATCCGCAAGCGACGACAAATCGGCCGGATAGAAGATTGGGTCGCCATGGCCTCGGGCGCGTATCTCATCGGCAAGGGTTTTAGCGCGCCGCTTGTCGCGGCCATGGATCAGGACTTTTGCACCGGCCGCGGCCAATTTGGCGGCGACGTAGCGGCCGACGCCATCGGTCGAGCCGGTGATCAATACCGTCTTGCCATCCATCTTCATTTGAAGGCACTTCCGCCCTCACCCTCACTGCGCCTGCGCACCGATGCCGGCAGCCTTGATGATCGGCCACCATTTGTCGATCTCGGCTTTTTGAAAAGCCGCTAATCCTTCCGGCGTCTGCTGCTCACGCGGAGCGACATCGAGCCCCAACTCCATAAACCGCTTCTGCACGGCCGGATCGGCAAGCGCTTCGACGGTCGCGGCATTCAGCTTGGCGATGATGTCCTTCGGCGTACCTTTCGGCGCGAAGAAGCCGAACCAACCGGACATGTAAAGTCCGGGCACACCGGTTTCGTCGGCGGTCGGAATGTCCGGCATCGAGACCGAGCGCTGCGGCGACAGGTTAGCGAGCGCCTTGATCTTTCCGCCGCGAACCTGTGGCAGCGCCACCGCGCCTTGCACCACCAGAAGATCGACCTGGCCGGAGATGAGGTCGGTCATCGCGGGGCCCGCGCCGCGATAGGGAATCAACTGCACTTTCTGTCCGGTGAGTTTCTCGAAGGTGACGCCGCTGACGTTTGCCGCCGCATTCTGGTTGACGAAGTTGATCTTGCCGGGGTTTGCCTTCATCCAGGTGACGAGGTCTTTCAGATTGTCGGCCGGAAGATCCTTTTTGGCGACCATCAGCTGCGGATTGTTGGAAATCAGCGCGATCGGCTCGAAATCCTTCTCCAGGTCGTAATCGAGCTTATAGATAATACTGCCGACATGGGTGTCCCACTGGCCGATGTCGATCGTGTAACCGTCAGGCGCAGCGCGCGCGACCCGGCCGACCCCGATGCTGCCGCCGGCCCCGCCGATGTTTTCGATGATGATCGGCTGGCCGAGCAAGGCGCGCATGCGCTCAGCCATGATACGGGCGGCGGCGTCGGTCGATCCGCCCGCCGGGAATGGAACTACCAGCGTTATTTGACGCGACGGATAGCTCTGCGCATGCGCGCCGGCGATGCCGGCGACGAGTATCAATGACAGCGCGACCAGCAATCTTCTCATGACTCTCCCCCTGAAAAACAAACCCGTTTGTCAACCGTTGCGATTAGAAACCCGAAAATATTCGTATGCAGTCCACGTACCGCTGGAAGAACACCGCCCAATTTTCATTCGAGGCGCTCGCCTTCTTCGTCAGTGGATTTCGGCCGAGCGGGCCAGCGCCTCTTTCAGCTTTTCCAGGGTAAATGACGGGCTGCGGGCAATTTCAAGAATTGGCGTCTCGCGGCGGCCACAGAGCTCAGCCGCATCCGGCAGCTTCGCGGCGATGTCGAGCGGGATGACCACGGCGCCGTGACGATCGGCGTGAATGAGATCGCCGGAGCGCACCGTCATTCCGGCCACCCGAACTTCGCCGCCAAAACTATCGGCATGAACGTAGGCGTGAGACGGTCCGATCGAGCCTGCAAGCGCCTGGAAGCCGGGCGCCCATTGCGGGATGTCGCGGATTGATCCGTCGGTGATCACGCCGAGACAGCCAAGCGCCTTGTGCACCGAACTTTGAACCTCGCCCCAGAAAGCGCCAAATCCCACGTCTGGGCCATCGATGTCCTGAATGACGTTGATGCGCGGCCCCGCTCCGGTGCCGACATATTCGTAATAGGCGATCCGCCGTTTCTGCTGTTCGGCGGCCGGAAGACCGGAAGCGAGGACCGAGCGGATCGTCGTCGTGCGCGCATATCCGACCATCGGCGGCAGATCGGGAAAAGGACATACCAGCGGCTTGGTCGTATAGCCGATCAGACGACGTTCCGGCGCGACGATTTCCAGCGCGTTGCAGATCGTCGGCGTGTCATAGCGCCCCAACGCTTCAAGAAGTGCAGCAGGCAGCAGCGCCTTAGTGGAATTCGTCACGGCGTTTCTCTCCAGTTTTTTATGGGCTGGCCATTGTTTGAAGGCGGCCTAGGATCAGCCATATACCCGAGTTTGGGACCCAACCCAACTCGGCGAGAACTCATGGCAGATATCTTAGTCTAAGAGATGAAGTTGCCGGCCCGTCGAACAGTCCGCTCAATTCAGCCGCGCCGGCCGATCGTCCTGTTCGGATTCGCTGACCGCTGCGAACGGTGTCGCCGGACTTGACGAAGCGACATCGGCCGGGGTTGCGGACGGCACGGCGGCGGCGCGCGCGTGGTCGCGATAAGACTTCCATCCGGCCGGCAGGCTCAAGAGGTAGAGCACCGAACCCGCCGACAAAATGTGCCAGGGATAACCGATCAACAGCGCTATGAAGAAGATCACGGAGACGAAAACCGGCAACACCATTTCCGGCGGCACCCGCATGCGAACGGTTTTGCCGGAAAACACCGGCAGGCGCGACACCATCAGGAACGCGATCAGCAGCGTATAGAACGCCGTCAGCATCGCCGGCGGTTTCGGCAGACCGAGGAATCCAAGGTAGATCGGAAGCAGCACGGTGATGGCGCCGGCGGGCGCCGGAACGCCCGTGAAGTAATTAGCCGCAAAGGCGGGCTTGTTCGGATCGTCCATGGTCGCGTTGAAGCGTGCAAGCCGCAGGCCGCCGCTGATCGCGAAAACCATCGCCGCGATCCAGCCGCCGTTGTGCAGCTCATTCAACTGCCAAGAGTACAGGATCAGACCCGGTGCGACGCCGAAATTGACGAAATCGGCGAGGCTGTCCAGCTCCGCCCCGAATTTCGACTGGCCCTTGATCATGCGCGCCACGCGGCCGTCGAGCCCATCGAGCAGGGCTGCAAAGACGATCGCCGCCACCGCCAATTCCATCCGCCCTTCGGTGGACAGGCGGATCGCCGTCAAGCCCGCGCAAATCGCGAGCAAGGTGATCACGTTGGGCACCAGCATCCGCACCGGGATCGGACGAAACCGGCGGCGGCGCATTTCGGGATTTTTGGGGTCGACAGGCATCTGCATGGCAGGCCTACATATAGCAGGCACCGGCCCATTCCGCCAATGTGGCGGTCGGCCGACCCGGTTCGGCCGCCTGGATGGTTAATCGGCGCGGTAAGTTCGTCCGCCATCGCCAAGCCTGAAATCGGCCAGGACGGTCTCCCCGGCGACCGCGGTCTGGCCCTCGGAGACCAGCGCTGTGGTGCCGTCGGGCAGGTATACGTCGAGACGCGATCCGAAGCGAATCAAGCCGAAACGCTCGCCGGCGCCGATCGTCTGTCCTTCGCGAACGAACGATACGATCCGCCGCGCCACCAGCCCGGCGATCTGGATCACCCCGATGCGCCCGTTCGGAGTGGAGATCACAAGCGAGTTGCGCTCGTTGTCTTCGCTCGCTTTATCCAGGTCGGCATTGATAAAGGTGCCCGGCCGATACGCGATGCGATCGATCCGTCCCGCCACCGGACTGCGGTTCACGTGGCAATTGAACACGCTCATGAATATCGAAATACGCGGCAGCGGCTTGTCGCCGAGACCTAGTTCGGCCGGCGGCAACACCTGCGTCACCATCGAGATCCGCCCGTCGGCCGGCGCCACCACAAGGCCTTCGCGCACCGGCGTCACCCGCGCCGGATCGCGGAAAAACAGCGCACACCAGATCGTCAGCAGCGTGCCGAGCCAGCCAAGCGGCGTCCAGATCCAGAACAGGATCAGACTAGCAAGCGCAAAGGCGCCGATAAACGGATAGCCCTCTGGGTGGATCGGCGGAATTTGTGCGCGGATAGAATTGGCAATCGACATCGATTTCACTGATCTGTTGGCCACTCACCCGTGGCGGGAGAGGAAATTATGTTTCGGTCATTCGGCAGCCGCTGGCGTCACCAGCGCGTCGTCGACCGGTGGCGGCACCCGGTTCGGCGCTTCGTTCTCGTCGGCAATCCGCGCCAGCTTCTCCCGCGCCTCTTGAGCCTCGCGCTGCCTGTTCCACATACTGGCATAAAGTCCGCCGCTTGCCAAAAGCTGCCCGTGCGTCCCGCGCTCGGCGATACGACCCTGATCCAGGACGATGATTTCGTCGGCGGCCACGATCGTGGACAGCCGATGCGCGATCACCAAAGAGGTGCGGTTGCGCGACACCCGCTCCAGCGCATCCTGAATTTCCTGCTCGGTATGGCTGTCGAGCGCCGAGGTTGCTTCGTCAAGCACCAGGATCGGCGGCGCCTTGAGCACCGTGCGCGCGATCGCGACGCGTTGCTTTTCACCACCGGATAACTTTAAGCCGCGCTCGCCAACCTGGGTCTCATAGCCTGTCGGCGACATGCGAATGAAGCTATCGATTTGCGCCAGCTGTGCCGCCTGTTCTACTTCGGCGTCGCTGGCATCCCAGCGGCCGTAGCGGATGTTGTAGCGGATGGTATCGTTGAACAACACGGTGTCCTGCGGCACCATGCCGATCGATGCCCGCAGCGACGCCTGCGTGACGTTTCGGATATCCTGACCATCGATCAGAATCTTGCCGCTTGAGACGTCATAGAGGCGGAACAGCAGGCGGGAAATGGTCGATTTGCCCGCGCCGGACGGACCGACAATCGCGACCGTCTTGCCGGCGGGCACCTCGAAACTGAGCCCTTTCAGGATCGGGCGTTCGGGATCATACGAAAATCGCACATCCTCGAAGCGCACGCTGCCTGACGACACGATCAACGGCTGGGCGCCGGGAACATCCTTGATCTCCGGATTCCGCGACAGAACGCCAAACATCTTTTCGATATCGATGATGGCCTGCTTGATCTCGCGATAGACCATGCCCATGAAGTTCAGCGGCTGATAAAGCTGAATCATCATGGCATTGACCATGACAAAATCGCCAACCGTATTGGTGCCGTTGCGCACGCCGATCGCACACATCAGCATGATGGCGGTCAGACCGATCGTGAAGATGATCGCCTGCCCGGTATTGAGAACCGCAAGCGACGTATAGGTTTTCACGCTGGCGCGCTCGTAGCGCTCCATCGAACGGTCGTAGCGCGCGGCTTCGCGCTCCTCGGCACTGAAATATTTGACCGTCTCGTAATTCAGAAGCGAGTCGATCGCCTTGGTGTTCGCCTCGGTGTCGGAGTCGTTCATCTTGCGCCGAATCTCGATCCGCCATTCGGTGGCGAGATAGGTGTAGTACATGTAGATCACGACCGTGATCATGGTGGCGAGCACATAGCGCCAGTCGAACTGCCAGAGCAGCACGGCCATCAGCAGCGACACCTCGACGATGGTCGGGACCAGTTGCAGAATCACCATCCGCACGATGACTTCGATGCCGAGACGGCCGCGCTCCAGCACGCGCGTCAGCCCTCCGGTCTTGCGCTCCAGATGAAAGCGCAGCGACAGTTCATGCATGTGGACAAAGGTGAGATAAGCGAGCTTGCGCACCGCGTGCATCGCCACGCGAGCGAAAATTCCGTCGCGCCACTGGGTCAGGACCGCCATCAACACGCGGACGGCGCCGTAGCTTAAGGTCATGATCAGGGGCGAGGCGATCAGCCACATCGTCCAGTTCGACGGTTGCACCGGCGCGGTATCGGCGCCGGTGAGCGCGTCGATCGCCCATTTGAACGTGAACGGCACCAAGAGCGTCGCCAGCTTGGCGACCAGCAGCAGCACCATCGACCAGGCCACACGCATCTTGAGATCGGCGCGGTCGCTGGGCCAGATGTACGGCCACAGATGTACCAGCGTCCCGATCAGAGTCGCCCGGTCGATGGATTGGTGAGAGGGAGGCAGCGCTTCGCCGGCACTCCGGGACGAATCGGTGTGAGCCATCAATTAGGTGCCTGGAGCAAATCGTTGCGCGGCTCCGCTGTCGCGCGTGTCTGTTCGTTCATCTGCATGGTTCCCGTCATATACAGCGTCTGAACGCCGCCTGCACCTGACGGCAAGTAATTCTTTGACGATTTCGCGGCATTTGGCGATATATTCAGCTGGCTTTGCGAATCGGATAGGCTTGACGCCTTTACGCTGCAGTGCCACATGCTCGAAATGGTCAAGATCAAAACTGTCTGCGTTTATTGCGGCTCCGGCCCCGGTACAAATCCCCATTTTATCGAAGCTGCCATCGAACTGGGTAAGGTTCTTGCCGAGAACCGCATCCGGCTCGTCTATGGCGGCGGCTCGATTGGGCTGATGGGCGCGGTAGCTACATCCGTCCTCGATCACGGCGGCACCGTCACCGGCATTATTCCGGATTTTCTCACCTCCCGCGAACATGCCCTGAAGCGCGTTCAGGAAATGATCGTCACACCCGACATGCACGAACGCAAGCGGCTGATGTTCGAGCGTTCCGATGCATTCGTGGCGCTGCCCGGCGGCATCGGCACGCTGGAGGAGCTGGTGGAGCAGCTGACCTGGCAGCAACTTGGCCGTCACACCAAGCCGATCCTGCTCGCCAACATCGACGGCTTCTGGGAACCGCTGTTTGCACTGCTCGCGCACATGCGTGCAACGCAATTCATTCGAGCTTCTCTGGCGGTGGATATTCTCAAAGCCGAACGGGTCGAGGATATCCTGCCGCGGTTGCATGCCGCCGCGGCCCGCGCGCCGGAGGGCACAGAAGAGCTGGCGCCTGAAATGGCGCGCCGGCTGTAGGCTTATCGCGGCGCCTCTGGATCGTCGCTTGGGAACGTCACCGCCTCGATGCGATTGCCGTCGGGGTCGATAACGAACGCCGCGTAATAACGCACCCGATCGTGCGGGCGCAGGCCTGGCGCGGCATCGGATCGGCCGCCGGCGTTCAGCGCCGCCAAATGGAACGCGTCGACCTCGCCGGCCGATTTCGCCCGAAGGCAGATGTGCACGCCGCTGCCCGGCGCGACCGGGGTCATATTTGCGCGCAGGTTGATCCAGAACTCCGGATAGCTCTTGCCGAAACCGACCGCCGCGGGCCGTGTAACCAGGCGTGACAGACCGAGCGGCGCCAGCGCCAGTTCATAGAAACGCCCGGCGCGCTCCAGGTCCCTCACGCCAACCGAAACATGATCGATCATCCGAGATTTCTCCCGAGTCGCGTGAAGAGAGTATCAGATGTCAACACGTCACCCCGGGCGCGCGTTAGCGCGAATCCGGAAATCTCGAAATTCCGGATAGGGTCTTGCGGACCATTCCGGAATGACGGAATCGATGTCAGGTCGGCGCGCCTGATTTCACCAGCTTGTAGATCACCGAATCCATCAGCGCCTGAAACGACGCGTCGATGATGTTGGGCGACACGCCGATGGTGGTCCAGCGCTCGCCCTCCTCGTCTTCGCTCTCGATCAGCACCCGCGTGACCGCTTCGGTACCACCGTTGAGGATACGCACGCGGTAATCGATCAGCTTCAGGCCTTCGATGTACTTCTGGTATTTGCCGAGATCCTTGCGCAGCGCGACGTCGAGCGCGTTGACGGGGCCGTTGCCCTCGGCCGCCGAGATCAGCCGTTCGCCGGCGACATCGACCTTCACCACCGCCATCGCAACGGTCACACGCTGGCCGTTGGCATTGTAGCGCTGCTCGACATTGACATCGAATTGTTCGACCCGGAAAAATTCCGGCACCCGGCCGAGCGTGCGCCGCGCCAAGAGATCGAACGACGCGTTAGCAGACTCATAGGCATAGCCTGCGGCTTCGCGGTCCTTCAACTCCTCGACGAGACGGACCAGCTTCGGGTCGCTTTTCTCGTAGGGAATGCCGGCCCGATCGAGTTCGGCGATCACATTCGAGCGGCCGGCCTGATCGGAAACCAGCAGCTTGCGGTGATTACCGACCGCTTCGGGCGACACGTGTTCGTAGGTCTGCGGATCCTTGAGCACGGCCGAAGCATGAATGCCGGTCTTGGTGACGAACGCGCTCTCGCCGACATAGGGCGCGTGGCGGTTCGGCGCCCGATTGAGCATGTCGTCGAGGCTGCGCGAAACCTTCATCAATGTCGCCATCTTTTCCAGCGACACGCCGATCTCGAAAGCATCGCAAAATTCGCTCTTGAGCCGCAAGGTCGGGATCAGCGAACACAGATTGGCGTTGCCGCAGCGTTCGCCGAGCCCGTTTAGCGTACCCTGGATTTGCCGCACGCCCGCGCGCACCGCGGCCAGCGAATTGGCAACCGCCTGCTCGGTGTCGTTATGGGCGTGAATGCCGACGTGATCGCCGGGAATATGTTTCACCACCTCGGTGACGATGGTCTCGACTTCGTGCGGCATGGTGCCGCCATTGGTGTCGCATAACACCACCCAGCGCGCGCCGGAATCATAGGCTGCCTTGGCGCAGGCAAGCGCGAATTCGGGGTTTTCCTTGTAGCCGTCGAAAAAATGCTCGCAATCGAGCATGACCTCCCGGCCGGCGGCTTTGGCGGCCTTCACGCTGTCGCGGATCGAGGCCAGATTCTCCTCGTTGGTGGTCTCCAGGGCGACCCGTACCTGATAGGCCGACGACTTCGCGACAAAACAGATTGCGTCGGCTTTGGCTTCCAAAAGCGCCGCCAGCCCCGGATCGTTGGAGGCCGAGCGCCCCGGACGCCGCGTCATGCCGAACGCCGTGAAGCTCGCGTGACCGAACTTCGGCCGCTTGGCAAAGAATTCGGTATCGGCCGGATTCGCACCGGGATAGCCGCCCTCGACATAATCGATGCCGAGTTGGTCGAGCATCTGCGCGATCAACTGCTTGTCATGCAGCGTGAAATCGACGCCGTTGGTCTGCGCACCGTCGCGTAGCGTGGTGTCGAACAGATAGAGCCGTTCGCGGTTCATTTCGGACCTCCCGGCGCAGCGCCGTCGGCCAGCGTCTTCTGCATCGTGGTGTTGGCAAGCCATTCGCCGTTGATCGTCACGGTGTTGCGCTGCTTGGCGACATATCCGCGCTTGGAGAAAAACTCCTGCGCATTGTCGCTGGCATCGACGGTAAGACTCTTCACGCCGCGTCCGCCGGCGAGTTTTTCCAGCGCCTCGCACAGCATCGATGCCACGCCCTGCCGGGCGGCGCTGGGGTGAACGTAGAGCATGTCGATATGATCGGCGCCCTTTAGCGCGGCAAACCCGACCGGCGCATTCCGCAGCGTCGCGATCAGCGTGAGTTCGCCGGCAAGACGCTTGCCGAATTGTTCTTCGTCGTCCGCGGCGCTCGCCCAGGCTTCCTGCTGCGCTTCGTTATAGTCGTCGCCGGTCAGTTCCTCGATTGAGGCCACGAAGATCGCCGCCAACACCGGCGTATCCGCCGCAAGGAATGGTCGCAAAGCCGGCTTGGGCAGCGTCTGTCCCATCGCTTCAAAATACCCCAAATAGTTTTAGCGCAAGCACCACGGCTGCCGCGATGACGACCCATTTGAGAACGATGTAATAGCGCCAATGCTTTGGGAAAGGTGTGTCAGGGCGGCTCATCGCGCAATCTCCCATGTGGTGCCTTCCTTGGAATCCTTGATGACGACACCCATTGCAGCGAGTTCGTCGCGGATACGATCGGATTCCTTGAAGTCTTTTCGCGCACGAGCGGCGGTACGATCTGAGATGAGACTATCGACTTTTTTCATGTCGATCCCACTCGCTTGCTGTTTCCGGCTCTTCCATTGCGCCGCACTCTCGGACAGGAAACCGAGAAACCGCAAGGAAGCAGCAAACTCGCTGCGGTCTCGGTCGTTTCCGGAAGCCGCGTTGTTCCGCAGACTGTGCAACAAGGCGATCATCTGCGGCGTGTTCAAATCGTCCGACAGCGCTTCGACAACAGCGTCAGATGGCCGTTCGCCCTTCACATCCGCGGCGACCCAATACCAGTCGTCAAGTGTCTTCGCGCTTTCTTCCACGCCCTTCAGCGTCCAGTCGATCGGCGATCGGTAGTGCGTCTTCAGCATGTTGAGACGCAGCACTTCACCTGGCCAATCGGCCAGCAAATCCCTGATGGTGACGAAATTGCCGAGGCTCTTCGACATCTTGTCGCCTTCGACCTGCAGGAAGCCGTTGTGCATCCAGACATTCGCCATGCGACTCTCGTGGAAAGCGCAGCAGCTTTGCGCGAGCTCGTTCTCGTGGTGCGGAAAAACCAGATCGATGCCGCCGCCATGGATGTCGAACTGCTCGCCGAGATGTTTCCAGGCCATCGCCGAGCACTCGACGTGCCAGCCCGGACGGCCCTCGGCCTTGATCCCTGACGGCGATGGCCATGACGGTTCGCCCGGCTTCGACGGCTTCCACAGCACGAAATCGGTGGCATCGCGCTTGTAGGGCGCGACATCGACGCGCGCGCCCGCGATCATCTCATCCAGCGAGCGGTTGGCGAGCGTGCCATAACGCGGCAAAATCGAATTCGCCGCATTCATCGCCTGTGGCGAGAACAGCACGTGGTCTTCGGCGACATAGGCAAAACCGCCCTGCACCAGCTTGTCGATGATGGTGCGCATTTCCGCGATATGCTCGGTAGCGCGCGGCTCGACCGTCGGGCGCAGGCAGCCGAGTGCATCGACATCGTCGTGAAACTGTTTTTCGGTCAGTTCGGTGACTTTGCGAATAGCTTCGTTCAGCGGCAGGCCGGGAAAATCCCGCGCGGCACGGTCGTTGATCTTGTCCTCGACGTCGGTGATGTTGCGAACATATTTGACGTGATCGGCGCCGTAGAGATGGCGCAACAGCCGGAACAGCACGTCGAACACAATCACCGGGCGCGCGTTGCCGATATGGGCGAAGTCGTAGACCGTGGGTCCGCAGACATACATGCGCACGTTTGCCGGATCGAGCGGCACGAATGGCCGCTTTTCCCTGTTCAACGTATCGTAGAGGCTCAAATGCATGGATATCCCGTCCCTTGCGGCCGGGCGTCCAATGATCTCACGTGAGAAAAGACGGCCTCAGCCAGCGAATCGCTAGCTCATAATCTCGCGGCAAATGCCGCAAATGGCGAGGAAACCGTTCATGTGGAATACCATGGGCCAGCTGAGGGGATTGCGTCAAGTGCCTCAGAAAAGCCTGCTTGGGGCACCAAACGGCCCGCCCCGCCATGGTTAATCATTGTTAATGTTTCGGGTTTATCGAATGAGGCTGGTCCCCTCGTTCTCGGTGCACAATGCGATCCCCATCAGCACTTTTGGCCTGTGTGCTCCTGCTCGCCACCTCGGCTGCGCGGGCCGATAGCCGCGTCTTCATCATCGCCAACCAGGCTGACAGCTACGGTATCGACCAGTGCCTCGCCAGGGGCGAAAAATGCGGCGCGCATGCCGCCCGGTCCTATTGCCAGTCGCGGGATTTCGCCCAGGCCTCGGCTTACCGGCGCGTCGAGCCAGATGAGATCACGGGGTCGGTCCCCACCGCAGGTGAGAGCTGCAATCATGCCGGTTGCAGCGAATACGTCGCAATTACCTGCCAGCGCTGAATCGTCTGCCCCGCAAGATCGCGGGCGGCCGATCCGCCACATCGGCGCCCCGGAAACGACGTGACGATGCCCCGAGAAGCGGGTATGTGAAACCGCGTTGGCCGTGCCTCCCGGCTTTGCAGCCTTTGCGCGGAATCCTTCTAATGGCCGGATATGCCTGAAACGCTGATGACTGCCCTCTCCCGCTGCATCCTGGCCTGCGCTGCGCTACTTGGCGTAAGCGCGCTGAGCGTTGACGCCTGGGCGCAGAATCCGCCCGGTGCGCCGCCACAGCAACAGGGACCGGCCGTCAATCCGATGTGCCTGCGGCTGGAAGCGCAACTGGCGACCATCGACCGCGGCAGCAGCGGCGACCCGGCCAAGGACGACCAAATCCGCCGCTACCAGGAGGCGGCTGCCAAACAGCAGGGTGAGCTCGATCGCGTCACGTCGCAGGCCAAGCGGATGGGCTGCGACAGTTCCGGATTCTTCTCGCTGTTCAGCGGCCAGTCGGCGCAATGCGGTCCGGTCAACAACCAAATTCAGCAGATGCGCGCCAATCTGGATCAGATCACCACCAGCCTTGAGCGGCTGCGCGGGGGCGGCTTTGCCGGCGCCGATCGCGAAAATCAACGCCGCTCGGTCCTGCTGGCGCTCGGGCAGAATAATTGCGGGCCGCAATATGCCAACGCGGCGCGCGGCCCGGGCAGTTTTCTGGAGAATCTGTTCGGTACCAACAACAATCCAGCCCCGCTCAGCGCCGACCTCGGCCCGCAATCCGGCACCTATCGCACGGTCTGCGTCCGCTCCTGCGACGGCGCTTACTTCCCGATCTCGTTCGCCACCGTGCCCGCCCGCTTCCCCGATGACGAGAGGACCTGCAAAAATCTCTGCCCGGCGGCGGAGGCGACGCTCTTCACCTATCGCAACCCCGGCGAAGACATGAACCAGGCGGTGTCGATCAACGGCCAGCCCTATTCGTCGTCTCCGAATGCGTTTCGCTACCGTCAGGAGTTCAATCCGTCTTGTGCCTGCAAGGCTGCTGGCCAGACCTGGTCCGACGCACTGAAGAGCATCGACGACAAAGCCGCCGCCGAGCAACAGGGCGACATCATCGTCACCGAAGAGAGCGCGAAGAAGATGTCGCGTCCGCCGTCGAAGACAGCTCCCGCCCCTGCCAAGAAGGGTGCTGCGCCCGCAGGTACGACAGCAAGCACGCCGGCCTCCGACGCGCCGGCAGAACCAGCGCCTTCAACCGGTACCGCATCGGATAGCAAGCCGATCCGTTCGGTGGGTCCGACCTTTATCCCCGCGCGCTAGGTTCTGATTCTCATCTCGTTTGAGCATGATCTCCGGGCAGGCGCTTCGCGTGGTCCGGAGGAAAACCGGTCCCGCTTTTCCGGATCATGCTCTCACCTATCCGTCAAACGCTTCCGCCGATCCGCGGCTCGCGCGCGCCACCAGCTTGTCGTCGGGTTTGGGCAGCCCTTCGCCCATATCGCGAAAGCGATTGGTGATGGGATAGCGGCGGTCGCGGCCGAAATTCTTCTGTGTCACCTTGACACCCGGCGCGGCCTGCCGCCGCTTGTACTCGGCGACGTTGAGGAGGCGATCGATCCGCGCCACTACCTCGCGGTCAAACCCCGCGGCCACGATCGACGCCAGCGGCTCCTCCCGCTCGACCAGCCGTTCCAGGATCGCATCGAGCACCCCGTAGGGCGGCAACGAATCCTGATCGGTCTGGTTTTCGCGCAGTTCCGCGGTCGGCGGCCGGGTGATGATGTTGACCGGAATGACTTCGCCGGATGGGCCGAGCGCGCCGTCCGGCTTCCATGAATTGCGCAGGCTCGAAAGCCGAAACACTTCGGTCTTGTAGATATCCTTGATCGGGTTGAAGCCGCCGTTCATGTCGCCATAGAGCGTGGCGTAGCCCACCGACATTTCCGACTTGTTGCCCGTGGTGACCACCATCGCCCCGGTTTTGTTGGAGATCGCCATCAGCAGCGTGCCGCGTGTGCGTGCCTGCAGGTTCTCTTCGGTGATATCGCGCGGCAGGCCGGCGAAGATACCAGATAAAATCTCTTCAAAGCCGTTCACCGCCTGCGCGATCGGCAGCACCTCATAGCGGATGCCGAGCTTGCTCGCGAGTTTTGCTGCGTCATCGAGCGACACCTGCGCGGTGAACCGGAACGGCAGCATCACCCCGCGAACGCGCTCCGCCCCCAGCGCATCGACCGCAATCGCCGCGCACAGCGCGGAGTCGATGCCGCCGGATATGCCCAACAGCACGCCGGGAAATCCGTTTTTCCCGACATAGTCGCGCAGCCCCAGCACGCAAGCCGCGTAGTCGCCCCTGTCGCCATCGACGACGGGCGACACGGGTCCGCTGCAGCGCCAGCCGGTGTCAGTCTTGATCCAGCGCAACGTCGTGATGTTTTCTTCGAAAGCCGGCAATTGCGCCGCCACCGAAAGATCGGCATTCAACGCAAACGATGCGCCGTCGAATACGAGCTCGTCCTGTCCGCCGATCTGATTGAGATAGATCAGCGGCAGCCCGCTCTCGGTGACGCGCGCCACCGCGATCGACAGCCGCAAGTCGTTTTTGTCCCGCGCGTAGGGCGAGCCGTTCGGCACGACCAGAATTTCCGCACCGGTCTCCGCCAGGCATTCGACGACGTTTTCGTAGTCCTCCGACTCCTCTAGCCAGATGTCCTCGCAAATCGGCACGCCGACCCGGATACCGCGGATGGTCACCGGTCCCGCGGCAGGCCCGCGCGCGAACAGGCGCTTTTCATCGAACACGCCGTAATTCGGCAGGTTGGCCTTGAACCGAATAGCCGCGATGCGGCCTTCGTCCAGCAAGGCACAGGCGTTGTAGAGCTTGCCGTCCTCGACCCAGGGACTGCCGATCAGCATCGCCGGACCGCCGTCGGCGGTATCTCGCGCAAGCTCCTCGATGGCGGCGCGGCATGCCGCCTGAAACGCCGGCTTCAGCACCAGGTCTTCCGGCGGATAGCCGGCGATGTACAGTTCGGGCAAAATGACGAGGTCGGCACCGTCGGCACGCGCCTGCGCGCGGGCGGCGCGCGCCTTGGCGGCGTTGCCCATGACATCGCCGACCGTCGGGTTCAGCTGGGCCAGCGTGATCGTAAAATGTGCGGCGCGTTCGGTCATTGAGCGATGGTGCCTTGCGCACGGGCAAACTGCAATTGCATGCTTTAGATCGCGCCTATGCGTTCGGCGATGGCGAACAGCCAGAACAACCCGGCCATCACAAGCGCGACGCCCACCGCGGCGGAACCCATATCCTTGACCCGCCCGATCTGCGGATCGTGATCGGTCGTCAGGCGGTCGGCGAGCTTCTCGATCGCGGTGTTGAGCAGTTCGACGACCAGCACCAGCACGACGACGGCGACCAGCTCGATGCGACGCATCGTGGTGGCGCCGACCAGCCATGCCAATGGCAGGGATAGCGCCAGCGCGACGAGCTCTTCGCGAATGGCCTGCTCCGAGCGGATAGCAAAGGCCAGGCCGTTACGCGTATTGATCGTGGCCCGCCAGAACCGCAGCAACTCAAAGTCCCGCCGCGACCGGCATCGGCTTGACCTTGCTGCCGCGTTCTTGCTTGAGCAATTCCGCGATCAGGAAAGCCATGTCAATCGACTGCTCGGCATTGAGACGGGGATCGCAGACAGTGTGATAGCGATCGTTGAGGTCCTCGTCGGTGATGGCGCGCGCGCCGCCGATGCATTCGGTCACGTCCTGGCCGGTCATTTCCAGATGGACGCCGCCGGCGTGGGTGCCCTCCGCCGCGTGGATAGCGAAGAACGACTTCACCTCCGACAAGATCCGGTCGAATGGACGGGTCTTGTAGCCGCTGGTCGAGGTGATGGTGTTGCCGTGCATCGGATCGCATGACCAGACCACCGCACGGCCCTCGCGCTGCACGGCGCGGATCGTTTGCGGCAGATGATCGCCGACCTTGTCCGAACCGAGGCGGTTGATCAGCGTCAGGCGCCCCGGCTCATTGTCGGGATTGAGCACGTCGATCAGCCGCAACAATTCGTCCGTCTTGAGCGAGGGACCGCATTTCAAGCCGATCGGATTCTTGATGCCGCGGAAATATTCCACATGGCCGTGATCGAGCTGGCGGGTGCGGTCGCCGATCCAGATCATATGACCCGAGGTCGCGTACCAGTCGCCGGTCGTGGAATCGACCCGTGTGAAAGCCTGCTCGTAGCCGAGCAAAAGCGCCTCGTGGCTGGTGTAGAAGTCGGTGGCCCGCAGCTCGGGGTGGCTTTCGAGATCGAGCCCGCAGGCGCGCATGAAGTTCAGCGCGTCGGAGATGCGATCGGCCAACTCCTTGTAACGGCGCGACTGCGGGGAATCTTTCAGGAAACCAAGCATCCACTGGTGCACGCTGCCGAGATTGGCGAAGCCGCCGGTCGCAAAGGCGCGCAGCAGGTTTAGCGTCGCCGCCGACTGGCGATACGCCATCAACTGGCGCTGCGGATCGGGGATGCGCGACTCCGCCGTGAACGCGATATCGTTGACGATATCGCCGCGGTAGCTCGGCAGCTCGACGCCGTCGATCTTTTCGGTGGACGACGAGCGCGGCTTGGCAAATTGCCCGGCGATGCGCCCGACCTTCACCACCGGCACCGCGCCGGCATAGGTCAGCACCACCGCCATCTGCAGCAGCACGCGAAAGAAATCCCTGATATTGTTGGCGCCATGCTCGGCGAAGCTTTCGGCACAGTCGCCGCCTTGAAGGAGGAAGGCCTCGCCTGCGGCTACACGCGCAAGCGCCTTTTTCAGGTTGCGGGCCTCGCCTGCAAAAACCAGCGGAGGAAACGTGGCAAGCTGCGCCTCGACATCGGCCAACACCTTCGCGTCGGGATAATCGGGTACTTGCTTGACCGGCTTGGCGCGCCAGCTGTCGGGTGTCCACCGCTCGGACATGACGTCAACTCCTTAAACAAAAACCGCTACTTATCGGAGGTAGCGGCGGAGCCGGGTTATACACAGGCCGGTCACGGTCCGCCAGTTGGATTTCCGATACCCGAGACAAGCCCTTGCGGCAAAAGCCGAATCGCCCTTGTTGGAGGGACCGCGAAAGCGCGGGGAAATCGCGGGTGGCGGAGGCTGCGCTGGACGACGTTTTCATCGATGACATCACCTTCCCCGCTGCGGACGGATGTCTGCTGGGGGCGACGCTATTTTTGCCCCGCGGGGCGAAGCGCCAGGCCGTCCTGATCAATTCGGCCACCGCCGTGCCGCGCAAGATCTACCGGGGTTTTGCCGGCTATCTGGCGCGGCGCGGCTGCACGGTCCTGACCTACGACTACCGCGGCACCGGCGATAGCCGGCAGAAGGCGCTGGTCGGCTACAACCAGCCCAGATCGCTGGTCGGCTTCAAGGCCTCGATGTCGGACTGGGCCGCGCTCGATGTCTCTGCCGCCGTCGCCTGGATGCGCGGGCGTTACAAAACCCTGCCGCTCAACTATATCGGACATTCCTTCGGCGGCCAGGCGCTTGGACTGCTTCCCAATAATGGCGAGGTCTCGCGGGCGCTGTTGATCGCGGCCCAGGCCGGATACTGGAAGCTGATGGCCGGGCCGGAACGCTATCGTGTCTATGCCATGCTGAATTTCGTCGGCAGCCCCCTCACGCGCCTGTTGGGCTATGCGCCGGGCTGGAGCGGTTTGGGCGAGGATCTGCCGAAAGGCGTGTTTCTGGAATGGGTCAGTTGGGTCATGAGCAAACGCTATTTGTTCGACGATCCCGCGCTCAGCGGCCTAAAGAATTTTCCGAACTACCGCGGAGCGATGCGCGCGCTGTGCCTTTCCGATGATCCCTGGGCGACACAACCGGCGGTCGAACTGCTGTGCTCGGGATTTGTCTCGATCAAGCCGGAAATCCTGACCATCGCGCCCGCCGACGCCGGGGCAGCCAAGATCGGCCATTTCGGCTTCTTTCGCCCCGAACACCGCGACACGCTCTGGCGAGGTGCGGCGGAGTGGATCGAGGCGGCGGAATAGGCTGGATGGCGCTCGCTTCAACCTGGTGTCGTCCCGGCGACGGCATCATGTAACTGATTCAGTTTTCAAAGAGCCAAAGACAATTTGCAGACCGTCATTGCGAGCCAACGGTCGCGCGAATGCGCGCCCGATGACAGGCTCCGCGAAGCAATCCATTTCGCTGAAAAGAAAGAATGGATTGCTTCGTCGCTTCGCTCCTCGCAATGACGTCGCTCCAATTTCAGATGCGCGTCCGCGCTCTCGCGGCGCGATGCGCCCGAGTGATGCAAAAATCTTTCGCCCGAATGAGGGCGTGGGGAATGCCGGGTGCACGGTGCACCCGCAGCCCGTGTGCAATGGTAGTAAGCACACGGTAGTCACCGCAGGTCACCGGAACACCCGGCATTCCCGCACGCAATGGTTTTAACGGCTTATATCGTGCTCTCCCCGGCGACGAATTCGTCTTGTCACCGTCATCGGCGGATTGAAGGTTTTGTCAGAGCCCGGTTGGGCCAACGAAACCTCCGCCGACTTGACACCAGCAACGGGTGCCAGGACCACACGGTTTTGCCGTACGCGACCCGTCTTCGCCAAGAGGCTTCGCCGGGCTGTGCACCTCCGGCGAAACTTTAGTGAAAACGGAAGCAACATCGTTCGTCTGCGCGCCGCAAATCGTTCGTCTGCGCGCCGCAAATCGCTCACGAGGTTCAACTCGCCCTGCGATTGCCAATGCGCGCCCGACGCTGCCGCGTCCACCGCATCCCATCCCGCGTCCGTGACGATCGCGATACGCCCCTCATGTGGGACGAGACGGCGAGGGATATAGATTTGATTTGGGTAAAACGGGAAGCGGAATATTTTTGCAAATGGGGCTGGACAGGAAAGTCGGTGATTTGCCCGTCGGGCAAAGGACCGGGATGGCGCGCGAGCGCTCGCTGGGCGCTCGCGCTTGATTTCGATTGAGTCACGCGGCCTTGGCGGCCGGTTCCGAGCCGCCTGTTTCCATGGCTCTCATATACATATCAAGCAGAGTTTCGCGCTCATCGCGCTCGTCCTTATCTTCCTTCCTCAGCTTGATGATTTCCTTGAGTATTTTCACATCAAAACCCTCAGCCTTGGCCTCTGAAAAGACCTCCTTTTTCGACTCGCTCAACTCCTGCAATTCGGTGTCCAAGTGCTCGATCCGTTCTACGAAAGAACGGATCCGTCCGCCGGGAATGCTGATGTCAGACATGGTGCCTCTCTGTTGAATGAGATCGTGAAAATGAACGCAAAGAAATAACCAATGCGTTAACTCAGGGGGCACCTATCAAAATGTCGCTCTCGCGCGGTCGGACTACGGCGCGCTATCGCGCGTTTGGGCCGCCCACCGAATTGCCTGAATCGAATGACTAGTCGATTCAACTTCGAGCCAACGAAGTCTGGGTGCGGTAGTCCACGGCCGGTCGCGCCGTAGCATGCCCCCGCGGGCGGAACCGCAGTGTCGAATAGGCGTTGAAGCTTCCGAGCAATTTTTTCGGTTCGCACAAGCCAAGGGAGCATAGATCATGTCGGCGCGATCACTCTCTCAAGCGGTCCTTTGTTCTCTTGTGATGGTTGGCGTCTTCTCGCCTGCCCATGCCCTGACCCAGCAGGAGCTTGTAGCCAAGCTTGAAGCCGCGGGTTATTCGCAAATCCGAGAAATCAAATCCACCGCCGAAGGTACGGCCGTCAGGGCGATGAAAAACGGCAAGGAAGTATCCCTCGTCGTCGACAGCAGCGGCCAAATCCAAGAGCGGCGCTAGAGACTGGTTCTTTCGCCGCGGCAATTCGTTGCAACTGTCTGCCGGCGCCCGGCCGCTCCTTCGTCCAGTACCCAGGCTCTGAGTTTGGGCCGGCCTGCCCGGGCGGCGCTGCCATAGCGCTTTATCGGTTGCCGGTAACGTCTCACCCGCGGTGATATCGGTTCATGAGTCCATCTGTACGATCGCCCGCCATGAGCGGTTTGCGCATCCGGCCGATGCGGCCGGACGAAATTTCAATAGCCGTGAACTGGGCGGCAACCGAAGGCTGGAACCCGGGCCTCGCCGACGACGCCTGCTTCGCCGCGGCCGATCCGGAAAGCTTCTTCATCGGCGAGTTCGAAGGCGCTCCGGCCGCCACCGTCTCCTGCGTCAATTACGGTGCGAGCTTCGCCTTCCTCGGTTTCTATATCGTGCGAGAGGACTTGCGCGGCCGTGGCTACGGACTGCGCATATGGAACGCGGCCATCGCGCACGCTGGCCCACGCGTGATCGGGCTCGATGGCGTGGTGGCGCAGCAGCAAAACTACAGGGTTTCCGGATTCAAGCTCGCTTACGCCAACGTCCGTTACGGCGGTACCGTCGCGACGCCGGATGCGCCGCAGGCTGGTGTCATCGCGCTGACCCAAGTCCCATTGGCGACTGTGGAGGCTTACGACGCGACCGTGTTCCCCGCTCCGCGCACCGCGTTCCTGCGCGCCTGGATCGGCTCGCCCGGGCATGTCGGTCGCGCGCTCGTGCGCGATGGAGGGCTTGCCGGCTGGGGCGTGATCCGTCCATGCCGGAAGGGCCGCAAGATCGGCCCACTGGTGGCCGACGACCGCGCCACCGCCGAGGTGGTTCTGTCGGCTTTGCTGGCCAGCGCGGGCGGCGGCGAGATATTCCTCGACGTTCCAAGCATTAACCGCGACGCGGTGGCGTTGGCGCAAGACCTGGGGCTCGCGCCAGTGTTCGAGACTGCGCGCATGTATACAGGCGCGATCCCGCCGTTGCGGTTGGAGCGGATATTCGGCGTCACCACCTTTGAGCTGGGGTAGCTCCCCTCCCCACGCGAGCAATGGCCACGTCGCGCAATCGGACGATCAGTTGATCGAGCGATGGCACGAGAGGACGCGTTTACCGAATGCTGTTCCTGTAGATGTTTTCCGTTTTTCATGATGACGACAAGGTCTTTCGCACCGGTCTTAGGCGTGTACTCATTTATCGGTGTCTTTAGTAGTGTGTGTTACCGCTTTCGGCACAGGCGTAGAATCGCGATCGGTGCGATCACCGCGCGCGGACGATTGCTGGAGCACTGAGGCTCTGTGAGATGTGAACAGCTTGGCGGCTTCTGTCGCGCTGAAGACGGTTTGGAACAAAAAATCATGAGACGGTTTGGAACACAAACAATCATGGTGGGTTAAGTTCGATCCCCTAAGATCAAGGGAGAATGACCATGAAACTTGCGACAATAGCATTGGCTTCTGTGTTCGCACTTTCAAGCACGTTCGCGCTTGCACAGACAAAGCATCAATCCACAAGTCCAAAGCATCAATCCACAAGTCAGCATAAGTACAAGTCGGCCAATAAGTACAAGTCGGGCGTCAGGACCCAACAAGGTACGGTCGGCATGGGGCGTTACGGAGGCAGCTCGAACGACAGAGGCGGCTTGGTTGGCGGCGCGGACCCCGGTACCTACAGGCCCTAAGAGTAAGCGCCGCGTTTCTGCGGGGCTTTTGTGCACTCTTCGACCGAAGTAGCGCGGCGCCTTACCGAACAAACACAATTTATGAGTACACGCCCTGGATTAGCTTGAATATTCGCCAGCAGATCGCCGTCGACAATCGGCACAGGGACTTGTTCAGCAGCGGACCTTGATGGGCACCTTCACGATTCCGGCGAGCACACTTTGGAGATCGGCAACGGCTTGGCCGCATGACCTGACGCCGCAGCCACTCTGTCGGCGGGAGCGGACCAACTACCCATAGCCCGTTCGCAGATTGGTACGGGCGCCGTCGATGTTCGAACTTAGCATTTCAAAGACCAAGGCACTTGGCTTGGCCAAACTGAGGAGACGGGCGGATTAGGTGATCGAATGAAGTCGCCTATGTCTCCTGGTGGGCACTTTTCGGACGTAACCGGTCTAGCCGACGAAGTTTGTTCATTGGGTCAAAGGGTCAAAGCCGACTTCACGCTAAAGCGCCTACACTTCTTAGTCTGCCCCAAGGCAGACATTGCCGCGCCAATTTAAGGATTAACCTCCGTCAGTTGAATACGGCTGTTTGGCCGGCCCGATCTGCGGCACGCGGACCGGCTTGGTGACACCATTGCAGTTTGGATGTAACAAGTTAGGTGTTCCGGCTCGGAGCAGTCTCTGTCTCGCTCGTTCAAGATATTCGTCAGGTGATCGGTTGCGCTGAGGGGGAGAGTATTCATGTCGCTCACCATCGGGTTGCTGATGATACTGACTGGCCTCGCCATCATGGCATTCGGCCTTTTCATGTTCTATGCGTGGCTTCCACTACTCTATGCCCTTATTGGTTTCGACGTCGGCCTTCTACTGGGTCGGGCATTCACCGGGGATGTTGGTGCAACTGCGATTGTCCTCGGACTTGCCGGTGCGTTTATTCTTGGTGCCGCATCTTATATTCTTGAGCCCTATCGGCGCGTTTTGCTCGGCGTTTCCGGCGGCATCCTGTTCGGCCTTTCTGTGGCCGCCGCTTTCGGGATTGATGGCTGGTTTGGCGGCTTCTTCGGCAGAGTGCTGGCGTTAGTCTGCGGCGTGGTGGGAGGCTTGCTCGTGCCGCGATTCTTCGACTTATTTGTTATCGTTGCATCTGCCGTCAGTGGTGCAGCCATGGTGATGACTGGGGCAAACCACATTCTCCCAGGTGTCGGATTTTTCGACCGCGCCGCCGGCGGCGTGTTGCCGTCATTGGTCACAATAATTCTGGCCGCTGCCGGCGTGAGTTGGCAACTCAGCAACATCGCAAAGTGGACTCAAATGTTGTCCGTCGGCCGCGACGTTTCAGATGCTTCGACAAGAGGCCAAGAAGGTCCGCCCCGACGTTGATTTTGCAATCCCGGGAGCAACTGTAAATATCAGTCGGCCGAGGCTACTAACGATTGAAGTGGCTTTAAAATGAAACACGACAGCTTATTGGCGGGGTGGCGAAAATTGGTCGTCGCGGCTGGTTTAGCGACGCTTGGATCAGCGCTGGTGATCACAACCTCCTTTGCGCAATCATCGGCAAATTGCCGTGCCTACGCCGAGGATTACTCTCTTCGCTATTCGGCGCCATGGGCGACGTCGAATTTCAACATCGGGGGGCGGCGCGCCGGCGTTAGTGCGCTGGCCGCCCATAGGTCCCGCGCCCTTCGACAGTCCACCCTCTTCGACAACGCCTACGCACGCTGCATGCGCGGTCGATGGCCGTAAGGAGATCCGCTCTTCTCGAGCAGCAGGCTCTGTTGGCGGATGCTGGGCTGAAGAGCGCCGCTGAAGCGCCTGATCTTGCGGTGCCCTCCTCTTGCCCGTCGATCGAATGCGATGAGCCGCGACGTCCGCTATACCGCCGCTATCGGAGGAAAAGCGGAAGTGACTCGGACATCGTAAAACTGACGCGATTGACCCGTAACCGAAGGGCTGCGAACGTTGGATTCAATGCGCGTTGCCGCCGCTAGATCCCCTCTCAAGCACCTCTGTACTGGTCGCATTCACGATCAAATCTTTCCCGTTTCGTGGCATCGACTTTCCGTCCTCACGCGCTTTTTGCTCGCGAAACAGGAAGATCGCCACTCACGTCCAATACAATGTCCCCATGCGTGAAATTGCGGAAGCTGCCGATGGCGGCCGGGCGTCCGAGCAGATAACCCTGCACCTCATCGCAAAGTTCGTCGCGCAGGAATTGAAGCTCGGCGTCGGTCTCGACGCCTTCGGCCAGCACGGGAAGGCCGAGCCCGCGACCAAGCCCCAACACCGCTCTAACAATGGTCGCGGCTTGACCGTTGGAATTGACAGATTTGATGAACGAGCCGTCGATCTTGATCTTGTCGAACGGAAATGCCCGCAAGTTAGAGAGCGATGAATAACCGGTCCCGAAGTCGTCCATCGCGATGCGGATGCCGAGAGCCTTGATCAGCCGCAGCGTGGTGAGCGCCCGATCGAAATCGCGAACAAGCGCCGTCTCGGTGACCTCGATCTCCAGACGGCGTGCCGGCAGGCCGGTTTCCAGGAGGATTTGGTGCAGCTCCTGGACGAAGTTGGCATTGTAGAGCTGCACGGCCGAGACGTTGACCGCGACCGTCAATGGTTCGGTCCACGCTGCCGCCTCGCGGCAGGCCATCTTTAACACCCAGTCGCCGATCTCCAGGATCGCGCCGGTCTCCTCGGCCATCGGGATGAAAATTGCAGGTGAAATCTCGCCGCGCGTCGGGTGCTTCCAGCGCAGCAATGCTTCGAAGCCGGTGACGGTCCCGCTCTGGACTTCCGTCTGGGGCTGATACACCAGCCGCAGCTCGTCGCGCGCAATCGCGAGTCGCAGATCATGTTCGAGCATACGGCGCTCGCGAACCTCAGCGCCCATCTTTGCTTCGAAGAAACGATAGGTATTTCGGCCTTCGGTCTTGGCGCGGTAGAGGGCCGTGTCGGCATGGGTGAGAAGCGACTGACTATCCGTCGCGTCATCAGGATAAAGCGCAATGCCGATGCTCGCCGAGATGCTGTTGATTTCCGGCGTATCGCTTGGTGCGCGCAGCGCTTCCAGAATGGTCTCGGCAAGTCGGCTTGCCGCGGCGGGATTTGCAACTCCGGGCATCAGAACGGCGAACTCGTCGCCCCCCAGACGTGCCATCATCTGACGCTCGTCGAGCACTGCGGTGACGCGCGAAGCCACGCTCTGAAGCACTGCGTCGCCCACGGCGTGGCCGAACAGGTCATTGACTTCCTTGAACCGATCGAGGTCGAGGCAGAACACGGCGAGACTGTCGCCTTTGTTTAGGGCGACAAGTTCCTGGTCGAGCCGCCCGTTGAAGTGGCTGCGATTGGGAAGTGAAGTCAACGCGTCGTGATGTGCGAGATAGTGAATGTGTTGCTCGGCCTCCTTGCGGGCTTGCAGATCGCGAACAGCGACGACGTGATGGGGCCGTCCGGCAAAAATGATCGGCCGCAGGATCAACTCAACAGGGGTCATCGAGCCGTCGAGGTGGCGTAATTCTGTTTCGATCGGCAGGCTCGATCCGGACAGCAGTTTAGCGCATGCGACCCGGTTCGGAAAACAGCGCTCAAGCCTTGCACCGACGAGACTTGCTGTCGATAAACCCGTCAGAACGGCAAAACTTGTGTTAACGGAGACAATCACCTCTCCGTCGCAAACCAGAAGTCCCTCAACCGAGGCATTCGCGAGATCGCGCATCCGGTTGACTTCAAGTTCCGAGCGGCGACGGTCTCGGATATCGAGCACGACACCCGCCAGCGCCAATCCGATAATGGCGAAGCTCGCGATCGCCACCCCCGCCGCCAGCCATGCGGCTGGCAGCGCTGATTCCGAAACCGCAATACTGGGGTCGGGAATGATCGACACTGCGCCCATCGCGGTGAAGTGATGGCTGCAGATCGCGAGCGTCAGCAGCACGGCGCCGCCGATCTTCCATTTCTCTTCCTTTTTATGAAGACCAACGGGAAGTGCGACGGCACCGATTCCGGCACCGAGTACAATCGATGCGAAGACAAGAACAGGATCCCACAGGATGATGCCCGCGATTTCAAATGCAGCCATTCCGGTGTAGTGCATCGCGGCGATGCCACCGGCGACGATGGCGCCGCCAATCCATGGCCCATGGCGCCCGTTCGGAATGAGGGAGATAGCAAGTCCTGCGCCGGTCAGCAGGATGGCCGCGAGTAACGACAGGATGGTTAAGGCAATATTATAGCCGCTCGGGATTCCCGGTGTGAACGCAAGCATCGCGACGAAGTGCGTTGCCCAGATACCGAAGCCGGTGGATATGGCCGATACCGCAAGCCACACGCGCCGCATGTGGCCGCTCGATTTGCAGGCATGATGAAGCAGATTAATCGCTGCGAAAGACGCCAGGATGCAGATCACGGCCGCGAGGCCGACAAGCCTCAAATCGTGGGCGTAAGCGATGCAATTGTAGACCTTGAACATGTTACAATTCCGCAACAGCGGGAATACCGCGGTTGCGGGAAAATCTAGTGGTAAAACCGTAAGAAGCGGTAAAGCCATCCGGCCCGGCAGAGGATGTGCCCGGCAGGCAGGTCGGTGTATGATGAGATCCCCGACGTGACCCTCAGGCCGTCGGATGACCGGGCGTGAAGGTCATGGGACATGACCGATATTGGCACACACCATGGGCAGCTACGTCTCGCGAAGTCCGCTTCTCGGGGTGCGCAGACTTGCTGGGGGTCATGGATTTTTCTCATGCCGCGGCTGGGTCTTCTGCTCGCGCGACGTGCGATTCTGAAAGAGTTCTGGCGGTTTGAAAGACCGGCGCTGCGCCTGAACGCTAAAAGCCAAACATATCCGAATAGCTCACAGGATTTTGAGCGGATTGGTCGTGGAGAACGGCAAATTCGCTCGCAGGCCCATCCATCACAACAGTGAGGGTTGAATGGAACAGCCGCGCCAACTTTCCGGGCGTTCCGTGCTTGGACGGCTTGTGCTGATCGCCGTCGTCATCGGTGGCGCTGCTGCCGCCTTCGCCTACACGGCGGGATGGTTCTCGCCGCAGCGCCTCACACCGGACAAGATGGTGGATGCGTTCAAGCCGCCGACCGCCGTGCCGCTCGGCCATCGGCGAAACCACGCCAAGGGTATCTGCTTCACCGGAATATTCGAAGCGAACGGCGCCGGGTCTGAGCTGTCGCGGGCCCAGGTTTTTAACCGCGGCCAGTATCCGGCGCTCGGGCGCTTCAATCTCGGCACCCCTAATCCGAACGCGCCGGATGCGACGGTACGGGTGCGGGGCATCGGGCTGCAGATATCGACGCCGGACGGCCAGGAATGGCGCACCGCCATGATCAATCCACCATTCTTTCCAGTGTCAACGCCGCAAGCATTTTATGAGATGCTGCGCGCATCGGCGAGCAAGGACCCGAACGCGATGAAGACATTCAGCAGCGCGCATCCGGAGTTTTCGGCATTCGACGCATGGGCCAAGAGTGCGCCCTGGACTGGCAGCTATACGGAACAGCGATTCAACAGCCTTAACAGCTTCATTTTCACCGCCGGTTCCGGCGTAGAGAGTACGGTGCGATGGTCGCTCTTGCCGGCGGCGCAACCCGTTCCGGTCTCGCGCGATGATCTGGCGAAGCGCGACCCCGACTTCCTCGAGCAGGACGTCACAGAACGAGTGCGCAGCGCACCGGTGCGCTGGACCATGGTAGTGACCGTCGCCAATCCGGAAGATCCAACTGCCGATCCGAGCAAGGCCTGGCCGGATGAGCGTCGTACAGTCGAGGTCGGCACGCTCATCGTTCAGCAGATCCAAGCCGAGCGGGACGGTCCCTGCCGTGACATCAACTTTGATCCGACCGTCCTGCCTTCGGGCATCCGGACATCGGACGACCCGTTCCCAAGCGCGCGGTCATCCGTCTACATCAAATCATATGACCTTCGTGCGGCGGAGGCCAAGTACTATCCACGAACTGCAACGGACGCCAAGCCATGATCGGCCTCCGCCAACATTTCACCCCGCTCCAGCGCCTGCTGCACTGGCTCATGGCGGTCTGCCTTCTCGCGATGCTCTTCGTCGGCGTGGGCATGGTGTCCACCATCACGCCGAAATATCTGACGCTCGTTTCGATTCACAAATCGCTCGGCATCACCATTCTGGTACTCGCGTTGATCCGCCTGGCAGCGCGCCTGCACTATGGCGCGCCGAGACTGCCGGCCGACCTGCCCGAGCCGCTCAAGCTCGCAGCGCACCTGTCGCATTACGCGTTCTATGTCCTCATGATCGTCATGCCGCTGCTCGGCTGGGGGATGCTGTCGGCCGCCGCCTATCCGGTCGTGCTGTACGGGGGCGTTCGCCTTCCACCAATACTGCCGCAGAGCGACAGCCTGCATACGCTGCTATGGAATGCGCATTTCTACCTGGCTTTCGTATTCTTCGCGCTGATCCTGATGCACGTCGCCGCGGCGCTTTTCCATGCGCTCATCCGACGCGACGGTGTGTTCGACTCGATGGCGCCCGTGCCGGCTCACGATGAGGTCGCGCCCGCTGAGTGACGCAAATCCACCAAAGTCCGGGGCTTTCGCTCGAAAACGCTACTCCGCCGCCTGCCGCACATAGCGCGCGGTCGGCGTCCGCATGGTCACGAGTTCTTCCGCCGCGGTGGGATGCAGCGCCATGGTCGCGTCGAAATCGGCCTTAGTTGCTTTCATTTTGACGGCGATGCCGAGCACCTGCACGATTTCGGCCGCGCCGTCGCCGACGATGTGACAGCCGACGACGCGGCCGGTGGTGCCATCGACAACCAGCTTCATCAGAACCCGCGTATCGCGGCCTGACATCGTTGCCTTCATCGGCCTGAAGTCAGTTTTGTAGATATCGACGTGGCTGAATTGCGCGCGCGCCTGCGCTTCCGTCAGTCCCACCGTGCCGACCTCCGGCTGGGAAAACACCGCCGTGGGAATGTCGACATGGTCGACTTCAATCGGCCGCTTGCCAAACACCGTATCGGCAAACGCGTGACCCTCGCGGATCGCGACCGGCGTCAGGTTGAGGCGATGTGTGACGTCGCCGATCGCGTAGATGTTCGGCACCGAGGTGCGCGAAAAATTATCGACCGCGATCCCGCCATTGCTCGGATTAATGGCGACGCCGGCCTTCTCCAGCCCGAGATTGGCGACGTTGGGATGCCGGCCGATCGCGAACATCACCTGATCGGAGGCGACGCTCGATCCGTTGGACAGATGCGTGGTGAACTCCTTGCCGTGCCTGTCGACCCTGCTGACCGTGTTGCCGGTGAGAATGGTGATGCCCTGCTTTTCCATCTCGGCGCGCACATGGGTGCGGACGTCGTCGTCGAAGCCGCGCAGGATATTTTCGCCGCGATAGATCACCGTCACGTCGGAACCGAATCCGGCGAAAATGCCGGCAAACTCCAGCGCGATGTAGCCGCCGCCTTGAATCATGATGCGCTTCGGCAGCTCGGCCAAATGAAACACTTCGTTGGACGAGATCACGTGGTCGATGCCGGGGATCGCAAGCCCGTGATTGGGAGCACCGCCGGTCGCGATCAGCACATATTTTGCTTTCACAGCCTCGCCCGTCGTGAGCCGAAGCGTATGGGCGTCCTCGAACACCGCGCGCGTCTTGACGATACGCGCGCCGGATTTTTGCACGTTGGCGGTATAGGCCGCCTCCAGTCGTGCGATCTCCTTGTCCTTGTTGGCGATCAGGGTCGGCCAGTCGAACGTCGCGGAAGGAATGGTCCAGCCGAAGCCCGCGGCGTCCTCGATCTCCTGATGGATGTGGGAGGCATAAACCAGGAGCTTCTTCGGCACGCAGCCGCGGATCACGCAGGTCCCGCCCATCCGGTATTCTTCGGCAATCATGACGCGCGCGCCGTGACCGGCGGCGATCCGGGCGGCGCGCACGCCACCCGAACCTCCTCCGATGACAAACAGATCGACGTCGAACTCAGCCATATTGCCCGACCGAACACTAGAGCTTCAATAAAACCGACGCTCTAATCGTTGTTTTGACGCATTCTCTTCACGCGAACCGAATGCACTTTGCTCGAGAACGCTGTAGTTGCGGGATCAGATTTCCTTGCCGCGCTTGCGCATCTCGGCGCGGAATTCACCATTGACGCTTTCGGCAAAACCCTGCGCCCACTGGTTCATATAGGACATGCTGAACTGAATGGCCCTCGGCTCCGACGCGAGCAGCTTCTGACCAAGCGGCGACTTGTAGAACGTGACCAGATCCTTCAGCTCCTGCTCGCTGAATTCGTTGGCGTAAACTTTCGCCATCCCTTCCCCGATTTCCTTTTCGCGACCGGCAAGCTTTTGGGCGACGACAACGGCAACTTCATTGAGATCTTTTTGGTAGTTGAGGTTGCTTTGCATCAACTGATCTTTGGTCTGCTGGACGATGTTGGGAACGGCGTTGGCATACATGGCGCTTGCATTTTTCATCGCCAGAATTTCCTTTGCCGCCGAGATAGCCGACGAGGAAGCTTCCTTGAGCGGAGGCGCCTTCTGTTGTGCGCCCGCCGGAACGACCGTCAGAGCCAGCCCCAATGCGAGGCCCGCAGCCGAAAAAATTCTAGAAAAGCTCTTCATTCCGATTCTCCTAACATTGCGGCGTTACGGCCGTTCAACAACGCGAATTCCCTGCGAGCCCGCCAGTATCGCCATGCCCGCAAGACCGATGAACAGCCCGTGATCGACCACGCCCGGGATGACGGCCAGCAAGCCCGCCAGGCGCGGAGCATCGGCTATTCGTCCAAGATGGGCGTCGACAATCCAGTGGCCGCCGTCAGTGACAAAAACGTGACCGTCCTTGCCCGTTCGGACCACCATTTGCCCGGAATTGCCGCTTTCCGCAAATGCCTTTCCGATCGCGTGTTGCGTCGCCGCCAGCCCGAACGGAATGACCTCAACCGGTAGTGGAAAGCGGCCGAGATCTGCGACCCATTTGGAATCATCGGCGATCACGATCATGCGATCGGACGCCGCGGCGACGATCTTTTCGCGCAGCAACGCGCCGCCGCCGCCCTTGATGAGGTTGAGAGCCGGGTCGATTTCGTCGGCGCCATCCACCGTCAGATCGAGCCGATCAATGTCGTCAAGCGTCGTCAATGGAATGCCGCACCGTATCGCGTCGATGCGGGTCGCTTCCGATGTCGGCACGCCAACGACGTTGAGCCCGGCGCGAACCCGTTCGCCCAAAAGTTCGACAAAATGTTTCGCAGTCGAGCCGGTGCCGAGACCGAGCTTCATGCCGTCGCGGACATGTTCAAGCGCGCGGGCCGCCGCTTGGCGTTTCAATTCGTCCATATTCACGTGCAAACGATGCCCCAGGAGCCGCTCACCGGTCATGCACCGGCGACGTCGGCGGGCCATATCTAGCGTCGTTTTCCCGCGAGGAACAGCGCTATAAGCGGCCTTTGGAGCCGCAATCAGTGAACCGGCACCTTGTCCATCGCCGCCAGGATGGCCGCGAACCGCTCCTCAACCTCGCTGCGCATGTCGGGATGGGTAAAGACGTAGAGTTCGTCGTCCCTGACGGCGGCCAGGACCCGCGCGGCAACGGCCGCAGGTTCCAGGCCGGCCTCGAGTTGCCGTGCAATCTCGGCGACCATGGCTGCCGCCGGGCTCGCCGGATCCAGCGGCTGCGCCGGACCATACCGCTGCGGCCGATTGCGCCCGCTCTCGCCGATACGGGTGCGCACGAAGCTCGGACAAAGCACGCTCACGCCAATGCCGTGGGGCCGAAGCTGCATCGCCAGGCCCTCGGACATGCTGACCACCGCAAATTTGCTCGCCCCGTAGGGGCTGAAGCCGAGCCCGCTGTATATGCCGGCCATCGACGCGGTGTTGACGATATGACCGCCTTCGCCGTGGGCGCGGATGTGGGGCAGAAAGCTCTTGATGCCATGAAGCACGCCCATCAGATTGACGTCGAGCACCCACCGCCAATTGTCGAGCGAGATAAGGTCGATGCCGCCGCCCGCCGCGACGCCGGCATTGTTGCAGACCACATGCACATTCCCAAACGCTTCGAACGAGGCCTGCGCGGCCCGCTCCACACTTGCGGGATCTGCAACGTCACAGATCGTGCCGCGCACATTCGGCGCGAATGCCTGCAGGTTTTTGACGGCCGCCTGCAGCGCGTCCGTCTCGATATCGGCCAGCATCACGTTCATGCCGGCTTCCGCAAAGGCCCGCCCGAGTGCGAGCCCGATGCCGCTTGCCCCGCCGGTGACAAAGGCTGTCTTGCCTGCAATCTCTCGCATCAGTGCCTCCCGGATCGGCCGAAGCCTTCATCTCGTAATTGCATCTCCTACTTGCATGATCGTTCGGGGACCGATAGCGATTTCTCGATGACCTCTCCCCGCACCGTTGTATTCGATCTTGACGGCACGCTGGTTGATACGGCGCCCGATTTGATCAATGCGCTCAACTTCGTTCTTGACCGCGAGGGCCTGCCCCCGGTGCCGCTGCAATCGGCGCGCAACATGATTGGCGCGGGTGCCCGCAAGCTGATCGAACGCGGCCTGGAATTGGAGGGCCGCACGGCCGGGGTCGAAGACATCACCCGGCTTACGAATGACTTTATCGACCACTATGCAGCGCATATTGCTGACTTTTCGCGCCCGTTCGAGGGCCTGGAAAGCGCGCTCGATGAGCTGGCCGCACGCGGATTTCGCTTTGCGGTTTGCACCAACAAGCTGGAGTGGCTGTCGAAGCTGCTGCTCGACCAGCTCGGATTGAGTTCGCGATTTTCTGCGATTTGCGGCGCAGACACCTTCGGCGTTTCGAAGCCTGACCCGGCCATACTCCGGCAGACGGTCGCGCGCGCGGGCGGGCAGCTGTCGTCGGCGATCATGGTCGGCGATGCCGGCCCCGATATCGGCGTAGCCCGGCGCGCCGGTATTCCCGTGATCGGCGTTGAATTTGGCTATACCGATGTGCCAATCGCCGATCTCAAACCGGATCTGCTGATCGGTCACATGAGAGATTTGACTGCGGCAGTGGAAAGCCTGATGTTGCAGAGAAAGGTCATACAAGTATTTTAAGTATTTGCTTCCATTCGATATTTTTCAGTACTCCATCCGGAAATTAACCATCAATTTGCGATGCAGGTCCGCGCGGTTGCGCCCCTGTCCTGACGCTCCTATGGTCCGCGCGGGGATTGTGGCAGTTTGCCGCAGTAAGTGACGGATAGATCATGCGTCGTGTCATCGTGATTGCCATGGCGGGGGCAAGCCTGGCCGGCTGTTCCTCGCTTTCTCTGGACGCCTTCAAACCAACGCCGCCAACCGTGCAGGTCCAGCTCGAGTCGGTACCGCCAGGAGCGGACGCCCTGACATCGCTAGGGCCGGGCTGCAAGACCCCCTGCTCCGTCGCCGTGCCCGCGCCCGAGGCTGGTTTCTCGGTCACCTACACGCTGAACAAGTTCCAGCCGGCAACGGTCCCGGTACAGGTGATCCGTAGCCCCGGAGATTTCTCCTCCCCTGCCTCGACGACCGTCGATCCCAACCCGGTGATCGCAGAGCTCCAGCCGGCGGGCCCGCCGCCGAGGGCAGCCCGGAAAATGCTGAAGCCGAAACAGCCAACAGCGCCCAAAGCCGCCGCGGCGCCTGCGGGATCGCCGTTCCCCGACCCGGCGCAAGCACCCCCGCCGCCTGCGGCCAGCCGCTGATCGCCGGCACCGCACCAGGAAGGTGCGGATTGTGCGCGGATTGCATCATGCATACATTGGGATCATAAACTTTGCGTCGCGCCCATCATGGCGGCTGCCGCAGTGACAAGGCGTATTGAATGACCGGACCCTCCAATACATCGCTGACCCGCCCGATGACCGACCCGTTTGGCCGGACGATCAGCTATTTGCGGGTATCGGTCACGGATCGCTGCGATCTGCGCTGCTTTTATTGCATGTCCGAAGACATGACATTTCTGCCCAAAGCCGATTTGCTGACGCTCGAAGAGCTTGATCGGCTTTGTTCGGCGTTCATCGCCAAGGGCGTACGGAAGTTGCGGCTGACCGGCGGCGAGCCGCTGGTCCGGCGCAACGTGATGTCGCTGGTGCGCTCGCTCTCGCGCCATCTCGACACCGGTGCGCTCAATGAACTGACGCTGACGACCAATGGCTCACAGCTGGCGCGTTTCGCCGGCGAGTTGCGGGACTGCGGGGTACGCCGCATCAACGTATCGCTGGACACGCTTGATCCGGCGAAATTCCGCGCCATCACCCGTTGGGGCGATTTCGACAAGGTCGTGGCCGGCATCGAGGCCGCGCGATCGGCGGGTCTCGCTGTCAAGATCAATGCGGTTGCGCTGAAGAATCTGAACGAGGATGAAATCCCCTCGCTGATGGAATGGGCGCACGGCAAAGGCATGGCGCTTACGCTGATCGAGGTCATGCCGATGGGCGACATCGGCGAAGGGCGCATCGACCAATATGTGCCGCTGTCGCTGCTTCGCGCGCGTCTCGCCAAGCAATTCACCTTGACCGACCTCGACGATAATACCGGCGGGCCCGCCCGTTACGTTCGCGTCAGCGAGACCGGTGGCAAGCTCGGCTTCATCACGCCGATGACCCACAACTTCTGCGAGTCCTGCAATCGGGTGCGGATCACCTGCACCGGGACGCTACATACCTGCCTCGGCCACGAGGATGCCTCCGATTTGCGCAAACCGCTGCGGGCGTCCGGCGATGATGACCTGCTCAGCGCGGCGATCGATCGTGCCATCGGCCTCAAGCCGAAGGGCCACGACTTCATTATCGATCGCAGGCACAACCGCCCGAGCGTCAGCCGCCATATGAGCGTCACCGGCGGCTGAATTCCGGCCCCTGATTCGTCAGGCCATCCCGCTGTTTGCCCCCCGCGTCAACTTGTCCATTTTTCAATTGACGGCGCCACAACGCGCTGAAATGGTGCGGCTGCCTTATGCTTGCTCGGCTGTATAGGCCGCTGCGCCTGACGGGCGCGGTCAAGACGGCAAAGGTATTTTGGGGGAGGACTATCGTTGCAATCGCTCTTGCAGATGAGCCATGACGTCACGCGTTTAATGCGTGGTGGCGGAGCGATGCTTGTTGAAACGATCGGCGTGCTCTGATGGCGACCGCCGGAGAGAACGCGATGCGTCCATTGTTGGCAGTTAGCCGAGCTATCGACCAGATCAACGAAAAGATCGGCTACATCTGCAATTTTCTCGTCCTGGCTGCCTGTATCGTAAGCGCCGGCAACGCAATGATCCGCTACGCGTTCGGTTACAGCTCGAACGGCTGGCTTGAACTGCAGTGGTACATGTTCGCCATCCTCGTCATGTTCGGCGCGTCGTACACGTTCAAACGCAACGAACATGTTCGAGTCGAAATATTCTACTTGCTTCTCTCCGAGCGGGGCCAGCTCTGGCTCGACTTGATCGGCACACTTTTCTTCCTGATACCGGCGTGCCTTCTGCTTAGCTATCTTTCCTGGCCATTTTTCATGCAAGCCTACTCCGTTGGTGAAATCTCCGGCAACGCCGGCGGCTTGGTCCGCTGGCCGATTAAAATTGTGGTACCGGCCGGTTTCGTGATGTTGGCGTTGCAGGGCGTCTCAGAAGTCATCAAGCGCATCGCTGCCCTCCAAGGTCATGTGACGATCGATGCGAAATATGAGAGGCCGACACAATGATCACGCTGGAAATGATGCCACCGCTGATGTTCGGCGGTTTGGTTCTGTCCATGCTGATCGGCTTCCCGGTAGCCTTTACGCTCGCCGCGGTAGGACTTTCGTTCGGCTTCCTAGCGATCCATCTCGGTTTCTTTGACCTGAATTTTCTTCAGGCGATTCCGGGCCGCATATTCGGCAGTGTTCTTTCGAACGAACTTCTGCTCGCGATACCCTTCTTCACGTTCATGGGTGCAGTCCTCGAGCGGTGCGGTCTTGCAGAAGACATGCTCGATTCGATGGGGCAGCTCTTTGGACCGATCCGCGGCGGCCTCGGCTACTCAGTCATCATCGTCGGCTTCATCCTTGGAGCCATCACCGGTACGGTGGCGGCGCAAGTTATCGCCATGGCGATGATCTCGATGCCGGTGATGATCCGCTACGGCTACAATATCCGCTACATCACCGGCGTGCTGGCGGCGTCCGGGACGATCACGCAGCTCGTGCCCCCCTCGCTCGTGCTCATCGTGCTGGCCGATCAGCTCGGCAAGTCGGTCGGCGATATGTATCTTGGGGCGTGGGGACCGTCGCTTTTCCAGATCGCACTGTTCGCCGGCTACACGTTTTTGCTTGGCCTCATCAAACCGGACCATGTGCCGCCGGTACCGAAGACCGAGTTGACGCTGACCGGCTGGCCGCTTTGGCGCAAATGTCTGCTTGGCATCATCCCCTCGGCCGTGCTGATCTTCGTCGTACTCGGCACTATGATGATGGGTCTTGCAACGCCGACCGAGGCTGGCGCCATGGGCGCGGTCGGCGCCATCGTGCTCGCAGCGATACACAGCAAGGAATTCAGCACGACGGGCCACAAAATCTTGGTCGCCGGTGTGATCGCCGCCGGTATCGGCACCATAATCGGCATGTTCTTTACAGCGGGACTTATCTTCAAGATCGCTTTTGCCATCACCTATTTCGCGGTGGTGTGGATTTGCCTCGAGGCGGTCCGCATTCCCGCCCTGCGAGACCTGATCAAGCAGGGCTATCAGACGACAATGCGCATTACCACCATGGTGGTGTTCATCCTGATCGGCTCAACCTGTTTCTCGGTGGTGTTCCTCGGCGTCTCCGGCGGCGTATGGTTAGAGCATCTGCTTACGTCGTTGCCCGGCGGTGTCTGGGGCTTCCTGATCTTCATCAATCTCTTCATTTTCTTCTTGGCGTTCTTCCTGGATTTCTTCGAGATTGCCTTCATTATTCTGCCGATGATCGCTCCGATCGCGCAGAAACTCCTGACGCCGGTTGTCGGACCGGATGCCGCGCTGATCTGGTTCGGCGTGATGCTTTGCGTGAACATGCAGACGTCGTTCCTGCATCCGCCATTCGGGTTTGCGCTGTTCTATTTGCGCGGTGTCGCTCCGAAATCAGTGAAGAGCTCCGACATCTATTGGGGCGCGCTGCCCTGGATCGGATTGCAGTTGATCATGGTCGCACTCGTGATTGCCTTCCCGATCACCGTGACCGGCCTGCTCGACAGGCCGCTGAACGTCGATCTGAACAAGATCAAGATCGAGGTTCCGGAGATCGAACTTCCGCCGCCGCTGGATTTCGGTCCTCCAGCAAAACAGTAGCAATTCTGTTTTCGTCAACAGAAACCCCGGAGCTTTCGCACCGGGGTTTTTATTTGCCTTTAATGTTCTGCGGACGCGATCAACCCTGCGGATTGCGCGCCATGAAGCTGTCGTAACCGAGCTCCGCGACCTGGAACCATTGGTATCCGTTGTTCGAGAAAGCGGTCATCGACTCCAGCACCTTCTTGAAATTCGGATTGGTCGCCGCAGTTTCGGTGTATAGTTCCTTCGTAGCCTTGAGGCAGGCCTGCATAATCGGCGGCGAAAACGAATGCAGCTTGCTACCGCCGGCCAGCAATTTGCGCAGCGCCGGCGGATTACCCTGATCGTACTTCGCCATCATCCAGTTGTTGGCATACTGTCCAGCCTGCTCGATAATGGCTTGATAGTGCTTGGGCAGCGCATTCCATTTCTCGAGATTGATGTAGGCCATGAGCATCGGGCCGCCTTCCCACCATCCGGGATAATAGTAGTGCGGCGCGACCTTGTAGAGGCCGAGCTTCTCATCATCGTAGGGACCGACCCACTCGGCGGCATCGATGGTGCCTTTTTCGAGCGCCGGATAGATATCGCCACCGGCGAGCTGCTGCGGGACGACGCCGAGCTTCTGCAAGACACGCCCGGCAAAGCCGCCGATGCGCACCTTGAGCCCCTTCAAATCATCGACGCTGTTGATCTCCCTGCGAAACCAGCCTCCCATCTGGCAGCCGGTATTGCCCGCGAGAACGGAATGAACATTGTAGCCCTTGAAGAAATCGTTGAGGAGTTCCTTGCCGCCGCCGAGCATGTACCATGCCTGATTGATGCGCTGGTTGGGCCCGAACGGCACCGCCGTGCCGAAGGCAAATGTCGGATCCTTGCCGAAGTAATAGTAGGACGCCGTATGTCCCATCTCGACGGTGCCATTTTGCACGGCGTCAAGAACCTGCAGGCCCGGTACGATTTCGCCAGCGGCAAAGGTTTGAATCTGGAATTTGTTGTCGGTGGCTTCGCCGACCGCCTTCGCCATCTGCTCGACGCCGCCCCACAGCGTGTCGAGCGACTTCGGCCAGCTTGCCGTCATGCGCCATTTGATCTCCGGCATCGATTGCGCGATCGCCGGCGCTGCCAGCGTCGCAGCACCTGCCACGCCTATTCCGGTGACCTTGATAAAGTCTCGTCGCTTCATTGAGTTTTTCCTCTCCTGGGGGGTGTGTGTCAGCCTTCTTGTCGAGGCTTGTTCCCAGCATGGAACATCCGGTTTTGGATTTCCATGGTGAACTTAGCTGCCGCAATGCAAAAAGCCCGGCCTTGGAAGGCCGGGCTTGCGGTCTGCGACTTACGAGGTGGCCCTGGTTCTCAAACCAAGGCCCTATCTTTTGTTTGGCACGTTTTCTTGACGCGAACCGGTAGCCGCTGCGCTCGAAAACGTTACCGATCAGCCGCGGGTGCGCGAGCGGATCATGAAGCTGTCGAAAGTATATTCGGCAACCTGCCACCACAGATACTGGTCGGAGCGATAGGCCTGCATCGCGTCGATCGATTTCTTGAAGTCGGGGTTCTTCGCGGAAATTTCAGCCCACAATTCGTTGGTCGCCTTCAGGCAGGCTTCCAGCACCTCGTTGGTGAACGGGCGAAGCTGCGTGCCGCTGGCAACCAGGCGCTTCAACGCCGCCGGGTTCTGCATGTCGTAGCGCGCCGCCATCCAGGCATTGGCATTGGCTGCCGCATTGGTCAGAATTGCCTGATAGCTCTTTGGCAGCGAATTCCACTTTTCAAGATTGCAGAAAGCGTGGACTGTCGGGCCGCCTTCCCAGAAGCCGGGGTAATAATAGTATTTGGCAACCTTCTGGAAACCGAGCTTCTCGTCGTCGTAAGGGCCAACCCATTCGGCGGCATCGATCGTGCCCTTCTCAAGCGCGGGGTAGATGTCGCCGCCGGCGAGCTGCTGCGGCACCACGCCAACCTTCTGCAGCACCTGCCCTGCAATGCCTCCGATGCGGAACTTCAGACCGGAGAGATCGGCAACCGTCTTGATCTCCTTGCGGAACCAGCCACCCATCTGGGTGCCGGTATTGCCGCAGGGGAATGCGATCACGCCGGATTTCTTGAAAAACTCGTTACCCAACTCCTGACCACCGCCCTGATACCACCACGAGTTCTGCTGGCGCGCATTGAGGCCGAACGGCACCGATGCATAGATCGCGAAGGTCGGATCCTTGCCGACGTAGTAATATGAGACGGTGTGACTCATCTCGACGGTGCCGTTGGAGGTTGCGTCGAGCGCCTGCAAACCAGGAACGACCTCGCCGGCGGCAAAGACCTGAATCTGAAATTTGTTGTCCGTCATTTCGGCGACGTACTTGGAAAGCTCCACAGCGCCGCCGTAGATCGTGTCGAGCGACTTCGGGAAACTCGACGTCATGCGCCACTTCACCTCGGGCGAGGATTGCGCGATCGCCGGCGAGGCCACAGCGGCCACCGCGGCACCGGTTGCCGAAACTTTCAAAAAATCACGACGCTTCATTCAGGCATCTCCTTGTTGGGCGTTTCCCAGATTTCCAACATGGCCCTGCGGCGGCGCGATTCTGCGTCGTCCCGGGCGCTCTGGCGGGCGGTCTTTAACACGGAAGTTCAGCCGCGGAATACGGGACAAAGGACAAAGGCATGACAGCATTTATTAAACGAAAGTCGCATATGTTAGGGAAACGGGCTCAGGCCGCAGCGATAACGCCGCGAAGCTGATCGCGGACTTTTGCACCGATCGCCCGATAGATCGCGGCGTGCGGTCCATCCGGCTCACTCTCCACGACGGGGGTCCCCGAATCCGACGTGGCGCGAATCGACATGTGCAGCGGAATTTCGCCCAAAAACGGCACCGCAAGCCGCTCCGCCTCCTGCCGTGCGCCGCCGTGGCCGAAGATGTCCGATCGCGTGCCGCAATGCGGGCACTGGAAATAGCTCATGTTTTCGACAATGCCGAGAACCGGCACATTGACCTTCTTGAACATCGCGAGCCCGCGCCGCGCATCGATCAGGGAAAGATCCTGCGGTGTCGAAATAATGATCGCGCCCTTCAGCGGCACATTCTGCGCCAGCGTCAGTTGCGCGTCTCCGGTGCCGGGAGGCATGTCGACCACGAGGATATCCAGCGTACCCCACGCCACATCCCGCAGCATCTGCGTGATGGCCGACATCACCATCGGCCCGCGCCAGATCATCGCGGTGTTTTCCTCGACCAGAAAGCCGATCGACATGATCGCCAGACCGAAGCGCGCAATCGGAAGCATCTTCCTGTCGTCGTTCAGCTGCGGCTTCTCGCGAATCCCGGTCAATCTCGGGACCGATGGCCCATAGATATCGGCATCAAGTAAGCCGACGCGCAAGCCGAGGTCGCGCAGGCCAAGCGCCAGATTGAGCGCGGTGGTCGATTTTCCGACACCCCCTTTGCCGGAAGCCACCGCAATGACCGCAGCGATGCCGGGAATTTCCGACTGCTTCGACATCGGCGAGGTCGGACTTTGCGGCGGCCGATGCGATGAGACATGCGGCACGCCCTGCGCGGGACGTGGCGGCGGCGGCGCGGCCGCGGAACCGGGCTTGCGCTCGGCGGTGAGCGCGATCATCGCTACGGTGACGCCGGGAATCGCCCGCACGGCCGCTTCGGCCTTCGCGCGCACGCTTTCCCATGCGCCGGCCTCTGCGGCATCGACGTTGATCGACAAGAACACTTTGCCATCCTTGGCGGTGATTGCCGACAACACATTGGCGTCGGTCAAGGCGACGCCGCGCGGCGACGTCACCTTGGCGAGAGCGTCGAGAACCTGCTGCTGCGTTATGCTCAATGCCTGTCTCCTATCCCGAGGCGACACATAGAGCGATCCCGTGAAAAAGGATACCGCTCTTGCGCCGCATCAGGGCTCCAGCAGCATGGTGATCCCGAGTCTCAGCCCTGTTCTTGAGCCGCTTCATAATTGAGTTCGATCATCACGCCATTGGGGTCGTTGACGAAAATCTGCCAGAGATCGCCGCCGGGCACCTGCCGCACGTCGAACGCCATGCCCTTGGACTGAAGCCGCTGCTTCATGCCGGCAAAACCACGGCTGGCGAAAGCGACATGATGGACAACGCCTGAATCCGGCTTCTGTTGCTCATCCGTCGGGGAAATATCGACGAGATGGACCACGGGCTTACCCTCGCTGTACATCCATGCCCCGGGAAATGCGAAATTCGGCCGGTCGCCCTTCTTCAGTCCCAGGGCATCCTCATAGAACCGGACCGTGTCGGCGAGCTTTCGGGTCCGGATGTTGAAATGATCGAGCACGCCTACACTCATGCAATGTCACTCCCTTTATCTTGAAATGGTGGTTGCCGAAGGCTCTTCCTAGCATAAATCCTTGCATAGCCGCCAAACGAGGACATTGCCCTTCATGCTGCAGCGTTTAATGTGGGGTTCTTCGTCTTCAGCGGAACCTGTTTCGAGACACCGAACCAGCCCACCCGCCCCTCTCCAGCATACGGCCAGGCGAATGCAAAGGCCGTCCAAAACCCAAGGTTGCAAATATGGCTAAAGTCGCTTTTCTCGGTCTCGGCGTCATGGGCTTCCCGATGGCAGGACATCTGGTGAAAAAAGGCGGTCACGAGGTGACGGTCTTCAACAGGACGTCGTCCAAGGCGAAGGCATGGGCCGAAAAATTCGGCGGCCGCACGGCGCCGACGCCGAAAGCTGCAGCGGAAGGCCAGGATTTCGTCATGGCCTGCGTCGGCAACGACAACGACCTCCGTGCGATCACGATCGGCGCCGACGGTGCATTCGCGGGCATGAAGCGAGGCGCGACCTTCGTCGATCACACCACCGCCTCGGCCGAGATTGCGCGCGAGCTCGATGCGGAGGCGACCAAACGCGGCTTCAAGTTCGTCGATGCCCCGGTATCCGGCGGACAAGCCGGTGCGGAAAACGGCGCGTTGACCGTGATGTGCGGCGGCAGCGAAGACGCTTGCGCAAGCGCCGAGCCCGTGATCGCGGCCTATGCCAGGATGTGCAAGCGGCTCGGGCCAGCGGGCTCAGGCCAGCTGACCAAGATGGTCAACCAGATCTGTATTGCCGGCCTGGTCGAAGCACTCTCGGAGGGCATTCATTTTGCGAAAAAAGCCGGACTCGACGTCCACGCGGTGATCGACACCATCTCGAAAGGCGCCGCGCAGTCCTGGCAGATGGAAAACCGTTACAAGACCATGAACGAGGGAAAATTCGACTTCGGCTTTGCGGTGGAATGGATGCGCAAGGATCTCTCGATTTGTCTTGCCGAGGCACGGCGCAACGGAGCCAGCCTGCCGGTCACCGCGCTGGTCGATGCGTTCTATTCGGAGGTCGAGAAGATGGGCGGCAAGCGTTGGGACACTTCCAGCCTGCTCGCCCGCTTGGAACGCTGAGCTTCGCACTCAACAACGAGCTTCGTAACCACAAGCGTGTCACCCTCGCGACTGTAGTCGAGGGCTGCCGCAAGCAGCCCTCGCTCGCTTAATGCCGATGCCTGTTCCGTGAAGACCTTTGCGGCTATGGCGCAGCGCGGCGCGAAAAAGGCGAGCAAGCAGGCGGCCAAGTCGAAGGTGTCCGCCTCACACATGGCGCGCGCGATCTGCAAAACTTCCCGTTGCCCGTGGCCCCGATCAACAAAATCGCCAACAAAAATTGCCCTTCGGGTTTCGTGCCGCGCCCTCGACCTCGGTATAGCCTGGCTTGATCAGTAGTCGGCGAAGAGCATCCGCATATCCGCCGCCTGCTTGAACGGCACTGCTTCGTCGTCCGCCTTGCGCAACAGCGCTACCAGCGTCTCAATTTCGCGCTTTGCCATGGCCAGATCGCGAACCAGTTCGGCGCCGCGCGCGCTCTCCTCGTCGAGCGCTTGACGACGTGGCGCCGTGTGCGTGCGGTCGGCTCTTGTCGCGCGGCGGCCTCCTGCGCGAGGGCGGCCGTTTTCACGCGCTCCTGTCCGAGCGATTGTGCGGTCTTCGCGGCTTCCGCCTGCTTGAGCTGCCCTGTTTCCTCGCTCGCCTTGCGCAATTGCACCGCCTGCTTCTCAATTTCGCGCTGCGCCGTCGCCAGTTCGCTCGCCAGTGCGGCACGGCGGGCGCGTTCCTCCTCCAACGCTTGACGATGTTGCGCCGTGCTTGCGGTCAGCTCTTTTCGCGCGGCGGCGGCCTCCTGCGCGAGGGCGGCCGTTTTCTGCCGCTCCTGTCCGAGCGATTGTGCGGTCTTCGCGGCTTCCGCCCGCTTGAGCTGTCCTGCTTCCTCGCTCGCCTTGCGCAACAGCGCCGCCTGCTTCTCAATTTCGCGCTGCGCCGTCGCCAGTTCGCTCGCCAGTGCGGCACGGCGGGCGCGTTCCTCCTCCAACGCTTGACGATGTTGCGCGGTGCTTGCGGTCAGCTCTTGTCGCGCGGCGGCGGCCTCCTGCGCGAGGGCGGCCGTTTTCTGCCGCTCCTGTTCGAGCGATTGTGCGCTGTTTGCGGTTTCTGCCTGCTTGAGCTGTCCTGCTTCCTCGCTCACCTTGCGCAATTGCGCCGCCTGCGTTTCCATTTCGCGCTGCGCCGCCGCGAGTTCGCTCCACAGTGCGGCACGGCGGGCGCGTTCCTCCTCCAACGCTTGACGATGTTGCGCCGTGATTGCGGTCAGCTCTTGTTGCGCGGCGGCGGCCTCCTGCGCGAGAGCGGCCGTTTTCTGCCGCTCCTGTTCGAGCGATTGTGCGCTGTTTGCGGTTTCTGCCTGCTTGAGCTGTCCTGATTCCTCGCTCGCCTTGCGCAATTGCGCCGCCTGCGCTTCAATTTCGCGCTGCGCCGCCGCCAGTTCGCTCCACAGTGCGGCACGGCGGGCGCGTTCTTCGTCCAGCGCTTGACGATGTTGCGCCGTGCTCGTGGTCAGCTCTTGTTGCGCGGCGGCGGCCTCCTGCGCGAGGGCGGCCGTTTTCTCGCGCTCCTGTCCGAGCGATTGTACGGTCTTCGCGGCCACCTGTTTGAGCTCCCCTGTTTCCTCGCTCGCCTTCAGCAGCGCCGCCTGCGTCTCAATTTCGCGCTGCGCCGTCGCCAGTTCGCTCGCCAGTGCGGCACTGCGCGCGCGTTCCTCGTCCAGCGCTTGACGATGTTGCGCCGTGCTTGCGGTCAGCTCTTGTTGCGCGGCGGCGGCCTCCTGCGCGAGGGCGACCGTTGTCTCGCGCTCCTGTCCGGGCGATTGTGCGGTCTCCGCGGCTTCCGCCTGCTTGAGCTGCCCTGTTTCCTCGCTCGCCTTGCGCAATTGCGCCGCCTGCGTCTCAATTTCGCGCTGCGCCGTCGCCAGTTCGCTCGCCAGCGCGGCACGGCGGGCGCGTTCCTCGTCGAGCGCTTGACGATGTTGCGCCGTGCTCGTGGTCAGCTCTTGTTGCGCGGCGGCGGCCTCCTGCGCGAAGGCGGCCGTTTTCTCGCGCTCCTGTCCGAGCGATTGTGCGGCCTTCGCGGCTTCCGCCTGCTTGAGCTCTCCTGTTTCCTCGCTCGCCTTCAACAGCGCCGCCTGCGTCTCAATTTCGCGCTGCGCCGTCGCCAGTTCGCTCGCCAGTGCGGCACTAAGCGATTGTGCGGTCTTCGCGGCTTCCGCCTGCTTGAGCAGCGCTGTTTCCTCGCTTGCCTTCAACAGCGCCGTCTGCGTCTCAATTTCACGCTGCGCCGTCGCCAGTTCGCTCGCCAGTGCGGCACTAAGCGATTGTGCGGTCTTCGCGGCTTCCGCCTGCTTGAGCAGCGCTGTTTCCTCGCTTGCCTTCAACAGCGCCGTCTGCGTCTCAATTTCACGCTGCGCCGTCGCCAGTTCGCTCGCCAGTGCGGCACTGCGCGCGCGTTCCTCGTCGAGCGCTTGACGATGTTGCGCCGTGCTTGCGGTCAGCTCTTGTCGCGCCGCGGTGGCCTCCTGCGCGAGGGCGGCCGTTTTCTCGCGCTCCTGTCCGAGCGATTGTGCGGTGTTCGCGGCTTCCGCCCGCAGTTGCACATCGAGCCCTTCGATGGCGCGCCCGGCGTCGGCAAGCTCATTCGCCAAAACCTCGGGACGCTGCGCCTTACCCAGAAATTGTCGCGCTTCCGGCGCGGACGCCTCCACGGCCTGCTTGACCTGCGCAGCCTGCTTGACCTGCGCAGCTTCCTGCGCCCCCGACTGCGCTCTGGCCTGATCGGCCTCGGCGTGCTGCTCAAGCGCCAATACGTCGGTCTTCCCCGAGTCCTGGCTCGGCAACCGGGTCTCTTGCTCGACGATCGTGCCGACCCTAACGATATCCCGTTGACCGGCGTCTCGGGTGACATAAAAAAACAGGCCGATGAGCGCTGCCGCTGCAACGACGTCGACGAAGAAATTATAGCGACGCCGCCATCCCGACGGCCCGACCTGAGAGGGGTTGCTGGATCCTTCGTCCTCCTGCAGGAGATATTTGTCGCGCGACATTGGATGCCAATGCGTCGGCGCGATTTTGATTGGCTCGCCGGATTCACCGACCCATGCACCCACCTCGGGCGACCAGTGAGCGAGGTAATAGGTCCCACTGGCGTCATCCTCGAGAATGACGACTTTCCCATCTCTCGGTGCGGTCTCGATGGCATGGCGCATGCAGACGCCTGTTCTGCGTGTAGCACGAGCTGGATAGAGTTTTCCGGGAGCGGCATCTCTGACTTGACGCCCGTCAATAACAAATGGGCAGTGTAGGTACGGCGTCCGAATGGGGAACTTCAACGAGTGAGATGTGTGGATCACGGCTACATTCTGGAGTTGACAAAATGCGCGTGTAACGTAGCGCGGTTCCGATAAATCCTTTGTCGACGGGCTTCCTCTGCCACCCGCAGCGCCTTGACCAATTCCTGACCTCGCAATTTTTTTGCATGTTGATTTTTGCTGCGATGCAACCACCGCGGCCGGCTCACCGGACCGCGCCGATATGTCCTAAGCCTTCCAAAGCGCCTGTGTGCATAATCTCCTTCCAAAGCGCCTGTGTGCATATTCTAATGGATATCAACTCCATCACTTAGGCACTGCGATAACCGAGGCCTCCGGTTACCTACAAGGCGCGAGGATGAAATCTTCGTTCAAGCAAGAACAGGCGAAGCTTTGCCGCAGGCTGGCCATCTCTCTTACCGATCAGGTCGAGAAGAGCCGCTTGTTGCGGTTGGCTGAGAAGTATGAGGCCAAAGCGGATGCCGATGATAAGAAGCCCATCAGCCGGTTGAAGGCCCTTTGCAAGAACTGGAACGATACGACGCTTCGGCGTTTTTGGAGATGATGCCTTATTTCGGTTCTCAATTTCGGTCGTTAACGGATATTCGTCGCCAGCATTTGAAAATCAGCGACTGGCTGAGCAGATCGCCCGACTGGAACCGTACCCTTTCGAGAGGCCCGCGGAACAGGCAAATTTAATCTCCCGTTAACGAGATTCTTTAGCCCTTTAAGGCAGCTCTTAATGATTTAGCGCCAGAGATAGACAATGCAAAAGCTCGCGCTGTTCGCGGGCAGGATTTTGTGTTGTTTGATGAGTAATCCCGCAGATAAGCCTGAAGTTGTCCAGCTTCCGGCTGAACCGCCGATTGCAGCGCCGGTCAGTCACCGCCGCATAGCCGCGCAGCGGGTGCGCGAGGCGCGCGACCGGTTAACGTCGACCAGCGGAACCCGCCCCGCCTTCGATCGCGAGCTGCTTCGGCAATATGTCCAAACCCGCATCTCGGCATCCTATGTCGTGATGCTGCTCGTGGTGGCGACCGGCTTGCTGTTCGGCTTTTGGGTAGAGCCGGTTTCGGCGGCGGCGTGGACCTGCGGCATGCTCTGCATTCATGCCGTCGTCATCCGCAACTGCGCCAGGTTCCTCGCCGAGTCGCCCTCGGTCACCGCAACCCGGAAGTGGCGAACGCGATTTATCCTGCTCGATCTGCTTTATGGAATGTGCTGGACGGCGATCCTGATCCACCCGACAAGCTCCGACGTGGTCTCGAACACGCTGATGATGTTCCTGATGCTGCTGGTAATCGCGGTATCAAGCATGCTCGCCGCCAGCCTGCCGATCGCCGCTCTTGCCGTGACCGTTCCGGTGACGTCGGCGATTGCCCTGAATTTCGTGCTGAGCGGCACGTTCGACAATTACGTTCTCGCGGGGCTCGCGCTCGCCGCCGAAGCCTACTTTGCGCTGCTCGCCCATCGTCTGCATTCCACGACGCTCGCGACGTTGGAGGCGCGTGCCGAAAAGGACGCGCTGATCGGCGAGCTTGAGCAGGCGAAATCGATATCCGATGAGGCGCGGCACCGGGCGGAGGCGGCCAACGTCGCGAAATCGCGGTTTCTCGCGCAAATGAGCCACGAGCTGCGAACGCCGCTCAATGCGATCCTCGGATTTTCCGAGGTCATGAAAAGCGAAATTTTCGGCGATCATGCGGTACCGGTCTACAAGGAATATTCCGCCGACATTCATAATTCTGGCGTGCATCTCTTGAATCTCATCAATGAAATTCTCGATTTGTCGCGGATCGAGGCCGGCAGGTACGAGCTCAACGAAGAAGCGGTGTCGCTCGTGCATGTCGTCGCCGACTGCCATCACTTGCTGAAACTGCGCGCCTCCAGCCGCGGCATCACCATTCACGAGGTGTTCGAGCATGGCATGCCGCGGATTTGGGGCGATGAGCGCGCCACACGTCAGATCGTGCTCAATCTGTTGTCGAACTCCATCAAGTTCACGCCCCAGGGCGGGGAGATCTGGCTGAAAGTCGGATGGACCGCGTCGGGCGGGCAATATCTGAGCGTCAAGGATACCGGCTCCGGCATCGCGGAGGACGAAATCCCCATCGTGCTGGCGTCGTTCGGTCAGGGATCCAATTCGATCAAATCCGCCGAACAGGGTGCCGGCCTCGGGCTGCCGATCGCAAAAAGCCTGATCGACATGCACGGCGGCACATTTACGCTGAAATCAAAACTTCGCATCGGTACCGAGGTCATCGTCACTTTCCCGCCGGAGCGCGTGATGTCGGCGCTGGCTCCGATGGCCGAAGAAGCTCCGCCGCTGCAACCGGAAACCGCCAGCACCGGGACCGCCGACGACAAGCGCCGGGCCCGCAACAGGCCGATCATGAACGCCGGCACCGGATTGTAACTGGAGCACTTGCGCCAACGAGAAAATACCCATCACTGTCCCTGAATGAGCAAAGAAACGCCGTGTATCGCAGTCTGCATCATCGATCCCAAATCCAGCCTCTGCTTCGGCTGCGGCCGTACGCTTCCGGAGATCGCGCGCTGGCAGCGAATGGAACGCGCGGAGAGGCTTGCGGTGATGGCACTGCTGCCGGCGCGCATGGCCGACGCTGGCCTGTCTCAGCCCGAAATGGCGGGGAATCAAAAGCGCGACTGACCAACACCTGCATGGGAGGCCCGCTGTGAGCCGCTTCTTGCTCGTCGTTTTCCTGCTCGCTGCGACGGCCGGCGCTGTCGTCGCCTATAAAGATCCAGAACAGGTCGCCCGCGCCAGCGACACCGTCTCGGACTTGCTGCGCAACCGGACGACAGCTGCAACGCGCGCCGTGCAGATCTCGCGCGGTCAGGGCGGTGAATTCGCGCTGCGGGCCAAAATCAACGGCGTAAGCGCGCCGATGGTGATCGACACCGGGGCGACTTCGGTCGTACTGACCTACGAGACGGCAAAGGCGGCCGGGCTGCCGCTGGAGTTGCTCGAATACAATGTCAACGTCGAGACCGCCGGCGGACATACCAGGGCGGCACGGCTGACGCTCGATCGCCTTGCCATCGGCAAGCTCGTCGAGCGTTCAGTCCCGGCGCTTGTGGTGCCGCACGGACAGATGAAGACCAATCTGCTCGGCATGAGCTTTCTGGACCGGCTGGAACGCTGGGAAGTGCGCGCCGACCGCCTGATGCTGCACGGCTATCCGTAGCGCCTCACGCAGCGATCGAGGCCATCACGCGATCCTCCACCAGCGCAATCGCATCGCGCAGAACATTGACGCCGGCATCGGCTTTGACGCCGTTTTCAGCCAGGTGACGGCGGAACGCGCGCGCCCCCGGCACGCCATGAAATGCGCCGACGAAATGCCGCGTGATCGAGTGCAGCCGCGTGCCGTGCGCGAGCTGGCTCTCGATGTATGGCATCATCGACTCGAACACGTCCTTCATGGTCGCGTGCGGCGCCGCCTCGCCGAACAATTCGGGATCGGCGGCGAGCAACCGCCATGGCTCCTGATACGCGGCACGTCCCAGCATGACGCCGTCGACATGGCTGAGATGCTGCTTGGCCTCGGCGAGGCTTGCGATGCCGCCATTGATGATGATGGGAACGTTCGGCAGTGAAGCCTTCAGCCGATATACCCTGTCGTAGTCGAGCGGCGGGACGTCGCGATTTTCCTTCGGCGACAATCCGTTGAGCCAGGCTTTGCGGGCGTGCACGATCAGCGCATCCGCGCCGGCGGCGACGACGCTGCGCGCCAGCACGTCCAGCGCCACTTCCGGATCCTGATCGTCGATCCCGATCCGGCATTTGACCGTGACCGGAATGCCGACCGCGCGCTTCATGGCATCGACGCAAGCGGCGACAAGCGCCGGCTCCGCCATCAGGCAGGCGCCGAAACGGCCGTCCTTCACCCGATCCGATGGGCAGCCGACATTGAGGTTGATTTCGTCGTAGCCGAAATCCTCGCCGATCTTCGCACACGTCGCGAGATCGCGCGGGCTCGAGCCGCCAAGTTGCAGCACGACCGGATGTTCGGTGGCATTGAAGCCGAGCAGACGCGTGCGGTCACCATGAATGATCGCGCCCGTCGTCAGCATCTCCGTATAAAGCCGCGCATGCCGCGTCATCAGGCGATGGAAGACGCGGCAATGCCGGTCGGTCCAGTCCATCATCGGGGCAACGGAAAATCTATGCGCTAACATGTTGATGTTATTTCGCTTTATTGTCTCACTTGGCAATAGCTGATTTTTGGGCCGACGGAAATTCAAGATCGACTGCTAAAGTATTTTTCTTTCATTTCAAGCGCTTACACCGCCTTTGTCCGGTACGACATTGCAGTACGAGATGAACGCGTGCAATTCCGTGATCTTGCCGAAAGGTTTTCCCGATCAGGTTCGGACGCAAAGTAGCGCGCTGCCCTCCCCACGCCTAGAGCTGGATAAGCGCGATCGTAGTTTTGGCGATAATAGAGTCAGTTGCGATCACGCAGCCCGTGCCGGCACGTTGCCGAAAAGAGGGCCGAAACCTTCGGCGATCGTAAGGTGCGTGATGACGGCGTCGCGCAGCTTCGTGTAAGGAAGCTCGGCGAGCATCGCGGTCTGAATTGCAGCCATGACCTCGCCGGCCTCGGAACCGATCATGGTGAAGCCAAGGATGCGGTCGTCACTGGCGCTAACCACCACCTTCATGAAGCCTTGAGTCTCGTCGGTCGCCTCCGTGCGCAAGACGTTGCTCATCGGAAGCGTGGCGACCCGCACCGGAATTCCCTTGCGCTGCGCTTCGCCCTCGGAAAGGCCGACGCGAGCGAGGGGCGGATCGGTGAACATGACATACGGAACCAGCCGATCGTCGGTTCTGCGATTGCCGCCGGCCATGTTGTCCCTGACGATCCTGAAGTCGTCCACGGAAACGTGCGTGAACTGCGGGCTGCCGGCGCATTCGCCGATGGCCCACACGCCGGACGCCGTCGTTTCCAGCCGTTCGTTGACGTGGACGAAACCGCGGGCGTCGAGCGCCACGCCCGCCTTGTCGAGGGCGATATCGCCCGTGTTTGCGATACGTCCCGCCGCCACAAGCAGATCGCTGCCTTCGACCTTCTGCTCGCCGGCCGCTGTCCGCATCGTAACGGTGATCTCGTCTCCGGAGAGGCCGTGAACGCCGACCGGCTGAGCGTCGAGCAAGATTTGGATGCCCTCAGCGGTCAGGATACCCAGGATCTCTTCCGCGACATCGGCATCCTCGCGGCCCATCAGTTGCCGACCAGGCTCGATGATCGTCACTCGACTGCCGAAGCGGCGGTAGGCCTGCGCCATTTCGATCCCGGTATAGCCTCCGCCCAACACGATCAAGTGCGACGGCAGATAGTCGAGCTCCAACACCTCGATGTGCGTGAGTGGGCGGACCGCTTCAAGGCCCGGAATATCCGGAATCGCGGCGTGCGTGCCGACATTGACGACGACCTCGTTGCCGGTAAGCAGGCGGGTGCCGCCATCGTTCAGGGCGACTTCGATGATCTTCGGGCCCATGAAGCGGCCGCTGCCCATGATCAGTTCAGCGTGGCTGCTCTTGTATGCGTTCAGGTGGAATTCGATCTCGCGATCGATCATGTCCTGCTTGCGGCTGCGCACCTTGCGCATGTCGGTCTTAACAGCAGCCGCCAGCGTACCGAACTGCGCGGCATTCTGGACGAGATGGGCGACCCGCGCGCTCCAGAGTTCGTTCTTGGACGGCATGCAGGCGACGGCGGGGCACGAGCCACCGACCCAGCGGCGCTCCACGACGGCAACCTTTTTGCCGGAATGACCCAAATGCCATGCGAGCTTCTTTCCGCCTTGGCCGCTGCCGAGGATTACGACATCGAAGTGTTCGGTCTGAGACATGACTATTCCCTCCGCCTGATCGCTGAGTTGAGCATTGGGTCTCTCCTTGTCTTGGCTTGTTGTCTAACGACGTCAGGGAACATCGCCAGGGGATTAGCTCCGCCCCCTGTGTCGGGCGATAAGCTGATCGGCAACGTCATTCAGGTCATCGCCGACGATCTGCGGCTGAGGACCGACTCCCAGCACATCGTTGCCGACCCGCTTGATCAGCGCCGCTTCCCAGCCGGCCGCCACGGCGCCAAGCGTGTCCCAGATATGGCAGGCGATGAGACAGAGCTGGGAGGGCCCGACCCCAAGCTCCTTCTCGACGTGGGCGTAAGCCTGACGCGATGGCTTGTGGTGCTTCACGCCGTCCGCGCTGAAGCGCCGCTCGAAAAGATCGACAATGCCGCCGTGTTCAAGCTGACGGGTTTGAACCTCAGGCAGATTGTCCGTGAGGGTGAACAGCCGGAAACCCGCATCGCGCAGCTTGCGTAGCGCTCCCGGCACCTCCCGGTACGGCGGCATCGTCGAAAACTTCTCGGTAAGCTCTCTCTTATCCGCGTCATCAATCTTGATGCCTTGCGTATCCCCAAGCATCTTCATCACAGCCGAACCGATATCGGTGAACGGAACGTAGCAGCCGGCCACAGTCAGAGCCGCGGAATACATGATGAGGTTAGCGAACCAAAGGCGCATGGCGCTCTTCTCGCCAAAGATGCGTTCAAAAGTTGGCTCCATAGTTTGAAGGTCCAGAAGCGTTTCATTGACGTCAAAGACGATCAGAGGAAGAGCGGCCATGTAAATAAACTCCGATTTTTGTTGCATCTATGGCCGGATGACATTGTCTGTTTGGTGGAACGCTGCCACGGGGCCGATTTTGACATTCTAAATTTCTCTTTCTCCTATCCTCTTATCGAATTTCGAGCATTGGCCGCCGCCTCAAGCGTGAACCACGACGATCTTCCCATTGGCCTCGTTGGCCTCCATCACGCGATGGGCCTCGCGGATCTCTTCGAAACGGAACGTTCTGGCGGGCTTGATGTCGAGCCGACCGGCCGCAGCGTCCGCTGCAATTTGTTGAAGAGGCACGTCCGAAAGGGGAAAGCCCGGAGTTCCGAACACAAAGCTGCCGAAGAACGTCAGATAGACGCCGCTCGCCATCTGCAGCAGAGGGTTGAAGTCGGGGATGGGATCGAGACCGCCAAGCCAGCCGGCCAGACAGGAGCGGCCACCACGGTGCAGCATGGCAAGGGAATCGAGCATGACGCTATTGCCCACCAGGTCCAGCACGGCATCGATCTTCTTCGCTTCAGCGATGTGCTTCGACAAGTCGCGTCGCTCGATTTCGCAGCGCTCGGCTCCGATTTTCTCAAGCATGGCGAAGCGATCGCGGTTACGAGTCGTCGCGATCACCCGGACTCCGGCATTGACGGCCATCTTGAGCGCGGCCTGACCGAATGAGGACGTCGCGCCGCGAATGACGAGCAGTTGCCCCTTCTCGATCTTGAGATTGCGGAACAGGCAGGTCCAGGCGGTCGCGTAGGTTTCAGGAATCGCTGCGAGTTCCGCCCACGGCAGGTCCGACTCGATCAGCGCCACGTTTGAAGCCGGTGCGCGGGTATATTCGGCATAACTGCCGTTGATCGTGCGCCCGAGACCGCCCATGAGCGCGGCTACCTTCGCGCCGATCGGAAACTCCCCACCGGGGCAGGATTTCACGATGCCCACGCACTCGATGCCGCTGACGGGAGCCGCCTCCGCCCATTCGCCCCTGCGCATGTGCATCTCAGCGTGATTGATGCCGAACGCCTTTACTTGGATGACGACGTATCCCGCCTTCGGCTCGGGCTCCGGAAGGTCCTTGATGACCAGAGCATCGAGGCCACCAAATTTTTCGAGAACAATTGCACGCATCAGATCGCTCCCTGGAGAAGATTACTTGAAAGGCGGAGGCGGCCTATGGGCTCTCATTTGGAACGCGAGAGAAAGTCGCGCATCGCCGCGGCGATTTCGTTGCAGTGCGTCTCAAGTGCGAAGTGGCCAGTGTCAAAGAAACGCACTTCCGCGCCCGGAATGTCACGCTTAAACGCTTCCGCGCCCGGCGGCAGAAAGAACGGATCGTTCTTGCCCCAAACGGCCAGGAAGGGCGGCTTGTGGTTGCGGAAGTACTCCTGAAAAACCGGGTAAAGCGTGACGTTGCTCTTGTAGTCGCCAAACAGGTCCAGCTGGACTTCATCAGCCCCGGGGCGGGCCAAATAGAAGTTATCGAGCGAATAGCCGTCCGGAGACACATAGGTCGTGTCGGATACACCGTGAGTGTATTGCCAAATCGTCGTCTCGGGGGCGAGGAACGATCGGAGCGCGTTCCGATTGGCCTGCGAGGGGTCCTGCCAATAGGCGCGGATGGGATTCCACCCATCGCTCAGCCCCTCCTCATAGGCGTTGCCATTCTGGGAGACGATTGCGGTGATCCGCTCCGGATGGCGAACAGCCAGTCGAAAACCGGTCGGCGCGCCATAATCGAAGACGTAGATCGCGAAGCGAACAAGTCCGATCACTTCGGTGAAGCGCTCAATCACTTCGGCTAATCTTCCGAAAGTGTAGGAAAACTTGTCGCGAGATGGCATGTCGGACTGGCCGAAGCCAGGCAGATCCGGCGCCACGATGTGAAAGCGATCCGATAAGGCCGGGATCAGCTCGCGAAACATATGGCCGGCACTTGGAAATCCGTGAAGCAACAGGAGCGCCGGCGCCTCGACCCTCCCCGCCTCGCGATAGAATACCTGGAACCCGTCGACGTCGGCCTTCCGATAATGAATCTTGCTCATCAAAGGGTTCCCGCTTTGCCGGAGCAGAGTAACTTTTCTGATGCTATTTGTCAGGTTACTATAGCTCTAGAACCTGGCTGTTCCAGTCGCATCCTGCTCAATCTCACGTGACTATCTTTCGCGGATTGTTACAGGCACGCCGATCGTCATTAAAATTTCTCGCGTGCGGCATCGCTGGTTGTGCCGGCATAGCCGTTCCAGTTGGCCCTTCAATGGGGTTATGGACGGAGGGTAACTTGTTAGGGCCCATACAAATGGTTATGTTTGTTTCGATGTTTGCCGCTTCTCTCGAGCGCCCATGACAGCCAAGCTCCCGCCGCCATTTTTCATCGCCGACAACCCTGGACTCGACTTCTTGAATTCCATTGCGGTCCCGGTGGATACCAAGGTCGAGTGGCTGGCCTCGGGGGAAGATCTTCTCACCTGGATCAAGCAAGCTGGATTGGTACCCAACAACGCGTTGAAGGGTTTTCGGAAGAGCGCTCTTCCCGGGGAGCTCGACGCTATTGCGGCGCAAGCACGCGCGCTAAGGGATTGGTTCAAACCCTTTGTCTATAAACATATGGGTAAACCAATTGAGCCGAACGCACTGCGCCAACTCGAACCACTCAATCAGTTGCTGGCGCGCGACGAAGAGTTCGGTCAGATCGCGGTTCGTGAACGGCCTTACAAGGAGGACCATGACCACGGACAAGAGGAAAAAGGAAATTCCGGTCTGGCTTGGCGCCCGCAGCGGCGCTGGCAGTCACCCGATTCGCTGCTCCTTCCGTTAGCGCGATCGCTAGCCGACCTCGTGTGTATAGAGGACTTCACCTATGTGAAAGCGTGCGAGGGGCCGGAGTGCACGCTTCTGTTCGTCGATCGAACCCGAGGCCGTACGCGCAGGTGGTGCAGCATGGCGATCTGCGGCAATCGAGCAAAGCAGGCTGCGCACCGAAAGCGCTCCAAGCGTGCACGAAAACGGACTCCTTAGCCTAGCCTGCCCTCCACTAACGGCTTAGTGCTCTTCATGCCGCGGCAGAGCCGCAAGAGCTGCGGCGGCATGTGAGAAAAGGACAGATCCCCCTGGATTGCGTACTACGCCGCGTTACGCCGTAGCCGCTTGCGCGCTGCGTTTCGCCCTTCGTATTTGCTGCGCCAACGACTCACACCGGTTGTTTCAGCACGCTGGCATCGACCGGCATTTTGCGCAGGCGCTTACCGGTGGCGGCAAAGATCGCATTGGCGATCGCGGGAACGATCACCGATGTCCCGGTCTCACCCATCCCGCCCGGCGGCTCCGCGCTTTTGACGATGTGGACCTCGATCGCGGGCGCCTCATTTATGCGCAGCATCTGATAGGTATCGAAGTTGGTCTGCTCGACACGGCCGTTCTTCAGCGTGATCTCGCCGTAGAGCGCAGCCGTTACGCCAAAGATGATGCAGCTCTGGATCTGCGCCTGCACCGTATCGGGATTGACCACGGTGCCGCAATCGACCGCGCAGACCACACGCCGGACGCGGACAGCGCCCTCTTTCGAGACTTCGACCTCGGCCACCTGCGCGAGATAGCTGCCGAACACTGACTGCAGCGAGACGCCGCGACCGGTTCCCTTGGGCATGGCCTGTCCCCAGCCGGCTTTTTCCGCGGCAAGATCAAGGACCGCTTTGGCGCGCGGGGACTTGTCGAGCAGCGCTCGACGGTAGGCGACCGCATCCTGTTTCGCGGCGACCGCCATTTCATCGATGAAGCTTTCAGTGACGAAGACATTGTGCGAGGGGCCGACACTGCGCCAGAACGCCGTCGGGATGCCCGGAGGCTCGACGCGGATATATTCGACGTGGAAATTCGGCAGGTCGTAGACGAGATCGATCGCGCCTTCCGTCGAGTCGGGATCGAGGCCGTCCTTGAAGGCCGGCGGCAGCCATCGCGCAAGCACCGAGGAGCCGGCGAAACGATGCTTCCAGGCGACCGGCCTGCCCTGCTCGTTGAGCCCGGCGGAGATACGGTCGAACCAATAAGGCCGGTACATGTCGTGCTGAATGTCTTCCTCACGCGTCCACACGACCTTCACGGGACCATCGACATGCTTGGCAATCTCAACGGCGCGGACCGCACCGTCAGCCTCCAGCCGTCGACCGAAGCCGCCACCGATCAGATGATTGTGGACGATGACCTTTTCCGGCGGCAGGCCTGCGGCCTCCGCGGCCATCGCCTGGACACGCGCCACAGCCTGGCTGCCGATCCAGATCTCGCACTCATCCTTGCGGAAGTGCACCGTGCAGTTCATCGGCTCCATCGTGGCGTGGGCCAGGAATGGAAGGTGATAGATCGCCTCGACCTTGGTGGCGGCACTCGCCATGGCCTTGTCAGCGTCACCGATGTTGTGCGCCACAGCGCCCGAGCCAAGCGTCGCCTGTTCGAGCTCGCGCGCGATCTCTTCAGTGGCGAGATTGGCATTCGGACCGTCATCCCATTCGAGCTTGAGCGCAGCCAATCCCTTTTTTGCAGCTCCCATATGATCGGCTACGACCGCAACCACGTCGTCGAGCCGGACGATCTGGCGCACACCTTTCACCGCCCTGGCAGCCGTGTCATCCAGACTCTTCACGCGCCCGCCGAACACAGGCGATTGCGCCAAAGTCGCAATCTTCACGCCGGGCGGCCGAGCGTCGATACCGTAGACCGCGGTCCCGTTGACCTTTGCCGGCGCATCGAGCCGCTTGGCCGGCGTGCCGATCAGCTTGAAATCTTCCGGCGATTTCAGGGTGACATTTCCGGGGACGGGCATCTTTGCCGCCTCGACGGCCAGCTCGCCATATTTCAGACGCCGGCCGGTCGACACATGGATCACCTCGCCATCCTGCGCGCGGCAGGATTTTGCATCGACCCCCCAGCGATTGGCCGCTGCTGCGACCAGCATGGTCCTTGCGGTGGCGCCGGCCTCACGCAGTGGCTTCCATGCACCGCGCATCGCGTTCGAATTGCCGGTCGCCTGCACGCCGAGCAACGGGTTGGCGTAAAGCTTTTCGTTCGGCGGCGCATGCTCCAGCCGCACCTGCTTAAGGCTCACCTCGAGCTCTTCGGCAATCAGCATCGGGATCGATGTGTAGGTGCCTTGCCCCATCTCGACATAAGGCATGGTCAGGACGACCTGGCCGTCGCTGTCGATACGAATGAAAGCGTTCGGCGCAAAGCCATCGGGGCGAGCGGCTTCGCTTCGGCCAAGAGGCAGGCTGAGGCTCAGCATGAGACCACCGCCGACCGTCGCGCTGGTTGTCAGGAAGCTACGTCGCGACAGATTCGTGTCAGGAGTGCGGGACGCGATGCGATCGAGGATCATAGTCAGCCTCCCTTTTTGTTCGTTTGCATGGCAAGCTTGATGGCTTCGCGGATCCGCACATAGGTTCCGCAGCGGCAGATATTTCCGCTCATGGCGTCGTCGATGTCGGCGTCGTTGGGATGCGCATTGCTTGCAAGCAGCGCTGAGGCCGACATGATCTGGCCGGACTGGCAGTAGCCGCATTGGACGACCTCGTGGTCAAGCCAGGCCTTCTGAATCCTGGCACCGGCTGCGGTCGCACCCACTGCTTCGATGGTCGTGATGTGCGAGTTGCCGATGCTGTCGATTGTCGTGATGCAGGAACGGGTGGCGACGCCGTCAATATGCACGGTGCAGGCGCCACACAGTGCCATGCCGCAGCCGAATTTCGTCCCGGTCATACCGAGCACGTCGCGAAGGACCCAGAGCAGCGGTGTGTCGCCATCGACATCGACGCTGCGCGCACTTCCATTGACGTTGACATTGAAGGCCATCATACGCTCTCCTTTGTGCCGCGATGTTATTCCTAGACCGTGAACCCATAAATCTGCTGGGCGGACGGTTCGCCAGTGTTCGCTATGCCCCGATAGCGATCAAATTCAACTGATTGCTTCTCCATGGCACGATTTGCAAATTGCAGCCCACCAGCTGCATCCGTCCTGACGACACGCATCTATGACGCGCGACGAGCGCACCTCCGAATGGCGCCAGCCTTTGGCTAACGATTCTCTTATAAGGCTCCAAAGAGATCGTATTTCGTATAGGGCCGTCGGTGTGGGGGCCGCAGAGGGAGTGACAATCACCGTCGCTGTCAAGCCTGCAGTCAGCGTTACTGCCGGGGGCACGCTGTCGATTTTGATTCGAACGGGAATCCGCTGGGCAAGCCGCACCCACGTATAAACGGCCTCGACCGAGGGCAAGCCCTGGGTGCTGACGGTTGCATTTGGTGCGCTGATTCCGCGCGTTATGCTTTCGACATGCCCCGTCAATTTCCCATCATATCCCATTAAATTGACTTCGGCGGCATCACCGACTTGAAAGCTGCCGAGTTTAGTCTCCTCGAAATAGCCAGCGACCCAATACGAATCCGAATCAACTATTGCGATATTTGGCGATCCCCGGTTTGCATAATCTCCAACGCGAAGCAGAAGATTCGTAACGAAGCCGTTCACGGTGGCGCGCACCTCCGTGCGCCGCATGTTCAGTTGGGCCTGCTCAAGGTTGGCGAGCGATGTCTGATAAGCAGCCCGGGCGACGGAGTAGCTTCCCTCATAAATCTGCTTCTCTTCGACAGACGCGGCGAGGTCCGTCAATTTCCGGCGCCGCTCATTTTCATTCTTCTTGACTTCGAGGTCAGCAGCCTTGCTCGCGACGTCCGCTTTGGCCAGGTCCAGCGCTACTTTGTAATCGCCCTGGTCGATCACATAGAGAAGGTCGCCTTTGTGGACAAACTGGTTGTCCTGGACCAACAGCTCGACGATTTGACCGGCTACTTGGGGCGCAATATCGGCGACTTGTACACGGACCTGACCGTCGCGGGTCCACGGTGCCACCATATAATGTTCCCATAAGCCAACGACCGCGAAGGCCGCGAACGCGAGCAGAAGGAACGTCAGTGCGAAACGGATCGTTCGACGGGCGCGGTTGAACATCGTATGCCCTTCAGATGAAGATGTTCAGGCTTGCGACAACGCAGATATAAATGGCGGCTTCCGCAAGCAACGGATGCCAGAACCATTTTTGCACTCGGGTGACAACGAGAGCGAAACGGATCGGAATAAAGATCAATGCCCCGATCAGTGCATATTTCACGAGCGGCGAGATCAGTAGCCCTGCGACGACGAATTCCTTCATGGCTTCAGACCCCCTTGCGAATGATAACGCAGCAACTTCAGATGCCCGAGCAATCTCATTTCTGACGTCGTTAGAACCGCGGTGCCATAAAGCGCGGCTGCGGCATGTACGAGGTCAAGGCGCTTCGAGCGATCGAGGCCTGCAGCAGCGGCTAGATAGGCCCGAGACAGATCGAGTATCTCCACTGCCGATAATGTCGGAAGGATCTGCCTTGCCTTTGCGTCGATGGCAGGGTCAACGGCGATCCTCGCCTGGTCGAGTGCCATCCATGATCGCCGCACCGCGAAACTAAGATTGCCCAGGTCGGAAAGCCGCTTCATGACGTTGCGGCGTGCGGGAGTAACCGGCTCGCCGTTCTGCCATGAACTGAACTGACTTAAGCGGTCATAGTGAAGGCTTGCCCTGGGCTGATTGAGACTATTCTCGTCAGCCAAAGCTCTGCGCAAGGTACGACCCACAGCCAAAGCCAGGCGAAGACGAAGCAGGGCAGGATCAACCGGGACGATCAGAAGCAAGGAAAAGAAAATGCATACGCTTCCGGCGACGAGGAAGGCTGCAGTATCCACAAAAGTCGTTGGATCGAGCGTCTGCACGTTGGCTGGCGAGATAAGCGATATGCTTTGCACACCATAAAAAATTCCCATTGGGCCTTTGCCGATTTTGATCAACCAGCAGGCGATTGCCACCACCGGCGCGAGAGAGATGATGAACAACGGATAGTCACTGATATTTGGGAAAATCAGGAAGTCATAGATCGTGCCTGTGATGATTACGGCCGGCGTCATTAAGAGTGCCGCTCTTCCCATTGCAAGGGGATCGTGCAGAACAGATCCGAGGGAGACGAAAACGATTGTTCCGATGATCATCAGGTTCGCGCCGGGCAGTCCAGACAGCACGGCAAGCAATCCAACGATGCCGACCGTGAGGCCTACGCGCAGAGCATTAAGAACCGCCGCGATATAGTCTTGATGCACGGGAAGGCTCACGGATCTTCGTGGAAGCCGTCCAACCCGACTTGAAAGTAGACCGTCACGAATGTCGCGAAATACTTCAATCATGAATTTGCAGCGATCCAGAACGTATGCCTCATCAATAGAGAGCTCCCCTGCTTCCATTGCCTGCTGCATGAGAGCCTCAATGTCAGCCAGCCGTTTCTCAGGGCGCTGCGCGACAATTGCTGCGCGCATGAGGGAGATTGCGCGGTCGACGGTCGAAGATGCCGCGGACATGTTGCGCAAACCTAGACCCACGGCCTGGATAGCGGAGATCGCTTCAAACAGGCCGAGCAGCGCGCTTCGAGCGCCTTTCGCGCGCGCCCATCCATCAAGCAATTCCGGCGTTGCAAACCCGATCTCGCTTCGTAATGGCATAAGCCTCGCGCTCATCGCGACACATTGCGATGGATCAGGTGGTACGCGTTGATCGAGAGCGGCCAAGGCCATGGCCACGATATCCTTCGTAGCAAGACGTAGCTTGGATTGCAGTGATCGTGTCGATTCAGCGATCGCGAAAATTGCGCTCACGAATGCAAGGACGAGCACGGCAAGCAGAATGACGGCGACCCGATCGAGCATAGCCATAAAGGTAGCCGTGGGGGCGTCGACGTCGACAATCGAAATAAGTGCGACCGTATAGCCGGCCAGGATACATCCATACGCGCGGAAGTCACGTAGAAGCGTTGCTATCGCAACGAGACATGCCATATACACCGCAAAAACGGCGATGAGCATCGTCCGGTCTTGTGAAAAGAGGCTCGTCAGGATTATCGCGAAGACTGCTCCAAACAATGTTCCTGCGATGCGATAGATCGCTTTGGACAGGATCATGCCTTGGGTCGGTCCCACCAATATGAGCAGGCCTGTTCCCACGCTTGCCGCGGCGTTGAGTTCAAGCGCGAAGGCAATATAGTAGCTGACAGCCAGCGCCACCCAAATCTCGAACGCCAGGGTCGTCGTGCCAGCCGGCCATTGCGCGAGGCCCAGATGATAGGAGCGATGTTCGCGCTCTGTTGGGTTCTGTATAGCTGCCGTCGACATCTTCATCTACTTCTGCCTGAGCGACTCAGTTTCGTAGTCGGCATCTTCGTAGTCGGCATCGATCTGGATTAGGAAATCGCCGGCCTTGACGCGCTGAGACGACGAGAACCTCACCGGCTGCTCAGCCGCGTCAATTCGGCTCCGATAAAAGCACGTTCGTCGTCTGGATCACCGGGTCGCCCCTCCAGCCGGGGCTTTAATTGGGCCGAGGCTAATGACGTTGACCCGGCGGCCCTACGCTGCTTGCTCTACCAGATTGACGAGCCTTTCGTTCTGCGAACTCCCAATTTTCCGAACGGTCTCTGAACCGAAGGATCCCATCAGCGGCTCCGGACTATCCGGTCTGTTTTATCATGCTCGGTTCTCCCACAGGCTCTCTGCGCTTTACGCGCTCACTGCGCGTTGCGCGCTCATGGAAACCAAGCCCATAAGTAATCCGTTCACGAGCATGACCAAGCGCGCCGCGGCGATGTCCTCATTGCATCAATGACGTCGCCAACGTAGGTCCTTGCATTCCTCCCTGCCAGTATGCAGCTTTTGGTAGTATCAACTCCTGGAATCACATCGAGGTGAAGAAGCATGTCTTTACCTGCGGCTTGAACGCAGCCCTATTTGTGCTCGGGGGCAACAGTGCGAAGTCACGCCCCTCGTCGCGAAGCGCAGCGTTCTCTTCGGAAAGGCAGAGCTCCATCGCAAACAGCTCCCGTCACCACTTCTCGCCGAAGGGGCGTATTTCCAGCTCAAAGGTCCAGGCGCTGCGCGGCTGCTGATAAAGCAGCCAGTAGGATTCCGCGACCGACGACGGCGGCATCAGCAGATCGGGGTTATTGAGGGCATCCGGTCCCAGCGCCTCGATCCGCCGCTGGCGCACCCATTCGGTGTCGACGCCGGAGTCGATGATGAGATGGGCGACGTGGATGTTCTTCGGACCCAACTCGCGCGCGATCGCCTGTGCGACGGCACGCAGCCCAAACTTGGCGCTGGCGAAAGCCGCATAGCCCGGCCCGCCGCGCAGACTCGCCGTCGCGCCGGTAAAGAAGATATTGCCCTTGCCCCGGGGCAGCATCAGCCGCGCTGCCTCGCGGCCTGCGAGAAAGCCGGAATAGCAGGCCATTTCCCAAACCTTGCGGAACACGCGCTCGGTGGTATCGAGGATTGGGAAGTTGACATTGGCGCCGATGTTGAAGATGCAGACCTCGAGCGGAGCGTGCTTGTCGGCATCGCCGAGAAAGGAGATGATTTCCTCCTCCTTGCGCGCATCGAGCGAACGCGCGTGAATTTCGCCTCCGGCCGCCTCGATGTCTTTCACCAGAGGTTCGAGCTTGGCGCCGTTGCGGCGCCCGGCGAATACCGTGAACCCCTCTGAAGCAAACTTCTTGGCGATCTCGCCGCCGATGTAGTCCCCGGCGCCGATCACGGCCACGGTCGCGTTTCTCTTCTGCAAGGTCTTCTCCCGGTGAGGTTAGATCTATCGGCCGTGGACAATCTATTCTCGCCATGCAACTCCCGGACATCCAGCTGACGTTCGCAGGCCGCGATTCCCGATCTTAGGCAATTTTTGGAACAAGTCGGCTGGTCTGCTCGACGATCGATTCTTCGACGTCGCGGAGCTTATCCTTGCCGAAGAACATTTCATTTCCGACAAAGAACGTCGGTGAGCCAAATGCTCCGCGGCTCACCGCGTCGGTCGTCAAATCGATCAGCCTCTTTTTGACGTCATCCTGCTGCGCGCGCGCAATCAGTCGATCGATATCGATGCCCGATGAGACAAAGGCGCCGCGAAAGACTTCGAGGTCGTCCATCTTCTTCGGTTCTTCCCACATATGATGGTAGGCGGCGCGGAAGTACGGCTCGAACACGCCTTCGAACTGCGCCGCGACGACGCCTCGCATCAGCATCAGCGTATTGACCGGAAAGAACGGATTGGGACGGAACCTGGTGATGTTGTGGCGACGAATGAAGCGTTGCGTCTCCAGCGCCTGATATTCGGGCTTGTTCTTGATTCCGCGAAGTGACTCGAATGGCGACAGATTGTTGGTCGCCTTGTAGATGCCGCCGAGCAGCACCGGAACATACTCGAACTTCACCCCGGTGCGCCGTTCGATAGCCGGAAGCGCCAGCTCCGCCAGAAAGGCATTCGGGCTGCCGAAATCGAACTGAAACTCAGCTTTTGGAGGGTTCATCACCGGCTTCTCCTGGGTAGCACGCGTTGCGTGTCAGGGATCGGTTGCAATGACCAACAGCCCAGCCTTGGCTATGAATGACCCATACAGTTCTAAAAACGAACTGTCAATTGAAGTCCGCTGCGGCTAGGATATTGAGCCCTTCTGAGGTAATTGTCACCCAGAGTACCTATTTAGAATGGCAGGGCGACCGAGGTTCTCTCGTCGATTTGGGCTGGACGGGGCGCGGCGATGACCGGAGAGCAGGTATGAAGTGGGATGCCCTGGAGGAAGAGCCATGTTCCCTGGCCCGAACCATAGGTGTAATTGGCGATCGCTGGAGCCTTCTGATCCTGCGCGAATGCTTCCTGCGCACGCGGCGGTTTGAGGGATTTCAATCCGCGCTCGGAATCACGCGCCACCTGCTCGCCGAACGGCTGAAGAAGTTGGTCAGGCAGGGCGTGCTACGGCGCATTCCGTACCAGGAGTCGCCCAAGCGGCACGAATACATCCTCACCCAAAAAGGCCTCGATCTGTATCCGGTGATGATGGCGCTGGTGCATTGGGGCGACACACACATGGTCGACGAACGGGGACGTCCCCTGCTGCATGAGCATCGCAAATGCGGCAAGATGTTCGATCCCGTGATGGTATGCTCCGAATGCGGCGAGCCGCTTTTGGCCAAGGAAGTCCACACCCATCCCGGTCCCGGTGCGCGCCCGGCCTCGGCAAAGCTTCCCGCCGGCAAGCCGGCGAAAGCAAAGACACCCAAACACGCGACCTGACGGCTTCCGAGGCCGGCATGTCGGCGCCTCGCCCGCATGCTTCCTCGCGTGCTGCCGCCACCGCGCGACAATCACGAGCTATCTTGGACTGAAACGTCGTCCAGCATTCTCGCGTCGTCCTGCCGCGCGGGTGTCGAACATGGCCTGCTTAGTGGCGGCGCAACTCCATCTTCTGAATTTTACCGGTTGCGCCGTAGCTGAGCGCATCGACGAAGACGATATCATCCGGCATCCACCCGTTGGCGAACGTTGCTTGGATATCGAACTACGCTGAAGTCAAAAGGCCCGGAGGCCCTTTGCTGTTCATACCGCGTCTTTTGCTGCCTTGACCGGGCGTGCTCTGACGATTTTTCGGGCCGGTTTGGCCTTAAACATCATCGGCTCCCCGTTGAAGGGGTTGGTACCTTTGCGCGCCTTGGTAGCGGGCTTTTTGATGACCACGAACTTGGCAAATCCCGGAACCAAGAACACGCCATTTTTCTTCAGCTCTTTATAGCCGACGGTCGCGAGCGTCTCCAGCACGCCCTTTACGTCCTTCCTTGCTACTTCATTCTCGGCAGCAATCTTATCGATCAGCTGCGACTTCGTCATCTGCGTTGCCATTTCGTCTTCTCCACGTTGATTCGCGCTTCGGACAGTATTTGGGAATAAAGCCCAGAACCCTTGGAATATTGCGATCTACACAACTTTATCGCTATCTCTTATTAGACGAACAGTTTACGGGCGAAGTCGTACCTGCGACAAACGAGGTGTCGCCTCCCATCTCTCCGATATTGAGTCGCCTATACTAGGCCACAGCGTGCACTAAATGCCCGCTCCGCGTCAGCCGGCGGACCTCGCGCGCCCACGCGATGCCTTCGTCGGCGGAAATCGCCAGCCGTTCGGGAATATTTAGGCGGACCGCCCCTGGAAGTGAGCGAGCGAGGCAAAGATCATGTCTCGGGAGACCTGGACGATCGGCCACGGCATCGTGGCGTCATCTGATGACGATTGTTGGATCCTTGCGGTACAGAACTCTTGACGCGGATCTTTTAGCCTTGAGCACGCTGGTCGACCATCCGATCGCTCTTTATCTCGCTTCTCGAACTCGTTCACGATAAGCCTCAATTCCCCGCCGCATATCCTTCCCCGGAATCCATTCGCCCTCCTCGTCCATGACGCCAGCCTCAAGCATCGCGGCTGCGCATGGCCAGTGAAGATCGACCCAGCCCGATATTTCGGTCTCCGACATGCCGCTGCGCCGACAAATGCGTTCGGTCATCGCTCGCGCGAGGGGCTCGATATTGGAACTCATAAGTCCATATTCGCACAAAATCGATTTCGTCGGCAATCGGTGCGAGGGGAACTCCCCGGCGCTTCTCATTTAGTGAGCGTCGCCGATCGTTGAAATGGCCACGCGCAGTGATTGACCCTTGCTTGCGCTGATGGCGCATAAATCAACTGCTCGAAGATGAACGCGGTCCGAAAAGACAAAATGAACCACGGATGCAAGCAACATCACGACGCTCGAAAGGCTTTCCCGTTGTACCCGGGAAGCGTGGCAGCTCCGCAAATCTCGCGCACATCGGCAACAAGAACCGGCGACTCTTCAGGGCGACGCACCCTGACCACATAGGGCGTGCTCTGCTTTGTCTGAAACTGGATTTTCGTGGAATTCACGGTAGCTGTGGCGGACGATGTCGGGCGGGACGCAGCGAGCGCCTGAGATCATCCCACACCGGCTCAGCATGCTTTGTTTGCCCCCGCGTCGGATTCGAACGCGCGAGTACGGCGTCCCGCTTCGCCTCGACGAGTTCCTCGTATGCTGCCGAGGTCTTCTCGGCAATTTCGGCCCAATCATAGCGACGGGCGCAATCGCGCCTTGCCGCCTCGCGCTCCGTCGCGTCCAATCTTACATCGGTCAAGGCAGATATTTTGGCGCTCAATTCCGGGATATCGCCTACTCGGAAGACGTGCGCGGGATCACTCACAACTTCCATATTGGACGGAATATCACTGACCAGCACGGGCAATCCATAACTCAGCGCCTCCAGGAGTACGATCGGTAAGCCCTCGTGCGACGAAGGCAGGACAAACAAGCCGGCGTGAGCGTAAAGCTGACGCAGAGACTCGCCATTCTGAAAACCCGTCATGACGACGTTTTCCGTCAAGCCTGCCTCCGAAGCGAGAAGATCGGCATATTTGTTCTTATGATCGATGCGACCAACGATTGCCAGCTTCCAGCCCTCTAGCTCGGCGTCGGAGAAGGCGCGCAAGAGATCCAATTGCCGTTTCTCGGGAACAAGCCGTCCTACTGTCAACACGTATCGACCCGGCTCCAAACCCAAGTCAGCAAGCCTGTCGTTCTCCAGAGGTAGATCTGGAAAGACCACCCCGTTCGGAATAACCACGCAAGGCTTGCCGTACTTAGTGGCGATCAGCGCCTCTATGCTGCGACTAATGGCGATTCGTTCATGCGCGAAGCGCATCCCCAGCGCCTCGCCGAGGCGCAGGACAGTGCGAGCCGCCCAACCCCATTTCTCGCGGTTGTAGTCCTCGCCATGATGGGTGACGACAACTCGCAAACCGAGAAGGCGAAGCAGTGGTGTAACGAGAGCGGGGCCAATACCTTGGATGTGCACGACTTGCGGCCTGCGAAATCCTGCCACCAGCGCGCAGATCAGCGAGTGTAGCAGCGCCTCAAGATAAATATTGCGTACGGTCCAAAGCCGAAGCAGCCGTACTCCTCTCCACTCCCTACCACCTTGCGGACTGACATACGGCGAACGCAAACAGGCAGTCACGCGGTGCCCAATGTGGACGAGTTTCGGGGCGAGATTTTCGACGTGCGTCTCGACACCGCCTTGGACTCCCGGAAAGCCGCGAAATCCGAAAATATAGATCTCGCCCTTGCTCATTTCACGTCCTCCGCAAAACGCCTGGCTGATAATCGCCACTAGGCAGCTCGGGGTGATTGTGGGAGGAGCTCCCGCCGGTCGATTATTGCCGGTTGATGCTCATCCAGCGCAGTAGACATGGACTATCCTGTACGACGGCTCGCGACGTAACTTGACGGCCGTCAATATCGTCATGCCGAGCCGAGATAGGCTTTCCAAACTCGCCGTTTGTTTTCGTCCAACTCGAAGGGAAAGCGATGCGGGTGCTGTGCAATGGAGCAGCCGGCGGCTCGGTCTATCGCCTGTTCGGAATTGAGGCGAGCTTCGGGTTGGCGATCGGATCAGAACGATGAGCGAGCCGTCGATCGATCGCGGTATCGATGCAATGGCCGGGCTCGCCCGTCACCACGCAGGACCGCGTCTGGCGTCGAGCGCACGCCACCCCGATCCAACCGCAGGCACACAGATGAAGGCGGCCACCTCGCCAAAACAATCGGCCTTGAAGATCCTGTTTGCCAACAAATTCTTCTTTTTGAACGGCGGCTCTGAGGCTGTCATGTTCGACGAAATGCAGCTAATGAGGAAGTACGAACTCGACGTTATCGAGTTCTCCATGCATGACCCGCGTAATTTTCCGTCGAAGTACGAATCCTATTTCGTCTCGCAAAAAGATTACCGATCGAACTCGCGAGCTAGTCAAGTCAGATCGGCGCTGTCGTTCATTCGTTCGCGGGAAGCGGTGAAGCAGATTACCAATCTGATCCGCGATGAAAAGGCGGACCTACTGCATTGCCATAACATCTACCACCAGCTGACACCGTCCATTATCAACGCGGCTGCGCGGCAGAAGATTCCAGTCGTTCTCACCCTTCACGACTTTAAGCCGGTGTGCCCGGTTTACAGCCAGCTCTGGAACGGCAAAGTGTGCACGAAGTGCGCCGAAGGCAGCTTCGAGGCGTTGCTCATGCAACGCTGCGCCGATGGTTCGATCGGGCGGAGCGCGCTGCTTTGGGCCGAAGCTCGCTATCATGCGGCGGCTCGCAGCTATCAACGGGTGGACAAGTTCATCGCCCCTAGCCGACTCATGCAGGACGCCGTCGTCGGTCGCCTCGGTAAGGACAAGGTAATCCATATCCCGAACGGCGTCGACACCTCCCGCATCGAAGTGTCAGAGCTTGACGAAGGCTATGCTCTCTATCTCGGCCGCCTTTCACAGGAAAAAGGGGTTGAGACCCTGTTGCGGGCGCATGCGGCAGACAACGCGGCATGGCGGCTTGTCGTCGCCGGATCGGGACCGCTGCTGGAAGATCTTCGGTCGCGTTTCCCGTTAGCCGAATTCACGGGCTATCTGACAGGAACGGCTCTCGAGACCACACTCAGAAAAGCGTCTGTCGTCGTCGTGCCCTCCGAATGGCGCGAAAACTGTCCGCTTTCGGTACTCGAAGCGATGGCACATGCAAAGCCGGTCATAGCGGCGCGTACAGGGGGAATACCGGAACTGGTCAGGGATGGCGAAACTGGCTTGCTCTTCGAATCCAAGGACGTGCAACAACTGTCCAGTTGCATCAGGTTGCTGTTGGGCGATTCCGATCTGCGAAGAAGACTTGGCCGCCAGGCTCGAAGGATTGCAGAGACGGAGTATTCGCTCGAAAGACATGGAGCAGCACTTCTCTCGCTCTATCGGAGCCTGACCGCAAACACCAGATCGCCCAGCAAGATTGGATTGTAAAATGGATCTCACAGTCATCTCGACTTTCCGATGCAATTCAAAATGCCAAATGTGCTACATCTGGAAGAATCCGACCGATCCGAAGGAAGAGGTTTCACTTGAGACGCTGTCGAAGCTGCCGGCCGGCTTCGATAACCTCAACGTGTCCGGTGGTGAACCAACGCTTCGCAAGGACCTTGGCGAGATTGCCGATCTTCTCCATCCAAAAGCCAGGGTCATGGAGATCTCCTCGAACGGACTGCATCCAGAGCGGTTGGTTCCGATCATCAAGAAGCATCCCAATATCAAGGTTCGTTTTTCCCTGGAGGGTAACCAGGCAACAAATGACGCAATCCGGGGCGAGAAGGGCGGCTATGCCACCAAGGTTGCCGGTTTGCGTATGCTGAAGGAGGCTGGCGGCACTGATCTCGGCTTCGCAATGGTCATCCAGGACGAGAATGTCGACCAACTTGTCAGCGTCTACGAGTTTGCCAAAAAAGAAGGGTACGAGCTTGCAACGTCCGCGCTTCACAATGCTTGGCAGTTTTACAAAAACGACAACTATTTTTACGAACGTAAAGTCGTTGCCCGGAAGGTGGAGGGACTCATCGAAGCGATGTTGCGGAGTTCCAAACCGAAGAACTGGTTTCGTGCCTACTTGAATCTCGGCCTTATCGAAAAGATTCTCGGCCACGATCGTCTGATCCCTTGCACCGCTGGAAAGGACTTCGCATTCATCGATCCATGGTCGGACGTTTGGGCCTGCAACGTACGGTCTGACCTGCCCATGGGCAATCTCGCTCGACAGTCGTGGGACGAAATCATCAACAGCGAGGTTTCTCAACGGACTCGGCGGAAGGTCGCGACCTGTGACCAGAATTGCTGGATGGTCACGACGGCTCGCACCGCAATGCGCTCGAATATAGTACCCCAGCTGCCCAAGACCGAGCCGATGTTGTGGGTCCTGAAGAACAAGCTGAAGGTATCGATCGGCAAGAAGATCTGCTTCGACAGCTACATCAATTATTCGGACGTGAAGCCCTCGCCTATGGTGAGACGCGAGTCCTACCTGGAAAAGACCGTCAAGGGGCGATTGATCAAGGGGCGTCAAACGCCGGACGAGCATTATCCGCTAAAGACTTTCGTGAACAACTAAAGCCAGTCACTTCTAGAGCCAGTCACTTCGGGGGCGCCAGTCGCGTACAATGGACGCTGCGTTATGCCTGGCGACGCTTCATCACACGCCGGCGTAATCGCTCTGTGTGGCAGCCGTCGATGTTCTCCGCTGAACACAAAATCATCATCCGGCTGAATGAATATTTCAAGCAAGAACGATTGGTTCACTTTTTAAGTATCGGCTCGACGAGCCGCGGCTTTGCCAAAGTCTGGCCTTGTTCAGACGAAATGGTACCGCCTCCTCGGGCTTCAGCGTCTCCGCGCAGGTCCGAGCTGCATCGGTGTGCACTGATTCGGTCACGCCTTCAAAAATCGGCAGAATTCATCGTCGCCAAGCGTCAGTGGAGATGCCATCCCTGTGGCAGATTCCATTTGGGCTGAATCTCGGCGGCAAGCATTTAGTGTAACAGGGGAAAGGGCAGTGCATGAGCGCCGCGTACCAACTTGTCATTAGCTGATCCCGGCCTTATCGCGCTGGTGATGATGCTCCGATTCCAGGGACTCGGGGTCAATCCTGAACAGATTCGTCATCAGTTTGGCGGCGTACCAATCGGCCTGCCCGAGATGCTCCGCTGTGCGAAGGCGCTCGGGTTGAAGGCCCGCGTCTCCTCGACGAACTGGGCTCGGCTCGCCGGTACGCCAATGCCTGCGCTAGCCGCCTTGCGGGACGGAGGCTTTTTGCTGCTCGGCAAGGCGGGCGAGGATAAGGTCATCGTACTCGAGCCGGGCCACCCACGACCGGTCGTGATGGCGCAGGCCGAGCTGGAAGCCGTGTGGGACGGCCGGGTCCTGCTGATGACGAAGCGGGCCAGCCTCACCGACTTGTCTCGCCAGTTCAACATTACCTGGTTTCTTGGTGCGGTCCACAAGTACAGGCGGCTTTTGGGCGAGGTCCTTGTTGCTTCGTTCTTTCTTCAGCTCTTTGCCTTGGTCTCACCGTTGTTTTTCCAGGTCGTTGTCGACAAGGTGCTTGTGCACCGCAGCCTGAGCACACTGCAAGTGCTTGCGGTCGGCCTTGTCGCAATCGCCCTCTTCGAAACAATCCTTGGCGTCCTGCGTACCTATCTGTTTTCCCACACGACCAATCGTATCGACGTGGAGCTCGGCGCCCGGCTGTTTAGACATCTGCTCGCACTGCCGATCGGCTATTTCCAGGCGAGACGGGTTGGTGATTCAGTCGCCCGTGTGCGCGAACTCGAAAACATCCGTAATTTCCTGACCAGTTCGGGGCTGACCCTGGTGATCGACCTGTTCTTTACGGTGATCTTCATCGCGGTGCTGTTCTTCTACTCGCCGCTGTTGACCTGGATCGTCCTCGCTTCGTTTCCATTCTATGTCGGGATATCCGCCGGCGCGACGCCGCTGTTCCAGCAGCGTCTGGACGAGAAGTTCAAGCGCGGCGCAGAGAACCAGGCTTTTTTGGTCGAGAGCGTGTCCGGGATCGAGACGCTCAAGGCAATGGCGGTTGAGCCGCAGATGCAGCGGCGCTGGGAGGAACAACTGGCCGGCTATGTTGCTGCCAGCTTCCGGGTCACCAATTTGGGAAATGTGGCGAGCCAAATCGTTCAGTTCGTAAGTAAGCTGGTTAGCGCGGCGATTTTGTATTTCGGGGCGAAGCTCGTCATCAACGGCGAGCTCTCGGTCGGCGAGCTCATCGCGTTCAATTTGCTGGCAGGCCGCGTCAGTGCTCCCGTGCTACGGCTGGCGCAAACCTGGCAGGATTTTCATCAGGCGCGCCTGTCGGTCGCCCGGCTTGGCGATATCCTCAATACCGCGCCCGAGCCGGTCTACAATCCCGGCAGAATGGCGCTCGCCGCGATCCGCGGTGACATCAGCTTCGAACACGTCAGCTTCCGCTATCGCATCGACGGCCCGGAAATTCTGCACGACATCAATCTGGAGGTGCCGGCCGGCCAAGTGATCGGAATCGTAGGAACCTCCGGATCGGGCAAGAGCACTCTCGCCAAACTTGTGCAGCGCCTCTACCTGCCCGAAAGCGGGCGCGTGCTGATCGACGGAGTCGATATAACCCAAGTCGATCCGGCTCGGTTACGCCGCCAGATTGGGGTCGTCCTTCAAGACAGCGTGCTGTTCAACTGCTCGATCCGAGACAACATAGCTCTGGTAGATCCTGCGGTGCCAGCCGAAACCGTCATCGCGGCCGCAAGGCTGGCTGGCGCTCACGATTTCATCCTCAAACTCCCGGAGGGGTATGACACCGTTGTCGGCGAGCGGGGCAGCGGCCTGTCGGGCGGACAGCGCCAACGCATCGCTATCGCTCGCGCGCTGATCTCCGATCCCCGAATACTCATTTTCGACGAGGCCACGAGTGCGCTCGACTACGAAAGCGAACGCATCGTGCAGCAAAATATGGTGCAGATGTCCCAGGGGCGGACCGTATTTATCATCGCGCATCGACTCTCGGCGCTGCGAATCGCAGATCGCGTAATCACCATCGAGCGCGGTCGTCTGATCGAGGATGGCTCTCATCACGACCTGATCAAATCTGACGGGCGGTACGCAACGCTGTATCGCCTCCAGGCAGGCCTGCATGAACACCAGTCGTGACACCCACGACCCCACGGGCCACGTTCGCACCCCATGAAAGGCTAAGGGCAATGAAGGCAAAGGCTAAGGCGTTGACCGACGATCCGGGATTTTTCGTCCTGGAAGTATTGCTTCGCCTACTCGGCATTGGCATCGAACCTGAGCAGCTCCGTCGAGCTGTGGGCTCCCCTGCTGTGGGCGTCAAGGAAATGGTCAGCTACGCCAGGAAGGCCGGCCTTGCGGCCCGTTGCTCGAAGTCAACTTGGGAGCGGCTTCCAGGCTGTCCCTTGCCGGCAATCGCCACCCTTCGTAACGGAAGCTTCTTGTTACTCGGAAAAGTCACTGACGAAACGGCTGTGGTTCTCGAGCCGCGTGCCGACCAGTCAACCCTTATGACGCGGGCCGAATTCGAAGCGGCATGGGACGGCCGGCTTGTTTGGATGAGAAAGCGTAGCACCCTTGCTACTCGGTTACGGCGGTTCGGCAGGACCTCAATCACGCATGCGAACGCTATCAGGCCGACGGTGCAAAAGGATACGCCGTTGGGCGCAACTGGGGGCGGCACCGGGATTATCGATTTTGCCGATCATGCCCGCAAAGTCAGACGGGCCGTCGCCGGTCTCAAGCCCGACGATGGGCGCCGTCGTCTCGACGAGCTCGCCTTTCTGCCGGCCGCCCTCGAGATCGTCGACACTCCGCCCTCGCCGCTTGGACGCGCGACAGCGTTCAGCGTCATCGCCGTCTTCGGCATTGCGCTAGCTTGGGCATGCTTCGGAACAGTCGACATCGTCGCCATCGCCCCAGGCAAACTCATTCCGAGCGGTCGCACCAAGACTATCCAGCCGTTCGAGACGGGAGTCGTCCGCTCAATCAAGGTTCACGACGGACAAGCTGTTAAAAGCGGCGATGTACTGATCGAGCTCGATACAACTATGAGCGCGGCCGAGCTCGGGCATTTGAAGGGCGACCTGTTGGCAACTCAGCTCGAGGTCGCACGGCTGAAGGCGGCATTGACCGGAAAAGGCGATCCGCTGGCAGCTTTCATACCGCCTGCCGACGCGACCTCCACCCAAATCGAGATGCACCGCCGGTTCCTGATCAGCCAAACCGCCGAACAAGATGCCAAGCTTGCGGCGATAGACCAGCAGGTCAAGCAAAAGGAAGCTGAACGCGCCACGTTTGCAGCCTCGATGGAGAAGCTCAAAGCAACTCTTGCGCCACTGCAGCAGCGGGTCGAAATTCGCCAACAGCTCTTCCAAAAGGAATTAGGGTCCAAACTCACCTACCTGACCGAGTTGCAGGACTTTGTTGGACAGCAGCAGGAAATCCTTGTCCAGCAGAGCCGATCCAGTGAGGCCGATGCTGCGATTTCTGTCCTGATGGAGACACGGGCGAAGGCAGTGGCCGAGTACGAGCGCGGACTGTTCGACGATCTGGCCAAGGGAGAGGAGAAGGCGGCAGGACTGACGCAGGACATCATCAAGGCGGAACAACGCACCAGTCTGCAAAGACTGACGGCACCGATCGATGGCATGGTCCAGCAGCTTGCGGTCCACACAATCGGTGGCGTGGTGACGCCGGCGCAGATGCTCATGCTCATCGTGCCAAGCGAGAGTCGGCTTGAGATCGAGGCCATGGTCTCGAACCGGGACATCGGCTTCGTTGAGCCTGGCCAAGACGCGGCGATCAAGGTCGACACGTTCAATTTCACGAGATATGGCCTGCTGCAAGGCAAAGTTCTCAGCATTTCCCAAGACGCTATTACCCGCGACAAGCCGCGGGACACAGCGAACGACCCGACCCCAGGTGCAGAAACAAGCAGCAGTGAGCCGAAAGGTCAGGAATTGCTCTATGCCGCACGCATCTCGGTCGATCGCAGCCAAATGGAGATCGAGAATAAGCGCGTCAATCTTTCGCCCGGAATGGCGGTAACCGTCGAAATCAAGAACGGCTCGCGCCGTATCATTAGTTACCTTCTGTCCCCGCTCCTTCGCTACAAACAGGAGAGTTTGCGCGAGAGATAAGCGACAGTCAGGGACAAGCGCGGTGCGATGCGAGTGGCGTCATGATCGCAGGTTGATCGTGAGAGGCCAAACAGCACGCCATTGACCGCTGGACGACATGCCGCGGTGACCAATTCTAGGCTTGCGTCACTCGATAACGCCCGCGATAAGAGGACGCAGTTGTGAACCTAGCTCGGCTCGTCGACGGGCTTCAGCAAACCGGCCTCGCTCAGGGCTCGCACGGCTTCCTTGATGATCTCCCAAGGCAGCTTGGAGCGTGCTGCAATGTCGAGCAGCGAATTCTCGCCGTCGGACATGTTCAGCAGCCATAAGAGAGCCATCTGGAAGTCTCCGGCCGAGTGCCCTCCGACCGTACTATACAAGCCATAATCGCCCAGCTTCGGTTCGCAGAACGGCTTGAGATTAAGATAACTGCGATTGTGTTCGATCACATCGATCGTCGTGAGGGCCTTCGCCAAGGAGTCGCTTAACGAGGCCGCGCAAACGAGATCCAGGTCGTCTGCCGAGGTGTGGTACTCCGGAAATTGTCCGTGGGGAGTGCGCATGAAACATCCAACGGGAAGATTAAGTCCGGGAGAACAGTATTGCCGCTCGTCATAGCCAAACGGCGAAAACGGCAAAATATCGAAAGCGCCCCCGCTCTGCTTCAAGACATACGTCCATGCCCGATCGATTTCGGCGTCACCGCGTCGGCTGGCCTTATAGCTTGGAGAACCTCTGTCCCCCACGCAGGTCAACACGAAACCATGTTTGATCTTGCTCAAATGGGACCGACGGATTGCGGCCCAGGTAATCGAACCAATGGTGCCGGGGATAAACAAGAAGCGATACGAGTACCGCAGATCCATGCTGCTGAGGCGCTTTGCCAGTGCGGAGGCAACGGCAATGCCAGACAGATTGTCATTGCAGAGCGACGGGTGGCAGACGTGGCAAGATATCAGCACTTCATCCGGGGATCGGCCACGCAGCAGGAGTTCGCCATAAGTCAAATGACCGGGTTCAAGCGAAGAATCGATGTGCACCTCATACACGTCCTCCGGCAATGCAAGCAACTGACGATGCTGCAGGCAAAATCCCCATGCTGGTTTGTAATATGACGTGCGATATGGAATCCAGTCCGGATGCTGAGGGTCCGAGAACAGATGCTCCCTGAGCTCGGCAAGCCCCATACGCGCATGAACAGGGACGCTGTAGCTGAGGACATGCAAATTGGAGGCACGGAAGTCTACAATGCGTTCGCCGGCGCTGTTTTTTATGTACGCATCCCGGATGTTCCATTCGAGCGGAACAGTCCAGTCGAAGACCCGTAGGCCAGACGGCACTTCGCAGATGGTGAGCGGGATCTGTTCAAGTATCAGATTGAGAGTTTTTCGAACTCCGTCACCCGTGATGCTCCGGCAGATCGGATAAAGGTCTGAAACAAAGCGGTACATCGACCGACCGTCATCGTCGGCGGATAGATTTATGGCCGCCATGGGCTCATCGGGCTTCTCGACATTTCGGCTCTGGACCGCGCCGTGCATCGCGTTATCTCGCCGTCAGACCACCTGGACCCATCGGAAGCACATCATTGGACGATCTGCGGCTCGGGGATCGGCACCACGAATTGCGCGCCCCACGCCCGGGCAAATGACAGCTGGTCGATGATCTCATGCTTGAGATTCCACGGCAGAATGAGGATGTAATCGGGTTTGGTCGCGTTGATCCGCTCGGGCTCATAGATCGGTATATGGGTGCCCGGCAAAAATCGTCCCTGTTTGTGCGGGCTGCGGTCAACCGTGTATTCAACGAGATCACGAGTAATGCCGCAATAGTTTAACAGGGTATTCCCTTTGGCCGGAGCGCCGTATCCGACGACGCGTTTTCCTGTCTGCTTGGCAGTTACCAGAAACTCGACCAGCTTCCGTTTCGTCTGCTCCGCGCGCTCTTCAAAAGCACGATATCCGCCGAGGCCTGCGAATCCGGCATCCATCTCTCGCTTCCGGAGATCTTCAACGCGCCTCGAAATCCGATGACGCCCGCCCGCGCTGTGTTGGGCAAAAATACGCAGCGACCCCCCGTGCGTCGACAATTCCTCGACGTCGAACAATGTCAGTCCATGCGCCGCAAAAATCTTTTCCACCGCTATGAACGAAAAATACGAAAAATGCTCGTGATAAATCGTATCGAGTTGGCACTCGGCGCACAGACGCATCAAATGAGGAAATTCCATGGTGACAATGCCTTGCTCGGCCAGCAGTATCTTCAATCCTTTGACGAAATCGTTCAGGTTGGGAACATGGGCGAGGACGTTGTTGCCAATCAGGAGATCGGCACGCAGACCCTCTCTGCGCAATGTCCGCGCAGTCGCCTCGCCGAAAAAGTCGACACGGGTAGGAATTCCTCTGTCACGAGCTACCACGGCGACGTTTCGCGCAGGTTCTATCCCCAGGACGGGCACCTCGCGATCAACGAAGTACTGCAGCAGATAGCCATCATTACTTGCGATTTCGACGACTTTGCTCTGTGAGCCGATCCCGAAGCGATCGATCATCGCACCAACGTATGTCTTTGCATGACGGAGCCACGACTCGCTATAGGAAGAGAAGTAGGCATAGTCCCCGAAAATATTCTCTGGACTCTCCCAGTCTTCGAGTTGGACCAGGAAGCACTCGCCGCAAACATAAACCCGCAGCGGAAACCGCAGTTCCTCGCGCTGGAGGTCTTCCTCCCTCAGGTAAGTGTTGGCGAGCGGTGACAGGCCGAGATCGAGGAAAACCTGACGCAACTGCGCGCCGCAAAACCGGCAGCCACTATGTCGCTCCTGCCGGGCGACCGTTGCCGCAGCGTTAAGCGAGCGGACGACAGGTTCATGGTTCAACATCGAGCGGCTCCTGGTGCGCGTCAACGATGGCTCATCGATTCGAATAATCGAGCTTACGGTTCGGCGGACCCGCCCACTTGACGGTCGTCAAGTCGCTCGCGTCTACACAGAAAACAAAGGGGATCTGTACCCTGATGGGCATCGGCAATGAGCCACAAGCCGTCAATGAAACCGATTGGCTCTCTGCACACGGTTTGGTTTATGCGCGCCGCACATCAGCCGTACGCAGCCTCGCTGAGGCTCATGCGCGACCTGAGTTCGTCCTCGATCTCGACGATCGGCTTCCACGCCGTGTCTCGTTGCGAAATAACACGCACCGGCAGCGGCCAATCCAGCCCGAGCGTCGGATCGTCGTAGCGAAGTCCGCCCTCGACATTCGGCGTATGGGGTTCGCCGATCAGGTAAGTCAATTCTGTGTCGTCCTCGAGCGTGATGAAGCCGTGCGCGAGACGCTTGGGGATATAGAGACCACGCCCGTTCGCGGCCGACAAAACGACAGCGAGGTGCTCCAGATAAGTGGGCGACTCCGGACGCAGATCGACGATGACGTCAAACACTGCGCCCTTCGTGCATCGCACATATTTCGTTTCAGCTGCAGGAGGATATTGGAAGTGCAAGCCACGCAATGTGCCTCGTTTCGCGTTGAAGCTGACGCTCGCCTGCGCGACCATGGACTTTAGTCCATGCGCAGAAAACTCTTCAGCGCAGAACACACGGGCGAAGTGACCGCGGTTGTCCTCTCGTCGATCAATGTCAACGGTGTATGCGCCCGCGAGCTTGGTTTCTGAGAAGATCATTCTTGCAGAGCCCGCAGTTTGCGAGATATCCCGGTTCAACAATCGCTTCGGCCTCGCCGGACATCTTCCTGCCGTCCCTGCCCTGCGTGGTCTAAGGCGCCATCCAAGGTCGATCCCTAGACTACGGCTCTGACGCCAAGTTGAGATTCCTCAAGTTGAGGGTCCGAACCGGCTGACTACTGGCATTTCCAGCACCGGAGTGCGGCATCGCCTCGCGTTCACGAGAGGACCATCTCAAACGCGCGCACGGCCGCCCGGAACAAAACGTAGATCCACGCGAAGGTGCAGCCGAGGGCGAATGTGACTACGAGAACCGCCCAATCTACGCCTCTCCTACCCACGGACCTTGCAACGGCGGGGTCAACAGGGCTCTGGTATGCGGGCCCCAGCTCATCTGTGTGCGACATTTGCTCAATCTCGGCCAGAGGACAGCACGCAGCGTAGTTCCCCTCTGTCGCAGCAATCTGAGAATTCTCAATAACGACATGAGAAAGACAGTCGATCCGAAAATCGTCAATCACAATGGCCTGAGCTGCGTCCGCCCGATGATCGCCCGCAATAGCTTCTTTTCGTCAGATTGCTGGCAGACGCTCGCGGTTCTCCCATGGAAGCGCGGCGGGACTGGTGACTATGGCTGCGAGCGACCGGCTCTCTCACGTCGCTGACGCGTCGCGTACGTCCGGGTTGTCGGCCGGCCCGAGCTTCGCGCGCCGGCCGTTAGCAAGGCAGGGCTTCTTCGGCGGACTATTCGACGAGCGGTGCTAGGCTCGGTCGCGGGTAGCCGCGATTATCATTGGGTGCTGGTAGCCTGACGGGCTTCGGCGCCGGCTAACACAGACGGCCTATTTGGCAATCCCTGATGACCCGTTCGGTTGACAGCACTGCGGACTCGCCGCCACTCCCCTTCCAGCAGCACCGCGGCCCAAAGCATATGACCCAGGACCCATATCGCAAACAAGTGCTGCAACCAGAGCATGCTACCAATCCCAAGGGAGTACAAACACTTGGCGATTTCTTATCATGAGCATCCGTTAGTCAAGCGCTCACCAGCTGGCAAACCACCCCGCCATGCCCGTGCATTGATTTAAAAAGTCTTGGCGGTGCCCCCCAGCTGTTCCCCATCCCAAGTCCCTGTTGCAGTCAGTTACCTGGGTCCCCGGATGTCAACCGGGTGGGCTGAATACCCAACGCTTTTTTTGATCGCCCTAAGCTCTCAGGTTTTTGTGCGGCGCAGCGTTTCGCGAGGCCCCTTTGCCAACGCGTCGGTCACTGCCTTCGTCTGCGTCGAGGACGGCCGCAGCACAACGGGCGTTGATTTCCGCGCCGATCGCGATCCGGGTCTCGGATCGTCGCTATCGGCTCACTGAAGGGATATTGCGAAAGGAGTTGAGGAGCACATGCTGTGTATCGACGGCGTGCCTACGCGATCGAGGGCATTCGCCGCAGCGACCACAGGCGCACAGCAGCATCAAAAGGCGTTATCCGGTTTCAGAACCCGGACGACAGTCACCAGCAAGATGCGGATGTCCAGCCACAGCGACCAGTACTCAATGTACCAGAGGTCGCTCTCAACGCGTCGTTTCATCATTGCTATTTCGGGCGTCTCGCCACGGAACCCGTTGACCTGCGCCCAGCCGGTGATGCCGGGCTTCATTTTGTGCCGGATGGCGTAAGTCGCAATCAGTCGATCATATTCATTGTCGTGCGCAAGGGCGTGCGGACGCGGACCGACCAACGACATCTCGCCCCGCAGCACATTGAGAATTTGGGGAACCTCATCGATACTGAGTTTCCGCAATAAAGCACCGAGATGAGTCACACGCTTGTCATTCCTTGTGGCCTGAACAACGACTGGACCATCGTCAAGCGTGGACATCGTTCTGAACTTGAAGATCCTGAACTGCCGTCCATTGAAGCCGACCCGCGTTTGCAGAAAAAATGCAGGCCCCGGCGACTCCAGACGTATCGCCGCGGAGATCACAGCGAAGAACGGCATCAGAAGAACGAGGGATATAGCGGCCAAGAATCGATCCATGCCTTGCTTCAAATTGCGTTGCACCGCACTGAGCGGAGCACGCTGGAGTTGCACGGCCTTCGTTGGACCAAATTCGAACAATGGGCGATCCAGCACACGGCCGGTCGTTGTGTCCGGCACAAGTTTGACAGGAACCGGAAGTATTCGTAGCTCGTTTTCGACCGCGCCGAGGAGGTCCGTTAAACTCCACGGAATCGCTACGATGATTTCCTCGATATTCATTTCCCGGACGTAGCGGATCACTTCCCGCAACCGCGCTTTCAATGCCTCTTCGTCAAAAGTCCGATCCAGGGCCACTGGCAGCGGAAAAACGCGTACCACGGCATACCCGTATCTTTCCAAGGCAGATAGCGCGTCATTGGCAGCAATCTCTTCCGCCAATCCGACCAGAATTACCCGGTTGGGCTTCAGCGCGCCTGACGAGATGACAACGGTACAGACGTGCGCAACGGCAAGCCGCATCACGGCGGTGACAACGATTCCGCTGGTAAAGAACAAGAGCATTTCGCCGCGTGAAAATGCCGCTCCAATCTTCAGCAAGAACACAAGGGTTGCGAGAAATACAAACACCATCAGCCAAATCAGCGTGGAGCGTCCCACCTGCCACTTGAGCCGAAGCAAGTTCGGCGCACGATAGAGTTGAGCCGCATGGCCAAACGCCGAATAGAGCGTGGCGACAGCGATCCCTGAACCGAGATAACTTTGTCCCTCACCATTTCCCCGAAGGGCCACGGCATCGTACAGAAAGCCAGCTCCGACGCCCAACAGCACGATCCAGATCAGGTCGAACATCGCAACCAGCGGCGACATGACGTTGAGCGAGATCGGGACGGCGAGCTGGTCGCGAGAAGCTGAGCGGGCCAGATCGGCCACAATGCTGGTATCACGCGCTAGAGACATTCGAGACCTCTTGATCGCGAGAATGGACAGACGGCTGTTGCGGGCTAATCGCCGGCTATGCGCAGGAGACCGGGCAAATTGATAAAGCGAATTGTCTTGCGGTTCGGCAAATCAATGAGCCCTTTCATCCTGAACTCGGCCAGCGTGCGACAGACAGTTTCGAGGGATGTACCCAAATGATCCGCGATATCGGCCCTCGGAAGCAGGAGCGAGAGCGCGAGCGGCCGTTTCGGGTCTTCAGGCAAGTGATGGCGAATGCGCAAAAGAAACCCCGCAATTCGGGCGACACTGCTCTTCTGGCTCATGGTGACGACAAGAGACAACGTCTCGGCAAGGACCTGGTGAGCGCCGCAGGGTTCGCTTTGTTGGCAGATGCCAGAAGCCGCCGAACGCTGCACCCGACAATTGGTTACCGCCTCAGCCGTTATCCGCTGACATGAGGATTGAGTTGGCATGACCACGTCGCCGGGCCAATAAAAAGCCAGAATTTGCCGGTTACCATTTTCGAGCAGCCGAACCGCCCGGATCACGCCTTCTATTATTTTTATCTTCTGGGCTTGATGCTCGCCCTCCCAGAAGAGCGCTCGTCCACGCGGAATCAGCGATGATGCGGATTGGCGACGGTGCTCAGCAAATTCTTCGCGGGACATCCCGCGAGGGAGCGGCGCAGCGCCCCCCGTGCCGATCTGTGGAATACCCATTTGCCCAACCCTCATTGACACACGCCGGCATCTGGAGGGTTGCACGTAGAAAGATTTAAGAAAATTCAGCTTAAGGCACTAGACAGCCGGCAGTTCCCACTAGCCCTTTCGGCTTAGGCCGAAAGGTACGATAATCTATGCGATTAGCCTTGGAAAAGCGGTTGCGGGGATAAATCTTCTACCGCACCCTTCCGCGATATGGTTCGAAAGGTATCGCCACGCGGCTCCCGCACAAACGCCTTCGCTGCACGTAGGCTTTATCTGCTTTTGCTTCAGTCTTCGAGAAGCAACGATCGATTATTAACAGCTTTCGAGCTTAAGTTGCGCGTCCAATGACGATGCGCCATTGTCACGACACGTGCTCGAACGTCACGACGCTCCAATGACCGCAGGAGCCGGGGTTAAGGGGCAACGATCCGACTTTTCACAAAGGTCTTATGCCGGCACCGATCAACAAGGTCCTATTTAGTTCAATCCTCATTGTCGCGATGCGGGCGAGTATTATTGCCTGCAAATTCGGACTCGCAATTTTCATCGGACGCTATCTTGATCTATCGTCGCTCGGTCTCTATGGGCTGGCCGCCGGCGCTGTTAGCCTCGGGCCAGTCGTGATCGGCATGGGCATGGTTCATCTCATCATGCGCGATGCGGTCACGCTGTCCTTACGCCAAGTGACCATCGACCTGCGGCACTATTGGTCTTTCACCACTTCGGTATATGCCCTGGTGCTTACGTGCGTCGTCCTGATCGCAATCACGTTTGGCGCCTCTGAATTGTGGTCCCTTGTCATCGTCATCATGCTGTTTGAACATTTTGGAAACGATGTTTTTCAGCTGCTCTCGAATCTCGAACGCCCGCTGCTGGCAAATGTAAGCGCTTTTCTTCGCGGTGCAGCCTGGATTCTGATCTATGTCCCAATCGCCATCTGGGAACCTAGCTTTAGGTCCAATGCTTTCCTGTTCGAGTTCTGGCTGGGAGGCAGTGTATCGGCGTTCCTGTTGTTCGTGTGGGCAAGCCGATCCTGGCCATGGAAGGCGGCGTTTTCGTTTCCCTTCAAGCGAGCCTGGATTACGACGACAATCAAAAAGGCTTTCGTGATTTACGTCAGCGATCTAAGTTTTGTCGGGAGCCTATATCTTGACCGCTACTTGGTTACTTTGTTTTTGGGATTGCAGCTTGCTGGCGTCTATTTTCTTTACTGGTCGGCCGCAGCCGCCGTCACCACGTTCGTCAGCATTGCGGTCCTGCAGATTCAGCGTCCGCGCTTGATCAAGGCCTATCACGATGGTGGAGCGCCGGCTCACCAGCAGCTTACCACCAAGTTTATGAAAACCACGATATCGGCTACTGCCGTGTTCAGTGTTGCAGTCGGATGCGCGTTCTACGTAGTGCTGCCGTTTCTGAAGCAACCGTCTGCAGCAGATTACCAAGCGGCGTTCTGGCTGATCATGGCTGGAATGGGGATGCGCAACATTGCCGACTTCGGGGCAATGGCTCTCTTCACCTCCCGTCGCGACAAGATCATGACTTTCACAAACCTGGCAGCAGTGATCGTGCTCACTATCGCCCAAGTGCTGTTGCTACCCATTTCCGGACTCTACGGCGCGGGTGCTGCGATCCTGTTCACTTTTTCAGCGATAACGCTCTGGCGATACAAGCTTCTGTTCAGTCCCGCATCGTCTGGAACGCAATCCAGACCATTATTTTAGATTAATAGCGCCGTGTCGCAGCGGCCCTTGGGCAGCTTGGCTCCACGCTTTTTCGGATGCGCTCCACTCGTCAATGGATCCACTGAAGTCCTTCATCATAAATCTTTCGTGCTTGAATCTGCCCTCAGCGCGGATGCTCGATCCGATTAGTTTGGCAGCCATGAATGCCGCTTCTGTGCGATTGCGGGCGCCGAGCGCGCGCAACAGAGCAGCTGTGTGAATCTTGGTTGTACCTTCGGCTATACTCAGGTGCGCCGCAATTTCCTTGTTCGACATACCTTGCGCGATCAAAGGCAGGATTTCATTTTGCCGACGGGTAAGCCTAAGGCTTTCCACCCGAGTGTTGATTGAAGGCGGAACCTCCGGTCTGTCATCGTCGCCATCCGCGATCCACCGTGGAACGTATATTCGTCCAGAAAGCAGATCGTTAATCGCCGTGAGTAGCTCCTCGTCTGGCTGAAGCTTGTGCACGAAGCCATGAAATCCGGCCGAAAGGCAATTCAGCACGTCGGCCCGAGTGTTCGACGCCGACAACACGGCGAAACGCGTCGTTGGGCTCAGTTCGTGTACTTCCTTCAACAGATCGAGCAACCGGTAGCTCAGGGATCCGGAGTCGATTAGGACTAGGTCAAAGCACCGGCTCTCGGCCAAAGCTTCGAACCCTGAGGCTTCGACCACGCGCGCACGCTGAATTCTCGCCTCGATCAATTCCCGGATGCCGCTCCGGTAAACACGGTGTTCGTCGATCACTAAGATCACAGACACGGTACAATCCCTTAAGTATTAAGTACCAACTCTTTCCAATCACCCCCAAAGTCTATTTCCAAGTTGAATTTCAAAGATGTTATTTTATTTTATCTCTTCTGTGGCGCTCGGCAAAACTCCGATCTCGCACCCCAAGCCGTACCTCGGGAGCAAGAATGCTCCCCCCTCGCGCTGAGGCCGCACTTGCCGGAGGCTCGATGCCGCAATGCGATGATACTACTCCAACATTCAAATTAGTCAAAAACTTTTGTCCCTCAGCGTATGTACGGTTGGAGGGATTTCGACGTGCCGCGGGTTCGCGCCGGTTAACTTTAAGCACGCGACTGATCGTCAATCCGCCCCCGGTAGGAAAGAGAGCCGAAGAAGTTGCATTGCCGATTGCCGGCACCGCTCGTGCTGACCACCGCTCACAGATGATCCCCTCAATCAATATAACGGAGCTCGCTCCCAATTGAGCGCGCTGCTGACAATCGCGTCGAGATTGTCAAATTGCGGTGTCCATCCAAATTCGGACCGTGCCACGCTGGAATCTGCCACGATAGCGAGAGGATCTCCGGGCCGTCGGTTCGAAAACCTGATGTCGAGTTTCGTCCCATTCACCCGTTGCACAGCGTTCAAAATCTCAAGCACCGAATATCCACGGCTGTAGCCGCAATTCGCCGTAAGATTTTGTCCACCTCCCCTAAGACGGGTCAGTGCAAGCTTGTGGGCAAGCGCCAAGTCCTTGACGTGAATGTAATCTCGAATGCACGTTCCGTCAGGCGTGGGATAGTCCGTACCGAATACCTCTATGAATTTTCGCTTGCCCAGAGCGGCTTCGCTCGCAACCTTTATTAAATGCGTGGCACCCTTGGTCGCCTGCCCGGTTCGACCTCCCGGGTCTGCGCCTGCGACATTGAAATATCTTAGAACCGTATACTTGAGGCCGTGCGCATTCGAGATATCCTCCAACATCCATTCCGACATCAACTTGGAGCGCCCATAAGGAGACTGAGGTCGAAGAGGACTGTTCTCGTTGACCGGTTCGAAACCGGCCGCCCCGTACACCGCAGCCGTTGACGAAAAAATAAAATGCGGAACATGCCCCATAACCGCCGATTCTATCAGCGTTCGCGTTTTGCAGGTGTTGTTATGATAGTAGCCGAGCGGGTTAACGATCGATTCTGGGACCACTATTGATCCGGCGAAATGAATAATCGCATCGATCTCGTATTCGGCTATCACGCTAGCCAGCAGAGTCGGGTTGCCGACATCCCCGACCACGAGTTTGGCAGGGGAAGAAACGGCGGCTTCAAACCCCGTGGAAAGGTCGTCCAAGACGACAACGGTCTCGCCCGCGTCGGTCAACTCAAGGACTGTTTGGCTGCCAATGTAGCCGGCGCCACCGGTAACCAGAACGGGCATTCGCTGCTTTTCCATTGCTCTCTAAATGAGACCGCCGGGATCGAAGCTAATGACAGATCTGACGAGTGAAAAGAGATTTTTGCGGTTCGCCGTGTTGGGTTTCGAATTGTTTGCCGCAGCACCAAAAGTGCGCGTCCCGCCCCTGGTTAAGATGTACGGGCCGGCATGAATGCCGCGGGCACAACGGAACAATCGGGGCGCGTTCCTAGCCCCTGCTCAACGGATCCTGTTTCTCGATCTTGTTTCACGCCACCGCTACAGAACGAGCTTTCAAGGTCTCAAAAACTGGCCGCGGCGGGAAGCATTTCCTCGATCGGCGTCCACAAAAGTCGGGGGTCGAGCTGCTCGGTACGTCGGAGGTGACGCAATTCGGACAAGCGTGTGAACGGCGCGGAATTGAACATTACCTCGTCGAGCTGAATCCGTTGAAATACCGTCTTCAACTGCAATGCTCCCCTTTCCGCACTCCACTGACATTTGAAACCCGGCATGCGTTCCTTAATCTTCGCGAAAGATACCCGGTAGCTGCGATTGTCCGGACCGCTGGGACCGTACGTCACCTCGCAGCCGGGAAACGTCATGCTGATGATTTCCGCGATCTCGCGCACGGTGTAGTTTTGTGTTTCAGTGCCGACATTGAAGGCTTCGCCGCATACGGCCTCTCTGGGGGCTTCGAGCGCGCCAAGGATCGCCTGGCAGATATCATCGACGTGGACCAGTGGACGGCATGGTGTCCCATCGCTCATCACGCGAATCTTGCCTGTCGTGAAGGCAAACCCAGCCAAATTGTTGAGGACCAGATCAAAGCGCTGCCGGGGCGACGCCCCGAATGCGGTCGCATTGCGCAGGAAGACCGGCGTGAAACGCGAATCGACCATCGCACTCAGTTCGCGCTCGACCAGCACCTTGCAGCGCGCGTAAGCGGTCTGCGGATCGACCATTGACGTTTCGGATTTGAGTTCAGCCCCCGCCGCTCCATAAATGCTGCAAGACGAGGCGTACACAAACCGTGCGACGCCGGCGGCTTTGCATTTCCTCGCGAACTCGACCGACCCGCGATGATTGATCTCCATCGTGATCTCGGGATCGTTCTCTCCCAAGGGATCGTTTGAGAGCTCGGCAAGATGCACTACCGCGTCCAGTCCCGACAGTTCCGATTGCGACAACTGGCGAACGTCTTTGGAGATGACCATCGGCCGTGTGCGACCGTCGTCGAACAGCCAGCCGCGCCGATAGAGCCCAGTGTCGATGCCAGTCGCTTCATGACCGCGATCGAGCAATTTGGGACCGAGCACAGCGCCGATATAGCCGTCTGCCCCGGTGTACAGGATGCGCATCGGTGTTCCCTCAGATGTGGGCCTAAGCAGTTGTCGCGGGCTGGGTGTCAGAAATATCCTTCAGCGGCGTCCCAGGTTCGTTGTTCCAAACACACCAGGGTGGTTTGCCGCTGTCCCAAAGCTCCTGCAGGATCGCCCTGTCCCGGAGCGTGTCCATGTTCTGCCAGTAACCGTGATGCCGATAGACCGCGAGTTGATCCTGCTCGCTTAGCCGCGCAAGCGGCTCGTTCTCCCAACTAGTGCTGTCGCCGTCGATGAGATCGAGCGCTTCTGGTTCCACAACGAAGAAGCCGCCGTTGATCACCTGCCCGTCGCTGGCGTCCTTTTCCCGGAAACGGGCAGCACGCGGCCGATCGGAAGACAGGTTGATTGCGCCGAAGCGGCCGGGCAGCTGAACGGCCGTGACGGTCGCAAGCGCGCCTTGTTGGTGATGAAAAGTGATCAGTTCGCGAATGTTAACATCGCTGACGCCGTCGCCGTAGGTAAGGCAGAACGTCGAGTTCCCAAGATAGTCCCTGACCCGCTTGAGTCTGCCGCCGGTCATCGACTTTTCGCCGGTATCGACCAGCGTGACCTTCCATGGCTCGCTTCCGTTTCGATGAGTCTCGATCCGGTTGCGTTGAAGGTCGATCGTGAAATCGCCCTGGTGGGCCATGTAACTGAGAAAGTAGTCTTTGATGATCGAGCCCTTGTAGCCACAGCAAATAACGAAATCGTTCAGGCCGTGGTACGAATAGAGTCGCATGATGTGCCAGAGGATCGGCCGACCGCCGATCTCGACCAACGGCTTCGGCAGCACAGAGGTGTGTTCGCTCAGCCGTGTTCCATAGCCGCCGGCAAGAATGACTACTTTCATCAGCTTCCCCTGCCCTCTTGGTTGTTGCTATGGCGTTGGCCAGACAGCCGACCGCCTGGGCGAACGCTCGAATGAAGTTCTAGGCGACGCCGCCGAAAGCAAGTTGATAACCGTCAACTCCGATCTCACCCGCCGTCGTGGCGTCATATCCACGATCGGCTAAATCGGCCGACAAGGCGGCGCAAAAACCGTTCTCGACCGAAGCTTGTCGGATCCGGACCGATACGCCCATCCGCTCTGTCAAGGCCCGCGATCGTCGCGTGGTCCTCCTTCGTCAGCGCGAAACTGAACACATCTATGTTCTCGACGATGCGAGCGGGCGTCGCCGATTTCGGGATTGCCACGAACCCGTTCTCGATGTGCCAGCGCAACACGACCTGCGCCTGCGTCCGCCCGTGACGGTCGGCGATCGCCTTGAGCGCCGGATCGGCGAGGCCCCTGCCCTGGCCGAGCGGACTCCAGGCCTCGGTGACGATGCCATACCGCTCGTGTGCCTCCCGCAACGTCCGTTGCTGAAAGCCTGGATGCAGCTCGATCTGGTTTACGGCCGGCACGACTCCTGTATCGCCGATGATGCGCTCCAGGTTGTCGGTCGTGAAATTGGAGACGCCAATCGATCTCACGCGGCCCTGCTTCCTCAGCTCGATGAAGGCACGCCAGGTGTCGACATAGGCTGCGCGTTGCGGACAGGGCCAGTGAATGAGGTAGAGATCGATGACGTCGAGGCCGAGTTTGGCGGCGCTTGCCTCGAACGCGCGCAGCGTCTGATCGTAGCCCTGGCTGTCGTTCCAGAGTTTCGTCGTCACATGGAGCTGATTCCGCGGCACGGCGGTGCCTTTGAGCGTTCGCCCGACCCCGGCCTCGTTGCCATAGTCTGTCGCGGTGTCGATCAAGCGATAGCCGGCATCGATTGCGGTTCCGACGATCTCCGGAGCCTTCAAGTCATCGATCTGCCAGACGCCAAAGCCGAGTTGCGGGATGCTGTGGCCGTCATTGAGGGAGATATGCGGGACCTCGGGTCTGCCCGTCACTGTCCGTCTCCGGCTTGAGACGTGATACCGCATCCTGGCTGCGAAGCCAGCTACGGCGGGACCACCGATGCGCCATGTTCCGTTACGGGCTTTACCTGGTCGTCTGCAATCGAATGGTGAGGTCTGACAATCTCAAGTACTGCTGCGGGCCGAAGCACATCGTAGCTTGCACGAGCACCGCGCTTCGTGATGTTCCTAACCCAAGTGCGGACCGCAAGCGTATGACTTTCGAACAGCAAATAAAAGATGAACGATACTGACAAAGCACACAGCATGAAGACCGCATCGAGACCCAGCGATGCAAACGTAAACTCGTTATGATCGCTGGCCGCCATGACGTTCAGAAGTAACAGGATCGGGTAGTGAATCGCATAGATCGAGAAACTGAATTTTGCGATTTCCTTGGTGAACCGCAGGGATGATGGCAAAGATATCTCTGTGATTTCCAAGCTTAAGATAGCTGCTGCTGTAAGCAGACCTATTGTGAGGTAGTACGCTGCCCAGGACGCGAGCAATCCCTTGATGGATAGAATGTAGATCCCGCCAAGGCAGATCAGAAACCCAAATAGCCATGCCAGGACCGGCGCGACGATGGCGTAGACGAGAGCACCGCTGCACCAGATCAAAAAATAGAAGATGAATTTTAGCCCTGTATGTGTTCCCCGGACATCTGATTTCTCCGCGATCACAAACAGCACAAAGATCCCGACGATCAGCAAAGCCATGGATGGTGTTTTGCGAACCGAGACTAGTGCAAATATAAGCACGTAGTACCAAAACTCGTTGGACAAACTCCACAAGGCCAGGTTACCGGCGTATGTGGAGCAGGTGATTGTCTGCAGAAATAAACCGTTGCAGATAGCAGAGGCTGGACTGACGCTGGCCGAGAACAGCCCGGTGGCGAGAAAAAAGTCATAGTGCGAGGCTACAAACGCCTGCCACCCGCCCATATGCCTCGCTGAAACATAAGCAAAGAAGGAAATCACAAGCGCAGGTATAACCACAACGTAGAGTCGCACTGCTCTTGCTGAAAAGTAATCGATAGCGCTTAGCCCGCCATTTTTAGCTCGAACCAGCGCTGGTCCACCAACCAGGTAGCCGCTCAGGACGAAGAAAACCACTACGGCGGCAATACCGTGCGCGCTCAACGCCCACAGGGCAGAGTAGACAAAAACGACGGATGCATCGTAGCTCGCCCCTGGAACTTGCTCTTGAAACATCAGCTGATAGCTGTGAAACGCCAGGACTTCCACGACTGCCAGTCCACGCGCCAAGTCGAGCCAATCGGGAAGATTGGGGGGCATCACGGCTTTTGACCGGAAACCTATCACGTCTTTCGTCCCTCCACCTTGCGGATCACCGTGAATGGCAAGATGACAAGATGGACTGGTGAGAATTCAAAAGCATACTCCAAAACCCTATCCGTCACGTTCTCCAAACAAGTTGACGATTCTCAATAACAGCTGCATCGGTCGACTTACTCGCCCATTGCGATACCGCTTCTCGACGGCATGGCCGTCGCAGGGCCGGTCCGCAGGTGCCAAGGACGTTCGAAGCGATATGCCTGGGCGTCTGTCCCATTTCCGAAGGAGCGTGTCATTTCGCCACCCGAAATCCGGAGCTGGGCGCGAGACTTGACAATCGTCAACTCGTTGGTCCGCCGGGCGCGCATTACTTGGAGGTATGACGCACGTCGTCTGAGTGCATAGTCCGTGCCCCGTGGTCAACTGTGGGAGCTATTCGCCGTGCAACAAAGCAATTACAACTATGCTCACATGCTTACTGATATGCTGCCGATTCTCTGGCGACGGCGGCGGGTGATATATGCCGCCCTCGTTCTTACATCAGGCGCGGCATTTCTGTTCTATAACACTGTCGGCGAACGCTACGAAGCATACACCCTTATGCGCGTCGGCCAGGGGATCAAGGATCGGTCGGCGGGCGCTGGGAGTGGTCCTTTTGGGGAGGGCGGCGTCGACCTCGTAAGTCGCATCGACTCGCTAGCCCGGATTGCAACCACTGACCACGTGGTTGGTCAGGCAGCCTCGACGGTTGGCCTCGCCCGTATGTTCCCGAACAACGAGCCAGGCTTGCTTTCCAGGAGTCTTCAATGGCTAGAACAGTTCGATTTGCCTCAACCGTTCAATTTTCTCAAATCGCAATCTCTGAATGAGACCAAGGGTCACGCGAGTGGACCTGAGGCTAACAGGCGGGAAGCAATTGCGGCACTCCGTGACCTTATCACCACAAGGGCGGAAGGGCGATCCGACCTTCTGCGGATATCATTCCGTTATCCTGATCCGGCCATCGCGGCAGATTACCTGAACGAACTTGCGAACGTATTGGTGGCCACCCAGGCCGACCTCGTTCAGGTTCCAGGCGCGGGTATTTTCTTTCAACAGCAATCGAAACGACTGGAGCAGGACGCCGAGGCAGCGGCCACCGAACTTCGGAATTTTTCAGTCTCGGCCGCGATTTATTCCGTCGCCGACCAGCGCTCGCTGCTTCTCAAGCGAGCCGACGAACTGGACTCCCTGATTGCCTCAACGCGCGGGGCGATCGAAGAGCGAAAAGGCCAGAAGCAGGCAATTCTGGATCAGCTACTGATACTGCGACCTGTATACCAATCGAGAACAGTTACCGGCATCGTGAACAACCTTCGCGGACGCGATCACAAGGACAGCGAAAACGCGGTCGGGACGGTGCAAAGCGAAGAAGCACCGCCATTGCTTCTTGTGAAGGTGTATCAGGACGCCATGGCGAACCTGCTAAAGGTCAACACTGATCTAAATGGCTCACTCAGAGTCGAAAAGCACCTTGTCGCCGAACTTGAGAAGATCAATGCGGAGCTGGCGTCTCTCTCATCAAAGGAGGCGGAATATGACCGGCTGAAGCGCGTGCTCACCAGAGCTTCAGGTGCGGCAGACCATTACGGAACCCGCGTGATCGAGGAACAGATCAATCAGGATATTGCCAAAAAGTCCCAGCTATCGAGCGTTCGGGTGGTTCAGCAGGCAGAGCCATCAATTATGCCCGTGTTTCCGCGGGCAATACACCTTGTCGTGCTGGCGGCCCTCGGGGGCATAGCACTGGGGTCGGCATTTGCAGTGATGCTAGAACTCACGCGCGTACGCCGACGTGATGAAGGTGAGGACGGAGTTGGAAGAGCGATCGAGGAAGTGGTCCGACGGTCCGTGCGCAGCCACCTTAAGGAAATTCAGGCGGCGGAGTGACCAACCAGTTGGATCGGCAAAACCCGAACGGGTGGCGTCTCCGATGGGGCCGATAGCAAATGCCTCACAGGAGCCTTGATGGCCTATTTGACAGACAACGTTGTAAGCCTTTCCAAACGCGCCGCCGAATCGGCGAATCCGCAATATTTCGTTGCAATTCTTGCTTCGATTGCACTGATAAGTGTTCTTACGCTCTTCTATCACTTACTGATTTCTCCAATATTTAATGTCGCCAGCAATGCCGTGAGTATCGCGCTCGTCGCGTATGCCGCTTTTACCGTATTCCGGTCACGGCATAGCAGCACTACAAATGTATTCTACCTTGCCGCCGCCTGCACATTCACGTGCCTGAGCATCGTCTTCAATTTTCCGACCGCGTCAGTAGTTGACGGAATTAAATACCTGTCGATTTACGTATTTTATGCGGCTGGCCACGCCTGCGCCGCCAAACTTCGTCCAGTTGAAATTCGGTACATTTGTTTTCTCGCAGCATTACCGATATTTTTCTTCCTGGCATTCGGCAACAGCAGAATTCCCGAGTTGATCCAGAACAACGGCACGAATATATTTTCCTATTTTGCCAACATGAATGTAGCCACTTTGTATTTCTCTGCCCTGATATTCACCTTGGCGGAGCGGCTCGGGGTGCGCGCCATATTCTTGCAGTTTCTGAATGTCGCGCTGATGAACAAGATCGGAGTGGCGGTGGCAACCATCGTTGCCATTAGCGTGTGGATTGCTGTTCCGTTGAGAAAGCAGTCAGTGATCGCGCTAGCGATCTTTATTCTTGTCGCGATCGTCGCTTTCTGGGCTGGCGCCTTCGACCGCGCTATAGCTACCGTCGAAAGCATGAACCTGCTGGCCCAGTTGGGTCCTGAGGTTGTTTCCAGGTTGTCATTTAGGGAGTTGGTTCAACTCACGGGAACCACGGATCTATCCGGATTTTTCCGTCTGATGCACTGGGCTAATATATGGGACATATACTCCAGCGGCAGCCTTGGTACACTGCTTTTTGGATACGGGATTGGGCAAACACCGTATTTAACGGTTTTACATTTGGTCCCACACAACGACTATCTCCGCATTCTCGCAGAGTACGGATTGATTAACCTGGCTGTGTTCGTATGTTTTCTACTGCATGTATTGTTCAACCTGAAGACGGGTCTTACTAAAGTCCTCTTTATGGTATTATTGATATACTTCTTTTCCGAAAATCTGGTCGACCATTTCGTCTCGATGGCGCTTTACTTTACGTACGCAGGACGATTCTCGGCGATGCCAGGCGAAGACGCGCTCGAAAAGGCGTTGCGCTCAGTCCGAGCTTGGGCCGCTGCTGAGAGGAACAACTAGGCCTCGGGCACGAAAGCCCATGCCGGCACAGATGCTGCTGGCGGCGGACGGCGACGACCGTGGCTCGGAGCAGAGCGCAAAACTCACTCACCGACGAAGCCGCGCGAGCGCGAGACGGTGCCGCCTGGCGGATGACGATGTCATCCGGGTCTGACGACGGTTTGGCGGTCTCGCCAATCTTTGGAGAACGCCTGTCTGAGATGCCGAAGTCGTTCTGCTATTGGCCTTGGACAGAGAATGATCGCCGCAAACCTCAGGACTGATGGTTTGTCCACAATCATCAAGTCGCTCCGAAAGCGCCATACGAACATCAAAATCTCCGGCACGCTGGCGCCGTTGCTGCGATGATACGTCAAAAATACCAAGGCCCGGCGAGAGAAGCAGCGTCTGGCTTGACGTTTGACTTCTTCACGTAGCGATGGGACCTTGATGCGCTCGTCCGCGTTACGCGCAATGAGATTCGCGACTTTCCAACCGTCGCACAAAATCTGCGCTACACTCAATCTGGCTGTCTCCGAGTTGTCATGAAGGTTGAAGGTCGCGCACGCCTCGTTGACGAAACCGACTTTACCTTCGAGCAGAAGAGGCGCCCACGTTCCAACGTCCGCTGTATGAGGCAGGTCGAGGGGAATTCCTCCTCGTAAACGCAAGGTTTCCGTGCGCAGCATAACGCTGCACATCGTAACAATAATCTCATCCTTCAGGAACTCCAAAAGGACATCAATCCCATTCCGCAGTCCTGATCCGAGACGTCTACTGGTGCGAGCCGGAATGGTTCGCCCCGATGAGGATAAACGAAAATTAGTCAATGCGACGACGATCGGAACTTGTGATTGCTTTCCGGCAACATCAACGCACCGTTCCAGTAACCAGGGGCATATACTGTCGTCATCGGAAAGTAAAACAACGTATTCGCCTCTGGCAGCTGCCACACATGCGTTCCAATTCGGTAGGAGCCCGATGTTTGTTTCCTGCCTCAGTACCCGGAGCCTTTTGTCGTTGAACTCCCGCAGCACCTCTTCTGTATTGTCGGTCGATGCATTATTCGAAACAAGTATCTCGATATTGGCATAGGTCTGCGATAACGCCGATTGAATGCACCCCCTAAGCAATGCAGCTCTGTTGAATGTTGGAATGGCAATCGTAATGAGGGGGCCGTCTGCCGATTCGAACGTAATTTCTGAGGGTGACATCGCACATTCCTGTCTTGGCAGTGAGGGTGCAGTGGTCAACACCGACTAGCCGGCCGACTCCGCGAGTTCTTCAACACCCTTCTCGAGCTCCGGTCGTTGGGTCACTTGGTGATCAGAAATCGCCGCATATAACATTGATGATCAGATACGACTTGGGCATGAACAGGAACCGTTCAATGACAAATTGCCCTTCAGACGAAAGACTTCGAAACTCTTTTGCGGACAGGAGGTTGATTTCATCGAACAATTGCCGCGCCAACATTGCATTGCGCTCAACCAGTCAAAGAGCCCGTCCCATGGGTCCCGGCAACCAGTGCGTGATCTGTGGCACAGTAATGCTGCAGACCTACGGGAAATTGACGACCATCAAGTCATAAGAAGATCGACTATTGATCTTGTGCTCGATGAGCGCGACTTTCATCCCAGGGATGACCGGAGTCGCGGGTTTCCAGAATCTGGCCACCGAACGCTTTCAAGCTTGTAATGCTGCAGGTGGCATTCCTGAAGCGCAGCGTGCCCAAAATCGCCCCGCTTTGACAGCCCGCTAACGAGCTATCGGAGTTCCTGTCCTCAACCACCGATCACATCGAAGAACCGCCATTGCTCGACGTTCCCGATATTCTCTTTACACCTATGGCAACGGTAGGGAACGCGAGAGCTGTAACCATACGCGCCGATGTGCGCCCGAGCCTCAGGAGTTTCGGAAACGGCCCATGTTGGGCTACTTTTTCGAGGATCATGCTTTTGCGAGCAGCCCATTCAGACGGCTTAGGCGTGAGGTGATACTTGCCCAGCAGCCTGGGATGGAAAGGAAAACCCCAGACCTCCTGAAAACCTGCATGCATGAGAAACTGGTTCATGTCAGTGAATGAAAATTCTTTCAAATGAAATCCTTCCGCCTTCGAGCCGAAGGGCACAAAGTATTTGCTGATGTCATGTGGCCCGGAGAACGAATGCGGTGTGAGAACGACTAGATAACCTTCCCGGTCAAGCATCTCGTAACATTTGGCAAGAATGTCGGAAGTTTCATCCGGCACCAAATGCTCGATCACGTTGTCCATGACAATGACGTCGAAATTCGTTGGCGGATTGTAGTCAAGGATATCGCCATGCTGGACGTGCTCTGATTTGGCGAAGGGGCTAAGGTCTTGCTTCGCCTGTACAATTGAGGCTTGGGACACATCGATGCCATAACCGTCGTAACCATCCTTTGCGAGCGCCACCAACAAGTGGCCGCTCCCACAGCCTAAATCAAAGATCTTTGCGGTATGTTTGCGCGACGACGACAGTAGCGACTTCACGATACCCACCACTGTGTCGGTGTAATTGGTTTCGCCGGCGCCGGGATTATAATTCTCGATGATATTACCAATAACGTCGCTATAAGCTTGTTGGAACAACTGCCGGCGCTCATCCGATCCTTTTGGGGTTTCCAGAATCTGGCGGGCATATTGCCTTTCAGTTTCGTAGTGATGTTGGCGCCACTCCTGAAACGTAGCGGGTCCTGCCGATTTTCCATCCATGGCCGCAATCTCCACAGCGCCAGCCGCGCCCGTCATCGCAAGGATGCAACTGTCACACCCGGCATAGTTGATATCCGTCAATTACGGTTCGAACTTTGAACGAAGAGCATTCAACCACCCTACGGGTGGAACGGGAGCATTTATTGACGGTTGGCGGAGCCGATCGCCTTCCGCGGTCACGCAGGCGCTTATTGAGAATCGTCAACTTGGCCATCAGCGCGATGTATATTCTTGGCTCGTGGGGAGTATGCCGTTCAGCTCTTACGAGTTCATGTTTGTCTTCGTGCCACTCGCCCTCGTCGGTATCGTTGAGCTGCGTCTCTTCGCAGGTAATCTATCACTCTGTTTTGGTTGATCGGTGCATCGGCAAACCTAAATCATCGGAGGCAGAGGATAGTCGTTAAGCAGAAACTGTTGTCACCCCTGACAATGGAGGATGACATGCTACCAAACGAGGCCGTATGGCTTTCTACTTATTTTGCCCAGAAAGATAACGAAGCCCTGGGCACGGTACTGAATATCGGAAGTTCGACGGCAGAAGTTCGCGAGAGAACTCAATCCTTCATGGATGAGCAGATATTTCGTCCGCTGGTGCGACGAGGCGTGCCGGTCGTCCACACGGATATCAAGGCAGCGGATGGCGTCGATATCGTTGCCGATATCATGAACGATGATGATCTGGAACGGCTGCGAAGTCTGGAGGCGAAGACGATCCTCTGTTCCAATATGCTCGAGCACGTTCCTTCAGCATCACGCATGGCCGAGCGCCTAACCACTCTGGTTCCGCCTGACGGCGTTCTCCTGGTTACGGTTCCAAACAGTTACCCGTACCATCCCGACCCCATCGACACTTTATTGAGGCCAGATATCGAGCAGCTCAGCGGTCTTTTCCATCAATTGAAATTGCTGGATGGTGGAATTGTGGAGGGGCCGACTGTAGCGCAGGAGCTTGTCAAAAACCCGCTGCTTCTCCCACGCCGCATTGCCCGGTCCATCATTCCTTTTCCCCAGTTCGGCTTTTGGCTCTCGGCCCTAGATCGATGGCGCTGGCTTTTCAGGCACTACAGGGCGACGTGTATCGCGCTCTGGAAGCCTGCCGTCTCGTGAGCTCAGCGGCGTTCTTGTTGCTGATCGTGAATAAATGGGGAGCGTCATCTAAATGGGAGCGTCATCCCCCGGATGAGTTACATAGGATTCGCCGCCTCATTCTGAGGCGACAAGTCGTGCCGCGTCAGATAACCGGGTCTGTTGTACTCCGTGCTCGGTTCAGGATGCGAGCGAGATCCGTATCGTTTGTTTCGTACTGTTGTCTGACCGCGTCGAAAGGTCTTGCGCGCGCTTATTGAGGATCGTCAACTATAAGGCGACAAACATCATCGATTTCTGGCGACGCTGGCACATGAGTCTCTCCGCCTTTCTTCGCGACTATTCCGCGCGGACTCTATGGGAAGCGCAGGCAAGATGATGGGTACGATGATCGGACTGAACGAATTCAATCTCAGTATCAATGCCGAGCGGCAACTGACGGGGCTGCTAATGCTGGCGGCTATCGCCGCCATGATGGCGATCGCTCTGTTTGCTCCCACCTCACAACAATGGTTGGGCTACGATCCGCAGCGGCCGGTCGAGGAGGGACATTCCTGGAATGCTCGCCTGACGGCGTATCCGCTGCATGGCGCTGCGTTGGGTTGCCTTCTCGTCTTCACTTTGACGCAGATGTCCGCCGTGCGGTCGTTCCTCTATTTCCAGTTCTGACGATGAGCGAACAGTTCCTCGCGCCTACGCAGTTGCTCGGGATCGGGGTCGGCAAAGAACTCCGGCCACATCGTCGTGCACGCGTCTATCCTGGGGCATTCATCGCGGGGGCGATCTTGTCGGTCACTTTGTTCTATGCTGGGCTGGGCACCTTACGTGCAATGGATCGTCTGCCACCGCCTCCGGTATCCGATACCTGGTGCATCGACCGTCGTTTCGCTTGGCTGAGAGAAAACCCCAACTGGAAAAATGCAGGTCTTATCGCCGAAGGATCATCGGCGACCTTGCGGAACCTCGATTTCGGCGTCATTCCTCCCGAAGCGCAGCAGCGGGGCGTCGCCAACGCAGCCCCTTGCTTCCTCACCGTCAACCAGACGCGTCGGCACGCGCCGGACTCAGCTTTCACGGATCCGATTCACCTGCAGTGGCCTGAAACTGCGGCCTTTACCCGCTTTGTCTGGAAGGAAGCTCGGCGACAGGGTGCAGATCTACCGCCTTTGGAGGAAGAGGACACACACAATTCGGTGCTGGATGACGGACGCAAAAGTCTTGCAACCGACGGCGGCCGCTCGGGCTCGAGGATAAATCATCAAACCGGATTCAGCGGCCATGCTATTCCGGTAAGGAATGTCCGGAGGGGTGTATTGCCGGACGACCTGACTTTAGCGGACCGCGCAGAGTTAAGATCGGGCAAAGAGATCACAACAACCACACCGCTGTTGGACGCTATAACTCAAAATACCTCCGGTCACAGCGAAGGATATGCCGTCGGAGTGCCCAGGACCTACGCGTGGTGCAGCGGCTCGTACAAGCCTCCGGGCTACAGCGCCCCGCCTTCCGATTTCACCGCGGTCACCGGATGGGGGCAGATCTATCCGAAAGTGGGGGCGCCCGCCTATTCGAATCCCGACGGAAGCATAATAGTTGCCAATGCAAAAACCTACGTCCACCTCACCGCTACCCAGGAGTGGATATTGGTCCAAGACCAGGCCAAATATGGGATCACGGGGGCTCACTTTGTCTCCAACTTCTCGCCGAAAGCGACGGCCGTTGAGATGCGGCTAAACACGGAGCCGGACGGCAGTGCGGCCATTGGCGCCCCTCCGCCCGGGTACAATGATCATTTCTGGCTGACCAAACGAGGCACGTATCCCGCTGGAAGCGTTGACGGTGTGTATGTGCAGATGGAGATGAGGACGACTGATCCAGAAATGAAATTCGTTGCCAACGTTGGGGCCGACTGGTGGCGCGACGCGACCGCCGATTTTAGGTACAGTTTCGTCAACAATCCAGGCGCCGGTATGAGCAATTGGGTCGAGCTCTCGACGCAGTGGTCCACCCTCCGTTTTTATTCTTGGAGTACATCCAAGCTTCTCACGGACCCGCCTCCCCCGCTCGCGGAACCAAAGCCCGCGCCTGTCCTCGTCCGACGCCTCGCAAGCACGTCACCGCCTTGCCTTTCGCCTCCTAAGGCGCGACGATCCAATTAAACTGCGAGGCATCGAGGTTTGTAATCACAATCGTCAGCACGAGAGGCCGACAACACCTGTTTCCGACGCGGCCGCCGCTTTCATTCATGTTCATGCCCTCTCGATTGTCGTAGGTCGAATTGACGCCTTTGGGGATGGTCCTCTAGCGCGCTTGTCGGCAAAGGCCCACCAGACCACAGCACCTCCCATTGCAACACACGTTAGAAACCCAGCCACAAACGCGAGAATTGCGGTTGAAAGAACACTCATTGCTCCCTCCCTTCCGGGTCGTACGACTGACCGCTCATGATTGGGGCCGTCGACAGCAGATTGGGAGGTAGTTAAGCTTGGACGCGCGCCTCGCGAGTTGCTTCTTGTCAAGTTAAAATCTTGCCAGGAGATGTCGCCGCCAGTCGCGAAGTTGCTTTCGACTCAAACATTTCGACGAAACGCGCAGCGCTGTGCCTGCACTTTTGCATTCGTCTCTCCGGCCTTCGCGTAAGACCAAACACATTGGCGACAAATTGTATTGCCAAACGTCCACACGATTTTGCACCGCACACTGTGCATCGAACTGATGCGTAATTTGTGGGCAAACTCAGCAGCAGGGGATGGGCGAACTGTCAGGGAAACAATAAATGGCAATTTCGATTTCGGATATCATCGCGCAAAACACGGTCGGCCAGAGCGACGGAGTTCCCGTCGGCGTACCGCCGGGTTTTGAATGGTACAACGGGGTGTACAAGCCGGCTGGCAATAGTGCTCCACCGTCCGACTTCACCTCCGTCACCGGTTGGGGACAGGTTTACCAGAAGGCCGGAGCGCCTGCGTATACAAATCCGAACGCCACCGTCGACGTTGCAAATGCGCAGACCTATGTTCATCTCAAATCGACCGGCGAATGGGTGCTGGTGCAAAATCAGGCAACAACTGGAATCGCCGGCGGACATTTTGTTGCTGATTTTTCCGGAAATGCGGCGATCGGCATGCAGGTGAATACGTTGCCAGGCGGATCCGCGGCCCTCGATACGCCTCCGTCCGGATACAACGATCATTTCTGGCCGAGTTCGCGAGGAACTTTCGCACCTGGAACGGTTGATGCTGTCTATGTCCAGATGGACATGAAGGTGAGCGATCCGAACCTGCATTTGGTTGCCAACATCGGGGCCGACTGGTGGCGCGACGCGAACGCCGATTTTCAAAGCGGTTTCAATAACAATCCGGGAGCCGGCATAAGCAATTGGGTGGATCTCTCGACCCAATGGTCCACGCTTGGCTTTTATTCCACAAGCACTGCGCAATTTCAGGGAGATCTGCCTCCACCGCTGGCCGGATCCGCAGAGACTCCTCCGCCCGCCGGGTTACCGGATACAGAGCCGCCGGCGGCACCTCAGATTGCCTCGTTCACACCGGACACCGGCACTGTCGGGGATAAGATCACGAGCGCGAGCGTTCTGACATTGACCGGCACGGCGGAGGCCGGCAGCACCGTCAAAATGTTTGACGGGACAACTCAGATCGGCACAGCAAAAACCGGTGCGAACGGCGCCTGGAGTCTCGCGACCGCCGAATTGTCGACGGGCGCTCACAACTTCACCGCGACGGCCACGGATGCCGCTGGCAACACCGGTTCGGCGTCGTCTCCGCTAAACGTGAATGTGGAAGCGGCGTCGTTGCCGCCAGTAGCGTCGCCGCCGGCAAGCGGCGCGAACCTGTTGGTGAACGGATCGTTCGAGGCGTCGCCTCTGTCGGCAAACCACTGGGAGGGCTTCAGCTCGATTCCAGGCTGGACCGCGTTGACCGGCGGCACAATCGAACTGTGGAACGATCTTAACGGCGTAAAGGCCACCGATGGGGGGAATTTCGGCGAACTGGATTTTCTCGGCGCTCGTGACGGGTTTCACCAGACCGTGAAGACCGATGCGGGGCAGAACTACGACCTCTCCTTCGACGCGCAATCGCGACCTGGCTTCACCAGCGCGACCACCGCGATCGAGGTGTTGTGGAACGATTCATTGGTTGCCACCGTACCACCCGGTAGCACCTGGGAAACCTACAACTTCGCCGTGACCGGCACCGGCGGAGACGACCGGCTCACCTTCCGCGAGGCCTCCGGCCAGAGCGCTGACGGGCTAGGCGCACTCTATGACAATGTCAGCCTCGTCCCTGTCGGATCAGGCAGCAGTGTTCAGCAAAGTGCCGTTACCGAAACCACTCGGGCGATGGACTTGGTGAAACAATTTTCGGCTACAAGCTTTGCCAACCCTAGCTTTAGCCCGATTGGTGGCCTGAACCAGACCGATACGTCGACAACCCTGGCCCAAACACTGGCCAGATCACACTAGCGGGCTCAAGTTAGGGCCCTGTCCCATCGGAATCCGAGGGCACAGCTTCGTGGCGCTGTGCTCTCGGTTGCGATTGGAACGGAGACTTCAGGAAGTAACCCTGCTCACAGTGCATTTTTCGGGCGAATAGCTCATCCCGTTAACGCGTCTTTATGGTGATAAGATTATCGATCGAGTTATGCCGCAACTGAACCGGCAGGGCTGGATGAACCGCGAACGTCTGGAACAACTGGCGATACTCCTGGAAGGCTATCGCGGCGGTAACGCGCTTCGATTTGATCTTCAAAGCTGGGGCGTATCGGAAACGCAAAGGAGCGGGTTTCTTTGGCTAGGCCGACGACATGCTTGCGATACAGCGGCGTGCGCGGTGGGCCTTGCATGCCGTTCAGGTATCTTCGCGGAAGATGGTCTGTGCTGTGATGCGGACAAAAGTGGCGGCCTCACTCCGATGTACCGCGGCCTCGAGGGCTGGAACGCGGTGAAATCCTTCTTCGATCTCGACCAAGTTCAGGCTGTGAGACTGTTCGCGGAGCATTCCTACGAGGTGACCGAAGGCGAGGCTGCAGCTCGCGCCGTGGCAGCACGAATCCGGCAGGTTATCGTGGCGCTCGACACAGCTGTCCAAGAACGGCAAGACCGGTGAGCTTACTGTTTCGCTGAACGAACGCATTGAATCGCTCGAACCGAGCCAATGCCGACGAGACCTCCGGCCGCCTTCACCAGGAAGTCCGTCAAACGGGCATGGCGCTGAAGAACCTCGATTTGAGCCAGCTCGAACAATCCTGCCGCGCCGACAAGCAATAAAATTATTAGCAGCAGGCGATCAGCATATGCCGAGGCAAAAACAGCGCCGGTGCAAGCCCAGGCAATCCAGCGCTCCAGATTGGCAGGCAACGACGTCAGGGGACGTTGCGAGATAGGCCCAATTGTTACTACAGCTAAAGCCAGCAATAGCGTCCAGGCTGCAAATCGGCAAACCGTTCTCGCTGGGCTTGACATCTGCGAGGTCCTTGGAATTGAAATCGATTTGTGAGAGCTGGAAGACGGCGCCGGACACGGTGGTTTAGCAGCGGACCGCTGATGACCGCAAAAGCGATAACCACCTGCCTCGGGCTCGCAGATACCGAACTAGTCCAGGCGTTTTTGTGCAACGAGCGGCGCGAACCATGGAAATATCAAAGCACGGTTGCGAATGTCATTTGCGCTCAGCGCCCCAGACGTGGCAACGTCAAATGCTCTGCCCACATGAAATCGCCACCCTTGCCAACATCCCAAAGAAGGGGCTGTTGAACGAAACGCATTCTGTCCGCAATTATTGTCCGCTTGGCTTCGCGTAACTTGAGATATAGCAAGTCAACGCCGTTTTGGGGCGCTGCACATACTATCGGCGTGGGCCCGGCGCGACGGCGATCCACGCTTAAACTTTACTTGAGGGGCTTGGGGAGCGGCCGTTTGAATGCATTTGGCTCGTCTTCAAATCCGCGCGCAGCAAGCTCGTTGGATCTGACAAGCTTCGCTGCCATAAATGCCGCTTCCGTACGGTTTCGGGCGCCAAGTGCACGCAGAAGCGCGGCCGTATGAATTTTGCTTGTGCCTTCGGCGATATTTAATTCTCGTGCGATCTCCTTGTTCGACATTCCCCGAGCAAGCAGATTTAAAACCTCATTTTGCCGGGGCGTTAGTTTCAGGGCTTCTTGCTGGATATTCGCCGGAGATGGACGATTAAGACCTTCATCGTGTGTATCTGCGACCCAACCCGGAACATATATTCGTCCCGAAAGCAGATCGCCTATGGCGGTGAGCAACTCTTCGTCCGATTGAAGCTTATGCACGACGCCATGAAAACCGGCCGAAAGATAATTAAGAACGTCCATGCGAGTCTTGGCGGTCAACATGACTGCGACGCGCGTCGCCGGCCTCACTTCGTGGAATTCGGCTAACAAATCGAGGGTCTCGTAGCTCAAGCTTCCGGAGTCAATCAGGATCAAATCAAAAACCTTGTTTGATCCAACGCATGAAAGTCTCGGCGCCTCGACCACGCGAGAATGCGGAAATCGCGCCTCTATTACTCCTCGAAGACCCGCTCGATATACGCCGTGATCGTCGACCACCAAAATAATAGACACGGTACAATCCTAACCCGTACTCGTTCAAAAACTCCCCCCGGAACGTTGCCCTTTCGATTATCGAATAATCTATCCAAGTCCTGTTTGTTCCATTTGCAAGGCTCCGCACTGAGAACATGCTTTAGTTTGATCGTGTCTTATCATTTGTCTGTTCGCTATCCGACATACGGCCTCTATCCCCTCATTGCGATAGCGCGAGATATGCACGCTCATCGATCATCCTTTGCTGGGCAGCAAGAGAGGGAACAGCGCGATACAGTCGGGATAGCAACGCTTCGAGACCCCGTTTACGACGAGTGTTGCGCCGAATTAGGTGTTCAGGCTGCGAACGCGAGACATCCGCGACGGAGCATATGGGTGGCGTCCGCGTTGAACGGATCGGGGTGCAACGATCTCAATTTCGGCATGATCCCGCTTCGTGCACTGGAGTATATATCTCGAAATCTTCCGGCGCCGCACTCCAGCGTTTATCATCCGCAACCGGCTATCGGCAAACCGCTAACGATCACTTTCTGCCCGCTCGCATGAGCATAGCCTTATCCTGAACTCTGGCTCTGCCTCTGCCCACTCGCCAACAACACTGTCGCTAGTGTCGTTGCGGGTTGAGAGTCGTACAGACCTCAAGCAGGTCTTTACCTCGCTCCCCGTGAGTCCGTAAAAAGGCCCCGCGCAAATTCGGGGCATTTTCTTTGGCGCGATAGAAGCCGCAAAGCGGCTCGCACGTGAGTGCTCACGCGACGGCAATCGTCGTCTTCCATCGCGTGTCATTCGCGTTTGGATCGACGACAGTCTCCGCTAGGTGAGTTGAGCTAGCGGTGTTGCACTCTTTAAAGTGAGAGGACGTCTCGACTTGGGCTAAATGCTCCCAGTACTCCGCTTCAGCGAGGAGTTTCCATCTGTTGTCGGGATTATACGCGGCCTGTTGACGGCACAGCGAACCCATTGCCCGGAAGCGAGAAACGTTTTTCATTGCCACCTCCCTAGCCATAGTACTCAAGCTTATTCCGTCTCTTCCTTCAGAGTCATTATAGTTATCGTACAGAACCATTTTCGATTGGTCAGGTAGCCAACCCGGGAACTTGACCCTGGCAGACCCTCAGAAACTATTTCCGAATGCAGCTATGAGTTGAAAAACATGTTTCAATTTCATACTAGAGCCGCCTGACGTAGCAGGCAGCAATCGACCGAGGCGGCCTCCGCCCGTTCTCTGCAATGACACGCTGAATACGAAGACGAAGGGAACGGCCTTACAGCAGCCGATTGCGCGGTCTACCTCTGAACCGGCAGTGCTAGATTCTCGCAGCCGGTTCGGCAAAGGCTGCAGACGAAGATTCCTGCACGAGATTGTCAAGAATGCCAGCGGCTCCGATCGCAATAATGCCGGCGGTAAGGCATGCGACGATGAATACGCGCATCATGTTCTCCTTTTCAACTGTCCGGCAGGTTTTCTGCCGGCAAGATTCGTCTCGCGGACGGCAGCAGGTAGATGTTCAAGCCGAGAGGGCAAAGGCCTCCATTTCAATGTCCACGAACGTCAGCCCTAGCGAGCCCACGCATGCGTAAAAGTCTGCCGATTTGGCTTGCTCCAGATCGACAAAAAAGCGCCGGACCCAAGGCGCGAGATGCTTTTCAAAGAACTCACGATCGATGCCCGCGGGACCTGGAATATCCCCGCCGACAAGACCTGCCATGATCTCGCAAAGAATTGCCACGTGATCCTCAGGCTCCGAATGCCCTGCCGCACTTTCAATGCCGAGGTGCCGGAAAGCTTCGCGCACCCGTGCAAGCGGCCGTCCGTAAAGCGAGCCCGTCAGATAGTGGGATGCGTACGGCAAGAGCTGGCCCTGCCCGAGCCCGGTAAATAAATCAAAATACTCTCGCGCCGCGGTTGTTTCGTCAGCTTGGCTGGCGGCCTCCGCGAGCACCGCATGTGCGACCCCGAGCGGGCTTGCGTCGCCTCGCAGCAAGGCCAGCCGTTCAATCATTTGCGCATCGGGGCTGCGTGAGAGCAAAATCGCCAGCAGCGCATACTCTTGCGCGCGGGCGCGATCGATTTCGTCGACGACGCGCTCGGAGGAAGCATGAGACCTGGCCTCCTGCATCGACTCCATCCTCTGCTCACAAAATACTGCCGCAATCCGGACGGACCGCGCTATCCGATATTCCACCGCGGTAAGGCGCTGCCGTGCGTACGACGGATTCGCGGAGAATCATCTCCCTCAGCGACACGGATATTCCTGGTGGCCGCCCCTTCTCCGCTCTTGTTGTCCGGTAACCCACTAATGCTGCTGATCGACGGCGAACCGTCAAGGCTTTCCTGCACACTCTGATTGAAATCGGCAGACGCGCAATCGGTCACGTCCGGTAACGGCTGCTCCACAGATAGCGGCGTTTCCAAGATCATCTCGGCGACATTGTCGGTCTTTCCCAACACCCGCGCCACAAGAGCCGGCACATTGGTCGAGTCATGCAGCGGACCGAAGCCGGGTATTGCATTCGGGTCGTTGAAGTCCCATTGGTTTTCAGCGATGCCGATAAAGTCGCGAATGGCCGGATCGCTCACCCAGGTCTGACGTAGCGCGGCGCGCGTCAGTTCGGCGGGCACACGGCTTTGCAGAAACTCGCGAATGTCCGTGTTGGCGGTGATCGCTTCAATCGATGGCAGAGTAGCCGGGTCAAATGGCTCGTCCGCCGCCGTGTCGATCCGAGGTTGCGCAGCAACTACTTCCGCGCTGCCCGCCGGGACGTCTGCCGCAAAGCGCCCGGGCGTCTCTTCCCCAGCCTCCGTTCTGCGCTCAATATCGGCGCTGCGCTTCAATCGCGCCCAGCGCGAGACGAAATTTTCGGACCGCGTCATTCCCTGTTCTCCCGTCCATCTATTCGGCAGGCAAGCGTCGGGTCCGCCGGCTGGCGTCGTCGCTTGACGAAGGGCCGCTCGACGTGATGTACGGCGATGAATTGAGCCACAGCCCTGACAATGTCGGGCGGCATAGGCACCGCCTCGACAAGATTGCTGCCGGCGTCGGTGAACGCCTCCCCTTCGGCCGGATCTGCGGTGACGGCAAAAAGCTCATACGGCCGCTCCGAGGCAACAGGACGCAAGGCAACCCACAATGCTGGCGCGCCTGATGCAAGGTTGTCGCGATAATTTGTTGTCTCGGTCCGGTGCAATTCGATCATGGCCCCGCCTGCGAAGAACAAGGCGGTTTCCGCTTCCGTACCGAGCGGAGTCCAGGGCGCGGCGGAGGGCTTTCCGGCAAAAACCGCTACCGGGCGCCAAAGGAAGTCGACCCAGGCGCTCCTGGCCTTGTGCCGCTCGACCACGACGCCGACCGGGATGCGTGCGAGAGCCGTGGATATCAATTTACTGCCTCCAATATCATCGCCCTCCACGGATCAGGCCGGCACGACCGGAAACTTCTGCTTGTGGAAGGCCTCCACGGTCTGCGTATCCACCTTCAGGTGTGCCTGCACCAGTTCTGGCGGTGTCAGGGACAGCCATTGGTTTAGCGATACGTCCGCGTAATAGCTGCTCTTGAACATCTCCAGGAAGCGCAGCGGTGTCGTGCCGGTGTTTTCGACGTAATGGCCCATGGCGAAAGGCACGTAGCCGACATCGCCGGCCCGGTAGTCGAAGGTGCGCGCCTGGCCTGATGCCCCGAACACGCCCATGCGCGCCTGGCCTTCAATGTAGTACTGCCATTCATTGGTGTTGGGATGCCAGTGCAACTCGCGCATGCCGCCCGGCTGAACCTCCACCAACGCCGCGGAGATCGTCTTCGCTGCAGGGAACACACTGGTATCGGTGATCCGCACGGTGCCGCTCTTGGTCTTGATCGGTTGCTGCGCCATCATCCTGTGGCTGAAGGTCTGCGGTACCGGTTTTGCCCCGGCGATCTTGTCGGAATCAAGCGACCCCGGCACAGTGGAAGCAAAGATGTACAGTTCGCTTGGATCCGGGACATGAGCGAAGGATGAACCCGGGACACCAAAATTCTTGGACAATACGTCGTTCGGCGTGTGCTTGAACCAGTCGCTCAGCAGGAAGGTATCATCTTCGTCGAAGTCGCCGTCGTCGAAAACCAGCAGGAATTCGCAGCCGTCCGGGTTGAGCCCCTGGATGGAATGCGGGACACCGCCCGGAAAAAACCAGAGATCGCCGACGCCGACGTCATCGACGAAGTTGTTTCCCTGAGGGTCGACGGCCGTGATGCGAGCGCTGCCGTACAGCATGAATGCCCATTCGCCCTGCTTGTGCCAATGCAGTTCGCGAACGCTGCCGGCATTTAAGCGCATTTCCACACCGGCGATATCCTTGGAAATACCGAGTTCTCGCGCGGTGACCTGACGGGTCCAGCCGCCGGATGTCAGCCGCATATGAGCGTCCGAGAAAGAGAAGCGCAGATTAGGAAGTGTGCCGTGGTCGGTGGAAGGCGGAACCAGCAGATTCGGGTTCTGCCGTTCTTGCTCGAGGTTACGCGGGCCGGGGTTGGTGCCGCCAAATCCCGGGCGTTGTGGCTGTGGCACCGATTGATTGGTTTGCGCGCCGGCAACTCCTGCTGCCGCTAAAACACCGCCGGTGGCAGTTGCGGCCAATAAGGTACGTCGGGTGACTTCATCCATCATGCTTATCCCTTCAACAATTTCGGATCGCACTGATCCACAAATCATTCTGCCGCTGTCGTCGAAGGCTCTCGCTGCCCCTCCTTGCTTGCGAGTTGTCGCGCAATCCAGAGATCGTGATGCTCCTTCGCCCAGTTGAGATCGACCTCTCCCGTCCCCATAGCCTCGAACGCACCTTCTATCCCCAGCGTGCCGATATAGATGTGAGCAAGGATCAGGGCGATGAACAAAATGGCCACGACGGCATGTACTATCTGCGCAAGCTGCATGTCGGCGATATCGGTTCCGTAAAACGGGAACAGCAGCAAAACCCCCGATACTGAGACTGCAACGCCGGCCGCAAGGGAAAGCCAATAGACAAGCTTTTCGCCCAGGTTAAAGCGTCCGGCCGGCGCGTGCTTCGACTTGATGAAGCCACCGCCCTGCTTGACCCAGTCGATATCAACTTTTTCCAGAAGATTGTCCTTGAAAAAGATCACCGTGATCAGGACGAGACCCACCACGAAGGCGGCGCTGGTGAAGTTGTGTATGTACTTTGCCCACTGCGAGACGCTGGAGAACGCGTCCGGGCCGATGACCGGCAAAAGAAGCCTCTTACCGAAGGTAACATTCAGACCGGTAAGCCCAAGAACGACAAATGACGCCGCCGTCAGCCAATGCGAAAATCTTTCAAAGGCTTTGAAGCGAAGCACTTTCCGCCCCGATCGACCGGCTGCAATCCGGATCTTTCCGATGATCAGATAGGCCACGCCCAAGAGCACGATGGTGCCGAGAAGCACGATCGCACCAGACCAATGCAGCAGCACTTCGTGGAAATAATCCCAACTCCGTCCCGCGGGCTGGATCAGCACCCCGGCCTTCGTGTCGGGAATGTCGATTCGCCCTTCGGCGCGAGGCATTTGCTTGAGGAGGCTACGCTCGCTGGTGACACTCGCGGTCGGGTCGGGCGCACCGTCGGGGCCGAGCTTCTGCGCGACCGCTGGAGCGATCACAGCGATAGCGAACAGCATCACGGCGATCGCGACGAGGCGGATGCGTGCAAGAAAATTCATGACGATCATCCTCCTCGCATTTCCAATATCCGGCTTCAACCCGATCACGGCGTGCGATCAGACCACGACGTCCTCGTGATAAGCAGTCTTCCAGCCCCATGCGCCGGAGCCGTAGCCGCGTTTCAAAACCCGCTCCTTGTAGATTTGCGCGATGATTTCGCCGTCGCCTGCGAGCAGCGACTTGGTCGAGCACATCTCGGCGCACAGTGGCAGCTTCCCGTCGCCAAATCGGTTCGATCCATATTTCTCGAATTCCTCGGCGCTGCCGGACGGTTCTGGTCCGCCGCCGCCGGCGCAGTAAGTGCACTTGTCCATCTTGCCGCGCGAGCCGAAATTGCCGACGCGGGGGTACTGCGGTGCCCCGAACGGACAGGCATAGAAGCAATAGCCGCAGCCGATGCACAGGTCTTTCGAATGCAGTACGACGCCGTCTTCAGTTGAAAAAATGCAGGTTACGGGACAGACCGCAGCACAGGGCGCGTCGGTGCAATGCATGCAGGCCATCGAGACCGAGCGTTCGCCGGGCTTCCCGTCATTAATTGTGACAACGCGGCGGCGGTTGATCCCCCAGGGCACCTCGTTCTCGTTTTTGCATGCAGTGACGCAGGCGTTGCAGTCGATACACCGGTCCGCGTCGCAAAGGAATTTCATGCGAGCCATTGTTCCGCTTTCTTTACGCTGCCTTGATCTGACAAAGGGTGGCCTTGGGCTCCTGCATACCGGTCGCGGGATCATAGCCGTAGGTCGTGAGCGTGTTCACGCTCTCACCGAGCACGATCGGATCGAAACCTTTTGGATATTTGGCGCGCAGATCGGTGCCTTCGTACCATCCGGCGAAATGATACGGCATCCAGGCGACGCCCTTGCCTACCCTCTCGGTCACGAGCGCCTTCACGCGAGCCTTTGAACTACTCTCCGGTCCGGTCACCCAGACCCATCCGCCGTCCTTGATGCCCCGCTCGACCGCATCCGCCGGATTGATTTCGACATACATGTCCTGCTTCAGCTCAGCGAGCCACTTGTTGGAGCGCGTCTCCTCGCCGCCGCCTTCATATTCCACAAGCCTGCCTGAAGTCAGAATCAGCGGGAATTGTTTGGCGATCCCCCTGTCAACGGCCGTCTTCTGCACGGTGAAGCCGATGTTGGGTACACGGAACTGCCTGGCGTCCGGCAACGTCGGATAGTCGGCGACCAAGTCCGGCCGCGGCGTATAGATCGGTTCACGGTAGACGGGGATCGGATCGGGAAGATTCCAGGCGATCATGCGCGCCTTGCCATTGCCGTAAGGTGAGCAGCCGTGCTCGATCGCCACGCGCTGGATTCCGCCGGAGAGGTCGGTCGACCACGACACGGCATCTGGATTGGTGGAACTGATCCGCTGAATGATTTCCAATTCCTGCGGCGTGAGGTCCTTATCCCAGCCGACCTTTTTGAGCACGCCCAGGGTGAACTCGGGATATCCATCCTTGATTTCGGAGCCGGCCGAATAGGAGCCTTCAGCAAGGAGGTTGTGGTGTTCGTCCTTCTCGACCTCCTGCCCGTTTTCCATCACCTTACGCTTGACGATGCGCTCGACGCCGAACCGGGCGCGGAACGTGCCGCCGCCATCTTTCACCGGCAGACCGGTGTTATAGAGAATGCCTGAGCCGGGATGCCTGAACTCCGGCGTTCCCCAGCACGGCCACGGCAGACCGTAGTAATCGCCACCGACTTCCGGATCGTCCTTTGGCGCTCGCATCGTGACGAGATCGAACTTGGCCTGGTTCTTCATGTGGGCCTTGAGCCGCTCGGGAGATTGCCCGCAATAGCCGGTCGACCAGCCGCCGCGATTGATCTCGCGCAGGATATCTTCTGCCGACACCGCGTTGTTCTCGACCTTGATGTTCTTGAACATCCGGTCGGCAAAACCGAGCTTGCGGGCGAGCAGATACATCGTGTCGTAATCGTTCTTCGATTCGAACACCGGCTCGACGATCTTCTCGCCCCACTGCAGCGAACGGTTCGACGCGGTGCGCGAGCCATCCATCTCGAAACTGGTGCAGGCCGGCAGCAGATAGATGCCGTCCTTGCGATCCGAGAGCACCGACCATGCAGTGGGATAGGGATCGCAGACGACCAGCAACTCGAGCTTCTCGATCCCTCGTTTGGCTTCCGGCATCCTCGTAATTGTGTTGACGCCATGTCCCATGATGAACATTGCCTGCACGTTATCGGGTTGGCTGACCTGATCTTTCGGCAGCAACGTCGCATCGAACCAGCGCGTGCTGGGAATGCCCGGTGTTTCCATCAGCGTCTTGTTCGGGAAGCGGGATTTCATCCACTCGTAATCGACTTCCCACACCCCGCACCAATGCCGCCAGCCTCCCTCGGCGAGGCCGTAATAGAGCGGTAGCGTCGTCACATCGAGGCCGAGATCGGTAGCGCCCTGCACGTTGGTATGGCCGCGAAAGATGTTGGCGCCATCCCCGGCATGCCCCACATTGCCGGTAGCCAGCAGCAGGATGCAGCTCGCGCGGACGTTTGCGGTGCCGGTCGCGAACTGGGTCTGCCCCATCGCCCAGATCAGCGTCGCCGGCTTTTCCTTGGCGAAGACTTCGGCGATGTGCTTGACTTGGGCTTCAGGCAGACCCGTGACGCGTTCAACCTCCTGCGGCGTCCACTTCGCCACTTGTTTGCGGATTTCGTCGACGCCGTAGACCCGCTGCCTCAGATACTCCTTGTCTTCCCAGCCGTTCTCGAAAATGTGCCAGAGCATGCCGTAGATCGTGGCGATATGGGTGCCGGGACGCACCCGAACGTACTCGGTGGCATGCGCGGCAGTCCGCGTCATCCTGGGATCGATGACGATCAGATTGGCGCGGTTGAGCTCCTGGCCCTCCAGAATATGCTGCAGCGAAACCGGGTGCGCCTCGGCGGGATTGCCGCCCATCAGCATGATGGTCTTGGAATTGCGGATGTCGTTGTAGCTGTTGGTCATCGCGCCATAGCCCCAGGTATTGGCGACCCCGGTGACCGTGGTGGAATGGCAAATACGCGCCTGATGATCGGAATTATTGGTTCCCCAGAACGCGGCGAACTTGCGATTGAGGTAGGCCGCTTCATTTGTGAATTTCGCTGAGCCCAGCCAATAGACCGAGTCCGGTCCCGACTTCTCTCGGATCTGCAGCAGCTTGTCGCCGATCTCGTCGATCGCCGTCTCCCAGGAAATGCGGGTCCACTTGCCGTTCACCAGCTTGACGGGATAGCGCAGGCGGCGCTGGCTGAGCACGTCATCGCGGACCGCGGCACCCTTGCAGCAATGCGACCCCCGATTGATCGGACTGTCATAGTCCGGCTCCTGGCCAATCCACACGCCATTTGCGACGAGTGCGATAACCGAACAGCCGACCGAGCAATGGGTGCAGACATTCTTGCGAGTTATAACCTCTGCCCCTGCGGGAGGCGGCGGACCGGCTTCCGCTTTGCGGATGCCGCCGAGCCGAAGATTACCAAGCACCGCCAGCGCCCCGGTGGTGACACCGGCGCGCTTGAGGAAGATGCGGCGATCCAGACTTCCGCTTGACTTATCTGCTTGCAGGCCAGCGAGTCTTCCGCGACTTCGATGACGTTCCGACCTCTTGATCAGCACGGACGCCTCCCTTATCGGGCCGGATAGGCGTTAACGCGGTAGAAATTTCGAACCTCTGCCGAGTTGGCTTGATAGCGCGCCCTCCGCTTATCTTTGAGGTCGACCGGCTTGGCAGCCACCGTCGCGGGCATCACCGTGCTTGTGGCCGCTGCTCCAACGCCGGCAATCGTAAGGCTAAGCAGATCGCGCCGGCGAATGTTCGTCTTGAGGCGCTCCTTCATAGAGGCCGCACTCCTCGACCAAGCTGTGGCTCCATCTCCCGCGCACAGCTTGTTTTTATCGCCATCATTTCGCATAAGCAACGTATCATGCAGACACCATGTTTCCAATCGCACCAACGCGAACAGATCCACACATCCACGTGAGAATCCTGTTTCTCATGACCGCACCCAAGAAAAGCCGGCAGTGTGGATGTACCGTTAGCCGACATTTTGGAGTCAGGTCGTTCGAAACGCTCGGCGCAATTTCAAAATTGCACGCTTCTGTTTCGACGGCCCGTTGTCGTTTGCGTCGACCGCGTGTCATTGTGAAAGCCGGAATTTGGTGAAAGCCGGAATTTGGACCAAGAAGAGCAGACCCGATGCCAATACGAGAACGCTGCCTTCAGGAGTAGTTCCACATGACGCAAGCAAACACCGTAGGGCGGGCCCCGACGAGCCCTGCGCCGACCAAGATTTTGGTTGCGCTCGATGTCAATGGGCGCCAGAGGCAACTCACCGTGGCGCCTTGGACCACCTTGCTCGACGCGCTTCGCGACCACCTCGACCTCACCGGCACCAAAAAGGGTTGTGATCACGGGCAATGCGGCGCCTGCACGGTGCTCGTGGATGGACGGCGGATCAATTCCTGCCTCACGCTCGCGGTGATGAAGGATGGCGCCAAGATCACCACGGTCGAGGGACTGGCGACGGAGGGCGCGCTGCACCCGCTGCAGCAGGCCTTCATCGACCATGACGCGTTCCAGTGCGGCTACTGTACGCCGGGGCAGATCTGTTCGGCTGCGGGCTTGATTGCCGAAGGCAAGGCGAAGAGCGCCGACGAGATCCGCGAATTGATGAGTGGGAATATTTGCCGCTGCGGGGCCTATCCGAACATCGTGGCGGCGATCCAACAGGCGATGGGCACGATGGCTGGCAGGTCATGATCAATTTTCAATACGCCCGGGCCAACGACGTGGCCGACGCGGTGCGGATGATTGCCACCGATCCGACGGCAAAGTTCATCGCTGGTGGCACCAACCTGATCGATTTGATGAAGGAGGACGTCGAGCGCCCTTCCGGGTTGATCGACATTTCGCGGCTGCCGCTCAAAGGCGTCGAGGAAACATCTGATGGCGGCGTGCGCATCGGCGCGCTGGTGCCGAATTCCGACCTCGCCTGGCATCCGCTGATCGAGCAGCGCTATCCGCTGTTGAGAAACGCTATCCTGGCGGGCGCGTCGCAGCAGTTGCGTAACATGGCATCGACCGGCGGCAACCTTCTGCAACGCACGCGCTGCGCCTATTTCTATGATATTGCGACGCCATGCAACAAGCGCGAGCCGGGTAGCGGCTGCTCAGCCATAGGTGGCATCAACCGCATTCACGCGATCCTTGGTACGAGCGAGTCCTGCATCGCGACGCACCCGTCCGACATGTGCGTTGCACTGGCGGCGCTGGATGCAAAGGTGCATGTGACGGGGCCCGCGGGAGAACGCGTGCTTGCGTTCACCGATTTCCATCGGCTGCCGGACTCCAGTCCGCAGACTGATACCAACCTGCATCCGAACGAACTCATTACCGCAGTCGAGCTTCCCGCGAAGGGATTCCCGGCAAACTACTCCTATCTGAAGATTCGCGACCGTCTCTCTTATGCCTTTGCCCTGGTTTCGATCGCAGCCGCGATGGAACTTGAAGGCGGCACGATCGGAGAGGCGCGTCTTGCACTCGGCGGCGTCGCGCACAAGCCGTGGCGTGACAGCGCGGCCGAAAGCGCACTGCGGGGGCAGCCCGCAAACCAGACGACATTCGAGCAGGCGGCGGATATTCTGCTGCGCGATGCGAGGGGCTACGAGCATAACACCTTCAAAATCGATCTGGCGCGGCGCGGCATCGTCCGCACCTTGACACAAGCAGCGCAGGCGACGCCGCAGTCGCAATCCGACAAGAAGATCCGATGAGGGTGCTATGGTATGCCACGATGGCAACTGGGCACCCGGCCTCGGCATCAGCCGCCGCGAAGTTCTGACCGGCACGGTGGCGCTGGGCGCGATCGGCTCTGGTCGACCCAGCTACGCTGATGAAACGCAGCGTCCGGCCACCGCGCTCCGGCAAGACAACCAAGTGAGCAAGTCCATGACACTTTACATCGGCACCCCCACCTCTCGCGTCGACGGCCGCGCCAAGGTCACCGGCGAAGCGAAATATGCCGGCGAGTTCAATACGAGCGGCCTCGCGTATAGCAGCGTGGTCGAGTCCACCATTCCCAAGGGCCGCATCGTGCGCATCGACACGAGCGATGCGCTGCGGGTCGAGGGCGTACTCGACGTGCTCACACACGAGAACCGGCCGCGCATGGCCGGCACCGACCAAGCCTGGAAAGACGACGTCGCGCCGGAAGAAGGCTCGCCGTTCCGTCCGCTCTATGACGACAAGATCATGTTCAGCGGCCAGCCGATCGCGCTGGTTCTCGCCGAGGAATGGGAGATCGCACGCTACGCCGCCTCGCTGGTACGCGTTGAATATGAAAAGCAGGCGTTCGTCACCGACCTGTACCAGCAGCGCGATCAGGCGTTTGTCGTCAAGAAGCCCGACAAGCCGCACGGTGACGCCGGACGCGCCTTTGCAGCGGCCGCCGTGCGTCACGAGGCCGAATATTTTATCCCGACCGAGCACCACAACCCGATGGAATTGTTCGCCTCCACAGCGGTGTGGGACGGCGACGACAAGCTCACGGTGTATGACAAGACCCAGGGCGTCCAGAACGTGCAGCGCTATCTGTGCAGCGTGTTCAACAAGAAGTCGGACGATTTACGCGTCATCTCACCGTACGTCGGCGGGGCGTTCGGTGCCGGGCTCCGCCCACAATACGAAGCGGTGCTGGCTGTGCTGGGAGCGCTGGCGCTGGAGCGCTCGGTGCGTCTCGTGCTGACGCGCCGGCAAATGTATGGCCTCGGCCATCGGCCGGCTACCATTGAGCGCCTTGCGCTCGGTGCGAAGGCGGATGGAACACTTGACGCGGTCACCCATGAGGCGATCGCCGTCACATCGCAATTCGAAGACTTCTCCCGCAACGACACCGGCTGGGCGGCGCTGCTCTACAAGTCCGCCAACGCGAAATACGTGCACCGGCTGGCGCGGCTCGACGTTCCGACCTCCTGCGACATGCGGGCGCCCGGCGCCGCGCCCGGCGTTTATGCACTCGAAAGCGCGATGGACGAGCTTGCGGTGGCGCTAAAGATCGATCCCGTGGAACTGCGGCTGCGATGCTACTCGGATCGAGACCAGAACGAAGGCGTCCCCTACACCAGCAAGCAGCTGCGGGAATGTTACCGCCAGGGAGCAGTAGCCTTTGGCTGGGACAAACGCTCGGCGGAGCCGCGCTCGATGCGCGACGGCAGCGAGCTTGTAGGCTGGGGCATGGCAACGGGCGTCTGGGAGGCATTGCAGATGCCAGCGGCTGCTCGCATCGTGCTGACTGCGAACGGACACGCGGAAGTATCCTGCGCGGCGTCCGACATCGGCACCGGCACCTACACGATCCTGGCGCAGGTCGCGGCCGACATGCTTGGCCTGCCGATCGAGAACATCAGCATCAAGCTCGGCGACTCGAGCCTGCCGCAAGCGCCGGTGGAAGGTGGATCGTGGATGGCGGCCTCGGCATCGCACGCGGTCGCAACTACGGCCCAAGAGGTCCGCGGGGAACTGCTGGCTCTGGCGAAGGCAATGAAGGGATCACCGCTGGCTGACGCAAAATTTGAAGATACCATGCTCGCGGACGGCAAGGTCGTCAGCAAGCAGGATGCAAGCCGCGCGGTCTCGATCACTGACGCGATGCGGCACGGCGCGGTAGACAGGATCGAAAAGGAAAAGACCAACAGCTTCCCGGATGACAGCTCGCACGCGCGTAACACGCATTCCGCGGTGTTCGCCGAAGTGAAAGTGGATGAGCAGCTCGGCGTCATCCGTGTCACCCGCGTCGTCAGCGCGACCGCGGCCGGGCGCATTCTTAACACCAAGACCGCGCACAGTCAGATCATGGGCGGCGTGGTGTGGGGCATCGGCATGGCGCTGCACGAGGAGACCGTGTTCGATCACCGGTTCGGCCGCATCATGAACGCCAACATCGCCGAGTACCATGTGCCGGTGAATGCAGACGTGCAGGATATCAAGGTGGTCTTCGTCGATGAGCCGGACACGATCATCAACCCGTTAGGCATCAAGGGGCTGGGCGAGATCGGCATCGTCGGCGTCGCGGCGGCGATTGCGAACGCGGTCTATCACGCAACAGGCAAGCGCGTGCGCGATCTTCCGATCACGCTGGACAAGCTACAACGTTCGACCTAGGCGTAACGGCGAGGAATCGCCAACCCAGAGTGACGTGGTCCGGAACGAGCGACTGGTAGGGCCTGTCTAGTAAATGCGGAAGTGCGGGCGATTGCTGGTCGCCAGTTCAATTCGATCGCTGTCGCGCAGGGGACCGATAACGCCGACCCCCGACAAGCGTGGCTGAATCATAGGACGCACGCTGCATCGGTTGCGACACGAGGCATCGACTTCGGCCCATCGCAACGATCCTGTTCGATTGGAATCATTAGAATAGACCTGCTCCCATCCTCTTCGAAATTAAACTGCAAGTCCGCGCCAAGCGCCTGTGCAAGCGCCTCGATGATTCTCAGCCCGCGCCCAGGCCTGACGTCGGCCGACGAAGCCGATCCGTTATCCGACACCCGACATTCGATAAACTCTCCGGATGTCCGGCATTCGATACGGATCGTGCCGCCGCGCCGATCAAATGCGTGACGCACCGCGTTGGTGATGAGTTCGGCAACGATCATCCCCATCAACCAGCAGCGTTCGGAAGACAACCGGAACGGTTGTTCCACGAACACGAGGTCTATGTTTCGGTTTTCCAGTTTGGACCGGCTGATAGATCGGCATAGCTCCCGGAGATAGGCTGATGCGTCGACATCATCGTTGCTTGCCGGCATCTGGAGTGCATGGTGAACCCTCGCATAGTTATGCAATTGCTCCATCGCGTCTGCCAACGCAGCTTTCACATTGCGGTCCGGAGATTTTGCGGCAGTAAACGACAGCACCTGGATGGCAGATGCGAACTCGTTCTTGACCCTGTGGGTGATTTCGCGAAGCAACAATCGCTCTTCCGAGGTAGAATACGCAGATAATGTCATGTCAGACATGCTCCTGAGTCTACAAAATTACCAAACACGGAAGGTGCGGTCGCTCTGGTGCGATCTTCTGGTAACGAAGTAATCACCGACATTCATCGTTCAAATGTAAGCCTTGATCACGAATTCGAGCGTCAGACCTGCAATGCGAACGCCAGCCGCGTGATAAGCTTGTCGTTGGTGAGGGCCCTACCCTCTATCACCGGCTGGAAAGAACGCTCGCTACTCTGACGACGCTAGGCCGGAAATTTCGCCCGCACCATTAAATAGCATTTCAGAAACTAAATAGAATTTCAGAAACCTTCCGCGCTTTGACGGCGCGCAAAGGCGCTGACAAGCGGTTCAGCAATCGGGAAATTTCGCGCCGCCCCATCCTTCGCCAATGCCATCTTAAAGAACTTTTTAGTTGCGGAACGGTGGACACAAAGCCCATTTACAAAACGTAACAAACGCCAAGCATCGGTAGCCAGCGTCTTCGGAAAAGGAGGACGCATTCTGCTACAGGTCGCTATCCGTCGGATACGCATCAGCCGCCAGGGACTCAGTGAGTTCTTAAGAGGATAAGCCATGGGTTTGCGACCTTTTATGACGAATCCGAGCCTTTCCTACGCTGGCCGCTGTCACCCTTTGTTAGGTTCCCGGGTGGATCACGGCTTAGACGGTTTTTGTGAGGAGCGTGCCTGGCGTTGTCTCGCCGAAGACGACAGAACTCGGGCGATTGCGGCGGATATCCTGGTATCACGATGGTTCGATCCCAGGAGTTGCTGCCGTTACGAAGAGACGGTGTCGTCGTGTGACCGGTACGTTATTGCTGTCGCCTTGAAGACCACACGCGTCAAGCTCACCAGGGGTTCACATACTATATTCGACGGGATAATGCCGGCCGGGACGTTACACGTTGCGGGCCCGTCTCAGCCGCTGACCGCCGAGTTTCGTGCACCGTGCGATTTCATTCACTTCCATGTTTCCAACGGATACCTCCGAAAGCGCCAGGACGCAGCGAAGTCTGGCCTATCCCAGCCGATACGAGACCTGAACGATCTCATTATCCGCGACCCGCTGGCGGGACTGCTGGGCCGGACGCTCATCGAGAGCGGCAAAGCTCGCGACAGACTCTACGCGGAGAGCGTCGGTCAAACTCTCGTGATGCATATAACGAGACTTGAGCTGACGCCACCCACAGTCAATGCTCTGCCCAAGTGGCGGTTAAAGCGCGTCCAGGAGTATGTCGATTCGCACCTTGATGAGGGCATAAGCCTCGCCGACCTGGCCAAAGTGGCCGGCCTGTCGCGAATGCATTTCGCAGCGCAGTTTCGCGCAGCGACCGGATACCGACCGCACGACTATCTCCTCCACCAGCGTATCGAAAGTGCAAAGGCGATATTATCGAGCACGGACACGCCGCTTGCGGAGGTCGCCCTGGCCGTGGGCTTCCAGGCGCAGCCGCACTTCTCGACGGTTTTCAAGCGCCTTACCGGAGAGACCCCCGCACGCTGGCGGTGTTCGGTCAGGGGCGACCTCGAGCCCCCTGAGACCTTTCGGCGCTCCTCGGCTACCAACGGCCAGAATCAGATTACGGCGCCGGTCTGATTTTTGCGCTAACTCGCCGCCGATCGGCCGTCAAAACCTAACTTGGGTACAATCCTGCGACGATCGGCAAACGGGCGGCGCGGAGTGCAGGAAATAATCCGCCGATCAATCCGACGATCAGCGCGAGCGCGACGCCTTCTCCGATCAGCCATGGGCTGAGCTTGAAGTCGAACACCACCTGGGTGAAGTTGCCGCCAAGCGTCGAGGCGGTGACGCCGTCGAAGATCAGGTAGGTGGCAGCCGCGCCGAGCACCCCGCCGATCGCCGCCAGCGACAGCGATTCCGCGAGCGTTCCGACAAAGGCGGGGAAGCCGCCAAAGCCGATGGCGCGCAGCGTTGCGATTTCCGTCGCGCGAGCTGCCACCGACGAATACATGGTGTTGAGCGCGCCGGCGAGTGCGCCGAGCGCCATCGCGATCGCCAGCGGCCAGCCGAGTTTCTGGATCAGATCGGAAGTTTGCGACGCCTGTTCGGCGAAGTAGGTGGCCTCCGATTTGACGTCGAGCTTCAACCGCGGATCGTCGTCGCTGTAGCGTTTGAGCTCATTCAACGCCGCCGGCCCGGTCAGACGCGCGCGCACGGTCTGGACGACGTTGTTGCGGTTGAACAGACTCTGTACCACGGACAGATCAGCCCAGATCTCGGATTCGAACACACTGCCGCCGGCATCGAACACGCCGACCACGGTCCAGCGCGTGGCGCCGAACGAGACCGTGCTGCCAAGGTCGAAACCCTCAAATTCCCGCAGCAGCGACTTGCCGACCACGACCTCGTTGCTGCCGCGACTAAACATGCGGCCCGCGGTGATGTTGATGCCCTTGCGCAGCGCGGCGCCCTGCTCGCCGATGCCGCGTAGCGGCAGATTAGCCTTGGTCTTGGTGGAACGTTTGAGACCGTCGACCACGAGATAGAGTTCCGGCGAGATCAGCGGCTTGCCATCGGGGCCTCGCGCGATACCGGGCCCGTCCTCGATAAGGCGCACCTGATCGCGGGTCACGGTGCTGTTGATTTCGGCCTGCGAGCCGGCCCGCAGCACGATGGCGATATCATCAGCGCCGGATCCAGCGATGGTGCGCTGGAAGCCGTTGGCCATGGCCAGGAACGCGAGCAACACGATCACCACAAGCGCGATCGCAATCACCGTCGATAACGACAACCAGCGTCGCTGCGCGATGCTCTTGAGATTAATGGAGGTGACTGCCATCACCTGAAGCAAAAGCGAGCGCATGGTTATCCCCGTCCGAGCGCGGTTGCTATTTTGAGCCGCATGGCATTGAGAGCCGGAATGATCCCGGTGATCAGACCGAGCGCAATCATCAGCGCGATTCCCTGCAGCGCGATGTCAGGCGATACCGCGAAAGCCGGCGCGATGTTGGCCAGGCTGGTGCGCAAAGCGATCGTGATCAGCGCGGCAATCGCCAGGCCCGGCAATCCGCCGAGCAGAGCCAGCAGTATCGATTCGCCGAGCACCATTCGCAAAATTCGCGGGCCTGAGAATCCGAGAGTCTTCAGCACGCCGATCTCGCGGGTGCGTTCCCGGATCGAGAGCGCCATGGTATTGCCGACGATCATCAGGATCGTGACGAAGGCGGCGCCGACCACCAGGAACACGATCAGCGCGATGTTGCCGAATTGGGCTGCGAACGCCTTGCCGAAAGCCTTTTCGGTGTCGGTTGAGGTCTCGGCGGTGGAATTGGCGAACATCGCATCGATCGCCTTCGCCACTCGATCGTTATTCTCTGGCGCGCTGGTCTGAAGAATCATCCAGCCGATCGTGTCTTTGCCGAACGAGCGGGTCTCGTCGAAATAGGCGTACTGGAACAGCATGAAGTTGGTGTCGACCTGCTCGGTCTTGCCCTTTACGATGCCGGCAATGGTGAAGTCCCAGGTATGCCCGCCGCTACGTTGGGTGAAGATGTTGCTCGCAACCGGGACACGATCGCCGATCTTCCAGCCCCACTTGCGCGCCAATGATTCACCGATCACCGCGCTACTGCGGTCACGGATGAAGGCCTGAAGCTGCTCGGGTGGAATATCGAACTCACTGCGATACACATCGAAATAAGTCGCTGGCTCGATCGCCAGCGTCATCAGGAAATTCTTGGGATCCTGATAGTAGCCACCGAACCAATTGGCGAAGGTCACCTGACGTACCCCATCCACCACCCGCACGCGATTGAAATAGGCGATCGGCATCGGCTGGGTGAAGTTGATCTTGTTGACCGTGATCAGACGATCCGCGGCGGCGCGATCCTCGCCGGCCGTGAAGGCGCGGTAAAATCCGGCAAGTACGCCGAAGATCATGAAGGCGATCAGGATCGAGACGATCATCAGCGCGGCGCGCAATTTACGGCGGAACAGGTTTTTCCGCACCAGATCGAAGTCGTTCACGCGGCAAGCTCCTGCTCGACGAAACGGCCCTTGTCGAGGTGCAAAACGCGCTGCGCATAGCGTGCCGCCGCAGGATCGTGGGTGACCATCACGATTGTCTTTCCGAGATCCTTGTTGAGCAGTTGCAGGATTGAGAGAATCTCGTCGGCGGAGTGGCGGTCAAGATCGCCCGTCGGCTCGTCGCAGAGCAACAGGTTCGGATCAGACACGATGGCGCGCGCGATGGCAACGCGCTGCTGCTGGCCGCCGGACATTTCACGTGGATGGTGCTTGACGCGATCGGCGAGGCCAACCACCGACAGCGCGGTCAGGACACGGGTCGAGCGCTCCTTGCTGCGCAGCTTAGTGAGCAATAGCGGCAGTTCCACGTTCTGCGCCGCGGTCAACATCGGCATCAGGTTGTAGAACTGGAATATGAAGCCGATGTTAGCTGCACGCCAGGCCGCTAGTTCGCCTTCTGACAGACCATCGATGCGCTGGTCGGCGACAGCAATCTCGCCCTGATCGACGCGGTCGATACCGCCGAGCAGATTGAGCAGTGTCGTCTTTCCCGAGCCGGAGGGACCCATCACCGCGACGAAATCGCCACGGGGAATCGCAAGATCGAGATGATCGAAGATCGAAATCGTTTCCTTGCCTTTGGTGAAGCGCTTGCTTACGCCGGTGAGGCGAACCATCGGGTGTTCCGGTGTCACTTTTCTCTCCTCTCGGAATTCAACTGGATCTAGTTTGCCGCAGTGGTTTCGATCGCCGGCGCGACACCAGCCTTGGTGTCCCGCAGAAAATTCACCTTCACTGCCATATCGGGCAGAATGCGCGGATCCCTTTGCACAAAGCGGATGCGGACTTTCACGGTGGCCTTCTCGCGGTTTGCGGTCGGCACGATCGCGATCACCGAGGCGGGGATGGTCCAGTCCGGATAGGCGTCAAGCACCGCGTTCACGGCCCCGCCGGCGGCGACACGACCGATGAACGCTTCGTTCACGTCGACTTCGATCTCGATCGAATACATGTCGACGATGGTACAGATACCGGTTCGGGTGAAGCCGCCGACCGACATCGGTGAAATCATCTCACCGGGCTGTGCACTACGGTCGACGACGACGCCGGCAAATGGCGCGCGAATCTGATGTTTGTCGAGTACCGACGCACTGCGCTTTGCATCTATCTTCGCGGTTTCGGACTGCGACTGCACCTGGCGCAGTTGCGCCGTGAGCACGCCGACGCGCGCCTGTGCTTTGGTCAGATCGGCCTCGGTCGCGAAATTCTTCTGCGACAATGTCTGCACGCGCGACATGATCCGTGTCGCGTCCTGAAGGTCAGCGGTGATCGCGGCGATCGCGGCATCCGCCGCCTCGACGCGCGATTGCGCCAGTTCATAGTCTTTTTCGGCAAGCACGCTGTCGAGCCGCGCGACGATCTGCCCGTCGGTCACCGTCATGCCTTCGTCGATGAAAACCTCGACAACCTTGCCGGTGATTTCGGCCGCAACCGTCGCTTTGCGTCGCGCAACCACATAGCCGGAGGCCGCAAGATTACCGGAATCCCTGCTGCTGGTGGCGACCTGCTGTTGCTGAGGCTGCGCCGTCTGCGGCTGTGCTGCGGGCTGGGATGCGGTCTCTTTGGGACGGTCTTGCATCCAAAATTCGGACACCGCAAAGGCGGCAAATGCTACGATGACGCAGGCGGCAATGCCGACCGAGATCGGCAACCAGCGACGGCTCGATCGCCCCGGCTCGCTCACGCTGCGATCGATCGTCAGCGATCGTAGCAATTTGCTCTTGTCTTCGGTCATCATCCGATTTCCATCTAGGAGTCCGCGGCGGACGCGGTTTCCCGCGCAGCGGCTGCATTCTCGCGCTGGTATTCACGCTCGCAGCTGGCTTGCATATCTCGCCACAAAGGGGCTGGGCCCCAACCTTCTTCCGTGATGCGGCGTACCAGTTCGGTTACAAAATCCAATTCTGCCTTCAGCAGCGTCAGGCGATATTCGCTTTCGACGACGAGGATCGCCGGAAATTTCAGGCCTAATAGCGGCGCAGGTAATTCTTCGTCGGATCCGGCCACTTCCGCAAACGTCATGGCGAGGATGTCGTTGAGCTCGGCTTGCATCTGCTTAAGTTTTTCCGCCAGTCGAGAATGGCGGTCGCGCAGCAACGCCACAGCTTCATCCGGCGGCAACACGGGCAGAAGACACAGCGCGGCCTCGAATTGAGGAAACTCTTTTGCCGGTTCCGCCAAAAGGTGCCGCATCCAGTTGCGGAGCAAATCGCGGCCGGCTGGCGCCAGAGCATAAACCGTGCGCTCAGGTCTTTTGCCACCGCGCGACGTCTCCTTCGACCGGATCAAACCGCGCGAAGTCAGCATTTCGATCACGGTGTAGAGCGTGCCGTAACGCAGCTTGATACTCTCATGCTTGTGTCGACGCTTGAGCGTTGCCGCCATCTCGTAGGGATGCATTGGCCGCTCAAAGCACAGTGCGAGGACCGCGAGCGCCAAAGGGTTGGCCGGAATCTCAGAGGACATGGACGTAGATTATTCGAGTACATGAATATCCGTCAACGTATAATCGTCTACCGCACGAAGGCGATCACGGCTCTGGAGAGAGGTGAACGGCCCCGCGCACCCTACTTCGCATCCATCCTTGACATAACAAATAAGTTATATAATACGTTCGTTATGAATAACACGACGCCCCGACTGGATGCCGCATTTTCCGCGCTTGCTGATCCGACGCGGCGGGCGATCCTGGCGCGCCTTGCCTTGGGCGAAACGACGGTCATGGAAATTGCGAAGCCTTTCGAGATGACGCAGCCGGCCATCTCGCGCCACCTGAAAGTGCTTGAGGATGCGGGGCTGATTGTCCGTCGCGTTGAGGGCAGCAAGCGGCCCTGCCGCATCGCGCCGGACGCGATCGCGGATGTCGACAGATGGCTCGGCATGCTGCGCGAAGTATTGGCCAAAAACTACAACCGGCTGGATTCCATATTGGCTTCGATGATGGCCGACGAACGAAAGGAGCGACCATGAGCGCCATGACGCTTGTGACAGAGGGCGAGCGATATGTTGTCGTAACCCGATACTTCGCCGCCTCCCCCGAAGCGGTTTACCGTGCACACACGGAGCCGGCGCTGATCCAGAAATGGCTGCTCGGCCCGGACGGCTGGACGATGCCGGTCTGCATTAACGAAGCGAGACCGGGCGGGCAGATCCGCTACGAGTGGACCGATGGCAAGGACGGTGGATTCTACCTGACGGGCGAATACATCGAGCTGAAGCCGTTCAGCCGGATTGTACATGTCGAACGCATGCACCTGCCCGACCCGACACCAGCCAACCAGGTCGAAACGACTTTCGAACCGCAGGGAAGTGGCACGCTGATGACCATGCGGATGACTTTGCCGGATGCCGCGACGAGAGACGCGATGCTTTCAACCGGTATGGAATACGGTATGGAAGCGAGCTACGTGCGGCTTGAAAAGCTTTCCTTTAGTTAGTCATGGAGGGATGCCTATCCGCACCTCGCATGAACGATTTGCCGTTCTCCTGATCTCAGAGCTCCATGCGGCGTACCGCCGCCTCAACCGCCCCGGATGATCCGCACAAGCTCGCGCGCATGATCCTGAACGTCGCCGGTGTTGTTGATGGTGACATCAGGCGCGAACGCGCCATCGACGGCGCGACGAAGCCGGTGCTCGATCTGTCCATCACTGCTGCGAGCCCGCGCAGCAAGGCGCTCGGCGAGAACTTCAGGCGGCGCCGTGATCGAAATCACCGTGACATTGGCATAGGCGCGGCGCATCGCGTCAATCACGGTCCGCGACACATTGACGACCACCGTGCGTCCGGCGCGGATATCGCCATCGATCGCACGAGGCAATCCGTAGCAATGGCCATGCGCTTCCCAATGCATCGCGAACTGGTCCCGCACGAGCGCCTGCTGAAAGGCTTCGGGGCTCACCTGCTCGTTATCTTCAAAGGATGACGCTTCCCGCGTTACGACGCGGCGCGGAAATGCGATACCGGCATCAACGGCGCAGGCTGCCTTGGCCCGTCCGATCAGCGTGTCTTTGCCGGCGCCGCTGGGGCCGACCACCAGAATCAGCCGGCCGGGTCCAATCGCGGCTGGAGGATGATTGAATATAACCGGAATTTGCGTCACGCCACGCGATGTCCTTCGCGCCAGACACTGCGCACCACTGGAATGTCACGGGCAACATGCACACGAATCAAATCGGCGCGCTTGCCAACTGCGATCTCGCCCCGATCGGCGAGACCAACCGCTTCGGCAGGCGTCTTGGTGACGGTGCGGACGGCCGACGCCAGATCGATGGCAGGCGCATGCCGCGGCAATTGCAGTGCCGCCATCAGCAGGCTTGAGGGAATGTAGTCGGACGACAGGATATCCAGCAGCCCCTCGCGGGCGAGGTCGACCGCGGCGATATTGCCGGAATGCGAGCCGCCGCGCACCACGTTCGGCGCACCCATCAGGATGTCGATGCCGGCCTGGTGCAATCCGCGCGCGGCTTCCATCGTGGTCGGAAACTCCGCGACCGAAACGCAATCGCGAATCGCGTCGGTGACATTTTCGTCTGTCGTGTCGTCATGGCTGGCGAGCGGGATATCGTATTGATGCGCCAGCGCCACGATCTCACGCATATTGGTCGCCGCATGTGCCTTCTGATAGGCAAAACGCCGTTCGAACAGCGTGTCGAGCTCGGCGTCGGTCATGCCGGCGCCCTTGCCGCGATAGTAGTCGCGCAATTTGCCTTCATCGCGAAACTGCCGTTGCCCCGGGGTGTGATCCATCAGCGATATCAGCCGCACATCCGGCCGCCCCACCAGTTCTTTGGCCTCCTCGACCACACTCGGCATCGGAATTTCGCAGCGCAGATGCAGGAAATGATCGGCGCGCAACAGATTAGCGTCGCGCGCCGATGCGATCGCCTCGGCCAGCACACCTGCTCGACCGTCGACCTCCTCGGCACCATCCTCGCGCCACACCCGCAGCGAATCCAACACCGTCGTGATTCCCGATGTCGCCAATTGCCCGTCATAGGAGACGACGGCGGCGATCGGGTCCCAAAACACTTTTGGGCGCGGGACGTAATGCGCTTCGAGATGATCGGTGTGAAGCTCGATCAGGCCGGGCATGATCAGATCGCCGGCGACATCCTCGTTGCCTGCAGGTGCTTTGCCTTCGCCAAATTCGGCGACACGGCCATCCGCAAAGGCTATCCAGCCGCACGCGATCACGCGATCCGCCAGAACTATCCTGGCGTTGCCTATAATGGTTTCAGGTGAAGTCATCTCGATTGTCTTTCTTTATGCAGCGGCGGCAAATGACGTGACGTCAACGATCCGGTCGGCAATCAAATGGCGTATCTCATCGTCGTGGACGATCGCGGCCATGGCGACGCCGGCACGCTTCTTCTGCTCGATCAACTCGACCACCACGGCGCGATTGGCGGCATCGAGCGAAGCGGTCGGCTCATCCAGCAGCAAGATCGGCAGATCGGAGATGAAGCCGCGCGCGATGTTGACGCGCTGCTGCTCGCCTCCTGAGAACGTCGATGGCGGCAGCGCCCACAGCCGTTCAGGAATGTTGAGACGGCGCAACAACTGCCCTGCCCTCTCGCGCGCCTCGGCACGCGCCACTCCGTTCACGATCAGGGGCTCGGCCACCACGTCTGACGTCGCTACCCGCGGTACGGCGCGGAGGAACTGGCTGACATAGCCGATGGTGGCGCGGCGCACACTGAGGATTTGCCGCGGTTCGGCTTTGGCGAGATCGATCTGTACGCCTTCATGGCGGATACCGATACGCCCGCCGTCGCAGCGGTAATTGCCGAAGATCATCTTCAGGATCGACGATTTGCCCGCGCCAGACGGGCCGGACAGCACCACGCACTCGCCCGGCTCTACGCGAAACGAGACGCCACGCACCACAGGCAACTCTATCCCGTCTTGCAAGTGCATGACAAAAGTCTTTTCTGCATTGCTGATTTCGATCATCGCAGTCATTGGTGCACTCATGCCGGCAAAATCGAGGAGACGAGCAGCTGGGTGTAAGGCTCACGGGGATCATCGAGCACCTGGTCGGTCAGCCCGGTCTCGATCACACGGCCACCCTTCATCACCATGACACGATGCGACAACAGACGCGCGACGGCGAGATCATGGGTGACCACAATCGCCGCCAGGCCCAACTCGCTCACCAGATTGCGCATCAAATCGAGCAGGCGGGCCTGCACGGACACGTCGAGCCCGCCGGTCGGCTCATCCATAAACACAAGCCGCGGCTCGGTGACAAGATTGCGCGCAATCTGCAACCGCTGCCGCATGCCGCCGGAATAGGTGCGCGGCGCATCGTCGATGCGCCCAACGTCGATCTCGACACGCTCCAGCCAAGATGAGGCAGTGTCTCTAATCCGGCCGTAGTGATTCCATCCCACCGCCATCAGACGCTCGCCGACATTGGCCCCGGCCGAAACCGCCATCCGCAGTCCCTGCGCAGGATCCTGGTGCACATAGCCCCAGTCGGTGCGAAATAGAAACCGCCGCTCGGCCTCGCCCAGTGCCGCGAGGTCGCGCGTCACTCCGTCGCGCATCCGATACGAAACGCATCCTGCGTTGGGCACAAGCTGTGCCGACAGCAATTGCAGAAGCGTCGTCTTGCCCGATCCGGACTCGCCGACGATCGCCAGTACTTCGCCGGGGTAGAGCGCAAAGGACACGTCGCGGCAAGCGGTTAGCCGGCCATAGGCCTTGCTCAACCTGTCCGCGATCAGGAGGGGTTGATCGTCAGCCGCGGCGTCTTGATTTTCAGCCATGCGCTCTCTCCTTGTGCGGAGCCGCGTTTTCGCTGCCGCGATGGCCAGAGCTCTGGCGGGTCTCGCAGTAATCGGTGTCCGAGCAGACAAACATCCGGCCACCCCTGTCATCGGTAACGATTTCATCAAGGTAGGAATCTTCCGCGCCGCAAAGCGCGCACGGCGCATCGAACCGGTAGCGCGTGAATGGATGGTCTTCGAAGTCGAGCGACAATACGGACGTATGTGGCGGAATCGCATAAATGCGCTTCTCGCGCCCGGCACCAAATAACTGCAGCGCAGGACAATTGTCCATTTTCGGATTGTCGAATTTTGGCGTCGGCGACGGGTCCATCACGTAGCGCGCATTGACCTTCACGGGATAGGCGTAAGAGGTCGCGATGTGACCGAAGCGGGCGATGTCCTCGTAGAGCTTCACGTGAATCAATCCGTATTCGCCGAGCGCATGCATTCGGCGCGTCTCGGTTTCGCGCGGCTCGAGAAAACGCAGCGGCTCGGGGATCGGCACCTGATAGACTAGTACCTGCCCGCCATGCAGCGGCGCTTCCGGAATGCGGTGCCGGGTCTGGATCACTGTTGCGTCGGCGGTGGCGGTCGTGGTCGCGACGCCGGCAGTCTTGGCGAAGAACTTACGGATCGAAATCGCATTGGTAGTGTCGTCGGAGCCCTGATCGATCACCTTCAGCACATCGTTGGGGCCGAGGATCGCCGCCGTCACCTGCACACCGCCGGTGCCCCAGCCATAGGGCATCGGCATTTCCCGGCTGGCGAACGGCACCTGATAGCCGGGAATCGCGATTGCCTTAAGGATCGCGCGGCGGATCATTCGTTTGGTCTGCTCGTCCAGATAGGCAAAATTGTAAGCCGGCGCGTTCATTCCGCGGCCTCCTGCATGGGCGACGAGGCATCCGCCGCCTCGGAAAACTCGTTTCGGAGTTTACGCAGCAGACCAAGTTCGGACTGGAAGTCCACATAGTGCGGCAGCTTGAGGTGTTCGACGAAGCCGGTCGCCTGCACGTTGTCGGAATGCGACATTACAAACTCTTCGTCCTGGGCGGGAGCAATGATCTCCTCGCCGAGTTCGCGGGCGCGCAGGCTTCGGTCCACCAGCGCCATCGACATGGTCTTGCGCTCACTCTGTCCGAAGGCAAGACCGTAACCGCGCGTAAAGCACGGCGCTTCCGTGGCCGAGCCTTTGAACTGGTTGACCATCTGGCATTCAGTCAGCGTGATCGAGCCAAGCGGTACGGCGAAACCGGCGTCTTCGGCCATAAACTCCACTTCGACCTCGCCAAGGCGAATTTCGCCGGCGAACGGATGGCTGCGGCCGTAGCCGCGCTGCGACGAATAGCCGAGTGCCAGCAAAAAACCCTCATCGGCGCGGGCCAGATTCTGCAATCGCAGATCGCGGTCCGCGGGGAAGCTAAGCGGCTCGCGCGTAAGATCGCCGACCGGCAACACGGCGTCCGCTCTAGGTGACGCTTCGATCAGGCCGTCGCGGCCGAGAATGTCGGTCACGCGCGGCATCGCCACGGGAGATGTGTCTGATGTCGCGGGCGGTTCGGGAAGGAAACCATCAGCGAGTTGCGGGTCCAGCAGGCGATGGGTGTAATCGAAGGTGGGCCCAAGAATCTGGCCTCCCGGAATATCCTTAAACGTCGAGGAAATCCGGCGACGCACCTGCATCTGGCCCGTATCGACTGGTTCGGTCGCGCCGAAGCGCGGCAATGTGGCGCGAAAGGCACGGATCAGAAAGATCGCCTCGATCATGTCGCCGCGCGCCTGCTTGATGGCCAGCGCGGCGAGCTCGCGATCGTACAGCGAACCTTCGGTCATGACGCGATCGACGCCAAGGCTAAGTTGTTCCGATATCTGAGCAAGTGTGACTTCCGGAACATCGCGGTCGCCCCGCCGCTCATGCGCCAGCAGCCGATGCGCATTCTCGATGGCGCGCTCGCCTCCTTTGACGGCGACATACATGTTCAGTCTCCCTTCGCGACCAGGCGTGTGGTTCGCGGTATCGCGACAATCGCATTATCGGCCACCAATACGACGTCGATGCCGCGTGGAAACAGCGTGGCGTTGATGGCGAGCCGCTCAAACAAATCCGCAGGCTGGATCGCAGCCTGCAGGACAGCCGTGCCGTCGATGCCGGGGCCGCGCAATTCGAGCGTCGGACCTTGCGTCAGGCTTTCGACCTGCAGGATCACGGTTGTCGAGCGGTCGGGATACTCGTTGCTGCCAAAGGCAAAACGATCGAGCCCTGGAAGCGATCGCGCGTCACCTATCAACGCAAAGCTGCAGATCGAGGGATCGGCAATCACCGGCGCGCCCGTGTGAAACTTGAGCCATTTGACGACATCCGATGCCTCGGACATCAATGGGTCGAGCCACAGCGGCGTATCGTGATCGAACAGGGTCAAGGCGATCGCGGCGGTGCCGCGCATCACGCCGGCCGGCGCGCCGGCAGCGGCAGGGATTCCTTGAACGGTGCCCGGGCGGGCCATCGCATCCATCACCGAACGGAAGGTCGACTGCGCCAACAACACCTTGTCGGCGACCCCTGCTGGCAATTCGGCAACTCTGGTCATCGTTCAGCCCTCACCGCGCACCAGCGTGTAGAAATCGACCCGCGTCGCCGCAGCCTCCGCCGCCTTTTGGTTTCCTCGGGAAAGCATGGCCGCACGCAGCGGCGTGAGCACGGTTGCTTCCACCGTATCCGCGAATTCATTCGACTGCAGCAATGCGTCGCACAGCGCGATGAGCCGCGCCTTTTGTCCGTCTCGGCCGAGCGTGTAGCCGAAGCCGACCTCGCCGGTCGCCAGCCGCACCGCGGCGCGCGAGACGGTCGCCTCGCCGAGATTGAACGGCGCGCCGTCGCCGCCGATGCGGCCTCGAACCATCACTAAACCGTTCTCGGGTTCGCGCAGATTTTCGTAAGCCGGCAACGCGATCGCCGCGAGCCGTCCGGCAATCTCCCCCCCGTCGGAATGCGCGAGTGCCGCCATCGCAGCTTGGCGCTGCACCTGCTTACTGTTTTCTCGTGCCGCGATCATGTCAGCCTTGCCTGAATCAAGTTGTCTATGATATTAGACAACTTGATATCGAAGCGCCATGACTGTTTCGTGACAACAGAGTGATTTTTCCGATGGGTTTCCCCGGCTTTTCAACGCCATGACTGCGCAGGATATGGCCTCCGGCGTCGCTTTGTGGCGTCAGGTCGCCGACGGGATCGAGCGCGGCATCGCCAACGGCACTTTTGCCGGCGGCGAACGGTTGCCGGGCGAGATGGAGATCGCCGAAACTTATCGCGTCAACCGCCACACGGTGCGCCGGGCACTGGCGATGCTGGCAGAGCGCGGTCTGGTACGCGCCGAGCGCGGCAGCGGCACCTATGTTGAGACGCAACGCCTCGCTTATCCTCTGCGCTCGCGCACGCGCTTTTCGGAGATCGTCGGTGCCGGCGGCCGCGAGCCGCGCGGCCAATTGATCGGCGCTACCGAAGAACACGCGACCCGCGAACTGGCCCGGCAACTTGATTTGAAGACAGGCGCGCCGCTGATCCGGATTGAAGCGCTGCGGCTGGCCGACCGCACGCCGATTTGCGTGGGCACAACCTGGCTCGCCGCAGAGCGTTTTCCCGGCGCGGGGCGGATCTATGAGCGTGCACGCTCGATGACCAAAGTGCTGGAGCACTACGGCATCCGCGATTATCGCCGGGCCTCAACCCACGTCACTGCCGCCATTGTTGATGCCACGGACGCGGCGCGACTGGATCTGGCGCTCGGCCGTCCGATTCTTGTGGTCGACAGTACCGACATCGACGCCGACGGCACGCCATTGCTAACGACCCGCGCGCGCTTTGCCGCCGAGCGTGTCGAATTCGTCATCGAGAACAATTAGCCGCGCATCATACGACCGCGCGCCGCCCGATGATCGCAAAGCGAAGCTTGCTCGAAATCCAGTCGATCGCGGCGACTGCCACCAGAATCATCAGGATCAGGAACGACACTTTTTGCCATTCGAGCACGCGGATCTGCTCGGCCAGTTGCAGGCCGATGCCTCCGGCGCCGACGATGCCGATGATAGTCGCTGAGCGCGTGTTCGACTCGATGAAATACAGCACCTGCCCGGCGATAACGGGCAGCACCTGCGGCATCAGGCCAAACCGTATTTCGTGCAGCGCATTACCGCCGGATGCACGGATGCCTTCGACCTGCTTTCTGTCGGCGGCCTCGATCGCTTCGGAGAACAGCTTGCCGAACGCGCCGAAATCCGCGACCGCAATCGCCAGCACACCGGCAAAGGGGCCGAGCCCCACGACGTTGATCCAGACCAGCGCCCAGATCAGCGTATCAACACCGCGTATCGAGTCGAGAAACCGGCGGACCGGAAAGCGGAAGATACTGGAAGGCACGATGTTCCTGGCCGCCAGGAGGCTGACCGGCAGCGCGAAGACCGCGGCAAGGGTGGTCCCCAACAGCGCGATCGACAGGGTTTCCCCGAGCGCGACCAGATAGACCGGGAGCGAGGAGCCCGGATCGGGCGGGATCATCATTAGCGCGATCCAGCCCAGCTGGTGGAGGCCGGAGAAGAAACGTGACGGCGAAAACTCGAGATCGATCAGCCCGAATACAAAAACGGAAAACGCGGCGATCATCATAGTGGGCGTAGCCAGCCGCGCGGAAAGCGGTCGGTCGAATACTTCAGGATGTCGCGCGCGCAGACCCTCGAAATCCGGTTTTGGCGATTCAGTCATGCGTGCCGATCCCTGCCGAATAACCGCCCGCGTATCCAGCCGGTGCCGATATCGATGACGAACACGGTAAGGACGATCATCAGCAGGATCGCACTGACGTCGGAGTAATAGAACTTGCGGATCGCAACTACGAGCTCCTGTCCGATACCGCCGGCGCCAACGAAACCCATCACCGAGGCGCCGCGCACATTGATTTCAAAGCGCAGCAGCGTATAGCCGGCGAAGCCCGCCGCCACCTGCGGCAGAACCGCAAATCGCATACACGATATCCAGCCGGCGCCGGTAGATCGCACCCCCTCAACCGGCCTCATGTCGATATTCTCCACGATTTCGGAGTACTGCTTGCCAAGCGCGCCGATGCAATGGATCGTGATGGCGAGAACGCCCGCCATCGGACCTAGACCGAACGCGATGACGAAGATCAGTGCGAAGACAATATCTGGAACTGTCCGGCAAAATTCCAAGAAGCGCTTGACTAGGATACGTAACCAGGCTGCAGGCGCGGTGTTTTCCGCCGCGAGAAAATTGAGCGCAAACGCAAGCACGGCACCAGCCAGTGTACCGACATAGCTGATCAGGATGGTCTCGCCCAGCAACAATGACCATTTTTGCCAGCCCCAGAGCCATTCGCCGATATTGGTCCAGACCCGTGTGCCATCCTCGAGAGTGAGGACGCGGTCGAAATAGCTTACGAAATTTCCAAAATGGGTGAAGAACGTCCGCAGATTCACTTCCGCGCCGACTGCGGCGATGATCAGCGTTGCAACAAACACCGCCGTTGCCAGCGCAAAGCGCAGGCGCTTGCGCGCGACCGCCTTGCGATAGGCGTCATTCAACACCGCCAGCTGTTGCGCCGGAAGAATGGAAACGGCAATCGTCATTGGACTTGCTGCTTTGGGAATTTTGAAACGGAAAAAGCCGGGTCGTTGCAGACCCGGCTTATCCCGTCCCGGCGATGCTTAGGACGCCTTCTTCTTGCGGAGATTATCCACAAACTTGATCAGGTCGATGGTCCCGTCCCAATCCTTGGTCGTGGCGGGATTGAACGCCTTTTTCTGGCCGTCGGACAGTCGCTCGAAAGCGGCTTTGTCTTTCGTCGGCGAGTCGAAGAACGCCTTGGCGATGGCGGCTTTCAGATCTTCGGGGAGCCCCGAATTGTACGCATAAGGCCCGTTCATGATCGGCGCCGATTTGTGGATGATCCGGAAATCCTCCTTCTTCATCGGCGTGCCGTCCGCGTTCTTCAGCATGCCCTTGTGCAACATCTGCACGAGGGTCGAGTCGTCGTCATTGGTCCATTGATTGGCCGCGATTTCCACGGTGCCTTGGGAAAGCGCCAGCATTGCGTTTTCGTGACTGCCGGTGAAGACGACCTTGCCGAAATAGCTATCGGCGTCGGAAATGCCCATTTTATCCAGTTCGAAGCGGGGAACGTTGTTGCCGGAAGTCGAGTTGGGATCGACCAGGCCGAGATTCTTGCCCTTCAATTGGTCAATGCTCTTGTATGGGCTGCTCGCCTTCACGAAGAACACCGAATAATAGCCCGTGCTGCCATCGGAATTGATGTCATTGGCGAAGGCATCGGTCTTGACGCCGGTCAGCCGTGCGCGAGCGAAAGACGCTGAACCGTAGCTCGCGATGTGAATGTTGCCGGCACGTTGGCCTTCGATCACCGCCGCATAGTCGTTGGCAATGCGCAAGGTAACTTTCACGCCGAGTTCTTTGGCCAGATAAGCCACGAATGGTGTCCAGCGCTCGGTGACACCGGAGGCGTTCTCTGCCGGCACCACCGCGAAGGTCAACTCCGGATACTTCGTTTTCCAGTCCTGCGCCGATGCGGCGGTGGCGCTGAAGGCCAGCGCTGCCGCGCCGGCCAGGATGATACGGCGATTGATCATGACGTCCTCTTTTTCCTCTGTTGAAGTCGGCGCTTGCGGGTTCGCAGAACGCGCTGATGATGAGGCGGATGTTCAGGCCGCGGCAGCCGTGCCGAAAGCCGGAATAGTCGAATCGGCAGACGCATGGGTTGGCGCGGTGCCCATCACTTCATTGGCCTCGAGATCGTAAAGCTCGCGTGCGATATGATCGGTCAGCATCGCAGGCGCGCCGTCGAACACTACACGGCCGGACGCCATGCCAATCAGGCGATCGCAGTAAGTCCGCGCCAGATCGAGCGAATGCAGGTTGCAAATCACGGTGATGCCGAAATGCTTGTTGATGCGCAGCAACGCGTCCATCACGATCCGGGTGTTGCGCGGATCCAGCGACGCGATCGGCTCGTCGGCAAGAATAATGTCGGGCTCCTGGACCAGCGCGCGGGCAATCGCGACGCGTTGTTGCTGACCGCCGGAGAGCTGGTCGGCGCGCTGCGCCGCCAACGAAGCCATATCGAATTGCTCGAGCGCCGACATGGCCAGCGCCTTTTCCTCATCGGGCCAAAGCTGCGTCAGCGAGCGCCAAGATGGGATTTCGGCGAGCCGTCCCATCAACACGTTGGTCAGCACATCGAGTCGGCCGACGAGATTGAATTGCTGAAATATCATCGCCGACCGTGCGCGCCATTGCCGCAGTTGCTTGCCGCGCAGCGCGGTCACATCGAGACCATCGAACAAAATCCTCCCCTCTGATGGCTCGGCGAGGCGATTGATCATCCGCAGCAGCGTCGACTTGCCGGCGCCGGACCGACCGATCACACCGACAAAGCCGCCGGGAGAAATTGAGAACGATGCATCATCTACCGCAGCCTTTGTACCAAAGCGGCACGTCAAACCTTCAACCACGAGCATGCGGTTCTCCAGAACGTTTAGCTGTCATCATCGCTAGCGTCTGGATTCTACAGTTGTGTGACAGTCTCGCTGCAGTGCGGCCGCCATCCACACTTGAGTCAGCTGTCATGCAGCCGTCATTATGCTGTCATCAAGCCCATCGATGACGTGCGGTCTTGGGACCATTGCCAACGCTCCTGGAATCTCACATGGCCGGCAAAATGCTTTCCGTTGAACCGACCATCGATCCAACCGCGAAATTGCACGACAGTAAGCTCGGCGCCTATTGCGAGGTCGGCGCGCGTACGGTCCTGCTCGACGTGGCGATGGACGACTATTCCTATGTCGTCAACGACGCGCAGATCACCTACACCACGATCGGAAAATTCTGTTCAATCGCGGCAATGACGCGGATCAACCCGGGCAATCATCCCATGCACAGGGCTTCGCAGGCGCACTTCACCTATCGCGCCAGCGCGTATTTTCCGAGCGAGAGTGACGAGGCGGAGTTTTTCGAATGGCGGCGCGGACATCGCGTCCACATCGGGCATGATGTCTGGATCGGGCATGGCGCAATCGTGTTACCGGGCCGCAGCGTCGGCAGCGGCGCCGTGGTCGCGGCGGGCGCCATCGTGACCAAGGACGTCCCCGCTTACACCATCGTCGCGGGAAATCCGGCGCGAACGATCAGACGCCGGTTTCCGGAAGCCATTGCCAACCGGCTGGCGGAGCTTGCGTGGTGGGATTGGGACCATGAAACAATCCGCAGCGCCCTGCCCGATTTTCGGAAATTGACGGTCGAGGATTTCCTCGCAAAATATGCGACCGTTTCCGGTCGTTCACACACCAGACGACGAAGTGCGACATCGTGACGGACATATCAGTCGAAGGCGGCCGAGCTCTTCTCGGCGGAGAACTTTTTGAAACTTCGCTACAGATCGCGGGCGGTATAATCGGCGCTGTGGGTGCAGAGCATGGGCGCGGATCGCTCGGCATCGATGCGCGGAACCTGCTGGTACTCCCTGGAATCGTCGACTTGCATGGCGACGCGTTCGAGCGGCAGATGATGCCGCGTTCAGGTGTCGATTTCCCTGTCGACATCGCTTTGGTCGATAGCGACCGGCAGGCAATCGCAAATGGCATTACCACGGTTTTTCACGCCACGACATGGTCGTGGGAGCCGGGCCTTCGAAGCGGCAACAATGCAAGGCAATTGCTTGAGGCAATCGAGGCCATGAGGCCGCAACTCGCGGCGGACACCCGCTTCCACCTGCGCCATGAAACGCACAATCTCGATGCCGAAACCGAAATCGGCCAATGGTTGTCCGAGCGACGCATCGATCTGTTCGCATTCAATGACCACATGGATTCGACGGTTGCTGACCTTGCGAAGCCGCAGAAACGAAGCCGCATGGTCGAACGTACCGGTCTTTCGAACGAGGAGTTCGATCGCCTGGTGAACTGCATCGTTTCCCGCGCTCACGATGTGCCGGCATCGATTGCGCGGCTGGCCAAAGCCGGGCAAGCCGCAGGCATCCGAATGCTGTCGCATGACGACGAAAGTCCGGAGATGCGCAGGTCATTTCGGGCCCGGGGCGTTGATATCGCCGAATTTCCGGTCAACGAGGAGACCGCACGCGAGGCCGCCGAAGCCGGCGATTTCATCGTGTTTGGCGCGCCTAATGTCGTGCGCGGCGGCAGCCATACCGGATGGACCAAGGCGGCCGACATGATCGCCAAGGGCTTATGTTCGATCCTTGCATCCGACTATTACTATCCGGCGCAACTATTGGCTGCGTTCCGCCTTGCTGCCGACGGCGTGCTGCCGCTTGCTGAAGCATGGGACCTGATTTCGGCAGCGCCGGCCCGGGCTGCGGGTCTTCCAGATCGGGGGGTTCTGGCTGAGAGATATCGCGCCGATATCATTCTCGTCGACGACGAAGCGCCGCTGCGCCCGCGCATCATTGCCGTCATCGCCGCCGGCCGTCTGGTACATCTGACGGACGCCAATCGTTTGATCCGCTCCTCAGCCGTTCCGCGAATGGCTGTTGCAGCCGCGTAAAGTGGCTCTATTCTCAGCTGATGGCCGACTATCCGCGCTACGCGATCTACTATGCTCCAGCACCGGGTAGCGACCTCGATCGCTTCGGCGGGCATTTGCTCGGCTATGACGCGCATTCGGGCGACGATCTGCGCTTTCCCGATGAGATAACAAAATCGGTGCCGGATTGGCGGGACCTGACCAAGGAGCCACGCAAATACGGCTTTCATGCTACGCTGAAAGCGCCGTTCTCGCGGTCGCCTGCCAAGAGCGAGGCCGAGCTTCTTGCCGCGTGCAAGGCATTCGCCAACAAGCCGCGGCCAATACCGGTCATCAGGCCCGTCGTGGGTGCGATCAGCGGCTTTGTCGCTGTGATCCCGGCGGAGCCCTCGGCGGAGCTCAGCCGGCTTGCCGCCGATTGTGTCCGCGAATTCGATCCATTCCGTGCGCTCCTTACTTCCGAAGACCGTGCGCGACGAAATCCTTCCCAATTGACGCCGATCCAACGTGAGCACCTCGACGGTTGGGGATATCCATACGTCATGGAAGACTTCCGCTTCCACATGACGCTGACGGGTCGACTTGCTGCTGAGCGACGCGAGCTGGTCTTGAAGATGCTGCGGAACAGCTTTTCGGCAATCGGTCTCAAGTCTCTTGCGATCGACAGGATCGCGCTATTCCGTCAGGACGACGTTGATCGGCCATTTCGGATCGTCAGCCATTGGCAACTTCGCATCGGGGATATACTCGATCGGAGTCCCTAGTCATGACAGACGAGGAACCCAGCGGAAGTGTCCGCGGTCAGGCAGGAAACAACGCCGGATGGATTGCCATCTTCTCTACGCCTGATGGCCTTAGAGGCGCAGGCCATGCCCTACGCAGGCCATGCCCTACGCAGGCCATGCCCTACAATGATGTCACTGCATTATGTGCGACGGGAGCAAAGGACTTTTGACTTAAGGCGGGCTTCTTCGGCTGGCGGTGCACCACCGTCGGGATGCGATCTCATTTCATAAGCATGGCCCGAACGGATTCGACGTCGGCGAACCGATCCAAAACCGCTCGACGACCGGCAAGCATGAGGTCATCGTAGGTCTGTTCACCTCTGCTGGCGCACTCCAGGATCCTGCTAGCGACGAAAGTGCGCGCCGAATTCGAGTTTGCAGGGATGTGCCGACAGACTTCGTCAAGAGCGGCCCGCATAGCCATAACAGTTTGACTGTCAAATTGCTTCATGCACGTCCTCCATTGGTGCTCTTGTAACGAAGGCTCGTCGCAATTTCAGTCCGATGGATGACATAGAGAAACACTTTTCCGGCTCGGAACTTTTGGCCAACGCTGCTCGCAACCGCCGGCCGCAGCACACGACTTTGCCGGCAGCAGAGGCACTAATCATGGCCGTGATCTGTCTCTGCCTGGCACTATGAGGGGTCGGGTATGCCCCGGCGGGCGGAAGCCGGGACCGTCTTGGAAAGCTCCGGCTCGACAGGGGATCAAAGCCGAAGCGCGGACTCGACTCTTTCGAGCCCGTAAGGTTCCGATGCGGAATGACGACTTACCAAGCAAGCTGCAAATGCGGTGCGCTTTATGCTGCTGCCAGGATCGACGTTCTTCGGCGTCTTCTTCTCTCGCTGTGGCGTCATCTTCGCAGGATCGGGAGCATCGGGGACGCCGCGCGGCGGTTATTTCCTGGCACGGCGTCGCGATGCAGCGAAGATCACTGGCGGCGCCGCCCGGTTCACGACCTCGCGCATGGCGAAACTCGATTGGATTCGCGCCACCCGCGGCAATCGAGAAAGCTCGGTTCGGTGAATGCGTTCGAAGTCCTCGATATCGCGCGCCATCACAATGACGATGTAGTCGTCGCTTCCTGACATCAGGAAACATCGAACCACCGACGGACAGTCGACGACCGCGGCCTCGAATGATTTTAGCGCATCCTCGTTTTGGCTTTCCAGCGTGACCCGGACCAAAACGGTGGTGGAGAGCCCGAAGCGCGTTAAATCCAGAACGGCCTGATAGCCGCGGATGAAACCTTCTTCCTCCAGCACCTTCTGCCGTCGGGCGATCGCAGTGCTCGAAAGCCCGACCCGCTTGGCGAGATCGACCTGGCTGGCTCGGGCATTGATCGCGAGCTCCGACAGGATCGTGGTGTCGATGTTATCGAGGTGATCGACCTTCATCTGTTTTGATTCCTGCGCAAATACCCATATTTGGGGCAAGTTCCGGCGAAAATTCGCAATAGGCCATCAAGATCGCAAGGATTCAAACCAAAGTCCTACCCATATTATTGGCATGGTTCGACAAGAGGAGTGTACAGCGATGCGCGTCGGTGTGCCGAAAGAGATCAAAATCCACGAGTATCGGGTTGGCCTGACACCAGGCACGGTTCGCGAGTATGCGGCTGCAGGTCACAGCGTGGTCGTCGAGACGAATGCAGGTGCCGGAATCGGAGCGACTGATGAGGACTACCGCAAGGCGGGGGCCGTTATCGCCGACACCGCCACCGAGATTTTCGCCGCAGCCGATATGATCGTGAAGGTCAAGGAGCCTCAGGCTCGCGAATGGTCCCAGCTACGCGAGGGCCAGATCATCTTTACCTACCTGCATCTGGCACCGGACCCGGAGCAGGCAAAGGGTCTGATGGCCTCCGGCTGCACGGCGATTGCCTATGAGACGGTTACCGATGCGAAGGGGGGCCTACCCCTGCTGGCTCCCATGAGCGAGGTGGCGGGAAGGCTTTCGATCGAAGCGGCGGGCTCCGCCCTCAAGCGCAGCGCGGGTGGCCGCGGCATCTTGTTGGGCGGTGTGCCGGGCGTGGTGCCGGCCCGCGTTGTGGTCATCGGCGGCGGGGTCGTCGGCACGCACGCTGCGCGAATGGCCGTTGGGCTCGGCGCGGAGGTCACGATCCTGGACCGGTCAATCCCCCGGCTGCGCGAACTCGACGAGCTGTTCACGGGGCGAGTCCGTACACGCTTCCCGACGACCGAGGCGATCGAGCAGGAGGTCTTTGCTGCCGACGTCGTGATCGGCGCCGTTCTCGTTCCCGGCGCGAGCGCGCCTAAGCTGGTCACCCGGGAGATGCTGAAGTCGATGCGACGGGGTTCGGTAGTGGTGGATGTTGCGATCGATCAGGGCGGCTGTTTCGAGACGTCCCGTCCGACGACCCACGCCGATCCGACCTATGAGGTCGACGGCATCATCCATTACTGCGTTGCGAATATGCCCGGTGCGGTTCCCCTCACCTCGAGCCAGGCCCTCAACAACGCCACGCTGCCGTTCGGCCTGGCGATCGCAAGCCAGGGCTTCGCAGCCGTAACGCAGGATCCGCATTTGCGGGCAGGTCTGAATGTTCACCGCGGCCGTATCACCAATAAAGCGGTGGCCGAGAGTCTCGGCCTCTCCTGCCCACCGGACGCGATTGCCGCCTGAACCCGGCGCGCTACCGGTTGCTATTTTATTCAGTCGTACGCGCCGGTATCGCGGCGCCGTCTCAGTGGCGATGCCACGCCGCATGAGGAATTTTCAGGACGGGAAGTTGGCTTCCCTGATCTGGATTCGGTCGGCATGCAGCGACCACTCGCAAAGCGCCTCGGTTTCGCAGAACTTCTTTTTTGCCAGTTCTTTGGCCTGGCCCTCATTTAAGGCGTCAATTTCCAGGGAGCGCTGGCAAATTTCGATCTCGCGGCCGTTTCCGCCGAGCACGTCCTTCATAAAGCGTACGACAAATCGCGACATGGGATATCTCCTCTTGGGCCCGTCGCGCCAAGTTGGGCGTATATAGCTTTACCACGTGGAGAGCGGTTTGACGCAAATTAAAACCGCGTAAACAAGCGAATCTTGCCCGCCGCGTTCCGCAAGCGGCTCTACGAGCACGACGTGCTCCAAGAGGCGCAAGCCGCGGCGGCAACGCGGACGTAGCTTGATGGTGGGGATTGCAGGTCTGCTTACGCGCCTGCAGCCGGCAGGCTGGCCGCCGCAATAGCAACGATCTGGGCCAGACGGCGTCCGATCCGGGACCGCATAGAGCGCAGCATTGAACCGAACCGCCGCATATTGCCGTTTCCCTCTCGCGCCCGCGCAAACAATCGTTCCGCGAAGAAGAGCGCAGCACGCAAAATGGCCCCGCCCGAGAGTTGTGTCGAGGCCGCGGCGAAAATAGCAACGCCGCCGTTGTGCGGCCGTTGACCCACAGGATGTATTGCCGCATTCCGCCCGGGAACGCTCGAAATTTTCTCTGCTAAACTGCGCGCTCGAAGCGCCGGTCCGAAACCGCTACGCCGGGGTAAAACCGAAAGTCCGCTCGAAACGCTCGGCGTAGCGAGGCCAAACTTCCGGGTTAATGATGCGCGGCGGCCGCTTTCCATCGAACGCATTGAGTATTTGCTCGGCGGCAATCCTGCCCATATTGGTCCGCGCTTCCCCAGTCACTCCCGCCGTATGCGGGCTGGCGAGCACATTGTCGAACTGCAGCAGCGGATGATCCGGAGGCGGCGGTTCTTTGGCCCAAACGTCGAGACCCGCGCCTGCAATACGCTTGTTGCGCAGCACCTCGAGGAGAGCGGCTTCATCGTGGATAAAGCCCCGCGCCGTCGTGATAAAATACGCATGCGGCTGCATCAGCGCGAATTCGCGCGCGCCGATCATGCCGCGGCTTTCCTTCGTCAGCGGACAGGAGATCGACACGTAGTCCGATCGGCGCAGCAGCTCATCCAGCTCGACCTTCTCGCCGCCGCGGGCCGCCATCTCGGCCGCCGAGAGATAGGGATCATAGGCCAGCACCTTCATGCCGAGCAGGCCGTGGCAGAGTGCGGCGATGCGGCGGCCGACGTTTCCTAGTCCGACGATGCCGATCGTCTTGCCCTGCGCCTCGGTGCCGATCAAAGCATTGCGATTCACATTCGCCTCGCGCCGCAGCGCACGGTCGGCCTCGAGGATTCGCTTCGACAGCGTGAGCAGCATTCCGAGCGCATGTTCGGCCACGGAGTGCGCATTGCCGCCGGATTGATTGACGACCAGCACGCCCGCGGCCGTGCAGGCCTCGACGTCAACGGGGTCATAGCCGGCGCCATTGCTCGAGACGATCAGCAGGTTCGGCGCCCGCCGCAGCAAGCCCTGATCGACATGGAAATGCTTCGCCAGTTCGTCGCGCGCCGCACCTATTTGATAGGCGTGCGCAGCCGCCAGAATCGGCGCGGCGATCTCATCGGTGCTTTCGTTCTCGAGCCGGTCGAGGCGCACATCGGGCCGCGCCCGCAGCATATCGGCATAGATCTCGTGCGCCAAATATTTGACGTAGAACACGCGCTTGTTGTTGACGGGCATAGCAGACCTTAAGTTCGGGGAGGCCATAGCGGGGTTGGTCACGAGGATGTGGTGCTGGGGTCGCCAGCTCCGGCGGTACTTGTTCTATCGCACGCCCGCATAGCCGTATCGCCGCGAGGCGCAGATCACGGGTACGATCAGGACATGTTGACAATCCCGCAGATCGCGTCAAGTTTTGGCGCCTCGGCAGGACGGCCGCGAGTACGTCACGAACGAAAAATCGCCGCGCAGTTAAGGGAGAGTTCAATGGCGGCTGCCGAGGGAAAAACCTCGTTCAAGAGCTTGGATGAGAAGGCGTTGGATGAGAAGCCCTCTCGTGAGAAAGCCTGGCATGAGGTGGTGCTGCAAACGCTCAAGCGCAACGACATCAGGCTGGTACCCTACGTTCCCGACCGCGTGCTGACGACGCTGATCAAGAATCTTCACGCCGATCCGTTCTTCACGACGTTTCCCACCGCGCGCGAGGAAGAAGCGGTCGGCATCGTCTCCGGCGCGTGGATGGGCGGCGTGCGCGGCGCCGTGCTGATGCAGACGAGCGGATTCGCGACGCTGGCAAATGTGCTGGCGTCGCTGGCGATCCCTTATCAGATTCCACTGATCATGTTCGTGTCGGAACGCGGCACGCTCGGCGAATTCAATTACGGGCAATCGCTGGTCTGCCGCACCATGCGGCCGGTGCTCGACTCTCTGGCGATGGAGCACCACACCGCGACCCGGCTCGACGAGTTCGAGTTCATCGTCGATCGATCGATCAAGCAGGCCATCACGACGCAGGCGCCGGTGGCGCTGATCCTGTCGCCGCTTTTGACCGGCGGCAAAGTGTTCGACAAGTGAGCGGCCGCATGAGCAAGGAAGCAAACAGCCCCGCCCGCAATACCAAGGTGATGAACCGGTTCGACCTCACCTCGCGCCTGGTCGCGAAGCTGAAGAACGAGGAAGCCGTCATCGGCGGCATCGGCAATACGAATTTCGATCTATGGGCGGCCGGGCATCGCCCGCAAAATTTCTACATGCTGGGCAGCATGGGCCTCGCCTTTCCGATCGCCCTCGGCGTCGCGCTGGCCCAACCCCAGCGCCGGGTTTTCGCGCTTGAAGGAGATGGCTCGCTATTGATGCAACTGGGATGCCTGTCGACCATTGCGACGCTGGCGCCGAAAAACCTCACCATGATCGTGATGGATAACGGCGTTTACCAAATCACCGGCGCGCAACCGACCCCCGCCGCGGAAGTTTCGGATATCGTTGCCATCGCGACCGGCTGCGGCCTCGCCAACAGTGCCTGGGCCGCCGACGAAGAGGACTTCGAGCGGCTTGTCGAACAATCCTTGTCAGGTTCCGGACCGACACTGATTGCGGTGCGCATCGACGAAAAGCCGGGGGTCGGGGCCACCCGCCGCGATCCCGTGCAGATCAGGGAACGCTTCATGCTCGGCCTCGGCGTGCGGCAAGCGCTATGACCAGAGGAACTTCGGGGTTAATGGGTTCAGCTAACCGGGAGAAAATTTCAGCCCAACAACTGGCGCCCATTTTTTCGGCAGACCTGTAGCCGCTTTTGCGGAACACGCGCGCGGGCCCCGTTAACTACAGGGACATCGCGAGTTATCGTGAGAGGATATCCAATCGATGAATCGTGATATCCTCATCTCCATGACAACAACCATCCTGAAATCATTGGCCTGGCTTCTGGCCGCCGCCGTCACCTTCGCAACCCTGGGACCGCCAAGCTTGCGGCCGCAGTTCGGTCTTGGTCAGGATGGCGAGCATGCGCTGGCTTTCATCCTGATCGGGCTGGCGTTTGGTCTGGCCTACACGTCGAATCGGCTGCTCATCTCGGCGATTTCCGTCGTGATGATCGGCGTCATCGAAATCCTGCAGTTATGGGCGCCGGGAAGGCATGCGAGGTTTGAGGACTTTGTGGTCGATGCGCTCGCAGCCTGTGTCGGGCTCGCCGTCGCTGCCGGACTGGATCGCGCAGTTCAACGATCGCGTCGAGCCAACGCCAACGCGTCATGACATGAGAAATCCTCGCGGGAGCGCATCCCGCGAGGATTGGCTCATAAATGTTTGTCCGACTACTCGATGATCTTGATGATCTTGCGCGTCCTCGGCTCGACGATCACGCGGCGGTCATTGACAACCGCATAGCGATATTCGGTGTAGTTGGGAACCGGCCGCAGTTCGACGGTCGAAGGCAGCGGCTCACCCACAACGATCCGCTCCCGCACAGTAACGGACGGCGCGCGCTCACCCTGAATCGAGCCGATCACGGCGTTCGGGATTTCCAGGCCAGCGCCGACGGCCCCGCCGACGGTGCCACCGACGACTTCGCCGACCGGGCCAGCGACTGCGCCGCCGGTCCTGGCACCTTCCGCCGCACCGGTCGCGGTGGTGGATTGAGCATACGCCGCGCCGGACGCAAAAAGCGACGCCGCAAGCAACGAAACAGCAAGACGGTTCTTCATCATGTCCTCCAGTAAAATTGGCGATACTGGTCAACAAACGGACAGGATGGATGTTCCGGCGTCTTGCGACGGTTCCACAATGGGCGCGCTTCACTTCCGATAACGAAGTTCCAAAAAAATGGAGCAGCGCCACAAAAATGCCGCCCGGAAACCGGACGGCATTTTAGGGGCTCTGCTTGTTTGAGGATTTTACAACAGGCCTGCTCCACGCGCCCATTTGTATTTGGCGCCGAGCACGGCGACCGGGATTTCAGTCGAATAGGCATAAGCGACAATGCCGTTCTGATAGAGATAATCGGCCGCTTCCTCGACCTCGATATCCCCTGCCAGCGACGCCACGATCGGTTTTTCGATGCCTTTCGCCTTCATCTCGTTCTTCACTTCGACCATGTTCTTCGCAAACACCATCGGCGGCGTCACAATGGTGTGCCAGTAGCCGAGGATCAGCGCGTGGATGCGCGGATCTTCGAGCCCGAGCTTCACGGTGTTGACGTAAGTGATCGGCGGCTCGCCGCCGGTGATATCAACCGGATTGCCCGCCGCGCCGAACGGCGGGATGAACTTGCGGAACGCCGCATCGAGATCCGGCGGAATGGTCATCAGGGAGAGCTTGTTGTCGACGCAGGCGTCCGACAGCAGCACGCCTGACCCGCCTGCCCCGGTGATGATGACGATGTTCTCGCCCTTGGGCGTCGGCAGCACCGGAATGCCGCGGGCGAATTCCAGCATGTCGCGCAGCGAACGGGCGCGAATCACGCCGGACTGGTTGAACACGTCCTCATAGATCTTGTCGTCACCGGCCAGCGCGCCGGTGTGCGAGCTCGCGGCCTTGGCACCGGCCGAGGTACGGCCGGCCTTCAGCACCACGATCGGCTTCTTCTTCGAGACCCGTTTCGCGACTTCGGCGAAGGCGCGGCCATCCTTCAGGTCTTCGCAATGCTGCGCGATGATCTGGGTGTTGTCGTCCTGCTCGAAGAACGTCAGCAAATCGTCCTCGTCGATATCCGACTTGTTGCCGAGGCCGACGATCGCGGAGACGCCCATCTTGGCGGAGCGCGAGAAGCCGATGATCGCCATGCCGATGCCGCCAGACTGCGACGACAGCGCCGCCGAGCCCTTGACGTCGTAGGCGGTGCAGAACGTCGCGCACAGATTGGCGTGGGTGTAATAGAAGCCATAGATGTTCGGCCCCATCAGGCGGATGCCGTATTTCTGGCCGATGGCCTGGATTTCCTCCTGGCCCTTCATATTGCCGGTTTCGGCATAGCCAGATGGAATCAGGATCGCGCCGACGATTTTCTTCTCGCCGCATTCGGTGAGCGCCGAGGCGACGAAATTGGCTGGAATGGCGAACACGGCGATATCGATCTCGCCGGGCACATCCTTGACCGACTTGTAGACCTTCTTGCCCATGATCTCATCGGCCTTGGGATGGATCGGGTAGATCTCGCCCTTGTAGCCGCCGTTGATGAGGTTCTTCATCACGGAGTTGCCGATCTTGCCGTTCTCGGCGGAGGCGCCGATGACCGCAACCGCCTTCGGCTTCATGATCCGGTTCATCTGACGCACGATGTCGTCGTGGTTAGGACGCGGACGCGGCGGTTTCGGCGCGAAGTCGACGACGATACGCACGTCGGCGGCAATCGCGTTGGCCTTGGTGGCGAACACCGGGTTCAGATCCATCTCGGCGATTTCAGGAAAATCGGTGATAAGCCGCGAGACGTTGACGATGATATCGGCGATCGCATCGCGGTTGACCGGGTCGCTGCCGCGCACGCCCTTGAGCATCTCATGGGCCTGGATGCCGTCCAGCATCGAGAGCGCATCCTGCTTGGTCGCCGGCGCGAGCCGGAAGGTGATGTCTTTGAGCACCTCGACCAGCACGCCGCCAAGGCCGAAGGCCACGAGCTTGCCGAACGATCCGTCGGTGACCGCACCGATAATGACTTCCTGCCCGCCCAGCAGCATCTGCTGGACCTGAATGCCCTCGATCTTGGCGTCGGACTTGTATTTCTTGGCGTTCGCCAAAATGGTGGCGTAATTCTTTTCGACGTCCGCAGCGGTCTTCACTCCCACCATCACGCCGCCCGCTTCAGTCTTGTGAAGAATATCCGGCGAGACAATCTTCATGACGACCGGGAAGCCCATGTCGGTCGCGATCTTCGATGCTTCACTTGCGGATTTGGCGACCCCCTCCTTCGGAACCGGAATTCCGTAGGCATCGCACACCAGTTTGCCTTCCGGCGCCGTCAGACTTGTGCGTTTGTCCGCTTTGACCAGGCCGAGGATATTGCGGACCGCATCTTTGGAATTCGACATTGGCTTCCTCCTTGAGATCGATTTTTTTGGTTCGTCGGCAGCGTGGGCGGCTTCAAAATCGTGACCGCCTGCGCACCCTTGATCGGTGTTCCCCGTGATGGCAACGCGCATTCACGCTTGCCGCGGCCTGGTTCCGGACGCAGGATCAAAATGGCTAGTGATGGCATTTGGTATGCCAGAAGCGAACTTGTCAAGGTACGGCATCGGACAGAACTACTGAAAACACACGCAACTTGACATTCTGGCATTTGGTATGCCAAAAATAAATGTGCTATCTTTTGTTAAACAGACGTCTCCCGCGAGGAGATCAGTCGTGCCCATACTGAAACAAACCAAGGCGTCGCCCACCATGGCCGAGCCAGAGATCGCAATCGTCCGAATTGCCCCGGAGACGAGCTTCAAGAACAAGGCTTATGAGGCCTTGAAGGAAGCCATCTTGAAGATGGACATTTATGCGACGCCCGAACCGGTCATGCTCGACGAGCGCGCCCTGTCGGAGCGCCTCGGGGTCAGCCGGACCCCGATCCGCGAAGCGATCGCGATGCTGGAGCAGGACGGCTTCGTCAGGACCGTGCCACGCCGCGGTATTGTGGTCGTACGTCGGACCAAGAGCGAGATCGTAGACATGATCCGGGCCTGGGCCGCGCTCGAGAGCATGGCCGCGCGGCTGATCACGACCACCGCCCGCAAGAAGGACATTTCCGCGCTGCGCGACTTTTTCAGGAATTTTGGCAAAGATCGCCTGCCGCAGGATCACGTCGAAGAATATTCCAAGGCCAACATCGCCTTTCACCAGGCGCTGATCTCGCTCAGCGAGTCGCCGGTGCTGGTCGATATGACCAACGATATCCTGCTGCACGTTCGCGGCTACCGGCAGTTAACGATCGGACGGGTGGATCGCACCGCGGTGTCGCTGCCCGAGCATCTGGCCATCATCGAAGCGCTCGAAGAACGCAACACCGAGCTTGCGGAAAAGCGCGCGCGCGATCACACGCTCGGCCTTGCCGCTTATGTCGAAGCCCACGGACAAGAACTCTTTAGCTAACTGCAGTCTTCACTTCGGGCGACGACTTGGAAGGCAATGAAACTCGTCCGCGTCAAAAAAACGATCAGGGAGAAAGCGGAATGTCCGCAGTAGTACAAAGCATTGATGCAAATAAAGCCGAAGCCCAGCAAGAGCTGACGGATGGCTTTCATCTCGTCATCGAAGCGCTCAAGCTCAACGGCATCAAGACGATCTACGGCGTACCGGGCATCCCGATCACCGACTTCGGCCGCATGGCGCAGGCCGAGGGCATCCGCGTCATCTCGTTCCGCCACGAACAGAACGCCGGCTACGCCGCCTCGATCGCCGGCTTCCTGACCAAGCAACCCGGAATCTGCCTCACGGTCTCGGCGCCTGGCTTCCTCAATGGCCTGACCGCGCTGGCGCACGCCACCACCAACTGTTTTCCGATGATCCTGATCTCGGGCTCGTCCGAGCGCGAAATCGTCGACCTGCAGCAGGGCGACTATGAAGAAATGGATCAGCTCGCCATTGCGAAGCCGCTGTGCAAAGCGGCGTTCCGCGTGCTGCATGCCGCCGATATCGGCATTGGCCTCGCGCGCGCGATCCGCGCCGCCGTCTCGGGACGGCCGGGCGGCGTCTATCTCGATCTGCCCGCGAAATTGTTCGGCCAGATAATGGACGCCGAGGCCGGCAAGAAGTCGCTGGTCAAGGTGATCGACGCGGCGCCTGCCCAGATCCCCGCCCCCGACGCGGTCAAACGCGCGCTCGACGTACTCAAGAATGCAAAACGTCCGCTGATCATCCTCGGCAAGGGCGCTGCCTACGCGCAGGCCGATGACGCCATTCGTGCGCTGGTCGAAAATAGCGGAATTCCCTTCCTCCCCATGAGCATGGCCAAGGGCATTCTGCCTGACACCCATCCGCAATGCGCCGGTGCGGCGCGCTCGACCGTGCTCAAGGACTCCGATGTCGTGATGCTGATCGGCGCCCGGCTCAACTGGCTGCTGTCGCACGGCAAGGGCAAGACCTGGGGCGATGCGCCGAAAAAATTCATCCAGATCGACATCGAGCCCAGGGAAATGGACTCCAACGTCGAAATCGTCGCACCCGTGGTCGGCGACATCGGCTCCTGTGTCGCAGCACTGCTGGCCGGCATCGACGGCAAATGGCCGGCGCCTCCTTCGGAATGGACCGGCGCCGTCAAGGCCAAACGGGACGACAACGTCGCCAAGATGGCGCCGCGGCTGATGAACAACAATTCGCCGATGGATTACCACGGCGCGCTCGGCGTGCTGCGCACCATCATCAAGGAGCGGCCGGACGCGATCCTGGTCAACGAAGGCGCTAATACGCTCGATCTCGCCCGCGGCATCATCGACATGTATCAGCCGCGCAAGCGTATCGACGTCGGAACCTGGGGGATCATGGGTATCGGCATGGGCTATTCCATCGCCGCCGCGATCGAAACCGGCAAGCCGGTGCTCGCCGTCGAAGGCGACTCGGCCTTCGGCTTCTCCGGCATGGAGGTCGAGACGATCTGCCGGTACAAGCTTCCCGTCTGCATCGTCGTCTTCAACAATGACGGCATCTATCGCGGCACCGATGTCAATGCGGTGAGCTCAGATCCCGCGCCGACCGTGTTCGTCAAGGGCTCGCGTTACGACAAGATGATCGAAGCCTTTGGCGGCGTCGGCGTCAATGCGACATCACCGGACGAACTCAGGCGCGCCGTCAACGCCGCGATGGATTCAGGCAAGCCGACCCTGATCAATGCCGTGCTGGACCCGGCCGCCGGCAGCGAGAGCGGCCGCATCGGCAACCTCAATCCGCAGAGCAAGCTGAAAAAGAAGTAACCGGCCCTTTCCGGCGGGACCCGCACACGGCCCCGCCCCCACTCCTTCCTGCACGCGCAGGAGCAGACACGACACGGAGCAAGACGATGACAAAGGCCCTGCAGGGCGTTCGAATTCTCGATTTCACCCACGTCCAGTCCGGACCGACCTGCACGCAATTGCTGGCATGGTTCGGCGCCGACGTGATCAAGGTCGAACGCCCCGGTGTCGGCGATATTACGCGCGGTCAATTGCAGGACATCCCGAATGTCGACAGCCTGTATTTTACCATGCTCAACCACAACAAGCGCTCGATCACGCTCGACACCAAAAACCCGAAGGGCAAGGAAGTCCTCACCGCATTGATCAAGAAATGCGACGTGCTGGTGGAAAATTTCGGGCCCGGCGTGCTCGATCGCATGGGATTTCCGTGGGAGAAGATTCAAAGCATCAATCCGAAATTGATCGTGGCGTCGATCAAGGGATTCGGCCCCGGACCTTACGAGGACTGCAAGGTTTATGAGAACGTCGCGCAGTGCACCGGCGGCGCGGCTTCGACCACCGGTTTTCGTGACGGACTGCCGCTGGTCACCGGCGCCCAAATCGGCGACAGCGGCACCGGCTTGCATCTGGCGCTCGGCATCGTCGCCGCGCTTTACCAGCGCACGATGACCGGTAAGGGACAAAAGGTCACCGCCGCCATGCAGGACGGTGTGCTCAACCTCGCGCGCGTCAAGTTACGCGATCAGCAGCGCCTCGCCCATGGCCCGCTCAAGGAGTACAGCCAGTACGGCGAAGGGATCCCGTTTGGCGACGCGGTGCCGCGCGCCGGCAACGATTCCGGCGGCGGTCAGCCGGGTCGCATCTTGAAGTGCAAGGGCTGGGAGACCGATCCTAACGCCTACATCTACTTCATCACCCAGGCGCCGGTCTGGGAGAAAATCTGCGATGTGATCGGCGAGCCCGGCTGGAAAACCCATCCCGATTACGCCAAGCCCCCTGCCCGGCTGTCGCGCCTCAACGAGATTTTCGCGCGCATCGAACAATGGACCATGACCAAGACCAAGTTCGAGGCGATGGAGATTCTCAACAAGGACGACATTCCCTGCGGTCCGATCCTGTCGATGAAGGAGTTGGCGGAAGATCAGTCGCTGCGCGCTACCGGCACGGTGGTCGAGGTGGATCATCCCGAGCGTGGCAAATACCTGTCGGTCGGTAATCCAATCAAGATGTCGGATAGCCCAACCGAGGTCACGCGCTCGCCCTTGCTCGGCGAACATACCGACGAAATCCTGCGGCGGGTTCTCGGCTTTACTGATCACCAGGTGGCGGAGATCCATGATTCCGGCGCGCTCGACCCGCCGCGAAAGATCGCCGCTGAATAGGCGCGCCCGCGCCGCATGTTTCAAAGGCCGCCGGTTTCCGGCGGCCTTTTGATTCATCTGTTATTTTGCCTGGATAGCGACAGTTCCATTTCCTATGTTGCGCTGCAAAAGCCAAAATGCTGCTATGCAAACAAAGCGGTGGTTGCTGGTATCTGGTATACGTAGATTGCCTCCGGATGATGATGCAGCGGCCTGCTGCTTCCAGAAAAGGGGACCTTTATGTCCAAGACTGCTTCCATTGGTTTGGCGCCCTCCAATGGCTTGTTTGGCCGGCTGATGGCTTCTATCGACCGTCTGCTGATGGCAAGCGCCCGCGCCGCGGTACGCAATGGCGATCTCCCCTATTTCGGCCTCTGAGCGCTTATCTGAAACGGCAAAACGAAACTGCAGGCATGCCGTTGGCACCTGAATGCTGGTTTCTACCCAAGAGCTATGGCCCCGATTTCGGGGTCATTTTCTTATGAGAGGTAGACACTTGACGATCTCACAACCTAGGCGTTTCTGCGACAAATTAGCCGCGCCAGCAATCCGGCGCGACTAGTCGTTGCACTCTGGCATATCGCATACCAATATGCGGCCGGCGGCGCTTGCGAATCCAAGGCAGAGCGATTTGGCAGGGTTTTGCCGTTCGTCATGCATCCCGTTCGTTGCTGTCGGAGAGTCGCAATGGTCCAAAAGAAGTGGATGCCGCCGCGGAAAGGTCCCCTTACAATTGTGGCCAGCAACAGCTCCGGGAAACGGGCAGTCGTCGCGACCTAATCGCTAATTGGAAGTCGGTAAGATCCGAAACTTGATTGGGATGAATTGATAGCAAAGTCGGCAAAGACCGGCGCATTTAAGTCTTACGGGGAGAGAAGCAATGAGACGTTCTGTCTTGTGTGTTGGACTAACGGCGATCGCTGCATTGTGCGCGAGCGGTATCGCGGCTTCTGCTGCATGGGAGCCGGTGCGGCCGGTTGAATTCATTGTCCCGGCCGGTACCGGCGGCGGCGCAGATCAGATGGCCCGCACCATCCAGGGTATCGTCACCAAGCATAATCTGATGAAGCAGCCGATGGTCGTCATCAACAAATCCGGCGGCGCCGGGGGTGAAGGCTTTCTCGACCTGAAGACATCGCCGGGCAATCCGCACAAGATCATCATCACGCTGTCGAACCTGTTCACCACACCGCTTGCAACCGGAATTCCGTTCAGCTGGAAAGATCTGACTCCGGTCGCAATGCTCGCGCTCGACGAATTTGTACTCTGGGTCAATGCCGAGAAGCCCTACAACAACGTCAAGGATTACGTCGACGCCGTGAAGAAAGCGCCGGCCGGCAGTATCAAGATGGGCGGCACGGGATCGAAACAGGAAGACCAGATCATTACGGTCGCCATCGAGAAGGCAGTCGGTACGAAATTCACTTACATTCCCTATAAGGGCGGCGGCGAAGTCGCGGTGCAGCTTGTCGGCAATCACATCGATTCCAGTGTGAACAATCCAATCGAAGCGGTGGCGCAATGGCGCGGCGGCAAGCTACGTCCACTCTGCGTGTTCGATAGTAAGCCGATGGCCTATGACGAACAGGTCGTCAACGGAAAGGGCTGGAAGGATATTCCGACCTGCAAATCGCAGGGCCTCGACATGGAATATCTGATGCTGCGCGGCGTCTTCATGTCACCCAAGGCCACCAAGGATCAGGTCGAATACTACATCGATCTTTTCAAAAAGGTTCGCGCTACTCCCGAGTGGCAGGATTTCATGAAAAGTGGCGCGTTCAACACGACCTTCTTGACCGGCGACGACTATGCCAAGTGGGTCGAAGTGGAGCAAAAACGCCACGAAGTCCTGATGAAAGAGGCTGGTTTCCTCGCCACGGGAAACTGATCGAAGGCAATAAATCGAACGCTGAACGAGCGCACAGCGCAGTGGCGGTTTCGAATCCAAGGGGTTCGATTCCCGGGGGGATCTTTGATGGCTACCAATAGTTCACACAATGCCGGCCCGACGCACAAGGCTGTCGAAGCCGGCATCGCGGTGCTGATCGCGCTCTTCGGAGCGCTCGTGATCATCGGCAGCCTGAAAGCTGGAATCACCTGGGGCGCTGAGGGCCCGCGCGCCGGCTTCGTTCCATTCTATATCGGAATCTTCATCGTCGCTGCCAGCGCGGTCAATCTCTGGAACGGGCTGCGTGACGAGAACGACGGACTGTTCGCAGAGTGGGGACAGCTTCGTCGAGTCATGAGCGTCGTTGTACCCACCGCGATCTATGTCGGCTCGATGCCCTTTATCGGCCTGTATGTCGCCTCGATCATCTTCATCGGGTGGTTCATGCGATGGCTCGGCAAATACAGCTGGCTGACAGTCATAGCCGTGGCGTTTGGCATGCCCATCGTCACGTACTTTATTTTCGAACGTTGGTTTTTGGTCCCGCTTCCCAAAGGTCCAATCGAGGAATGGCTCGGTCTCTAGAGTCATCGTGTAGTCAGCTCACGGTTTGCAGGACTTACCAAAATGGAAGAAATCGCCAACCTTTTTCAGGGCTTCAGCGTAGCTCTGCAACCCTTCAACATCATGGTGATGTTTGTCGGCATCATGCTCGGCGTTATCATCGGCGTGCTTCCGGGACTAGGCGGCGCCAACGGCGTTGCGATCCTGTTGCCGCTGACCTTCAGCATGCCGCCCACATCGGCCATCATCATGCTGTCCTGCATCTATTGGGGCGCGTTGTTCGGCGGCGCGATCACCTCAATTCTTTTCAACATACCGGGCGAACCGTGGTCGGTGGCGACCACATTTGACGGCTACCCGATGGCGCAGCAAGGCAAGGCCGGCGAGGCCTTGGCGGCCGCCTTCACCTCCTCATTCGTCGGCGCGCTGTTCGCCGTCATCATGATCACGCTGGTCGCCCCGCTGGTCGCAAGCTTCGCATTGCAATTCGGTCCTGCGGAGAAGTTCGCGGTATATTTTCTGGCGTTTTGCAGTTTCGTCGGCTTGAGCAAGGAGCCGCCGTTTAAAACAATCGCGGCGATGATGATCGGCTTTGCACTTGCCGCGGTCGGACTTGATTCTATCACCGGACAATTGCGGTTGACGTTCGGGTTCACGGAATTGCTCAATGGCTTCGATTTTCTGATCGCGGTCATCGGCCTGTTCGGCATCGGAGAAATCCTTTTGACGATGGAAGAAGGATTGAGCTTCCGCGGCGGCAACGCCAAGATCAATTTGCGGGTCGTGCTGCAAACCTGGAAGAGGCTGCCCGGATACTGGGTGACGTCGCTGCGCTCCTGCATCATTGGCTGCTGGATGGGTATCACGCCGGCAGGCGCAACGCCGGCGTCATTCATGAGTTACGGCATCGCCAAGCGGGTCTCGAAGAACGGCAACAATTTCGGCAAGGGCGAAATCGAAGGCGTGATCGCTCCGGAAACCGCTGCGCATGCCGCCGGTACCGCGGCATTGTTGCCGATGCTTTCGCTTGGCGTGCCCGGCTCCCCGACGGCGGCCGTTCTTCTCGGCGGCCTGCTGATCTGGGGCCTGCAGCCCGGCCCGATGTTGTTCACCGAGCAAAAGGAATTTGTCTGGGGTCTGATCGCCTCGATGTATCTCGGCAATCTCGTTGGCCTCCTCGTCGTGCTCACCTGCGTACCGATTTTCGCAGCAATTCTGCGAGTGCCGTTCAGCATCATCGCTCCGCTCATTCTGGTGCTCTGTGCGATCGGCGCCTATTCGGTACACAGCAGCACATTCGACGTGATGCTGATGTTGGTATTCGGTGTGGTCGGTTACCTTCTTAAGAAGTGCAATTACCCTCTCGCCCCGTTGGTATTGGCGATTGTGCTCGGCGACAAAGCGGAAGAGGCATTCCGGCAGTCGCTGCTCGGGTCACAAGGGTCGCTCGGTGTGTTCTTCTCCAACACGCTGGTGAGCACGATCATGATCCTGGGCCTGATTGCCCTGTTCTGGTCGGCGATCCAGAAAGGCTACACGCGCTTGCGAACAGCGGCCGCCTGAATACAATCGGGAAACACCCCTCTCCTATCGCTTGGATGAGGTTGATTGCATCGCAGCATCGAACGATGTTTGCGCACGAACGACCGGGCTTTTGGTCCCCAACCTCTGCGACAATTTGTCAAGATTCTGCTTGTCTACTGGCATATGATATACCAAACTCTCCCTAGCTGTCGGCTTCAACAAGAACAGCACTTGGGAGAGATTGATGACGGACATAGTTCAAGGCGCGGCGACCTCCACAGCGAACCGGGTCAGCGACGCCTATCGCTGGACGCAACTGGCCATCGGCGTCGGCGCGATGGTGATGATCGCCAACTATCAATATGGCTGGACCTTCTTCGTCCCCGACATCCAGAAAAAATTTGGCTGGGACCGCGCCTCGATCCAGTGGGCTTTCACGCTGTTCGTGCTGTTCGAAACCTGGCTGGTGCCGGTTGAAGGCTGGTTTGTCGATAAATACGGCCCGCGCCTTGTGGTCCTGATTGGTGGTATACTGTGCGCCATCGGATGGGCGATGAATGCCCAAGCGACTTCGCTCAATGGCTACTATCTTGGGATGATCATCGCGGGCATCGGCGCCGGTGGCGTCTACGGCACCTGCGTCGGCAACGCGCTGAAATGGTTTCCCGACAAGCGCGGCCTTGCCGCCGGTATCACCGCGGCAGGGTTCGGTGCGGGTTCGGCGCTGACGGTGGCGCCCATTCAGGCGATGATCAAGGATTCCGGCTTCCAGGCCACGTTCCTTTATTTCGGTCTCGGACAAGGCCTGATCATTGTCATCCTCGCCTTCTTCCTGTTCGCGCCAAAAACGGGACAGGTCCCCGCGGTGACCCAGAATACCAACATCATCCAGACCCGGCGCAACTACGCGCCAACCGAAGTCATTCGCCATCCGATTTTCTGGCTGATGTATTTCATGTTTGTGATCGTCGGCGCCGGCGGCTTGATGGTCACGGCGAACCTGAAGCCGATCGCGGCCGATTGGAAGATCGACAACGTTCCGGTCACGCTGATGGCAATGACGATGACCGCGGTAACGTTCGCTGCGACCATTGACCGCGTGCTCAACGGCCTGACCCGGCCATTTTTCGGTTGGATCTCCGACATGATCGGCCGCGAGAATACGATGTTTCTCGCCTTCGGCATGGAAGGCGTCGGCATCTACGCGCTCTATATGTGGGGCCACGATCCGGTCTGGTTTGTGCTGCTCTCGGGCTTCGTGTTCTTCGCCTGGGGCGAGATCTACTCGCTGTTTCCATCCACTTGCACCGACACCTTCGGCTCGAAATTCGCAACCACCAATGCCGGCCTGCTCTATACGGCCAAAGGCACCGCAGCGTTGCTGGTGCCGGTCGCGAATTACATGCAGCAGTCGTCCGGCACGTGGGACACCGTGTTCATCATCGCCGCGGGAGCGAATATTCTCGCCTCGCTGCTCGCGATTGCCGTTCTGAAGCCGTGGCGCAAAGTCGTGGTCGCGAAATCCCAAACGTCGTAATCCGCCCCGCACGGATCGTCTCAAAAGAGCGCGCTCATCCCAAGGGATGGGCGTGCTTTTTTGCGTTGAGCTCTCCGGCCGCTGGTATACCAGCGGCCCGTTCGGTCAAGTTTTCGCACGCCGCCGCATGGGACACACTCCCATCACGGGTAACGAAAAACGTCAGTGTTCCTGCCTCTTTCGCTGCTCTGTAAGGAGTTTTTGATTGAAATTTTGACATTGACAATTGGCATAATGTATACCAATTTGCTTCGCGTGAAAGGCGTCCTGCGGCTCATCTGAAGGAGGTTGCGATGCAAGTCGGAGACATCCTGCGCAAGAAAACTGCCCGCGTTGCGACGGTTCGAATGAACGAAACCGTCGGCATTGCCGCCCAATTGATGCGCGCCAGCAATATCAGCGCACTTGTGATCAAGGACGTGGTCCGGACCGAAGGCAATACCGCGGTCGGTATGTTCACGGAGCGCGATGTCGTCCGCGCGATTGCCGAGCACGGAGCAGCCGGCGTTAATCTGAAGATCTCGCAATTGATTCCTGTGCCGCAGCTGATCTCCTGCAGTTCGAGCGATACGCTCGAACATGTTCGTCATCTCATGAACAGGCACCATATCCGCCATCTGCCAGTGATCGACAATTACAGCCTGATCGGCGTCGTCAGCATTCGCGACATTTCAACCGCGTTCGATGATCAGGCGACCGCCGCGGCCTGATCTATTTCTGCCCGGTAAGGCGATCCGATAGCTGCAATCGAGCTGGCTTTGAAATTCTGATCAAAGCCCGGCGAGTGAGCTGCGCTGAAATTCCATCACTCGCTCGGAAAAATCCTCATGAAGATCTGCATCTACGGTGCCGGCGCGATCGGCGGGTATCTCGGTGTGCAGCTGGCGCGCGCAGGCGTCGACGTCAGCCTCGTCGCTCGCGGCGCGCACCTCGCCGCGATGCGCGCGAACGGACTTAAATTGCTGATCGGCGATGAAGAACGCGTGGTGCGGCCGCCCTGCACCGACAATCCTTCCGAGCTCGGACCGCAGGACTATGTCATCATCTGCCTGAAAGCACATTCCATCACCGGCGCGATCGAGCCGATGCGGCCGTTGCTCGGGCCGCGAACGCGCATCGTCACCGCCGTGAATGGGATTCCCTATTGGTATTTCTACAAGCACGGCGGCCGCTACGAAGGATCGACGCTGGAGAGCATCGATCCCGGCGGACGGCAATGGCGCGAGCTTACGCCGCAGCGCGCCATCGGATGCATCGTTTATCCCGCAACCGAGATCGAGGCGCCCGGCGTGATCCGCCACGTCTACGGCGATCGCTTTCCGATCGGGGAGCCTTCGGGCGAGTCCAGTTCGGACATCCAGCAGCTTTCCAACTTGTTTATGGAGGCTGGAATGCAGGCTCCGGTGCTCGACCGCATCCGCGACGAAATCTGGCTCAAGCTGTGGGGCAATGTCTGCCTCAATCCAATTAGCGCGCTGACCCATGCAACGCTTGACGTGATCTGCTCCGATCCGGCAACCCGCGCATTGTCCAAGGCGATCATGCTGGAAACCCAGGCGATCGCCGATATCTTCGGCATCCAATTCCGCGTCGATATCGAGCGGCGCATCGAGGGCGCGCGCAAGGTCGGTGCCCACAAAACTTCGATGCTGCAGGATCTCGAACGCGGGCGGCCGATGGAGATCGACCCGCTGGTTACAGTGGTTCAGGAAATGGGCCGCCTGACGCAGATTCCGACACCCGCGCTCGACACAGTACTGGCGCTGGTTGCGCAGCGCGCGAAAATCGCCGGACTGTATGGGATGAACCCGCCGGTCGAAGTAAAATCCCGCGTTTTTGCATGATCGCGTTGTCCTGACCTCTATTGGGCCCCGTGGACATTTCCGGGGCGTGACGGCATCCTGCTGCCCGAAAATTCAGAAACGGCAGGCGTGCGCGGGTGCCCGCGTCGCGGAAATAGTCAGGGATCAGAAATGATAAAGACGCGATTTACCGAACTGCTGGAAGGCATGATGTCCGGTCCGCGCCGTCAGGCCGCTGAATAGCGGCTTTCATCCCGACCCAAAGGAATCACGTCATGAAGGCTTATGTCTACGGCGCCAATGGCACTGCAATCACCGATGTCCCAAAACCCGCGCCGAAGGGCACGCAGGTTCTGGTTCGCGTGCGCGCCTGCGGCCTCAATCGCGCCGACCTCGGCATGACCAAAGGCCATGCCCATGGCAGCGCCGGCGGCGTCGGCGCCGTGCTGGGGATGGAATGGGCGGGCGAGGTCGCCGAGGTCGGACCGCAAGCCAAAGGCATTAAAGCGGGCGACAAGGTGATGGGCTCCGGCGCTGCCGCCTTTGCGGAGTATACGCTCGCCGATCACGGCCGGCTGTTTCGCACACCCTCAAATATGAACTTTGAGGAAGCTGCCACCCTGCCCATCGCGCTCACCACCATGCACAATGCGGTCGTTACCAACGGCGCCCTGCAGCCCGGCCAGTCCGTGCTGATTCAAGGCGCAAGCTCCGGCGTCGGCCTGATGGCGCTGCAGATCGCAAAGCTCAAGGGCGCCAAGATGGTCATCGGATCTTCAACTGATGCGATGCGCCGCGGCCGGCTGAAGGAATTTGGCGCCGACCTGGCGGTGGATTCCAGCGACCCCGGTTGGGTCGACCAAGTGCTGAAGGCTACCGGCGGCGAAGGCGTCGACCTGATCGTCGATCAGGTCTCGGGCAAGGTCGCGAGCCAGAATCTCGCGGCCACCAGGATCAAGGGCCGTATCGTCAATGTCGGCAGGCTCGGCGGCACCCATGCTGATTTCAACTTCGACCTGCACGCCGCGCGCCGCATCAACTATATCGGCGTGACCTTCCGCACCCGCTCGATCGAGGAGATCCGCGAGATTTTTGACGAAGTCCGCAAGGATATCTGGCCGGCGGTGGAATCGCGCAAACTGCAACTGCCGATCGACAGGGTGTTTGCAATCGACGATATCGGCAAGGCGTTCGAGCACATGGAAGCCAACCGGCATCTCGGCAAGATTGTGGTGACGCTGTAGCCGGACGCTGTGGCGATTGAGATCGTCATTGCGAGCGCAGCGAAGCAATCCACGCTTCCGCCCGAGGATAGATGGATTGCTTCGTCGCGGAGCCTGTCATCGGGCGCGCATGCTTGATCGCCCAGAGCCTGTAGGCTTCCTCGATGTACGGGTCCGGTGCTGTCGGCTCCGGTACCGGCTTCGCACCTTCCTTGCGGAAGTGATCGAGACCACGGCCCAGCTTTTTCCCGGCGAGTGTGTGCTGGTCGAGCGCGAACTCGGGGATCGTCGGCGTAAAGCTCTCAAGCAGTGACCGCAGCCCGATCGCCGCACCGAAGTGATCGCCCTCACGGCTCTTTGGGCGCGGCACATCAACCGGATCGCATTGCCTATAGCCAACCGCGATGCGCCCAGCTTCTCGGGGTCATACCATCGCATCGCCTGCGCGACGGCAGTCGCGACGAACGGCACGATAACCGGGTCGGCCTGAGTGTCGATGTCCTCGTGGGAGATGATCTCAAGGCGTTTGCAGCCATCGAGAGATGTAGCTCGTGAGCGGGTGGCGGATCGGCAGCGGCTTGTCGGAGAAGATCGTTTCCTCGACCTTGTGCGCGACGGGCCTTGCCGCAGAAGCAGCACCCGCCCTGACAATAGGGCTGAAGGGTTTCTTCACCTTGATCCAAGGGTACACCCGAATCGGCTATAGTCAGGCACGCGCTTTGCGTTGATAGAGTTAGACCGCCGCTGCTGGGGGCCAAACGGAGTTTCCGAATGGGTGTGGCAGGCTGGCGTTTCGCGCATATGAAGAGAACTCTTAGCGGGCGGGCGGGCGTTGTCGCCGTGCTCGAAGAGTTGCCGGTGATCTGCTCGGTGGTGGTCGCAGTCGGCTCGATGATTATGATCGGGATCATGCTCTACACGGATTGGCCGCAGTAAGCCGAGATAGTTATAAACCACTTCGTGCCAGCATCGCTCGCTGATCCCAGTCATCTGGCCACAGTGTCCGGCTTCATCGTCGTGTGTCCTGATGATCGAGAAACCTTCCGCCGGGGATCAAGCGCCGCAGCACGCGCGCTGCCTCGCGCTCGATCACCTCGGGCGGCAGATCATGCCAGCACTGGTCGCAGAACGCCGAGACGCTCGCGATGTCGGCGCGACGGCTGGTGTCGCGAACAAGAACGCGCCAGGATGCGCATCGTCGGCAAAGCTGGCCCTGCATGCGGGGCAGAACGGTCGCCGCTGCTGGATGTTGCTGCGCCAATACGAAAGCCCGTGTGAAAGCAGCGGATGACCGTCGAGCGGCGCATCAGCGGCGATCAGGTGCGTCACAAGGTGCGCTCTGTGCGCCTCGCGCTTGAAACACCGCAGATCGCTGCGGCGCTGGTGGCGGTTCATGGTCATGATCCATCGTTGTCGTGCTACAGTGCCGTGATGGCTCCCGCCATCTGTTTTGGTCGGCGTCGTCGGCCAGCTCCCAAACGGCTGACCGGCGGCGTTGCTATTCAAGCACCGGCCCGACACACTTTAACAGCGGAAGCCGCAGAACCCCGCGCTCGATCCGTTGCTGACGGCGTTGCTGTCTGCGTTCGACTTCCTTGCGCTCCGGCGGCTGCGGCCTGAGTTTTGACGGTCGTTTCTTCGGCAGCGGTCCCTTTTTTGCGAAGCCGCGCTCCGCCCGCCATTCTTGCTCGGCCTCCCGCGCACGCACGCGCATTCCCTCTGTGATTCCGGTAACGGGTTTGAGGCTGCATTGATCGACGATTGTCGCTCGTTTCGTCTTTTCGCGGAAAATTAGCCGATCGGCATTTTGGCAGTTTTGCAGCAATATCTGCGAACTTCAGCCGCGCTTCCTCCTGCGCGGGCTGTGGTATATGACACTTGAATCGACGCAGGCGCGGACGGGCATTTCCACCGGAGCATGGCATGGCAATTCGATTTGCGACGGCGCAACCTACCGTGGAGATACGGCGTTGGGGGCTTCTCGCCATTGTTACGCTCGTGGCGTTGGCCGCACACACGGCGCTGACCGCCGGCGCCGCGGCGAGACAGGCGCGCCCCGCGGCACCCACCGAGGCGACGGCGCCGCGCGATGCAGGCGAGCCGATCATGGCGATCGTGTCGATCAAGACCCAGCAGGTCACTTTCTACGACGCCGAGGGCTGGATCCTGCGCGCGCCGGTGTCGACCGGCACCACGGGACGCGAGACGCCAGCCGGCGTCTTCGCCGTCGTCGAAAAGAACGAGGACCACCGCTCGAACATGTATGACGATGCCGAGATGCCGAACATGCAGCGCATCACGTGGAACGGAATCGCGCTGCACGGCGGGCCGCTGCCCGGATATGCGGCCTCGCACGGCTGCGTGCGGATGCCTTACGGCTTTGCTGAGAAGCTGTTCGACAAGACGCGGATCGGTATGCGGGTGATCATCTCGCCGAACGACGCGGCCCCGGTTGAGTTCTCCCACCCGGCACTATTGGTGCCGAATGCGAAGGCGGTCGCGGCGGCTCCCGCGCGTGCCGAGACGCTTGTCCGCGAGGCCGCGGAGGCCGCAAAGACGGCCGACGAAACGAAGAAGGCCGCCGCGACCGCGGCGCGCGAGACAGCTTCGCTCGCGGCGTCGCTGCGCAAGCTGGAAGGGCTCAAGACCCGCGCCGACGCCGAGCTCGCCTACGCCGACAAAGTGCTCGCCGCGGCCAAGACAGACGAGGCCAAGGCGCGGGCCGAGGACCTCAAGCAAAAGGTGGCCGCCAGGGCGGCGGACCTAGGGACGCAGCTCGACACCGCCAGGGCCGACGCGAAATCGAAGCTCGAAGCAGCCGCCGCCGCAAAGGACACCGCCAAAGCGGCCCAGACGAGGAAGCCCGACACCGCCAAAGCAGCGAGCGAGGCGAAGCTCGCGCTCGAGCCGGTCTCGGTCTACATTAGCCGCGCGACGCAGAAGCTTTACGTGCGGCGCACCACGCGCAAGCCGGCGCCGGACGGGGGCGGCGAGGTGTTCGATGCGACCATCGAGGTTCCGGTCACGATCCGCAATCCCGAGAAGCGGATCGGCACGCATGTGTTCACGGCGGTGGCGCGCAACGACGCGGGCCTGCGCTGGACCGCGGTCACGATCGACCACGGGGACGACGCCAGGAACGCGCTCGACCGCATCACCATCCCGCAGGATGTGCTCGATCGCATCGCGCCGACCGCATTGCCGCGATCCTCGATCATCGTCTCGGACGAGCCGCTGAGCCGCGAGACCAACTATCGAACCGAGTTCATCGCGGTGCTTAGCAACCAGCCCCAGGGCGGCTTCATTACGCGCCCGCGCACGCCCGATGTCCTCGTTGCGGGCGGCAACGACTGGGGCGCCGACAGCTTCTTCCCCTTTTTCCAACCCAATTCGAACCCCCAACCGCCTGCCAATACGCGCCGGCGCGGCGGGCAGTACTATCAACAGGTGCAACCGGGCTGGTCGTGGTAAGACGCGGCACGCCGCGGGCAGGCGCATGGTTGTTCGGGGTCCATTTCCAGCGAGTAGCCCGCATGAGCGCAGCGACATGCGGAGGCAGTGCGATACAAGACCTGGATGTCGCGTTGCTCGGCCGTACCATCCCCGTCTTCAACGACGCATGAAGCCTTCGCACTCGCCTTCCGCCCACGCAAGCGTCTTCTCCATCGCCTCGCCTTGGAAGTACCGGAGGCACATCTTAGTCATAGTCGCATGCGCGCTGATCTGCTGCGCAACTTTTGGCGGGGCTGGAGAGCCTGCGAGTGATAGCTTCTGGTGGTTGTAAGGGTTGGGATAATGAAAAAGGGTGCCCTTCGGCGGGCCCGCTTCTGCCCAGACCTCCAACATCGTGAGGCTCTCGTAGGGTGGCAAGTCATAGCCGCCGCTGGCCACGACCAGTTTCTCGATTGAGGAGGGCCGCGAGAGATGTACGAGCAGGCTCTTCGCGGCATCCTTGTTTTTCGAAAAAGCCCAAATGCTCCAGAAGAATGGCGCATATGCGGTAAAGCGGCCTTTGGGCCCGGCAGGGAACCCGTGCGTCCAGCAGTGTTCGGCGACAAGCGGTGCGTCCCGCTTTGCAACCGCCCAAGCGCTCGGCGGGTTGAAGATTAGCGCTCCCTTGCCGGCAATCAACCATTTGTTGTTAGAAGCGTCGTCCCATGCGGGGACATCCGGCGGTAGGAAGGCGATTAGCCTTTTATAGAAATCGAGCGCCTGCCGAACGGCGTCGGTCCTAACCGTTACGTTGCCCTTAGCGTCAACAAGTTCTGCGCCGAAAGACTGGAAAATAGCGCCCGCAGTAGACACGCTATCGGGTGTTTCACCCAGACCGATGCCGAACGGGAAGCCGCCCCTGTAGCAATCTTCTGCGGCTTTCAAGAAAGCTTCCATCGTCCAATTTTCGGCTCTGGGCGGCTCTCCTGCCGGATACATCGCTTGAACGTCGATATTGGCATACTTCTTCATCAGGTCCATACGTGAGCAAGGCCCCCTTATCTGACTTCCGAAACAAGACGGAACGCCCAGCCATTTGCCATCGGCTTGTCCCAGATATTTGACTGTATCGTTCACGGTGCCGTTCTCCGCGAGGACGGGGACCATGATGTCGTTTACGGGCTCAAGCAGCTGGGCGTAGGTATGAGGCCACCATGTCGGCGTGGTATAAATATCATGACCAGCTTTGGCTTGCGCCTCGGCGGCGATGGTCAAGAGGAGCTTGTTGCCTTGGCTTGTTATAAAATCGATTTGCGCCTCGACCTTCTCGCGTGACGCCCATTCATTGACGAGATCGGCAAGTGCCTTATTCGAGCCGGGCACCCAATGGTCCCAGAACCCCATCGATAGTCTGCCGCCCGCGTAGGCGCCGCGCACATAGGGCGCGGTGATGAGCGTTGCGGAGGTCGCGGCGGTGGCAGCTACGAATTGTCGTCGAGACAGTTTTCGTGACATTTGCTCCCTCCATGCTGACCAATTGTCGTGTCCTCCATCGGCACTGCGCGAAAAAGCGAGCGCACAAGCTTATAGAGATTTGCTTCACGTGAGATCAGAGCGGAATTGACTGCTCGAAGCACTGCAAGCGCTAAAAGTCCGCGTATCCAACGCTCGAAGTTGTATTAGAGCAAGCGGAGTTATCCGACAGCCACCCTGCCCCAATGTTGATGCTGCGGATGGCTGTCCACTGTGTCTTTCAAGTGCATGGTGTTGATGCGGTCGGCCAAATGGCCGTACGTCAATTGAGGCACCGTATGTCCCTTGGGCGTTGCGGGTGCGGTCAGCGAGAGGCCAAACGTGGTAGCGAGACGACGCAGGGACCAAGCGCGCGCCAGCGGCCCTCCTATTGGAGCTGGGGTCCTTTGAGGCGCGTGAATTCATGGGGGCCGCGCGACGGCGGCGTGTAAACGTATTTCACTCCGCGCATTCCGGGTTTAATTTTATGCCGGTTGGTACACAAAGGGCCATGCATCACGAACGCGCAATGTCAGGCCACTCTGAAACGCACAACGCCACCACGCGGAATATGATCGCGTGGTGACGTTGCTATTCCAGGGCTGGGCCCTGAAATCCCCAGCAGCCTAATGTAGCAAGTGATTTGCAATGCTGGCTGAACGGTGCATTTAGAGCCCGTTCATGAACAGCCCGGTAGGTCGTTCACGCCGAGACCGGCCCGCGTCACTTGCCCTGCTGCTTGACGGCCCAGAGCCTGTAGGCTTCCTCGATGTACGGGTCTGGTGCGGTTGGCTCTGGTATCAACTTCGCGCCCTCTTTACGGAAATGATCGAGACCGCGCCCCAGCTTTTTCCCGGCGAGTGTGTGCTGATCGTTGGCCCAATCCGGTATCTCCGGCGCGAAGCCTTGAGCATCGACCGCAGCCCGATGGCCGCAGCGAAGTGATCGCCTTTCCAACACGAGCTGGCATACCCGACTTCAAAATATCGAGTTTCAAGCCGCCGCCGCTGCCTTTGTCTGCACCAACGTGGCAGCACCAATGGGTCATTTATGTTTTATACAAGTCCACGTCGGAGGTTCCGTTCGGTGGTGGTGCATGCAAAAGTGGTTTCATCGCTTAGGAGGCGAGCATGAGTGCAAATACTGCCCCCGATCTAGTGGAACAGACACAAGGCAAAAAAGTGCGTCGTACTGCCCGCGTGCTCTTATGGACAACGCTCCGGGCTACGGTTCTACTTGGGTTGTTGATGGTCAACCTGCTGGCTCCGAGATTAATTTCAGTCCAGGCTAAGATTGAAGCAGCAATTGAAGCAGCAATAGTAAAGTCAGAAGAGGCAATACGGCCGACCCTACCAAAGAAAATCGACGAACTCACCACTTTGGTTGCAATCCGTCACGCTGGAAGCAAGGTGCAATTCGACATGGTCGTCGATTTAAGCAAGGCCGCATCGAGGCCCACCACTTCCTTTGCATCGCAAATGCGCACTCTAGTTCTTCCGAAGGTTTGCAACAGCGAGATGCTGCAATCTCTCAGAATTGGAGTTTCCTACGAATACGTATATCGCGATCAAAAATCTAACGACTTGGGCGGCTTCATTATTTCAAACTCTGATTGCCAAAGTTTATCTAAGTAAGTGTCAGGAAGTCTAAGCGAATACCCGGCCCGCACCTGGTCTACGGGTTCCTGACGACGGCACCGAATGCGGTCGTGGAGCCGATCCACCCGAAGGCGATGCCGGTGATCCTGACCACCGACGAGGAGCGCGACGTCTGGATGCGCGCGCCGTGGGACGAGGCGAACGCGCTGCAGCGGCCGTTGCCAGATGATGCGCTGCGGATTGTCGCGCGCGGAGCAGACAAGGATCGGACCTGTTTTCGCTTGAGCACGGGACCTGCGGGTTCGGAAAGCAATGCGGCGTATCGAGGATGCCGCCTTCCGAGGTCAGCGAGCGATTCGGCCGCGCCTTCCACAATCATGCGATATTCCATCAGGAACGGCAGGAAGTCGCCACCGTCGACCGGTGTCTATCGTCGAGTGCCGCTGCCCTCATCACCGGCGAGTTGCTCATAACGTGCTGCCATTTAAACAGCTCGTAGTGCTGAAAGTGGTGAAGCATTTTTGATACGCCGTCCATCACGAACCGGCACCATTCGAGACCGTCAAAACTGTCTGCACCGGCGGCTGTCAGTAAGGCCATTGCCGTTGGATTGCCCGCGCCCAACACGTGGACAGGCTGATGGAAAGAGAGCTCCCGCAGCGCCAGCCGGATAGACCGCATGGTGGCAGCGCGTTCAAAGACGCTTCCCCCAAGCTCGCGCTCTGGAATTCCAATAAGGGCAGGCTCGAGTTCTCGAGCAACATCGACGATCAATTTCGGGGCCATACTAAGATCGTAAAAGCCCGTTGAATTCTTTGGCAGATGAACGATCGGTTGAATTGGTCGCTTAGTTCGTTTGGCCGCCACAGACAGTCCTTTGTCTCATCCGACTGCGCTACTTCTGCGTGATTCTTTGACTGTCGATCAAGAGTTGGTTGCGCCCAGGACAGCGTTTCCCCAGCAAGCCGCCCTACTGGGGGCTTTCTGAGGCTTGTTTGGTTGCGGCGATAGGATTCGAACCTATGACCTTCAGGTCATGAGCCTGACGAGCATCCGCTCCGGTCAGATCTGGGGCCAGTCGCCCTGCGCCTTCCGCCTGATTTTCACAACCAGATCAACGTGATGCTACCTGTCCAGATCTAGCTAAGAAAATATTCCCCTTCCCGCCTGACCCAAATCAGATCTATGTCGCCCCTATCCCGTGCCGGTAGAGGGGCGTTGGCCATCGTCACGAACGTTGGGGCGGGATGCGGTGGACGCGGCAGCGTCGGGCGCGTGGTCGTGTTTGCAGGGCGGGCTTCGATCCGTGAGCGAACACAGCGTGCAGACGACCGGCGAGGCTGCGTACGGCAAAACCGTGTGGTCCTGGCACCCGTTGCTGGTGTCAAGCTGGCGGAGGAACGTCGACCCAACCGGGTTTAGACAATCCTTCAATCCGTCAGCGACGGTGACAAGCCGAATTCGTCGCCGGGGAGAGCACGGCATAAGCCGTAAAACCATTGCGCAGGGAATGCCGGACTGCTCCGACTGTACCTGTATGCTCGTGTGCGTTTCTTTTGCACACATTTGCACACGAGACCGCGGGTGCAGCAAGCACCCGGCATTCCCTGCGCCCTCTTACTTTTGGGGCGAATGATTTTACAGACCTCGGGCGCATCGCGCCGCGAGATTGCGGAGTTGCATCTGAAATGTCGCCTATTCTCTTAACTCAGAACAATTCGCAACAAATCGCGCTTCCGCTAATCGCTCCTGCAATTGAGTGGCGATTGCGCGGACGACTGTCAGCTTTAATGTTGGGACATGGACTGCTAAACCGCCACCCATGACTCCCATTCACAACGTCAAATCCCGCGTCGCCGTCATTTCGATTTTTGCCAGCGCCGCCATGGCCGCGGCCAAATTCGTGGTCGGTATTGCCATCGGCAGTCTCGCGCTAATCTCCGAAGCCCTGCACAGTTCGGTCGACCTGGTCGCGACCGTCATCACCTGGATGGTGGTGCGGGTTTCCGACCGCCCGGCCGACGAGGAACATCACTACGGCCACGGCAAGATCGAAAGCCTGTCGGCGCTGGGCGTGATCGCGATGCTCTACGTTCTGGCGGGCGGCATCTTGGTGCAGGCGTACAGCCATCTGCGTGAAGGCGCGCCTCCGCCGACGCTGTCCGCCATTCCATTTGTTCTTCTGCTGGTCGATATCGCAGTGAATTTCTGGCGCGCCCGCGCGTTGCATCGCACCGCTCTCGATACCAAAAGTCAGGCGCTGGAAGCCGACGCCCTGCATTTCGCGTCGGACGTGTTCGGGTCAAGCGCGGTTATCATCGGACTTGGATTGTCGGCGTTCGGCTTCGCCTGGGGGGACGCCGCCGCTGCGATCGCAGTGGCCGTCCTTATCTCCTTGCTGGGATTGCGGCTGGCGCGCTCCACCGTCGAAACCCTGCTCGACCGCGCACCGGAAGGCGCGTCTGAGCGAGCCACGGCCGCGATCCGGACCGTGCCCGGCGTGGTTGATGTCGGACGGCTGCGGATGCGGATGGTCGGGTCGACGCACTTCATCGACGCGATCGTGCAGGTGCCGCGCACCTACCCGATCGATCGTGTCGAGGAGATCAAACGCAGGGCGCAGGAGGCGGTCACAAAAGCCCTGAAAGATGCCGACCTGACGTTTACCGCGGTGCCGGTCGCGCGCGACAACGAGAGTGTGCGCGAACGCATCATGGTGATCGCCCGCAATTCCGGTCTCGCCGTCCACCACGTCACCGTGCACGATCTCGGCGGCAAGTTGACCGTCAGCATCGACCTCGAAGTCGACGGCGATATGCCGCTCGCGGCGGCGCACGCTATCGCCCATGAGCTGGAGCGCAGCATCCGCGATGAATTCGGCGAGGACGTCGAAGTCGACACCCATATCGAGCCGCTCGAACCGGAATTGCCGCTGGGCACCGATGCCCCGCCCGATCGCGTCGAAACCATCAAGGGCGCACTGTCGGGTTTCGCCGCTAATGGCGCGATCCATGACATCCATAGTGTGCGGGTACGCAATACCGACGCCGGTGAGATCGTGAACTTCCATTGCCGCGCCGCGCCCTCGATGAGCGTGATCAAGGTTCACGAGAGCGTCGATGAGATCGAGCGTGCGTTGCGCCGCGCGTTTCCGACCGTGAAACGCGTCATCAGCCACGCCGAGCCGCCAGACGCATAGCGAGATTTTTTGAACGCCGGCGCGCGTTCCCGTTTCGGACTCACTTTGGGTGTAATTTTGCAGGCATTCAACCGCCTCGATTCGGCGTGGACAATATTTATTTGCATTAACGAATCGTTGACTCTCGACAGCCCGCAAAAACTGGATTCAAATCGCTGTGATTCGGAGGCGGCTGGGGCTCTTCCGAACGGGGTGCAAAAGAGATTTCCGAGGGGGTCAAAGCATGGCGCGCGCACACGCGGCGAGCACGTGCGTCCAATCCGATTCGATCAAGGGATTGGCGCAATCGATCGCGAAACCGGCCTATCACCGGCTGTTGGTAGCGGAGCCTGCGCTTCGCCGTGCAGTGCCTACCCTGATTATTGCCTTCCTGATCACCATTTGTCTTGGCGCGTTCGTGCAGGTCGTCGATCATAACCGGCAAAAGCGCGCGTCGATGAAGCGGGATCTGGCGGCTGTCGCCGATTTTCTTGCCGAGCGTCTCGACCGCATCGCGTCTGTCCGACAGGATCGCGCGGCATCATTTGATCGCCTGCAGCTCCTGCTGCCCGGCCTCATTCCGTCGTGGGCCGTCGCCGCCGGCCGGCATGTCATCGTCACCGGCGCGGACCAGCGCGTACTCGCCCGCGTGCCGATCGAAGCTGCGCTCGGCGATACCGCCAAGCTTCTGGACGTTGTCAGTGCGGCGCTGCCGCTGAGCGCGCCGGGGCAGCAGGCTGGCGTGACCGACATTACGTTGCCGAACGGCAATAGCGCGCTGGCTGTTCAGCACGCCGTCAAATCGCTGCCCGGTCAGGTCATTATCATCCAGGAAGAGGTCGACTCGCTTTGGCGGTCGGACGCGGCCTTATCGGTGACGCTTTCGGCTACTACCGGTTTTGTCGTCCTGATCCTGGGCTTTGCATTCCATTGGCAATCGACCCGCGCACGCGAAGGCGATCTCATTAATGACGCCGTGCGCGGCCGTATCGATACCGCGCTCAATCGCGGACGTTGCGGATTGTGGGATTGGGACTTGTCGCGCGGCAGAATCTTCTGGTCGCAATCGATGTTCACGCTGCTGGGGCTAGACACCCGGAGCGACCTGCTGACTTTCGGCGAGGTCAACGCGCTGGTGAAATCCGATGACATCGACCTGTTCGCGATCGCCGAGCAGCTTATTTCCGCCAAGATCGACCACATCGACCAGACCTTCCGCATGCAGCACACCGACGGCCACTGGATCTGGCTGCGGGTCCGCTGCGAGCTCAGCCACGGCGCCGCCGATGCAGGAATGCACCTGATCGGCATTGCCGTCGATATCACCGAGCAAAAGAGCCTCGCCGAAAAGACCGTGGAGGCCGACTTGCGGCTGCGCGATGCGATCGAGACCATCCCCGAAGCGTTCGTGCTATGGGATGCGGGCGACCGCCTGGTGCTTTGCAACTCGCATTTCCAGCGACTGCACAAGCTGCCGGATTCGGCGGTAACGCCGGGCACGTCTTATGAGACCGTGATCGAAGTCGGCAGTATGCCGGAGGTTCGCACCCGGCTGCACGAAACCGGCAGCCAGGCGCCGGGCGCCCGCACCTTCGAGGCGCAGCTCGAAGACGGCAGTTGGCTGCATATCAGCGAGCGTCGCACCAAGGACGGCGGCTACGTCTCGGTCGGCACCGATATCACCCGCATCAAGGAGCACGAGCAGAAACTCGTCGACAACGACCTCCGCCTGCGCGCCAGCGTGATCGACCTGAAACGTTCGCAAACCGCGCTCGAACAGCAAGCCCTCGAACTCGCCGACCTCGCCGAAAAATATTCCAAAGAAAAAACTCGCGCCGAGGAAGCCAACCAGACCAAATCCAAATTCCTTGCCAATATGAGCCACGAGCTACGCACGCCGCTCAACGCCATCATCGGATTTTCCGAGATCATGGAAAGCGGCATGTTCGGATCGCTCGGTTCGGAGAAGTATCAGGAATACTGTCACGACATCCTCACCAGCGGCCACTATCTGCTCGAAGTCATCAACGACATCCTGGATATGTCGAAGATCGAAGCCGGCCGGATGAAGCTCGACCTGGAGCAGCTCGACCTTTCCAAAACGCTGGCGGAATCCCTGCGCGTGGTCTCCGGGCGCGCCGAAGACAAGAATCTGGTGCTCGACGCCGATATCGAGGGAACGATTCCGGTGGTGGCGGACCGCCGCGCCATCAAGCAGATCATCGTCAACCTGCTGTCGAACGCGGTCAAATTCACACCCGAAGGCGGCAAGGTGGTGGTCCGCAGCCGGGTGCGGCGCGGTTCGATCATGCTGATGATTGCCGACACCGGTATCGGGATCGCGCCGCACTCGCTGGCGCGGCTCGGCAGGCCATTCGAGCAGGTCGAGAGCCAGCTCACCAAGACCTATCATGGCTCGGGGCTTGGATTGGCCATCGCGCGATCCCTGACCACTCTGCATGGCGGATCGATGCGGCTGCGCTCGAAACTTGGCACCGGCACCGTCGTCTGCGTATCGCTGCCGCGCGATGTGCGCATCGACAGAGCGAGAATTTCCGTCGCCGCCTAGAGCTCTTTTCCGTTTCGATAATCGAGACGGGGCCCTGGCTTCTCGATTTGACGTTTTGTTGATGCGAACCGGTCTCCACTTCGCTTGAAAGCGCTCTAAGTTCGGCCTCCGACAAGGTCGCGAAATATCAGGCGCACCTCGGTTTGCGTCTCCTTGACGCGCGCCTCGAGCGACGAGAAGTCCGGTGCGTCGCCGGCCCGCGCCATCACGCGCAACAAATCCTCGCCTGTTGTTTCCGGCTTGAACCTTTCACTGACGCAGAGCCGCAGAATTTGCGTGAGGTCGTGATACAGGCGCGTCGCCGGACGCAAGATCTCTGCGGCCGATTGCGGCAGGACGCCGAGCCGCACTGCGTTATCGAGCACATGCAGCGTGCTGACGTCGAGAATGTCGGGCTTTTCGGCAGCGTGAACAAGCTGGAGATATTGAGCGATGAAATCGATATCGACCATGCCGCCGGCGGCATATTTCAGGTCCCAGCGGTCGGCTTCGCCCTTCTCCAGCGCAATGGCGCGACGCATCTCCGCCACGTCGTTGGCAACAGCGGCGGCATCGCGCCGGCGCGTCAGCACGCCGCGAATTATTCTTTCGATTCTGCTGCGAAATTCCGGCGGCGCTGAAATCACCCGGGCGCGGGTAAGCGCCAAGTGCTCCCAGGTCCAGGCTTCGCGCTCCTGATATTCGGCGAATGATTGGACGTGCGAAGCCACCGGGCCGGCCCGCCCCGAAGGACGCAGCCTCATATCGACCTCGTAGAGCACGCCGTAGTTCGTCCGCGTCGTAAATGCGCTGATCAGCCGCTGGGTGAAGCGCGCAAAATATTGCGCGCCATGCAGGGATCGCGAGCTATCGGAGTCCGGGTGTTCGGGATCGAAATCATAAAGCAGGATCAGATCGAGATCGGACGAGGCGGTCATCTCACGGCTGCCAAGCCTGCCCATTGCGAGGATCGCGGTCTCCTGATCCCTAATCCGGCCGTGCTGGGCCGCGAACCGATCGGTCACCAGGCCATGCACGGTATGGACGATGCCCTCGGCGACGTCCGCGAACGCGACGCTGGCGTGTTGGGCCGAGACCGTGCCGGACAGAATGCGCGTGCCAATGAGGAACAGGCTCTCCTGGCCGAACAATCGCAATCGATCGAGAAACTCCTCGTAGGAATTCGCATCCGCCAGCGTCGCCGCAAGCCGCAGCGACAATTCGCGCCGGTCCGGCATCGCGCCGAAGAAGCGTGGATCGATCAACCCGTCCACGATCTGCGGCTGCCGCGCCAGCATGTCGCCGAGACGCGGCGCGGCGCCGAGGATCAGCGCCACCAACGCCACGAGGTCGCGGTTCTGGTTGAGCAGCGAAATCAGTCGCCCGCCGCGCTGCAGCGCCTGCAGGAAGCGGTCGAACGCCGCCACCGCGTTATCAGGTTCTTCGGCGTGTGCGAGGCCAACGATCAGCGCCGGCACGAATTCGACAAAGGCGTTGCGCGTCGCTTCCCTCCTGAATGCGCGATAGTCGCCGATCATCCATTGTTGCACGGTCTGCGCCACCATGATCGGCTTCTTGAAGCCAAGCGTGGTCAGCTGTTCGAGCAGGCGCGGATCGTCCGGACCGGCGCTGTAATCGGCTGCCGGCAGTTTCGCAGTGCCGGTCGGATCGCCTTCGAACAGCTTGCCGTAATGCCGCTGCACGATGTTGAGATGGCCAAGCAGATCCCTGGCGAAGGCCGCTCGGCTGTCGTAGCCGAGGAAGCAAGCAAAACGCTCCACCGCCTCGGCGCTATCAGGCAGGATATGGGTCTGCTCGTCCGCTATCATTTGCAGCCGATGCTCGACGCGTCGCAAAAACAGATAGGCCGCCGTCAGCTCGTCGCGCGCCTCGAAGGTGATCCAGTTGCTCGACGCCAGCACATTCAAGGCTTCCAGCGTCGGCCGCACCCGCAATTCGGGATGCCGGCCGCCGGCGATCAATTGCTGGATCTGCGCAAAAAACTCGATTTCGCGGATGCCGCCGCGGCCGACCTTGACATTGTGGCTCTCGACCGCGATTTCGCTTTGCCCGCGAAACGTCTGCATCTGCCGTTTCATGTCGTGCACGTCGGCAAGGGCTGTGAAATCCAGATGCTTGCGCCAGACGAACGGCGCGATTTCCGCGACCAGCGCCTCGCCGGCTAAGACGTCGCCGGCGCAGGGCCGCGCCTTGATCATGGCCGCGCGTTCCCAGGTCCGTCCCTCGCGTTCGTAATAATGCAGCGCCGCTTCCGTCGAAATCGCCACTTGCGTCGAGGCCGGATCTGGCCGCAAACGCAGGTCAACGCGGAACACGTAACCGTCACCGGTGCGCTGCTGTAACAGCCGTGATAGCGCCTGCGTGACGCGCACGAAGAACGGCTGCGGTTCGATATCCGGCGCAAGCGTCGGCGCGGCAGGATCGAAAAACACGATCAGGTCGATGTCGCTGGAGTAATTCAGCTCACCGGCACCCATCTTGCCCATGGCGAGCACGACCAGACCGCTATTGTCCTCGGGCGAATCGAGGTGCGGCGGCGACAGCCGTTCTCGCGCAGCCTCCTGCCGCAACACAAAGCGCAACGCCGATTGCACCGAGGCGACCGCCAGGTCGGTCAAGGCCGCCGTCACCTGCATGACCGGCCAGACGCCACCGATGTCGCACAGCGCAATCAGCAGGGCTGCCTCCGATTTCATGCGGCGGAGCAGCCGCATCACATCGACTTCGCTCGAGGCAGCTGACACCTCGCGGCGCGTCTTTTCGATCAAGCGCGCCAGATGTGTCTCCGGTTCGCTTTTCAACAACCGGATCGCGCGCGCGGCATCGGCGCGAGCGAGATCGAAGAGATAGGGAGAGGCTTCTGCGATGCCCAACAGAATGGTTTTAGCGAGCGGAAATCGGCTGATGAGGTCGTCGATCGCAGCCGCCTGTTCCGGTGCGATATCGCTCCGCCAGCCCGCCAGTCGCTGCTCGGCCTTGTCAGGAGCGGACACATGCGGGCCGTCCACGAACCGCGCGGCCAGACAATGTTGGTCCGCGTCGTCCTTCGCGGATGAGATCATGCCACCTTCTGTGGCACATCAGGCGTTTGAGCCGCAAGCCTGTCGCTGACGCCCGAAAGCGCCGGGATTGCCAGTGTCGCGGTCAGGCCCGGGTGAGCGTCCCCAAGCCTGAGTTCACCGCCATGCAATGTCGCCACCGCCGACGCCAGACTTAATCCAAGTCCGGAGCCGGGCCGGGTGCGGCTGGCCTCAAGCCGCACAAATCGTTCCACCGCATGCTTGCGGTCGGCTTCGGGAATTCCCGGCCCGTGATCGATGACGCTCAGCAGCACCTGATCGCCTTCGCGCCGGGCTTCGATCAATATCTCACTGTTTTCAGTGCCTGCGACCGCGTCGGCACTCAGCGGCTGTGCAGCCGGGACGGGCTTGCCGTATTTGATCGCGTTCTCGACGAGATTGGCCAATGCCTGGCTGATCAATTCGCGGTTGCCGTGAAGCCGCGTCGATTCGGTCCTGACGCGCAGGGTCTTGCCGTCGTCTTCTGCAAGCGGCTCGTAGAGCTCGTGAATGTCGTTGGCGACGTCGGCGGCGTCAAAATCGTCCATATTGCCGCGTGCCTGCCCGGATTCGGCGCGCGCGATCATCAATAGGGCATTGAACGTTCGGATCAGGCCGTCGGATTCCTCGATGGTCCGCTCCAGGGCGCCGCGGTATTCGGCCTCACTGCCGGATTTCGCCAGCGCCTCCTCGGCGCGATTGCGCAGCCGTGTCAGTGGCGTCTTAAGGTCGTGGGCGATGTTGTCAGAAACTTCCTTCAGCCCCATCATCAGGGCTTCTATCCGCTCCAGCATGGCGTTCAGATTTTCCGCCAGACGGTCGAGTTCGTCGCCGCTGCGCCCGACCGGCAACCGGCCGCTCAGATCACCCGCCATGATGCGCTGGGTGGTGCCGGTCATGGCATCAATACGCCGCAACACACGCCGCGCAACAAAGACGCCGCCGCCGAGGCCAAGCACGATGACCACCAGCAGCGACCATTGCGCCGCCTTCGCGACAATGCCGAACAGCCGCTTGCGTTCCTCCAGATCGCGCCCGATCAATAGCCGGAAGCCGCCCAAGTCGGTGACGTGCACCAAGGCCCGGTGATCCCCCCTGTCCTGATCGTCAAGCCGCCGATAGACGGTTTCGGACCAGCCTGAGGTCGCCATCACGCCCGGCGCCAGCGAGCCGACATTGCCGGCGATCGCCTGCCCCGCCGGCGTGGTCACGAGGTAGAGGTTGGCGCCGGGCCGCAGCGCCCGGTTCTCGATCGTGGAAACCAGACCGCGCAGTCCGCGCCGCGCGAAAATGTTACTGATCTCGCCGGTTTCCGCATTCACCGTAGTGGTGATCTGTTCGGTGATCAGCCGGCGCGTGTTCCAGGCGAAATAGCCCAACAGGGAAGCGGCAAACAGCGCGAACAAAAACAGATAGGCCAGCGTCAACCGGAACGCCGTGGTTCGGATCAGCTTACCGAATGCCGTCACGGATCATGTACCCAAAAAACGGGTTATACCGCCATCCATACGCTTCCACCCGCCTCCAAAAGTCCAATAAAACCTGGCACTTCCTTCCACCGCGTTCCACTCCTTTCCACCCGACGCCACCCGCCGGGGGTAAAAAACCGGTAATATCGCGCCCTTCGCCATAGCAAAGTATCCGTATCGGCAGTACGCTCGATTTCAGGCCGGGAATGCTCCCGGCCCCGGCACGGGCCGAGCATCCGTGACGGCAATCGGTAAGCGCTCAGGAACCCTAAAATGCCGCTCAATTCGAACCAAGTTAAATCCCTGTCACCCGGCTCCCACGCCGACGGCGGCGGCCTGTACCTCATCGTCCGCGACAGCGGCGAGCGCATCTGGCAGTTCCGCTTTACGGGTCTCGGCGGCAAGCGGGCGGCCATGGAATTCGCCAAGGTCGGCGACCGCGACGAGGGCGACAGAATGACCCTGAGCAAGGCCCGCGAAACCGCCCGCGATTACAAGGTCGCCCTCAAGCGCCACGGCATCGACCCCCGCGTCAAAAAGAAACTCGAAACCAAGGGCGGCACCACGTTCAAGGAATATGCCGAGCAAACCTATCCCGGCTGGTGCGTCGGCAAGCACAAGGACGAGGTGAATAATTGGAAGCGCTCGATCGCCGACATGGAGAGCCTTCATTCCATGAAGCTGCACGAGATCGACAATACCCATGTCATCGCGGCTCTAAAACCCATCTGGTGGGAAAAGCCCATCACCGCCGACCGCACCCGCCAGCGTCTCGAAAAGCTCTTTGACGCGGCCAAGGTCGAGAAGCTGCGAACCGGCGACAACCCGGCGGCGTGGAAGGGTAACCTCAAGCACGTCCTGCCATCCGCCCGAAAGCTCAACGCCAAGACCAAGAAGGGCCACGCCTCGGTGCCCTACGCCAAAGCTCCGCAGCTCATGATCGCGCTGCGCTATGAGACCGGCAACTCCGCCCGCTGCGTCGAGGTCGGCATGCTCACCTGCGCCCGCAGTCAGGAAATCCGCTGGATGGAATGGACCGAACTCGACTTCGACAAAAAGGCGTGGCTCATTCCCGGCGAGAAAATGAAAATTAAGGGCGAGACCGCCGAGGGCAAGCCGCATCTGGTCCCGCTCACCGATCAGGCCATCGAGATAATTCAGTCGATGCCGCGCGTCGGCAAATACGTGTTTCCCTCCGATGGCAAACAGGTCGAAGGGCATGAGCCATTTCTCGCCAATGCCCTCACCGGCTGCATCAAGCGTTGTGGCGTCAAGAGCACCATGCACGGTCTGCGCACCACGTTCCGCAACTGGGGAGCCGACAGCCGCGAGCATAATTTCCGGCGCGAAGTGCTGGAGTTCTGCCTCTCGCACCGTGTCGGCGACGAGGCCGAGCTGTCCTACTGGACGAGCGAGATGTTGGACCGGCGGCGGGAGGTGATGCAGGCGTGGGCGGACTTCATCAAGCCCAAGGTCGATACGAAGGCCGAGACAAAGGCCGAGACAAAGGCCGGTGCAAAACCGAAAGCCAAGAAGCCGTCGCTGCGGCTGGTCGCCTGACCAAAGGCGTCAAACCAAAACACAAAGGGCCGCCCCTCAATCCGGGCGGTCTTTTTTTGTTCGCACCACGTAGGTGGCAACGTGGTCCCGTTGGTGCGGTGATCTGCCATGGCCCGGAAGCGCAAGCAGCCACCTGCGCGCCCGCTGTTGGAAATCTGGCGCGAGCAAAATCGCGACCGCGACCGCGAACCGTCATCGCTGCTTCTGGCCCGCGAGACGCGCCCTTATTTCGACACAGAAATCCGCGTTTCGACACAGCGCCCTTATTTCGGCACAGCAATCCGCGTGTTGACACAGAAATCCGCGTGTTGACACAGACAGGAGCGGCATTCAGCGCGATCCTTCTGCGCATTGATATGGACGCGAGGGATCGAGAATGGCCCGCCCGGAAGTGACTGGTCGCAAGATGGCCGTGGCCAGTGTTGAAGCAACACCGGCCCGTGCACGCGGGCCGCCAGCCGCGATCGACGACGCCGACGCATACTCCATTGAAGAGTTCTGCCGCAGGCACCGCATCTCCGTGCAGATGTATTACAAGTACCAAGACGAAATGCCCGCGTCGTTTACCATCGGCTCGCGCCGTTTGATCTCGCGCGAAGCCGCCGCCGCTTGGCGGCGCGCGCGTGAAGCCGCCACCGCCGCCGAAACCGAGGCGCAATAAGAAAGCCGGGCGCTGCAAGCAACAACGCACCGGCCAAATTGTAGGGCACTCGAACAGCCCTGCTGTTAGACCCTCGCGCCGTCCGCTTCAAGTGTCCCGGCCCTCACCCATGGGAGGGCCAACGTGGACTTTCAAATTCCGAAAGGCCGCTTAGCAAGCCAACCGCCGGACCAGAACTTGAAGTTCGAGCGGGCCGACTGGACCAGCTTCCGCACCGTCGAGGGGCTGCAGCAGAAGGCCGGTGTCGCGGCGGGCAAGCTGCGCCGTCTGGTCATGAAGGAGCTGACCGACAACGGCTTCGACGCCGGAGGCAGCGTCAACGTCGGTCGTCTGCCGGATGGCGGCGGATACTTTGTCGAGGACGATGGCGACGGCATCGACGGGACGCCGGAGGATATCGCCCGCCTGTTTAGCATCGCCCGGCCCATGGTTTCGACCAAGCTACTGAGGCTGCCGACGCGCGGCGCGCTTGGCAACGGTCTGCGCGTGGTTGCCGGGGCGGTGCTGGCCGGGGAAGGATTCCTTGCCGTGATTACCCGCAATCGCCGGATCGAGCTGCGCCCCGAGCGCGACGGCACCACGACCGTCGTCACCGTGACGCCGGTTGACTTCCCGGTCGGCACCCGCATCGAGATCGGTTTTGGCCCGGCGATCCCGGAGGACGCGAACGCGCTCTTCTGGGCGGTCGTTGCGACAGAGATGGCGCGCGGGCAGTCCTACGCCGGCAAGTCATCGCCCTACTGGTACGACGCCCCGCAGTTTCACGAGCTGCTGTCTGCGAGCGGCAACGTGCCCGTGCGCGAACTGGTCGCGAGCCTCGATGGCTGCACTGGCGGGCGGGCTGGCGAGATCGTTGCCGAGGCCGGGCTGGTCCGCATAGCTTGCAACGCGCTCAGCCGCGAACAGGCCGACACGCTGCTGAAGGTCGCGCGGAAGTATGCACGCGAGGTCACGCCGAAACGGCTCGGCGCGGTCGGCCCTGATCTATTTCCCGACCGGGCCTATGCCGCGTCGAGCGGGGAAGTGTCGTTCGGCATTAGCCCGAATGCCGCTATCCCGTTCGTCGTCGAGGTTTGGGCCGCCGACAGTGCGGACATGCGGCTCATCGCCTGCGTCAACCGCACGCCGGTTACCGGCGACGTCTATGCGGTGCACAACAGGCAGAAGATCAACCTGTTCGGATGCGGGCTTCGTCACACCATGGCCGAAGCGCCGAAGGACAAGAACTTCACCATCCTGCTGAATATCACGACGCCCTACATGCCGATAACGTCGGACGGTAAGGAGCCGAACCTCGAACCGTTTTTCGACGGGATCAGCAACGCGGTGGCGAAGGCGGTTCGTAAGGCACGACGCCCCGACGCCAAGACCGAGGAGGTCGTGCTCGACAATCTCCTGCCGAAGCGTCGGCGGGGGCGGCAATCGGAAGCCGCTACCATCGAGTACGAGGAGCAGGTCGCGCGCTTTTGCAGCCTGATCCTGCAAATCAAGTCGAGATTGGATTTGGCCGTCGGCTCCCGGAGCTGGTGCTACCTTCTCGAAGACTATGGACTGCGCAAGGGCGAATTCGACGCGGCGGAGCGGCTGATCACCGAGTGCCGGAAGTCCGGCGCGTTGCCGCTCGACATTTGCGCTGAGGATGATGCCCGCAAGGTCGTCGGTCTGGAGCGGCTCGACGATCCCGACATCGAGCGTGAGGCCGCGAGGCTGATCGACTACATCAACAACGCGCACAAGACCCACATGCCGATCAGCTTCTGGGATGATCTCGACGTCTATGTCGAGGTGGCCGTCGAGAAGCTCGACCTCCGAAATCTGTTCGAACCTGTGTGCGCGGAATTCCACGTTCCGGTTCAGAATTTCAAAGGCTGGAGCGATCTCAACCTCCGTGCGGCCATGATGCGGCGGTTCGCCGAGCATGAGGCGGCGGGTCGTCTCTGCGTTCTGCTGTTGTGCGGCGATCATGATCCGGGCGGCCTGCACATCACCGATAAGGTGCGGAAAAATCTGTCGGACCTGAGCGGCGCGGTCGGCTGGACGCCGGAAAACCTGATCATTAGTCGGTTTGGACTGAACGCCGATTTCATCGATGCGCACGGCCTCACGTGGATTGATAATCTGGAAACGTCGAGTGGCGGACAGCTCGATGATCCCGAACATAGCGATCACGACAAGCGATATGTGAAGGACTACATCCAGCAATTTGGTGTCCGCAAGTGCGAGGCCAACACGCTGGTGAAGGTGCCCGAGATTGGCCGCGAACTCTGCCGCGATGCGATCCTTGAATTCGTCCTGGCGGAGGCCCCGGCGCGCTACCAGCTCAAGCTCGACCGCGAGCAGGCGAAGCTGCGGGAGGCGATCCGCCGGCAGATGGGTGCTGCACGATGAGCGCGCCCGTGCGCTATCCACGCAAGGACCGGAGCCGCATCATGATCCGCATCGATAGTGGCGCGATGGGGTGGACATTTGCAGATCGCTGATGTTGAAATAGATGAAGGCGGCGACGTTCTCGCGTCCCGCCTTCTGGAGCAAGCAGATCATAACGCCAACGGAGCTTGGCACATGACACTTGCTCGCTACAACACTATCCCAGCCCCACCGAAAAACCAACGTCGCTTGCGCCGCGCCGTCGTGCCTTCGCATGGCTGTGCGCTAGGAGGGATTACCGGCACGCACAAATGAAAAAGCGCAGCCTCGCGGCTGCGCCTTCTCCAAAACACATCCCTGATCACAGCCGGGCGGGCGGTCGATCAGGACCATCATTCCTCCAGCTTGCCACAGCGTTGGAAGGACGCGCGCAAAGTATGGCGACACCATCATATATGCAAGCCCGCCCAGGCGATGCCGACATCGCCCGCGCCCAAGCCCCGCAAGCGGGAGCCGCGCGGGACAATCCGCACGAGAAGCGGTCCTTCGGAAGCTTCAAATTCGATTGGATGAGGGCGCTGGCCGCTGACCCTCATCTCGACACCCGCGCCAAGATGATCGGCAATTGCATTATCAGCCACGTCAACCAGCACTCGCGCGATGCGATCCTTTCTGATCGCGCGATCAGCGACGAGACCGCAATTCCGCTGCGATGGATTACCAGAGGCCGCAATGACCTTCGTGACGGTGGCTGGATACATTGGAAACGTACCGGCGGCGCAAACGTGTATCGCGTTCTTGCCGATCATATCCCAGCGATGAAAGAGCGCTTGGCGACCCTCAAAGCGGAACGGGGTGCCGCTGCAAAGGCGCGGAAAATGGAGCCGCGCGTTCGGCCACGGGTGGCGGATCGGAACCCGCGGGGCGATCCGCCACGGGTGGCGGAACGGAAAGCCGACCAGCCGGACGCGATCAGCCACGGGTGGCGGTTCCGTTCAGCCACGGGTGGCTGACAAACACCTTAGAGTAACACCTACTCAAACACCTAAAGAGAGAGGCGCACTCTCTCAGCGGTCTGACGCTAAGTCGATCGCGCCAAGCAGCGAGACCTTGGCCAACGACTGGCAGCCGTCATCAGCGGACAGGGCCTTTGCGAGGTCGCGCGGGTGGACTGAAGCGCGGATCGATCATGTCGCGCTGAAATTTCGCGTCTATTACCAAACCCGTCCGATGGGAAGTTCCGGCGTCTCAGCGACATGGCAACTGTGGGTCGCTCGCGAGAGAGACGATCCGCAAGACGAGAAGCCTCGGGTGATCATATGACCGCGCCGGTCCGCATCGATCTCGAACTGGCAGGGCGAGACGCAGGCACACCACCGCCCCGCTCGATGCAGAGAGTAGGGCCGATAGTGCCAGCACTGAAGGCGGGAAAGCAGCCAGTGCTGGACCAGACTACCACGATCAGACATGATCGCATCAGCAACGCGATCGGGAGGTGGTGACATGAGCACCCGTCACGAACGTCGCCGCTACCGGCACGAGGCGTCCGGTGCGCTGTTGACCTATCTGGTCGATATCGAGGATCCGCTCGATGCCCATGCGCTGTTGCAACGCGCTGCACGCTACTGGTGTGATGGTCTCTCGACACCACCACACCGAGAATGCGTCACCTGCGGCGTTCGGATGCCAGGCAAGAAACATGTCGGGGCATTGCTGCTCACCACTCCGGCAATCATCAAGCCAACCACCGCCAGTGTCGTCGGGGTCTGTCGCGAGTGCTGGCTTGTTCGTGATCTGTCACTGGAGGCGATAGAACGCAAGGCAACGGAAGTACTGCAGGCGGTGGTCCCCAATGGGAGGTTCGAGCCACATCAGGACACACGACGATGAAGCCGGACACTGTGGCCAGATGACGAGGATCAGCGAGCGATGCTGGCACGAAGTGGTTTATAACTATCTCGGCTTACTGCGGCCAATCGTTGTAGAGCATGATCCCGATCATGATCATCGAGCCGACTGCGACCACCACCGAGCAGATCACCGGCAACTCTTCGAGCACGGCGACAACGCCCGCCCGCCCGCTAAGAGTTCTCTTCGTATGCGCGAAACGCCAGCCTGCCACACCCATTCGGAAACTCCGTTTGGCCCCCAGCAGCGGCGGTCTAACTCTATCAACGCAAAGCGCTCGCCTGACTATAGCCAATTCGGGTGTACCCTTGGATCAAGGTGAAGAAACCCTTCAGCCCTATTGTCAGGGCGAGCGCTGTTTCTGCGGCAAGGCCCGTCGCGCACAAGGTCGAGGAAACGATCTTCTCCGACAACCCGCTGCCGATCCGCCACCCGCTCACGAGCTACATCTGGTGCAGCGCATCGGGTTAACGCATGCTGTGCCGGTCGACGGTCGCGGTCGTCGCACGCCGCAGACGCAATTGCTGATCGATGAGCGCGACAAGCTGCTGATCGAGGCGGCGAAGTTCTTTCCCGGTGCATCTGATCGCGAGATAGCGCGACGACTGCGCATCGCGTTGGTGAGGTACCGCAATGGCCGCTGGCGCAGAGACGGCAGCGAGGCAACATGCCCGGTGCAGCATTGTGGCAAGCTGATGCAGACGTTGTGGTGCCTGTTGAAAACGAGGGACGCGATACCGGGCGAGCGAACGATCAGAGCGGTGCTGTCGCGGACCTCTATTCGTTGCCCACCATCCGATGGATGATCGAGCATCATCGAGATTGAGAGGCACACCATGACGTTCGAACCTGGACCCGCAAACCCACAACCGTTTTCCGCTCCTATGCCCCTCGTGCCGTCGTTCGACGTGATCGAGGTTCTGCCACCCGGTGCTGCCGACCGGCTGCGGGCATTGCGCCAACGTTTCCACGACCTGAATAAGCTCATTCCCAAGTTCGAGGAAATCCGCGAGGCGAGCGACGCGCGCATACAGGCCGAACAAAGGCTAGCGAGGCTGCAAGCCCATCAGCAAGAGGGCGGCTTCAATCTGCCGGAGACCGATGGCCGCGTCATCGAGCAGCGACGACTGCTCGACAAGCTGACTGACCACCTCAAGCGGCTCAGTGAACTCAAGGAGACGCGGTCGGCGACATGGCGCGCGGCATCGCACGTGTTGACGGCGGTCGAGAACTGGCTGAAGAACGGCGTTCCGCCCGGTGTGGTGCTGCAGGACATCGAAGGCAAGCCGCCGCAGTTGCTCAAGAATGAGAGCCTGCCTGATGGCATCCTTCGCCTGCAGAGACGTGGTCGGGAGCTGAAGGCAGACTTCAACCGCATCAGGTCCGCGCCGTACCCAAGCGCACACGTTCGCGCCAAGATCAGACAGGAAGTTGAGGCTCTAGCGACGCGGGGGACGCCCGTGGTGAGTGATGTGCTTGAACACGACCGATCAGTGGTCTGGCCCATGCAGCGGCTGCAAGGGTCGATCGTCAATGCCCAAGTGCCATCATTTGCGGTCACCGAAGTGCCTGATGTGCTCGCATTGTTTGCGTTCGTTCACAAGGATGCACTGCTCGCCAGCTTGGATACCTTGGTGTCAGAGGAAGCCGATGACGCCGCCGCATTGTCAGCCACCGAGCGCGAGACCCGTGCCGCCGTCGTGATGGGCGATCTGTTGGCGGTCGAGTACGATGAAGCGCGTCTGGTGTGGCAAGCACAGGCCGACAAGCTGCCGAGTGAGCATCGCAGCGACTGCGCACCGCAGGCGATC
>NZ_JNIJ01000008.1 GCF_000701345.1 Bradyrhizobium sp. URHD0069 | reverse complement strand
GACGGTGACAAGACGAATTCGTCGCCGGGGAGAGCACGATATAAGCCGTTAAAACCATTGCGTGCGGGAATGCCGGGTGTTCCGGTGACCTGCGGTGACTACCGTGTGCTTACTACCATTGCACACGGGCTGCGGGTGCACCGTGCACCCGGCATTCCCCACGCCCTCTGTTGGGCGAAAGATTTTTGCATCAACTCGGGCGCCTCGCGCCGCGGGATCGCGGACTCGTATCGCGACCCTCCCACCCGTCATCGTCCGCCACCGGGTCGGCGCATAGCGCCGCCCGATGACAGGCTCCAGCGGACGATCCAGTATTCCAGAGACATTGGTGATGGAACCGAAAAGCCGCGGCGTACTGGATACCCCGCATGCGCGGGGTATGACGACTCTTGACGTCATTGCGAGGAGCGAAGCGACGAAGCAATCCATTCTTTCTTTTCAGCGAAATGGATTGCTTCGCGGAGCCTGTCGTCGGGCTCGCCGAAGGCGAGACCCGGTGGCTCGCAATGACGTGCAAAACCGATGGGGTCCGGGCTGCTGTGAAAATCGCATCAGAGAAAATGCGCCGGCTCGTCCGGCTCGCCGATCGCTCTTCCGGCCATCCCCCAGACAGCTAAATGCGACAACTGGCCCGCTCAGGCTGCGATTGACAATGACTGACTGGTCAGTCATATTAGATTGATGTCAAGCTCGCGGTCAAGATCCAGGCCCTCAGTGGTGTCGAAATCGGCCAATCGCCGGCGCGGGGAGAAGGCTGCCTCACTCAAGGCGTCAAAACCGGCATCGTCGAAAGCGTCCTCGCCCAAGCCGCCCTCCAATCGCGCGGCGCGCGCGGCGGAACGGCGCGAGGCCATCATCGAGGCGGCGCTGGATGAATTCATTGCGCGCGGCTTTGCCGCGACGCGGCTCGATGATGTGGCGAAACGCGCCGGCGTCGCCAAGGGCACGATTTATCTGCACTTCACGGACAAGGAGGCGCTGTTCCAGGAACTGATACGCACGGCGCTCGTTCCGCTGATCGGTCGGCTGGCCGCGCCGCCGCCAGCCGGCGGATCGGTTCGATCGGCGCTTGAGCGATTTGCCCAGACATTCGCGCAGGAGGTGGTGACGACGCGCCGCGGCGATATCGTCCGCCTGATCGTAGCCGAAGGCCCAAGGTTTCCGAGCGTCGCCGACTTTTACTATCGCGAAGTGGTTTCGCGCGGCATGGACGGAATGCGGGCGCTGATCGAGCTCGGCATCAAACGCGGCGAAATCAAGAGCGAAGCCCTGACGCACTTTCCGCAGATCGTGGTGGCGCCGGCGATCGTCGCGGTGATCTGGCAGGGCCTGTTTAACCGGCATGCGCCGCTCGACGTGGCCGAGATGCTTCGCGTCCACCTCGATCTGATCTTTGGCGAACGGAGGACGGCATGACTTCGTCGCGAAAGGCATTGCGAATACTGGCGGCGCTGGCGCTGACGGCAGCGCTCGCCGGCTGCGACGAGCGCAGGGATCCCGGTTACCAGGGCTGGGTCGAAGCCGACATGATCTTCGTCAGCCCGGATGAACCCGGACGCGTGACCAAACTCAATGTTCGCGAGGGCGAGGAGGTGAGGCCCGGCGCGCCGCTGTATTCCGTGGACGATGATCTGCAGCAGGCCGACCTCAACCAGAACAAAGCAACGCTTGCCAACGCGCAGCAGACCTATGAGCGTGCCGCGTCACTGAGCAAGACCGGCTCCGGCACGCAGGCCAATCTCGACGCGGCGGTCTCGGCGCTGCGGGTCGCGGAGGCGCGGATAAACACCTCGCAGACGCGGCTGGCGCGGCGGACCGGGTTCGCGCCTGTCAGCGGCACCATTCAGCAGATTTATTTCCGCGAGGGCGAGATGGTTCCGGCGCAGCGGCCGGTGCTGTCGATCATGCCCCCCGGCAACATGAAGGTGCGGTTTTACGTGCCGGAGCCGGATTTGCCGAAGCTTGCGATCGGCGACGAGGTCCGCGTCGTCTGCGACAATTGCGCCGCCGATCTCAACGCGAAAATCTACTTCATCGCGACGTCGGCCGAATACACCCCGCCGGTGATCTACAGCCTCGATGAGCGCAACAAGCTCGTGTACTTGATTCAGGCGCGGCCCTCCAGGCCCGATGCTTTGCGTGTCGGCCAGCCGATCAGCGTGTTCCTCAACCCCAAGACGCCGGTGGCAGACAAGCGATGACCGCGGCGCCGGCCTCAGCTTCCGGCGTCGCGATCGACGTCAAGGGCCTTACCAAGTCGTTTGGCGGGCGCGAGGTGGTGCATGACCTGTCGATGCAGGTGAAGCGCGGCACCATCTACGGCTTCCTCGGCCCCAACGGTTCCGGCAAGACCACCACCATCCGCATGCTCTGCGGATTGCTGACGCCCGACAGCGGCGAGGGGACGTGTCTGGGCTACGACATTCGCCGCGATGCCGACAAGATCAAGCGCCGGGTCGGCTACATGACGCAGCGGTTTAGTCTCTATCAGGACTTGTCGGTGCGCGAAAATCTGGAGTTCGTCGCAAGGCTCTATGGCACGCGCGATGCACGGGGCGCTGCGCGCGAAATGATCAAGCGGCTGGGCTTAAGCGGCCGCGAGGAGCAGCTCGCCGGCGAACTCTCCGGCGGCTGGAAGCAGCGCCTTGCGCTCGGCGCCTGCACCTTGCCCAACCCGAAACTATTATTGCTCGACGAGCCGACCGCCGGCGTCGACCCGAAAGCGCGGCGGGATTTCTGGAACGAGATCCACGCGCTGGCGGCGGAAGGGCTAACGGTATTGGTCTCCACCCATTACATGGACGAGGCCGAACGCTGCCACGAGATCGCCTATATCGCCTACGGACACTTGCTGGCGCACGGCACCGTGGACGATGTGATCGCGAAATCGGCACTGTCGACCTACACGGTCACCGGCGACAACCTCAATGAGCTCGCCGCCGAGCTCACCGGCAAGCCGGGCGTCGACATGGTGGCGCCATTCGGCACCAGCCTGCATGTGTCCGGCCGCGACAGGGAAGCGCTCGAGGCTTCCATTGCGCCTTATCGCGATCGTCCCGGATTGCATTGGCAACACAGCGAGCCGTCGCTGGAAGATGTATTCATCGAACTGATGACCCGCTCGAAGGATAATTTCCAGTGAGCATGGTCAGCGCCCCCGACCAACGCCGCGACACCAGGGAACCGAGGTTCGGCTTCTGGCGGCGCAGTTATGCGATGGTAGTAAAGGAATTCATCCAGCTGCGGCGCGACCGCGTGTCGTTCGCGATGATCGTGATGATCCCGGTCATGCAGCTGTTGCTGTTCGGCTTTGCCATCAACACCACGCCGCGCAATCTGCCGACCGCGGTGCTGTTGCAGGAGGATAGCGACCTCGGGCGGTCGATCCTGAAGGCGCTGGAAAACACCGCCTATTTCCGCTTCACCCGGGAAGTGCATGATGTCGCGGAGTTCGACAATCTGTTGCAATCGGGCAAGGTGCTGTTCGGCGTGGAAATTCCGCGCGGCTTCGAACGCGCGGTGCGGCGCGGCGATCGTCCGGCGCTGCTGGTCGCAGCCGATGCGACCGATCCGGTGGCGGCAGGCTCCGCGCTCTCCACGCTCGGCGTCGTGGTGCAGACCGCGCTGGAGCACGACCTGCGCACCGGCGATCCGCCGTCACTGCCGTTCGAGATCCGCGCCCATGCGCGCTACAACCCGGCGGCGTCGTCGCGGCTCAATATCGTGCCCGGCCTGGTCGGCACCATCCTGACCATGACCATGCTTATCTTCACAGCTCTTTCGGTGACGCGCGAGATCGAGCGCGGCACCATGGAGAGTCTGCTGTCGATGCCGATCAAGCCGGTCGAGGTGATGTTCGGCAAGATCCTTCCTTACGTGCTGGTCGGTTTCATCCAGGCTACGCTGATCATCGGCATCGGCGTGCTGCTGTTCGGAGTGCCGGTGCGCGGCAGCCTGATGATGCTGGCGCTGCTGTCGACGCTGTTCATCACCACCAATCTTTCGATCGGCTACACCTTCTCGACCATCGTGCAGAACCAGCTGCAGGCGATGCAACTGTCCATGATGTTCTTTCTGCCGAGCATTCTGCTGTCCGGCTTCATGTTCCCGTTCGCGGGCATGCCGGTATGGGCGCAATATCTCGGCGAAGGCCTGCCGCTGACGCATTACGTGCGGATCGTCCGTGCCATCATGCTGAAGGGTGCGACGATGGAGAATATTCAATACGATGCCATTGCGCTTGTTGTGTTGATGCTGCTGGCGATGACCATCGCCGTGACGCGATTCCGCCGCACGCTCGATTGATGCAGCATGCCTACTGTTCATTTCCGGGACGGGAGCGAGCCTCGGATGACAGGGTGGCGGCTCAGATAGAAATTTCGTATGGCTCGCGCGCACTTGACCAACCGGTCCGCGCCATGTCTGGCTGATCGAACCATTGGAGACATCGGATGCAGCGGCGCTATATCACCGCGGACGTCTTTACCGACCGCGCCTTCGGCGGCAATCCGCTGGCGGTGGTGCTGGACGCCGGCGGGCTCTCGACCGCGCAGATGCAGGCCATTGCCTCCGAATTCAATTATTCGGAGACCACCTTCGTACTAGCGCCGCGCGAAAGTGCGCATGACGCGCAGGTTCGGATTTTTACCGTGAACAGCGAGATACCGTTCGCGGGCCATCCCAATGTCGGAACCGCTTTCGTGCTGGCGACCCTGGCGGCCAAGCCGCCGGCGCGTTTCCTCTTCGAGGAGGGCGCGGACTTGTGCCGGTCGAAGTCCTACAAGAGCAGGGCAGGGTCACGGGCGCCGAACTTACGGCTCCACAAGCGCTTTCCAAGCTATCGCAGTTTCCGATCGAGCAGGCGGCGGCCAGCGCTTCGCTGTCATCTGCCGACATCAGAGCCGACCGGCATCCGCCGCAGATCGTCTCTGTGGGGTTGCCGTTTCTGGTGGCGGAATTAGCCTCACGCGACGCGCTGCGGCGGGCCAAGCCGGACGCCGCTGTGTTCGCCCGCACGTTTCCGTGCGACGGCGCCGATGCGCTCTACCTCCACACGCGCGATGTGGCGCCGGCCGAGTCGCCGTGCGACCTGCAGGCGCGGATGTTTCACCCGGGATCGAGCGGCCTTTCCGAAGACCCGGCAACCGGTAGCGCGACCGCGGCCACCGCAGCGCTGCTCGCCGATTTGGCGAGCGAACGGGATGGTGACATGAAGCTGCGTATCGGGCAGGGTGTCGATATGGGGCGGCCGAGCCTGTTGCTGACGCGCGTCCGCAAACAAAACGGCGTCATCGCCTCCGCCCATGTCGGCGGCCGCTGCGTGCAGATGATGGAAGGCACGTTTCGCCTCGCCGGAGACTGATCCAACGAGGCTCCGACGTCACTTCGGTTGCGGATTCGGATCCACGATCGATTTTGACGAACCATCGGGAGCGGCCTGCATGTTGGGCGGAGACTGTCCCTGCGGACTTCCCTCCGGCGTTCCGCCCGTGCCGGTGGTAATCGGTCCGGTCCAGCCTTGCGGCTGCAACTGTCCCTTGTTGTCGTCAGGCAATACGGTGCGCCCGGTGCTTTGCTCGGAATCGCCAGGCTTCTTGTCTTCGGCTTGGGTTTGAGCCATCGCGGCTAAGGCGCAGACGGCGAAACAGAACGTGACGAGGGCTAGACGCATGGCATCCTCCGCAGGCAGGGCGATACCTCAAATCGATAGCGTCGCGTTGGTTCCGCGAGCGTCCGGAAAAAGAAGGGATATCAACATTACTTGCGTGCGAATCTGAAAAAAGATCACGCCTGTGGCGCGACCAGATTTTCCACCTTCACTCCGTCGCGCGCTTCGATGATCTCGGCGATCCATTGCCGATGGCACTGCTGGTGATTGCGCTCGTAACAGAGAATGCACACCGGTCCGGACTTCTTGACCAGCGATGACAGCTCGTCGAGTTCTTCCCTCGCTTGCGGCGTCTTCAGATGCGCTGCATAGATCTTGTGTAACGCGTCGAACTTGCCACCGCGCGCGGCCTCGCGACCCTCTTTCGGCGTGCCCAGCCCGCGCAGATGCAAGTACGAAATGCCGCGCTCGTCCAACCCGGCCGCCAGCTGGTTCTTGGAGAAACCCGGGCGGCGCGAGGCCGCGACGGCGCGCACATCCACCAATAGCTTTACGCCGGCATTTTCCAATTCGTCGAGCACCTTCTTGGGCGGCGTCTGTTCGTAGCCGATGGTGAAGAGCTTTTTGGCTTTGGCCATTTGCTGTCCGCTTATGTCAGCCGTTCGATCAATTCCATCGCGCCTGCCGGCGCGCGCACCTTGCCCTCATGGATCACATAGGCGAACACATCGCGCGGGGCTTTCTTTGCATTTGCCGGATCGACGCGCGGCAAATCGTCCGGCTCGCCGCCACCGGCCCACAGTTGCAGCCGTCTGGCCCAGGCATCGAGTTGCTTCGGCGGATAGCAGGTCTTGATCTCGTCATTGCCCTTCTGCAGCCGCGCATAGACAAAATCGCCGGTGACATCAGCGATCGCGGGGTAGCTGCCGTGCTCGGCGAACACGACAGGCGTTGCAAATTTCCGCAGCAGCGCCACGAAATCGGGCACGCAGAAACTGGCGTGGCGGACTTCGACTACGTGGCGCAGCGGCCGACCCTCGAGCTTGCGCGGCAGCAATTCGAGGAATGCACCGAAATCGGCTTCGTCGAATTTCTTGGTCGGCGCGAATTGCCAGAGCACCGGACCTAAGCGGTCGCCGAGCTCCAGCACGCCGGAATCGTAAAACCGCTTCACGGAATCGCCGGCCTCCGCCAGCACCCGGCGGTTGGTGGCGAAGCGCGGCCCTTTTACCGAAAACACAAAACCGTCAGGCACCTCGCGCGCCCATTTGCGAAAGCTCTCCGGCTTCTGTGAGCCGTAATAGGTGCCGTTGATCTCGATCGAGGTCAGTTTCGACGCGGCGTATTCCAGCTCTTTCGCCTGCGTGAGCTTCTCCGGATAAAACACCCCGCGCCACGGCGCAAAGGTCCAGCCGCCGACGCCGATATAGATGTGGCCGGAGTTCTTCGAGGTGGTCTTCAGAGGCTTGGTCACGGGTTGATCTCGTCGCGAAGGTGGTAAATGCGTTTCGGGCCGAGCCTAATCAAATCAGTCGAGATTGGCCAGTTCGCTACCCGAAACGCTTCAATCTCTCACCTCACCTGTTGCAGGTCTATTCCTCCGATGCGAAACTTCCATGGTATCAACTCATCAGAGCGACCGGGGAATATCAAAAATGAACTCGGAAAAGGTGGGAGGCATTTTGGGTGCGATTGTCGCAGTATTGGTGCTGGCGATAGCGTTTGCCTATGGTCCAATCGGCCAAATGGGCAAGCCCCAAAAACAGAAGGAAAAGATCGAAGCGCCGGCGCAACCGGCTCCTGCGACGCCGCCGGTCAGGGGGCCGGTGGTGAGAGAGGTGCCCCAATAGATTGGCCCCGCGGCTGGCAACCCCCTTGCGAAACGCCTCGATCATCCCTATCTTGGTGTTAACGGCGACGTTGATGCTTCATAGCTCCGGCGCTGGGACGACCACTGAATAGCTCGGTTGCGCCGGATGTACGCGCGCCTGTTGTTCGTGGTCGTTGGCATTTTTGGGTCTGTTTTGGCCCGTTTCACGCGTCCCCCTGCAGAACTGCGCCTTGGCTTCCCCTGAGGCTGCGGATATACGCTGGCGCATGAATGAAGCCATCAGACCGTCCCCCGAAAGCCCGCCGCAGGCGGCTGTGACGCCTGAGCTTTCGGTCATCGTGCCCACCTTCAACGAGCGCGACAACGTTACTACGCTGTTTCGGCGGCTGGAGGCGACGCTCGCAGGGGTCGCCTGGGAAGTCATCTTCGTCGACGACAATTCCCCTGACGGCACCTGGGACGTGGTGCGGGCGCTGGCGCGGCAGGATTCCCGCGTCCGTTGCGTCCGACGCATCGGCCGGCGAGGGCTTTCCGGCGCCTGCATCGAGGGCATCCTGGCATCGAGTGCGCCGTGCGCCGCCGTGATCGATGCCGACCTGCAGCACGATGAGACGCAACTGCCCAGGATGCTGGCGCTGCTCGAAGCTGGTGAGGCCGATCTGGTTATCGGCAGCCGCTATGTCGAAGGCGGCAGCGCCGACAGCTTTAACAAGCAGCGGGCCGACGCCAGCGCGCTCGCCACTGAACTGGCCCAGCGCGTGCTGCGGGTCAAGGTCGCCGATCCCATGAGCGGCTTCTTCATGATCCGCAGGGATCGCTTCGAGCAACTGGCGCCGCAACTCTCCACTCAAGGCTTCAAGATCCTGCTCGATGTCGTCGCCACCGCGCGCGGCGAGCTACGCGTGAAGGAAATTCCCTACACCTTCGGCTCGCGACTGCATGGCGAGAGCAAGCTCGACTCCATGGTGGCATTGGATTTCCTCGGCCTGGTGCTGGCGAAGCTGACCAACGACACGGTGTCGCTGCGCTTCCTGCTGTTTGCGCTGGTCGGATCGACCGGTCTGTTCGTCCATCTCGCCGCGCTGTTCGTCGCGCTCGAACTGTTCAATGTGCCGTTCCCGCACGCGCAAGCCTCCGGCGCGTTCCTGGCCATGACCAGCAATTTCATCCTGAACAATTTTCTCACCTATCGCGACCAGCGGCTGAAGGGTGTTGCGATCCTCCGCGGGCTGTTGTTGTTTTACCTGGTGTGCAGCGTTGGGCTGGTCGCCAATGTGGGCGTCGCGTTCTCGGTCTACGATCAGGAGCCGATCTGGTGGCTGGCCGGTGCCGCCGGCGCGCTGATGGGCGTGGTATGGAATTACGCGATGTCCGGACTGTTCGTCTGGCGCAAGCGATGAATGTTCCATGACTGCGGGCGATGTGCGGCTGGTCCGCAACACAGCGGTCACAATCCTGGCGCTGGTGGCGGTACGGCTGGTCGCCGCCGCATGGACGCCGCTGACGTTCGACGAAGCCTATTACTGGATGTGGTCGAAGCATCTTGCCGGTGGTTACTACGATCATCCGCCTGGCGTCGCCATCGTGATTCGTCTCGGCACCATGATTGCCGGCGATACGGAGTTGGGCGTACGGCTGGTGTCGATATTGCTGGCGCTGCCGATGAGTTGGGCGGTTTATCGCACCGCCACCATACTGTTTGGCGGGCCACGGGTGGGGGCGACCGCAACCATTCTCCTGAATGTCACCTTGATGGCGGCGGTCGGTACCCTGATCGTCACGCCGGATGCTCCGCTGCTGGTGGCCTCCAGCTTTATTTTGTTTTTTCTGGCGAAAGTTTTGGAAACCGGGCGGGGCGCGTGGTGGCTTGCGGTCGGCGCCGCGGTCGGCACGGCGTTACTGTCGAAATATACCGCGCTGTTTTTCGGCCCGGCGATCCTGATCTGGCTGGCAAGCGTTCCAAAATTGCGGCGCTGGCTGGTCTCGCCCTGGCCGTATCTCGGAAGCCTTGTAGCGCTGGCGATATTCTCGCCGGTCATCCTCTGGAATGCCGAACACCACTGGGTGTCCTTCATCAAGCAGATCGGCCGCGCTCGCATCGAAGATTTCCGTCTGGCGTTCATTGGCGAATTGATCCCGACCCAGATCGCGTTCGCAACGCCGTTAGTGTTCATCCTGGGCGCCATGGGACTTTACGCGCTAGTTAAGCGCAATGTCGGCGCATCGGACGCGCGCGCGCTGATCAATGCGACGTTCTGGACGATCGTCGTGTATTTCATCTGGCATTCGCTGCACGCGCGCGTCGAGGCGAATTGGTTTGCGCCGGTTTATCCGGCATTCGCGATTGCGGCCGCGGTTGCCGCCGATCTCACGCGATGGGACACGCGCCAGCAGCGGGTCGTCGATTTTTGCCTGCGCTGGGCCGCGCCAACAGGAATTTTGATGTTTGCGTTACTGATCGTGCAGGCCAACACCGGCGTGTTGTCAGCCTATCGTCGCGACCCTACCGTGCGCAGCGTCGGCGTCGGCTGGCGCGAGCTTGCCGGCGAGATCGAGGCGGTCCGTATGCGCGTCGGTGCCGCTTGCTTGCTGGCGCCGGATTACGGCACCACTGGCTGGCTCGCTTTCTACCTGCCCAAGGGCACCTGCGTGCTGCAGCAGAACCAGCGCATCCGCTGGATCAATATGCCCGAGCCGGATCCAGCGCTGCTTGCGGGCAAGCTGCTCTATGTTGACGAGGTGCGGCAGCCCGGTGGCCGGCCTAACCTGACGGAAATGTTTGGGCGGGTGGAAACGGTCGCTGAGCTCACGCGCAAGCGCGGCCCGCTTACGATCGAAACCTACGCGATCGATCTGCTCAAGGGGCCAAACGGCGACGTGCTCGATCGCTCCCCGCCGCCGGAACTGGAGTAGGGCGGCGAAGCGGCCATATACAGCGTCATCGCCCGGCTTGACCGAGCGACCCAGTACTCCAGAGGAGCTAGCGATGGAATCGAGAGGCCGCGGCGTACTGGATACCCCGCTTTCGCGGAGTATGACGGGTCAATTATAGGCGCGTTTAAAAATGTAGGCGCGTCGAAAAAATTTCAGCCTCGTGTCGGATCAAAGCCTGGCCGAACGTCTTTCACCGAAGACCCATCGAAAGCGAGGCAGGCTATGAGCAGTTCCCCCGTGAAATCCGCAACCAGTTCCACGTTGAAACCCGCCGCCGAGCTCGCGCGCGCAAGCAATGTTCGCTTTCCTAACGAGAGCGCCGAATATCGCCGCGCCCGCGAAGCGCTGCTGGCTGAAGAGATCGAACTTCGCCGTCACATCGAACGCGTCGCCGAACAGCGCCGCGCGCTGCCGCCCGGCGGCGAGGTCAAGAAGAATTATGCTTTCGTCGGCGAGAACGGGCTTGCGTCTTTCGCCGATCTGTTCGGCGACAAGCAGACGCTGGTGATCTACAGCTACATGTTCGGGCCGCAGCGCGAGCGGCCGTGCCCGATGTGCACGTCGTTACTCAGCGCGTGGGACGGCGAGGTGCCGGACATTCAGCAGCGCGTCGCGCTCGCGGTGGTGGCGCGGTCGCCGATCGAACGGCTTGTAGCCTTCAAGCGGGAGCGCGGCTGGCATTATCTGCCGTTGTTCTCGGACCTCTCGGGCGAATTCAGCCGCGATTATCATGCGCTGACCAAGGACGGCGGCGATGACGCTGCGTTCAACGTGTTCACGCGGCGGGACGGGAAAATCAGGCACTTCTGGGGCGGCGAGATGAATGGTGCGTCAGCCGATCCCGGACAGGACCCGCGCGGCGCGCCCGACCTGATGCCGCTCTGGACCATTCTGGATGTGACGCCGGAGGGGCGAGGCACGGACTGGTATCCGACGCTGAGTTACTGACGCCCTCTGAATGTTACTTCGTCGTTTGCGACGAACACTTGCGACGAAGCAATCCAGTGCTTGCTCGCTGTTGCTGGATTGCTTCGCCGAGCCGCTCATCGGGCGCACATTCGCGCGCGCCATTAACGCCGCCGCTGGACCGCAATCACGGCAGAGGAGGTTGATTTGAGTTCGGAACCGGCCCCGCGTTCGACGTGCCCAACATCCGCCCGCACTTAATCCGCATTTAACTAAAAGTCGCCTTAATGACGCTCCGCGCCTCTGCGAGATATTTTTCGGGGATTTCCGAAAAAACATCGCGCACAGGTCAGCGTTCGCAGATCTGCTGGAAAATTGCAGTCGAACGCGGCCTGAAAGGAACTAGGTGGAACCTGTCTAGATGCAAGGCGAATGAGTACCAGTATCAGTGCGTCCGGCAAATTTGCGTCACAACATCCCCGACGTTCATCCCGTAAAGCCTTTCCTAACCATGTTTTGGGAAGTGCCGCGGTCGCCTGCCTGGTGCTGGGCTGCGCCTGGAATCTGCATGCCCATGTTTTCGGCGCCAGCATCTATCCGACCATGGCCGGCGGAAACTTTGATGCCCCCGTAGTTCGGTCATCCGTCGTTGCAGCCGTAAAGCCGGCGCCGGTCACCACCAATGCTCTTGACGCACTTCCCGAACCGGCTCCCGTGATTTCGCCGCCGCTCACGGTCGCGTCGATGTCACCGCTCGACTTCAACGACCGCTTTGGCGCGGCATCACCGCAATCCGTCGAACCGCGGTCGCAACCCGAAGCGCCAAAATTCGCTTCATCGTCACCGCCCGTCGAAGGTCGAAAGCCGGCTGACGCGCCGAAACACGCTTCGCAGTCTGCGCCGGTCGAAGCGCCGAAGCCGAAACAGATCGCGCCGCAGCCGGCAGCTACCAAAGTTGCGTCACTCGCGCCGGCGACGGACCCTGCCGATGCCAAGCGGGCGAGGGACGCGGGCGCTTCCGTCAAGGACATGGCGCAGCGCGCCAAGGCGGCCATCATGTCGATCGCTTCCGGTGGGAAGCCCAACATGGTCGAAAAACTGTGGGGCAAGGAACCGTCGCACGGATCGTTGCTGTCATACGCCTCCGCCGATGTCAGCGTGACCGGCAGCCTGCCAAGGGAGCAGAACCCGATGCTCGGGGGATCGGCGCCTTACGATCGCTCTACCGCCGTCTACGACATTGCGGCGCGCAAGGTTTACCTGCCGGACGGCACCGTGCTGGAGGCGCATTCGGGACTCGGCGCCAAGCTCGATGACGTGCGTTTTGCGCATGTGCGGATGCAGGGCGTGACCCCGCCGCACATCTACGAGCTGTCACCGCGCGAGGCGCTGTTCCACGGCGTGCCGGCGCTGCGGCTCACTCCGATCGGCGGTGAGGACAAGATCTTCGGCCGCAGCGGCCTTCTCGCGCACACCTACATGCTCGGCCCGAACGGCGACTCCAACGGCTGCGTGTCGTTCAAGGACTACTACGCATTCCTGGACGCCTACCGCCATCAGGGGATCAAGCGGCTCGCGGTTGTGGCAAGGGTGGAGTGAGCGGGGCGGTCGTTGGTACTCGCGAACTTGTCCAAAACAAAAACCCCGGCATCGCTGCCGGGGTTTTGCATTCTTGATATCGCCTGAGAGGCGTGGATCAGAAATCCATGCCGCCCATGCCGCCGCCCGGAGGCATGCCGCCACCGCCGCCGGCATTCTTCTTCGGCACCTCGGCCACCATGGCTTCGGTGGTGATCAGCAACGCGGCAACCGAGGCTGCGTTCTGGATTGCCACACGAACCACCTTGGTCGGGTCGATAATGCCCTTCGCGATCAGGTTGACGTATTCGCCGGTCTGCGAGTCGAATCCGTAGTTATATTGATCCTTTTCAAGGATCTTGCCGACGATCACGGAACCATCTTCACCGGCATTGATCGCGATCTGGCGGGCCGGCGCGGACAGCGCCTTGCGCACGATCTCGACACCGGTCTTCTGGTCGTCGTTCTTGGTGCGAATTCCCTTGAGGTGTTCGGAGGCACGCAGCAGGGCGACGCCGCCGCCCGGCACGATGCCTTCTTCGACCGCCGCACGGGTTGCATGCATCGCGTCATCAACGCGATCCTTGCGCTCCTTCACCTCGACTTCGGTCGCGCCGCCGACGCGGATCACCGCGACGCCGCCCGCGAGCTTGGCCAGCCGCTCCTGCAGTTTCTCTCGGTCGTAGTCCGAGGTGGTTTCCTCGATCTGCGCCTTGATCTGCGCCACGCGTGCTTCGATGTCGGCCTTCTTGCCGGCGCCGTTGACGATGGTGGTGTTCTCCTTGTCGATCATCACCTTCTTGGCGCGGCCGAGCATCTGCAACGTGACGTTCTCGAGCTTGATGCCGAGATCTTCCGAGATCGCCTGACCGCCGGTCAGAACTGCGATGTCCTGCAGCATCGCCTTGCGGCGATCGCCGAAGCCGGGAGCCTTGACAGCGGCAACCTTGAGGCCGCCGCGCAGACGGTTCACGACGAGCGTGGCAAGAGCCTCGCCTTCGACGTCTTCCGCGATGATGATGAGCGGCTTGCCGGTCTGTACTACGGCTTCCAGGAGCGGAAGCAATTCGTTCAGGCTGGAAAGCTTCTTCTCGTTGATCAGGATGTAGGCATCGTCCATTTCAACGCGCATCTTGTCGGCGTTGGTGACGAAGTAGGGCGAGATGTAGCCACGGTCGAACTGCATGCCTTCGACGACGTCGAGTTCGGTCTCGAGCGACTTGGCTTCCTCAACCGTGATGACGCCCTCGTTGCCGACCTTCTTCATGGCGTCGGCAAGGAACTTGCCGATTTCCGCGTCGCCGTTGGCCGAGATGGTGCCGACCTGGGCGATTTCCTCGTTCGAGGTGACCTTCTTGGAGTTCTTCACGAGGTCGGCAACCACGGCTTCCACCGCCATGTCGATACCGCGCTTCAGATCCATCGGGTTCATGCCGGCGGCAACTGACTTGGCGCCTTCCCGCACGATGGCCGCGGCCAGCACGGTCGCGGTGGTGGTGCCGTCGCCGGCAGCGTCGGCCGCCTTGGACGCGACTTCGCGCACCATCTGTGCGCCCATATTCTCGAACTTGTCTTCAAGCTCGATTTCCTTGGCGACGGTGACGCCGTCCTTGGTGATGCGGGGTGCGCCGAACGATTTGTCGAGCACGACGTTGCGGCCCTTCGGACCGAGCGTCACCTTCACCGCGTTGTTGAGGATATCGACGCCGCGCAGCATGCGGTCGCGGGCCTCGACGCCGAATTTGACTTCTTTGGCTGACATTATGGTCTCCGTTTGAAACTGGGTCCTCATCCCCGGGGGAGCCGCCCTTGAGCGCGCGTCTCGAAGGATGAGAGGGGTTAGCTTGCCTCGTCCTTCGAGACGCCGGCTGCGCCGGCTCCTCAGGATGAGGGAACGGACTGCAGCGGCCTAAGCGGCTTTCTTCTTGGCGGCGGGAACGTCGGTGAGAACGCCCATGATGTCGCTCTCCTTCATGATCAGCAGCTCTTGGCCATCGATCTTGACCTCGGTGCCCGACCATTTGCCGAACAGCACGCGATCACCGACCTTGAGGTCGATCGGGATCAGCTTGCCGGATTCGTCACGGCCGCCCGGACCGACCGCGGTGATTTCGCCCTGCGAGGGCTTTTCCTTGGCAGTGTCCGGAATGATGATGCCGCCAGCTGTCTTTTCTTCGGCATCGATACGCTTGACCACAACGCGGTCGTGAAGCGGACGGAATTTCATGCAGTCCTCCTAAGCTTTTGAAGATGTTGCAGAGTTTTGGAAAATTGGCAGTCCGTGCTAGCGAGTGCTAGCTCAGGTGAGGTGGACATAAGCCAACTTTGTCCCGTGGGCAAGGCCTTTAGCAGAAAACTTGGCACTCAAATAGGGTGCCTGCCAAAATCCTTGGTCATCATTAATTCGGCCGGCCGGCGACGAAGGCCCGTATTAGCACCTGCGGTAAGCTGCTGCTAACGCAGCAAATTTCAACAGATCATTAAACATTTAGGCTTGTGATGGGTTGGTATCGTGCGTCACATTTCTCTCATGTGAGCGCATCTCCACCGGGTGGCTCTCCCGGTCGGCGGCCACTTCGGAAAATGCGCTCCAGCAATGGAGGTTGGCATGGTCTCGCGGGTTGGTGTTTCCGAGGATTTCCGGAAACAGGTGCTGGGTTACGGGCTAACGACGGCGCAAATTCTGTATCGGATGCCGGATCATCCCTCGCTTTTGCAAACTTACGTCTGGCAAAATTACGACCTGTTTCCGAATTTCCCGGCGTTGAAAAATTTTCTCTCGTTCTGGCAACAGAAGCTCGAGGGCCCGCTGTTCGCCGTCACCGTGGCGCACTCCAAGCTGATCAAGCCTGCCGAGCTGCGCGCCGTCGACGGCGAGTTCAGGTTGCACTGATTTGTAGGGGTGCGCAAAGCCGCTCTTCTCGCCGCGCCCACCTGTTGATGCAACAATGACGCGCGCTGGTGGGAGCGCTGCGCTTTGCCCACCCTGCGCACTTCGAGCTGTGCTATCCTCTCCGTATAAACCGAAGGGGAGAGTACCGATGGCCAAGCAGAAGCCGACATCGCGGGCCGCGGCTAAAACCGCCGCGCAGAAAAAATCGCCGGCGCGGAAGCCCGCCGCCAAATCCGCGGCGCGAAAAACGATCAAGGCCAAAGATCGCAACACCAAGGCGCGCGGGCTGCCGGCCGCGAAACCGCGCCCGCGTCCGAAGCAGCGCATTGCTATCAGCCATCATCGCGACGAGGATTTTAAGGCCGACGGCTTGCGCGCCTACGCGCAATACCGCGATCTCGGCATTGCGGATGCGACCCACGGCCTGGCCCAAGCACATGTGATCCGGCTGATCGGGCCGTGCAATCCGGCGGAGGTATCAAAACTGCACTTCCACGACGTCGAATTTCAGATGGTCTATGTCCTGAAAGGCTGGGTCAAAACCTACATGGAAGGGCAGGGCGAAACACTGATGAAAGAGGGCAGCTGCTGGACCCAGCCGCCCCGCATCAAGCATCTGATCCGCGACTATTCCGACGACGTCGAATTGCTGGAAGTCATCCTGCCGGCGGAGTTCAAGACCGTCGAACTCGCGAGCTAACGTCATTCCAGGGCGCGTCGAAGACGCGTCGCGCGGAATAAAAATCAATTCAACACTCCGACGATCGCGCCCATCAGGCAGGTCGTCAGCGTGCCCGAGGCGATCGATTTCAGTCCAAGCGAATTGATCTCGTTGCGGCGCTCGGGCGCCATGGTGCCGAGGCCGCCGATCATGATGCCGAGGCTGGCGAAATTGGCAAAGCCGGACATTGCATACAGCATGATCAGCCGTGAGCGGGAATCGAGCGCATCGGGACCGAGCTTCGATAAATCGACATAGGCGACCAATTCGTTCAGCACGGTCTTGATCCCCATCAGGCTGCCTGCCGTGACCGCCTGCGGCCAGGGCAGCCCCATCAGCCAGCACACCGGTGCCATCGCGTAACCGAGCATCCGCTGCAGCGAGATTCCGGCGCCACCGACATTCGGCAGCAGTCCGAGGATCGCGTTGACGAGATACACCAGCGCCACCAGCACGAGCAGCATCGCGACGATATTGAGCAAGAGTTCGAGGCCGGCGACCGTGCCTTTGACGATCGCATCCATGGTAGAGGAGGCGTGCATATCGGGATCGCCAAGCGCGACCCGGGGATCGCCAAGCGCGACCCGGGGATCGCCAAGCGCGCCGCCGGTGCGCCTGTCGCTGATCTCGGGCACCATGATCAGGCTGATCAGAATCGCCGCAGGCGCGCCGAGCACCGACGCAATGACGAAATGCGCAGCCGCATCCGGGATCAGCGGCGCCAGCAACGTGGCGTAGAGCACCAGCACGGTGCCGGCGATTCCCGCCATGCCGCCGGTCATCACCAGGAACAATTCGCTGCGCGTCAGCTGCGCGAGGTAGGGGCGGATGAACAACGGCGCTTCTACCATGCCGAGAAAGATATTCGCGGCGGTGGACAGCCCGACCGCGCCGCCGACACCGAGGGTGCGCTCCAATAGCCACGCCATGCCGCGCACCACAGGCGGCAGAATGCGCCAGTAGAACAACAGTGTGGTGAGTACGCTCATGACCAGTACGATGGGCAGCGCCTGAAACGCCAGGATGAAATCCGCGCCGGGTGCCTTGACGTCAAACGGCAGCGCGCCGCCGCCGAGATAGCCGAAGACGAAAGAGGTGCCCGCGCGCGAGGCCGACGAAATTGCGCCGACGGCGTCGTTGATCACACCAAACGCATGCGCGACGAAGGTAAGCTTAGATAGCGCGACAGCGGTCAGGATCGTGACGAAAAGTCCAACAGCAGCCTGCCTCAGCGAGACCGCGCGGCGGTTTTCGCTGAATACCCATGCGATCGCCAGCAACGCGAACACGCCAAACGCCGATTGCAGTTGAAGCATGATCCCCCCGAGCCCGGGGCGATTATGATCGCGGCGCGCCTGAAAGCGCAATGCTGTGGTTCGTCCTCAGAGCGCGAAATAGTCCGGGCGTCATTGCGAGGAGCGCAGCGGACAAAGCAATCCAGTCTTGCTTTGCAGCCTTCTGGATTGCTTCGCGGAGCCTGTCATCGGGCGCGCATTCGCGCGACCCGTTGGACTCGCAATGACGGTGCTGCGCCAGGCGCTGACTTACCCCCGTCCGACGAACGGCATTTTGCTCGCCATCACCGTCATGAACAGCACGTTGGCGTCGAGCGGCAGGTTGGCCATATAGGCGACCGCGTCACCTACTGCCTTGGCGTCCATGCGCGGCTCGGGGATCTTGCGGCCGTCGGGCTGCAGCACGCCATCGACCATGCGGTCCGTCATCGGGGTTGCGGCGTTGCCGATGTCGATCTGTCCGACCGCGATGTCGTAGGCGCGGCCGTCGAGGTTGGTCGCTTTGGTCAGGCCGGTAATGGCGTGTTTGGTGGAGGTGTAGGCCGAGGAGAACGGCCGCGGCGCGTGCGCCGAGATCGAGCCGTTGTTGATGATGCGGCCGCCGCGCGGGGTCTGGTCCTTCATGATCCGGAACGCGTGCTGGGTGCACAGAAACGGTGCGGTGAGATTGGTGGCGACCACCGCCTGCCATTGCGCCAGGCTCAAATCCTCAAACGGCACCGGCGGCGCGCCCATGCCGGCGTTGTTGAAGAGAACATCGAGCCGGCCATAGACGTCCATTACCTTGGCGAATAGTGCGGCGATCGAACTGGGATCGGCCATGTCGGCGGAAACGGCAAGGCTCTTGCCGAAATGCTCTCCGAGCTTTTTGGTCTCTTCCAGCTTGTCGATGCGCCGCCCGGCGAGCACCACGGTAAATCCGGCGTTCATCAGCGCCAGCGATGCCGCGCGTCCGACGCCGGTGCCTGCCCCGGTTACCGCTGCTATTCTGTTTCCTGCCTCGGCCATTTGTTTCCTTACCTTTAGGTTTTTGGTTCTGTTTCGGTCTTGTAGGGTGGTCTTGGAATATTCTGGTGCGCCGCGCGCAGCGCCGCCGACCAGCGGGACCGCAGATCGTGAAAGTACGGCTCGCCCGCTTCGATGCGGTGATTGAGGTCGGCGTCGCAGACGTCGGAGCGCACCACCAGCACGTCGATCGGCAGACCGACGCCGAGATTGGAACGCATCGTCGAGTCCATGGAGATCAGGCCGGTCTTGAGCGCTTCGTACAGTTCGACGTCGTAATGCATGGCGCGGTCGAGCACCGGCTTGCCGTATTTGTGCTCGCCGATCTGCAAATAGGGAGTGTCGGTGGTGCATTCGATGAAGTTGCCGGCCGGGTAGACCATGAACAGCCGCATTCGCGAGCCCTTGATTTGGCCGCCGAACAGGAACGACACGTCGAAATTGATGTCCTCGGACTGTAGCGCGACGCCTTCGGTGGCGTGCACCGCACGGATCGCCCGGCCGATGCGCTGCGCCGCCTGAAACATCGTCGGCGCATTCAACAGTGTTTCGATGTCGCCGGTGTGCGGATCTTCAAGCCCTTCGGTCAGGGTCGACAGCACCGACTGGCTGATCGCCAGATTGCCGGCGGTCGCGACCGCCATGATGCGCTCGCCCGGCTTGCTGAAGACATGGAGTTTGCGAAAGGTCGAGACATTGTCGAGACCGGCATTGGTCCGCGTGTCAGCGATCATGACCAGCCCGTCCCGCACCAACACTCCGCAGCAATAGGTCATTCCCGGTCCTCGAACTCAGCAGGCGGCGCGGAATTACTAGCCAATTTCGACAGCGGCTCCAACCCCATTCGGGCATAGCCGCCGAGGCTCGGGCGTTTTGGCAGCAGCGCCGCCGATTTCGACCGGACAGGCAATTTTTCCGTCAAATCCAGCGGGCGGCGCATGAAAAAGCGGATGATGATGGGCAGTCACGACTGCGACTGAATCTGCCGTCCGGCCTGCTCGACCCTGACCGCCACCGACAGGGTTTCCATGCCGCCGCCATAACGGGTGCCGCGCACCGGCGCCGCGCCGAGGTAATCGAGGCCGATGGCGACGCGGGCGTGCGCGTCGGTGGTGCATATGCCGTTGGCCGGATCGAACCCGACCCAGCCGAGGTCCGGCACGAACGCCTCCGCCCAGGCGTGGCCGGCCTGCTGGTTGACCATTCCGTCGGAACGCAGGAAGTGTCCGGCAACGAAGCGGGCGGGCACACCGCCTGAGCGTGCGCAGGCGATAAAGATATGCGCGTAGTCCTGGCACACCCCGCGCTTCAACCCGAAAGCTTCCACCGCCGAGGTCCCGCTGTTGGTGGGATCTTCGTCGAACGTCATGTGCTCGTTAATCTGCATCATCAGCGCATGCAGAAATCCGAGCACGTCGTCTTCCGATTCCGAGCGCAGCTCGCGCGAAAATGTCGCCATCGCCGGGTTGACCTCGGTCAACGACGTCGAGCGCAGGAACAGGCTCGGCGGAAAGCGTTCATCGGTGCCCCTCAGCACGCCGCCGGTATCGTGGGTCTCGATCAGGCCGTCGATATTGATGGTGAGCTCGGCAATCGGGCCGTGGGTCAGCACATGCGTGACATTGCCAAACGCATCCTGGTGCACGTCGAGCCGCGAGTCGGTGGAGACGTCGACCTGCCACTCGGCGACATACTGTCCGTCATGGCTGCCGGGCGTCATCCGCAGAATTTGAATAACGCCGGTGGCCGGCGGGTCGTAGTGATAGCTGGTGGAATGGGCAATTCGCAGGCGCATGACATACCGGGACGGAGCTAGAGTTCAGATTACGCAGGCAAGGCAAAAGATCGTCATGCCCGGGACAAGGCCGGCCATGACGGTATTTGATCGTCATGGTCTCGAATCCCTTAAACCAGATATTGCTTGGTAATGATTTCGCCAAGCCTTGAGTTATCCGCAATGAATTCCTGGATGAACTCATGCACGCCATGCTGGAAGATATCGTCCATGTGGCTGTGTTCGAGGCGATTGCGAACGCCGCGGGCATGGCGCTGCGCGGCGCCCTGGCGGCCATAGGCGACGCCGATCTGGTCGAGATTGCGCACCAGGTTGCCGTAGCAGCTCGCCAGCGAACGCGGCAGCGAATCGTTCAGGATCAAGAGATCGGCGATCAGCCAGGGTTTAAGCGTTTCGCGGTAGACCCAGTGGTAGGCGGTCAGCGCCGAGACCGAGCGCAGGATCGAGGTCCATTGATAGTAGTCGAGCGGCCCGCCGACGTGCTCCTCCTCGGGCAACAGCACGTGATACTTCACGTCGAGAATGCGGGCAGTGTTGTCGGCGCGCTCGAGATGCAGCCCAAGCCGCGAGAACCAATAGGCATCGTTGCGCAGCATGGTCCGGTAGGCCGACCCGTCGAAGCGCAGTGAGGTTTCCAGCACGAACCGCAAAAACTTCGTCAGATCTTCGCGGGTCTTGGTGCCCTTGCCCCAGACTTCCTGAAGGTCGATCCAGGCGCTGTTGATGGTGTCCCACATCTCACCGGTCAGCGCGGTTCGGACCGAGCGCGAGTTCAGCCGCGCATTTTCGATACAGTTGCGGATCGAGGACGGATTGGCGGGAGAGAACGACAGATAATCGACAACGTTGTGCTCGTTGGCTTCGTCGTAGACCCCATAGAAGCTGGCGCTGACACCCGCGGTCAGAAGCGCCGAGTCCCACTCATTGGTCTTGCCGATATAAGTGTTCGGCAGCGCGGTGACGCGCAGCGTCGCCTCGATGGTGCGCGCGAGATATTCCGCGCGTTCGACATAGCGGGCGAGCCAGTAGAGATTTTCAGCGGTGCGCGACAGCATGCAGGGGCGTTGCTCTCTTGTAGTCTTTACTCGTCCACAATCCAGTGCTACTCGTCCAATATCCAGGTGTCCTTGGTACCGCCGCCCTGGCTTGAATTCACCACCAGCGAGCCTTCCTGCAGGGCCACGCGGGTCAGTCCGCCCGGCACGATGGTAACGTGATTGCTTCCCGTAAGGACGAAGGGCCGCAGATCGACATGGCGCGGCGCGAGGCCGGATTCAGTGCAGGTGGGGCAGGTCGACAGTGCCAGCGTCGGTTGGGCGATGAAACCTTCTGGCTCGCGCTTGAGCTTGTCGCGAAATGCTTCGATCGTCGCCCTGGTCGCGGCGGGACCGATCAGCATGCCGTAGCCGCCGGAGCCGTGCACTTCCTTCACCACCAATTCGCTGAGATTATCGAGCACGTAAGCCAGGTGTTTTGGTTCGCGGCAGCGCCAGGTCGGCACGTTCTTCAGGATCGGTTCTTCGCCGAGATAGAATTTCACGATCTCGGGCATGTAGGAATAGACCGCCTTGTCGTCCGCAATGCCGGTCCCGACCGCGTTGGCCAGTGTGATGTTGCCAGCCGCATAGGCCGACATCAGTCCGGGCACGCCGAGCGTCGAATCGGGACGGAAGGTGAGGGGATCAAGGAAGTCGTCATCGACGCGGCGGTAGATGACGTCGACGCGCTTTAAGCCCTCGGTGGTGCGCATGAACACTTCATCGTTCTTGACGATGAGGTCGCGGCCCTCGACCAGTTCGATGCCGAGCTTGTCGGCGAGAAATGAATGCTCGTAGTAGGCGGAGTTGTAAACGCCGGGCGTCATCAGCGCTACCGTCGGCTCGGCCGCGGCGCTGAGCGGCGCTACCGACCGCAGCGCCGACAACAGCTCGTCCGGATACCTTTCCACAGGGGCGACGCGGTGGCGGGCGAACAGGTCCGGAAACAGCCGCATCATGATTTCGCGGTTTTCCAGCATGTAGGAAACCCCGGAGGGCGTGCGCGCATTGTCCTCCAGCACGAAAAAGTTTTCCGGATTGACGCGGACAATGTCGATGCCGGCGATGTGAACGTAGACGTCGTGCGGCACGGCCTGGCCGTTCATCTCGGGCCGAAACACCGGGTTCTGGAAAATCAGGTCGTCGGGGATGATATTGGCGCGCAGGATGTCGCGGCCGTGATAGATATCGCGCAGGAACATGTTGAGCGCGCGCACCCGCTGCTTCAGGCCTTTTTCGAGGATCGCCCACTCTTTCGCCGACATGATCCGCGGGATCACATCGAAGGGGATCAGCCGCTCCTGGGCCTCGGCGTCGCCATAGACGGCAAAGGTGATGCCGATCCGGCGGAACAGCAGCTCCGCCTCCTGCCGGCGATATTCCAGCGCGTCGGGCGGCGTCTCCTTCAGCCAGCGGGAGAGCTCCTGGTAGGCCGGACGGAGGTCGCCGTCGGGGCCGTTCATTTCATCGAACGCAACTGTCATGTATTCCGAGTGGTTCCGAGGCCATGCAGGACGGTGCATGACTGAAAGGGATGGTAGCAAGGCCCGGGCCAGCGCGATATGCATTCGCAGGCGGCATTTGGTATGGATGATCGCTATACCTGCCCGAAAAAATAGCCTTCAGGTGCTTATTTCGGCAGCAAAAGCCCGTACTACTAGGCGTTGCCCGGGTAAGGTCACGATAATGCAGGACGAGGAGAGATCATGAGCGATATCGTCACCGCGGGAATTCTGGTGATCGGCGACGAGATCCTGTCCGGGCGGACCAAGGACAAGAACATCGGCTTTATTGCGGAATACCTGACCAATATCGGGATCGACCTTAAAGAAGTCCGCGTCGTCGCCGACGACGAAGCCGATATCATCGCGGCGCTGGACGCGCTGCGCGGTCGCTACACCTATGTCTTTACCACCGGCGGCATCGGGCCGACCCATGACGACATCACGGCCGATGCCGTTGCCAAGGCGTTCGGCGTCGGCATCGATTATCATCCGGAGGTGGTGGCGCGGTTTCGCGAGCGCTTCCAGAATCCGGGCGAATTGAATGAGGCGCGGCTGCGCATGGCGCGGATTCCTGACGACGCCGAGCTGATCCAGAGCGCGACGATTCTCGCGCCCGGCTTCAGGATCGGCAACGTCATCGTGATGGCAGGCGTGCCGTCGATCATGCAGGCGATGATGGATATCGTCGCGCCGAAGCTGAAATCAGGCGTCCGGATGCTATCGGAATCGGTTCGCGCCAATGCAAGGGAAGGCGACATCGGCGGCCCCTTGCGCGAAATCGCCAACGCCCATCCCGACACGATCATCGGCAGTTACCCGTTTCTCGATGAGGACAAGAAGCCGAACACCAATCTGGTCGTTCGCTCCCGCGACCCCGAGAAGCTCAACGCCGCGATGACTGCGGTGAAAGAGATGCTGGCGGGATTGAACCTGGTCCGCTGACCCGGAAGATGTTGGAGAGAATAACGATGGCGGAGCATCCGGAACTGAGCGCGCAGGAGCGGGCGGGCAAGGCCTTTCCGGTCTCATGGGACCAGTTTCACAGGGATTGCCGGGCGCTGACTTGGCGGCTGAATGAAGTCGGGCCGTTTCATGCCGTGATCGCGATCACCCGCGGCGGACTGGTGCCGGCCGCCATCGTCGCGCGCGAGCTCGGCGTGCGCGTGATCGATACGGTGTGCATTACCAGCTACGATCATGTTGAACAGGGCCACCTGAAGGTGCTGAAAGGCGTCTCGGCCGACACGGCGAAGCTCGGCGGCGACACCGGCAAAGGTTTGCTGATCGTCGACGATCTCGTCGATACCGGCAAAACCGCGCGCCTGGTGCGAGACATGCTGCCGGATGCGCATTTCGCGACCGTCTACGCCAAGCCGAAAGGACGGCCGCTGGTCGACACTTTTATTACCGAAGTGTCGCAAGACACCTGGATCTTTTTTCCCTGGGACACCGCGCTGTCGTTCCAGCCGCCGATCCGCGAGGGCGCGGCGTGATAGAGCTGTCATTCCGGGGCGATGCGAAGCATCGAACCCGGAATCTCGAGATTCCGGGTCAGGTGCTAACGCACCATCCCGGAATGACGAGTCTGGATTGCTTCGTCGCTAGCGCGCCTCGCAATGACGATTGCGGCTGAACAATCGAGCTTTGAATGCGATCCCCGCTACAAAACCGCGTCACGCCTGCAGGCGACATCATCGCCACACCGCATCGCGGCATGTTCACCGGCAATCGCGGCATCATCCACGACCCCGCAACCAAGACCTTGACGCGACGCTGGGCGAGCCAGGCATGGCTCACCTGTGTCTGCGAATTCAGAGGACGGCGGCGTGAGGTGATGGGCGGTCGCAGTTGGACCGAGCTGTTCTTTCTTGATGAGGCGACGGCGCTCGCGGCGGGGCACCGTCCGTGCTTCTTCTGCCGCCGCGAGGATGCGAACCGGTTTCGCGCCGCGTGGGAACAGGGCAATGGCGTCGCACGTGTTCTCGCAAACGACATCGACGCGACGCTTCATCGCGAGCGGCTCTCCAACGGCAAAAAGCGATTGCACGCGCTTGCAATGCCGCTGAAAGAATTGCCTGATGGCGCAATGCTGCAGGAAGCAGCCGACAGCTATCTGATCATGCAGGGCAGGGCGCTCTTGTGGTCGTCGGCCGGCTACCGCCAAGCGCCAAACGCAATCAAGAATGCCATGCTGCTGACGCCGCCCTCGACGCTGCGCGCGCTAGCCGCGGGGTATCGGCCGGTGCTGCATCCGAGGGCGATGGCGCTGATGCGATAGAGCTTACATGTCGTCCTTCCCCGATGTGCAATGCACATCTGAGGATGCGCCACCGACCTTGGGTTACCCGAGTTCGGCAATATCATTGTCCAAGTCGGCAACAGTCGACTTGGATGCGCAGGCCCGGATCTTTACTCGCGATGGTGGTTGTGGATTTCGGGCGCGCCCGTTGCACTCGCGCCCCGGAAAGACGAACTACCCAAACCGCTGCCGTGCCAGTTTCGCGCCGGCGCCGAGCGCCACCAGTTTGGCTTGCGCTATATCGCGATGCATCGGCGCCATGCCGCAATTGGTGGTCGCGACGATGTTGCTCTTCGGCACGAATTTCGAGACATCATCGATCACCTTGGCGACATCCCCCGCCGTCTCGATCGTGTCGCTGGCGACGTCGATCACGCCGGCCTGAACCACCTTTCCTGTGAGCAGGCCGAGCAAGTCCAGCGGCACCCGCGAATTGCGGCATTCGATCGCGACCTGCTGGATCGGACTTTTGGCGATCGCCGGAAAAATATCCTCATACTGCCGCCATTCGCTGCCCAGCGCCTCTTTCCAGTCGGTATTGGCCTTGATGCCGTAGCCGTAACAGATGTGCACGGCGGTGGCGCAGGTCAGCCCTTCCGCTGCGCGCTCCAGCGCCTTGATGCCCCAGTCGTTGACCTCGTCCATGTAGACGTTGAAGGCGGGCTCATCGAACTGGACGACGTCAACGCCATCGGCCTGCAACGCCCTGGCTTCCTCATTGAGCAGTTCGGCAAAGGCGAACGCCATTTTCACGCGGTCGCCGTAATATTGGTCGGCGATGGTATCGATAATGGTCATCGGGCCGGGCAGGGTGAATTTCAGTTTGCGCGCGGTGTGGGTGCGGGCGATGCGGGCCTCGTCGGCATGAACGCGGCCCTTCAGCCGCAGCGGCGCCACCACCTGCGGTACCATCGCCTTGTAGCGGTCTTTACGGATTCCCATTTCGACCTTGTGGGCAAAATCGATGCCCTCGATCTTCTCGAGAAATCCGTGGACGAAGTGCTGGCGGGACTGTTCGCCCTCGGTGACGATGTCGACGCCGGCGTCTTCCTGCAGCTTCAGCGCCAGCATGGTGGCGTCACGCTTGGCGCGCACCAGTTCCGCGCCTGACGATTTCCAGGGCGCCCACAGCGTGTTGGGCTCAGCCAGCCATTCCGGTTTCGGCAGCGAGCCGGCGATCGTGGTTGGAAACAGCATGCGAGCCTCCCGAAGCGGTAATGATTGAGCGTCTGTGTGCCATGTTCGCCATGCGGCCCGCAAGAGCAAGCCGACTGGAACAGCGTGACGCCGCAGGCTAGTGTGGCGGGCAGCCTCCCTCAGGATGATCCCATGATCGACCTCTATTACGCGCCGACGCCAAACGGCTGGAAAATCTCGATCATGCTGGAAGAGCTTGGCGTTCCCTACAACGTCGTTCCCGTCAACATTCGGGCCGGTGAACAATTCAAGCCGGAGTTTCTGACAATCAGCCCGAATAATCGGATTCCGGCGATCGTCGACCATGCGCCTTCCGATGGCGGCGAGCCGTTTTCGGTGTTCGAGACCGGCGCGATCTTGATTTATCTGGCGGAGAAGACCGGCCGTTTCCTGCCCACGGACATGCGGGGCCGCTCCAAAGTTGTCCAATGGGTGATGTGGCAGATGGGCGGGCTCGGTCCCATGCTCGGCCAGCACGGACATTTCGCACTCTACGCGCCGGAAAAAATCCCCTACGCCATCGAGCGCTATCGCGACGAGGCGGCCCGGCTTTATCACGTGCTCGACACGCAATTGGGCAAGACGGGACGCTTCGTCGCAGGCGACTATTCGATCGCCGATATCGCCTGCTTTCCCTGGACCATGACGCACAAGGCTCAGGGCTTTACGCTTGACGATTACCCGAACGTCAAGCGTTGGTACGCGGAGGTGCGCGCACGGCCGCAAGTGCAGGCGGGCCTTGCGATCGGCAAGTTCGTAAAGGAGCCTTTGGACGAGGAGGCGCGCAAGAACATGTTCGGCCAGGCAGCGAAGGAACTGGCGAAGCAAAAATGATAGAGAGGCGTTGCAAGTGTTCGTCCCCATGGTGAGGAAGCGTTTGCGCCGTCTCGAACCATGAGGCCACTGACAGGCTAGACGAATGCCGCTCATCCTTCGAGACGCGCGCCAAGAGCGCGCTCCTCACAGGAGGAGGATCTCATCACAACGAAAAATGAGGGGAAGCGCCATGATCGAATTCTTCTTCGATTGCTCCAGTCCCTGGACCTATCTCGCCTTCCACAACATCCAGCCTCTCGCCAAGGAATTCGGCACCGAGATTTCGTGGCGGCCGATCCTGGTCGGCGGCATTTTCAATGCCGTCAATCCCAGCGTCTACGCGTCGCGCGAAACGCCGGTGCCGCTCAAGGCGCACTACATGAAGAAGGATCTCGCCGACTGGGCGCGGTCCGCAGGGCTCGCGATCAAGATGCCGCCGACTGTGTTTCCGGTGAACAGCACCAAGGCGATGCGCGGCTGCATCTGGCTCGGCAAGGACCTGGTGCCGTTCGCGCGCGCGGTGTTCGAAGCTTATTGGGGCGGAGACAAGGACATCTCAAGGGATGAAGTGCTCACCGAGATCTGCAAGAGCGTCGGTGTCGATGCCACGAAGTTTTTCGCGGCGATCAGCGCGCAGGCGACCAAGGATGCGCTCAAGGCCAATACCGAAGAAGTGATGGCGCGCGGCGGCTTCGGCTCTCCGACCATTTTCGTCGACAAGACCGATATGTATTTTGGCAATGACCGTCTGCCGCTGATCCGCCAGGCGCTGCAGCGCCGCAAAACGAGCGCGGCCTGATGCCGAAGGCGATCGTTTGCCGCGAACTCGGCCCGCCCGAGAGCCTGCGTCTGGAGATGTTTGCATCGGCGCCATTGGCGCCGGGACAGGTGCGCGTCGCTATTCATGCCGCCGGGATCAACTTTCCCGATATACTGATGGCGGCCGGAGAGTATCAGCTGAAGCCGCCACTGCCGTTCACGCCGGGCGTGGAAGCCGCGGGTGAGGTGATTGAATTGAATGGCGTGACGGATGACGTCGCCATCGGCGACAGGGTCATCGTGAAATTGCGTTACGGCGCGTACGCTGATGAAGCTGTCGTCACGCGTTCGCAGCTCACGCCGCTGCCTTCGACCTTCGACTATGCCGAGGGCGCGACATTTCTTGCGGCCCACGGCACCGCGTATCACGCGCTGATCGATCGCGGCCAGCTCAAGCCTGGCGAAGTGCTGCTGGTGCACGGCGCTGGCGGCGGCGTTGGCCTTGCCGCCGTCGAGATGGGAAAGATGCTCGGCGCAATCGTCATCGCGGCGGCCTCGAGCGAAGAGAAGCTCGCGGTGGCACAGGCACGCGGTGCCGATCATCTGGTGCTTTATCAGCGCGAGCCGTTCCGCGACGTCGTCAAACGCATCACCGATGGCCGGGGCGCCGATGTGGTGTTCGACCCCGTCGGCGGCGAAGTCTTCGAAAACAGCGTGCGCTGCATCGCCTGGGGCGCACGCATTCTGGTCATCGGATTCACCGGTGGTATTGGACTTGCCCGCACCAATTTGTTGCTGATCAAGGGAGCGAGCGTGCTTGGCGTGCGCGCCGGGGAAGCCGTGCGAAGGGATCCCGCGGCGGGCGAAGTGCGGATCAAGGCGCTATTGGAATGGGCGGAAGCCGGAAAAATCCGGCCGAACGTCTCGCATCGTCTGCCGCTGGAAAAGTACGCGCAGGCGATGCGGCTTCTGATCGACCGCAAGGCGATCGGGCGGGTGGCCCTGATGATGCGGCCATAGAGTGGGCAAAGGCGCGATTTGCGCCGTGCCCACCGTGCTTGTGCTGGGCACGCTTTGCCCACGCACAATTTCAACTCCTTCACCCATACTCCCGCTCTTCCCACCACGGGAAATAATCGGGCATGTCGGACGAGACCTTGTCTTTGAACACTGCCGGGCGCTTTTCCAGGAACGATACCACGCCTTCCTTGACGTCGTCCGAGCGCCCGCGCGCGTAGATGCCGCGGCTGTCGACCTTGTGCGCTTCCATCGGATCGTCGGCGCCGAGCATGCGCCACATCATTTGCCGGATCAACGCCACCGACACCGGCGCTGTCTTCGCGGCGATTTCGCGGGCGAGTGCGCGCGCGGTCGGCAGCAACTCGTCTGGCGGCACTACCTTGCTGACGAGGCGGCCGGCCAGCGCCTCCTGCGCCGGAAATACCCGGCCGGTGTAGCACCACTCCAGCGCCTGGGAGATGCCGACGATGCGCGGCAGAAACCAGCTCGAGGCTGCCTCCGGCACGATGCCGCGCTGCGAGAATACGAATCCGAACCGCGCATCCTCGGATGCAATGCGGATATCCATTGCGAGCTGCATGGTGACGCCGATGCCGACCGCGGGGCCGTTCACCGCGGCGATTACAGGCTTCAGGCACTTGAAGATGCGCAGCGTCACCTGTCCGCCGCCATCGCGCACATTGGGATCGCTGTAATCGACGGCGCCATTGGCGAGCCGCTTCACCGGTCCGCGCCGCGCGTCGCGGTCAAAAGTGTCGGCACCCGAGGAAAGATCGGCTCCGGCGCAGAAGCCGCGCCCGGCGCCGGTGACGATGATGGCGCGGATGTTGTCGTCGTTATCGGCCGTATCGAAGGCGTCGATCAATTCCTTCTGCATCGTGCCGTTGAAGGCATTGAGCTTGTCGGGTCGGTTCAGTGTGATCGTGAGAATCTGCTCGGCGACCTCATATTTGATCGTCTCATACGCCATTGGTGATTTCCTCCTGCTTATGTTTTTTTGATTTTTGATGCTGTCATTTCCGGATCGCGCGTGAAACGAGCGAGCCCGGAATCCCTGACCACAATCGCTGGTATGGATTCCGTGCCTGCGCCTAGTGGCGCATCCCCGATGTGTCATTGCACATCGGGGAATGACAAGAATTTATTTGGCCGGCGGGGTCGGCCACGGCCTTTGCGCACCCCGCATGGCCTCGAATGCCTTTGCCATGCCGAGCACGCCGAGATCGTCGAAGCGGCGGCCGATGATTTGCATGCCGATCGGGAACCCGCTTGCGCTAAAGCCGCCATTGATCGACACGGCCGGATTTTCCGACATGTTCCACGGCACGGTGTAGCAGATGTGCTCGAACGGCTTTTCGGGATCGTTCAGCGGAGCGGCGAGCTCGGCTGCGAAATTGACCACCGGCGATACCGGCGAGATCACGTAGTCGATGGCGGCGAACAGTTTTGCCGCGGCCGCCCGGATCGCCATGGTGGCATTAAAACCCCTGATGACGTCGACACCCGAGAGCTTCGCGCCGGCTTCCGCCCATTTGTAGATATAGGGCAGCGCCTTGGCGCGCTCAGCCGGCGTGAGCTTGGAAAGATCGTCCCACGAGCGCGCGCGCCAGAAGGCGTCGAGCCCGTCGAGCATCTCGCGCGTCAGTACGCCTGGCACTTCGGTGACAATGGCGCCGGCGGCTTCGAACGCCTGGGCGGCGTTGGCAGCCACGTTGCGCACCTCTTGCTGCAGCGGCTGGCCGACGCCGAGGTCGAGCATCAGCCCGATGCGCAGTTTGCGCAAGGGTTTGTCGAGCGCCTTCCAGTTGATGTTATCAGGCGGCAGGCTCATCCCGTCGCGGCGATCCGGCCGCGACAGCACGCTCATCATCAATGCGGCGTCATCGACGGTGCGGGTCATCGGCCCGGCGACGCGGCCCACGTAAGGAGGATCGATAGGTACCCGGCCAAGGCTTGGCTTGAGCGCGACAAGTCCGCACCAGCATGCCGGCAGCCGCACCGAGCCACCGATATCGGTGCCGAGATGCAGCGGGCCATAGCCGGCCGCGCCGGCCGCGCCCGCGCCGGCGCTGGATCCACCGGGGTTTTTGCTGAGGTCCCAGGGATTGCGGGTGAGGGGATGGAAGCTCGACAGGCCCGAGGACAGCATGCCGTAATCCGGCATCGTGGTTTTGGAGAAAATCACGGCTCCGGCTTCGCGCAAGCGAGCCGCCGGCGGGGCATCCGCGATGGCCGGCACCAGCTTGGTGGTGGCGGCACCAAGCGGCACCGGCACGCCTTTGGTGGCGATATTCTCCTTGATCGTGACGGGGACGCCGTCGAGCAGACCTGTCGGCTCGCCCTTCTGCCAGCGCTCGGTCGAGACCTTTGCGGTGGCGCGCGCGCCCTCCGGATCGAAGGCGTACAGCGCCTTGATATGCGGCTCCCACAGCGCGATATGCGCCAGCACGTCCTCCAGCACTTCCGACGGCGAAAATTGCGCAGCCCGAAAGCCTGCCATCAGGTCGACGGCGCTGAGATCATGCAGCGACGCCACCCCTTCCTGGGACGCCGATTCAGGCATGGGCGCCTACCGGAAGGCGGGTTTCGATGATGCGCGCGAACATGCTGGCGCCGATCGGCAAGATTTTATCGTCAAGGATGTAGCCGGGATTGTGCACCGGCACCGATCCTTCGTGGCCGAGCCAGAAATAGGCGCCGGGCACTACATGCAGCATGTCGGCGAAATCCTCGCTGCCCATCTTCGGCTGCGACCTGGTGAAGACCTTGGCGGGATCCACCACGGTGCGTGCCACGGCCTCGACCACGCTGGATTGCTCTTCCCGGTTCACCAGCACGCTGAAAGTGTCGCGGATATCGGCAATGATCTCGACCTGGAAGGCGCTGGCGATGCCAGCGCAGATCGCGCGCATCCGCTCGCGGATCAGCGCGCGCGCCTCGTCGGAAAAGGCGCGAACCGTGCCGCAGAGTTTCGCTTCGCCGGGGATCACGTTGTAGGCGGAGCCGGCGTGAATCTGCGTGATCGACAGCACCGCCGGTTGCAAAGGATCGACGTTGCGGCTGACGATACTCTGCAGCGCCTGTCCGAGCGTCATCGCGATCACCACCGGGTCCTTTGAGCGCTCGGGCATCGCGCCGTGCGCGCCATAGCCGTTGATGGTGATGTCGAAGAAGTCGGAGCCGGCCATCGCCGGTCCCGGAAGGATCGCGATCTCGCCATGGTTGAGGTCGGGCGCATTGTGCAGCCCGTAGATCTCGTCGCAGGGAAATTTCTCGAACAGCCCGTCCTTGATCATGGCCCGCGCGCCGCCGAGGCCTTCTTCGGCCGGCTGGAAGATGAAATGCACGGTACCTTCGAAATTCCGGGTCTCGGCGAGATAGCGCGCGGTGCCGAGCAGCATGGTGGTATGGCCGTCATGGCCGCAGCCGTGGAAGCGGCCGGGAATGGTCGAGCGCCATCGCAAGTTCGTATTTTCTTCCATCGGCAGCGCGTCCATGTCGGCGCGCAAGCCGATACGCTTGCCGCCAACACCTTTACCCTTGAGCACGCCGACTACGCCGGTGCCGCCGAGGCCGCGATGCACCTCGATGCCCCATTGCGTCAGCTTGTCGGCGACGATCCCGGACGTGCGGACTTCCTCGAAGCCTATCTCGGGATGCGCGTGCAGATCCCGGCGGATCGCGGTGAGTTCGTCGGCATAGCCTTCGATGCGGTCGATGTTGGGCATGGGCCTCTATCCAGTTGCAGAAGATGTCGTGCGTGATTTGGTTTCGGGAGCGAAGGCGGGGCCGTTCGGCTTGATGCGAATGCCCGGGCGCAGCCGCGTCCACGGCAATGCAGCGGTATCGGCGGGCATCGCGCCGGGCGCGGCGCAGATCAGAAGCTTTTCGGCGATCGGTTCGAAATCGGCGCGGAAATGCACCGAGCTTTTGTTGACGAGGATAGACTGCTCCGATGGTTCGATGCCGACATAACGGTACATCGATTGATCTGCGAGTTGCGCCTTGTGCGAGCTGACGACGACCCTGACATCGCCGATCCGCAAGGCGGCCGACAGGCCCATGTCCATGTCGCGGCCGCCGTAATAGGGACCCGGCGCGATGAATTTCCCGTCAGATAGTTTTTCGACGACGAAGGTCTCCTTGTAGGGCGCGTCGCCCGGGATGCCTGACTTGCCGCCGAGCGCGAGCGTGACGGTGGCGCCGACGCCTGCGGCATGCGCGGCCTTTGCCGATTGGGGATCATAGATCACGCCGACCGCGGCGCGGCTGGCATTGTTGCGGACCAGCGCGCGCAACATTCCGGTGGTGTCGGAATCGCCGCCGGCGCCGGGATTGTCCTGCGTGTCGGCGATGATGATGGGCTTGCTCGCGCGCGTTGCCAGCTCCATCGCGTGGCGGACTCCCTCATCGGGCGTAAAGATGCGGCCGTCGAAATCGTTTTCGTGGCCGACAATGAGTCTCGCCACCTCATCCGCCGCAGTGTCGGCATCGGCTTGCGTCCTGCCATAGGCGAACACGCTCGGTCCGCAGCCGGGAAAGTCCGCAGCCGGAAAACCCGGCGCGAAAGACAGCGTCGGCACCATCTCGTCCTCCAGCGCCGCCAGCTTCTGATAGATGCCCTTGGTGGGATGGTCGTTGGTGCATTGCCAGCTGATCGGAATCAAGAATGGCAACTGCCGGAACGCTTTTGCGAGTTTTTGCTCGGTGCGCAGCAGCAGCGCAAGATGACGCGCAGCGGCGCGGCCGGTGTCGGCCATGTCGACATGCGGATAGGTGCGGTAGGCGATCAACGCGTCGGCATGCTCGACCATTTCGGGCGTGACGTTGGCATGCAGGTCGAGGCTGACCACGAGCGGCAGCTCCTTGCCGATCACTTCACGCACGCGTGCGAGAAGTTCGCCTTCGCCGTCGTCGAGATGTTCCGTGACCATGGCGCCATGCAGATCGAGATAGACCGCATCGAGCTGTCGAGCGGCGGCGATGCCGCCAACCATCACCTTGACGATGCGCTCATAGGCATCCTTGGTCACGTGGGCGGAAGGGCTGGCGCCGCACGAGAGGGTTGGCACCATCTCCCACCCCTGAGCTTCCGCCGCTTCGACAAAGCCCGCCAGGCCAACATTGATGTTGCGCATGACCTTAAGCACGTCGGCGCCTTGCGCCATCGCCGGCCAGCCGCCGCCATGCACGAAATCGTCATAGGTTGCCTTCGTCGGCGCAAAGGTGTTGGTCTCGTGCAGGAAGCCGCCAACGGCAATACGGGTCATCAATTCTGCCTCAGCCAATTGTTGCTGCGCTTGACGTTAGACTCGTCATTGCGAGGAGTGCAAGCGACGAAGCAATCCAGTTTTGCATGCCGCGTGGGCATCTGGATTAGCTTGCGCCGCAACGAGTCCCGTCATGGCGAGGAGCGGAGCGCCGAAGCAATCCATTTTTGCCGGTGCCGAAGTGTGGATTGCCTCGCGGAGCCTGTCATCGGGCGCGCATTCGCGCGACCCGTTGGCTCGCAATGACGGGCAACTAAGCTGTTGGCGCGCCGGCCATCACTTTTTGCGCAACCGGCCGGAAATTTGCAAAATCCCACTCTCGTCCGGGGGCGGCGTCAAGCAGCTGTCGGGTATAGGCTTGTTGCGGATTTGTCAGGACTCGCGCTGCCGGGCCCTGTTCGACGATGCGGCCGTGCTGCATCACGGCGACATCGTCGCAGATTTGCGCAGCGACGCGCAGATCGTGGGTGATGAACAACAGCGCGATGCCGAGCCGGGTCTGGATTTCGTCGAGCAGTTCAAGCACCTGCGCCTGCACCGAGACATCCAGCGCCGAAACTGCTTCGTCCGCCACCAGCACGTCAGGGTCGAGCGCAAGCGCGCGGGCAATCGCGATGCGCTGGCGCTGGCCGCCGGAAAACTGATGCGGATAGCGCGAGATGGCATCGGCAGGCAGATCGACCAGCTCGAGCAGATCGCGCGCTTTCGCCAGCGCGTCGGCGCGGGGCATGCCGTAATTGATCGGACCTTCGGCGATGGTCTCGCCAACGGTGACGCGCGGATTGAGCGAACGATAGGGGTCCTGGAAAATGATCTGGATGCGCTTGCGATGCGGCTGCAATAGCCGGCGCGACAATTCGGAGATTTCGCGTCCCGCAAGGCGAATGCCGCCGGAGGTCGGATCGATCAGCCGCACGATGCAGCGCGCCACCGTCGACTTGCCGGATCCGCTTTCGCCGACGATGCCGAGCGTGCGGCCCTTGCGCAAGGTGAGCGTGACATTTTGCGCGGCGGCCACTTCGCGGACGGCACCGAAGAACGAGCGCTCGCGATAGATCTTGCCGAGTTCGTTGGCTTCCAGCACCACCGGTTCGGTGGTGTCGGCGCGCGCCGTACGTGGCACCAGGCTCGGCACCGCCGAGAGCAGGTTGCGGGTATACTCCATCGTCGGCGTGCGCAGGATAGTATCGAGAGCTCCGGTCTCGACCAGCCGCCCCTGCCGCATGACCGCGACGCGATCGGCGATCTCCGCGACCACACCCATGTCGTGGGTGATGAAGAGCACCGCGGTGCCGTGATCCCTCTGCAGATCGCGGATCAGCGTGAGAATTTGTTTTTGCGTGGTGACGTCGAGCGCCGTGGTCGGCTCATCCGCGATCAAGAGTTTCGGCTCCAGCACCAGCGCCATCGCAATCATGATGCGCTGGCGCTGACCGCCCGACAGCCGATGCGGATATGACGCAAAAATGCGCTCGACGTCGGGCAGCCGCACCTGCTCCATCATGCTGAGGATGCGCTTGCGCCGGGCGCGCGGATCGAGGTCGGTATGGACGCGCAACACTTCGTCGATCTGACGCCCGACCGGTACGACCGGATTGAGCGCCGTCATCGGCTCCTGAAAAATCATCGCCATGGTGGTAGCGCGCAACTGCCGCAGGCGGCGATCGCTCGCGGTAAGAAGGTCTTCGCCGACCAGCTTGACGCTGCCCCCGGAGGGTACCAGCGCGCCCTTTTGCAACAATCCCATCACCGTCAGCGATGTGACGGATTTCCCGGATCCGCTTTCGCCGACCAGGCACAGGGTTTCGCCTTCGCGTACCTGTAGCGAGACGCCGTCGATGATTCTCGGGCCGTGCGGACTCTTGCCGAGGCCGACGACGAGATTGTCGATATTGAGAACGATGCTTGTCATGTCATCGCTCTCCCGTCGTCATTGCGAGGAGCGCAGCCACGAAGCAATCCATGTTTGCTATGCAGCTATGGATTGCTTCGCTTTGCTCGCAATGACGGTGTAGCGCACTCACTTGGCGCTCTCCCGCTGCTTCATGCGAGGATCGAGCGCGTCGCGCGCGGCGTCGCCGATCAGATTGACGCTCAAGATCGCAATCGACAGTAACAATCCCGGCCAGAAGATCAGCGAGGGTTTGATCTGAAAATAGGCGCGGCCCTCGGCCATGATGTTGCCCCAGGTCGGCGTCTCCGGGCTGATGCCGGCGCCAAGGAACGACAGGATCGCCTCGGTGAGAATGGCGGAAGCGCAGACATAAGTGCCTTGCACGATCAACGGCGCAATCGTATTCGGCATCAAGTGCCGCCACATGATCTTCGGCAGGCTCGAGCCGACCGATATCGCGGCTTCCACATAAGGTTCCTCACGCGCCGACAGCACGACCGAGCGCACCAGCCGCGCCACGCGCGGAATTTCCGGAATGGTGATGGCGACCAGAACCGTCGTCAGGCTCGCGCCCGACAGCGAGACTACGGCGATGGCAAGCAGGATGCTCGGGATTGCCATCAAGCCGTCCATCACGCGCATCATGACGGCGTCGACCCACTTGAAGAAACCGGAGACGAGGCCGATCACAAGTCCGATGCCGATGCTGAAGACCGCCGCGCCAAGGCCGATCAGAAGCGAGATCCGTCCGCCATAGAGAATTCGCGACAGCACGTCGCGGCCATAGGCGTCGGTGCCGAGCAGGAATTGCGCGCTCGCGGGCTTCAACCGCTGCGCCGGCGCGAGCAGCAACGGATCGTGCGGCGACAGCCAGGGCGCAAGGATGGCGGATAAGATTACCAGTGCCAAGCAGATCGTCGCTACCGCGATGATGGGCGTCGCCGTTAGAAATCCAAGCCCCGGCCGGAATGGCGTGGTGATCGGGATTGACGGCTCGGGGAGGGTTTCGATCGCCATTGATAACGTACCTCAGTAGCGAATTCTGGGATCCAGCAGCGTGTAGGCGACGTCGATCAAAAGATTGACCGTGACATAGATGCCCGATGTCAGCAGGATCATCGCCTGGATTACCGGATAGTCGCGCGCCAGCACGGCATCGACGGTAAGGCGGCCGATGCCCGGCAGATTGAACACGCTCTCGGTGACCACGACGCCGGAGATCAGCAGCGCAAATCCTGTGCCGATCACGGTGATGACCGGCACGGCGGCGTTGCGCAGCCCGTGGCGCAACAGCACGGCGCTCTCATTGATGCCCTTGGCGCGCGCGGTGCGCACATAATCCTCGCCGAGCACATCCAGCATCGCCGCGCGGGTCATGCGCGCGATCAGAGCGACATAGATGAAAGACAGGGTGCAGGTCGGCAGGATGATGCGTTCGAAAAACGGTCCGAAGCCGGCGGTGATGCTGCGAAAGCCCTGCACCGGCAGCCAGCGCAGATCGATGGCAAAGATCTGGATCAGTACGTAGCCGATCACGAATACCGGGACCGAGAAGCCGACCACCGACAATCCCATCACGAAGCGGTCGATCCAGGTGCCGTGTTTCCATGCCGCGATCACGCCAAGCGGTACCGCGACAAGGATGGACAGGATGATGGTCGATATCGCGATAGAGATCGAGGGCTCGACACGCTGGCTGATCATTTTCAGCACCGGTACATTCGAAATCAGCGACACGCCGAGATCGCCCTGCAGCAGCTTGCCGATCCAGGTGAAGAACTGGCTGTAGAGCGGCTCGTTCAGGCCGAGCGAGGTGCGGATGCGCTCAAGCTGTTCTGGCGTTGCATTGTCGCCGGCCAGAATGGCGGCGGGATCGCCGGGCGTCAGCCGCAGCAGGAGAAACACGAACAGCGCCACCACGCCCATCACGGGCACGGCGGCAAGGACGCGGCGAAGCAGATATCCGAGCATCTCGATCCGTTAGGTTATCGGCCGAATGGCAAGGTCAGTCGTAGGTTCCCCGCCACCAGCGTATCAGTTCAGCAAGTCCCGTGCCATCGGGAGCCTAGTTTGGGAGGAAATGACTGACGAAGCAATCAGGCTCGAGATTCCGCGTTCGATGCTTTGCCGCTCCGGAATGACGATTTCATCCTTCACTCCAGCGTCGCCAGAAGTCCTGCCATCAGGCGGCCACGCTCGGCGAGACTGTCGACTTCGATGTGTTCGTTAAGGGTATGCGCATCGGCGCCGCGGACGCCCAGTCCGTCGAGCGTCGGGATTCCCATTGCGCCGGTAAAATTGCCATCGGAGCCGCCGCCGGCGCTGCCGTGGGGCAGCTCGACGCCGATCTGCTTGGCCACGCCGCGCGCTTTTTCGTACAGTGCCATGGTCCCCGCATCGGGCTCCCACACCGGCCGGGTCACGCCGCGCGTGACCGTGAACGTAACGTCATTGACGGTCCCGGAAAGCGCCAGCATCCGCTCGATGCCGCGATCGAGGTCGACTTGGCGCTTGGCCATGCTTAGCGCTTCGCCGGTGCAGGTGGTGGCGACGCAATTGACCCATTGGCCGCCATGCACGATGCCGACGCTGAAGGTGCAGTCTTCGGTCGTCATGCCGTCGATGGCTATGATCTGGCGCGCCATCTCGCGAATAGCAGATCGGCCTGAGGACAGCGTAGCGCCGGCATGGCTTGGCTTGCCGATGGCTTCGAGATTAAATCGCGCAATCGCGTAACGGCCGGTGACGACGCCATTGTTCGGCCGGCCCGGCTCCGGCACCAGCACATATTTATTGCGCGCGGCTTCTGCCTCAATGATATCGCGGGTCGAGGGCGTGCCGACTTCTTCGTCCGGCGTAAACAATACCGTAATCGGCAGCGGCGTCGTGAACGAAGCGCGTGCCAACTGCCGGATCGCTTCCAGCGTGAGGTAATTGCCGCCTTTCATGTCGAAGATGCCGGGTCCGAAACATTTGTTGCCTTCGCGCCGCCACTTGAGTTTTTCCAGCGTGCCGACGGGATGGACCGTGTCGAGATGCCCCGCGATCAGAATTCCGCGCTCGCCCTGTTTCGGATGCGGAAAGTGCGCGCGGACGCAGCCGCCAAAACCTTGCCGCCCGGCGATGCGTTCGATCGACGCACCCAGGATCGCCATGTCGCGGGCCGCGAGGTCGAGCATGCGATCCACCGCGCTCGCATCCCAGGTCGGGCTTTCGCATTCCACCCAGCCGCGCAGTCCCTGCAGCATGGCCTCGGAATCAAAGGGAAGGTTGGCGGTATTCATGAGCGTTCTCTCACTTTCGAGCTGATTTCAACGACGCATAGGTATCGCGAGGCGAGTTGCGAGAAATGATCGACGGTGAATCTATAAAGCGAAACATGCGCGCCTGGTGAGGGCTGCATTCGCAACCCGGCCATGGGCCAAAACTCGATTGACGTGCATCGCGCTTGGTGCAAGTCTCAAATCCCTTGGACTTACAGCGTGTTAGTGCGCCTAAATAACAGACTGCATGCTTAACTAGTGATCGGGTTTTGACCAATTTCATGTCAGGAGACAAACGAATGTTCCATCTCTCGCATTGGAAGCGGCCGACGATGACGTCGAACATCACGCTGTCCGCGCTCGCGCTGTCGGCCGCGCTGACGGTGTCTTCGATGGCCGATGCCAAGACAATCACCGCGGTGATGCATTCCGATTTGCGTATCATCGATCCGATCTTCACCACGGCGTACATCACGCGCGATCATGGCTATATGGTCTATGATACGTTGTTGGCGACGGATTCCAACTTCAAGATTCAGCCGCAGATGGCGGACTGGAAGGTCTCCGACGACAAGCTGACCTACACCTTTACGCTGCGTGACGGCCTGAAGTGGCATGACGGCACGCCGGTCACGGCCGAAGATTGCGTGGCGTCGCTGCAGCGCTGGGGCAAGCGCGACGGCATGGGCCAGAAGCTGATGGACTTCACCGCGAGCATCGAAGCTACCGACGCCAAGACCATCACGCTGAAACTGAAAGAGCCCTATGGCCTGGTGCTGGAGTCGCTCGGCAAGCCTTCGTCGCTGGTGCCGTTCATGATGCCCAAGCGCCTTGCGGAAACGCCCGGCGACAAGCAGATCCCCGAACAGATCGGCTCCGGCCCGTTCAAATTCGTGCAGTCGGAATTTCAACCCGGCGTGAAGGCGGTCTACGAGAAGAACAAGGATTACGTGCCGCGCAAGGAAGCACCGAGCTGGACATCCGGCGGTAAGGTGGTGAAGGTCGACCGCGTCGAATGGATCACGATGCCCGACGCGCAGACCGCGGTGAACGCGCTGCAGTCCGGCGATATCGATTTTATGGAGAATCCGTCGTTCGATCTTTTGCCGGTGCTGACCGGCAATAAGGAGATCAAGGTCGAAACCCTGAACAAACTCGGATTCCAGACGCTCGGGCGCATGAACTTCCTTTATCCGCCGTTCGATAACGTCAAGGTCCGTCGCGCGGCCTTCCTGGCGATGAACCAGAAGAACGTGCTGGATGCACTGGTCGGCAATCCCGAATACTACAAGATCTGCGGCGCAATGTTTGTTTGCGGCACGCCGCTCGCCACCGAGGTCGGCGCCGATACCTTGGTGAAGGGCAACGGCATGGCGGAAGCGAAGAAGGCGCTTGCCGAATCGGGCTATGACGGCACGCCGATCGTCGTGATGGCGCCCGGCGACGTCGTCACGCTGAAGGCGCAGCCAATCGTCGCGGCGCAGCTGTTGCGCGACGCCGGTTTCAAAGTGGATGTGCAGGCAACCGACTGGCAGACGGTGGTGAGCCGCCGCGCCAGCCAGAAGCCGCCGAAGGAGGGCGGCTGGAACATGTTCTTCACCAACTGGGTCGGCGCCGACGTCTTGAATCCGATCGCCAACGTTTCCGTCGGCGGCAGAGGCAAGAATGGCGGCTGGTTCGGCTGGCCGGAAGACGCCAAGATCGAGCAGCTGCGCGATGCCTTTGCGCGCGCCTCTTCGCCCGAGGAGCAGAAGAAAATCGCCGCCGACATCCAGAAGGAAGCCTATGAGCAGGTGATCTACATTCCGCTCGGGCAGTATTTCGCGCCGAGCGTCTGGCGAAAATCGATCTCCGGCGTGCTCGACGGCCCGGCGACGCCGGTCTTCTGGAATATCGAGAAGTCGGAGTAGGCGAACATCAAACGCGAAAGCGCGACGGGGGCAGAACTCTCCGTCGCGCTTTTTTTATTGCACCATCAACAGTTACTGCTGCGCGGCGATTCCAACCCGCCGTCCAAAGCAGGCGGGCCGCTTTGCGGTGGCATTTCCGCGGGTGAATGCGATTCCTTCGGCTGGTCGGGCTCGGAGGCAACGCCTTGATCCCTCGGATTTTCGTTGGCCATGTCGTCTTGCTCCATTTGCTGCAGGACAACATTTTCGAGGCGGTGAAGTTCCGCGAGCATGCAAAGTCAAGAATGCCATGGCGAACAATACAAGGAGCAAGCTTCATTCACCGATGAGATCGTCAAGATCCTGATCGATCAGCAGGACACGGGCGCCAGAATGATGAGCCGCCTTGAAACCCTCGGCATGTCGCAAATGCTCGCGGATTGATGGAGCCCGCGAGCAAAATTCTGATCGTCACCCTTGTCTAGCCATACGCGAGCAGACGCAAAGCTAAATATCAACATCCACCCAGACCGCAGCGTGATCCGAAGCGGCATCACGCTTGTCCGCGAGTTCCTCATACACGTCCCATTTCTTGGGACGAACTCCTGGCCACATCCCTTTGCGTATGACGCCGCCGGCGCTGACTTTGGCAAAAAATTGCGGGGAAAGCAGCAAGTAGTCGATCTTCTTGGCTTCCGAACAACTGTCGTAAGTACCGGGATAGCCGCCATTGTCGAAACGGGAATGCGTGAACGCATCCTGGAGCGTCGTATCGCCGATGAGGGGCGCGAGGGGATCACTGTCCGGCGTGTCGTTCAGGTCGCCTGCGACGGCGATGAATTGTGCACCTTGCGCGATAAGGCCTTCGTAAATCTCCTTGACCCGTTGGGCCTGCGCTTTGCGGCGCGCATTTGAGCCGGCAACTGTGCCGTAACCTTTGCTCTTGAAATGATTGACCATGACTATGAGGCGATTGCCGTTGGGAGTTGTCAAATGATACTCCGGACAATCCCGTGAGAAAACTTCGACGCCGTTTGCCATGCGATCGTCGACGTGGCTGCGCATCGTCTCGATGGCAAACCCCTCACGGCATAGCAATCCGACATCGATGCCGCGTTCATCGTTGCCGTCGATCACCATGACATGCCGAAAGGCCGCTCCGCCAACCGCGGGAATCATGATCCGATTGAATTCGTTCAACGCGGGCCGATTTTCGGCTTCGATCACCCCGACGACATCGGCTTCAAGCTCGGCAAGAACGCGGGCCGTATTCCGCATGGCGTTTTCGTCGACCGGCTCGTCGAGCAATTCAAGCGAACCCACCCAATCTGCGCGGCCGTCGGCGATGATCTCCAAGCCTCCTGCACGAGGTCGCTTGACCAAGCCGCCATGATTGCGTCGAAGGATGACGAAGGGACCTTTGTCGCTTTTCTCCAGGCCGAGCTCGATCATAAGCTCGACCATCTTGCGCTTGTTCGCAGCCGAATAGGTGCTTTCACCCAACAATGAATTGAGCTTGGCGAAGGCAGCGAGGATGGGCTTGCCTTCTTCCCATGAGTCCAAATTCATGGCCTTGGCGCGATCGAACAGATTCTCCAGGTTATAAGCTGCCAGTCTCATATTTCCCCCCACTATGAGTTCAAACAATTTCCGCCGTTCCGGCTACGTTGGACCGGTGAGCGGAATGCACGCTTTCCATCGCTTGATCGTTGGGTCTGGATCAGGACGCGTCTTTCGGATCGGGAGACGCTCGAAAAATCAAGGGTCAAAAGTTTATGGTTGGTCCCTCCAGCCGGCGCATCGATGATTCTATGATAACGGGTAAATGTGACGAGTCTTTCGTGATACGGGTATGAACGCCGCGGCCGCTGGCGTGCCAGACGTGTCCGTGCACGGCAGTCTCGAAGGCTGCATCGACAAAGCCGGTATGAAATGCCGCTGAACGGCGAAGCGCCGCTGGCGCCTTGCGGGTGGGCGCTCCGTCAAGTGCCGGTCGTTGCAGCTCGCCCCGGTTGGGCGGCCAGTGGTGCGGGCGGTGGGACTCGAACCCACACGACGTTGCCATCGAGGGATTTTAAGTCCCTTGCGTCTACCAGTTCCGCCACGTCCGCATCGTTGATTCTCATAACCTTTTCGCCTCTATGTGCCAATTGTTTTGCAAGCAATCCCTCGAGTTTTGCAAAATCAGTTCACGCTCCGTCCTTCAGCCGAGAGAACGGCCGCGTCACATTCGACCCCGAATCGACGTGCCTGGTGTAGTGGGCGCCCATGCGGTCCCGAAGACCAGCGTCATCGGGGCGCGTCGTTTCATAGCGAACCGTCATGCGGCAGCAGCCGATGGTTTTACACGCCCGTCGTCCACTCGTCCCATGCATCGCCCGGAGATGTGCGGCAGAACATCAACCTGGATTAAGCCCGAGGGGCAACGTCAGTGCCAATTGCGAAACCGTACTCGGAGATCACGACGCCTCCACTAAATCCGCTCAGCGCCATCCAACACATGGCGGGCTGTAACAAAGATTCCATTTCCGACATGAAAGGCTTCCTCACCGATTTGTAAGGTCGATCTGGAGCCACAAGAATACTTCCAACAAGAAGCATATTTTCCCGCGCGAACTTAGTCTGAAGCGTCAGGACGATAACGTTGCTTATAAGACTCGATGAAATGATCCGCCATCTGATTTCCGACCGCGAACGATTTCAGCGCCTCCTCGTGCAAAATCGAAAGCGCAGTCATTTTTAACTGGTTCGCTGCATCGCTTGTAACGACATCGGCCAACCGGCGCGGGCGCGGCAGATCGACATCGATCACCTGTCGCAGTCGCAGCGGAAAATTCGACATGATAAGCAAGCGGTCAGCGAGAAAGATCGCTTCGTCGATATCCGTTGTGACGAATAAATGCGTGCTCTGAGAGTTCTCAAATAATTGCGCATAGTATTCCTGCATCAACCCCTTCGTCATCGCGTCAAGACCGCGGAAAGGCTCATCCAGGATCATGATTGCGGGATTATTGATCAGTGCGCGCGCTAACTCGGCGCGGCGCTGCATGCCACCCGACAGTTGATTGGGATAGGATTTCTGAAACTGACTGAGCCCGACGCGATCAATGACACCACGCGCGGCCTCCGCAAGCGGTTCCCCCTGCCGTCCTTGAGCTTTGGGCCCAAACACGACGTTCTCATAAGTCGTCATCCAGGGGTACAACGCAGATTCCTGGAACACGACAAGCCTGTCACGATCCGGCTTCGTCACCTTCTTGCCATCCAGTAACACCACTCCCGTGCTGGGCTGTTCAAAGCTGGCCAGCAATCGCACAATTGTGCTCTTGCCAGAGCCGGAGGGCCCGATCATCACGGTAAGCTTGCTACGTTTTACGATGAACGAACAATTATCTACGACTGTTTTTGGATATCGGTCCGTGCCGTAAAACTTCGACACATCACGGACCTCCAGTTCGCCGCTCGCGGATTTTTCATTCATCGTTCCTGCCCGTGTTATCGTGGCTTCAACCATGGCGCTATCCTGTCCCCGAGCGCACGAATCGCCGAACTGGAGATGTAACCAGCGATTCCAATGCTGATCATGCCGACGATGATCTGTTCGTAGGATCCGCCGGTGTAAGAATTCCAAATAAAGAAACCGAGCCCGCCACCGGTGCCGCCGCCAGTGCCACTTCCCATGCTGCTGCCACCACCGGATATCATCTCGGCTGCCACCACCACTTCCCAGGTCACTCCCATTCCGACGGAGGCGCCCACGATGATTGAGGGTAGTGTTGATGGCAGAACAACCCGGCGAAACACGGTCCACCGTGAGGCACCCATCGCATTAGCGGATTGAATATACCGCGCGTCGATACTCCGCGCGCCGCCAACGACGTTGATGACGATCGTATAGAATGCGCCAAGGAAGGTAATAAACGCGATCGACAACTCCTGTGTCGGCCAGAACAAGATTGCCGCCGGCACCCACGCGAGCGGTGGTATCGGGCGCAAGACTTCAAAAGTTGGAAAGGCAGTCTGATAGAATGTTCGATTGAGGGCCAGCGCCATGCCGAACGGAATTCCCAGCACCATGGCCGCGCCAAAGCCGCCAAGAACGCGGAGAAAACTTAGATACCAGCTCTGCCAATAGCCATAATCGCCGATCAGATTGTACCACACCAGCAACACGCGGCTGGGTGGCGGCACGACTCCGATAAAAGGCAGGCGTGCCCCGGTCCAGTCGCCGAATCGCGAACCAATTTCCCAAAACACGGCGGCGAGAGTGATGGCTATGATGGCCCGCGCGGTTGCGCGCGTTCCAAGCATGGTCGGCAATTGGGCCAGTGCAAACATGACGTCTACCCCTCTCGCTCGCCGAGCTCGAAGGCCTTCATTGCCTCTTCATGTACGGCATCCATCGTCTCGTCCATCAGCTCGCGGAAGCGCCGCGACGTCACAATGCTGTAATCTCGCGGATGAGGCAGATCGATCTTGAGCAGCTTCTTCGTTCTGCAAGGGCGCGAGGTCATGATAACAACCTGATCGCCAAGAAAAATGGCCTCTTCCAGATCATGGGTAATAAAGAAGACGGTGATGCGATTACGGTAACAGGTCTCGAGAAGCGACTCGTGCATGACCGATTTCGTCAACGAGTCGAGCGCGCGGTATGGCTCGTCGAGCAGCAAAACCTTAGGATCGTTCATGAGCGCGCGAACTATCTCCACGCGTCGCCGCACTCCTGACGAAATCTGCCCTGGATAATCATTCTCGATGCCGGACAACCCGGCCTCGGCCATCATCGTTCGCGCCTTGTCTTTGGCTTCCTTGACCGCCAATTTCCCTTGCATGACGGGGCCGAAAATGACGTTCTCGATATTCGTCTTCCACGGAAACAACGCGCCGTTCTGAAACACAACGATGCGGTCCGAACCAGGATCTGCTTTGGGCTTACCCGGACCACAAAGCATCTCATCGTCAAGATAGATCGCGCCACTCGTCAGGGAATGAAACCCGGCAATCGCATTCAAAAGTGTCGTCTTGCCGCAACCGGAAGGGCCGACCACCATCGAAATCTCACCAGGTGGGCATTCGAGGGAGCAGTGATCGACGGCGACAACTCCGTTTTGCGGATTCCCGTACACTTTCACAGCACTTTCAATCCTGATCGTACCACGAAGAGCACGGGCTTTGGTTTGGTCGAGCGTTGTCTGCATCATTGTCCCCCAAGCCCGAGTTCGCGCGTGCGCCAGCCCATGAGGAACACGCCGACCGAGCGAATGATGGAGCTGGAGACGTAACCAACGACGCCAAGTGTAATCATTCCAATGACGATCGTCGGATAACTCACCATCGTGTAGGATGTATAGATAACGTAGCCGAGGCCGTATTCGCCGGCGATCATCTCGCCCGCGACTAGCGAAAACCAGGCAAGCCCGATCGATATTTCCAGCCCCGTAAAGACGAAAGGAAGTGCTCCGGGCACGACGATGTGCCGAAAGACCTGCCATCGCGAAGCGCCGAGACAATCGGCTGCGCGGAAATAGCTCTCATCGATGGAATGGACGCCCAACATCGAATTGAGGGTGGTCGCGAAAAAAGCCGGCAGGAATGTCAAAAATATAACCGGCCCTTCGCTGCTTTTGAACATCAAGATCGCAAGGGGCACCCACGCGAGAGCCGGAATCGGACGCAACATTTCCAAAACAGGAAAAATATACTCGCGCGCGGTGCGGGACCAGCCAATGACAAGCCCTAGCGGGATCCCGATGACGGTCGAGAGAACAAACGCAATGAAAACACGCTGCAGACTCGTGAGGATGTGCACGTAATAGTCCGGTGTGTAAAACGAAAGACCGAACATCGGCTCGCGGCTAAGCCATTCGCGAACGACAGCCGTTGGACCAGGCATGCCGGCAAAGCGAGGAAGCTTCCAAACCTCGACGCTAAGCCACCAGAACCCGATCAGCAGTATAAAGCCGAGAACCATCAAATAGGGGCGCGGACTTCTTAGCCAGTTCTTGAAGTGATAGAGTGCCGTTTCGATCTGCATGCGGTACCCACCGAACGAGGTTGACGCGTCCGGCGCTGCCGAGGGACCTTGGGCGCGATGGCGATCCATCGCACCCATTTCTGCATCACTTGCCATGATAGGCTGAACCTGGAAGCGCGGGCACAGCTCCGACCGGAGAGTTCAACTTCCTGTCTTTTAAAACCGCTTCGGCGAACTGCGGCATGACCGCTTCGGATCGCAGTTCGGGAGTGCCGATTCCCTTTATCGAGTAGAGAAAATCGGTTCCCTTCTTTATCAAGCTCATGACCTCGGGAGTAAATGCAAATGGCAACTCCATCCTGGGATTGGTGCCGCCTTGCTCCTTCGGATAAGTTGCATAAAGCGCCGACCATAGGGATTTTTCAGGAAACCCCGTCGTCTGCGTCATAACGAGCTTGATGACTTCCGCAGCGTTTGCCGGCTCAGCCAAAAATTGCTGCGCGTCGAGTTCGGCGTTCAACCACCCCTTAACAACATCGGGGCGCTGATTGATCAATTCAGCACTCATCACGATATAGGACGAGTCTTTCAAGCCGTAGTCGACACCTGATGAGATTCGGCGCGCCAAGCCCTCCTCTACAAGCCTTGCGGCTACCGGTTCCCAGATCGCGGCACCGTCAAGTTTACCGGCTCGGAATCCGCTGGTTATGACCTCGACGTTCTGATTGAGATAAGCGGCCGGCTTGACATTCGCTCGTTCGAACACCGTGCGCGCGAAAATATCCGAACATGTCCCCTTGGGGACCGCCATCTGTTTGCCGCTTAACCATTCTGCGGCCTCATCGGCGGACTTGAACTCCGGAGCATCCTTGCGCGCGAGAAGAATGTTGCACTGATCGTAAGCAACGCCGGAAACTCCCACGATCCGGACATCCGCGACGCTGTCTTTGGTAGTCGCGATTATCGCGGGAAGATCGCCGATGTAACCGATATGCTGCTTCTTCGCCAACATCGAGTTTACGATCGTCGAGCCTTGTAGGCCCACATCGTATGTCACAGTTGAGCCTTGCGGGAGGTACTTTCTCCAAAGCTCCTTCCCATGCAGCACCATGACCGACCAGACTTCGGTGTAGCAGCAAGGATGTCCAACGACTAAATGAACTGGCTCTCCAGGCTTCCCAAAATCCGCCGATTTGGCTGCGACGGGACTTAAGACCATAGACACAGCAGCCAACAAACCGTAAACGCTTTGCCCCTTGCACGTCCTCATCGGAGTCCCCCTCTGGCTCGCACTGCCTGTTGATTTACGACGTTCCTATGCGAATCTTCCGTTGCCTTGCGCTAAGTCCTTCCCGTCGTCTTCGAAGGCCACATCCTCACACTGGAGAATATCTCCTCGAAAATAAGCCGGCTGTGGCCGCGCACGCTGAACATGAAGCGAATAAATATCCATGCGGTTGTAGTAGCCCGCCATATCGTGGTGTTGTTTGTGCTCAACAATTTCAGCGACATCGATTTCCGTGTGAACCATTCCCTCCGCGTCGCCACGAATATCCGAGCGCAACGTTCCATCTGGCCCAACGATCATCGAGCAGGAACGGGGGCAAGCCCGAAGTATAGCCTCGGACTCGGCATTGCCGTCCGCAATCACCGTAAGCGATTCCTCGTCGAGAAACCCGGCACTCACAATGGTGAAGGCCTTGGCTTCAAACGAGTGGGCAGCTGCGCGGACGCGGATAGCATCACTGAGATCGTAAGGCTTTGCTCCCAGCGGGTTTCGAAATGGCCAGACCGGCGGATAACTTGCGGTGTGAATCTGCTCGCCTTGCGCCATCAACGTGTAACGAGAGAGCGGATTGTTGTTTTCACCGCAGATCAGCGAACCAATACGGCCTAAACTCGTCGGCACGACTTTCAATCCAGCCCCATCTCCGCCGGTCCAGCTCAATTTTTCGTAAAATGTCGGCACGAGTTTGCGATGGTGATTGAGCAACTCGCCGCGATCTGAGATCAGGACGTTGCTGTTCCACAAACATCCATCGCTGTGAGGCGAAACTTCGGACAGCCCCATGCTCACGAATATGCGATGTTTGGCCGCGGCTTCCGCTATCGCAGCCATCTCCGGGCCATCAACACGGAGGGAATTTTCCGCGAACCGGCGAAACATGGCATGGCCGTCAATCGGGCGAATGAGCCCATTCCACAAGGGAAAGCCTGGCAAGAATGCCTCGGGGAAAACCGCCAGCCGGGATCCGTCCGCGGCCGCTTTTGCAATCAACCCGCATGCTTTGGCAGTGGAGGCGGCCTTGTTGAGCATAACGGACGCCGCGTGAACTGCGGTGACGATCGATTTCTCCGGTCTGCGCTCTGGAAACATACTACTCAAGGTACCCCCAATTTACCGCGCGGAGAAACATCGTTCCGTCCTTCAATCGGCTTTTAAAGCAGGGTGGAAATACAAGCCTTGCGAAATCCTTCCGTATCTGGGACGTTTAGAAAAGCACAATTTTCCTATGGTCACGTTAGGCAAACATGAATCGGCTGTCGTTGCGCGCACTGCAATATTTTTTGGAGGCGGCCCGAAACAAGAGTGTGACCGCGGCTGCGCGACAGCTTCATATCTCGCCAGCCTCTGTTTCTGTCGCTATCTCAGACCTTGAAGCTGAACTCGATATTCAGTTATTCGTTCGCCAGCCCGCACGCGGAATGAAATTGACACCTGCGGGCGAGGTCATCGTCGCGGAGGCGCGATCCCTGCTCGCACACGCGGATGAATTTCAGCTACGCGCCGGCGCGCTTGGTCATTCCTTGGAAGGAGAGTTGAGCGTTGCCTGCTTTACAAATCTGGGACCGGTCTATTTTTCGAACCTGCTGGCTCAGTTTTGTCGGATCCATCCCAGCGTTTCAGTCAAGATTTACGTCTGCGATCAGCAGGAGATTTTATCCGGCCTGGTCGGCGGACAGTACGAATTGGCCGTCACGTTCGATCTCGATATTCCAAAACATTTCGAATGGCTAACATTAGCGGTTATTCCACCGCAGGTGGTTCTGCCAGCCAAGCACAAGCTCGCAAATGCGCGCCGGGTCTCGCTCGAGCGATTAGCATCAGAACCTCTGATCCTGATGGACCTGCCACACACCCGCGACTACTTCATGTCGCTCTTCCACGGGTTACATATTTCACCCAATCTGAGATTTAGTTCGACCAACTTTGAAATGGTAAGGACGTTAGTCGGCAATGGATTGGGATATTCAATCTTGAACTTGGTCCCGCATTCTCCGTCGACTTATGACGGCACCCGCGTTCGCTACGTGCCAATCATTGAAAACCTGCGCCCTCTTGAGGTCGGATGTCTTAGCGTGGGCAGAGTAGCGCAGCGGCGGGTCGCCAAGGCATTCATTGAGTACACGCGCAAATATTTTGCCGACGCGGCCGTCAGCCAGGCAAAACAGCGCGCTGGTTTGCAAAAGAATGGTCGCAGGAATTGAGTATAGTTGCCGAACAAAGCCATACTCGATAGGCGGATGGTCTGCTTTGACAGCTGAACGTCGCTTGAAACGCGACACCATGAACGACCCGCTCTCACTCGTTTATTGTATTCTTCTTAACTGGACCATGGCTGAAATATTCCGTGACAGAAACGGCGTGGCGACTGATCCTGATTGTTCCATCAACGGCAACGCAGGCCGAACTTGCTGAAGGCCTATCGGCTCGGCCTCACCGCTCCCCAACAACTTAAGCGCGCGAACATTCGCGCCGCCTTTGGTCACTGATTACCATTAGGCGCCCATCGACGGCGGCCCTTTGGCCCCGATCCGCGCACGTCGTGTTCTGTCGACGGACACGAGACATTGGCCGGCCGGCCAGCCAGATCCAGCCAGCGTTGATCGGGCGCACAGCCGTCGTGGACATTAAGATCGCCAAGGCCGACCGACGTCCGCAACATACCCGGATGTCGCCGCCCGGACCGGACGGATCGGACGAAACGGATGAAAATCCGGAAAATCCAGACGGACCATCCGGACGGACGGATGCGACTACTAAGGAGCGTCCGCCCGTCCGGTCTGCACTTGGTTGGGGATCTTGTGCGGTTCAGTCCGTGGCGGCGGTTTGCTAGTTTTGTCACTTCGAAAAACAGCTTTCTACTGAGCCCCGATGTGCTCGCCGGTCCCTGCCAAGGTGACGAGCGCATCGGGGTTTTTCAGTCTTCAGTGCCGGGCTTAGAGCCGGCCACCTTCTGCTACGGGCAACAAGTCATTCTTGATGGCTGGTGTGGTGAGGGGCGCGAGTAGCGCCTCTGATCCGGTTTTCCCGCGCACATTTCATCGGATGACTTGAACACAATTTGGTCGAGCACACGCCGCGGTTCGTTCGGCAGGCCGCATGGTGCGCCGCTGCGTCGCTTCCGACGTGCCAGAAAATATCGAGGGTCAAGGCCTTGAAGGTGTCGAGGGAGGAGGGGATCGAGCGCGCTGCGGCCGGCGGTGTAGAGGGCGTCGGACAGCCGTCGATCGATTTCCACGCGCTCGGATTCGGCGACGGAAATGTTTTGCAAACGAGCCGGGTTTCCATCGGTCTCGATGGGAAGATTGGCCAGTGTTTTGAGAAAAGTTGAGCGTTTTCAGCGGGGCCGCAGGATTTTAAGTCCCTTGCGTCTACTAGTTCCGCCACGTCCGCTTTGGTCGCCAGATCAGATACTTAGCGCGTTTTCTTATCCAGTGGAATTGGGCTGGCTTCAAAGAAACGCGGCTCCTCCTTAAGCGAGCGCGTCGCTTAAGGCAAAGCCTCAATCCGGACATCCGGGCCTGCTTTACGCAACCTCAAGGGTTGCCGGTTTACCAAGGTCAGATGATCGCTCGCATTTGCTTTTCCCAGCCGCTGCCGCGCGCCGCCTCGGCGATGGCGCTGCTTGCGCTCGGCATGGCGCTTAACGGCTGTGCCAATATGAGCGACAGCATGAGCCTGGCCTTCGCCGATCCCGCCAAATACGATCTTTACGACTGCAAGCAACTGGAGACGGAGCGCAAGAGCCTCGCCACACGCGCCAAGGATTTGCAGGCCTTGATGGCCAAGGCCGAGACCGGCGCCGCCGGTACGGTAGTGGCCGAACTCGCCTATCGCAACGACTACGTCGCGGTCCGTGGTCAGACCAAACTTGCCGAAGAAGCTTGGCAGCGCAACAAATGCCATGACACCGCACCGACCGCCGCAACCACCGGCGCGCCGCCTGTAGCGCCCGCGCCGCCTGCGAATGCCAGGGGTACGCGCCCACCGATGCGCTCCGGCGGCGCGGTGTATTAAGCGCAAACCGCCAATTGTTGCGAGTTGTCCGGACGCCGGCTTACGGCTGCCAGTCGTAGATCCAGTCTTGTCGCGCAAGCATGCGCTGCGGTCCCATCGACCTGATAAACAAGTCACGGGCTACCGCCGCCGCGCCGTTCAAATGATAGATCATGCCGTTTCGCCGCGCGGCGCGCTGAACGCGCCTCACGCGCGCGCGGCGCAGCCGCGCATAGCGCTTCAGCGCGGCCGGGATGCCGGCAGCGTTTTCCGCAGCGCCTTCACCGAGGCATTTGGCGAGCACCGCGGCATCCTCGATCGCCATTCCCGCGCCTTGCGCGGCGAACGGCAGCATGGCGTGGACAGCGTCCCCCAACAGGGCGATCGCGCCATCGGTCCATTCGCCATCGGGCACCGTGAACAGTGCCCATTTCCGCCACTCATCGACGGCCCCGATCATCATCCGCGCAGGTCCGGGCCACCGCGATGAAGCGAATACGCTTTTGATTTCGTTCGGTTCGCCCGGCGCGCTCCAGCCCGGCCGATTCCAGGTTCCCGGCACCACGGCGACGACATTGATCTGGCGCGCGCCCGAGATCGGATAGGCGACAAGATGCGCGTTCGGTCCCATCCAGAGCTGGACACGGCGCGAGGTATATTCGCGCGGCAATTGCGTGGCGTCGAGCGTCCCGCGCCAGGCGATCAGGCCGGAGAATTGCGGCTGCACCTCGGGAAACAAATTCTGCCGGACCGCGGACCAGATTCCGTCGGCGCCGACCAGCGCCAGCGCCAGATCCTGCTGGCGCATCATGCCGCTGCGCTGGACCACGGTCAGTCCCTTGGCATGGGGCACGACGTCCTCGAACTGGCAGCCGAGCCGCAACTCGATATCGGGATTGTCGTTGACCTGCGCTTGCAGGGCTCCCTGCAGATCGGCGCGATGCACCACCCAATAGGGCGCGCCGGCGCGAAACGCGGCGGCTTCGCCGAGCGGCAGGCGGGAGATTTCACCGCCGCTTCGGGCGCTCATCAGGCTGATGGCGTCGGGGGTGACCGCCCGGGCCGCAAGCCGCGGCTGCAAACCGAGACCGACGAGCACGCGGCTTGCGTTGGGTGACAGCTGCAGGCCGGCGCCGGCTTCCTCGAGGCGCTCGGTTTTCTCAAGAACGACGATGCGAAACCCTTGTCGCGCCAGCGCTAGCGAGGCCGTCAATCCCCCGATCCCGGCACCAGCCACGAAGATGGTGCGTGACGCAGCCACTGCCCGATCAGGCGACCTTGTCTTTCACCACGCATTCGGGTGGCCGGGCCTCGCCGGCGCCAAGGTCGGGTGCGTACCGATAGAGCGTCGAGCAATAGGGGCAGATGATCTCGTTGTCGTTGCCCAGATCGAGGAAAACATGCGGGTGATCGAAGGGCGGATTGGCGCCCACACACATGAACTCCTGCGAGCCGATCTCGATGACGGACACGCCGGCATCGTTGTGAAAGTGCGGAACGACGTGATCGGACATAATATCCACCTTGACAGCAATGGAAGCGGGCGCAATCGACAAACCGCAGCAGGCTGAATGCTGCGGACCATACTGGCGGGTATTGGTGATTCCCAGAGCCCCGACCGCTCATTTGCTCATGCAAATTCGACACAATCTTGTCGTCCAGAGAAGCCCTTCTTTCGTCGGGGCAATTGTGCCTTAAAAACGGCACACCATTTTGAAGACAGCCAAAACATTGGGTTTTCGGCATGAAGCGATTGCGGATCGGTTCGGCATTGGGTGGTATGGCAGTGTGCGCGACAGCGTGTGCGCTGATGTGGCCGCATGCGCGCGAGGCCGGCGGAATTCTGGCGGCGCAGGACGATCCGGCGGAACTCGCCGAGGTCCAGCTCAATTCTGCTCTGCGGAATAGCCAGGCGGTGATCGCGGAGAATGTCGAGGCGGCACTAGCGGCCAATGACGCCGACCTTGCCAACAGCTTTGTCGATCTCGCCAGGGAGAAGGACATTCCCCTTAGCGAAGAGCTGTCGCAGCGCGTTCGCGATGCCGTTGCCGAAGAAAATTCCACGTCGCATTTTGCAAGGCGGTTCGTCACCGGCCTCGTGACCGGAAATGCCGACGACGTCGCAAGCCTGTCGGGCACGTTCGCCGGCGACCTGTTCGTGTTCGGCGATATCCGGGACGTGGTGCGCGAAGGCAAGCACCTTGCGATGGGCGAGGATACCGATCGGCTGGTGCTGGGCCTCGCCACTGTCGGCCTCGTGGTGACCGCGGCGACCTATATCTCCGTCGGCGGCGTGGCGCCGGTCCGCGCCGGTCTCACCCTGGTCAAGGATGCCCGCAAGGTCGGACGGCTAGGCGAGGGGCTGACGCAATGGGCTGGACGCTCGGCGCGTGAGATCGTCGACGCGCCGATGCTGCAACATGCGGTCGCATCCGGTTCGGTGATGCGGCCGGGGCAGACGATTACTGCGATCAAGGCTGCGTTTCGCGCCGAGAACGCCGGTGCGCTGGTCCGGCTTGCCAAGGATGTCGGACGCGTTGGTGAGAAGGCGGGCATCCGCGCTGCGCAAGACACGTTGAGGATCGCCGAACATCCGAAAGATGTGGCACGTGCCGCACGGCTTGCGGAGTCGCAGGGCAGCCAGACCCGCGCAATCCTCAAAGTGCTCGGCCGCGGTGCCTTGCTGCTGGCGGCCGGTGCGTTCGATCTTGCGCTGTGGGTGTTCGGCGCGCTGCTGGCGCTTTTTGGCTTTTTGTCGTCGATCAAAGCCACCACGGAACGCCTGACGCTGTCCTGGCTGCAGCGCAAGAAGGCGAGGCGGTTGCGCAGGTTGGCCGCCGCGGCTTTCATGTCAGATGAGCCTCTGGCGGGTGCTGTCGCTCAAGGCTAGGTTGCCTTCGATTCTTCCCCCAAAACTACGGAATGGCCGATGCCGAATTTTCATAACGGCGCTGTCGAAATTGCCTATCTCGACGAAGGCGAGGGGGACCCGATCCTGCTCGTGCATGGCTTTGCGTCGACCAAGAACGTGAACTGGGTGTATCCGACCTGGGTTTCCGAGCTAAGGAAAAACGGCCGCCGCGTCATCGCGCTTGACAATCGCGGCCATGGCGATTCCGCCAAGCTTTACGACCCCGAGGCGTATCACATCGGCACCATGGCCGGCGATGTCAGCGCGCTGATGGATCATCTGAACATCGAACGCGCCGACATCATGGGCTACTCGCTGGGATCGCGGATGACGGCCTGGCTTGCACGGAGCCAGCCGCAGCGGCTGCGCTCGGCGATTTTCGGCGGCATCGGGATAGGCCTGATCGAGGGCGGCGGTCCCGGCGAAAACGTTGCGCAGGCGCTGGAAGCGCCGTCGCTCGACGATGTGACCGATCCGGTGGGGCGGACGTTCCGCGCCTTTGCGGACCAGACTCGCTCCGATCACCGGGCGCTGGCGGCCTGCCTGCGCGGCTCGCGACGGTTGATGACAAAAGAGGAAACTGCTGGCATCAGCGTGCCCGTGCTGATCGCGGTCGGCACGTCGGACGAAATCGCCGGCTCGGCGGCAGCGCTCGGGAAAATCATCCGGGGTTCAAAGGTGCTCGATATTCCCAACCGCGACCACATGCGGGCGGTCGGCGACAAGGTCTATAAGACAGGCGTGCTGGATTTTCTCTCGCAGCGAAAGTGACCTATCGCGCCGCTGCCCTCTGACTTGATCGGAGGGGTGGGCCCGGTTTTGCGAAAACGATACGCGCAAGCTGTTAATCCGCTTGATTTCCCGAAATTGCCGACCACCTTGATCTAACGCCTTCGGCGGGAGGCGGATCTTGGCCGCGCGAAGAAACTGTGGGGTTTCAATGTCTTAGCGCGCATTTCAAGCAAGGCTGATGTTCACTTTTGCGGTATGGGCGCCGGGACAGCCGTCAAACCGTCGTGCTATAATGCACTACGAAGTCACCGAATTGCGAGAGCAGCACATGGCAATGCATCAGATCAATCCGCACGGGGGAAAACTGGCGGCGCTCGATCCCATCTGGGATCGCGTGCGGACCGAGGCAGAAGACATCGTTCGCCGCGAGCCGGAGCTGGCGTCCTTTATTTATTCGACCGTGTTGCATCACGAACGGCTGGAGGACTCCGTGGTGCATCGCCTAGCCGAGCGTCTCGACCATTCGGCCCTGTCGGGCGACCTCATTCGCCAGACCTATGACGAGGCCCTGCGCGACGATCCCGATCTCGGCAATGCCTTCCGCGCCGATATGGTGGCGGTCTACGACCGCGATCCCGCGACCTCGCGTTTCATCGATCCGTTGCTCTACTTCAAGGGCTTCCACGCGCTCCAGACTCATCGTTTGGCGCACTGGCTCTATCAAAGAGGCCGCAAGGATTTTGCGTATTATCTGCAGAGCCGCTCGTCGGCGGTCTTCCAGACCGACATCAATCCCGCGGCCAGGATCGGCCGCGGTATCTTCCTCGATCACGCCACCGGGTTTGTCGTCGGCGAGACTGCTGTGATCGAAGACGACGTCTCGATCCTCCACGGCGTCACGCTTGGCGGCACCGGCAAGGAGAACGAGGATCGCCATCCTAAAATCCGCCATGGCGTATTGATCGGAGCGGGCGCGAAAATTCTCGGCAACATCGAGGTCGGCCATTGCGCCCGCGTTGCTGCCGGATCCGTGGTGGTGAAGTCGGTGCCTCACAATATGACGGTCGCAGGGGTTCCCGCCAAGATCGTCGGCGAGGCCGGCTGCGCCGAGCCGTCACGCACCATGGATCAAATGCTCAACGCGATCGGGCTTTGATCTCCCGGATTGATCGAAATCACGTGCAGCATTCTGCAAGTTGGACTAGCAGTCTGCCTCGTCTCGTCATAAAACTTCGCGAAACCCAAATCCGATTGGAGACTGCCGTGGACGTTCAGGAAGTCAGGAAGCTCGACGCCTATCTCAAGCGTCTGTTCGGCAATCAGAAAATTCGCGTGGTACCGCGGCCGAAGAAAGACGATTCGGCCGAGGTATATATCGGCGAGGAATTCATCGGCGTGCTGTTCGTCGACGATGAAGACGATGACCGCTCATTCCAGTTTCAGATGGCGATCCTCGAGGACGATCTGGTGGAGCAGGGCTAGGATTCGTTCGCTGCTCACCCCGTCGTCATGAGGTGCGCGCTCTTGCGCGCCTCGAACCATGGCCGCCTGCACGAATGTCATCCTTCGAGGCTCGCCAAGGGACTCGCACCTCACGAGCTAACCCCTCGGACCCTGCAACTGCGCCGTCAGCCGGTCCATCGCATTGGCCACGCCGCGCCATTGCGCGAGCCAGCTTCTTGGAAAGCGAAACGTCAGATCGGCGGCGTCGATGCGGCGCTCGCTCAGGCACATCCCAGGCGTCGCGGCATCGCGCGTGCAGCGTGCGCTGAGGTTCGGCGAGTTTGCAAAGAACAAATCCTCGTTGCTGTAGGGCGTGCCGTCGCGAAATGCCCGCATCGTCAATCCGTCCTGCACGAGCGTCGAAGCCTGTTCGAGATAGCGCGGATAGATCGTGCGCACGCGGGTGTCCGGCGCTAGCGCGTCATGGTGCGCGGCTATCGACAGGAAGATCCGGTCGATCGGCTGCATCGTCTCTTCCACGGTATCGGCGCTGACATGCTTCGGTGCGTCGGGAGGCTCGAGCGAAGGAAAGGCGAAGCTGAGATCGACGCGCTCCTGCGGCCCGGAGTGGCGCTGGATTTTCATCCGGATCGCCGCGGTCGGCACGTTGAAGACCGTAGCTCCGATGCTTACCGGTAACCGCGCCGGACTGCTCGAAGCACCCGCTCCCCAGGTCGGCCAGAGCAAATAGGCAATCAGAACAATCGCGCCCGCCGTGAGCGCGCATCCCAGCATGATCGGAACTATGTGGCTGCGGCGACGCTTGCGCGAGCCGCGCGCGATGTACTGTGCGGTCGGAAAGAATGTCATGTACCAAGCATCGTGAAGGACGTCCAGCGGTGACCGAATCACTTGCGAATATGCCATGCGACATCGAATTTCCGCACGATTTCGCGCAAGCGATGTCGCGCCAGTCCAGTGCGAAGCCGCGGTTCCAACCGGCGACATTAACCTTTCTTTAAGGATGATGTGGCGGCGGGCGGCCAATTTTGCGATCAATGGAGGTCGTTGTGTAGCGGAACACCATGCCATGTCGCCTGATGCGTTGAATTCCTTGTTCTCCCTTTGCATCGGTTTTGCATTGGCGGGCGCCTTGGCCAGCGGATTTCAGGCATTCGTGCAGCGCCCGGCGGGATTTGGACTGCTGCAGGAGGGTGTCGCGCCGAGCACTTTCGCAGCCGTGCCGTTCCTGGTATTCGCGGCACCTTTCATCATCATGCGCAACACGCTGCGCGGTGCGCGGATCGAACGGCGCCGCGTCGAATTTGTGATGATGGCGACCGTGCTCGCCGGATTCTGGAGCCTGATGTCAGGCACGTTTTTCCTGATGACGCTGCGCGCGGCCGGACTGCTGGCCTGAGCGAAGCGGCTGTGCCAAAATCTCCGCGAACAGGAGAGTTATAAGGCATGGCGATTTACGAACTTGACGGGCAGGCGCCCGACCTTCCCACCGACGGCAATTACTTTATCGCCGATACCGCCATGGTGATCGGCAAGGTCCGGTTGCGCAATTTTGCGAGCGTGTGGTTCGGCGCGGTGTTGCGCGGCGATAACGAGTGGATCGAGATCGGCGAAAATTCCAATGTGCAGGACAATTCGACCTGCCACACGGATATAGGCTTCCCGCTGATGATCGGGAAGAACTGCACCGTCGGTCACAACGTCATCCTGCACGGCTGCACGCTGGAGGACGACGCGCTTGTCGGCATGGGCTCGATCGTCATGAACGGTGCAAGGATCGGCCGCGGCAGCGTCGTTGGCGCCGGATCGGTGATCACGGAGGGCAAGGTGTTTCCCGAGTATTCGCTGATCATCGGATCGCCGGCGCGGGTGATCCGCACGCTTGATCCCGCGCAGGTCGCCGAGATGGGAAGCGCCGCGAAATTCTATGTCGCTAACGGGTCGCGATTCAAAAAAGGCCTGAAGAAGATCGGCTGACAGCCGAGCATTTCAAGTCCCTTCGGATTCATCAGCTTCGGCCGCGCCGGCAACTCTTTCGTGGCCGGCGGCCCAGAGCGAATGTTCCTCCGTGCCATCCCGGTACGGATTAGCTTCAGCGGGAATGTTCTTTCGCGCCGCGCGCTGGGCTTGATCGAAGGGGTCTGGGTCTGTCGTCATGATGATTTCGTTTTCCTTGATCGGCTCGATCTCTCGGAATTCTGCGAAAATGATGCGCTCTTGCGAAGCGCGTCCTTCAGGTCGACGGGAATGCCGTGCTTTTTGAGCAGATCGGCGAATGCTTCGTCGGCCAGTTCCTGAATGGTCGCCATCCGGTCCCGCGCCAACTGCTTCAGCTTGTCGAAAGTGTCGTCGTCAAAGGCGATCAACTTGCGCACGACCGGACCAACCTCCAGCGTCCAACGGTGCTGGTTCAATAGCAGTCAACGGAAATCGTTCCGGCGCGGAACCGGCGCTGCGTGCTGTCGTTGAATCATAAACGGAGATTCCTGATGACTAAGATATCTTTGACGGCATCGATCGTCGCGATTGGAATTCTTGCCGGACCCATCAGTGCGCTCGCTCAAAGTGGAGGTGGCGCAAGCGGAGGTGGGAGTGCCGGCGGAGGAGCTGCGAGCGGCCCGTCGGGCGGCACCGGTAGCGCCGTGGGCTCGCCGAACGCCGGCTCTGCGGGAGCAGGCACGGCTGGCGTGAGCGGTGTGCCATCGGGCCCGGCCAATGTTGGGGGTCTGAATAACTCCGGCAACGATCCGAGCGGCGCCGGCAATTCCGCGAAGGTGGCTTCGCCACCGCCACCGGGGACCAACAGCGCCGGCGCCGCCAATTCCTCAGGATCGCCTGGCACGAGAGGATCGTCCATGACGACCGGGTCGGCACGGTCGGACGTCGGCGGGACGTCTGCGACCGGGCCGCAGACGGACGGCGATGCCGCGATCGAAACCGAAAACAAAGCCGTCGATCGCAAGCTGAAGAGCATTTGTCGCGGCTGCTAGGGTGCGGGTTCAATGCTTTGCGACCGCAACGGGAATGCCGGCATCCGCCGCCGCACAGGCCCAGCACGGGCCATCATGTCCACGCTATTTCATCGGCTCCCCCGGACCTTTGTCGAGTGGGGGATGTGGACGGGCCAGCCCAATCGTTCCCGGTGGTACATCGCTGCTGGTTTGCCTCATGTCGACACGATGAATCGTCGTAGCGAACGCCGCAATTGCCGCAACCGCAACCGCGGTAGCGAAGATAACCAAAGCCATACGAGTCCGTCGCCGGTTGCTCGAGTTGAGATCGTTGCTCATTGGACAACACCTCGCGAGACCGGAATCAAACGCTGCTCTGTAGAGCCGGTTCCGCTCACGCCCGCGGTCACCTAATCTGATCTCGTCTTGTCGCCGCCGTATGCCGAGATCAGAAACGCCGGTTGCGGAACCGACGGCCTGCACCGGCATTGTCGTGGAAGAACATCCTGCAGGAGGCGGCTATGTCATATTTCTGGCGATCTGCGACAGGCAGGCCGGATCTGGGCCATGGCATGGGGGATCATGATGCCGGATACATTGGTGGCTGGGCGATCAGCGGCCTGATGGCGTTGGCGACGATCCTGCTGTTATGGCTTTTCCAGATTTGACGACGGCCGCGATACGGTCGGCGGCATCATCGCTCAAGACTCTTGCGGGCCGGACAGCGGCCTAGCGACGGGCAAAACGGTTTTCAACAAACTTGTGCTTAACGGTCAGCTCCGCGATTTTGCGGGCTTGCGGAGCGCGCTTTTGGCTGCACGGGACCTGGTTCGGATCGACTTGTTGCGAGCGGGGGGAGATGACTCGGCAGACTGGACACTTGCGAAAGACTGCCGCAGGCCATCGATCGCCTCGGCGAGACCCGAAACCTGTTCCGACAACCGCTTTGTGTCAGCCTGCTGCGCGGCGAGAAGGCGCCTTACGGCTTGCAGTTGGTCCTGAACGATTTGCAACTGGTCGATCGATTCCTGCTGGATAGCTTCCAAGTTCTTTGTTTTCTCGACCAGCTGCTCGGAGGCTTGTGCGGTCCGAGCCTGTAATTGGCGGGCCAATGCGAGGCGCTCTTGTTCAGGGGAAGTGCCGCTGTAAGCCCGCCATAGCGCGATGGAACCAACGCCCAGCACAATGAGAATGAGTATTGCGGCTGCAAGTGCAATCGGTTGCGAGCTGATGCCGCCGATGCCGTTGGTCCTTGTATCTCGAGAGGTCACTTCGATCATGGGATTTCAAAGCCCGTCGGAAAACGAAGGTTCCCGGACTTACCACACCCGCAGATGTGTGACGCAAATAAAACACGTCTGTGGCGGTGCAAAAAAAGTTGCGGCCAGCCTTGGGGAGGGCTGGCCGCGCGCGATCCAGTCTGGGACGGGGAGGGTGGGGATGTGACCGGGTCGCGTGTCTCCGTTATCTCCTAGTGGTTAGTGATCGCGGGCACTGGCGGTAGCGACCGCCGGGCGGCTGTCACCAAGCGAGACCCACACATTCGGATCGCTCTGCGACTGACGCTTGACGAAGCGGTATCCCGTCTCGGTCCAGACCACGACGTTTTCGTTTTGGTTGTCGAGAATGAACTCGCCCTTATCGGTCTTCACCGTCAGCACTGCGTGGCCTTCGCCCTTCTTGTCGCGCACCACGGTGATCAACAGCGCCCCGCGGGGCCAGCCGGCGTCGATCAGCATTTTGCGCTTCAACAGCACGTAGTCCTCGCAGTCGCCGTAACCGTCCGTAGGCAACGACCATTTCTCGACCACGCCCCAATGCTCCATGTCGGTCATCGGCTTGATGGTGTCGTTGACCCAGCGGTTGACCCGCAGCAGATCTCGCCAGGCTGTCTGTGACATCACGATGTCGCGTGGCTGTGACGCGCTGCCGCGGCAATCGCCGGGACTGTCGGCACAGAATTCGACCCAGCCGATTGGCGAGCGCGTGGTGTCGCCAAGGCTCGCATAAAGAACTGGTTTGTCACCGGCACTTGCCGGCCCACTCAATCCCATCAGGATGGCGACGACCGCCAATCCCTTCCCCTGTCCCCCGAAACCAAACATTGTGGCCCCCGTTTCTTGTTGGGACCACGTTTCGCACAAAGGTTTTGCACCGCCGCTAAGTAAGCCAAGTACATTTGAGACGAATACAAGTAAAAGGTAGCGCTAATTCGAGCTATACTTGAATAAAATCCGATTAGAATTTTAGAGAATCACAATTGATTCAAATTTTACGCATTAATGTCTCAGGGCCCGTCAATCCGGCGATTGCGACGGCAAGGGCCTGCCGCGTTTACCCATTGCGTCGGGTCAAAAGATACGAGGGCGGCATCCGACAGATGCGGATACCGCCTTCGCGCTTCAGAAAGATGGGAAAATCGCGGGGAGCGGGCTTTACCGCGCGGTAACGCTGTCTTCGAGCGTCTCGGCCATCTGCGCGTGAACGAACTCGAGCGCAAAGCCTTCTTCGAGGTTGCGCACAACCCGGGCCTGGACCTTGCCGAGCATGACCAGGGATCTCAGCGGCGGCCGGTTTTCCGCGCCGATGGCGGCGCCGGACAGCGACATGTCTATAATCCGGCAGGTCATCTTGGTGCCGTCCTCAAGCGTGAGCAGCGCGATCGGGTTGCGCGGCACGATACGGTCGTGGCGGCGGTCTTCCGGCAGATTGAGAATGTCGCGGTTTGCAAGCCAGGTCAGCTGGGCGGCGAGCTTGTCGCGCTTGCGCGCGGTGGCGCCCACAGTCATGGCGAAACCATTGTCGATAATGCGGGTGATCTTGCCCTCGACCCGACCGATATGATCGAGATAGGCGATCACCCGGTCGCCGACATTGCCGATGCCGGGCGCCAGCAGGGCCAATCCGCCCGGCGACATATTGATGATCTGGCATGGAAATTCGCGCCGGTCCGGCAGCATGTAACGGCCCAGCAAATGAACCTTCACCCTCTGAAAACGGCGTCGCTCTTCGGCGGCCGGAAGGATCGATTTTTTGTTCGCCAACGCCATCTTCGCCACCCGACAGCCGGTCTCTCGGTGTCGTCTGACCCTACGGCGGGCAGGGTTAACGGGTAGTTAGCAGCGGTTGTATGAACTGCAGATCACCGATCCTAGAGCAAGATCCGGAAAAGTGGGTACCGGTTTTCCCTCGCGACAAACGCTAGGCGTTTGCGCGGAGATCATGCTCAAACAAGAAGATAGAGCGGGATGACGGTTCGAAGAAAAGTCATCACGCTCTTGGTGTCGTCGCTGGAATGCGATTGAAGCCCCAGAGAACGAGGGGACAGGCGAGGATCATCAGGGCGCCGAAATCGAATGCGGCGACGGCACTGTCGGTCCATTTGGCGCAGGCGCCGCCGATCACCGGCCCGAGCATCATGCAGACGTAAAAGACGGTGAAGAACACGCCCATGCCGATTGCTCTCGTCTGCGGCTGCAGTACGCGTGCGGGCAGGCTCATGATCGGCCCAGCCGGCTGGCCACAGACCAAGCCGAGCGCGATGATGATGGGCAACACCGCGTCGCTGCGCGGCAGCGCTATCATCAGCATCGCGAATACAATGCAACTCGCGATCAGAATGAACTCTGGCCGCTTGGTGCGATCCGCAAGGAAGCCGCCCAGCGGAACCGAGCCCACCGCCAGCCACAGCACGATGCTAATGGTCGATCCTGCGGCTGCGATTGACCAGCCGCGTTCGACCAGCATCGAAGGCCCGAAGCTGAAGATTATCGCGAAGCCGACATTGAAGAGACCCCAGATCAGACCCGCCGCGATCACGGCGACGCCGGCGTTGCGATCAAGGCGTAGGGTTGTCGTCGTTGACGTGACCCCGGAACCCGCAGGCGATCGGTACCCGATCGCGAGAAGCACGATGCCGCAGCCAATCAACGCGGCAACGCCAAGGTGAACCGCGCCCACGCCATAGGCAGTGCCGATCAACGGCAGGGCCAGCAGCGAGATGGCGACGCCGGCGGGCCAGGAATTGACGAAGATTGCCATCGCGGTTGCAATCTCGCGGCCTGCAAACCAGTCCGTCACCATCTTGGTCAGCTGAACGCTGAGGATCACGCCGCCGGCGCCCGCCACCAGCCGTCCCGCGATCTGGATGCTCCAGGAGGCGGCGAATGCCATCACCGCGCTGCCTACCAGCATCAGCAGCAGGGCTCCAAGTACCGTCGTCTTGTCGCCAAACCGTTGTCCGATGGCGCCGCCCGGCAGGGCCAGCCCAACGCCCGGTGCGAAGTACAGTCCGATCAAAACCCCGATATCGGCGAGGCCAATTCCGAATTCACTGCCCAGCAGCGGTGCGACCGCGGCAACGCTTTGGAACTGGAATGCCATAGTGGCGCGAACCGTAAACAGAACGGCGAGGATGCCCCAGCGATTGCGCAAGCTTCACTCCCATGAGGGTTATTCGCGCAACCCTGGGACCGCGCCTTGTGCCTGTCAATTGCTGCACCAGAATTGCATACGCTAAAGCTGATATTGGCATCTTCGCTCCGTTCACATAGCTTGCCTCCGCCCACGTAACGCCAATCAACAATCGCCGAAGGGCGGGAGGAAACGTTCATGCAACAGATACGCGTATGCACCTACGACGGTCCCGGTGCGCAGCCGGTCATTCGCACCGTGCTGTGGCCTAAAATTTCGAAAAAGGCGGCGCTCATTAAGGTCGGTGCCTGCGGCGTCTGCGGCACCGATCTGCATATCCTTAAAGGTCACTGGCCGAAGCAACTGCCATGGCCGTTCACGCTCGGCCATGAGATCGGCGGCGTGCTGGTCGAGGTGGGTTCGGAATTCACCGAAGATTTCATGAGCAAAAAGCTCGCGGTGGGATCGAAGGTGATGATCCCGCCGCTGATGCCGTGCGGCCATTGCTACTACTGCATTCACTATCCGGAGAGCGCCAACAAGTGCCTGACACCGGTGTATTACGGCCGCTATCTCGGCTTCGACAAGGCGCCGCACCTGTGGGGCGGCTGGGCCGAATATGTCTATGTCGATCTCGAGATGCTGCCCGGCACCAAGATCTACAAGCTGCCCGACGATATGTCGCTGCGGCTCGGCGCATTGTCGGAGCCGCTGACCTCATGCATCCGCGCCTTCAACCGCGCCACGCGCGCCGGCGGATTTACCTGGGGCGACACCGTCGTGATCCAGGGCTCCGGCCCGATTGGAATTTTAGCGGTGGCCGCCGCGCAGGAGATGGGCGCGGGGCGCGTGATCTGCGTCGGCGCGCCGGAGGCACCGCGGCTTAAGCTCGCGCGCAAGTTCGGCGCGGAGGCCACCGTTGATATCGGGCAGGTCACAACGCCGGAAGAACGGATCAGAAAAGTGCGCGACATCGTCGGCGGCTTCGGCGCCGATCTGGTGATGGATTGCTCGGGGCATCCGAGCGCCGGCCCCGAAGGCATCGAAATGCTGCGCGACGGCGGCACCTATGTCGAGATGGGCCAGTTCACCGATGCCGGTTCGATTGAGACGTCGTGGCATCGCATCTGCACCAAAGACCTCAATGTGTTGGGGTCGTGGGGATTCACCGGCAACGATCTGCCGCTCGGCGTCGATATGCTCTATCGCACTCGGGACAAATATCCCTGGCTCGAGATGCAGACGCTATATCCCTTTTCGGAAGAAGGCATCGGCCGCGCGGTCGCCGACGCGATGGCGATGAAGACGGTCAAATCGACCATCGTGCCGTGGCCGGAACTGGCGGAATGATCCAGGATTAGCCGGAAGCTGGATCAGACTCTAGCGCAGGCCTTCATAGACCATCAAGCCGCGCGCGATCGCGAGCTTTCGCAACGCGCGCGGAACGAGCTTCTGCGGCGGATGGGCGAGATAGCGCCACGATGTCAGTTTGAATTCCCGGAGCGGGCGGCGCTTGCTTTCGAATGGTGCAAGCGATCCGGTCAGGCTCAGCGGCGTATGCGGGCGCGTGTTGAAAGGTAGCAGCAGCAATTCCAGATGCGCCGGCGAGCCATCTTCCGACGTCGCGGCAATGCCGGCGACAGCGGGAACCATTTCTTCGGCCACCACGGTGATGATGTCCTCGATTTCGCGGCGGGCGTCGGCGGCGAACAGGGCCGAAAAGCTCCGATCCTTTAGATCGCGGCCGGCTAACGCGCAGACCCGGGTTCCGGCGACGCGAAACGGATAGCCGGCGGCCGTGTCATAAGACAACACGAAGATATCGCCGAGCAGCTCGCGCACGGCGTCGGGCTCGATTTCGCTGCGGTCCGGCGCATGCGCGCCGCCGCGCTTCTTATCCCAGTATGCGAAGAACTCACGGCTTGACGGATGCTTCATACCTCGACCTTGCCCCGGCGACCCGTTTGGCGGGACACACCTGTCCCGCTTTTGCGCACGCCCATGCCCCGGTTTGTTTTGCAAGACAGGCTTTGCAGCGTCCATGCCGCAGGCGCATTTTCCGCACCGTGAGCGCCGCCTTTGTTCCGTTAAGGTTAAATTAACTATGACGTTGGCGCCCCGGGGCGAGCCTGTCAGTGTCCGCGCACTCCGAGTTACACAGGCTGCGTCAAACAGGTCTGGTCGGCGCGCGGGGAGGATGGGATATCGCCCGGGCCATGCGCGAAACGGTCAGCACAAACCGGGGAAGGCTTTCTCAGAGCCTTCCCTTTTGTCTTTGGGCCTCGTGTCCCGGATATTGGCTCTATGCGCCTATTGCGCGGCTTCTCGCAAAATCCGGGCTCGACTCCGAAGCTGCCTTCACTTGCCGCGGTCGCCCCATCAGCACCGGCTGGAACAGCACTGCGGCGGCCATTGTACATATCAGCGCCAGGGCCATCAGCTTGCCCATGCTCGACATGCCGGGATAGCTCGACGCCCACATACTTCCGAACGCAACCGCAGTGGTCATGGCGCTGAATACGACCGCCCTGGTCAGTGTCGATTGCAGCAAGCCGGTTTTTCCGGCGCGCCAGGCCATGATGTAATAGATCTTGAACGCGACGCCGACGCCGAGCAGCAGCGGAAGCGCGATAATGTTTGCGAAATTGAGCGCGAAACCGTCCAGCACGCAAATCTCAAGCGTGACGGCGCCGGCCAGCAGGAGAGGGACGAGCGTCAGGAGCACGTCTGTCACACGTCGCAACACGATAAGGAGCAAAATGGCAATCGCACTGAGAGCCAGAACGCCTGCTTCGACAAAAGCGGTCGTGACGGTTTTCGCGGATTCATAATAGCTGATCGCTGCCCCTGTGGCCGTCGGTTCAGCGCGAAGCACCGCCGTCGCGAATGTTCGCAGCACATTGGTGTCGTTGGGATCGCCCTTCGGCAACGCCTGAACGCGGGCTCTGCCGTCGGGCAATACCCAGTCGCGGACCAAATTCGGCGGCAGCGTCTTGATCGTCACCGCTTGGGGAGCGAGGCTCTTGCGAAGCTGGTCGAGGTCGAAAACCAACGGTGGCACGATCGCAGCTTCTGCTTTGGCCCGGATACCGGCATCTGCGCCTGCGAGACGCCTGAGCAAACCGGCAACATGACGCGCGGATTCTGCGGCCGGACCGGTTTCATTGCCTGCAGCCTTGGAAAGATCTTCCGCTGTACTTTGAATCGCGGCAACAACTTCCTGATCGCTTGGCGCGGGCTGTCCGTCTGTAGGATTGAGGGCGGTGCCAAGGCGTTGCGACGCGCCGTTCAATGCAGCGATTTTCTGGTCTTGATCGGCTGGAACTAGGCTGCTTAGCGTCAAGGTCCGTGAGACTTCGGGGAGTGCAGCCAGACGTTTGGCCGTTTCATCGGCCTTTGCGAGTGACGGCGCCAATATCTCCGCATCGTTACCGCTGGTTTCCGGATCGCCCTGCAATTCACGATAGGTCACGACCGAGGCAGAGTTCGGACTTTGCAGATCGACCGGATTGAAGTCGAACCGCAAATGCCACAACAGCGGTGTAGCGGCCAGAACGACGAGAATCGTGCCGGCGATCACTGCAATACGATGGCGCTGAAGGAAATCGTCCAGCGGCGCGAGGCTTCGGAAGCCGACTGGCGCGGGCTCGCCCGGAGGATTGAGCAATGCCAGCATTGCCGGTACCAGCGTGATGCTGCAGAGGAATGCGACCAGCATACCGCAACCGGCAATCAGCCCCAGTTCCGAAAGGCCGCGATAGCTGGTCGGCAGAAACGCGAAGAACGCCACGGTCGTGGCCGCGGCCGCCAATGCGAGCGGATTTCCCGCCTTCCGCGCGGCCCATCGCAGGGCCTCGCGCAAGTCAGGGTGTTCATGCCGTTCGGCGCGATAGCGCACGCTGTATTGAATCCCGAAGTCGACTCCGAGACCCACAAACAGCACGAAGAATGCGATTGAGATCAAATTGAAAGAGCCGACGATGGCGAGACCGATCGCGGCCGTCGCCGCGAGCCCAACCATCAGGCTGAAGAAGACCGCGGTGATGATTTTCCAGGAGCGAAGCGCCAGCCAGAGAATGATCAGGACGCCGAGCACTGCCGTCAAGGTGTCGCGCAAGGCGCTATTTTTGATAACCGAGAATTGGTCGTCATTCATCGGCACCTCCCCGGTCAGATCGACCCTCGCGCCGAACATATTTTGCAAGTCTAGATCGGCGGCCGCCTGGCGAATCCCTTCCTCCGCCCTCCGTCCGGGCTGAAGCTCCGCAAAATCGAGCACGGGCTGGACTTCGATGAAGTGCCGCAGCTGGTTGGCCGGCAGCGGGTGGCCTTGCAGCAGTTCCTGCCAGGAAAATGTCGCCGGCTTGCCGGCCAGAACGTCACTTAACGTTTGATCTGCCAATGAGAGAGGCCATGCAAGCTGGTCCAGCTTGATCCTGCGAGCCTGCACTCCCTCGGCTCCAAACGAGAGTGCGGTCATAACCCCACGGAGGCTCGGATCGCCGGCGAGGGTGGAGATCAGCAGCTGGGCTTTCGTTAGCCCTTCGACGGTTTTTTGGACCTCGGCTGGAGCGGAAAACAATAATCCGTTGCGTTCGAAAAAATCACCGCTCTCGGGCTGCACCACCCTGGGAAACAAATTCGGGTTCTTTGAGAGGCTCTGTGCCAGCTGATTGGTTGCCAGTTCGGCATTCTCGGCTGTCGGCGCTCTGACGACGACTGATATCCCTTTTTGGGGAAAAGCCGCAGACAATTCGATTTGACGCTGATGCCAGGGGAGATTCGGGGAAATCAATCCCTGGATATCCGTATTGATGGAGAATTTTGCGACGTCGAAGACGGCGGCTCCGAGCATCAGTAGTGTGCCGACAATAACGACCGTCCACCGGTAGCGGGCGCAGAAATCGACAAGTCGAACAATCGCTGAATTAATCATCAAGGCGGCGCCCTTCGACTTGCTAGCGCGGGGGCGGATTCAAACCATATCGGGGCTCATACTTTACCAACCACAATTCAAGGGCTGCGACGAACGCAACCATTGCGCCGAGCCCAATGCTAACGTGCATCGCCGTGCTGTGCATAAACCCCAATGCCCACGGCGATACCATCAACCAGAGCCCAAGCATGAGATTGAGCCATTCCTCCCAATCCGAAAACGCGACGATTGCCGCGATCGAAATCGCGACCACCGCGGCGCCGCTGGCCCAAAGGTCAATGCGTGCCGCTTCGTTAGCGTACGCAAGAAGCCACGGTGACACAAAAAGGAAAAGTCCGAACGACCCGGTATAGACATCGAGCGCGCATTCGCGGCGCCATTTCTTGTCAGTTCTCATTTCCCCTCCAGATAAGCGATTTGTTTGAGCCGACAACGCCGGCGGCGGACGTCATGCCGATCGTGGAGCGGGCGCTGCAGTTCCTGCATGGGCTCAGCAATGAAGTTTCCTGGCGGTTGGTCGAGCCGGCCCGTTGATCAAAATCGCAAGCGAGAGAATATTTTCTTTAAAGGCGCCGATATCGTGGATCGACCCGCGTGCCCTTATACAGATCATCAATTTCATCGCGTTTCATAAGTCCCACTCACGGACTTTTTACCTGGTGGCTGGTCGGCCCGGCAACGACTTTAGGTCTGGCCGCTTGCCGGCCGTGCTTGCAGCGGACGGAGGCCTGTCAACGAATCCGTAGTCGACGGCATACTTCGGCTCACCAAGAGTTTTCGTTAGCCGCGCGACCGCGACTCTTCGCCGTTCTTGTTCTTTCGAAAGATTAATCCGACGAACAGAGCCCCGTAAGGTGCGCTCTCTATGTTTGATCGAGAGATTTCTTTCGCTCATCATCGGAGATGCTGTCATGAACGATCAATTAAACGAGCCAGATCGCGCGCCACGAAAAATCCTGAGGCCACGCCGCCTCGCACTGCTTGCTTCGGTTGCGGGTCTTAGTATGGCCGTGCTCGTCGTCGGGCCGGGCGGTTACCGGCCGCTAAATCTTCCGGCATGGACTGCGTCGGCACAGGCGGCTGAAACGGCTCAGGCTCCTGCAGGGTTCGGTGACCTCGTCGCAAAGGTCAAGCCAGCGGTGATATCGGTCCGCGTCAAAATCGACGACGACGGCGTTAACACAGCGGTTTCCCAGCGCGACAGCGATGGGACGGATCCTGATCAATCCGGTTCACCGTTCGGCCAGTTTTTTTGGAGGCAATTCGGTTTCGGTAGCCCGAACACCGTACCGCATCGCCATCAGGTTATCACCGGCGAAGGTTCAGGCTTTTTCATCTCGCCGGATGGCTACGCAGTTACAAACAACCACGTCGTCGACCATGCCAACTCCGTACAGGTTACGGCTGACGATGGCACGATCTATACAGCCAAGGTTGTCGGCACCGACCAGAAGACCGATCTCGCGCTGATCAAGGTCGACGGCAAGAAGGACTTTCCTTACGTGAAGTTCGCGGACCAGCCGCCGCGCATCGGTGATTGGGTGGTCGCTGTCGGCAATCCTTTCGGTCTCGGCGGCACCGTCACCGCTGGAATCATTTCCGCGCGCGGACGCGATATCGGCGCTGGCCCGTATGACGACTACATCCAGATCGACGCGCCCATCAACAAGGGCAATTCCGGCGGTCCGGCTTTCGATATGAACGGCAATCTGATCGGCGTGAACACCGCGATTTTCTCACCGTCCGGCGGCTCGGTCGGAATCGGCTTCGACGTTCCTGCCAGCACGGCGAAACTCGTCGTCGCTCAACTCAAGGACAAGGGCTACATCACACGCGGCTGGCTCGGCGTTCAAGTGCAGCCGGTCACGGCTGACATCGCCGACAGCCTCGGCATGAAGCAGGCCAGAGGTGCAATGGTCGATAATCCACAGGACGGCAGTCCGGCGGCCAAGGCGGGGATCGAGGCGGGTGACGTCATTACCGCCGTCAACGGTGCGGCTGTGAAGGACTCGCGCGATCTGGCCCGTACCATCAGCATGATGGCGCCGGGAACTTCGGTGAAACTCGATGTGCTGCACAAGGGCGAAGCCAAGTCGACGACGCTGACCCTGGCCGAAATGCCGAATGAGCATCAAGCAAACGCGGGCGATGCGCAGCCGAAAGCCGCGGCAGGCGCTCCCCATCTGGGACTCGGTCTTGCGCCTGCGGGCGACGTCGAAGGTGCAGGCCAAAAGGGCGTCGTAGTGACTTCAGTCGATCCGGAAGGACCTGCTGCGGAGCACGGCTTGCAGACCGGAGACATTATCCTCAACGTCGGCGGCAAAGCGGTCGCAAACGCTGGTGACGTACGGTCGGCGCTGAGGGAGGCCAATAGCAATGGCAAGCACAGTGTCCTGATACAAGTGAAGACAGCCGATGCGACGCGGTTCGTCGCGGTGCCGCTGGCGAAAGGATGATCTGCCTCGCTGGTGAAGCAGGTCAGCTGAGACAGGAAAAGGCAGGTCGGAAGTCTGCCTTTTTCTGCAGCCTGCCGCGATCTCGTCTTGCACAGCACGGCCAAGCCGCCTATTTGGGCCGATCACCCGCGTGAGCCGCTCGCTTTAGGTCTTGAGCCCTTGGAATCCCCGCCAGAATTGCCGCAGGTTAGCCCGCAGGACGTAGCGCGCGAACCGATCCTGACGCTGCCCGGCGCCTTGACCGCCTATGTCTTGCTGCTTGCGGTCATTCACCTGCACGTGCTGCTGCCGCCGGAACTGGAAAACTGGACGATTGACGCGTTCGGATTCATTCCAAAGCGCTACGATTCAACGCTACTGGCGATCAATTTCCCCGGCGGTGCCGGCGCCAAGGTGTGGACCTTTGTGAGCTATTCGCTGCTGCACGCTAATCTCAGCCATATCGGTTTCAACGTGCTGTGGCTGTTGCCGTTCGGCAGCGCCCTGGCGCGCCGGTTCGGCGCGACCAGATTTTTCGTGTTCATGGCGGTGACGGCCGCAGCTGGCGCGCTGGCGCATCTTGTCACTCATGAGCACGCGGTGGCGCCGATGATCGGCGCTTCCGCCTCGGTGTCAGGCACGATGGCGGCTGCGATCCGGTTCGCCTTCGTAAAGGGCAGCTTTTTGTCGTTCAGCCGCGGCGATGCCGATGCCGCCGCGCGAGTGCCGGCGCTGTCGCTGATGCGTGCGTTGCGCGATCCGCGCGTGCTGGGTTTTCTTGCGGTCTGGTTCGGCGTCAACATTATCTTCGGCATCGGATCGATCGCGATCGGCGCAGACGGCGCCAGCGTCGCCTGGCAGGCGCATATCGGCGGATTTTTCGCCGGCCTGGTGTTGTTTTCGCTGTTCGATCCGGTCCCGCGCGCCGTCGGCAATGCTGCGGATGCGTCATCGCCCGACGTATCGAATCGCGGTTGATCGCCGCTTGCGGCGCAAGGCGATTTCATCCATCATCGGCCGCACGGTGAGGCAAGGTACCAGCCTATGAGCGTGCGCGATATCCACGCTTGCCGAATGCGCCTGCAACGAAATCGGCGCCGAACTGTTGATTGAAGACTCAAGGAAATAAAGATCGCGTTCGTTCAAGAAGCGCGATCGGCTTCAGGGAGACGACAATGACGGTACGTGCAATTCTTGATTCCAAAGGCCATCAGATTCAGAGCGTCGAGCCGGCTGTAAAGCTCTCGGCTGCGATCCAGATTCTGTGCGAGCGTAAGATCGGAGCCGTACTGGTGATGAGCGAGGGTGAAATCGAAGGCATCCTGTCGGAGCGCGACATTGTGCGCGTGCTCGGAGAACGCGGTGCGGCCGTGCTGGACGAACCCGTCAGCGCGGCGATGACGCGCAAGGTTGTCAGCTGCAAGCAGTCCGACACCGTCGGCGCGATCATGGAAACGATGACATCAGGAAAATTCAGGCATCTGCCGGTGGTCGAGGACGGCAGGGTTGTCGGCCTTATTTCGATCGGGGACATCGTCAAGTGGCGCGTCATGGAATACGAGATGGAACAGGAAGCGCTGCGGGAATATATCAAGACGGCCTGACCTTGCACGCGAACAAAACAAGCCAAGTACCGGCAGAGCAGGGGTTTTCCCCCCGCCGATCAGGGCATCTTGTCGACCGCTGCGTCCGGTTCGCCTGACACGGGCGCGAGGACATGGACCGCTTCCTGGATGGAGTCGATGGCGCGCTCGGCGACGCGCGCGCCATGCGCGATCAGATCGTCGGCGCGGTGGAAATCGAACCAGCCGATTTGACCGACACGGGGCGAGATCAATAGGTCAGGTGGATCACCGGCCAGTCGGGCGCGGGTGATGCGGTCTTGCATGATGTTGAAGGCATCGACCATGACGCTGGAAATGCCCGGCCGTGCCGCGCTGCCGAAAAACTCGCGCTTCATGGTGCGCTCGGCGGAAAAGAACTTACCGAGGCCCCGTTTCGGCGGCGCTTGATCGCTCACGGCCTCCGGCGGTTCGGCCGGCGCGCCGTGGGAGTAAATCGTCATACTGTGGGTAAACACGTCGCTTGAGACGTTGGCGGCGATCACGATTTCCGCCCCGAGTGCGCGTGCCGCCGACACCGGCACCGGATTGACCAGCGCGCCGTCGACCAGCCAGCGATCGCCCACCAGCACCGGCGAAAATATCCCGGGCAGCGCATAGGAGGCGCGCATCGCATCGACCACGCGGCCATGCGTCAGCCAGATCTCATGGCCGGTGCGGATTTCGGTGGCAACGGTCGCAAATTTCAGCGGCAAGTCGTCGATCAGAACGTCGCCAATTGCATTTTCTAACTGCGCAGCGAGCTTGTCGCCACCGATCAGGCCTGAGCCGTTGAGGCGGATATCGAGGTAGCCGAGAATATTTCTCCGCTGCAGGCTGCGCGCCCATTCCTCGAGCGTATCGAGATGGCCAGACGCATAGGCGCCGCCGACCACCGCACCGATCGAGGTGCCGACTACCACATTGGGAAAGATGCCGTGGGCGATCAACGTCCGGACGATGCCGATATGCGCAAATCCGCGCGCCGCGCCGCCGCCCAACGCCAGCCCGATCACCGGCCGCCGGATGCTGCCGAGCCCCACTTTATCGCGGCCGTTGGAACCGTTAGGGCCGCGTCCAATCAAACTGTCCAGCACCTGATATCTCCTGATAGCGCAAGACTATGCGCTACCGCTTGGCCCCGCCAGAATGTACCACAGGCATGGTTTATGCCGCGGCTAGGATGGGGCTAGGCAGGGATTGTGACTGGAGCGCGACCTTGAGAATAAACATCCCGGTTTGTTGCCGGTTCCGGGGTTACCTGTGGCAGGCCCGCAGGCTTGAATTTGCCGCGTTTTCAGTGAAAAGCATGCGCCATGACATCACGGGCTAACGGCATCGGTCGATCCGGGCAGGGCGGGCGCCTGCCGTCGGCGCTTACGCTCGCGGTAATGCTGGTCTCGGTGATTCCGGCTTCCGTCTCGGCTCAGATGTTCTCGGACCGTCCGCCGCCGGTGCCTCCTGCAGCGGTTCCGGAACCTTCGGCGCCGGCGATGAATCTGGCTCCGCCCTCCGGTCCTGGCTCGGTACCCAGTCTGCCCGCGCCGGTGGCGCAACCTTCCACCGCTACCGTGCCGCCGGTTGCCCCGCCTCCCGGGGCCCCAGGCCCCGGCCAGGCGGTGCTGTCGCTGACGGCGCGCTTTGGCAAAGACCTGCCGGTCATTACCGGCGGACTGGTGTGGCGGGTTTTTTCGGACCGGCCGGACGAGACCGGTACATTCAAATTGATCCGCGAGGACCGCGGCGCAACGCCGAACATCGTGCTGCCGCCGGGCAGCTATGTCGTCCATGTGGCCCTTGGACTGGTCAGCGCGGTGCGGGCGGTGACCCTGAAATCCGAGACCGACCGCGAATCCTTCCTGCTTCCGGCGGGCGGCCTGCGCATCGAGGGCCGCGTCGGCACCAGCCGGATTCCCCCAAACCAGATTTCGTTCGCGATCTACAAGGGCAGTCAGTTTGAAGGTGGCGACCGCGCCTCGTTGGTGCCGAACGTTGCCGCCGGCGACGTCGCGCTGCTGCCGGACGGCACCTACTACATCATTTCAAACTACGGCGACGCCAATTCCGTCGTGCGTTCGGATATCCGCGTTCAGGCCGGCAAGCTGACCGACGTCGTCATTACCCATCGCGCCGCCGTCATCACGCTCAAGCTGGTCAGCGACAGGGGCGGCGAAGCCCTGGCGAACACTGCGTGGTCGGTAATTACGCCGGGTGGCGACGTCATCAAGGAATCGATCGGCGCGTTCCCCCGCGTCGTACTGTCCGAAGGCGAATATCGCGCCATCGCCAAGAACGAGGGCAAGATGTACGAGCGTCCCTTCAACGTCGTCAACGGCGTCGATGGCGAGGTCGAGGTTGTCGCGCGTTAGGGCAGTTTCTCGTGGTGGGCGCTTCGTGACATGGCCAAGAGGCCGCTCCAGCTTCCACGACTGTCATAGTCCCTAACCCGCACTAACCATCGAATGACTTAAACGCTGATACTAGCCGGTTCGGCTCAATCGTCCCCGCAATTTTTACATCACCTTAAGTTTAACCGCATGGGATGAGGCGGTGTAAGCGCGTTTGCGCATAGTGGGAAAGCTATGATTGCCGCCAAAAACTCCACCGGGAAACTCAATACCGAAATGTTCGATGACGTCCCGGTTCTGCAGCGCAAGTGGCACGCCGCGCTGCAGCCGGGCGCAAGGCTTCCGCGCTATGAAGAGGTGATGCTGGGCAGCCTCGGCCGGTTGGCGGATCATATCGTTCTGCTGAAGAGCAACAATGAACAGCTTGAAGTGTCGCGCAGCGGCCGTTACGTACAGAAATGGCTGGGCGACGACCGTTGGGACATTCCCATCACCGCGCTGCCACCCGATTGCGCAACCGCACTCTGCGAAGCCGCGACCAGCGCGCTTCGGAACTGCCGTCCCTATCTCGCCGCCGCACACTGCGTGCGCGATGGTGTGGTCCAGACCTACGACATCCTCGCGCTCCCGACGCTCTCACGTTGGGGCGGTACGCTGATTGGAACCTACGTCAACGAGCGGGGACTGCAGTACAATTTACTCGAGGCGATTTTTTCCACCACCGACGAAGGCGTGTTGTCGCTTGCGACGATTCGCGATTCCCGCGGCGAGCCGTTCGATTTCCAGATCGTCCACCATAACGAAGGCGCATCACGGCTCCTTAAATTGCCGTCAACCGAATTGCTGTGGCGCCGGCTCAGCACGGGAGGAAATCTACTGTGCTCGCCGGAGGTGATCGGACGACTATTCGCTGTCATCAAGAGCGGCAGCCGCGATCAGTTCGAGATCGACAGCGATCATCGCAACTTGAAGCTGGGCGCGACGGCATTCGGAGACATTCTTTCGTTGACGGTCTCCGATGTTACAGCTCTCAGGAGACGTGAAGCCTCGTTTCGCCTGCTGTTCGACAACAATCCGATGCCGATGTGGGTGTTCGATGCGCAGACGACGGGGTTCCTGAACGTCAATGACGCGGCGGTACAGCATTATGGCTACAGCCGCGCGACGTTTTTGCGCATGAAACTTCAGGAGATCTGGCCGCAGGATGAATGGGTCACCCATACCGAGGCGCTGCAGCAGATCGGCGATACCTATCATTCCACCCGCAACTGGCGCCATCTCAAGGCCGATGGCGGCGAGATCGAGGTGCTGACGTTTGGACGCCGCGTCACGTTCGAGGGTCGCGACGGTTTTCTCGTGGCGGTTGTCGATATCACCGAACGGCGCAAGGCGGAGGCCCGGATCGCCCATATGGCCCACCATGATGGCCTGACCAATCTGCCGAACCGCGAACTTTATCAGGAACGCCTCAAGCAGGCGCTGGAGCAGAGCGAACCCGGAAACAAGCGCGTGGCGGTGCTGTGCGTCGATCTCGACCTGTTCAAGAAGGTCAATGATTCATTCGGTCACCCCATGGGCGATCGCTTGTTGAAATTGGTGGCCGAGCGGTTGAGATCGGAAGTCAGAGGCAACAATCTCGTTGCGCGGCTCGGCGGCGACGAGTTTGCGATTATCCTCGCCTCCGATGTCTCGCCGAAGGAGGCGAGCGATTATGCCGCCCGCGTGATCAAGATATTGAGCGCCTGTTATGACATCGACGGCATCGAGGTTGTGGTTGGCGCCAGTATCGGCATTGCACTTTCGCCTGGCGACGGCGCGAGCAGCGAGGAGCTGATGCGCAATGCCGACATGGCGCTGTACCGGGCCAAATCTGACGGCGGCGGCGTTCATCGGTTCTTCGAGAGGGAAATGGACCGGCAGGCGCAAAAACGCCGCGACATGGAGATTGACCTGCGTCGCGCCTTCGCGAACGGCGAATTTGAACTTCATTATCAGCCGCTGGTGAATATCGCCGCCGACCGAATCAGCGGCTTTGAATCGCTGCTGCGCTGGCGGCATCCCGAAAAGGGCATGATCTCACCTGCGGACTTCGTCCCGGTTGCCGAAGACATCGGACTGATCGTCGCGCTGGGCGAGTGGGTGTTGCGGGAAGCCTGCACCGAGGCGGCAAAATGGCCCGCCGAGATCAGGGTCGCCGTCAACCTGTCGCCGGTACAGTTTCGCAGCCGCAACCTGGTTCAGGTGGTGATCTCGGCATTGGCGCAATCCAGGTTGTCGCCAACGCGGCTCGAGCTTGAAATTACCGAATCGCTTTTCTTGGCCGAAACCGAGGCCAATCTGGCAATCCTGCATCAGTTGCGCGAACTCGGCGTCAGCATTTCGATGGACGATTTCGGCACCGGATATTCCAGCCTCAGCTATCTCAGAAGCTTTCCGTTCGACAAGATCAAGATCGATCGCTCGTTTGTGAACGATCTTACGCGGCGGAGCGATTGCGTTGCGATCGTGAGGGCGATTTCCGGCCTTGGTCGCAGTCTCAGCATCACCACGACGGCCGAAGGCGTGGAGACGATCGACCAGCTCGACTGGCTGCGCGCCGAAGGCTGCAACGAAGCGCAAGGCTACCTGTTCAGTGCGGCCCGGCCCGCCAACGAGATCGAACAGCTGCTGTCCAGATTTGGTCGGCGCGCATCGAAGGCGGCGTGAGCGATTGAGCATGCCTCGATGCCAGCTCCCGACTTGATCGGAAATGATCCGGGCGTCTATCCTTCTTCAGTATTCATCCTTCTTCAAATGAGTCTTCCTTCAGTGAAGGACGGATTGCCGGGAGCGCAGACAAGTTTACGTAGTCTGCGCAAGGCAGACTGCTATGCCCGGCAATGACGACACCGTCTAAAACCGGGTCACGATATCCGCGAGCGCCGGGCGCGGGCGGTCTTGGCTGGCCTTCGACGGCCTGCCGATATGGATGAGGCCGACGAGCTTTTCGTCCGCTTTCAATCCGAGCCCATCGAGCACGTCGCGGTCAAACGCGAACCAGCCGGTCAGCCAGCACGCGCCGTAGCCGAGCGCCGTCGCAGCAGTCACGATGTTCATGGCGCTGGCGCCCGCGGACAATTCCTGCTCCCACGGCGGCACCTTGGGATGCGGCTTGGTGAAACTGACCACCCCAATCACCAGCGGCGCATCCGTTAATCGCCGCTTCTCGATTTCGATATCGGCTGCCGGCGCGGACGGATTCTTCAGCGTGAACACCTTTGCGATGACCTCGCCGGCGCGAACGCGCGCGTCGCCTTCGAATACGATAAAGCGCCACGGCGTCAGCTTGCCGTGATCGGGGACCCGCGCGCCAATGGTCAGGATAGTTTCGAGTTCGGCAGGCGAGGGGCCGGGGCCGCTCATCTCGCGCGGTTTTACCGAGCGGCGCATTTTCAGGAGTTCGATGGCGTCTTGCATCCGGATCGCAGTCAAATGATTGTGCTGATCCCTGATATCGGAAGATCCACAGTGATAACAAGGCCAGGTCGGTTATTAAGCTTCTAAAAGCTGGCGTCACGAGACGTCGCTCGTGTCTGATGCAAAGCCGGGTCGGGTCGCCGCTATCGGCTGGTCATCCGGGTGCTCTGACGTGGTGTCGCGGGGGTGGTCTAAGCCTGCGCCGGGGCCTCAGACGTCACCACCGACATAAATCCGACGCGGCGAGGTCGCGCAGCACTGAAGCTTCAGGTGTCGCCGCGCTATGTGCAAGAACTGCTGCAGGAGACGGGTGCGAGCTTTACCGAACGCGTGCTCGAGGTGCGGTTACAAAAAGCGCGGAGCATGCTGATGAGTCCAGTCGATCACCGATCCGCCGTCGGCGAGATCGCGTATGCCTGCGGCTTCAACGAAGTCCCTTACTTCAACCGCTGCTTCCGCCGCCGCCTCGGTGTCTCGCCGACCCAGTATCGTGGAAACGGCCACACACCTTGAAGTGTCCTTTCAAGCCGATTGCTTCACCCGCTTCACGTCCGGCGGCGTTGCTTCATCGACCAGCGCGGCCAGCGCTTCGTTTGTCGGCATCACCTTCTGACCGTCGCTGCCCAGCCGTCGGATCGAAACCGAGTGCGTCTCGGCTTCCTTCTTGCCGACCACCAGCAGCGCCGGGATTTTCGCCAGCGAATGCTCGCGGACCTTGTAGTTGATCTTCTCGTTGCGCAGATCGATCTCGACGCGCAAGCCGGCACGCCGCGCGGCGGCTGCGACGACTTTGGCATATTCGTCGCCTTCCGAGGTGATGGTGGTGACCACCGCCTGCACCGGCGCCAGCCAGAGCGGGAAATTGCCCGCAAAATGCTCGATCAGAATGCCTATGAAGCGCTCCATCGAGCCGCAGATCGCGCGGTGCACCATAACCGGCGCTTTCTTCGAACCATCGGCATCGATGTAGAACGCGCCGAACCGCTCCGGCAGGTTGAAGTCGACCTGCGTGGTGCCGCACTGCCAGTCGCGGCCGATCGCGTCGCGCAGCACGTATTCGAACTTCGGTCCGTAGAACGCGCCTTCGCCGGGATTGATCGTGGTCTTGATGCGGTTGTGGCCCTGCGCCTGGATCTCCGAAAGTACGGTCGCCATCACGCGCTCGGCATGGTCCCACATCTCGTCCGTACCGACGCGTTTTTCCGGCCGGGTCGAAAGTTTGACCGTGAGCTCGCCCTCAAAACCGAAATCCGAATAGGTCGACAGGATTAAATCGTTGATCTTCAGGCACTCGTCGGCGAGTTGCTGCTCGGTGCAGAACACATGGGCGTCGTCTTGGGTGAAGCCCCGCACCCGCATCAGGCCGTGCATCGCGCCTGACGGCTCGTAGCGATGCACCACGCCGAATTCGGCCAGTCGTAAAGGCAGATCGCGATAGCTCTTCAGGCCGTGCTTGAAGATTTGCACATGCCCCGGACAGTTCATCGGCTTGAGCGCGAACCAGCGCTTGTCCTCGGCCTCGTCGCCGGCGGATTGCGCGGCGAACATGTTCTCGCGATACCACTCCCAATGGCCCGAGGTTTCCCACAGCGCCTTGTCGAGGATCTGCGGCGCGTTGACTTCGCTGTAATCTCCCAAGAGGCGCCGGCGCATATAGGCGATCAACTCCTGGAAGATGGTCCAGCCCTTGGCGTGCCAGAACACCACGCCGGGACCTTCTTCCTGGAAGTGAAACAGGTCGAGCTCGCGGCCGAGCTTGCGGTGGTCGCGCTTCTCGGCTTCCTCGATCTGCTTCAGATACGCGTCTAGGTCTTCCTGCTTGGCAAACGCGGTGCCGTAGATCCGCGTCAGCATCGGATTGTTGCTGTCGCCGCGCCAATAGGCGCCTGCAACCTTCATCAGCTTGAACGCGTTGCCGATCTTGCCGGTGGACGTCATGTGCGGCCCGCGGCAGAGATCGAACCAGTCGCCCTGCTTGTAGATCGTGATGGTCTGGTCGGCCGGGATCGCGTCGACCAGTTCGACCTTGAACATCTCGCCGTTGTCGGCGAACACCTGCTTTGCCTGTTCGCGCGTCCAGATTTCCTTGGTGAAGGGTTTGTCGCGCGCGATGATCTCCCGCATCTTCTTCTCAATCGCGGCAAAATCCTCCGGCGTGAACGGCTCGTTGCGGAAGAAATCGTAATAGAAGCCGTTCTCGATCACCGGGCCGATGGTGACCTGCGTGCCTGGCCACAGCGTCTGCACGGCTTCGGCCAGCACGTGCGCCGCGTCGTGCCGGATCAGCTCCAGCGCGCGCGCGTCGTCGCGGGCGATGAATTCGATTTTTGCATCGTGCTCGATGGGGTCGGCGAGATCGGTGAGTACGCCGTCCAGCGCCATCGCCACCGTGCGCTTTGCGAGCGAGGGCGAGATGCCCTTGGCGATATCCAGGCCGGTGATGTTTTTGGGAAATTCGCGTTTTGCGCCGTCGGGGAAGGTGAGGGCTATCTTGTTGGATTCGACCGGTTTGAGATTGGCGACGCTGTACTGGAATCCCGAGGCGGGCGCACTATTGTCTGGCATGGCTGTCTCCGTATGCTCACTCCTGCGAACGAGCGCAGGTAAGCGGAAAGCAGCGGTATAGCAGGGGATTCGCGCAACGCAATCCGGCAGTCCCAAGAAAATCGTGCGAGCCAGATGGCCGCCAGAGCGCTGCGAAATAGTTCGTCGTACTCTTTCATTTCATCCCGAAGCGGTCTAGATGCATTTGCATGAAAAATTCGCCCGAACGCGTTCCAGCCGCACGCCGCTTCGCTCCCACCGCCTTGATGCTCGGAAATGTCGTCACCGGCTGCTCCGTGCTGGCGCCGGCGGGCATGTTGAGCGAACTGGCTTCCGGCCTTGATGTCACCATCGGCGACGCGGGCCTGCTGATCACCTTCGGCGCGATCGTGCTGTGCATCGGCTCGCCGCTGACGGCGTGGCTGACCAGCCGGATCGAGCGCCGCACCCTGCTCGCCGCGACACTGGCAGTGCTCGCATTCGCCAACGTCGCCTCGGCGTTTGCGCCCGATTATGTCAGTCTGTTGATCATTCGCCTGATCATGCTGGCGGTCGGCGCGCTCTATACACCGCAGGCGGCGGGCACCGGCGCACTGATCGTGCCGGCGGAAAAACGCGGCAGCGCTATCGCGTATATCTTTCTCGGATGGTCGCTCGCCGCTGCGATCGGCCTGCCGATGATCACGTTCATCGCCAGCCGTTACGGCTGGCGCGCGGTTTACGGCAGCATCGGTTTGATCGGCTGTTTCAGTTTCCTGCTTCTGGCGTGGCGTCTGCCGGGTGGATTGGTCGGCGCACCGGTCGACCTCAAGACCTGGACGGACGTCGGGCGCAACCGCATGATCGTTCTCTTGCTGTCGATCACGACATTGCAGATGTCCGGTCAGTTCGTGGTGTTTACGTTCATGGGACCACTGCTGACGAAGCTGACGCATGCCACTCCGGACGCCGTAGGGTTGGTATTCATGATCTACGGCGTGTTCGGCTTTATCGGAGTAGCGATCGCGACGCGCATCGTGGATTCCTGGGGCGCCTACAAGACTTCATTGTTGTTTACGGCCTTGATGCTGACCGGCGTGACTGGATGGGCGCTCAGCGCCAACAGCTACCCGCTGATGGCTAGCTCGGTCGCGATCTGGGGATTGGGATTCGCCTCGACCGTTTCGATGCAGCAGGTACGGCTGGTCGGTGCTGCACCTGCGCTCGCGTCGGCGTCGGTGTCGCTCAACACATCGGTGCTCTATATTGGGCAAGCCGTTGGTTCGGCGATCGGCGCGGTGCTATTTGCGCGTGAGCTGTTGCACGGCGCCGGCTATATAGCGATGGCCTTTGTCGGGCTGGCGCTGATCACGGTGACCCTGACCAAACCACGGCGCGCGTCAGAGCCGGCCGGCTGACGCGAAAGCCCCTACCGAAACCGTCGACAAGATTTGCGCCGCGTGCTTTTCTTCAGCCCGCGAAATTTGTATTGCCCTTAGCCCGTCAGGCAAAAACGGAAGTGAAGTGACATGAGAAGCATACTCGCGCTCGTCCTCATCCTATACTCGGCCGCGGCAATGGCCCAAGACAGCCCGCCGAACGTCGGAGGAAAGCCGCTGGTCCAGGTAAAGCCGCGCGGCGAAGCTGCAAAGCCCAAGGCCCAATCGGTTGCGGTGAAGTTGCAGGCCTGTCTCGAGATCGACGATGAAACAAAAGAGCGGCTGAATTGCTACGACGAGATCTTCCCGCCCAAGCCAAATCCCAAGGCGCCTCCGGCGAAGGCTGTCGCGGATTGCCGTCTCACCAAGGAAGAAGACGAGCGGCTGAAATGCTTTAACAGCTTCGCCCAGAAAATACCCAAACCGCCGAAGTAGTCGGGCATCCCGCTGATGTATGAGGAGGAGGTTAGGGTGAAGCGGGGCTTGCGAAGCGCCCAAACTTACCGGCTCCCGGGCGAGGAGGTGGTTGCCGCCATTCTCGTCAGCGCGGGCGTTGCCGCCATCTTGACCAGCACTTCCTTGACCGGGTTTTCGGTCCAGGCGCGCGTGACGTAGTCGCGGTGCGTCACGCCTTCGGGGGTCTCGACGAACACCACGCTGCCCGGCCGCAGCGGCCCGTCCATATCATTTGAAATGGCGATGCCTTTGTCTTTCAGCATCTGCATGAGTTCGCGGTCGTGCCGCTTGGTGAAACGCGTATACGCGCTGACGAAAAAGCCGGACCGGTTGTTGACAATCCATGATGCGAACTTGTCCAGCTCGCCATAGACCGCATCGAGCAGGAACACGCCGCGTACGCGGTTGCCGAGGCTGCCCACTTCCAGACTCCAGGCCGCCGGCATGAAGCCGCCGCTGTAGCCGACGATGACGACTGGCATGTTCGCGAAGTCCTTGGCTGTTCGCGGATCGCCGTAGAGACGGGCGAGGTGATCGGCTGACTCGTCCACGAAGCGTTTGAGCCCGCCGGGCTGCCAGAACTTGCCGGCGCTGGAATCGGCGGCATCGACCGCGAGCTGAGGCGCCAGCAGGACGGCATTCGCGCCGGAATCCGAAATCTGCTGAGGCACCAGTTGCCGGTCGCGCACGTCGCGCCCGAGCGTCGCGCCGTTACCGTGGAAGAACACGATGATGACGCCTGGCTTGCGGACATCGAAATTCTGCGGGACATGCATCAGGACGCGGTTGTCGTTGTAGGTCTCGTCCTGCCAATAGACCCGGCCGCCGTAACTGCGGTGGCCGCGGCGGTCGCCCTTAGAAATGTTCAGGAACGGCTCGTCGGTGCGCGGATTGTTGCCGAGATAGGGAAACGCCGAAGATTTCAGGCCGACCAGCGTGGTCTGATCCCCTCGGGCCGGACGCTCGTAAGAGACTGTTTGTGCTAAGGATGCAACCCGGTAGGGGGTGGTGGCCTCCGGCTGGGCCGTGCGCTTGCGCGCGGCGTCAGGGAATTGCCGCTGTACGAAGCTCTCATTCTCGGTCGGGAAACGATCTTTGAACTGGGGCGCCGGGAAACGATCGTCAAAACTATCCCCGGCCGAGACCGGCGTATTGGCAGCCAGCATTCCCGTGGTCGGCGCCCTGCCGCAGTGAACGAGAATGAACGATAGGGGTACAAACGCCGACAGGATGGCGATGCAGCGCAATCGATGAGAGCCGGCGCGACGTTTCGGGGCGTCCGGCCGCGGATGCCGCGCCGCGTCCGGTGACGTCCCCGGGACTGCGCAGTCGTGCCTCTGGAATATCGCCCCGATCATCCACCTACTGCCCCAATATCCGCCGGCGATCGGCGTATGTCAGCTCGTTAGCGATGAGGTGACTAAGCTTCCGAGAAAACTCCCCATTCCCGGCAGCCTCAGAAAACACGAAATCGTGTCGCGATTGTGAGAACGCCCCCAGCCTTTCGCAATCCCGCAGCTGTTCGAGGCTTGGTGTCCGTTTGAAGGTGTGTAAATACCAAGCTCCCGCCTAAACTTAAGGCATTGTTAACATTGCTTGAATTGCAGGCGGGCAGCCTGCACGATGAAACAATCACTGGCGTGACCCCCAACCCTTGGACCCAGACATGGCGGCAACAGGAACGGGAAGCGCGGCGTGGCCCGGCCAGCTCCCCGCAGGTGGGTCCACAGTCTCGGTCATCGTGGCCACCGCGATCGTCGTAGCCGATATGGTTGGCGTCGGCGTCTTCACCAGCCTCGGCTTTCAGGTCAGGGATATCCCCTCGGGCTTTTCGATCCTGTTGTTGTGGGGTGTTGGCGGCATCGTCGCGCTGTGCGGCGCCTTCTCCTACAGCGAGCTGGGCGCGATGTTCCCGCGCTCTAGCGGCGAATACAATTTCCTGAGCCGCGCCTATCACCCGGCTTTCGGATTTCTGGCCGGCTGGGTATCGGCGACGGTTGGGTTTGCAGCACCGGTGGCTCTGGCCGCGATGGCTTTCGGGGAATACGGCAGATCGGTGCTTCCGGGTTTTCCACCGCTGACACTCGCGATTGGCGTCGTCTGGCTGGTGTCGATCGTGCAGCTTACCGGCGTCAGGCACTCCGGCACGTTTCAATTGATCTCGACCATCTTGAAAGTTGTGCTGATCGTCGCGTTCCTGATTGCGGGATTTGTGGTCGGCACGCCGCAGCCGGTGTCGTTTACGCCGTCAATTTCCGACTTCGCCACGATCACCAGCGCGCCGTTCGCAATCGGCCTTGTGTTCGTGATGTATTCGTTCTCGGGGTGGAACGCCGCGACCTACATCATCGGCGAGATGCGGATGCCGCAGCAAAACCTGCCGCGCGCCCTATTGGCGGGAACGTTGATCGTTCTCGTGCTGTACGTGGCGTTGAATGCGGTGTTCCTCCACACCACACCGATCGATAAGCTGTCCGGCCAGCTCGATGTCGCGCATGTCGCCGGCAGCTATATTTTCGGCGACGTCGGCGGCCGCATCGTCGGCGCCATGATCTGCATCGGACTGGTGTCTTCCATTAGCGCGATGATGTGGATCGGCCCGCGCGTTATGATGACCATGGGCGAGGACATCCCGGCGTTGCGGGTATTCGCCCGCAAATCGAACAGCGGCGCGCCGGTCTATGCCATCCTCTTCCAGCTCGCGGTCGCCAGCCTGATGCTGTTCACCCGCAGTTTCGAGGCGGTGCTGGATTTCATCCAGTTTGCGCTGTTGTTCTGTTCGTTCTTCACCGTGCTCGGCGTCATCAAGCTGCGCATCACCCAGCCCGACCTGCCGCGGCCCTATCGCGCCTGGGGATACCCGATAACTCCGGCGGTTTTCCTGCTCGTGACCGCTTTCATGATGTACTATCTTTTGACGGAGCGGGCGCTGCAGTCGTTTCTCGGTACCTTGATCATGATTGCCGGCCTTTTGATTTACGCACTTTTCCGCAATCGGGCCGATCTGCGCTCTACGACCGCATCATCCAGCCGCGACTAGAGATGCTCCAGCCCGTGAAAATTGCGGCCCTCGCTGCAATCGTGTTCCTCGCGACCGCGATGGCTGCGCGCGCCGCCGACGTCGTGACTGCGAACGACACTGCGCTCTTCCTCGCGGGGATGCTGCCGTCTGCCAATTCACCGCTAATGCCGCTGACGAAAGACCCTTCGTGGCAGCGGCACGCCAGATTTTTCGATTCCGCCTTCGGGCAGCTCGAGCAGCGCCAGCTTTCGAAAATCCGGGCTTGGGCGGACAGCAACCTGGCTGCGCCGCGGCCGACAATGTTTTACATGTTCAGCGGTCCGGACTTCCTCTACGCCGACGCGTTCTATCCGAAGGCGACGACCTACGTGCTGAGCGCGCTTGAGCCGGTCGGTTCGGTACCCGATCTCATGCGATTGCCCTACGGTGGCATCGGATTCACGCTTTATAACGTCGAGCGCTCGCTGGCATCGATCTTAAGTTTCAGCTTCTTCATCACCAAAGACATGAAGACAGATCTGAGCGCCGGACAGATCGGCGGCACCTTGCCGATCCTTTACGTTTTGCTGGCGCGCTCGGGAAAAACGATCCGCGACGTCAGTTTGATTGCGCTCGACGATAGAGGCGCGGCGTATTTCGCAAACGAAAATCCCGGCAGGAGAGCGACGCGCGGCGTGCGGATTGTGTTCGCAGGCAGCGATCACCAGGAAAAGACGCTCTATTATTTCTCCACCGACCTTTCAAATAGCGGCGTCAGGAGCTCGGGCTTCCTGAAATTTTGCGGGATGCTGGCGCCCGCCAATAGCCTGCTCAAGAGCGCGTCCTATCTGCTGCACTCCGGTAACTTTACGACCGTGCGGGATTTTCTACTGGCGAACAGCGCCACCATCGTCCAGGACGATTCCGGTATTCCGCTCGCCTATTACGATCCGAAGAAATGGCGATTTTTTCCGTTCGGCCGCTATGCCGGACCGATTGCCGAATTTCCGGGAAGATACCAGCCGAAATACGCCGAGCTGTTCAGGGGGAGCCAGCCGATCGATTTCGGAATCGGCTATCGGTGGCGATCTTACGAATCCAACCTGCTGCTGTCGATCCAGATACCCTGAGCGCGGTCCGATCGGTCATCACCAGCAGACGCATTGGCTAGGGAACGGTGCTGTTGAGGACTGCGGCAGACGCGCTCTAGGCCGCGTTGACTCCGCGCCATCGGCCGAACCGCCACGGCAGATACCATCGTGCGCCCGGCGGCTTTGTGAGCGGCACGTTGTCGATCCCCGATGTGCCCCAAGGCTGGCAGCGCAGCAGGCGCGCGAGCGTCATCCACCCGCCAGCCCACAATCCAAAACGTTCGATTGCCTCATCGCTATAGACGGAGCAGGTCGGCAGATGCCGGCAGTTGTAGCCGACCAGCGGCGACAGCGTGTGCCGGTAGATCCAGATCAGGGCGCGGCCGGCATTGCGCGGCAGGCGCAGCATCAGGCTGGCGCAGGCGGGACAATGCGATGAATGCGAGGATGAATGCTTCATAGGCGCCATGCTTAAATCAGGTGCGTAGATTTGCGCGGTTCCTGGGCATGGAACCCGTGATCGCGGATATGTGAGCCACACATGACAAATATCCGGTGTTTTCGCCGACAGTGCAGCAAAGGTTCTATGGACGATAGCCCCTTGCACGGTTACCCTTTTCATGGCGCTTGCCTGACAGAATCATGTGGCGTTGAACTGGGGCCATTGCCACTGCTCCTATCCGGGCCTGGGGGAAGGAACCAACTTGAGGCTTATGAGGTCGATCGACTTTCGCGGCTGGATGCTGCTCGGCGCCGCCGCCCTTTGCATCACGTTGCCTGGCGCTATCGCCGTGCTTGGCGGCTCGGCGCACGCTGGCGTTACCCTCCAAGAACGCAAATTGCCGATGAGATTCAGCTGGGTCGCGTGCCAGCCGAATTGCCGGGGCTGGGTCAGCGCAGTTGGCCTTGTGACGGCGGACAGCCCGAGGGAATTCGATGAGTTCGCGCGCGGACGCCAGCTCGGCGGTGCCACCATCGTGCTGGATTCCAGCGGCGGATCGGTCAACGATTCCATTGCGCTCGGGCGGCGCTGGCGCAGTCTCGGGGCCATGACCACCGTTGGCGTCACTGTCCAGACCCGCACCGCGCAAGGCGATCGTGCGAGCATCAAGCCGGAAGCCTATTGCGAGTCGATGTGCGTGTTCCTGCTGCTGTCGGGCAAGGCGCGTTACGTGCCCGAAGCTGCGCGCGTCAGAGTGCATCAGATCTGGATGGGCGACCGTGCCGATGATGCCAAGGCCGCAAGCTACACCGCGCAGGATCTGATGATCGTGGAACGAGACATCGGGCGCCTTGCCAAATACACCTTCGACATGGGCGGAACGGGCGATTTGTTGTCGTTGGCGCTGAATGTGCCGCCCTGGGAAGATCTGCACCAGCTGTCGCCGGCGGAATTGCGGCTGACCAATCTCGTGACCACGGACGCTATTGCCGAAGTACTTCCGCAGATGGATAACGCGAACGTGCCGGTCGCTAACGTCGCGGCAAAGCCGGTTCAGGATCGCTTCGTCGGTAAAGCGATGGAGACTGAGGCAAGCTCGCAGCCGTCTAAATCGACCAAGACCGCCGAAGCTGCCGTTCCGACCGGCAGCGTCGCCGCAGCGCCTCCGGCTCAGCAACAGCAGTAGCGGTAACTCTCTCCAGCAAACGACCTCATCATCCGCGAAAGCGGATGATCCAGTATGCCCGCGCTGATTTTGATCAGTCGCGAATTCACCGAATACTGCATGCCGGCTTCCACGGGCATGGCGCCAGCGTGTCCAACACTGTCCGTCACCCCTGCGCCGATACCGGCTCTTTCGCCTTTGCCTCGATCTGACCGATTGCGTCGACCACGGCATCGAAGGTCAACATCGTCGAGGCATGCCGCGCCTTGTAGTCGCGTACAGGTTCGAGCAGAGCGATATCGGCCCACTTGCCTTGCGGCGGGCTGCCGTTTTCCTTGAGCATCTTGCGAACGGCCTCGCGCAATTCGCGCAGTTCGCTCGCCGTTGAGCCGACGACATGACGGGCCATGATCGAGGACGAGGCCTGGCCGAGTGCACAGGCCTTCACATCATGGGCAAAGTCCGTGACCACGGGACCTTCCATCTTGAGGTCTACCTTGACGGTCGAACCGCACAGCTTGGAATGCGCCGTGGCGCTGGCGTCCGGGGCGGGAAGTCGTCCGAGCCGGGGTATATTGCCGGCCAGTTCGATGATCCGCTTGTTGTAAATGTCGTTCAGCATAGCATTGAGGTCTCGGCTTCCCGGCGCGATCGCCCTTGGCGGCCGCGACACCCAAGCCTATATATGGTTTGAAATGGCGGAAATACAGTCCGGCCCGTTTCCCTTAGGCGGCCTAAATAGAAGCCAATTCGCGCGCTATGGTGTTAGGATTGTTGAACTCAGGCGTCCGGCGGCAAACCGCCCCGTCTGCCGGTGACACTCCGGTCCATGTGAGACCGGTCGAACGGAGTTAAGATGGACGCATTGATCAAACCCCTACGCCCCGCCAAGCCTTCCGACGCGAAGCCTTCCGACGCGAAGCCTTCCGATATGAGACCCTCCGAGGCAAAGATTCCGGAAGGTCGTCCCGCCGAACTCGACCCTTCCGAATTTCTGGCCGCTGCCGTTCGCGCCGATCAGCCGCGTCCGTCGCGCGCCGAAGCCGAGCACGCGGTGGAGACGCTACTCAGCTACATCGGCGAAAACCCCGGTCGCGAGGGGCTGTTGGATACGCCGCGCCGGGTAGTCGAAGCCTACGACGAACTTTATCAAGGCTATCATCAGTGTCCGGCCGAGGTACTCAATCGCACCTTTGGCGAGACGGCAGGCTATGACGATTTCGTGCTGATCCGCGGCATCGAATTCACCTCTCAATGCGAGCATCACATGATGCCGTTCTACGGCAAGGCGCATATCGCCTATACGCCGGTCGAGCGGGTCGTGGGATTGTCGAAGCTGGCGCGGCTGACCGATATCTTCGCGCGCCGGCTGCAGACCCAGGAGCATCTGACCGCCCAGATCGCGGCCGCGATCGACGAAATTCTTAAGCCCCGTGGCGTTGCAGTGATGATCGAGGCGGAGCATACCTGCATGTCGGTGCGCGGCGTCGCCAAGCATGGCGCGATGACATTCACCAGCCGCTTTACCGGCATGTTCCGCGATAATCCTGCGGAGCAGGCGCGCTTCCTGTCCATGGTGCGAGGGCCGCAGCGCTAAGCGCTCGCCTCGCTTGAATTAGCGAGGATTGCCCGTGTCCGCATCGGCCGATAGCAACGACATCGAGGAAGGGCTGGCGTTCCGCCCCAAATTCGACGGCTCGGGGCTCGTCACCTGTGTAGCAACCGACGCCGTGAGCGGCGACGTGCTGATGGTTGCGCACATGAACGACGAGGCCTTGCGCAAGACCATTGCAAGTGGGGAAGCCTGGTACTTCAGCCGCTCGCGCAATGCTTTGTGGCGAAAAGGTGAGACTTCAGGTCAGACCCAGCGCGTGCTCGAGATGCGGATGGATTGCGATCAGGACGCCGTCTGGATCCGGGTCGAGCAAACGGGTGCGGCCTGCCACACCGGCCGTCGCTCGTGCTTCTACCGCAAGGTGACGGGAGGCGAGGGCGGGGCGCGATTATCGTTTGTGGACGCGGATAGGGTATTTGATCCCGCGAAAGTCTATCGCGAATAATTTCCTGATTCCGGGGCGCGTCAACGGGTCCGCGCAAAGCGCGGCCCGATGACAGGCTCCGCGCGAACCCGGCATCTCGCGCTGTCATCTCCAGATTCCGGGACCCGCGCCAAGGGGCGCATCCTGGAGTGCCGGTGGTCGCACATCCCTTAACTCCCCATTAACCATAATCGCCGCAGTGTAACAGCGGCAGGGGCGCAATTGTGCGCGCTGTAAGGCCAGGCGGGCGTTTCGCGAGGAGCGGGGCACCAATATATGTCGGTCGACACTTCAAACGCCACGGCAACGGCAGGTGTCCATGCATCGCGCGCGCGGATTGCCGGTGCGATCAAGCAGGCCGCCAACACGACCGGCACCAGCTTCGAATATCTGCTCGCCACCGCGAAGATGGAATCCAATTTCAACCCGAAGGCAGCCGCCTCGACCTCGTCGGCGCGCGGGCTTTTTCAGTTCATCGATCAGACCTGGCTTGGCACGGTGAAGGAAGCCGGCACGCAGCTCGGCTACGGCAAATACGCTGACGCCATCGGCAAATCCCCGTCCGGACAGTATTCGGTGAACGATCCCGCCGCACGGACGGCCATCATGAAGCTGCGCGACGATCCCGACGCCGCCTCGTCGATGGCGGCCGTTCTAACCCAGTCCAACAGTTTCAAGCTCACCGGCAAGATCGGTCGCCGTCCGACCGACGGCGAACTCTATATGGCGCACTTCATGGGCGTCGGCGGCGCGGCCAAGCTGATCTCGAATGCCGAGGACAACCCACAGGCTTCCGGCGCGCAGCTGTTTCCGAACGCCGCCGCGGCGAACCGTTCGATCTTTTTCGAGGATAGTGGGCGGGCGCGCAGCGTCTCCGAGGTCTATTCGGTGCTGACCTCGCGCTACGCCAGCGCCGCCAATTCATCGGCGACGCGGACCGCGATAGCGTCGGTCGGCGACACGCCGGCAAGCGTGACGCTCGCCGGCGCGGGACCGGCGATCGACAATGCAGCCTATCTGTCGGCTTTCCCGAATGTCAGGCCGGTCACGCCGGTCACCATGGCATTCGCATCGACAACGACCAACACCTCGCCGGCGAGCGATCCGGTCTTTCGCTCGCTGTTTCAGGCTGGCGAGCGAACGCAGCCGATCTCATCGACCGTTCGTGAATTGTGGGGCAACTCGTCGTCGCTGACTTCGGTTGCGAGCGCCAACTCGTCATTGACGCAAACGCCCGAGGTCCGCGCACCGCGACCGCTCGATCTCTTCAGCGACCGCGCCGGCATCTTCAGCAGCTAGTTCCTCATGGTGACTCATGCGCCGTCTCGAACCATGAGGCCGTGGACATCCTTCGAGACGCCGCGCGGTGCGCGGCTCTCCAGCGATAACGGCGAAGCCGTTACGCGGGGATGAGGCGCTGCATGAAGAAGCCCACCCTGCAGCCCTTAACCAAACGTCAATAAAACCAGGCAGTTATGGTGAACGCTTTGTTAAGCGTCGTGGTTTATTTTCTATGCATTGGGCATCGGCTCATGATGTCGCTCAGGTTGCGTAAGCCGGCAGGGCAATGATCGTTCGGCAGTTCATCAGTTGGATCAGGACCGCTCCGGCAGGCGAGCGGGCAGAAGCAACGCGGGCGCTGGCGCGAGCCTGGCTGATTTCGGACCTCACGGAAGATGATCGCGCTGCGGCCGAAGGCGCGCTGCTGATGCTGCTTGATGACCCGTCTCCGCTGGTGCGCCAGGCCATGGCCGAAGTATTCGCGCGCAGCGCGGACGCGCCCGCGGCCATCGTACAGGCGCTGTCGCTCGACCAGGCCTCGGTGGCGCTTCCGCTGCTCGAACATTCCCCGCTTTTGATTGACGCCGACCTCGTCGACCTCGTCGCGACCGGTAGTTGCGAGATGCAATGCGCCATCGCCCGCCGCATGCATCTGCCGGCCTCCGTCTGCGCCGCAATCGCCGAAGTCGGCACGCCCTCGGCGGCGCTTGAGCTGATCGAAAATGCCGATGCTGAGCTCGCGCCGTTCTCATGGGAGCGCATCGTCGAACGCCATGGCCATCTCGCCGCGATCCGCGAATCGATGCTGGTGCTGGAAGACTTGCCCGCCGCGACGCGGGTCGCGCTGGTTGCAAAACTGTCGGATACGCTGGCGCAGTTCGTTGTCGCCCGGAACTGGCTGAGCGCCGATCGGGCAGGGCGGATCGCCAGCGAAGCGCGCGACCGCTCGACCGTAAACATAGCGGCGCGCTCGCGCGGCGAGGACATGCGCGGCCTGGTGCGGCATCTGCGCGCCACCAAAAAGCTGACTGCTGGACTGATCCTGCGCGCGCTGTTGTCGGGCAACCTCGAACTTTTCGATTCCGCGTTATCGGAATTGTCGGGTCTGCCGCAGGCCCGCGTCGCCGCCCTGCTGCACGATCGCGGCGGAGCCAGCCTGCAGGCGCTGTTGATACGCGCAGGCTTGCCGGAATCGACCTTCGCCGCATTCCGGGTGGCGCTCGAAGTCAGCCATGAAACCGGATATGTCGACACCGCCGGAGGCGCGGCAAGATTGCGCCGCCGTATGGTTGAACGCGTGCTAACGCATTGCGAGACCGATCGGCAGGCCGCCGAGCCGCTGTTGATCCTGCTGCGGCGCTTTGCGACCGAGTCGGCGCGCGAGGAAGCCCGCATGTTCTGCGCCGAGCTGGTGGCTGAAGAGGCCGCAGCACCGATGCAGCACGAGCTGATCGCGGCTTAGTCAATGCACCACTCGCACGTCGTCCCCGCGAATTTTGGGGGACCCCAGGCGAGCGTTGTTGCGACGAGACGCTCCAAGGGCACTACCACTTTCCGTATCGTCACCCGCACGGCGTATGGGTCCCCGCGTTCGCGGGGACGACATGCTGAAAGATTTTCTCTGCCTATTCGCCCGGCGCGATGCTCGGGGCGAGGATCGCTTCGAGGTGCTCGGGGCGGTCGCGATTGGCGAGCATGAGATATTCATCGGCGACGCCGCGCAGCTGCCGGCTCAATTCGTGGGCCATGCTGATCGTATCGGGCTTGGTGCGCTCGCGGACGATGGCCTGGATAGCGTTGATGTGATGCGCGATCAGGTCGGACGGCACCTCCCCAAGATTGGGTGCGTGCTCGATGATCCTGCAGAGGCTCTCGGCGGCGGCGCCGGCGGATGGGAATCCGAAGGTGGCGGCGTCACCCTTGATGTCGTGGGCGGCACGAAACAGCTCTTCGCAGGCGAGGCGCGTAAAGCCCTGCTTGAGAATGGCGGCGTGGGCGGCGGAGAGCCGGCCGGCCTCGATCGTCATCCAGCTTTTGAACTCGCCTGACAGGCCCGCCAGCGCCTTTTCCGCGCGCGCAACGGGATCGTCGATATCCTTTTGGTCGACGCGCCGCAGCACCTTGCGCAGGGGGTTGGGCTGCGTAATCACGTGATGGTCGGCGAAGCTCTCGATCTGGATCGGCCCGGGCTTGTCTTTCGCCATGATGGTTTCCTTGCGGCTTGCGCTAGACGGGGGTCCGGGCCTTATCAAGCAGCGAGGGTTGCTGAAGAATTTCCACCTCGCCACCGACGCGGCGCTCGGGGCCGCTATAGGTATTGCCAGTATTGCGCCGGCGGTCCGGGCCGAAATAGGTCTTGGTCCTGATGAAAGGGCGCGGATTGGCGACGACGTTGAGAATGCGCTGATAGAGTCCCTTGGCCGAGATCGGCTTGGCGAGGAATTCGGTCACGCCGGCATCCCGCGCCACGGTGACGCGCCGCTTCTCGGAATGGCCGGTCAACATGATGATCGGCGCGAAAGGGTTACCCTTGGATTCCGGCTGGCGGATCATCTGCGCGAGTTCGAGGCCGTCGAAAATCGGCATCGACCAGTCGGTGATGACGATATCCGGAACATAGTGGCTGTACATTTCGAGCGCGGTCGCGCCGTCTTCGGATTCATAGACCTCGCGGGCGCCGAACGAATGCAGCAGCGTCCGCAAGATGCGCCGCATATGCGGATTGTCGTCGCACACAAGAAATCGCAGCTTGTTGAAATCGATGCGAAACATGGCCCGGCCCCGAAGGTGTACCGCTGGAAACGGTATACCGGCGTTAACCATATCGTGGCGTCGGTTAACGAATGGTTGCGAGCGGCACGCGGGGAGAGCCGTGCAACGCAAGTGGGTCGTCCCGGCGTTCACCGGGGACGACGAAGAGCATTAGTACCCGAATTGCTCGCTCAATATGCGCTCTTCCAGGCTGTGGCCGGGGTCGAACAGCATCCGCATCGAAATGGTCTTGTCGGAAAGCACCTCGACGCGGCGGACATCGCGGGCCTCGTCGTGATCGGCCACCGCCGCGACCGGGCGTTTTTCGCCCTCGAGCACTTCGATGACCACATAGGCGGTATTGGGGAGCAGGGCGCCGCGCCAGCGCCGCGGCCGGAACGCGCTGATCGGCGTCAACGCCAGCAGCGCGGCGTTGATCGGCAGGATCGGACCCTGTGCCGAAAGGTTATAGGCGGTGGATCCCGCAGGCGTCGCCACCATGATGCCGTCGGCGATCAGCTCCGCCATGCGTTCGCGCTCGTCGATCAGGATCCTCAAGCGCGCCGCCTGATGGGTCTGGCGAAACAGCGAGACTTCGTTGATGGCATGATGAAGGTGCACGACGCCGTGCACGTCGGTAGCGCGCATCAGCAGCGGATGAATCATGGTGTCGCGCGCGGCCGCAAGACGGGCGTGCAGATCGTGTGAACTAAACTCGTTCATCAGAAAACCGACGGTGCCGCGATGCATGCCGTAGATCGGCTTGTCCGACCGCATATGCTGGTGCAGCGTTTGCAGCATCAATCCGTCGCCGCCGAGCGCCACCACGACATCGGCATCAGCGGGATCATGGTTGCCGTAGAGCTCGACCAGCTGGGCGAGCGCCTGCTGGGCCTCCGCGCCTGGGCTCGCGACAAAGGCGATACGGTTATATCGCTGGGGACTGGACATGGGATCGCGGGCTCGTATGGGCGCTGGTGGGAGCGGGTGCGCAGAGGTCGTCTATACGACCTTGGCGGTCATTGTCGAGATGAACCAAACCACACTTTCAGGCGACTAATCCAACCGGCCCGCCTGTCATGTCCCGCCTTGGTAAACAGAAGGGGGCCCGGGGCCTTGACCTGCACCTTATCGGCATCACACCATCAGCGGCGTTGGATTCTGATCGAGCAATTTCAGGGTTCGGCGGCGGCGCAAAAGCACGCATAAAATACCCGAAGCTTTGAGGTTTTTGAATGAAACGTATGTTCGCCGCGGTTGTTGGTTTCGTCAGTTTTACAGGGCTAGCTGCAGCGCAGACACCGGTCGCAGTCGTGGAAGAGGTTCAAGGCGCAGTTACCGGCGCCGAGTTCATGGACTATGTCATTCCCGGAAAAGTCATCAAGTTGGGTCAGGCCGGCACGGTCGTGCTCGGTTACATGAAATCCTGCCGCCGCGAGACGATTACCGGAATCGGAACGGTTATCGTAGGCGCAGAAGAGAGCATGGTTCATCTCGGCGAGGTCAAGGCCGACAAGGTAGATTGCGACTCCGGCAATTCGCGCCCGATCAATCGTGCAGTCGGCGAAAGCGCAGCGATGGCGGTCCGCAGCTTGGGTGCAAAGGGCTCGATGCCGCCGCAGCTTACGCTCTATGGCCTTTCGCCTGTTATCGAAACCACCGGCCGCGGAAAGCTGCTCGTTGAACGGCTCGATGTGAAGGGCGAGCGGTACGATGTGAGCCTCACCCCGGCATCGGTGGTACGAGGCAAGTTCTACGACTTTGCCAAAAACGGCACGGCCTTGAAACCGGGCGGTACTTACGCGGCAAGCCTGGGCTCACGAAGGGCTGTCTTCCTGGTCGACCCGGGGGCCGGACCGGGTCCGACCCCGATCATTGGCCGCCTCGTGCGTATGGAGTAGGCAAGCCGGGACGACAACCCAGATACCGCTATGAGCCGCGCCGTTAGACGAGATGCAGTCGCGATCGTTCTCGTCGCTCTGGCGTGTGGCCTTGCTTTTGTCCTGCCGCCTTTCGGCTTCATCCATGGCTGGTCGATCGACGCTCTCACCGCACTACGGTGGGAGCTATTTGGCTCGCGCCATGATGCGGCCGCGACACCGGTTGCCGTTATCGCAATTGACGAGGAGACTTACGAAACCCCACCCTTCAAGGGCTCGCCAACCCTGACCTGGACCCCGGAGGTCGGTCGGGTCCTTGATGCGGTCATCGACGGCGGGGCGAAGGTCGTAGGATTCGACGTCGTATTTCCGACGTCGATCGAACAATCCGAGATCCCTTTCGGTGACGATCTGCTGGGCGCGCGAATGCGCGGTTTCGACCGGAACTTCCTTCGATCTCTTGCGAAGGGATCTTCTGCCGGCAAGGTGGTGCTGGGCGAAATCTTGCGCGGCAACGGGTCGATCCGGCCTTCGGCCGGACAACGAATCGCGGTGGGTCAGCAGAAGAACATCCGTCCGCTCAATATATATTCAGACGCCGACGAAGTGATGCGCAGAGTACCGCTGACGTTCCCGGGCGACGGGAAGCCGATACCCTCGATGGCGCTCGAGCTGGCATCGCGCGCACTCAACACCGAACCAGTGCTGTCCGGCGACGGAAGCGTGACACTCGCCGGTTATCTCATTCCGAGCGCGGTGCCGAATACGCTGACCCTCAATTTCGAGGGTGGCGCCAATGATATTCAAACCTTTTCGTTCGCCGACCTTCGCGCCTGCGTCGAGAGTAAAAACGCGGAATTTTTCCATCGCGAATTCTCCGGCAAGATCGTTATCTTCGGCGCATTGCTTGATTCCGAAGACCGAAAACTCACCTCCAAGCGCTTTGCGACGGGGCTCGATGGATCTCGGTCGCCGCGTTGCGCGCTGCCGCCGGCGCAGCCGGCCGCCGGGCAATTCAAACGCAGTTCGATCGCCGGCGTATATATTCATGCGACGGCCGTCCATAACCTGATGAATCGAGACGCCGTTGTCGAACCCGGCCGTTTGCCGACGGCGATCATCGGCATCGCTTTCGCCGCGCTGGCCGCACTCGCGGCACGAATGTTGACGCCGGGTGCCGCCGCGATTGTCTATCTCGGCATGGTCGCGATCTGGACGTGCTTTGCAACGCTTGCATTTACGCGGTCGCTGGCGCTGCCGCTAAGCGAGCCACTTCTCGCCGGGCTTTCTTCGATGATCGCGATCGTTGCATATCGTCTGGTCGTTGCGGACAAGGGCGAACGGCTGCTCCGCAAGAGTTTCGCGCTCTATCTCGCGCCGCAGGTGATCGACAAGATGCTGGCGTCCAAAAAACTGCCTGTACTGGGCGGCGAGACCCGCGACGTCACCGTGTTCTTTTCGGATCTGGTCGGTTTTTCATCGATCTCTGAAAAAATGGCGCCGGCGGACCTGGTTACGTTCATGAACGAGTACCTCTCCGCCATGACCGACATCATCGAAAGCAACGGCGGCTATATTGATAAATATATCGGCGACTCGATTGTCGCGGTGTTCGGTGCGCCGGCCGACGATCGCGACCACGCCAGCAATGCGGCGCACGCAGCGCTCGGTTGCCGCGCACGTCTCGACGAACTTAATCAAGGCTCGGCTGCCTTTAAGGGCTACGAGGTGGCGCACCGAATGGGACTCAATTCCGGAGAGGCGCTGGTCGGCAACATCGGCTCGCGGCGGCGCTTCAACTATTCCGTGATGAGCGACGCGGTGAACCTCGCGTCGCGGCTTGAGGGTGCAAACAAGTATTACGGCACCACGATCGTCGGCTCGGAAATGACAGTGGCGCTCACGGGATCGACATTCACGTGGCGCGAACTTGACGCGATCCGTGTGCAGGGACGTTCCGCCCCGGTAAAGGTCTACGAATTGCTTGCGGTGGCGGGGCAGGAGACGCCGCAGCAGGTTGCGTCTGCCGCCGCCTACGCCGAGGGGCTCGCGCATTGGCGGATACGTGAATTCAATGCTGCTACAAAATGCTTCGAGCGCGTCGCCGCTATCGATAAGGCATCTGCGCTGTTTCTTAGCCGGGCTCGTGCGTTCGTAAGCCATCCACCGGGTTTGGATTGGGAACCGGTCCATACGCTGGAAGGCAAGTAGGCGACGAGGCGTTAGCGGAATCGTGATTGCCGACAATCTCTAGCTGTTGCGAACGATGCGGAGCTGTCGCAGGTTTGCGCAAGAAGCTGCGACGGCCCGGAATGCCGGTCTCGTGCGGTAAACGAGCCGGTATCCGGTTGGTCGCGGGAAGCAGGAGAAGAATGGACATGGCTAATCCTTTCGCCACGCAGCGCCATGCGCGCTTCGCGTTTGCGCTTCTCGCGTTTGCCATGCTGGCGAGTGCGCGCGCCGAGGATGCGCCGCAGCCGCCTCAGCCCACAGCAACGCCTCCGGGTCAGAAATCCGCTGCAACGGGCGAACGTGCCGCCGCCACCCCGGCTTCGCCGTCCACAGCCGAGCAACATCGTCTGCCACCGGATTCCACGACAAAACAAGCGCTCGTGCTTCCCGAGCGCACGCTCGCCTTCGCCGCCACCGCAGGTTCGATCCGCCTGTTCAACGATAAGGGCGAGCCGCAAGTCGACATCGCCTACACGGCCTATCAACTGGATGGCGCCGATCCGCTCACCCGACCTGTAACATTTGTCTTTAATGGCGGGCCGGGCGCGTCCTCCGCCTGGCTCCAACTCGGCGGTCTCGGACCTTGGCGGCTGGCCATCAACGCAGACGCGGTGAGTTCTTCGACTTCGCCCGACCTCCAGCCGAATGCCGAAACCTGGCTGGATTTTACCGATCTGGTCTTCCTCGATCCGGTCGGCACCGGCTATAGCCGCTTCATCGCGACCGGCGAGGACGTTCGCAAGCGATTTTTCTCGGTCGACGGCGACGTCAGTTCGATCGCGTTGACGATCCGCCGCTGGCTGGAAAAATCCAACCGGCTGCTGTCACCCAAATTTGTCGTCGGCGAAAGCTATGGCGGCATCCGCGGGCCGAAGATCGTTCGCAATTTGCAGACCCAGCAGGGCGTCGGGGTGAAGGGCCTTATCCTGGTCTCGCCGGCGCTGGATTTCCGTGAATTTTCAGGCTCCGGCCTCCTGCAATATGTGCGGAGCCTTCCCACCATGGCAGCGGTGGCGCGCGAAGCAAAAGGCGCCGTTACCCCTGCCGACATGGGCGACGTCGAACGCTACGCGCGCGGCGAATTCTTGAGCGATCTCATCAAAGGCGAGGCCGATGCCGAGGCGACAACGCGCCTTGCCGACAAGGTGGCGGCATTGACGGGGATCGATCAGGCTGTGAGCCGCAGGCTGTCCGGGCGTTTCGAAGTTCCCGAGTTTCGCCGTGAATTCGACCGGAAGAACGGCAAGGTGACCGGACGCTACGACGCCTCAGTCTCAGGCTTCGATCCCTATCCGGATTCGAGCTTCTTTCATTTCGGCGATCCCTCAGGCGAACCCTTGGCAGCGCCGCTGACCAGTGCTGCGGTCGATCTCACCACGCGCAAGCTGAATTGGCGGCCCGACGGTTCTTACGAGCTACTCAACGGCGCGGTCGGACGAGCCTGGGATTTCGGCCGCGGCCTCTCGCCTCCCGAGTCGATCTCCCAACTGCGGCAGATTCTCGCGCTCGATCCAAAGCTGAAGGTGCTGGTGGCGCACGGCCTGTTCGATCTCGCCACGCCGTATTTCGGCTCCAAGATCCTGCTCGACCAGCTGCCGCCCTACGCTTCGCCTGAGCGCGTGAAGCTCGTGGTCTATCGGGGCGGCCACATGTTCTATTCGCGCGACGCTTCGCGTCAGGCATTCCGGGACGAGGCGCAGACGATGATGAAGTGAGAGCAGGGCTAAAACAAAACCGGCGCAAACCCGGAAGGTCTGCGCCGGCTAATTCGGATTGCCGAACTCAGTAGACGAGGCCGGTGCCGGGCGGCTTTTCGAGCGCCGCGGCGAGCGAGCGGTATTCTTCGCTGTTAGTGCCGGCGAGCGCGGCGATTCGGTTCAGGTGATATTGTGCCTGATCGCGGTTGCCCTGTTCGACCTGCCACAGCCCATAATACTGCCAGGTCTTAACGTGGTTCGGGTCGGCCTTCAGCGCGCGCTCGTACCAGATCTGTGAGACCTTGTAGTCGCCGAGCTTGCGATAGGAGTAGCCAATCAGATTGGCGACGGCGGCGCTGTCGTCGTGACCGAGCGCCTTCAACTGCTCGATCGCGCCAGCATAGTCCTCGCGATCATAGATCGAGGCGTAGGCCGCGCGATAACCCTTGGCGAATGCCGCATACTCGACGCTGGGGCTGACTTCGCTGCTCTTTTTCTTCTTCGACTTGGTCGAGGAGGGCGGAGGCGCTTCGTTGTCGGGCGCGGCGTACACCTTGGTGACCACGGGCGCCGCGACCAGGGCGATCGAAAACATTGCCAGGGTCAAAAGCCTGATAGCAAATTTGCTCATCCATCTCTCCTGATTTCCATGGGCGATCCTACACCGAAGCCCGTTGACTTGAACACCCGTCGCTCGAGAACATTCCAGTGAATGGTCTCTATTTCGGAGGGATTTTGGCAAGCGTGCCCAACCTGCGGGCGGGAACATGACAACCATGTCATCCAGATGAACGAAGCCTATCGTTGCGCTTCAGGGTGGGTTCAGCAGCGGCACGTAAGGTCGCAAGCATGATCGACGAGCAGCCGCGCGACCCGGCCACCTCACGATCCCCTTTGAAACAGGAGATGACCATGCTGAAGACAATTTCCGCTGCGTTGCTGGCGGTTTCCGTCCTCGCTGCGCCCGCGCTTGCCGCCGGTTCCGGCAAGACCACGCAAGCGCCGGCGGCCAAAACCGCGCAGGTCAAACCGAACGTGATGAACCCGAATGCCAAGATGGGCCCTCATCAAGTCAAGCACGCCAAGACGCACCAGCTCTCCAAGGCCACGACCAAGCACATTGCTCCCGCTAGCAAGCGCGGCTGATGCTGATCCGCGGGCGTGGCCGATACATTGCCCGCCGCTCCCAGCGGATGTCAGGCCCGGCCCGTGCGCCATTGCTTCCCCAATGGCCACGGGTCGGCGTCGTGTTTCTTGCAAGGTCGTCTTTCTTGCAAGTATGACTTCTGCTCGATAGCCGAGATGCCAATTCCATTTCTCCGGCCGGCGGTCTAGGATTCGCGACACTGGGGTCGAGCCCGCGGTATGCTTTGGCGGATCGTGCGCGCCGGGGGGAAACGAGCTGCACCTAAAAAAACGAGTCGTACTTGGGAATATCAGCAAAGCGTGCGGCGACCCTGATGCTGCCGATCGCGCTCGCGGCCTGCGCCGGCAATAACGACGGCGGAAGCATCAGCTACACCGACGATCGTGGTGTCGCCAACCAGCCCTATCCCGACAATTACCGCGCCGAAATACTGGCGTTCATGAAAACCTACCTCAACGATCCGCGCGGCATACGCGATGCCGCGATGGCCGAGCCGGTGCAGCGCACCGTCGGCGGCCGGCTGCGTTATGTCAGCTGTCTACGTTTTACCCCGCGCGAGTCCGACGGAAGTTATCGCGAGTTACGAGAACGCGCCGTTCTCTATGTCGATCGCCGGCTCGACCGCCTGGTCGAGGACACCGGCGACATCTGCGCCGGCGCGGTCTATGCGCCGTTCCCGGAGTTGGGGAAGCTGGCGCGCTAGCGTTTGACATGGCTCTCGACCCGCGGCTCTCGACCCGTCATCCGCCATGATGATCGCCGATGCACGACCAAAAACCACTGCGCTTTATTGCTTGATCTCCGATGCGGCAACGCCAGCGCGTAATCGAACACGCGCCGAGATCAGGTATGCCCAGCCCGCGCCGCAATTGCGAGCTATATTTGGAACACCGTGATTATCACGACGCTGCGATTCGCAAAGAGCGGCATGAACATTGCTTGAAGCAAAAACGGGACTGGGCTTGGGACTCAGGAGCGTGGCAATGAAACGCATCGTGTTTGGTCTGACCCTTGGTGTGATAGTTGCGTGCCTGGTTGGCAGCGCGACAGCCCGCGACCTTGACGGGCGCTACGCCAACTCACCGCTTAAATCCTGGTTCGATCGGCTCGCGAGCGGCAGAGGACTGTGCTGTTCCGTGGCCGATGGTGAAAGCGTCGCGGATCCCGATTGGGAATCCAAAGACGGCCATTATCGCGTCCGCCTTGACAATAAGTGGATCGACGTTCCCGACGACGCTTTGGTCACCGAACCAAACCGGGCGGGACGGACGATGGTTTGGCCGATGCGGGTTGAGGGGCAGATCTCGATCCGGTGCTTCATGCCGGGCAGCATGATCTAAAACGCTCGTAAAATTTGTACGCGTCCGTCCGGAACGCCTGGAAAACGGTTTCTCTGGTCGAGGGGCGGACCGCCGACTTGCTTGCCCCAAGCGCTGAACGGTACCTTGCGCCGATTGGAAAGCTCACCAGCCGGTCCGGCATCTGCGGAAAGTCGCCCATCGGGACAACGGCTGCGTGTTTTCCCGGGTTTTGCTTGCCCGGCGCCCCGCGATGCGGGGAAATCCATCACTTTTCAGCGAGCCCTGAACCAGATCGCCAAAAGGCGCGACAAACCATCACCGCAAACCGGCTTTTGGGGCAAAACGCACCGCCGATTGGAACAAAAAGACGTTGTTGCCGTCGGGTCACAGTTGCGAATGATCACTGGTCCGGCATTGGCGCTAAGCAACCAAAATGAGGCCACGTTGTTTGACTTGATGTGGTAGCGACAATAACGGGGTACAACTCATGAAAAGGCTTTTGCTCGGCGCAGCCGCCATTGTTGCGTTCGCGGCTCCCGCGTTCGCGGCGGATATGCCGCCGCGTCCTTATACAAAGGCTCCGGCCTATACGGCGCCGCAAGCCGTCTACAACTGGACCGGCTTCTATATCGGTGGCCATGTCGGCGGTGCCTTCGCGGGCGACAACAGCCTGCAGGGAAGTGAGGGCCGGTTTCTGGGCGGCGTGCAGGGCGGCTTCGATTACCAGTTCGCGACGAACTGGGTGGTCGGTGCTGAAGCCCAGTACAGCTGGCTGAGCAGCAACAACAATGGCGTGCTTTTCCCGGGTGGTACTCTGGTCACCACCAACAATGACCAGCTGGGCTCGGTCACCGGCCGGCTCGGCTACACTTGGGGTCCGGCGCTGCTCTACGCCAAGGGCGGCTACGCCTGGCGCGACAACAGCAATATCGACGTCAGCGTCGGTGGCGCGCCGGTCGCCTTTACCGCCGATGGAAGCCGCAAGGACGGTTTTACCGTCGGTGCCGGTCTCGAATATATGTTCGCGCCGAACTGGTCCGCCAAGGCCGAATATCAATACTACAACTTCGGCAATACCACCATCACCGGCGGACCGGCTGAGATCGTCGGCTCCCGTTTCCGGAACGACGACCATACTGTCAAGGCTGGTATCAACTACCGCTTCGGCTGGGGTGGCCCGGTCGCCACGCCGTACTGACCAAGTCTGCATGGATGCGGGAAAAGGCCTTGGGCGGCCTTTTCCTGCCTGCGTCGGGCCTTGTTCAGCATGAGCTTAAGCGTTTCACGGGTTGGCGGCGCCTTGGCGGGGCTGAATCCCCGCTTTCTTGAGCGGCTCGACCCCAATCGGACCCGAAAGCCGTCCGTGTGCCGGCTGCCCTCCGACAAATAAATATTCTTCGGCCGAGGCGGAACTTCCGCTCGCAATCGGCTATTATGCCGCCGCTGGTGAGTGGACAACGAACATGCGTACCTTGTTGTTAGGGGTGATTTTATCTGTAGTTGCGGCGCCGTGCGTTGCCCAGACCGTCCTGAGATCCGAACCCCTCATGCTTGCGCCTTATGAAATCGCCTTTGTGCAGGCGGCTTCATGTCCAGCCGGAAAGGTGCTCAAGGTCACCGGCGCGATAAGAGGGCTGCACCGCAAGAGGGCCTGTGTGGCACTGGCCGCCGAGCAGGCTTCGCTGGGGGCGGCGACGCCCTAGCTCAGAAGCCATCGTCATTGTGGGGTGCAATCTCCAGGTCAAAGCCTACTGATTGGGAAGAATCAGGCTTGGAAACCCGGGATTCCGCGTTTGCGCCAATGCGCGCGCCGAGATGACGGTCACTCCAATCGTCCCGTTTCCGAACCAAGCTGAAGTTCCAGTTCGGCGTCGCGCTCGGCGTCGGCCTGGTTTTTGGCGGGATCCTCCTGCGGGTCCGGCCGGCAGGGTTTGATCTCGTAGTCATTATCCAGCACCGGCCGTGGCGATGGCTTGTCATCTTCCGATGCCACGTCGACCACAAGGCCGCTCAGCCGAGCATGCCTCCAGACATCCGCCTCGGTCGGATAGGCCTTGCTCAACTTGGCATCATTACTGAACAGCGCATAGGGCATTGGAATGTCTCCGATAGGACGAGCTTAACGCGCCTGAGAGGTGGGGGTTTCGGCCCGGGGGAGGCGCCAGCTTCACGCACAGGTGAAAGTCTCGGACGCGGCTGGGGCATTTCGACGGAGCCTCTGAGTCGTAAACGAGTCCTGAATCCGGCAAAAAATATCATGCGAGACTCTCCGACTAGAATCGCCTGATGTTTCGTCGCCATGAGAACGGTCTTCAAAACATCCGGCGAGCGAGTGCACATCGCGCTTGCGGCGGCGCTATTGGCGGCCTCAGCGGCGAATCTCTTACTGGTGTGGGGATGGTCGTAAGCCGGCACGCCGGAGCGCACCGCCAGCCGGAAATTTCGCGGCGATACGCGGACTATGCCCAGGTCCTTAGGTTTCTCTATTGTCTCACAGGTTGAAACGGCACGGACTCATTCCGGACTGGTTGAATTCGACGGTCTCGGAGTGTCGAAGGCCGTGATCGTCGGTGGTCCGCTGGTTGGTTGGAAGCCGCAGGCGAGGGCGCGGCGGCGGGTGTGACCGCAGGGGGCCGGCGGCCCGCCGCGAGGATGAGAAGATCGGCGGGTCGTGCGCATGCCAAGGCTTGCTGGAGCACCTACTTGCTGGAGCACCTAAATGAATCGTGAGGCTTGCCGTACCTTGTGATCGAGCTTGCCGTCACCATGATCGCGAAGGGGCCCCAAATTGGGGAGATCCATGATGCGAAAGTTGATCATGACAATAGCGTTCCTGGCCCTGGTCGGCACTTCGGCGGCGGTTGCGCAGACGGCTCGTTCGCCAAATGAAGCACCTGTCGGCCACCGCCAGCCGCGCGCCGATCAAGTGCCATCGGAGAAAAACCTGATGAACCCGAACGATCCAGTCAATCGCGAGAACGCTGAACTCGACCGCAAGATCAAGGGCATTTGCCGCGGTTGCTAAGGTTACTGGCCTCTCATCGTACCTGGCTGGAGCATTGTGCCGGCATGAATTTCGTCGAGTATCCAATTGGTGTCCATGCGAACGTCTCGGCGCATGAGGGTGTTGGTATTCTGAGATGTTTTCGTTCAGCCTCGCTTTCCGATATCCTCGAGGCAATCTGGGACTGCGACATTCCGGATGGGGATGTCGCAAAGGCGCTTACGATCAAGTGTGCCCCGGGCACCTCTCTTCGGTTAATCGGTCAATATCGAACTCCGGCGGAAATACATCAACGCACGGAACTCCTACCGACGAAGTGCGCGACCCAGATTCAGTCTCATGCCGTTACTCTGCGCCCCACAGGAGCACTTGGCGTCGTCATTGTTTGTCTCAGGTCTGATGCGGCGAGCCGCATAGTCGAAGCTCCGCTTAGGGAATTCGCAAACGCCAATATCCATCTTGGGGACATATTCAGCGCTTGCGAAGTGGCAATGTGTGACGACTTGCTCGCAGCGGCGCAAACAAGCGAAGAGCGGATTGCTGGTGTGCAATCCTTCTTGCTTCGACATCTTCGGCCTCATGCCGATAGCCTCGCCAACCGCGCGGCGCTGCATCTCAGGAAAGACCCAACCATGCAGATGCACTCCCTCGCTGCAAAACTGGACTCCAGTCCGCGTCATCTTTCGCGTGCCTTCAATGCTGCTTTTGGCGTCAGTCCGAAGCGGTTCGCGCGCTTGGCGCGCTTTCAAAAAATTCTCGCGGAACGACGGAACGGCCGGTCGTGGGCACAGGTTGCCCAGGCCTGTGGCTTGACCGATCAGGCGCACCTCGTCAGCGAGTTCCGGGACATCGCTGGCGAGTCGCCGACAAATTTCTTCACGCGCGAGCTTCGCATCGGCGCAGAAGGGATGGATGAAGCCAACCTCATCATCCAGCACGCCCGTCCAGCGGATCGTTCGGTCACGGAAAGCTGAAACGGGTGTCCGAAAACGCCAAGACGAGTTTCGCAGAAATCGCCAGATTGATGCCCTGGATTTGGTCGATTTCAGCGAAAAAGCGTGATGAGCACCGTAGAGAAAGTTGCCATAGTAACGGGTGCGTCTCAGGGAATCGGCGCCGGAATAGTCCGGCAATTCCTCGCCAAGGGCTACCGTGTTGTCGCCTGTTCACGAAACGTCGCGACCTCCAGCCAGCTGAATCTGGTCGAAGTTACCGGCGACATCTCACAACCGGAAATAGCCTCCTTGGTCATCGAAAGGGCAAAAGAGCACTTCGGACGCGTTGACACCCTGATTAACAATGCCGGTGCTTTCCTGCCCAAGCCATTTACGGAGTACACCGGGAGCGAGTTTACGGCGCTCCTACAAGTAAACCTCGGAGGTTTCTTTCACATCTCGCAGAAGGCGATAACCGAAATGCTTCGTCGAGGGAGCGGGCACATCGTCAACATTACCTCCAGTCTCTTGGCTGAGCAGCCATTGAAGGCTTTGCCAGCGGCCCTAACGGCGATCACCAAGGGCGGGATCAACACAGTGACGCGGTCCCTCGCGATCGAATATGCCGACAAGGGTATTCGGGTGAATGCGGTGGCTCCTGGGGCGATCCGCACTCCCATGCATGCGATCAATACGCATGGCTTTCTTGCGACCATGCATCCAATGGGTCGCATCGGCGAAATTCAGGAAATCGTCGACGCTGTTCTCTATCTCGAAGATGCAGCTTTTGTCACCGGAGAGATTTTGCACGTCGACGGCGGTGCCAACGCAGGGCACTGGTGACCAATTCAAAATCGCCGGTCAGTCAAACTGGCGCGAGCAACAAAATGATCGCCTATCCTCGATCCATTATTGAGCTGTTCGGAATTGAAGTGCCGATCATTCAAGCGCCCATGCTCGGCATTGTTACGCCCTCGATGATTGTCCGAGTTGCAGAGGCGGGTGCGCTCGGCTCGCTGCCCCTTTCCAATCTGAGCCCAGAAGAGGCTCGGAGCACATTTTCCGAGATACGACGGCAGACATCGAAGCCTATCAATGTAAACTTTCTTTGCCATGAGGCACCCGAAAGAGACCCGGCTTGCGAGGATGCCTGGGTTCAGTGTTTAGCACCGTACTATGCCGAGTTCGGCCTTGCCTCCGACCCAAGTCCCCCCGGCGTTCTTGTTCCGGCATTCGGGAGTGCTCATTGCGCTCTCCTGGAAGAGATCAAACCGGAGGTCGTCAGCTTTCACTTTGGCCTTCCGTCCAAGCACCTTCTCGATCGCGTGCGTAAGGCCGGCGCGAAGATGGTGTCGTCGGCGACGACCGTAGAAGAGGCGGAATGGCTGGAGGAAGCCGGATGCGATGCCATCATTGCTCAAGGGCTTGAAGCTGGTGGACATCGGGGAACGTTCCTGCACCGCGACAAAGTCGAAGCGCAGGTCGGCACGATGGCCCTGGTGCCGCAGATCCTCGATGCAGTGAAAGTGCCGGTCATAGCAGCCGGAGGCATTAGCGATCCCAGGGGCGTTGCCGCTGCATTCGCATTGGGAGCATCGGCGGTACAGCTCGGCACGGCGTTTCTCCTCTGTGCAGAGGCGAATGTTTCTTCTCTGTACCGACAGGCGGTGAGGGCTGCGCGACCAGAGCAAACGCTGATCACAAACGTCTTCACCGGGCGACCGGCCCGCGTATGCTCAACGCGGATCGTGCGAGAGCTTGGTCCGATCGCGACGCATGTGCCGGCCTTTCCTCTCGCCGGGGCTGCGCTTGCTCCGCTGCGCGCCGCATCTGAACCGCACGGGCGCACAGACTTTATGCCGCTGTGGTGTGGTCAGGGCTGTGCGCCTGAGCCCGGAACTTCCAGCCGCAGAGTTGATCAGATGGCTGTTGGGACCACTCAAGCGGCGCTTGTAGCCGCAACCCAAGACACACCTGCGAATTTCGATCAGGCACTCGTGGAGATAAGACAGGCCCGCCACTGGACGAGCCGTCGAAATGGGATTCCCAGAGTCTAAAACGCCCGGGCATGGACTATGTGTTCCAGCTCGCTAACAAGACTGGTCTTGCTGACCTCGGCAGCAATAGTGTCTCCTAACCGGCGGGCCGCGGCGCGGAATTGCGGCCTCTCGATCAGGCGGCTTATCGCTGCGGCAATTTCCGTTTCGGCGGCGGTTGGCGCCAAAATCAACCCGACGCCGCAGGCTTCCACACGCGCGGCGATGTCGCCCTGATCGCGTCCCATCGGCATGACCAAAAGCGGCAGGCCGTGCAAGAGTGCACGGCTCACCGTGCCGTGGCCGCCATGAGTTACGACCAGCGAGACCTCCTTCATGACCGCATCATGCGGGGCGCTGGGCAGCAAGGTTACGTTCGCCGGCGCATGTACGCTGACGCCTTCCAAAGCCGGTCCGAGCGTCGCAATCGCATCCATCTTGATGCGTCCGATCGCATTGACAGTTCGTTGCAATACATCGGCCTGGTCTTGGTTCGTTGTGCTGAAAGAAACCAGCCCGCGGGGTCGATGCGATCCGCGGGACCAGGGGGGAATCCACGGCTGCGACCAATCTGAAGCATCCAACAGTGGCCCAATATACCGAACATTGCCGGGGAGGAAGTCGGCGGGAAAATCAAATGCTGCGCTCATGGCTATCAGGAGCCGGGCGGGTCGATCGAACAGCTCCAGCGCATGGCTGCAAGGGGCAAGGTGCAGGCTCGCACGCGCCTCGTTAAGCATCGGCAGCCATTTATTCATGACGGCAACGAACCTGTTATTTGCTGCTTCGACCCGGGTGCGCTCTTCGGGCGTACGAGGCGCTGGCAAACCACTGCCGATCGGCGGTACGCCTGACAGTGGCCGTAAGCTGATCGTGGGCGAAAGCAGTGCACAAGGAATGCGCGCGGCTTCCGCAGCCAGCACGGAGCCGAAGAGAGCGGTATCGGTCAACAGGCCATCAGTTGGGGCGCGCTTGATTTCATCTAGCGTGTCTGCGCCCCGCGCGGCGGCCGGACCAAACAGTAGGTTATCGAACGCCTTCTCAAGTGGGGCGCTGCTCTGCGCAATGGGCGAGAAACGCGGCTTTCGCTGCCAAGTGGCAAAGCCGAAGCCTGCCGCCTCCACCGGCTCACGCGCGTCCGCACGCGCGATAAAGCGAACGCCATGACCATTCGCGCGTAGTTGCCGCGCTGCGGTCAGAGTCGGGCCGAGATGGCCAGGACCGCCCCAAGATGCCACGAGGAAGTTGTAGGACATGGTTTCACGCTACGTGGCGGATTGGCGGTACAAGCGATCGACGCGATCAGACGAGCGTCTCGAAGCCCAGGGTCAATTGGCGATCTCTGCGACACTCGTCTTGGCGATTTCGGACACCCGCTTCAACATTCCGCGACGGGCGGCTTCCTGCCGATGGCTGCGACACCTCCCGGTAACGTGAGAGAATGGTGAACGTCATATAATTGACGAGCAAGCCGTCGCACCTATCTTCGATAGAGCTTCCTGTAGCCTAAAACCTCAACAACGATCGACAAGGAGCAGAAGGAGAGCGCTCTCCTCGCTGACAAGCATACTTGGCTTGTACAGAACGTACGATCTAACGATGGATGGGTGCGAAATGAATGATGACTTCCGCTATGCAACGCTCACCATTCTCGCAGTAATGCTGTCGATTTTTGCAAGCGGTCTCGCTCGCGCTCACGATCACCAGCGTCCTGAGTTGAACAGTTGGTATGAGAGCCTGCACAGTGGCAAGGGGCCATGCTGCGATGGCAGTGATGCGAAGCGCGTTGACGATGCCGATTGGGACAGCAAGAATGGTCACTACCGCGTGCGCATCGATGGCGAGTGGGTTGATGTTCCGCAGGAAGCTGTGGTGGGAGGACCAAACCGCGCTGGCCGCACAATGGTTTGGCCCTATTATCAAGATGGTCATCCGAAAGCGCGCTGCTTTATGCCAGGGAGCATGAGCTGATGTTGTTCGTGGTGGCTGCTGCTGAGATATTTTGTTTGACGGCAGACCGGGGCCAACTCGCGCCAGTTTGGATTTCCGGATGGGACCCGCAGCGACCCTCACGATCTGCGCGCCCTGGCGCGGCTCCGGCTGTCACAGCCATCAGATGGTCTGACGCAAGCCAGACTGCCCATTACGGAACGGTGACGCGCCATTGTTCCACATGCTGGACCGGGTCCTATCCTAGCAACAAGGGGATTTGCCGCAACACTGATTTCGCCTTGGACAAATTCTAACAACATCAATCTCGGTAGTGATGCACCTTATTGTGCAATTGCGCGCTCAAAGATCTTATTCAGCAATAATTCGGGCTCTCCACGTTTCGTTCTTGATCATCGCGCCCATGAGGTCGATGAGAATTCGCGCAACGGCTTTACTTGAAGACATGTTGATTGTCCCTTGCGATACGACCACCGAAGCCGCCAGGATGGCGTCGGGTCCATGATTGGAATTGCACCGAACAGTCCGTGCGGTCTGCATCCATTCATCCAGCGTGCCCGTCATGGCCTCGATGATGTGAAGCGAGATGTTCGGATATTGCTCCTCGACTTTCCTGATCAGCGCGGCGGCCAACCCCCGGCATGCCGATGTTGGAAATCCGACAGATACTTTGTCACTCGGATTCTTGGTTTGATTGAGAACGGTCTCCTTGGCGAAGGCGACGTCCTTCAGGATCGAGCGCGCATGCGCGTAAAGAGTGTGGCCGGCCTCGGTGAGCAGCCGGCGACGCCGATTGTCGGCGAATGGTGATCAGCCCGCCACTTCCAGCAGCAGGGCCGCCAGCTCACTTGGATGCGTAATGTACGGCAGGTGCGAGCTCGCGTGCCGGCCACGAAGGCACGGCATGGCTTCGATAGCTGACCAATAATCGGTTCGCGCATCGCCAAGAGAACCGCGGGCTCGTTGTCCTCGATCGCGGCGCCATTCAAACAGACCGGCGCGTAGTCCAAGCCCGACGGAAACCCCGCGTCATGATTTGGGCAGATCCGGAGTGTAGCGTTCTCCCCGTTAACGACCGGCAACTGGTCGATCACCATTTAAACAGGGAGGAGGAAGATGGGTAGTTGGCTCAGTGAACGAGAACAGCGCCTTGTCGCAGGCGCCGAGGCGGCATCGGCCGCAACGCCGGTTCCGACCCAGATTGTATCGAACGGCGAGTATTTGCCGCCTTCGCAGAGCGCGACCCAGAAGAAGGTCGAGGCGCGCATTAATGAGTTGGCCGACCTTAACGGCGAACGGCTCGGCTTGAACCGCCGGCAGTTCATGCGAACGAGCTGCGGTATGGCGGCTGCCTTTCTCGCCATGAACGAGATCTACGGCAACGTCTTCCAGGTCACGGCGGCCGAGGCCCGCGAGCCTGAAATGATGCTGGCGCGGGCGCAAAGTCTCGCAGGGCAGTTCGTGTTCGACGTCCAGACCCACTTCGTGCGCGACGATTTCAAGCATGAGGAGCTGCTGGACCTCGCAAGCTTTGCCAGCCAGCACTGGAACCCGCAGATGAAGCAGGAGGGCGTGTCGTCGCTCGCCCGCTACAAGTTCCAGAACTATATGAAGGAGATCTATTACGACAGCGACACCACCATGGCGCTTCTGAGCGGCGCCCCGTTCGACGATCCGAGCTGGTGGCTGTTGTCGAACGAGCAAATCGCCAAAGCGCGCGAGATGGTCAATGACTTCGCGGGCTCACGCCGCTTGCTGGCGCACACCGTGATCACGCCCAAGCAGCCAGGCTGGATGGATGAGGTCGACAAGGCGATCGCAGTCTACAAACCCGATTCATGGAAGTCCTACACGATCGGCGACCCGCTTGCGCCGTCGAAATTTCCCTGGCGGCTTGACGACGAGCAGGTGATGTATCCGTTCTACGACAAGGCGGTGAAAGCTGGGATCACAACGCTATGCATTCACAAGGGTCTGCTGCCGCCCGATTACGAGAAATCCTTCGCCGGAGTATGGGAGTACGCAACCGCCTGGGACATCGGCAAGGCTGCCAAAGACTGGCCGCAGATGAACTTCGTCATCTATCACTCGGCGCTGCGTCCGTTCCTCGAGCTGCCCGACCAGGCCTGGGCCGAGTTCGAGTCCACAGGCCGCATCCGGTGGGCCACCGATCTCGCGGAAATTCCGCAAAAGTTTGGGGTCACTAACGTCTACGCGGAGCTTGGCACGTCGTTTGCGAACTCGGCCGTGGCGCATCCCAAATTCTGCGCTGCTCTGGTCGGCACGCTGATCAAGGGCATGGGGGTCGATCATGTCCTATGGGGCACCGACTCGGTTTGGTACGGGTCGCCCCAGTGGCAGATCGAAGCGCTGCGTCGGCTCGAAATCCCTGAGGATATGCAGAAGAAATATGGTTTTGCTCCGCTCGGTGGCGCCGACAGCGCGATCAAGCAGTTGATCTTCGGCGGCAACGCGGCCCGGATGTACCGGATCAAGCTCAAGGCCGCCGACAATATCAGGATGCCAACCTTTTCCGAGGACCGGCTGGCCGCCCTGAAGAGCGAGTATGAGCTCGCCGCCAAGGAGCCCTCGAATCTGCGTTACGGCTACGTCCGGGCCGCCTGATCGCGGTTTGAGCTTTTGCCCAATGGCTTCGGTGGGGATTCCTCGCCGAAGCCTGTCCCTATCGTAAACTTAATCTGGCGAGGGTGGGGCCGGGGAAGCTGGCAGACTCGCGAGGAATTTAATCAAGGCAGCGGATTGGCTGGTTCGCAACGAACGCGAATGCAACCGCCTCCCTGATACGGGAAATGGCCCATGGTGAACCCTCTCGATATCATGCTGGCGTTGGCGTTCGCGATCATGTGCATCCCGATTTTGGGAAATCGGCCGTAGCGGAGCGGCTGCCCATTGTGAGCCAAAAGTCTTATAAGATGGCAGTCCTGTTAGAGATTACACTCCTCCCGCTTAGAGATTACACTCCTCCCGCGCTTTCGGTCCCGGACAGACGGGGCGTTAGCGAAGGCTGTTGGAGTTCTCCTCGGGTGGTTCAAAGCTCTCCTGAGGTCGGGCGTTGCGGACACACACCGATGTCCAGATGTCGCGATTGTAAACACGCGCAGGGTCCTTGGGCCGCGAGAAATTCAAGCGCTGAAAAAATGCGAGGTAAAGATGCGAGGTGATGTCCTGAAATAATAGGAGGCGCACATGGCACTTCAAATTCCGAGAGATTTCCGCCGCGTGATTATCGCTGCGTCGGTGGGAAACATCATCGAATGGTATGACTTTTACATCTTCGGCAGCCTGGCCGCAGTTCTGTCAGTCAAATTCTTTGAACAATCCCACCCGGTCGCAGCTCTGCTGAGCACGATTGCGCTGTTCACCGCAGGATTTCTGATCCGTCCACTGGGGGCGTTCCTTTTCGGATGGATGGGCGACCGGGTAGGCCGCAAGTATACGTTCCTTGTTACGCTCAGCGGAATGGGACTGGGCACGGGAGCGATCGGGTTGATCCCGACCTACGAGTCGATCGGTCTGGCCGCCGCGTTCCTTCTCTTCGGCTTGCGGATGATCCAGGGCCTGTGCCTGGGCGGCGAGTATGGCGGGGCCATCACTTATGTTGCCGAGCATGTGCCGGACGAAAGCCGCGGCTACTACACCGGCTGGCTGCAGACCTCTCCGACTCTCGGCATCGTGGTGTCGCTGGCGGTAATCATTGCGACGCGGACGTATTTCGGCAATCAGGTATTCGACGAATGGGCGTGGCGCATTCCGTTCCTGGTTTCGTTCCTGCTGGTGGCCATCGCAATCTACATCCGGCTCCAGCTCCAGGAGACGCCGATCTTCCAGGAGATCAAGGCCAAGGGGCAGATGACCAGGAACCCCTGGAAGGAGGCCTTCCTTAGCGCGAACATCAAATTCATACTGATCGCCACCATCGTACTGATCGGGCAGGGAGTGGTCTGGTACAGCGGCCAGTTCTGGGCGCTGTACTTCCTGCAGCAGGTTTCCAAGGTGGACCCGCTGACCTCGGCCTACATCGTGGGAGCGGCGCTGCTCATCGCGACGCCGAGCTTGATCTTTTTCGGCTGGCTGTCCGACATCATCGGTCGCAAGCCGGTGATCTTGGGAGGCATGTTGCTTGCCGCGATCACGTACTATCCGCTGTATTTGTGGCTGGGAACGGTCACGCAGCCTGGCAACATCAACTATCCGATCGCGATCTTCATCATCTTCATCCTCGTTTGCTACGTCGGGATGGTGTATGGGCCGGTCGGGGCGTTCCTGGCAGAATACTTCCCCGGCAGGATTCGGTACACGTCGGTCTCGGTGCCGTATCACATCGGCAACGGCTGGGGTGGCGGATTGGTGCCGTTCATCACCTCGGCGGGTTTCGCGGCCACCGGCAGCATCGGCTACGCGCTGATCTATCCGATCGCGGTTCCTGCGGTGTGCTTCGTGCTTGCCCTCTTCCTGATGCCGGAGACCCGCAAAATAAGCATCTGGCACCCGATAGAGCCTAGAACCGCATCGTAACAAGAGTCCGATTAACGGGGCCTCTTGTTTGGCAACAGAAAGACTTCCGCTCACTGCGGAGCAGTGGACATGCGGTGAGTATCATCGCTATGACCGAGCCTGACCCATTCCAGGCGTCCAAAGGCGTCGCCAGCGAATTGGGGCAGACGCCAGTGCTAGCGCGAGCAAGCCCAAGCTCACGCTCCATCGAACACGCTCGCGCGCCCGCGCGCGAACTTCGCCCATGACGAATTGTTCGCCCTTTCGCATTTCCCCATAGGATTTCAGGAACGAGGAGATTCGGGCAACGCTGACGTCATCGAACGCCACGCCTTCGGTGCGGTTGCGTTTTTCCAAACTGTTGAGGCGCTCGGCCTCCATGTGGTAACGCTCGGCGTAATCGCTGGCCTCCACGAAGGTAGTCTGCTCGGCACGGGTGAAATACAGCGCTCGCAACGAAGGAGCCGCGACTTCCATCATGTCGAGGAGCGGTTGGTCGGCGCGCGGCGCTGCCGCCAGTTGGATTGCCGAGCCCGCCAAGATTACGGCAAAACCCCAGCGGACAGTTGCGATCGCAACGCGCAATGCATGTTGGCGATTGCCCCGCAGAAAAGGGTACAGCAGCCCGGCGATGGCCAATGCGCCACCAAAACCGCAGACCATGGCGGCGCCGGTCGGCAAATCAAAAGCAAAAGAGGCGGCAAGGCCGGCTGCGCTGGTGATCGTGCCGACAATCCAGCCGATCACGATCTGTCTTGCCAGCGACGACGCAAACATGACGCCGATGGCGGCGGGAACGATGAGAAACGAAAAGACCAGCAGCACCCCGGCAATCGCAACCGAACTGGTCACCACCACGCCAAAACTCGCATAGAACACGAATTCCCAGAAAAGCGCCCCCGTTCCACTCATCTGTCTGCGCAACAGCCAGTGCAGCAGCCCGATCGCGGCGTAGAGCGGGACAATGCCGGCAACCTCATTAAGGCCGCTGGTGAGAATATTTCCGGTCAAAATTTGCTTGAGATGTTCGGCGCCTTGCGGCGCGCGCTCGATGAGCAGGATGGCCGCCGCCGCCGCGACGACGTAGATCACCCCGATCAATGCCTCCTGCGGCACCCGCGTCCCCCAGGCCCGCGTAAAGGCCAGCAGTACAGCCGCAAGCAATGTGAATGCGAGCGAATAGCCATAGGTCGCGAAGCTCTGCGCCGGATGACCCAGCATGAAGGCGACTGTCGCGCCAAGCGCCGCGATCTGCGCAAGCGCCAGATCGACAAAGATGACTTTGCGCGCGAGAACCAGAATGCCGAAATAGGCGTGGATACCGACCAGACACAGCGCGACCAGGAATGCCGGCCAGAGAAACATAAGCGGGTCAATCATCGGGCCGCCGCCGATTTCAGGGCCTCGACGTTTACGTCAAAAAGGGAAATGTAATCGCTGGCTTCCGGCAGCGCGCCGACCGACGCGGCCAGTATGACAACCGAAGCCCCGGCCTTGCTCGCCACGAACGCCACATCGCGGTCCGGCTCGTGCGGTTCGCGCACGACGATTCGCACCCCGCGTTCACGCATGGTCTTGACGATGCCGGCAAGATGCGCGGGGCTCGGCGGCACACCAGGCTTGGTCTCGATAAATCCTGCAAAATCCAGTCGGAAGCGGCGCGCAAAATACGGCCAGCTATTGTGATAGGCAACGATCGGCGTGGATTTCAACGGCGCCAGCTTTTCTTCCCACTCCACCAGCTTGACTCGCAGGCGGGCGAGGAAGGCCAATCGATTGGCCTCGTATCGTGCCGCATTGGCCGGGTCGATACGCGCCAATGCCTCGAGAATCGTGCCGGTGATAATTTCCGCATTCTTGGGATCGAGCCAATAATGCGGATTGCCGCTGCCATGGGCGTGCCCATCGCCGGGGCCGACGCTCATCCCGCGAAGCTCCAGCGCGGCGATGGCAAAAGAGGCATCGACATAGCCGGGACCGCCGCGGGCAATTTCGCGCTTGCCAGCCTGTACCAGCAGTCGATCGATCCACAGATCGTAGTCGAGCCCCACGCGCACGAGCATGTGCGCGTTCTTGAGGCGCAGGACGTCCTGCGGTTTGGGCTGATAGTCCTCGGCATCCATGCTCGCCGGAACGAGATTGACCGCCGCGATCCGGTCGCCGCCTACGGCCTCTGTAAGGCTGCGCAAGTCGGTCGTAGTGGTTACAACTTGGATACGCTCCTGCGCAAATCCCGGCGACAGCAAGGCGAGCCAAGTGGCGATGACAGCGAAGCGCAACACCATGGATTTGACATGAGGAAGGGCCGCGCGGGGCGGCGCTTCCATGCCTTTCGTTACCGCTTGCCGTCCGCGACCCAGATGCTCTTCGGCATCAGGCAATGGACATTCTTCTCGGTGTCCGAGATTGCCCCGACCCGGCAATCCATCGCCGCGCTGGCGAGCCCATAGGCGTCGAGCCGGGCAACCTTCCTATCCGACTCGAGCAGCTTGATCATACCCATCGAGGCTTCGTTCATTGCCTTGTTCAGGTCGGCGTCCTTGGCGTGCGAGACCAGATATTTCGACGTCTCTTTGGTCGGGCGTTCCATGTCTTCCTTGTCGCGCACATTCTTTGGATTGAGGCAGTGGATGCCTTTCTTGACGTTGACGACCTGCGAGACACGGCAATCGGAAACGCTGGCCATTAATTTCTCGGCTTGTTCGGGAGGGACGCTGCGCTGCTCAGCAAGGAACTTGACGGTTTGCGCCTTAGCCTGCGCCCAGGCTTTGTTCATGTCTTGGTCGAAGCCCATGGTGATCCATGACTTCGCCGTCTCGATGCGCGGGAAGTCGAGCGGCTTGCCCTTGATGACTTCCACCGTGATGTTGAATTCCTTGTAGGCGGTCTCAATCGCGGTGAGGTTGACTTCGCCGTTGCCTTGGCCCGCATGAGAATCGCCGGTCCACAACAGTGCGCCGGCCACATGCACCGGCACATAAAGCGAGCTGCCGGCGACGAAGTCGCGGATATCCATGTTGCCGGCGAATTCTCCCGGCGGCACGCTTGAGTAGCGTCCCGGCTCCTTGCGCGCGACACCGATTGTGCCGGGGAACGGCCGCAGCGGCAGGACGACGCCGGGCAGGAATTCGGTCGTCATGCTGTCGAGGTCGAGATACAGATATTTGACTTGGCCGTCTTGATAGACGTTCGGGAACTGGCCGAACATTCCCGGCACGTTGAAGTTCGTCGCGTAAGAGCGCGGAACGATCTTGTTGAGCCTCACCTTGAGCACGTCGCCCGGCTGCGCTTCCTCGATATAAATCGGTCCGGTCAGCGTGTGCGGCCCGCGGCCGGGAAAATCCGTACGCGTCTTTTTGATCTCTTCGATCGTGGTGCCCGGAACCACCTGATTGTGGCTGTGCATCATCGTTTCCAACACGATGGTGTCGCCGGACTTGACGCGCAGCACCGGCGCTTGGGCATTGTCGAACCAGCCCCACTGCGTGGTTTCGAGCGTGGCGGGGAGCAGATGCACCTTTTTGCCGCTGGGCAAACCGACGACGCGAAGCTTGGAATCGGCCGGACCGACGCCGGGATAACCGGGCGTGGTGATCGTCGCGGTGGGCGGGTAAGCCGACGCTGCCGGAGCGGCGGGAGCCGGCGCGGGTGGCGGCGTTTGTGCGAGCGCCGCGGTGCCGATGATTGCCGCAGCGCTTGCGCCGAGTACGATGCGAGACCGTAATGTTGCTGGAGCCATGTTTTTATCCCCCCTGCGGCCAACTTTAGCCAATTCGCTAGATGGCCTTATGTCAGCGTAGGCCATTTTGGCACGCTTCGGCAATCCGGAGCGCCGTTGTATCGGCTCGCAACGCCTTGCAACACGGAAACAGGCAACAGAACGAAGTCTGAACCGTAAAAACTCTTTATTTTAAGGGACAAGTGATGGTGCCGGTTGAGAGGATTGAACTCCCGACCTTCGGTTTACAAAACCCATTGCCTAAGTTTAGATTGTAGCAGAAACGCCTTATTTTACTAGCTTTCTTTGATTTAGACCGCTGTCCCTGTGCCGGTTTTTGTGCGGCCTGAAAGACTCTCCGCAACCACTTCGCTCTTGAGAAACGCATATCGCTGGCTGGTGATTTTCACGTCACCATGGCCTAGCAGAGTGGAGACCTCTTCCATGCTTTTGCCGTCGCGCTGGAGCCATCGGCAGGCCGCGGTACGGCGTAGATCATGCCAACAAAGGTCGCCTATCCCGGCCCGCCGCATGGCTGCCTTGAGGCCCTTGTTCATGGCCAGATATCGCGTGCCCGTGTCCGGATTCCGGAGCACAAAAGCGCAATCCAAATGCCGCGCCGACTGTGCCAGGTTTTGTGCCGACCGCAGGGGCAGGGGGACGTGGCGGATTTTGCCGGTCTTGGTTGCCGCCGTGGTCGCAATGCGCGCCCTGATTTGGTCCACCTGAAGCCACGTAAGGCTGAAAAGCTCTTCCCGCCGTAGGCCGGTATCGATCGCTAAGGCCATAGCCAGCCGAGGCCCATCCGTTGCCGCCGCCAATAGCGCGCCCTCCTCCTCGGGGGACAGGTAGCGAGTCCGTGGCGGGGCTTCCTTCAGCCCGCGCTTGGCCCGCCGGCGCATATAGGACGTGACGGGATTCCCGCCGTCTTCGATCCATTCCCAATCGATCGCCGAAGTGAAGATCCCGGACAGGCAGCTTAGGTCGCGGCGGATCGTTGCGGCGGTGACGCCTTCCGACCGGCGCGCCGTTTCGAAGTCAGAGAGTGCGCCACTCTTGATTTCGTCAAGCGTCTTGTCTCCGAATTGCAGGGCGAGGTGTTTCAGACTGTCGCCATATCGGCGCGCGGTTGATGGCTTGATGGTTATCATGTGCTCTCGGACGAACCGCTCCGCAGCTTCGTTAAACGTCCGCCTCGGCTTATCGCCCCATTTGATGGCATCGAGTTCCCCGAGCCATTCCCTAAGACGCTTTTCAGCAATTGCTCTATTCGCTGTTTCGAGGCTAACCCGCTGCTCTTTATTTTGACGCTGGGCGCGGCCCCACCAGATGTTGCCCCGCTTGTAAAGCCCTGCCATTGCGACACCTCTTTAAGGTTGTTCTTGCGCCATGTATCGAGGGCTTCTGCGTTGAAAAGCCAATGGCCTCTTGCGCCAACCGGCTGCCAAGCCCCCGGAACCTTGCCGGCGGCGGCAAGCCTAGTCCAATGCCGCGCCGAAAGGCCATAGCGGGCGGCTACCTCAGATGCTTTTAGCGGTTGATGGGCCCTGCTCACGGCTTACTCTCCCCTGTAGATGGGAGTTGTGGGGGAGGGGGCGTTGATGCCAGCAAGCGCGGGCCGTTATCGCATCCACAATGACCGGCCGCGACACACGCGCGGGCACTGTGATCTGCGATGATCGGATACGGGCAGCGGTAGTGATACCAGATACGCGCCCATAGACCGGCCAGCCAGCCGCTTCGCCAGCACAAGCTATAACCGAGTTCGTCTAGCCAACGGCTCATCGTTCCGACGCTCCCGCTGATGGGTTGGGCGATTCGATCATGGCGCGGAATTTCGAACGCCACCAATATCTGCGCGGATATTTGCCAGCCAGAGGTGCGGCCGCGAGTTCACCTTCGCCGAACCATTTCCCGTCAGCGTCCGGGCCTTCGCCATGCAGCCAAGCGAGCGCGGCTTTCGGCACCACAACATGATCGCCAAGGGCGGCGGTGAGGCAGGCGCGCAGGCGCTCGATCTCGGCAGCGGCTTCATGTTGGATTGGCGGCGTCTGAAATTCTCGCCAGCCAAATTCAGGTTCGCCGTTCGGCATCGTCGGCCCGCTGGCGTATCGTCCGCGAAGCCGGTCAACCAAGCGGCTGCTGACCTCGACCTTCTTCGCCAGGAATGGATCAAAAACAGTGTGGGTCTCGCTCATGATTTGCTTTCTGGAGAGATTGCGAGGCGGCCCCGTCGCTTCGCGGAAATTAGTTTGTCGATCCACCGGTAGAATGCATCATCGCCCTTCTGCCTTTTGGCGTAGAGAAGCTCGGTTATTTCACGGCAATGGCAGCCGTGCGCGTTTCGACATTGTGCTCGATCGCGTTCATCGCAAGACCAGCCATCCGCCTCACTCAGCCCCACTGCTTTCCGCTTCATGGCGTTGCCCCTGATTGCTGGAGGGCGATCAACTTATTTAGGATTTGATCACGCAACGCTGGGGCAATGTAGTGCTGGCGTTGGCTAGAGACGAAAGCGATGATCTCGCGAATCTCCTCCCGCCCCGCTGCTGCATCTGCTGGCTTGATGGTGGAGAGGGCGGCAAGAGCGTTGCGGTTTTTGTCGAGTGCGTGATCTACATTGACCGTGAAATCTTTTCCCCAAGACCGCGCTTCACGACGTAGATATTCGAGCATCTGCGAGGATGCTTCCAACGCGGTCCGCACCCCATCAGCGCCAGAGGGCGCGAGGCGGGCCTGAGCTACGGCGGCGCGCGCTGACTTTGCCCAGCCCGGCTTGTCGCGCTCAATGAACCGCGCGGCGTCGAGCAACATTTCGAGCGGGTCTAACTCTGGGCCGTCTTGTGGTTGGGTCATGGCCGTTCAACTCCCGTGATGACGTACACGGTGCCGTCCGGGTAATGCAGTTCAGTTTCTTTGCCCGCCGCCGTCCGTGTGAAGATCGAATCCAGATCGCGCTCAAGCTGGTCGTGCCACATGCGAAGTTGCTTAAGCTCTAGCCGCAGCTTTTCGATTTCCAGACGATCGCGGTAGTACTGGCTCTCGACGCCCCGCTTTTCTGGATGCTGAATATTGATGTGATCGGCCATCTCACCCCTCCTGCTTATGGTCGGAGGCGGCGGGACCAGATTGAGCGGCAAGACGGGCGCGGAGAGCTGCGGCGCATATGTTCAATGGCAGCGGGCGATTGCCTTCCGCCTTCCATTCGTTTCCGGGGTCGCTCATTGTCGGGGAGCGCCGCCAATCCCAAAGGCGGCATCTCGTGAACTGAGGCTTCGCCGCGGATTCCGTCATTTCGATACTGAGAAAATCGAGCAGGAGAGTTTTCGCGGCGTCGATAGATTCGGTAACAGGCTGGACGTGCGAGCCGTTCCACAACGACGGCTTCCCGCTGCGTGGGCTTACCCCGTAATAGATGCACCAAGCCCCATTGATCGGAGATTGTTCGACGTAGCTGCCTTCGGGTGCAAAAACTGCGCGCCAAATCAGCGCATCCAACTCCCGATCCGGCCCCGTCGCCTTCTCACATCGTTCCGCGAGTTCGTACAACATCGGTTAGGCTCCTAGGGGTGTGGATTGGGCGGGGGCGGTCATCTTTCGCGTCCTGCTTCTCGGATTGATCCGTCGAACCGGCGCCAGCGGGTGATCGTCCGAGGCTTTTTGATGCCCAGGTGCTTGGCGCGCTTGCGGGCCGTCACGGATTTTTCGGCAACGTCTGCCCGCGTCTTGACCGCGTGGCATGGCACGCAAAGCAGTTGCAGATTGGATTCTCGATGTTCACCAGCATTAACGAGCGCAATGGTGTGATCATAAGCCGGTCGCAACTTCCCGACGATTGACAGTCCACAATCGGCGCAACGTCCGCCGCACTTGTCGAATACCCGTACCTTAACGCGCGGGGGGATTGCCTGATCATCGTTCGCTCCGATCCATTCATCTGTTGCACGGCTCATGCTGCAGCCTCGATCTCGAGCGCGCCGCGGGACTTGAGCGAAAGGAACAGCCGCTTGGCCGCGTAGGCATCTCGCAAGGCGTCGTGGTGGCCTTGGCGCGGGCGCTCGTTGCGTATGATGGTCAGGGCGTCGTCAAGCCGCGGCCAGCGATATTCGCCCGTGTCGCGCTCGCTGGGCAATTTGGTGAACGCCGCGGCGGGTTTCATTAGGTCGACAACGGCGAGTCCAGGGCGGACAAGTTTGCGGGTGTCCTTGCCAAGCCGGATCAGTGCGGCCTCTAGGATCGCCCGGTCAAATTCCACATTGAAGCCAACCAGGAATTTCGCCTCGCTCGCATAAGCGCAGATGACGCCAAGGGCGATTAACTCGGGTATCCCGCCGCGCCCGGCTTCGCGCGTCGTGATTCCGTGTATCGCCGTAGCGCCCGGGCTTACAGTTCGGCCCTCCGCCCGAATGCGAGAACCAAAGCAGGCCCTATCGTGGCCGTCGAAGTCGAACAGCACCGCGCCGGCAGACACCGCCCAAGGAAATTGGGGCGAGTCCATCGGGACACCCTTTGCAGGGAGAGCGCTGGTTTCGAGGTCGACGGCGAGGATCACAGCGGCCACCCCATGAAGCGAGCAACCGCTACACACCCAAGGCCGAACGCCAAGATGATCGGATAGACCTTGAACAGCGATATATTGATGAAGCCATTCGCGTTCGTGAAACACACCATGACAACCAGATGAAAGGCTGCAACCGCAATTAGGATTGTTTCGGCCATCACGAAATCTCCCTGATCGCGGCTTCACAATCCGCCTTGGTGATCTCGCCCCGCAGGCGGCGCTCAGTGAGCTTGTAGACAGCGCGCATCCATTCCTGCTCTTCGGCGTTGGCTTTACCGCCGATCAGTTGCAGCGCCTCCGTATGGCGGCTGGGTAGGCTCTTGGGCCTATCGGTTACGCGCGCCATTCCTCTCAGGTAGGTCTCTCGCCAGTCGAAGGATAACTCCGAGTCCTCTGAGGGCAGTGACGGGGATGGCGACGCATCACTAACACCATCCCCGCCGTCAACATCATCGGCGGAGGCGCCCGATGATTCCAATGGGTTGCCCGCGGCTTGGGGTTCGGTGGCCTGTTCAGCCGCGGGCGTATCCGTCTGAGATGGGGGCTCAGACGAATTGGAATTGGGGGCGTCGGAGGTTCTAACTGGCTCCGACGCCGCAGTGGTCACTTCATGGCGACCTCCTGTGCTAGTGTCATCCAAGGTCTTTGCCCGATCAGGATGACGGTGCGCATCGGTCGCGCCATTCTCGGTATTCAGTCCTGTTTGCTCATGTCGTGTTGCGTCTTGCGGGGTTTCGCTGTGGCTGGCGTCTCCTTTGGTTGTGGTGGATTCATCGACCACGCCGCGCGTCTGTTGCTCGACGTGTGAAGCGTTGAAGCCGCGGGCTCCCTTCGCCTTCAGACGATCGCCGACGCTGGGGCGCTCGTTGATGTCCTTGGCGTTGTCGGGTCCGACGTGATCCCGCAGCTCTTCCTGGCTATAGACGCCCAGCAGCACGTCGGGGAAATAGGCCCGGCAGAAGTCGCGGCTTGTGTTGTAGTAAAGCTGGAGGTCTGGCTTTGTTTTCCAGAGCGGCGAGTTCTTCGGCTGGATCTTGGAGAACGGCGGCGAGATGTATTCCAGCGTCTCGTTGGTCTCCCGCAAAACAGCCGTGACGATGCAGCGCCGATCCTCGCCTTCACCGTCGAAGCGGTGCTTCATGCGGCCGACGATCGGCGCCCGCTGCTCGATGACGGCGTGAACAAGCTGGCTCTCGTACCCGATCCGGTCGTTGACGACATAGGACTTGTTCGCCACCGCGAAGGGCGAGAAGCGCCACTCCAGCGCCTGGATGCAGATGGCAAGGCACATGCCGGGGTTGCCGCGCAAATGCTTGGGCACGGCTGTATCAGCCACCGCCATGCATTTCGCAAACTCCATAACCTCGACCATGTTCTGGAAGCGAAGGCCACCCAAGGCGTCCGAAACCTGCAGCGTGCTTGCCGCAACGCGGTCGATGCGATCTTCAATCCGTGCGATATCGGCCATGGTTACGACGCCTCTGCGAGTTCAAGTTGATGATCGATGCGGGTCTGCGCCCATGTCGGGAGGGCGAGATATTCAGCGTCGGCCCCGCCGGGGCCGGGCCACTCGCCGGTTTCCATGCACTTGGCGAAAGTCTTGATCGCGACGAAGTTCTGGCGCTCGCCACGGGCGAGGTCGTCATCCTTCAGCGTGACGATGCGGGTGCAGAACGGCGGCTTGGACTCGACGAACACGAACGAGAAGGATTCAATGTCCTTGCCTGCGATCGCATGCCAACCGGAGGCTATGAGACTGGCCTGTTGATGGTAACCAAATTCCGCAATCGTCTTGGCGAGGTCCGACGTCTGCACGCTGGTGGTGGTTTTGAGGTCCGCAAAGTCGCCAGCGTCGTTCGGGATGGCGTCCGGGCGGGCCTTCAGCCAGACCCCGGTATCCTTGCAGCGCCAGACGATGGTCTGCTCGATCGCGCCATTGAGGATCCCCGCATCGATCAGCGGGTGAGCGGCGAGGGACCGCGCCATGCCGCGGATGACTTCAATCTGGGTGGATAGCAGCACGGTGCGGCCTTCGGCTTCCTGGGCCGCCTTCCATGCCTTGGCGTCATTGCTGCGCCATGAGTCCCATTTATCAGGGCGGACGATGTAGTGCGTGTTGAAATCGTCTTCGCCCAGCAAAAGGTGATGCGCGGCGCGCCCCAGCGTGAGCGAGCCTGTTTCCTCCCGCTCGATCCTGTCTGGATTGTACGGGCTCTCGCACCAATAGTGGGCGGGCGATTGGCTGGCGATCTTCCGAAGTCCCGACGATGAAACGCTCGGGCCGTCGCATAGGTCAGCGCCGTGATACGCGGACATGGGTACGTCCGAGTAAATCCCTGGCTGGCTGATCGGTTTGTGATCCCACTTGATAATCTTCATGCCCGTGGCCTCCGTGCCAAATGCGCGACAGTGACGCGCGTAATCAGGTCGGCCATCATCTTGATCTGGCCTGATACCTTTGAGATTTCCTCCGCAGCCAGCTTTTGCTGAACCGAGCTGCCGGCATCGTTGCCCTGCGTGAGGTTACGGACCTTGGCCTGCAGCACTTTGAGGCCGAGGACGATTTCGCTTACGGCGAAGCTGGTGCCCGTAAAAAAATCCGGCTCTTGCTCAGCGACGGGCGATGGTTCGTGCTTGTTCATGGCTCGATCCCTAAAACCTTGAGGTAAGCCCGCGTGAGCTTGTCGTAGGCTGCAGCGCGCCCGCGCATCTTCAATCCGCAGTCTGCGTCCTTGGCGAGCATCCGTTCTGGAGCGCCTTCACCGGAATCCCGGATCAAATTCAGCTTGTAGACTTCAAGCGAGATGTCCCTGATCCGCGCGGGCTCGAACACGGGGCGTTTTAGTTTTGCGTCGTTCATTCAAACAACTCCGCAACTGTCGCGCCGAGATTGACGAGCACGGCGGCGCTTATGATGATGAAAATCACAACGACCAATTCGGCCCCGACCGCTATTGCGATGGTTCTCATGAATAAGCTCCGCTCTCGACGACGGGGAAAGGTTCAAGCGTGGATTCCACTTCAAACTCGGCCAGCACTTCATCCATCTTGGCGATGCGCTCCCGACAGAACGCCTCATCGTCGAAATGCCCGATATGGCGGTCGTATTCGGCGTAACCCTTCAAGAGGCTGATGGCGACGCGGAGTTGTCTGGCGAGTTCTTCGGACATCACACAGTCCCCACTCGCTCTCGCGTTGCCGGTTGCTTCTTGCGATTGTCCCAGCGCTCGGAATCTGGATCGGCCCCGGTCGTGAAGCTGACTTTCTTCTTGTCATCGACGATGGGGCGGAATCCCTCTTGACCGAATGAGCATTCGGATGTGCCTCCTCGGTAACGATGCGGCGGATTGACTATCTCTTCGAGCCGCAGGCCTAGAGAGCCATCGGAATCATCAGCGATAACATCCCTAACAGTGTAGATCGCGCCCTTTAAAGGAACGCACTCGCCGTACCTGACGTCGGATGGGTTGACCTTCCTGATGCATTCGACCTTCTGCCCAACGTGAAACATCACGCATCCTCCAAGAGCTGCTGCAAATCTTCGATCGCCTGGGCCTCGGTGTAGCCGTAGCCAATGGGATGGCCCGGTTCGTAATCGTCCGTGACGGCAGACCAATCGAACGCCCTCACGGGGATCGACGGCGGGTCGTATTTGGTGATGATCTTGGGCGCGGTCATGCTGGCACCTGTTCGGGCTGCGCTTCCGGGACAGAGACGGGCGCCTGCGCGCTCAGTTCCTCAGCCGCCACGATTGCGGCCAAGAGCTTTTCAGTGGCTACACGCGCCTGCTGGAGGCGATCAGAGATGGCCCATGTCCCGGCGCTGGTGGCGTCGAAATAGACCGACTTGCAGAGATACAGAATATCCGGGCACTGCATTGTGGCGGCAACGCTGGCGTCCAAGAGTTTGCTGATGTTGTGCTTCATCACACGGTCTCCTCGCAAAGGTCGGCCACCCTGACGACGCTGCCGCCGTGCTTCTCAGCATCGCGGATCAGTTCGCCGTAGGAATTGATGAGTTTGATTTTCTCGCGGTACTCGGCCTCGCGAACCCGGATCATCAACGACGTGCCGTCCGTGTAGACAATCTTGTGCAACTGCCGCAGGCGTTCCGCGCGCTTGTTGTTGATGATCTCGCGATGCACGACACGCTGTTGCGACGACGTGTAGCCGGACCATTCGCCCTCAAGAATGAAACGGGTCATTTACGCAGCCCTCGCGTTGCGAAGCACGACTTCACGCGCCTCCAGATCATCCCACAGCGCCGCGATTTCCTCGGGGACTTCGGCATGCACCATGATCTCGTCGCATGTGATCTGGAAAAGATCGGCAGCCTCCGCTGTAGACCGTGCCCATTCGGCGTTAGCGGCGGCTCTGGCGCGCGTGTACCTCGGAGCATCCAATCCCCGCAGATCGGCCATGGCGAGGTCGTAGGCCGCTTTCTGGCGCACCGTGGCCATTTCGAAATAGCGGCCTGCGGTTTCCTCAGCTCGCTCTACGCGCTCGGCGTGATCCGCCGGGGATTCGTACTGGCGCCAGTGGTCTTTGCGCCAGTCTGGTTTGGTGGCGGGCTGCTTCATGTTAAATCCCCTTCGAAAACGCTCCCCGCATCATTGCCTCGATCAGAGATCGGCAGCGGGACCCTCAGTCCCTCGTTGGTTTGCTTCAGAGACTTCTGGATGATCTTCAGCGAAATCGACCCGTAGCCCTCGCAGTAGGCGCAGATCGTCTGGCCGGTTTTGCCGATGCCGCTGCACTTGAAGCAGGGTTTGTATGGTCCTCGTCGCATCATCTGCGGTCCCCCATCGGCTGGTCTGCTGGGGAGCGGCTTCATGGTGGCTCCCCCGATCTGATGGGGAACTAGTAGCACCACTGAAATTAGGATGCAACAGGAAACTAGTAGCCATACTGAAAATAATTCTTGCGGGTATTTTGCCGGGGGTTTAGAGGGGGGTCGCCGGATTCGTCATGGCCGGGCGCGCAAGCGTCGGGGCTTACCTAGCGAAGGGTCCGGTAGCGCAGGGTGTGAGGGCTTGCCCTTGTCGGATGTGCTGCTGGGGAAAACGCCGAGAAAGGCCTCCGTCCCGATCCAGGCTCCAGTGATCTAGGCGAAGGGCTGACTCCTCCTACCCAGACCATGGGCTTTTGCCTGTGGGGGGTCGGGGGGTGTTGGCCCCACAAACCCATCCCCACCAATGATCTAGTACTTAGAAAGATAAGATAAAACAAAGAGTTATATTATGGATGTAGGTAGTAAGGCGAAGCTACTAGGATACCTTGGTGCGGCGAATGTTTACTTGGAATATCGCATCAAAAAGAACCCTGAAGTTCTCAATTTTGAACTCCTGCGGCTTTGCTTTGAGGTTTACGCCGTCAAGGCCGAAAATGTTGCTGAACTGGCTTCATCGATCGATGCGCTTGGAAAGGCTGAGAGGCGGCGGCTTTGCAAGCAATTTCGCGTCTCGCATGGAATCCCCCACCCACAACGGCACAAACACAGAGACTTGGAGCCTCGCATAAACGAGTTTCCGGCCGTCCCGCAAAAGCTAAACCTTTCCCAAAACCAGCCTGATTACATTCCGCTGCCGGCGCCATCTCCGAAGCCCGCCGCTCCATTGTCAGCAAAGAAGCTACGGAAGTTTAAACTAGCCGCCAAAAAGGAAAAGAAGGCAGCCAGACAGGAGTTCCGCCGGGCCAATTTAAACGCCGCGGCCAGCGCGCCGGTCATGAGCCGACCATCGGAAGACGCGATTCGCGAGTTTTACGCCTCTTGGGAGTGGAAACGGCTCAGTTACGATGCAAAACTTGAGCGCAGCCGGAAGTGCGAATGCTGCGGGGCGAAGGCACCGGAGGTGAGGATACATACCGATCACGTCAAGCCGATTCGCCACTATTGGCACCTCCGGCTTGTACGATCGAACCTCCAGATCCTTTGTGAGGACTGCAATATGGGCAAAGGAAGCCGCGACGAAACCGATTTCCGCCAGACTGTCCAGGAAGACGATCTCGGCGTGCTGCTAGAAGAGCCCAAAATTCCGGTTATTTGGAACTAGCGGTCGTTCGTCCCCGTCTTACCCGTGATGATTTTGGCGGTCTCGACGATCTTTTGCCGATCGCCCTGATTCGCGGTTTCCCAGATCGACCAGATCGCCTCGTCCCTGGTCGGGTCGACCATCAGGATTTGCCCGGGCGTGCAGCGGAGGGCATCAGCAAGCGCCTCCAGCCCCTTGTCGCTGTAGCCTTGCCGGCCTTGCTCGAGCTGGGCAACGTTGCTCACGACCATCCCAGCCGCTTCCGCAAGCTGTTCCTGGGTCATGCCGCGGTACTTGCGCCATTCCTTCAGGAATATCCGCCGCCTCTGTGGTTTGAAGCGGGGGACAACCCGGTTTTTCGTGGTCCTAGCCATACTGATATTTTCCCCCGCACCGCGAGAGAGAACCACGTAGTCACGCTGAAAAACTGCTTGACGGCTCATTTTCAGTAATGCTACTAGTTGGCCATGCATTTGGCAGACTGGCTAATCCGGCAAAAAGTTAAGCGCATTGATTTCGCGGCGCGCATCGGCGTGACCCCGCAATCGATCACAGGTTATTGCGACGGCGACTTCTGGCCGCGCAAAGAGATCGCCCAGAAAATCTTTGAGGAAACCGGCGGGGAAGTTACCCCGACCGATTTCATGCACATCAAAAAGCCGGAGACGGCCGCGTGACCTCAATGAGCCATCTCGCATCCGCTCCAAATCTGAATGCCCTTCGTGGTGGCATCCTCCCGAAGTGCGCGCTGGGTATCGATCTGGGCCTGATCGGCGCCAGCGAGCGAAATAACAAGATTCAATTGCGCTCCACTGCCGAACACAAAGCCGACACAGCGCAGCACACCGTTGATTTTTCTGAAGTAGCCGAAGCCATCGAAGTACATCGTAGGCGCACAGCCGCTTTGCGCGACCAGTTCTTCTTCGTTCATTGTTGTCCCCAGCCAAGAGCGAAGGAACATTCAAACACAACTTCGCGATTTCCGTTACGAAATTTTCATGCTGCGACAAAAAATCGTAGCTGCGTTGCGTCGTGTGCCAGCGCGGCACATTTCCCCGCAGTTTTACGGAGCGCGTCATGACGATCATGACATGCGCCGGAGCATCGCCGCTTGCGCCGACAATTCGCGCGCCCGATCAAAAATCTCCGGCGGATAAATCTGAAATTCGGATTGCAGTTCGCCGATGGCCTTCGCCTTCAGATCGTTTGCCAGCCGATCGAGCGTGTGCGCCATGACGCATCTCGGCACCACGTCACAATCAACCAGCAGCGCCACCAGTGCGGTGAACTGGTCATCGGCGATCATCTGCCGGGTGCCTGAAAGGGCGGCGCGGCGGGCTTCTGTAGTGAAATATGCGTTGCTCATGGGCGGGAATAAACCGCGCATTGGCTGATGGAACAATTGCAATAACTACATGGAACTTTTCAGCAACATGAGGCACCGGCAATGAAGCCGTTAACTGAAATCGAGATCGCGATCCGCATGGCATTTGCCGAGGCCGTCACCGCGGCAGGCGGCGGGGCGCATATGGCAGCCGCACTGGAAACAAACCCCGGCAAGATCAGTCGCCTGCAGAACACCGATAACACGCCAGTTGCAATGTCAGAGCGGCTGTACCTGAAAGCCGGCGAGGTCATTAAGGCAGACCGCCTTGCCGGGGCACCCATCATGCTATCGGCCTTGGCCGCGCTTGAGGGTTATGAAATTCAAGCTGCCGATCGCCACGTCGCGCCAAAAGGAATGCACCAACATCTTTCGACGCTGGCTAAGGAATTCGGCCAGGCAGTCACCGAGATGGCCGATGGTGATGCCCTCTCAATCGCCAAGGCCCGGCGCATCCGAACCGAGCTGCAAGACCTCGTTAATCGCGCGCGCGACTGCATTGCAGAATGCGATCAGATCATGTCTGGCGAAAAGCAAACGCTCTGGTTGGCGCAGGGCACCGATCGCGACGTCAAGTTCGGCAAGAAGGACAGAGCATGACGCGGGATGAGGCGGTCAAAAAGGCCGAGGAGTGTTTCACTTTCAACCATCCTAGTCAGGAATGGTTTTTCACGCCCCTGAGACTCGTCGCGGCTCTGGAAAATCTTGGCGTGCTCAAGCCTGATGAGCCGAAGAGCGCACAGCAAATGGCCTATGCGGCATTAATTGAGGGCCGATGGACTACTGCCGGCGCCGCCGAAGCCATCGCGCTTATTGATAAAGCCGGCCTCAAGATCGTCGAGAAGTAAGCGTTCCGCATCCCACTCATACAAGGACCATGTGATGAAACCAGTAGCAGTTGGTCTAGTAACGCTTGCCGCAGTTTGGATTGTGTTTTCGCTTGGACAATCGACGGCACTCAACAAGCCGCTTTCCGAATGTTTGATGAGCCATAAGAACCAGTGTGACTAACCGCGTCCAGTAACTAAGCCTTCCCCGCGTCCCGTTGCATCACACCCGAGAACGAAAATGACAAATAACATCCATCGCGAAGAATGGACGGAAGAGCGCATCGCGCTTTTGAAGGAGTTGCGCGAGGCTGGCGTACAGCGCGGCGAGATCGCGGACAGGATCAACAAACAAACCGGATCTAATTTCACAAGGTCCGCGATATGTGGAAAGATCGATCGGTTGTTCCCCGCAGCACATCCCAAAAAGACAGAGGAAGAAAAGGCCGCGACGAAGCGCGCACAGCGCGACCGCGATAAGAAGCTCGCAAGAGAGCGGCGACTAGAAAGGCGGTTAGCGGCTGGACTCCCGGTCGACATGCCGCGCCGCGCAGCGAAATTTAGCGTCAATCCAGGCCTTAAGATAGTAGCGTTCCGCCCGGAAGATTTCAGATCCGCAAATGTTCATGGCGTCGACGCGCTGGAATCCCACCATTGCCGGTTCATCTGCAACGATGACATGAGCGCGCCGGTCTTTTGCGGCCTACCGATGCTCACCAATTCCAAATTCTCATTCTGCGCTGGACATCACATCATCTGCACTGGCCCCGGCACAGCATCCGAAAGGGCCGCAGCATGAGCACGCATAATCCCTACGCAAACGCCTATCCGGTCGGCGGCCGATCTTGGACCATTGAGGAAGATCAAGCCCTGCTCGCCATGATGCGAGAGGGAAAACGGAATCAACAGATCGCGGACAAGATCAATCGAACAATCCACGCCGTAAAATCCAGGTATCGCTATCTCGGCCTTTCGGTAGAAGAACGCGCCAGCTTGCGCCGCATGAAGAGGCTGGCCCAGCCGCCCGTCATCCGAATGAAGATCGATCATGTGACGGACAGGGCGCCGGTCATTCCGCTTGAAGTGCTTGAAGATAGGGCGCGGCGATACACAGCCCAGCGCGATCTGACAGCAATCATCTGCGGCGATCCCGAGCCGGGGAGGGTCAGACTATGATCACCACGAAAGCGACGTGCGCTTATCTCCTTGTTGGCATCTTGGTCGTTTCGATTGGGTCGAACATCGAACGCGGTTGCAAAGAGCGCCAATCAACCTTCGTGGGGTGCATCGGCTTCGTTCTTATTTGGCCGCTCCTAGCTGTTTCGTTGTCCACAGCTACAAAGAATTTTCCTTGCGATGGCATGAGCCGATGAATTTTGCCCTCGTCAAAGACGAAACCCGCGAGCCTGAAACAACACTCGTGGAAATCAGCCCTTCGCTTTGGGCGGCGCTCATTCGCTACGCCATTGCAGAGAGGGTCAATCTGGAAACCGCCGTCAATCAATTCGTGCGGGATGGGTTGGAGTCGGCATGAGCATCGAGGGGCAGGGCCGTTTGACTGGCATGGGCGGGCATCAAAGCGCGCAAATGCTCAAAGACGAGTGGCTGACACCTCCAGAGATAATCGAAGCGTTAGGCGGCCCGCAATCCTTTGACCTAGACCCATGCGCGCCGATCACGCGCCCTTGGGAAATGGCGAAAGAGCATTACACCGTCGCCGATAACGGCTTGCTCAAGCCGTGGCACGGTCGCGTGTGGTTCAATCCTCCCTACGGCGGTCCTAAGATTGTTGGCCCCTGGATGCGGCGGATGGTTGAGCATGGCGTCGGGACCGCGCTGATATTCGCCCGCACCGAAACCGATCTGTTTTTCGAAACGATATGGACGAAAGCAACATCGATCCTGTTTTTGCGGGGCCGCCTCCATTTCCATCACGTTGATGGCAAGCGCGCCGAGGCGAACGCTGGAGCTCCGTCGATCCTGGTCGCCTATGGCGAAGAAGACGACTGGTTCTTGCAGCGGTGTCCAATCGCAGGCCAATACATCCCTCTACTGATGGAAGATGGCGGACGGAGGATGCCGCGATGAGCAGTTTATCAGAGCGCATCGCTGAGTTTCTGTTTGGCCCCAAGGTTCGGGATTGCCCGCGTTGCGAGGGCATCGGTCGTATAAATCATCAATGCGGCATGGGCGCTTGCGTTGATGATCCGTGCCCAGACTGTGACGAGCGTGGCTATTTCTTCAAGAACCCACGTAACGGTCCTGTGGGGATATCAAGGTCAACTACGTCCTGCGCGTCGCTGGAGTCGGCATGAGCGCTGAGACCAAAGAATTGTTGAAGTTTATTTGGTGGAACGACGAAACCGGCGGGATAGGCGGGATGCTCTTCTTTTTCGCCATTGGGTTACTCCCGTTTTTGATTTGGGCGATGGCGCAATGACCGCAACCACGTTTCTTGATGGCAGGGTGACGATGCTGCTCGGTGACGTGCGGGCAATGCTCAAGACGTTGCCGGACGATCATTTCGATTGTGTGGTGACGTCTCCGCCTTATTGGGGTTTGCGGGATTACGGCACCGGGCGATGGGAGGGTGGGGATCCGGACTGCGATCACCGTTCGCCGACCATGCGGGAAGGGCGCAATGAGGATCGGGCGCAATTGCCGGGATCAGCCGCGACCAATTCAGCACAGCTATTGCTGGCGCATCGGTCGGGATGCGGGAAGTGCGGAGCCGTTAAGGTTGACCATCAAATCGGGCTGGAGCCGACGCTTGCCGAACATCTCACCGTCATGGTGGAAGTTTTCGAGGAAGTCCGTCGCGTCCTGAAGCCAACGGGAACGCTGTGGCTCAACTATGGCGACTGCTACGCCACATCACCGAACGGACGCAGCGCGGCCGACACCAAGGCCGCGGGCAACGATGACCGGACGTTCCGCGACAAGCCGTTTTCGACCATCGGAGGCGTACTGAAGGCTAAAGACCTTTGCATGATCCCGAACCGCCTTGCCATCGCCCTCCAGGAAGCGGGCTGGTATGTCCGCTCGGAAATCATCTGGCACAAGCCAAACCCGATGCCGGAGAGCATCAAGGATCGTCCTGGCACGTCTCATGAGAAGGTTTGGTTGCTCTCTAAATCGCCGCGATACTTCTACGATCATGCTGCAGTGGCAGAAAGGGCAACCCATGCCGGTAAGACAATCGTATTGGGCGAGAAGTCCTTTTCCAAGGGGCAGGCAAACGGTTTGGGAATCGCTCCGTCTGGGAATGGAGCGGCTGCTAATTTTCTGGTTGGCGAAACGAAGAACCTTCGCAATGTCTGGACAATACCAACCTCGGCATTCGCAGAGGCACATTTCGCGACCTTCCCGCCTGAATTAGCCGAGAGATGCATCAAGGCCGGATGCCCCGAAGGCGGTCGCGTCTTGGACCCATTCGGCGGATCCGGCACCACCGCGCTTGTAGCTGCGCGGCTCGGTCTAGATAGCGCGATCATCGAACTAAACCCGGAATACGCCATCCTCGCCCGGGCGCGCATTGAAGCGGCCTTCATGGGCAAGGAAGAGGGCTCCCGTCACATGGTCAAACAACTCGGCAAAGACAAAGCGCCGTTCGAACCCGGCTCTCTCTTTGCAGGAATAGAGGGGCAGGCGGCGGAATGAAGATCATGTTCTTCCGGTTCGTCCGTCACGAATACGTACCGGACTGGCTGCAGTGCGGCTGGATTGCGCGCCCAATTCTAAACGGCACCCATCACGGCAATTGGTCGGTAGCGATGGAGTGGATTTGCGATTGCCGACCTCCGTTTCCGAAACAACCATAGGAGCCACCATGGCAGAGCCAGCATTGAAGATAGTCCATTCCATTTCCAACGATCTTGAACTGACGGAATCCGAAAAGCGGGCACTGCTCGTCAACGGCCTGACCGCTTTGGAACTACTGATCGACCGGAAGAACGAGGCCGTCAAAGATATCCGGACGGCTCGAAAGAAGATCATCGCGCACGGTTTCACATCCAAGGTGATCGACTTCGCGCTGAAGGTGCGCAACGACCACGACGGGGAATTGGTTGAACAGCGGCGCGCTGAGATCGAGGTGGCGCGGTTCCTGGGGCATCCGGTCGGCACGCAACCGGAATTGCCGCTCAACATGGAAGACCGGACTCCCGGCGTCGACAAGGCCAAGGCCGAAGGTGAGATCGCCGGCGCTGAAGGCAAAACGTGCTCTGCACCATACGCAGCCGGCAGCCCGAACGAACAGGCATGGCTCACCGGCTGGCATGACGGGCAGGCCATTCTCGCCAGCGCGTTCAAGAAGCTGGAGGCCAAGGCGGCGGCTGAGCCGGAAGCGGACGAAGAAGGCGATGAGGACTGATGCAATCCCCTGACAATCGCACTTTAACCTTCGAAGAAGTGGACCATGTACTTCGATATGAGCCGGAGACTGGGCATCTATTCTGGAGGATAGATCGAGGTAGGAATGGCAAGGGCGCGAGCGGGGCCAAGGCTGGCGCTCGCGCAGGCGGCGTCGCAAACCATGGCTACATTCAAATAAATACCAGGGTTGGTCGAGTCCTAGCACATCGTCTGGCTTGGCTGCTGACGCACCGCGTCATGCCGGAGGTCGAGATTGATCATATAAACGGAAACAGGACGGACAACCGAATCTGCAATTTGAGGGCTGCCACGCGGACTGAGAATAGCCGTAACCAGCAGATGCACTCAGATAACAAAAGCGGTTTCAAGGGCGTGCACAAACGTAACCGAAAATTTCGCGCGGAGATCATGCACCGAGGCAAGAAGGTCCATCTCGGCTATTTTGTAACGGCACAAGAAGCGCACGAGGCCTATTGCAAAGCAGCCCGTGAATATCACGGCGAATTCGCGAGGGCCGCATGATCGTCATAGCCGGGTTCGATTTGGCTACTTGTACGGGTGCCGCAATATTGCAAGGACCGAAAGTCCTACATGCCGAGGCCTTCCGCGCAAAAGGTAAATCGGACCCGGAGATATTCTCAAACTGGAGAATCTGGTTCCGGGCGATGCTTGTTTCTCACTGCGTCCAGCATGTGGCGATTGAACAACCGCTCCGAACTCCGCAGATCGATCGTAAGGGCGAGCTTTCTCCGAAGTCGAGCATGGCGACATATCTCCGGGCTTATGGCTTTCGCGCTCATGCAATCCAGATTTGCGACTCCCTCAATATCCCTTGCGAAGAAGTAAATATGTCAACGTGGCGGGCGGCATTCACCGGGAATGGTCACGCAGATAAGGCCGCCTCCATGGTGATCGCGAAACAACTCTATCCCGGCTTGAAGTCGCTAGATGCTGCGGAATCGATTGGCGTTGGCTGGTGGCTTAACGGGCATCTGAGCCAACTCAAGATGTTTGCGGGGGTCGCATGACCCGCGCCTCCGACGACCGCTTCGAAGCATGGAAAGAAAAGGCTGAAGCTGTCGGTCTTCTAGCCGCCGCGCAGATGTTCGGCGCCAAACTGAAGAAGCACGGCAATGAATTTGTCGGCGCCTGTCCCTTCTGCAATGGCAAAGACAGATTCGCCGTCAATCCCGTAAAGGGAAATTGGCATTGCCGCGGCCATGGCGGGGGCAAATCGCCAATAACGATGACGATGCACATCGGGAATTTATCGTGGAAGGAAGCCTCGGAAGTGCTTGCTGGAGAGCCCCCGCCAAACGGCCCCAGCAAGCCCCTGAGCGATGCTGAAAAAGCAGAGCGCAACAGACGCCGGCTTGCGAATGAGGACGCCCAGCGCAAGCGCAAAGAGCAGGAAGAGCAGTACCAGGATGATACGCGCGAAGCGGCGCATCGGATCTGGGGCGCATCCATTTCGATCTTTGGCACCATTGCCGAGAAATACCTAACCAGCCGCGGCGTCATGCCGGATATTAGCGGGCCTCTGCGGTTTCACCCCACCCTGCCTTATCCGAAAAAGTCCGGCCTGCATCCGGCTCTGATCTGCCGCGTTGACGACATGGGCGGCGAGGCCTGCGCGGTCTGGCGAATCTATCTGAGAGCCGATGGGCGCAAAATGGATGTTGAAGCGCCTAAACTCGGGCTAGGCCCCGCGGGTGGCGGCGCTGTCAGGATCGGAGGCAACGGTCCCAAGATCGGATTGGCCGAAGGCGTCGAGTCCGCCCTTGGCGCGTGGAATCTGATTGGGCGGAAATATCCCGTGTGGGCCGCGCTCTCGACGTCAGGCCTGATCGGAATCGAACTGCCGCTTGGCGTCGAGCATGTGGTTCTGTTCCCCGATGGAGACGCGCCTATCCGCAAACAAGGCAACGAGTTTGTGCCGACGGTGCCCGCTGGCCGCAAAGCAGCGGAGACATTGCGCGCCCGCCTGCTGAGCGAAGGCCTTGGAGTCACCATCGCGGCAGAGCCGGGGCCCGGGCAGGATTACAACGATCTTTGGCTGCAACATTCAAGGGAGGTGGCATGAGCGTAACCGGATATGCGATCCTATCGTTCGGCCTGATCGAAGTTGCGACCGTCAGTCCGACACGGCGCGGCGCCTTGGTAAACTGGCTTGTGACGACCGCTCGGCGCCCGATCTATGCATGGACCACCGACGAAGAGATCGAGCGTCATTGGCGCGAGTCCTGCGGGAGTCGTCGGGACCATGACTGCATCGAGGTCGCCATTACCCCGGCCGCGATGTCCCCGGCAGACCACGGCCTAGCATGATCCACGATTCCACCGCTAACGAGAGAAATTTCCTAGGCTGTTTGCTGCGCTCGCCGCACGAATTTTTCGTAGTCAACGATATCGTCACCGCGGATCAATTCTCGATTGCCCATCACCGGGATATCTTCACGGCGATACGCGACCTGTCCGAACGCGGGAAGCAAGTCACCATCACCGCGCTGCAGGCCAATCTCCCGGAAGAGTTCGACGAGATAGGCCCAGCCATCGGCGTTCTAATGGCGTTAAAGGAAAGCTCGGTAGAGGCGGGGAGCGCGACGGATTACGCGCCGTTCCTTGCAGAGCGTTCGGCGCTCAAGCGGCTGGATGCGCTTTCGATCTGGCTTCACAAGGAAACAGGGAAGAACGATAGGCCGGCAGAGGATATCTCCGCAGAGGCCTCGCTGAGACTGCATGCCATCATGGCCGTAGCATCACCGATGCGGCCAAAGCCGATCGGCGAGATAGCCGCCAACGTCGCCCGCCATGCAAACAGCGCCCAGATGGGCGACGTGGTGTCAGGCCTCAACACCGGCATTTCGTCGCTGGATGAAATCCTTGGCTTGATGCTCGGCTCTGATCTGGGCGCTGTGATCGCTAGCCAGGGCGATGGAAAGTCAGCGCTTGCCGCACAAATCGGCATTCATGCCGCGAAGGCTGGCCGCCCCGTGATGTTCGTCCAGATGGAAATGAGCGACGAACAGATGGCGGCTCGCGAGCTGGCGGCGGTCTCGGGAATATCGGTCAATCAAATTCACGAAGGGGCCTTTGACGCCTTCCAATGGGAAGAGATCGTCCGCGCCGAGAAAGAACTGCGGACGATGCCGTTCCACATCATCGACGCCGAGGAAATGACGGTTCGGCAGATCAAGGCGCAGGCGTTGGGGATGCAACGGACCATCGGCCTGTCTCTCGTTATTATCGACCAACTCGACAAGGTGAAGGCGGAAGGCAAGCCCCGCGATCGGTTTGAGCGCATGGCGGAGATCACGCGGGATCTGAAAAAGCTGGCAAAATTCCTGAAGGTGCCCGTGATCGTACTCGCCCAGCGTACCCGCGGTGCCCAACGGCGGGATGATCCAACCCCTGACGTGCTCGACGCCGACGCGCCCTCGCTCGAGCGTGACTGCGACTGGATTGTCGGCCTATGGCAGCGCAAGAACTGGCTGCGCCGGAACAAGCCCGATGGCCGGTCAGAAGCGGAAACCACCAAATGGGAATCCGACATGTGGAAATGCAAGGACCAGGCGGAGGTGATCTGCCTGAAACGTCGACGCGGCAAAGCATTTGAGCAAAGGACGCTGACGTTCCACGGGGCAACGATGCGGTTTCACGAGGCGCAATGAGCCCCGAACTCGCCAGCATCTGCGCCGAACTCGAGATTGAGGTGATCCCCCCGCACGTCACCCGCACGCCTGGGACGACGAAATGCGGGAATACCTTTGAGCGCATCCGCCGGCGCTATGGCGAGGGCCATTTGATCTTGCTGCTCCGAACCATCATGGAGAGCGAGAACAACCGGATGGCTCTTGTCGAGCCGGTGATCTGGGCGATCAGCGACGTGATGCTGGCCAACCCGCGATGGCCTTCCCGAGGGCTTGAATGGCTCGCCGCGTTCGATGAAATCGACCTGTGCGAGGTATGGGCGGCATCGAAGGAAGCGAACGGGGCGCCGCCTGAAAGGCATGGTGTGGCCTCCAAAATTACCGAGTTGATGCAAAAGCGATTTGGCGAAGGCAAAGAGGAGAAGCTTCTATGAATTTCGAACCGGAGATTATCAGGGCGCGGTTTGTTGAGGCAGCTCATACCGAAAGGTTCCTCGCCCCAGCCAAAGGCCCCACAGCCAAGGCATATTGGCCAGAATATTTTTATGACGAGGAAGACAAGGCCGGCTGGGACGACGCAGCCCGACTGGACAACGCTGAGAAGTGGAAGGGCCGCGCATCATCCGGCGCCATCTCAAGACACCAGGAATGTCTTGAGTGGACGGCAACGCGGATAGATGATGAAAAGCGCCGGCACATTCTCTGGGCGTGGGCGTTTTGCAGGGCGAACGGCTGGGACTTCGGCGCCCGCTGCGTCAAGCGCGGATGGGCTCGTCCTACGGCCTATAGGCGTTTAAATGCCACCGTGGAGGCGATTTCAGATCATTTTCGTATGGAGGGCTTCGTGGTGCGCCTTCCCGACGATAAATGGGTGAGACACGAAACCCCAAATCTGGCATGTGTCAGTGGCACGATGGGGCGAAGCGACGATAAGCCCGCGCCCATCAAGTTCACCCCCGGATATCGAACCGAAAAGTCCCGCGACCTTCTGACAACGCCAGAGGCGGTCGTCGATTTCGCCAAGGCCCTTGACCGTCGAAACGCCAGAATGCGAAAGCTGCAGGCGTGGCGTAACGAGGGTGTGGCGTGATGAGGGGAAACGGTGGCGTAGCAGTTGCGGCTGTCTTTGGGCTCATCATCCTTTCGGTGATTGTTTGGAGTCAGGTGTCACTTTGGCAAGAATGCCGTGCTCAGCATAGCTGGTACTACTGCTTCCGCGTTGTCGGGGGCCGATAATGCGGACCAACTACCCCACCCGCGAGATCGGCCGGCGCATAGACACCGAGTCCATCAAGCGCCATGCCTTCGAGAACCAGGGCATTGTAGTGGCAAAGGTGGATGACCCACGGCTGTCATGGGTGGACAGGGAAGAGTTGAAGCGGATCGGGGCGAAGCTGTACGGGAGCCGGTCATGACGCGGATCATCTGTGAGGAGTGCTCACATTTCTTCGACCCGTCCGACAAGCGAGGGCGCATCAGCGACGACAAGCGGTTTCCAACGCTCTGCCCGCTGTGTTGCTACATGCGGTATCGGGGCGACGAGCAGTGGGCAGTCTGGAATGATTGCCAAGGAATCTTCGAATGCCGCGTGCGCCTAGCCGAGGTCGATAAGCTCATCGAGACCGAGTACCATGACGTGGGCGCTCGTGCGGTGCCGGTGCGGGTCTATCCCGAGCCCAATGACCGCCACGATTTTCGCCGGTGGGTTGAGAACGAGCGTACCGCGCGACGCGCCTGATTTGCCGGGGAAGCGCTGACACCCGCAGCCCGTAACAGGGTTAGGGGTCGCCGACGCAAGAACATCGTCCCCCGGCACCAAAATCTGACTGCCTAGCGCGGAACGCAGGGTGACGGTTGTGCGTGGCGCAGCCTGACTGCACGGGGATGCCCCGGTCACGGGATCACCGCACGATAATGCGTAACTTCGACGCCAAAGGTCTTCCGTATGGGGGCTCGCTGGCGGTCAGACACCAATCGGACGGCTCCGCCAAGGCGCGGCCTCTCAAACGCCATGACCTGCAAGATGGCGCCAGTGACCACGGGGGAGTCGTCCGAGCTAAATTAGAGTGTGCGGGTCGACAACCTTGAACGGATGCATCACGTTCGCATGGCGGGAGCGGCCCGCAGGTTGTCTATCTGATAGAGGCCGACCCCCGCACTGGCCGGTGGAGTAGTCGCCGCTCCGACTCGGAGCTTAGCAACGCGCTGTCCTGAAATCAAATTTACCCGGATAAATATCAAGAAATCAAATGGCTCATGGTGGCAAGAGGCCGGGATCAGGCCGAAAGGTCGGCGCGGTCAATAAGATAACCGCACAGGCCAAACGTGAAGCGCTCAAGAGCGGGATCACCCCTCTTCAATACATGCTGGGCGTGATGCGCAACAGCCGGGCCGACACCAAGCGCCGCGATGACATGGCGAAAGCCGCCGCCCCGTTCTGCCACACCCGGGCCATTGAGCACACCGGCGCCAATCGTGGCCCGATCACCACACTGGACCTGACCAAAGCATCTGATGAGCAGATCAGCGCCCTTGAGGCCATCTTCGGCCCGCTTGCCGAGTCCGGCAGTGATGATGAGGGCGATCAGGGCTGAGAAGGCCCGAAGAGTTGTTGAATCTGAACGCGAGCACACCCGCAAGAACGCCGATGCCATCCGTGCCCATTGCGAAACCCTAGCCGGCTTCGTCCGTGAAGCCTGGCACGTCCTCGAGCCCAACGCCCGCTATATCCACAACTGGCATATTGACGCGATCTGCGAACATCTCGAGGCGGTAACGGACGGGAGGATAAACCGGCTACTGGCGAATGTGCCGCCCGGATCGATGAAATCCTTGCTGGTCTCTGTATTCTGGAATGCATGGGAGTGGGGGCCGAAGGGGCTTAGGTCACTTCGATATCTCACCACCGCGTTTAACGATGGCCCAGTGAAGCGGGACACCCGCAAGACGCGCGATCTGATCCTGTCGGAGTGGTATCAATCGCTCTGGCCGGAGGTGAACCTGACCCGCACCGCGGAAATGTCCTTCGCGAACAGCGACACGGGAACGCGGGAGGGCGTGGCGTTCGGCTCGCTTACCTCGCAACGTGGCGATCGGCTCATCATCGACGACCCGCATTCGGTCGACACCGCGGAATCCGAGACAGAGCGCAACAACACCACCAGGCGCTTCCGGGAAGGCGCGCTGAACCGGCTGAACGATCAGGAAAAGTCCGCGATAGTGGTCATCATGCAGCGATTGCATGAGGATGACGTGTCAGGGACCATCCTAAAACTTGGCATGGGATACACGCATCTCATGCTCCCCTTGGAGTTCGAGCCGGAGCGGGCTTGCCAGACCTCGATAGGGTTCAAGGATCCGCGCGTGGTCGACGGCGACTTACTCGATCCGCAGCGCATGCCGCGCGAAACCGTCGACAAGATGAAGCGCGATACCACGGCTTACACCATGGCCGGGCAGTATCAGCAGCGCCCCGCGCCTCGAGAAGGCGGCATATTCAAGCGGCATTGGTTTGAGATCGTGCCAGCGGCTCCGGCAGGCGCCCGCAAGTGCCGCGGCTGGGACTTGGCGGCATCGAAGGCCAAGGTCGGCTCAAGCGCATCAGGACCTGCTTATACCGCAGGCGTGAAGGTCTCAGAGCTGAACGGCGTTTACTACATCGAGCATGCCATCCGGGAGCGCGGCTCGCCGGCCGAGGTCGACCGCATGATCCTGAACACGGCGGTCGCCGATGGCCGCGCAGTCACAATTTCTATTCCACAAGATCCGGGCCAGGCCGCGAAGGGCCAGGTTCTAGCCTTCGCAAAATTGCTGGCTGGTTACAACGTCAGGTTTTCGCCTGAGACCGGCGACAAGGAAACCCGGGCTCTCCCGGTCTCTGCACAGGCCGAAGTCGGCAATGTGAAGATCGTCAAGGGTGCATGGAACGATGCTTTCCTCGAGGAAATCTGCACCTTCCCGGCCGGCACGTTCAAAGACCAGACCGACGCCCTGTCTCGCGCATTCGCTGAGTTGTTGAAGGGCGGAAGCCCTACGCTCATCGTCCAGAACCACGGAATCTAATCAATGGCCGATGAGATCGACCCCAGCGCAACGTCGTCAGACTATGACGCCCAGATTGCGTTCTGGGAGAAGGTTGACGCCATTCTGCAGGGCGAGGATGCGATCAAGGCGGGCACCACGACGTACCTGCCCAAGTTCGCAAATGAAAAGCAGGCGGTCTATGACTACCGGCTCGCCAATGCGCCGTTCACGAACATCTATTCGGACATTTCCAAGAACCTTGCTTCCAAGCCATTCAGCAAGGAACTGGTGCTCAAGGAAGGCACCCCGCCTCCATTCGTAAAGCTGGCCGAGAACATCGACGGGCAGGGCAATAACCTGCACGTTTTCGCGGCGAGTGCGTTCAAGTCGGCGCTAGATAAAGGCATCGACTGGATTCTCATCGACTACACCAAGGCCAAGCCCCGAGCCGATGGCAGGCCACTCAGCCGGGCCGAGGAAGCCCAGCAGAAGCTTCGCCCGTACTGGGTGCATGTGCCAGCCGAAAACATGCGGGCGGTCTACAGCGACTTTGTGGGAGGCGTGGAGGTCATCCACCGGGCCTGCATTAGCGAAACCTCAAAGCAGATCGACGGCTTCGAGGAAACCTGCATCGAGCGCGTCCGGGTATTGGATCGCGTCAGGCTGGTTGATGAGTTGGGCCAGACGACGGGCTACGCCCCGGCGACATGGACGCTGTGGGAGCATCAGACCAATTCCGAGGGCAAGGCGGGCTGGGTCATCATCGGGTCAGGCCCGATCACGATCGGCATCATCCCGCTTGTCGCGGTCACACTGACCAAGCGCAGCGGCGGCTCATGGATTGTCGAGCCAGCCATCCGCGACATCGCGAATATGCAGATCACTGAATACCGGCAGGAGTCGAACCTTAACTGGGTCAGCATCATGACCTGCTTCCCGATGTTCTGCATCTCGGGGATGGAGACGAAGGATGCGACCGGCGCGCTAATCGAGGTCTCAGTCGGCCCTAATATGGTGTTCCAGATCCCGCAGAACCAGCAGGGTACGGGACCGGCCGGCACGGCAACCGTTGTGGAGACGAGCGGCGCGGCAACATCAGAATTGCGCGAGCAGCTTGAGCTGTTCCGCAAGGAAATGCGCGACCTCGGCATGCAGCCCTTGGCTGAGGCCAATCTGACCGTTGTCACCACGGCCAATGTATCCAAAAAGGCAAGCTCCGCGGTCCAGGCTTGGGCGTTCCTGTTCAAGGACGCGCTGGAATCCGCGCTCAAGATCACCGCCATGTGGCTGGGCGATAAGGTTGAGCCGGAAGTCGTACTGCACACGGATTTCGCGGTCGAACTCGAGAGCGGCAAGGAACTGGATGCGCTGCTCAAATCGCAGGGTCAGGGCATCTATTCCGCCGAGACGGTGCGCGCCGAGTTCAAGCGCCGCAACGTGGTGTCAAACGACCTCACCGAGGAAGAAGAACAACAGCGCCTCGCCGAAGAGCAGGAGGGCCAACAGCTTCAGCCTGAGAAGGTGATTGATCCGGTTACGGGTGCGCCCGTGGTGGTGACGCCGGAGCATGGCACGGTCAATCCGCCGCCGGCGCCGGTCAAACCACGGCCCACGGCTAACTGACGTCATCCGGTCTTAGCTTTAGCCGGATCATCAAGCGAAGGAGCTTGGCAACGGACTCAGGGATGGCATTCTCGCCTGCAATCCAGCGGCGGGACTGTCTCTCACCAACGCCAAGGAACGCAGCAGCGGAGCGCTGTGACAGTCCTAGGCGGTCTATGGCGTCAGCGTATTGCTTCGGCGTCATATAGTCTCCGGATTGCTTCGATAGCGCGCTTCTTGGTCTCCGTCGCAGCTTCGGCCTCCGCCTTATTCAGGTATAGGCTAATACTTGTGGGGATAATTAGAATGGCGCTGATGGCATCTAGCAGGGCCGCGGAGCGATCTTTCTCGGCGGATATGGTGTGCTGCTGAAGGGCCGCTTCTAATACCAATCGCGCATTGTGAGCTGGCGAACGCGCCGGGCTCCCATATTTACGCTCGGCCAGTAAATCGCACGCCTCGATTATGGCTTGTCTCATTGCGGTCATTTGCCTGCTCCGTTGTTCGATGAAACAAACATAGGGCAATTGGTCCTATAGGTCAATACGTCCTGAAATCACAACTGACGGCAGGAACGACAATGGGCAACCCGTATCATGACCCTAAGAATGGGGAGTTTACGAACGCGCCGGGTGGCACCCATGCGAAAAACGCCAAGGCCCACCTGAACAAGCTTATATCTGAGGACTTCGGCGTTCAGGTGCCCTTAAGTCAATTGCGTACGGAGCGCGGAGCCAACTTGGCTGGATGGAGGGGTGAGAAGGTCCCCGAATTCCAACCCGGTGGCCGCAAGGAGGCATTAGCGAGTCGGGACGCCAAGATCATCTCTGGTCTCAGGCAAATATTGCGGTCTGGAAAAGAACTTGACCCGATTGCGGTGGCGCAAGAGGGCCAGAGCTTCAGGATACTGGACGGCCACCACAGATTTGTCGCTTACGAACTGGAAGGCCGGGCTCGTATACCAGCCAAGTTGGTTAAATAATTGGAGAACGTGATGTCGACCGTGCTGTTACTGACATGCTGGGCCACCTGTATAGGCTTTGGCTTCAGACTCGGTTGGGAGGCGCTACCAGTTGTCCAGCAATCGTTGGGCTACATCCTAGTTCGCGCGATCGTATATCCGTTGGCGGTTTTTCAGGTCACGACTTCCAACATGAAACGCAGGGCGCGCTACTCATGGCGCTCATGGCGCAATATGGGCCTGTGAACCACAGTGTTTGGTTGGGCTGGGATCCTCGTGAGGCATCAGCCTTTGCGGTCGCGCGCAAGTCCTGCCGGCATCATCTGACCCGCCCTATCCCGATATACGGGCTTCTGCTGGATGATCTGATTGGGATGGGCCTGTATCAGCGGCCGATCGAATACCGCGCCAGCGCGGCTGACAAGCCCGTTATGTGGGACGTGGTGAGCGACGCGCCCCAAAGTACAGAGCACGCCAACAGCAGATTTTTTGTGCCCATGCTGGCCAAGACCGGATGGGCGCTGTTCTGCGACGGCGATGTGATGTTCCGCGGGAATGTCGCGCGGCTGTTCGACCAATTGTCGCCTGACAAGGCGGTCTATTGCGTCTGGCATAACCATGATCCCAAGCCGGGTATCAAAATGGATAACCAGGTCCAGACTTCCTACGGACGCAAGAACTGGTCCTCTGTAATCGCCTTCAACTGCGATCATCCGGCCAACAAGGCGCTAACGCTGGACGTTCTGAACAAGACGCCGGGGCGCGATCTGCACCGCCTGTTTTGGCTTGCTGACAGCGACATCGGCGAGCTTGATCAGGCTTGGAATTACCTTGTCGGGCATACTGACCCGGAGATATCCGCGACGATCGCGCACTTCACCTCGGGCATCCCGGACATGCCGGGGTATGAGGACTGCCAGTACGCCGATGAATGGCGAATGCAGTTGGCGGATTGGGCGCGCGGGCCACTGAGTTTTGGATCATGAAATTTAAGATCGTTATTGAACAATCCAGAATTTGGCCAGACACAAGCGCCTATTCGCTCTACAGGCTTAGATGGTTCGGCTGGCAGTTTGTTTCTCAGCACGAATGTCGAAGTTTTGCCGAGGGGCACGCTGAGAAGCTTGCTAGTCGTAAGTGTCGCGCGAGTTTTGTCTGAAGTGGGGTTCGGTGACGAGTTACTTGGAACTGGCTTCGCCCGTGGTGCCAAGGCCAGAGGCAAGCGAATAGCCTTCGGTGACGGCAAGCGGATCATCTGGAATCACCTGAGCGAGCAGATATTCAAGGGCAATCCGAACATTGCGCCTCCGGGCAGCGAGAATGACCGCGACATCGAGTGGCATCCGTTCTGCCGCGGCAACAGGATTTATAACCGCCAAGTCGGTGATCGTTGGGAATGGAATTACTCGTTCCGGCCGATACTGGGCGAGGTGTTCTTCACACCCGATGAAATCGAATTCGGCAAGCGGCATGGCTCGGGCTTTGTCGTCATCGAGCCGAATATGCAGGTCAAGGGATTTGGACCTAACAAGCAATGGACGGTCGATCGTTACGATGCAGTCGCGAATAAGCTGGCCTCGGAAGGGCACCGGATCAGGCAGTTCTACTATGGCGCCGGTCACCGTCTCGCCGCTGCCGAGCAGATCAAGACGCCTTCGTTCCGTCATGCAGCAAGGATTCTGAAAAATGCAGCGCTTTATATCGGACCTGAGGGCGGACTACACCACGCATCCGCTGCGGTCGGTATTCCTGCCGTTGTTCTGTTTGGTGGGTTCATTCCTCCTGGTGTTACTGGCTACGGCACCCACACCAATCTAGCAGCACCAGGAACGCCTTGCGGCTCTCTGAGTGCGTGTGAGCATTGCAAGGCGGCTATGGCAAGCATATCAGTCGGCGACGTGATGGACGCGGCGCGAGCGTTCCTTAGTGGCGCCAAATCTGATATCGTAGCGGCTTGATTGAAGGATCGCCAATGACTTTGGGTCCATACTCAAATGATGCTGTAGACCGAGCCAAAGAAGGCGCGCAGGAATGGCTCAATGGGAATGTAGACGGCTATCCTAGATCCTGGAAGCAAGAGGAGATGGATGCTGAACGCCGCGACTACGATATCTATGACGGCCTAGAGGCCCCTCCGATCGCAGGCTATGAGGCATTGGAGCGCGATGGAGTCGCTGTCCGCATAGAGACGACGATTGCGGGAGACGGGCAGGAGCGTGTCCATTTCCGTCTAAGGACGTGATGGACGCGGCGCATGGGCATTTGAATGTGGAGGCATTAGCATGAAAGAAATCGTAAACGGTATAGAGCGCGAGATGCCACCGCAGCGACCGTCGAAACCGGAAAGTCCGAGCGAACTAATGAACCACGCGCTTGGATGGTTGGTTGCCGCGTTCGTGGTCTGGGTTGCGTTCCAGTGGCTGGCAATTTACATGCGGCATAAGGGTCTATGACCCACGACCCCGGCTACAAGCTCCAGCGCCGCGTCGCCGGATACCACGACATCCGCATGGACGGGATCACCGATCTGGTCTGCCGGGCCAAGGGCGCATCGGTTTTTGATATCGGATGCAACCGTGGCCTCGTCTCATTCGAGATGGCCAACAACGGGGCCACAGTCTGCCACGGGTGCGATAAATTTGAGGAAGGCATCAGGACAGCGCGGGAGTTATTCGCGGACCTGCGAACCGTTGAAAGCAAGTTTGAGGTGGTGGACCTGACCGGCGGGGGTGATGCCGTAACGGCCGCTTTCGGTGATCGCAAATACGACATCGTGTTGATGCTGGCCACTTATCACAAGCTCAAGAGGGTGATGCCGCACACGCAGCTTTGCGCTCTCATCCGACACTTCGGGGACCGCACGAAACGATACTTCGCATGGCGCGGGACATCCGAAAAGATTGCCGAGAACGAAGAAGAAAAGATCAATCTTGACGCTAACCTTATCCCCATGGGGTTCCGTCGCATACACACCAGCTATATCAGCGAAGAACTTGGCATGGCTGCAATATGGAAACGTGCGTGAAGAAACTCCAGCGTGAAGAAGAGATAGCCTGGTTCGTCAACCTGCTGAGCCGCGAAAATGTCCGGTCCTATCTCGAGATCGGGTCCAAGTTCGGCGGGTCACTGGAACGTGTGGCAATGGCCCTGCGCGCCGGATCCCGCATCGTGTCGGTCGACATGCCGGGCGGGACAGGTGCAAGCCGTCCTCATCTGGAGGCGTGTGTAGAGAGATTAAAGGGCCATGGGTACGACGCGCATCTGATCCTGGGCGACAGCACGGCGCCTGAGATTATCGCACAGGCGGCGGCTCTGGGGCCGTTCGATGCGGTATTCATCGACGCCAATCATCTGTTGCCCTACGTCACCAAGGACTGGGAGAATTACGGGCCGCTGGGGCGCATCGTGGCATTTCATGATATCGCCTATGTGCCAAAGCCGGGCAATCCGAAAGAGATCGAGGTTCCGCAGTTCTGGAATTCGATCAAGGGCGGCTATCGTTTCGAGGAATGCAAGCTGGACGGGCCGCATAATGGTATAGGTGTTTTATGGCGATGAGCGAGTGGCAACTAATCGAGACGGCACCTAGAGACGGTACCCACATCCTCGGATGGGATGGGTCATGCCGCGCCGTGATCTATTGGCGCATAGGAGTTCATTGTTTCTGGGAATTGGCAGTCGCGGGATCCTACGCTGAAGATGCCGAATTTGAGCCGACCCACTGGATTGCCATTCCAGAGCCGCCCAAAGCATAAATGCTCAATATCTGTACGTGGCTATGGGGCTCGTCCTATGGTGAGCACTACGTTCGAAGGCTTGCCGCTGGCGTCCATCGCAATCTGAATGAGGCTCACAGGTTTATCGCCTTCACGGACAGCCCGCAGCATTTGCCGGGGATTGAGCAGTATCAAATCCCGGATATTCGGCTAACAGCTGTTAAGGGCTGTTTTGTCAGATTGCAGCTGTTCGATCCGGAATGGCAGAACAAGCTGGGCATCGCGCCCGGCGACCGCGTGGTGAACCTCGACCTTGATCTGGTCGTAACCGGCCCGCTTGATCCGTTGTTTGATCGCAAGGACGATTTCACGATCTTGCAGGGCGTAAATTCTAGCAACCCTTGCCCGTTCAACGGCTCGGTATGGTCCCTGAAAGCGGGATACCGGCCCGATATCTGGAGCGACTTCAGTCTGGACGCGGCCCGCGCCGTGCCCTTCGACAAATTCCCCGACGATCAGGCATGGTTCGCAGCCAAGATGCCTGACGCCGCAGCGTTTACCAGTGCCGACGGAGTGTATGCCTTCAAGAAGCGAGGTTGGCCTGACGGCGATGCCCTGCCGTCAGGTGCTCGCATCGTGGCGTTTCCGGGATGGCGTGATCCGAGCAAGTTTGAGGCCCTTCCGTGGGTCAAAGAGAATTGGAGAGCATGATGCCGCAGTTTCGTAAAAAGCCCGTCGTTATCGAGGCCGTCAAGTGGAACGGCTACAGCAACAATATCGGCCTTACGAACGGCCTAGAGCCGATGAATGGCGAGCGTTACGAGTCCCCGGCCTGGATGCCGCCGGTCTCGTTCGTCGTAACCGATCAGAAATATCCATCCCATCCGGGGCCGGGCGAAATCTGGCGCGACGGCGAAAGTCTTTGGATAGGCACGTTGGAAGGCAACATGGTCGCCTCGCCCGGCGACTGGATCATCCAAGGCGTCAAGGGTGAACTCTACCCCTGCAAGCCGGACATTTTCGCGGCGACATATGAGCCGGTTTCTGGACTAGCGGTTGTGGAATATCTGGGCGCCGACGCCCTCCGGTGATCGACCCCGCCAAGGTCTGCCTGTTCATCCCGGCAGGCCTGAAAGACTTCAAGCTTGATTTATTCGAGCGCATCGGGAGCAAGATAGAAGCTGCAGGCGGCCGGGTTGTCCGCCACGACATCGGACTTATCGACCAGTTGCCCAACGACATTATCCCGATTGTTGGATGCCAGCCGGAGTCAACGCCGCTCATAGCTGAGTGGCGCAAGACGGGCCGCCAGTTCGTTTATTGGGATCGTGGGTACGCCCGGCGCGTCTTTGCCACATGGCTCCCACGGGGCTCTGATGGCGGGTATTACCGCTGGCATCTGAACGCCTACCAGATGCAGTTAATTCGCAACGTCCCCTCCGATCGGTGGGACGCACTGAAGATTGACGTCAAGCCTTGGCAACGCAACGGCCGTCATATCGTGATCGCGGCGCCGACAAGGACATATTCGAAGTTTCACCAGTGCGAAAACTGGATAGCGGAGACGATCGATGCACTGGCGCGCGTCACGGATAGGCAGCTTGTCATCAGGGACAAGGAGTCGAAGCGCTCGTTGCAGTCGGATCTTGAAGGCGCTCATTGCCTTGTTACTCACGCCTCCATTGCTGCTGTTGAGGCTGTCATTCTTGGTTGTCCTGTCTACGTACACCCTGATTCAGCGGCTGCCTTGGTGGGGCAGACGGACCTGAGCAAGATCGAAAAGCCGGTTTATCCAGATCGTGATCGATGGTTATGGTCGCTCGCTGCCTCCCAGTGGAACGAGCAGGAATTGGTGGACGGCACTTTATGGCAGCAACTGGCCTGAAGCGGGCGCTGGTCGTCGGCTGCTCGGCCAACGTCTGGGAAGAAGTACAGGCGGCATCCAATCTGGTGAATTTTGACGCTTACTATTGCGTCAAGCTGGCCGGGGTTCATTGGGAAGGCCCGCGCTTTACCTGGTGCGGCCTGCATCCGGAATGGCAGGAGAAATACAAAGCCGAACGCGCGGCGCTCGGTTTGCACAGCAAATATGAAACCGTTGGCCCGCTCGCCTCGGAATGCGGCATGCACGGCAATCATCCCGTGGACCGGCGGGTATCATACCGATGGCCCGGCATGAATTCGTCGGGGAGCTCCGGACTGTTCGCGGTGAAGGTCGCGTTGGAAGATGGATTTGATCGCGTCGTTCTCGCCGGCGTGCCGATGACAACGGAACCGCACTTCACGCGCGGGAAGCCGTGGGCGCAGCGAGACAGCTTTACCAAGGGGATGACGGAATCCATCCCGCACTTCGCTGGTCGCGTTCGTTCGATGAGCGGATACACCAAGGAAATTCTGGGCTCACCTACGCCCGGATGGTTGGCGGAAAGCCGAACCTGAACGCTGGCACCGCCAGCACATCGCGCGGAATGCGCATCTAACATCCGGAATGGATAGACCATGGCCCTCAAGGCAATTGTTGAGACGATCGAATCCGTGCCTGAAGCCGCCCGCGGCTTCTACAAGGAGAACGAAGGCAAATTCATTCTCGAGGTCGAGCCTGTCGATGGCTTTGGGCTCGAAGATGTTTCCGGCCTGAAGAACACCCTCGGCAAGGAAATGACGCTGCGGAAGCGGCTGGAGAAAGACGTCCTGAAGTTCAAGGACATCGACCCCGACAAAGCCCGCGACGCGCTGGCCCGGCTGGAAGAGCTTGGCAACATCGATCCCACGAAGGAGGCGGACAAGATCGTGTCCGAACGCCTTGAGGCGGCAAAGCGCCAACTGCTCGAAAAGCACGGCGAGGAAATCAAGACGCGGGATGGCAGGATCGGCCAGCTCACAAAGACCGTCGAAGGTCTGCTCATCGATCAGTCGGCGACCGCCGCTCTGGCCGAGTCAAAGGGCTCAGTGGAATTGCTGTTGCCCCACGTCCAGAAGCACACCCGCGTGCGCGAAGACAACGGCCGGTTCGTCGTTGAAGTGGTGGACAAGGATGGAAACGCCCGCATCGGTAACGCGAAGGGCGACCCCATGACGATTGCCGATCTGGTGCAGGAAATGCGTCAGTCGGATGCATTCGGCCGGGCCTTCGAAGGCTCTGGCCAATCGGGCAGCGGAACGCAGCCAACCAAGCAGCCGGGGAATCCGGATCAGAAACCCGGCGTCCCGAAAACTTGGGCGGAAGCAAAGACCCCCGAAGATAAGGCCGCCTTCCTCAAATCTCAGAAGAAGGAATAGTTTTCCATGGCTATGTCAAACATGGTGGTCTTCAACGATTTCGTTCAGCAGACCATCACCGAAGTTATCTCGCAACAGGTTGACCTGTTCAACTCGGCCTCGGCCGGCACCATCACTCTCACCACGAAGCGCAACATGGGCGATTTCCGCCAGCGCTCGCAGTTCTCCGAGATCGCCAACCTGATCCGCCGTCGCGATGTTTACGCATCCGGCGCCGTGTCTCCGGTTGCGCTCGCGATGCTGCAGGAAGCGTCGGTCAAGGTTGCGACCGGCACTCCCCCGATCGCGTTCAACCCTTCGCAGTTCACCTGGATTCAGGAGAGCCCCGAAGTGGCTGGCGTGGTGATCGGTGAGCAGGTCGCCAAGGGTCAGTTTCAGGACATGCTGAACACTGGTCTGAAAGCCGCCCGCGCTGCGTTCGTCAATGTCGGCGCCACTGCCGAATACGACGTGCCGTCGCAGGGCACGCTCACCCTGAACGCCCTCAATCGCGGCGCGCAGAAGTTCGGTGACAGCGCTCAGTCCATCCGGGCTTGGGCGATGCACTCCACCCCGTTGCACGATCTCTATGACGCGGCGCTGACCAACACGGCTCAGTTGTTTGTGTTCGGTGACGTGCAGGTGCGCGAAGACGGTTTCGGCCGGCGCTTCGTCGTGACCGACTCGCCGTCGCTGTATGGTGCGGTATCGTCTCCGGACGTGACCGACTACTACACGCTGGGTCTGGTCGAGAATGCGATCATCGTTGAAGACAACGGCGATTTCTTCTCCAACCTCGAAACCTCCAACGGTGACGAGAACATCACCCGGACGTGGCAGGGTGAGTGGACCTACAACCTGGCTCTCAAGGGTTACACCTGGGATACGGGCAACGGCGGCAAGTCCCCGACCGATACCGAGATCGGCACGGGTAGTAATTGGGATAAGACCGCGACCAGCATCAAGAACACCGCTGGCGTGGCTGTTCGCAGCCGCTAATCGCGGGACACGACATAGAGGGCGGGGCCTGTGCCCCGTCCTTTGCTTTGAGATCGGAGCCTTCGGATGCTGACCTTCGTTTTCTACGGGCTGGATGGAATATCCGCCAAGGCGAGGGCGAAAGAACTCCGCACCCGTGAGGCTAGGGCCACCGCTGTTCAGGCGGATATGTGGTCAAGCAATGTTCCGCAGTCCGACCATATCGAGTTCATGCCTGACGTGGCTCCATGGCACCGTGAGCGCATCGAGGCGGTGTATGGCGTGGTTTCGGTTCAAGCAGGCCCAGAGCCAACCAAGTTTTACGGCGAGGATATCCCGATAGATGTCGGCGGCACCGCATTGATGGGCTGTAAGATTGTTGAGGGGCCACTCCTATACGATGCGGCCGTAAATGATCCGGCTCCAGCGCCAACTAAACGCCCGCGCGGGCGACCACGAAAGGTTGCCGCATGATCATCGTTGAAGACGGTACGGGCTTGGCGGATGCCAATTCCAGCGTCAGCGTTGCTGATGCCGACGCCTATCATTCGGCTCGTGGCAATTCGGCATGGACGGAAGCCAGCACATCGCCAGATCAGGGCAAGGCCGCCGCGCTGATCCGCGGGACTGCCGCGATCGAAGCCATGATCAGGAACAGGCTTTCGGGAGAGAAGATCAACGGCAGGGAGCAGGCGCTCCTATTCCCGCGCTCTGGCATGACCGACGCAGACGGCGAGGAAATTGCCGAAGACGAGATCCCAGTCGAGATAGTTCATGCCGTTTGCGAGGCATCCTTGCGGGAGCTTGTTGCGCCCGGCTCCATGTCTCCCGATCTTGAACGGGGAGGGCAGATAAGGCGGCTGAAAGCTGGCAGCGTCGAAATCGAATATGGTGGAAACGCATCGGCTCAAACCACGTTCAGCATCATTGATGGAATCCTGGCTGGATTGCTCGGCGCGGCTCCAAGTCCATATACAGCGTCGGCGGTGAGGGGATGATGGATAGCGTCAGAATTAAATCAGAAGGCGGTATCGCCAACGGAACGAAGGTCATCGACACGGTGACCGGGGCCGAGATCCAAGGCATTGAGCGGATTGCTATCGATTTGCGCGCTGGCGACCTCGTTAGGGCAAAAATCGACCTTTGCGCGGTTCAGTTAGACGTTGCGGCCCACGCAGAGTATCGCGTCGCAAGCCCCAAGACCGGCGATATGAAAGCCGTACGGCGAATTGAGTTTGCGGACGGTGAAGTGGTCGAATTCTAATGACCTCTCCGCTCGAGGGCGCACTACGGGCGCAAGTCTACAAGGGCATGCGGGGGCTGTTCCTTGACGCTGTGCTGACGCGCGATGTTATTCCGGATAGCCCGGCCTATGACCCCGCCGATCCGCCCGCGCCAGTTCCGGTGCCATACGCCTGTAAGGCAATCGTGGAAGACTACAGCGCCGGCGTGCGCGCTGGCGGTTTAGTCAATGCGACCGATGTCAATATCATAATCCTTGCAGCATCGCTTTCGGTGGAGCCGCAAGCCGGTGACAGATTGTCGGTGCCGTCTCAGGGTGTCTCGGGAACGATAGCGGGTCCGGCTACGAGCGGAACTTCTAGCATGAAGGCTGTCTCGACCGATCCGGCCCGCGCTACATGGTCGTGCAGGACGGTGACGTAATGGCGGCGGATAACGTTGTCAGCATCACAGGCAGCCGACCATCCCAACTAGGTGAGCCGCGCCAAGGGCTGATTGAGGCAATAGAAGATATACTGGCGATGGCGAAGTCGGGCAGGCTTCAGAGCTTCATCGGGACAGGCTTCACCGCGGACGGCAACCGTCTCGCGTGCTGGGGCGGTCACCACGAAAATGTCTACGAAATGCTCGGCGCAATCAATTGGCTGGAGCATGAGTATGTCAGCCGGCAGACGAACGAAGCCTGATGGCCGCCAACCGCTTTGACCAGTTAATCGACGCATGGGAACCCCACCTTCGGCAATCGTTCCTTGAAGCGTTCAACGAGGTCAGGAACGCCGCGCAGATCGACCAGATCGCGAGAATGCTCGAGCGCGGGGATATAGGCGGCGCGCTGCGCGCAGTGGGCTTAGACCCGATCCAGTTCCGGGTGTTCGACAAGGCGTTTGAATCAGCATACGAGGCGGGAGGCTCGGCAACATCAACCGCGCTTCCGGTAGTGAAGGACGCGCAAGGCTTCCGGGTCCGGTTTCAGTTCTCGATCAGAAACCCGATCGCTGAAAACTGGTTGCGGCAGTATTCGTCCAACATGATCCGCGAGATCGTGGACGATCAGCGCAACATGATCCGAGGATTTTTGCAGGACGGATTGTCCAAGGGCCTGAACCCGCGCACCACGGCGCTTGATCTTGTCGGCAGGATCGGCGCCAACGGCCAGCGACAGGGCGGCGTGATCGGGCTCACCGAGAGCCAAGAGCAATGGGCCAGAAACTACGCCGAGGAGTTGGCGAATAATCCAGCCTCCAGCCTCACAAGGACGCTTCGGGATGCGCGGTTTGATCGCGCGGTAGCCAAGGCGGTACGGGACAAAGAACCCATCCCCGCCGATCTGCGGGCCAAGATGGTGGCAGCGTATCGCAACCGCGCGCTGAGATACCGGGCAGAGACGATCGCTCGATCAGAAACCATTCGCGCGCTGCACCAGGCGCAACACGATGCAATAGATCAAGCCATCAAATCCGGCGCCCTGAAGGCCGATACGGTGACGATGGTCTGGCGCTCTGCCCACGACAAACGAGTCCGCGACGCGCACCGAGAGCTTAACGGGTCGCGGATCAGGTATGGCGGGGTGTTTCAATCTTCGCTGGGGCCGATCAGGTTTCCCGGTGACCCTAATGCGAGCGTCGCGAACACAATTTCGTGCCGCTGTTTCCTCGAGCCGTCCGTGGACTTCCTCTCCGGGATCAAGTGATGGCGGTCAACAATCTAGCGTTTGTCTCGGCAGTCGATGACTGGGTTAAATCGACTGAGCAACGCATGACCGCGGTTTGGAAGGAAAGCACCCAGCGGCTTAATTCCGTGGTCGTGGCCAATCTTAGCGGCGGGGTGGTCAATGTTCAGACTGGCTTTCTGCGGGCCAGTGAGCGCGCCTCGACAGAGGCAATGCCGACCATCGATCCCACGGCCCAGCCGAAAGACGAGCAATCGTACAGTTTTGATGAGGGCCAGATCACGACAGTGATCGCTAGTGCCACACTAGGGCAGACTATCTATCTGGGCTGGACCGCGGCCTATGCCGGCCACGTCAACTGGGGCACCGCGAACATGGCGCCGCGCCGCTATGTCGATCTCGCGGCAGAGCAGTGGCAGGTTATTGTGAACGGTGTGGTTGCAGATGCTAAGTCGAGGGTTTAGAATCCCGGTATGGCGAGGGGCGCACAGATAAAGTTTGCGGTCGAAGATAGTTGGCTGCGCAACGAGTATATTACCAAGAGGCGGCGTAATTCAGATTTGTGCGCCGAATTGGGCTGCTCAATGCCAACGCTGCTTCGTATTTTGAAGCGGACTGGGATAGAGCCCCGTGATGACCGAAATGCTGCCGTTCATCATGGCAGGCGAGTCCGGTTCGACCTAGAAAAGGCTGCCAAACTCTACGTTGACAATGAATGGAACGCCGAACGCATCGGTGAACTTCTTGGGGTTAACGCGTCCACCATTCTCCGTAGATTGCGTGAATCCGGCGTCATGATACGGCACCATAACGACACCAAGAGGGGGAAGCCAAACCATCGGCGCATCGATTTAGACCCGCAGTTGGTGGCGTTGGAATACGCCAAACAAGATGCGGATATTAAATCGTTAATGGCGATGTTCGGCGTCACCAAGTCAATCATTCGCCGCGCGTTTGATGCCGCTGGAGTTGAAACTAAGAAGCGGGACCGGGACGGCGCGAAAAACCCAAACTGGCGACCAGACCTGACGGCGGAAGAGCGCGCATTGCGGCGGGATTCTGCGAAGCAAACTAAATGGCGAATTCAGGTTTACGAGCGCGACGGCTACAAATGCCAGCGGTGCGGTGATGCACAGGGCGGGAATCTGAACGCGCATCACGTTGAGGCACACTGTCAAAACACGAAAGACCGAAACGACCCTGACAACGGCATCACGCTATGCGTCGAATGCCACAGGGGGTTTCATCGAGCCTACGGGCTGCGCGGCTTCGGTCGCAAGCAGTTAGCTGAATGGCTCGAAAACTACCGCACGAAAAACGCGGCTTAGTCACTCAGGAAGCTAAGTCTCGGGCTGCTTCAGCCCCGCTTTAATCAAGCCCAGAGAGATCAGGGTGAGCGCGTTTCGCGCCGCGGACAAGGCTGTGTCTGCCTGAACCGTCTTGCCACTGGCCTCGCCAAGGACGGCACGGGCCGCCTTCAACCGATCATCAGCCTCATTGTCGCTCAAGGGTTTGGAATCTGACAAATGCCTGATCCGGTAGAGGTTGCGATTGAATCCGCGCTGCTCAATAGAGCCATAGCTTTCGCGGCGGCGCAATCACCGGCCCTTACAATTTCGCTGCCGAATATTGCGTTTACCCCGCCGCCAGACAAAACGGCATCCGGCAGCACCGTAATTTACGGGAAATGGCTCAAGGCCACGTTCCTGCCGGCGCCGACGCTGGGGCTGGGCGTCAGCAGCAATTCAACCAATCAACTCTACGGGCTGCTTCAGATTGACGTGTTCCACGGCATTGGCGCTGGCGAATATGCGCCGGGCCGCATCGCGTCGGCAATCCTCTCATATTTCAAGTTCGAAACGGTCGTTACCAAAGATGGGTTTTCCGCAAAGGTCTGGAAGCAGCCTTACCGCTCAGCCCTGATGACGAAAGACGCTTGGACGCAAATCCCGGTGACGATCCCCTACGTTTGTTTCGCCCCCAATCCTGCTTGACGCAGCGATTACCCGCCGCTCAGCGGCTCTTTCTCAACTAATGGAGAACTACCATGCCCGCAGGCGTTGGACCCGTTTCCGGCACTAAATTCTTTACCGGCCCCGCTGGGTCGCCTCCCACGTCCCCCGATCAGTGGATCGAGGTCGGCGACATCTCGAACCTTGGTGATCTGGCCCTGCAGTTCGCTCAGATCGCGGTGGAATCACTCGGCAGCGGGGACACCTATCAGCTCAAGGGCCAGCGCAGCCTTCCGAACTTCGAACTGACCATGAACCGCAATGACAGCGACCTTGGTCAACTCGCACTCAAGGCCGCCGCGGAAGCAGCGCGTGGAACGCTCTATCCCTTCAAGATCCTTGAGACGGATGGCGGCACCGCGATATGGCAGGGCGAGAGCTTCGGCTATGGCCCGTCCTATGGCGGTGTCTCGAGCCTGCGGTCGGTCAAGACCTCCGTTTCCATCCGGCCCTCGACGCTTACGATCACGCCGAGCGTCTGATCATGGCTGGCGTTGGAGAGGTCGAGATCACGCTCGACGGCAAGACAGAAACGCTGCGTCCTTCACTGGGCGCAGCGAAAAAGGTCAATGCGGCCGGGGGATTTCAGCAGGTGTTAAACCGGCTGCTGGCGTATGACATGGACTTTTATGTCACTGTCGTTGCGGCCGGGATGAACAAGAAGCCGCAGGAAGTCGAAGAGGCGGTCTACACCTCCGGACTTTACTCGCTCGTCAACCCCTTGGCGCTCTATGTCGGCTATCTCGCCAATGGCGGCAAGCCGGTAGAGGCGGCCGGAGATTCCAAATCGGGGGAATCGTAAGCCACGCGGATTATTTCGCGTGGCTTGAAGAGATCGGCGGCGGCTGGCTTGGCCTCACCGAGGAAGAAACCAACAATTCTTCGATGCAATACCTCGTCAATGCCTTCTATGGACGCATGCGAATGCTGAATTGGAAGAGCGGCGACGTGTTTGCGCGCGTCACTCAGACTGAAAAATCACCTTTGTTCAAATCCCTGGTCGCACTAGCCAAGAGAGAGGGCGTCAAGCATGGCAGATGACGTCGCGAAATTAGGCCTCGAGGTCGATTCCAAAGGCCTTGAACAGGGAACGGACAAGCTCAAGGAATTTTCCGATACGGCGAAGGAGGCGGGCGACAACGCCGACAAGGCCAGTAGCAAGTTCGTTGGACTAGGGTCGTCTGCGTCCGACATGGGCGGCAAGTTCAAGCAAGCCTCTGACGGTGCTGAGAAGATCGTCAGCGGTATTGGGAAGGCGTCTGAAACCGCCAAAAAGGTGGTAGACGCCACAAGCAACGCCGCCGCTGCTGCAGCGAAGGTGGTTGGGTCTTTCAATAAGACCTTTGCCGAAACCGATACTGTAACGCGCGCCACGCAGTCTGCCGCTGATCGCGCGGGCATTTCCTTCAAGGAAATGGAGGCCAGAGTAGCGGGCGCATCCGGCGCGGTCAGTGAATCCGACGCCGCCGCCAGCGCCGCCAATATATCCTATCTGCGGGCTGTTGGCGCGGTCACGTTGCTTGGTGTCGCGGCTGCGGCTGCGGCGGTTGGCGCGGGCGTGCTGGCCTATCAGTGGTTGACGGCGCAGACGGCAATTGACCAAGCCCTGATCGGTATCGGCCGCCGTACCGGCACCACCATTTCCGACATCAACAAGTTCGCATCTGCCAATGCGACGGCAACCGGGCTTTCGGTCAGTCAGGCGCGTGATGCCGCCATTGAGTTCACCAAGACCGGCAACATTGCTGTAGACCAGCTTAAGGGCCTTGGGGACGCCGTATATGGCTTCTCCGTTCTCACTGGCAAGGATGCCGCCGAGGCTACCAAGACGCTTGCGGCGGCCCTCTCTGGCGATCTGGTGAAGGGGGCGCAAGACCTCGACAAAATATACGGCACGCTTGACGGTCGGACGCTTCAATATATCTCGACGCTTCAGGCTACAGGCGAAAGGCAGGAAGCGCAGAAGATCATCCTGAAGGCGATAGAGGAGCAGAACAAGAAGGCCGCCGACAGCGTTGATATTCTAACCAAGGCTTACAATTTCCTTGCAAACCAGTTGGACGCCACCGCGAACCAGTTGGGCAAGTCGCTCACATTTTCGCTGCCGGGCGATCGGCGAAGCCCACTTGAAGTTGAGTCAGAAAAAAACCAATCGCAGTTCGCATCGGATTCGCGGGGCGGCGACGATGCTGTCAGGCAGTTGTTGCCCCAGATTGGGGCCTATGAAAAGCTGATAAAGCTACAGGACGACCTGAACAAGGCGCGCGAATCGGCTGGCGCTCAAGGTCTCGGTGGGTTCAACGATGCCGCCGCAACTGCCATACAGAACCAACTCGCGCTCACCAAAGAGGCGATGGCTGAGACCGTTAATTACAATAACGAGATCGCCAGAGTCAGAGAGGAGTGGGCCGGCACAGGAGTCAGCATCAAGGCTGCGCTTCAACTTGAAGCGCTCCAGGACCAACTCGCAATCGTTCGCGCCACAAGCGAATCCGAGCGTCAAGCCGCGCAATACGCCGCTGCTTACAGTGCGGCAAAGCGTGCCAGCATGAGTGACGTTGATGCGGAGCAGATTGCTGCGGACAAGATGGCCTTGTCGGAGGCGAATGCAACAAAGGCGGTAATGGACCGCGTCCAGTCACTAAGAGACTCAACTGCGATGATCCGGGCGCATCAGAACGGAACGGAGGCGACGACAGCGGCAGCGATTGCTTACAAGAACGCGATTGCTGGAGGCGCTACGGAGACCGCCGCGGCAGCACTGCGTAGCGAAACACTTAGAAACAATTTGGCGAAGTCCGCCGATTATGCCCATCAATTCGAACAAAGCATGGTGCGCGCAGCGAATGCGGCGGATAGCGCGCAGGACTCAATCAATCAAGCATCACAAGATATGCAAGATGCCGCCGCTGCCGCGCCCGGCGGCTCTGGCAGCTTCGATGTCCCGAAGGGAACGCAATATACATCATCATGGGATCCGTTGGGGTATCGTGGAAGGCAAGAGGTAAACCAGACCAGCGATCAGGCCGCAGCCATGGGACTGCCGAATGGTCTCGATGCCGCAATCAAAAACGTGCAGCAGCAGCCGACTGGAGACCTTCGTGGTGGTGGTTCCTATGCCGCGACAGACCAAAGCATGATTAGCACGCTTCAATCTCTCTACGAATTGAAGAACGCGCAGACGAACGACAACGGCGTCAAACGGGCGAACATTACGGAAGAAATAGCATGGTTGAACACGCTCCCTGAAACCATCGCACGCAATCAGCAAATCGTAACCCTGACGCAATCGCTCGACTCACTCAAAGACAGCGTGGATGCATCGACACAGGCCACGCTAAATCCGCTCTACCAGCAAGGTCACGGCGCGATGCCGCAGATCGGGTATTACCACGCGGCAACTGGCCTTGACGGGATTGTCCAAGGTCCAAGCGGTGTCGATAAAGTGCCCGTGCACATGATGCTGACGGCTGGCGAGCACATCCAGGTCACGCCGGCAGGGCAGAGCAACGACAATCGATCGTCAAGAACAACGAATCTAACTCAGAACATCGTTGTCTCGGGAAGCGACACGCCCCAGCGCCGTCGCAATGCGATGCAGCGCGCCCAAGGTTTCGTTTCGGCGGCAGGATAATCCATGGCAACCGCTGATCTGACCTACTTCCCCGATGATGTTCTCGTCGGGGCCATCCGGCGTTTGGTCACAAGCACGGCCACGCAGCCGGGAGATTCCGGCATTGATGGGCGCTTGGGCAAGTACGATTTCCCATTGCTTGAGCTAACCGTTTCGCCATTGCCAGAACAATCCCAGGAAGTGGAGGATTTGTTCTTCACTCAGAACGGGCCTGAGCGATCGTTCTTGGTCAGGCCGCCGCTTGTGCGTGATCGTGTTGCGACAGCGCAGCCGCTGCTTTTGAATCGCGCCCCTGCCTTTGGCACTGGGACGGCTGCCGTGTACCAACTCGGCATAGCCAAGACAGCGCGCGATGCTGACGGCGGGGCGCTGCATACGGTTTACAAGCCCATCTATCACCCCTTGGCATTGGCGATGGTGATCTACGCCAATGGCGTTGCACTCGCCACAAGCCCCGCGCTGTGGACGCTAGGGGCATTGGGGAGCATCACAGTTACTGCCCCGCTTGGACACGCCCTTACCGCTGATTTCGATTACGACACGGCGATGTTTTTCGTTGCCGATCAGATCGAGACGACTCTGCAAGCCTCTGAAGTCGAGTTCGTCAAGGGCATCACGATCCGGGAAGCCCCCGGCGAATGAGGACGATTACCTTAAGTGCAAACCCGCGGTTGCGGGCGATCATTACTATTACGCGGCGTGACGAGACGATCATTCGCGTCAGCAATTCAATGCTGGCGATTACAAACGGCGGGGACACATGGCTCCCGTCTCCCGGTCTTTCGCTTTCGGACTTCACCGAGCGCAATGACGGGACGGTCCCCAGTACAAGTCTTTCCGTCTCCATGGAGCGGAGCGGGCTGTTCGATCCTCGAGACGTTGATACCGGACAATTTGAAAATGCTCTTGTTGAGATCGACATCATCAACGCCGCGGCGACCTCGCCCGACCAACGATATTTCCTGTTCATCGGGAAGATCATCGGCGACATCAGGTACGGCATAGACCGGAAGGCCACGTTCGATATTGTCGGGAAGTTCTCGACTCCGCGCGACGTCTTTGTTCGGAAATACGGCATACCCTGCGATGCTAATTTTGGAGATCCGCGCCGCTGCAAAATACCGACCTTCCCGGATGTTGAGGAAGGCAGCAGAGACCTCCACGACGTTGAGACATCGGAGACTATCGCTGTAGGTGACCGGCGGCGGTTTCTGTCGGGCTCTCCGGCCAGTTACAACAACGTCTATCTCGAATGCACAGCGATCACGACGGGGATAACCGCAGACACGGCGCCGGCATATTCCACCACGGTTGACGCAACGACCGTAGACGGCGGCGTGACGTGGACGACCAAGAACGCATGGGCGCGGTCGTTCGTGGTCGCCTCTGTTGTCAATTCTCGCAATCTGTTTCTAACGGCGCTTCCGGACCCGAGAGCATCTGTGAACTCATGGTACGGGCCGGGGCGCATCAAAATGCTTACCGGCTACATGAAAAACCGGGCTGCCAAGATCAGGGCGTGGGACGGCACGACGTTTCAAGTGGAGTTGATCCAGCCGATCGCGGAATTGCTAATGGTCGGGGACGCCGGCGAGATCGCGCCCGACTGCGACAAGACACCGGGCATGTGTCTCGATAAGTACAACAACAAGAACAATTATCGCGGTTTCGATCATCTCACCGGATCGAAGATAGTCACGTCGACCATCGTTCCTGGTGTGACGCCGTTCCCTGGCCCGACCGACGATCCGGGCGCGCCTGTCGTCGGCGGTTACGCGCCATTCGCGGTTGAGTTTGCGGCGGGGTCGGACTGATGGCCCGCGCGCTATCCGCCCCGTTTTCCAGCCGGTTGACAGAACCGTTCATAGGGCTGGCAAGTCCATTCTACGTCGCGCCAGCGTTAACCGACTCAGCCAAATCAACCCTAACCGGCGTTGAGCAGACCGCGCTTGAGGGCGCGCTATTCGGCAAGGAAATCCCGGTCTTCGTCGGTGGCGAGAGTCTGATGGGCTGCCGGATAATCGAGGGGCCATTTCTTGAGACGGTTAGCAGCGTCAGCGTCGTGTCGTTCATCGCGACGTGCGCGGTCGCGGCGACGCCGGGCGCGACGCGGACCATCACTAGCCTTAGATTGAACGGAACAGAGTCGTGGACTTCTGCCGGCGGCTCCATCGGGACGCCATTCGCGGGCATGACGGTGAACGTCAAGACGGGAACGGAAACGCAGACCCCGTTCGCCAGCAGCATCACCCGATATGGCTCCAATGCGACCGCCTACCGTTCCCATATCTGCGTCGAGGTCATCAACTGCCCGCTGTCATTATTCAACAATGAAATCCCGTTCGCGTCGATCTTTGTGCATGAGGCCGACAGCATCACGCGCAACGATGCATTAGCGGCACTCGCTCGCTATGCCAGATATGACGACAGCGAATTTGAGTTCGATGTCAGCGGCTCGGATAAATTCTGGATCGTCGGGCAGAACACGCAGTTCATCCCGTTTCTTGCTGGGTTGCGGAGCATTTTTCGCCACTGGAACATCACGGCAACTGACAAGCTGCGCGTAATTGAAAATAGCGCGGACGACGCGATAAGCGCCACGATTGTACGAAGCAACATGCTCGCTAATGATATTGAGCTGGTGTGGGATAGCCCTCTCAGCATCACTAGTGATCGTGCTTTGGGCTTCATCGATACCGGACGAGACAACGACTTCAACACTGCCACGGCCCAGCTTGAGAGATTCCCTGTTCCTCTTACAGCATCGCAGGACTCCGAAACCATTGAGCTGCCGATCGGCATGACATTTGCGGAGGCGTCAACCCTCGTTAACGACTCGCTTCAAATCGATGATATCGCGCGCAAGAAAATGCGATTTACCGCAAAGATGGCTCTCTATGGCATGGAGCCGGGGGACATCTTTGACTTCAGCGACGATCCCGACATTTCGTTGACGGCACGGATTATATCGATCGCAAGGCGGGCGTCCGACCACGCCATCGAAATTGAAGCCGAACGGGTTGATTTCTCGACGTTCGCCAACGTCGCCCCGGTCATCACCTCGAATGGCGGCGGCAGTACAGCCTCGATTACGATCAACGAAAACACCACGGCCGTCACGACGGTAACCGCGACCGACGCCAATGGCGATCCGCTGACATATTCGATCAGCGGCGGGGCCGATGCCGCACTGTTCGGTATAGGCGCGAGTACAGGCGTCTTGGCGTTCCTGGTTGCGCCTGACTACGAGACGCCAACCGACGCAGACAGCGACAACGCTTACGTCGTCATCGTTCAAGTCTCGGACGGGTCTATGACCGATACGCAAACCATCACGGTAACGGTTGCGGATGTGTCAGAAGGTGGCGGCACCGCCGACGATGACTTCTTACTTTTGATCGAATAGGACACCACAATGGCCGATAACGTCACTTCACCGATTCCGGCGACTACAAAATTCAAGTCCAAGGACACTGGCACCAACGGCCATCTGATGGGCCATACGCTCTATGATGAGGCGGAGGCGGAGGTGCTTGGCAAGGTCACGGCGAACCCGACCGCGAACACTGTCCTCGGTCGGTTAAAGGATCTGCTCACCGGAATCGTGTTGTCAGCAGGCTCTGCCGTCATTGGTGCGGTTACTCAGTCCGGCACATGGACAGTGCAGCCGGGAAATACCGCGAACACCACGGCATGGAAGGTGGACGGTTCGGCTGTTACGCAGCCGGTTTCCGGAACCGTCTCAATCACCGACATCTCCAGCGCCGAATATGAAACCGTCGCAGCATCTCAGACTGCACAGGTGCTCGGCGCAACCGGAGGGACCGGGGATTATATCTCACACATTACCGTCATCCCAACCTCGGTATCACCGGGCGTTGTGACGCTCTTGGATAACGCTACTTCGATTCCGGTATTTGCGGGTGGCACCGACAGCCTATCGAACCTCGCGCCGTTCACCATTGTCTTGGGTGCAAAGAGCACTTCTGGCGCATGGAAACTAACGACCGGCGCCGGTCTTTCCTGCATCGCGTTCGGAAACTTCACCGCATGATGTGGCAGATCAGACGAGGATTGATTGTAGGGCGCGGGGCGCTTGATGGTGCGCCTTTCGTTAGCCCATACGCAACCTTCAATGGCGTCAACAGCGGCGCTACCATCAGCAATGCCGGACTTACTGCGACACACGCCACGGGCTCGGTGGGTGGCGCGCGCAGCGCCACGGCAAAGAATTCGGGTCTCTATTATTTTGAGATGACGTTGACGTTGGCGGAAGCTAACAGCGGGGTGGGGCTCATAACGGCGGCCGGAACATATACGAACATTGTCATCGACGGGGTGAGTTGCGCCGTCGTATATCAATCCGGCGCGATCTGGTCGAACAACGCCAACTCGGGGCGCAGTCTCGGCGCTCTGGCCAACGGCAACATTATCGGCATCGCGGTCGATCTGGACAACAACAAGGTCTGGTTCCGCAAGTCACCGTCAGGAAACTGGAACGGTTCTGGAACAGACAATCCCGCCACGAATACAGGGGGCGTTAGTATATCAACTTTCTCTGCGACTACGCTCAGCCCGGCGGTTGCGTGGGCGAATTCTTCCGGTGGAATAGTAACGGCAAACTTCGGCGGAAGTAGTTTTAGCGGGACGTTACCAAGCGGCTTTACATCGGGGTGGCCGCTTTAACCGAAGATCGCTTTGAAGAGCGTGACCGGCCAGATCGCGCCTTCCGGTATGGCGAGCGCAATATTGACGGGAAGTATTGTCGGGCCGGACTGCCAAGACCGGAAAAGCGCGATCGTCAGAACCGTGACGACGCCGATCAGGATGTAGCCGAGCAGGGCGATCTCAATCCAATATTTTGAAATAGCGTTCTCATCTTGCTGCTTCATAACAGGCAGTTTCGCGCACTGGTTGCCAGAATTCAAGGGGCCGTAAGGCCGAAAGGTTAATGACGTGGCCTATCTCTCACAAGCAAGTAGCCCGGTGGACATCTGATGGGCTACATAAATCAGGCATCGGCTACAGCCACCAACTCGCCCATGATCACCATCAGCATGTGGGTGAAATACCTCGGCGCTGCCGATACGGGGGCAGCCATTTTCGGCTTTGGCCCCAATGTGGCGAATGGTGGCGGTCTATTCCTTAGTTATACGGGCGACGGAACGTCGGGATCGATCGGCTGCGGCCTGGGTGGGGTAACAAACGCTCTAACGTCCGAGGACTGCTTTACGGGAGATCCCGACAATAACTTCAAGGGACACGGATTGGGCGCTGAAATAGGGACCAACCAATTCTCTGCCGGGACGAACTTCGATTTTTCCAGTCCCGGCATGAGGATCGACACTTGGTTTCATCTGTTTCTAACTATCGATGTCAGTGCCGATTCGAGGGTTGGATCGATTGCTGATATTGCGGACATTGACGACCAGGCGGATGCTACTTCATGGGGAGTTGCTAAGGCCTTTGTTAATGGCAGCGAGGTCGCGGTCCTAACAACTGGGGACTTTACGCCAAGGGGCCGATCAGATTCTGACGGTACGCTTTGGTATAGCGCGACCGGCGCTGACGGCAGCTCTGGCGGACCCATTCAGCCCTACTATGCGCCTGCATATCTGGACGGGGTTAACGTGCGCGGTTCGGCGGAGTTCTTCGTTCCAGGCTTTACTTTGCAGTTGAACGGCATTCCGATTGGAATTCCGACCTATGACGGCATCGCTGGGCCTCGGATCGCTTTTGCCGATATTCAAATCTGGGTCGGTCAGTACATCGATCCGACCACGAACATCGACAAATTCATCAGCGGCGGACGGCCTGTAAATACTGCGATTGCTGAAGAGGCTTTTGGAGTGCCGACGTATCGCCTTAACCGACCGGCTAGTGACGTTGCGAATAACACTGGCAGCGGGGGCGATTTCACCAAGACCGGGACCGTGACCGACGCTACGCCGGGGCCTTAGCCGTAAGCGATCCGCAAAGCCGGCATCGTATTGAACATCGCGTGAGCGAGGATGCATGGCCAGACGCTGCCCGATCGAGCCCGCGCCCAAGCGAGGACCAATCCCATCAGGAAGAATATAACGAGCATATGCCATGGGAGAGGCGTGTGACCAACGAGAGTCGAGTGAATTGATGTCCAAAGTGCGCTGCTTATGATGGCAGCGCAGATTGCCCCAAGAGACCGCGCGAGCGCAGGAAACAGGAAGCCGCGAAACAATAGTTCTTCCGAAAGCGGAGCCCCGACCACGATCGCCGCTAGAGTCAGCCAAAATCCTCCGTGGGTTGTAATTTGTGGCACCGTCAGACTAACCCCACTCCACACGACCAGCGCGAACGCCGCAAATACTACCAAAATGATGGCGCCGATGGTGATGCCCGTAACCACGAAAATATCTGCAAAGCCGCGCCCGCGGGTGAGTGCGAGTTTGCTGGTCCCGCCGGAAGCCAACAAGACCAGAGCCACCATCAGCGCATGTGACGCCAGCAACACTCCGTAGTGCGTCCGCGGATTCCACTGCCCGCCCAATCCAGGGGCGAAGCCATAAAGAACGAACGGGAAAACACCGAAACCGGCTACCAAGATAGCGAGCGTTGCCAAGATCGCCGGGATTGCGCCCCATGTCCTGGCGAGCGGCGCGCTTGCTGCGTCAACCATTAGTCAATAATCCAACCGTTTAAGCGGCCTTCCGAAACCGTCCGTGATGCGAACGCCCGGCTCGGTATGGACGTCACTGATCCACGGAACGCTCGGGTCGCGTGCCAATATGCGCGGCGATGGATCTGGGGGCGGTGGCGGCTCACCTACGCCAACGTACTCGAAATCTCGCGGCGCGCAGCCGAGGTCGACTGCACCGGGCGGCGCGAGCGGCGGCTCAAAGTCGACATTCGCCTTCCTGCCCGTTCCGAAAATCTCGAAAAACTTCTGCGTTGTCGTGGCAAGGGGTGTGCCGCTGCGGCCAAGGTAGCCGCATTCTATCGTCAGATCCTTGATGTCATAAATGCTCGCGTTGAATACGCGCAATGTCTGGATGGGCGGCGGCGGCGTGGTGTCGAAGGTTTGGCTTTTAGAAAAGGATTGGTCGGAGGAGCTCGATTGGCCGCGGTAGCTAGAACGATTCCCAAACGACGATGTCGTGGTGAGGGTAGTGGAGGTTGGTGCAGGGTCACGGCTCCTGACGATCATCTGGCCGAACGGCGCGATTCCGATCAGATCTAACACCTTAGGTTTCGGCGGGAATTGTCCCGACGCCTCAGGCGGCTCGGCCGACCGGATTTGGTCAAGTATCCCAGGCTTGGATTGTTGTGCCGTCGCAGGCACGGCCGCAGCTACCAACAGCGCGGCGAACGCAGTGATTGTTTTGATCATGACCCCATCCCCCACCCTTTGCCGCTGACAAATCTACCACCACAACCCCAAAGTGAAAAGAGAACGAACCATGCCTCAATCGTCTTTTGGCGAGGGATGGCTGTGACTTCAAACCTGAAAGGAGACTGAAAATGTTCGGATTTATCGTTGGTGCGGCTGTTGGCGGCGCGGTCGTCTGGTTCGGCAAAGAAAAGTTGCTGGCCTGGTATGACGCCGTAGTGGCGAAGATCTGATGCGCCTGATCGATAACGCCAGCCGGGAAGTCCACCGGCTCTGGACGGTGCGAATCGCCCTGTTTGCCGGCGTGCTGAACGGCGTTGCATTCGGCCTGGCGGCCTTTGTGGACGTGTTTAACCCGTGGCTGTTCATGGGCCTGAACGTCCTCGTCTATGGCCTGATCGCGGTCGCTAGGCTCATCAAGCAGGCACCTCCTGCAGACGAAGCGGGGGCCGCATGAACGCCCGCAGAACTACCATCACGGTCGCCAGCGCCGCCGCCCTGGCCGCCGCACTTCCCGCCGTCAAGGCGTATGAGGGCCTTTGGCTTGTCGCCAAGGTTGACATGATCGGAACAGGCCGACCCGTGACCGCCTGTTATGGCGAAACCGAGAACGTCAAGCTCGGGCAGAAATTCACCAAGCAGGAATGCGACGACCTGCTAGGCGTCAAACTCAAACGCTACGACGCTGAGATCGGGCGCTGCATCAGCGTCACGCTGCCCGACTACACGCGGGCCGCGCTGGTTTCGTTTGCCTACAACGTCGGTTCGGCTGGCGCCTGCCGATCTACCACCATTCGCAAGATGAACGAAGGCGACATCCGGGGCGGCTGTGAAGCTCTGATGCAGTGGACGCGAGCGCAAGGCCGCGTGGTCAAGGGCCTCATCAACCGTCGCGACAAAGAGCGCAAGCTGTGCCTCGCCGGCCTCGAGCAGAAGCCCGCACCTGTTCGGGTAGCAAAATCATGGTGGCAGAAATGATCGGTTTGCTCAGCGTCGCGTTCGCCGGAATTTGGCCTCTAGTCGCAAGCTACGGCACCGGCGGGCTATTGATCGCCGGGTGTCTGGCGGGCGCGTGGTTCTCTCCCGTCTTTAAAACGCATTTCCTTTGGGCCGCCGCGGTCATCACGGCCGTCATGATCACTTTCACAATAGGAGTTTCCGCAGGTGAAAAACGTGTTCAAGCACAGTGGGACGTTGCGCGCGATAATGCCATTAACAATGCTAAGAGCGCTCGGGCTAATGCTGTTCGTGACGTTGCTCGCAAGCCTTCTCGTTGGTTGCCAAACAAGCGGGATGGGTACGACCGTGACGGACAATGAAGGCCAATGCATCGCGTGGCGGGCAATCACATATTCCACGAAGAAAGACACGGCGATGACCGTGCAACAGGTTCGCGAACATAACGCCACTGGCAAGCGATTACGCTGCTGGAAATAGACGGGACGCCGCTGCGCTGTAACGCAACGACGCCCCTAACTCTCATGAGCCGTCTCTCCATGAAAGCTGAGAATGACAATGCCGACAAGTCGTAAACAAATTGTGGTGTCGCGATGAGCGACGATACCCGAGACCGAGTGATCCGCCTGGAGACCGAGATTGATCACATAACAGCCAAACTCGATGACATGCAGAAAAAGGTCAACGCGATGCACGACCTATTGATGCAGGCCAGAGGAATGCGATGGCTGATCGTCTGCATGGCAGCCATGGCTGGCTTCCTCGCTTCGTTCGCATCCAAGTATTTGCCATTCTCAAAATGATACGCGCCGTCATCCTCTCCGCAACACTCGCAGCATTGTTCTGCATGTGGATGGACCGACCAGCGCCAGTGAAGTCCGTCAAGGTCGATTATTGCAAGCTCGACACGGGCAGTTTTGCCCCGTGCTCCGGCCTTAAATATTCACTCAACATATAGGGCATCATGAAGCACATTAACTGGCCTCTCACGGGGGCGCTCGTTGTCATGGGCGCTCTCATCGTTTTCTTTTACTCAATTAGCTTCAAGCCATCCTACGCCCGCGATCTTGGCCAGTGGGAAAACTCAGACCCGACAATCCGCGAATGGTATCGCGGCCTGATGCAGCCAGACAATCCCGCCGCGTCATGTTGCGGAGAGGCAGACGCTTACTGGGCTGATGAAATCCACGTCAGGAACGGCAAGACCTACGCCACCATTACCGATGACAGGCCCGATGAACCTTTAGGACGGCCGCACGTCCCCAACGGGACAGAGATCGAAATACCGAACCACAAGCTGAAGTGGGACAGAGCAAATCCAACCGGGCACGGCGTCGTGTTCATGAGTCCCGGTGGCTACGTGTTCTGTTTCGTCCAGCCGGGCGGTGTTTAATGGTGTGGTCCCCGCCGCCGACCGACGAGCAATGCCGAGAGGCATATCATGCGAGTCAAACGTATCCTACGCTTTCGGAGGCCGCCCGCTCAATTGACAGGACGGTAACTTGCCTGAAATGGCGAATAAAGCTTTACCACGAACGTGGCTTGAATGGTACGGAGGCAACTGCCGCGCCAGCTGCGGGCCTTGACGTTGTAGAACGGCACCGTCTCTCGAGCGAAATCACCAGACTCAAGAGCGTATGCGCCAACCTCACAGAGCGGCTTGCGGCTGCGGAGGATCACCGGGCATCAATCCTCGGACTGCAGATCGCGCCGGCCGAGCCGATCGCAAAACCTCGCCCCGCCAAAATCTCCAAACATTCCGGCAAGCAAGCCGTCGTCCTGCACCTCTCAGACCTTCACGTTGGCGAAGTCGTCAACCGCGAAGAGGTCATGGGCGTCAATGAATATAACCTGGAGATCGCAGAGAAGCGCATAGGGAGGCTTTTCAACGCGACGTCAATACTGACCACCTCGGCATGGCCCGCCTCTGACGCGGCTCCGCACAAGGTCTGCGTGCTATTGGGCGGCGATCTGATCTCTGGCCATGGTCTGCATCCAGAACACGCCGAGACGGACGCCGGCACGGCCTACCAGCAAACCAAATGGGCGGCGGAATACATCTCCGCCGGCGTGCTTCGGCTGCATCTCGAGCTATTGGAGCGGTTCGGCAAGCCCGTCCCGATTGAGATGATATCCGTTGTCGGCAACCATGGGCGCGACACGTTCGGCAAGCCACGAACCAAGCTCGTCTCAATCCAGAGTTACGACACGCTGGTTTCCGATTTTGTCGAAGCGGCGCTGAAGCAATATCCGACCATCGCGCATTATCGGCCCCGCGGGTTTGATGCGTACTTTGATGCCGCCGGGTGGCCGCTCTTACTGACGCACGGAGACCGCATGGGGTCGGGAGGCGGAACGGGCTTTATTGGTCCGGCCGCCACGATCATCAAGGGGCATCGGAAGATCCTCGACACAGAGCACCGCCAGCGCCGCCCGGTCTACAAGGTGTTCTCCGGTCACTTCCACACTACTTGCGTGACGCCGTTCGGTTTCGGCAACGGCTCGGGAATCGGGTACGGCGAGTTTGCCAAGAGCCTTCGCGCGGATCCAGAGCCCGCCCAACAGAACCTTGTCGTGTTCCATGAGCGTATCGGGATGCTCCGATGGCACCCGATCGCGATGGGAGACCCCTCCGAAGGCTCGATCTATCAGCCGACCGCGGGCCTGATCCTGCCGAGCATGTATGAGGCCCGCGGATGACGCTTCCGCTTAATGCCGAAATGCTGGCTGCCGCCTACGAATATCTGCGGACCACGCCGCCGTTCAACAAATGGAATCTACCTGACCACGAGGACATCAAATTTCGGACTTCGCGTCGACCGCGAGAGGCCGGGCGATACGAATGGGACGGCGACCATCACATTGTCGCGTCCATCCACGGCATCGCCTACACTGAGTCCCTGATGCGGTTCATGTCGCACGAGATGGTCCATTTGCATCTGCAGATCATGGGTTGGGAGAGCAAGGCCCGCAGCGAAGAGGTCCACAACGCCGCCTTCCGGAAGTTTTCCGCGCTCGTCTGCAAGCACCACGGCTTCGATCCGAAAGCATTCTATTGACGCAAGCCCTCATCGTTTTCGCCGCGCTGTTCGCTCTTGATCTCGTTTGGGCAAAGTACACCCTCGCTATCAACGCCAAGCGGTCTCTACTTGCTGGAGGTTACGCCAGCGCCGTTATCGCTCTCAGCGGGTACGCAGCAATCAATTACGTCAACGACCCGTGGATGCTCTTGCCTGCAATGGCTGGCGCGTTCTGTGGGACGATCGTTGGGACACGACAACACCAAAAACCATAAAGTCGAGTTTCGGAATGAAAATCACCTATATGAAATACGTGCCACTAGGTTTCGTTCATGTTTGGGAGAAGGCGGGGTGGGAAGTAACCCCAATCCTGAATGACACGCATCACGGCGTCTACGCAGCTTGCATGGAATGGCGAGGTGAAGGCGAGCCCGTGTGCCCTCGGATAGAGGACGCCGCGTGACCGAGAAGCGCGCCGAATATCTCCGCCTGACATTCCCGGATCCCAACCGCTACGTCATCTCGATAGGCCCCGGCGATCATACGGCTGAGCGATGGGAGATATCCCTTGATCAGCTAAGGTCGCTTGTCTTGGACGCGATGCCGAAGGTTCTAACGCCGTTAGAGTAGACCCGCGGCCTTATCGTCGTCGCCCTGGTGACCGTGGCGCTGCTGTCGCTGGCGGGAAGTATGACTTAATTCGAATTGCCGAGAGGTAATAGCAGGGGCGACCCTGTTTTTCTTGACGACGCTCCTCCCAAGACTCAGCCGCGTCATTCCTTCGGGGGTGGCGCGGCTTTTTTGTTTGTGCGCCAGGGATCAGGTGCAGGTGAGCCAATATTTACAGTTCGGCGCGTGTAGAGCGCCGCCATAGCAGCATCGCGGCGGCGGCTCGATCACGTTCCCGTCGTCGTCTAGTTGAACCGTTTCGAAGGCGTTGCCGCGCATCCGGAGAGCCGTTTGGGGCTGCTTTCGGACCGGGCCTACGATAGCCGCGATCATTTCAGCTTCAATGGCCTTCGCAAGCTTCTGTGACATGCCATGCATTTTCATCTCTCTCCCAAATCATCCGAAATAATTATAGCACGCCGCACGGCCTCATTAACTATCGCACGGTCTTTTCGTTCCTCCGGTGTTAGAGCCATGACAGCTTCGTGGATATCGGAATCAATGGTCCGGTAATCGGTTTCCGGGTCCTTGTTGGCCCATTCGTGCCAGAGGTCGAATGAATCTTTTTCGGTCATTTGGATAGTTCAACTTTGATGATGTTCGGAAGCCATGGGGGCAGCGGCTAAGTTCATCGGTCGGAAGCTGTTACCCGTGGTCAGCATCCGGCCAGCGGGTACTGCACGGAAAGAATTTGTTGCAGGTCTGACCTTGGTTGGTTTGGAAGCGACCGGATTCGCTGTTGTGGCAGTCACCCTCAAGATGCATCCATGTGCCATTCGGCTGCATTCCGCCGCCGTCAAAATATTCGCAGTTCCCGCATAGAGGCGTCGGCTCGATCTCTTGGTCAAAGAATTTTTCAAGTGTCGCCGTCATCTTTAATCCTCCAGAACTTATCCGCTGCGTTGATGTGATTACGCGACGCTAAAGTTGTACTATCCATTCCTTGTTGGCCCATTCCCAGAATTGGTCGAAGGGGTCTTTGGTCATGGGGCTTGGTGCTCAAGACGGCGGCGCTGTGGTGTTTAGAATTTCCTCTATGGCGTCTAGGTAACCTTGATCATACCCCGCGCCGTAACTATTCGGGGCAGCCTTGGTGCTTTCTGCAACGTCCGCGCTGGCGTCTCGCCTTCGGTCCTTCAAATCTTCGACTATCTCTTCGATTGTCATAGCGTGTTCCTTTCCTCTCTCAATCCTTCGATATGATTCTAAACACCTTCGCCCGCTTCCGTTCCCTCTCAGGAGGTGGCTTGCCATAATTCAACGCCCTCATCATTCCAATACGCGGTAACATTGGATCACCGCCTTCGTTCCCTACCAGAATCAATGCTTCTGTTGCAGCTTGCCAGTGTGGTAATTTCTGTTCGTCTGGCGGTAGCTTTGCAACGTAGTTCCCGGCATCTCTTAGGGTTCGTAACTTCCGTTTATTGACGGGGATCGGCTCGGGGAATGGTGTGGACCAGGGCACGGATGGTTAGGCAGCGCCCAGTCTCGCGCGAGCTTGTTTGGCAAGCCCCTCCAACCTAGCAGCCTCGTTCTCAAAATATTGGCGGGTTTTGTCCTCTCGCGCCCGCATCTCTTCGTCTGTCTCGGGGCGCTCGTAATACACTTCAATTTCTGAGTGGTGTTCGCCCTCATACCCGCCGACACTATCAAGATCGACACGCGCCGACGCTCGGTACTCTGGCGGAACGACCTCCAGCAAACCGCGCAACCACTCGATAACCTCAACAACAGTGTCGTCATCATATTTATTATCGGCGATCAAGGAACCAAATATATCCTTTTGGACAACCGACACTTTAACGTTCTGTCTTTCGGTTCGTTCGCTCACGTCACGCTCCCGGTGTCTGTTGGGGTGGCTCTGATCTTCCGCCACGCGGCGGTCCACTGGCGGCGAAATTTCTTTCGCGTTTCCAGCCTCGCTGCAATTTGACCCGCGTCGTTCACCTCAATTGCAGCCATGATCTGATTATAGATGCAGTTGCGGACAGATAGTTTGAAAGTGGACGAGGTTGCCTCGATGGCTTTGGGGTATTGAACCTCGATGTAGGCAACCACCTCCTTGCCGATATCCATGGCGATAGCTTTGATGAGTTCTTTGCTCCAAGGAGCGGAAGCGGACTCGTCGCTCAATTCGCGAGCGGGCAACGAGGTATTGTACTGAGCAAGGCCGGTTGCGCTCTCAGAGCCGGTTACAAGCTTTAGGTTGTTGCTCATTTGCTGTTCCTGATTTGAAAAACCCTACCACAACTCGACGCTTCATGCTATCAACAAAGTGAAAGTTAGCCAATAAACACAGGCATTACATGCCCCTCGACAAAACGCCACTCCGTCTCGTCGGAGAGAAAGATTACTACGTCGAAATTTCCAACGACGATGACTCGCATTACATTCGGATTGCTTCATTCGACGGCTTCGAAGCGGCAGCACGCAAATTCCGCGAACTCACAAAAGACAAACCCGACATGCGGGTAACGATGCGTCGCCGGGCTCATGTGCACGATCACTACATCCCAGAGCGGTTGAAGCAGGAGACGGATCGGAGGGGGTGAGCCATCCCTATGCAGGGGTAGCCGGGGGTTGGGCGAACGGGATTTCGACGCGCCCGATGATGTCCTTCATATCCGCCAAGGCGAACTCTCGCGGAGCGTTCTTTTCATCATCATGGGCAAGCATCAACCATTGCTGCGCGGGGTGCCATTCGGACGATCCGAAGCGCAGGCTAATTGGCGTCGCCCGCCGATAGCCTTCCTCGCCGCGATAATTTTTGTACCAAAAAGTAATCGCCATCTCTCTCATCCTTATCTGTTGGAGCGTCTATTCAGTTGGGTGGGGGCGAGATAGTCTAAGACCTCGCACAGCGCTTGACGGCTGACCTTGATCATCACGCCGTCCATATCGCACCGCTCTTGATGGTTGGTCAGATTGTCGATCGCTGCTTGTGGCCGCTTAGGGCGGTTCGCTTGCTCCCAGCGCTTCCAGTCGGACTCGCCCATCCAACCGCACTGACGGGCCTCCTTCGTGGACATGCACACCTTCTCGCCCGCGTTGGGTGTCGTCGCGCAAAATCGGCAAGATTCGTTCATTCTCTCATTCTCCAATCAGCGGGGAGGGGGATCATTCGGCCGCCATCGAATGATGTGGCCGGTGAAGCTGTTGGTCTTGTAGCGCTCTGAAAACCACTTCCACATGGCCGCGTAATCCGCGAAGCCGTCCGCCCTGGCGAAGTCGTCCATGTCACCGGGAAATCGGGACGTGTCCCCAAGGGTCACGCCGCGCGCTGTAAGCCCGACATACGTACAATCGACGCAGATGGCATCCGCGAGCTTCCGGCAATCCTTCGTCCGCTGCCCGGTGTAGAGCTGCAAAGCCTGCCCAGCCCTAGCGCGAGCGCTCTGGCGAATGGTCTGCGTCTTGCGGCCGGCGGCGACGGCTTCGGCGAACTGCGGTGAGAAGTTGATGGCTACCATCTACCCCACCCCCAGCGCAGAACGGGAGGTCCGATACGTTCCGGCTTTCAGTTCCTCAAGGATCTTCAGGTTACGCTCGCGCTCGCATGGGTAGCAGGACTGGTGCACGGGCTTGCCATGGGCACAGAGCGGCCGCGGCTTCCGTTTTGGGGGTTTGTAGGCGCCGACAATGGTTGAGCAGAACGCCACAAAGTCGGCCTCGGCTTTGTCCAGCGTGGCGCGGCCGGTGTCGCACAGCCGCAGCGTCAGGAAGGTCCGTAGTTTTTTGGAAAGGGCGAACCATTCCCCATGCAGCCGGTCGGCGGCGAACTGCTTGTGAAGCATCCTTTCGTCCTTAACCGCCCCTCGCACGATCAGGACGACGACGGGCGGGAAGGGACCGGCAGAGGCTAGAGTTAGTTGCCGCTGGTCCACGCCATTGCTGAAGCCGATTTTGATCCGGCCCGCGCTGTACATGAAGTAGACGACATCCCCGATCGGGAACGTGTCATTGGGGTATTGGTGAAATGTATAGGTTATTGGATGCCGATATGGGACCACCACCGTTGGAACGTGGGCATAGGGCATGGCAGGCTTTTCAGGCTGAAGTTTTCCTGGCGCAATTGTGCCGACTTTTGGTGGTCCGACGTGCGCTGTCTGTTCCGGAATGTCCGGCTTGTCGAGTAGCGACATTTTGAAAGAAACCCCCGATTTACGGGGTTTTGTATGGTGCCGGTTGAGAGGATTGAACTCCCGACCTTCGGTTTACAAAACCGCTGCTCTACCGCTGAGCTAAACCGGCGAATTGAAAACGCATCGTGGTCAGCGAAATCCTTTGATTCCGCTGCTGTTGCGGCAGGTCCAATATCAGACTTGCCCGCAAAGGGCTAGAACCCCAAACCCGCGTCGGTTGTCGAAAAGCATGAAAAAAGGGCGGCTTGCGGCCGCCCTTTTCGCCTTAGCTACGAGGCTGCTTTATTGGCAGAGGTACCGGCGGCCGTCTGCGCCCCTATACCAGGCGCCCGGCTGGCAGACGAAGCCATTGCGGGCGGCATAGCCGTCAGTATAGCCGCCATACCCGCCGCGGTAGCCGTTGTTGTAGTAGGCGTAGGAATCGCCGTTGTAGTAGGCGTAGGAATCTCCGCGGAACGGCGCCGTCGCGATTGCGCCCGCGGTGCCGATCGCGCCGCCTACGACGCCTGCCGCGACATCGCCGGGCCAGAAGCCGGAATTATAGCGGCGGTCCCACCGGTTGTCGTTCCACCGGTTGTCGTTCCAGCTGTCACGCCAGCCATTGTTCCAGCCGGCGTTGCTGTCCCAACTGTTGTTCCAGGCGGCATTGCCGCGATAGGCGGCCCCGCGCTGATAACTGCCGGTGTAGGGATTTCCTGGTCCCTTGTTCTGGCAATTGGCGTTTGGATAGAACTGGGCGCAATAGCCGGGGTTATAGACCACCTCCTGCGCGATTACGGGGCTTGCCAACGCAGATGAAAGGATCACGCCAGCAGCGCCAAGAAGTCCGAGTTTCGTCATACGTTTCTCCGTTACTGTGACAGCAAGGCTAAGTATGCGCCCGAACGGACGTTCCCATTTTTCTGGCCAGGCGATTCAAACAGATGTGATGCGATGGCACCAAAAAGGCGGCGCTGCGGCCGCCTTTTCGGTTCATTCATTGGTGCTGCTAACACGGATACCAGCGTCCATCGGGGCCGAGATACGTCGCACCCGGCTGCAGGCCGCATCTTGCCATGCGCCTTACAGGTCGGTCGCCGTAATAGGCATAAGAATCGTCATAGACTCTGCTGCGGCCGTACGGCGCGTAGGGATCGCCGGCACGGAATGGCGCCGTGGCGATCACACCCGCCGTTCCGATCGCGCCGCCGATCACGCCGGCTGCAACGTCGGCCGGCCAGAAGCCGGGACCTCCGTAGCCATAATCATAGTAGTAGTCATTTGCCCAGGGATGGGCCTGTGCATAGGCGCCGGGCTCCTGCATCGCTTCCTGCGCCATCGCAGGTGTTCCGATCAAAATGCCCAGAACCGCCACCGCACCGAGAACTCCTCGTTTCGTCATTGCTGATACTCCCGGATCGTTGTGAGAGAAAAACAGGCCGCAGCGACGGATGTTCCGAATCCGGGTTGTACTGTCTTCAAACCGATGTGAAGTTCCCCTCGGCGTTTTGAGAAAGTGAAGGTGGGCCGCCGATGCAAATGGACGATATCGATTACCGCGACGGCGCAGTGAATTTGCGTGGATATCTGGCGTATGACGAGAAAGCATCCGAGCGGCGGCCAGGCGTGCTGGTGTTTCACGAGGGGGTGGGATTGGGCGAGTTCGCGATGGCGCGCGCCCGCATGCTGGCCGAGCTCGGCTACGTAGCGCTCGCCGCCGACATGTTCGGCGAGCGCCGGCAGGCGCGCAATCTGCAGGAAGTGGCGAGACTGGTCGGCGATCTCCGCAACGAACCGCAAACGATCCGTGCCCGCGGCCGCGCCGCGCTGGCGACGCTCACCGCCTTGCCGCAGGTCGATGCGAACCGAATGGCCGCGATCGGCTTCTGCTTCGGCGGCTCGGTGGCGCTTGAGCTCGCGCGCGACGGCGCCGACCTCAAGGCCGTCGTCAGCTTCCATGGCGTCCTTGCAACCAAGACGCCTGCGGTATCCGGAAGCGTGAAAGCCAGCGTGCTGGTCTGTACCGGCGCCGACGATCCGCTGGCGCCACCCGAACAGGTCAACGCGTTCGAGGACGAGATGCGCGCGGCCGAGGTCCGGGACTGGCAGGTCATCAGCTACGGCAACACGCTTCACGGCTTCACCAATCCCGCCGCCAACGGCTCGATGATGCGCACCGCGCTCTACAGCGAGCAGGCCGACCGCCGCGCCTGGGCGTCGATGCGAAGCCTTTTCGATGAAGTGTTTCGCGATAATGCGGGCGGCGCCTGAATACGCCCGCGCCGGGCGGCGTTAACGTTTTCATATCGCGATCGCTTGCAATTGAACGAGCGCGAATGCTTGCGTGTTAGCCTTACCAGCAGTTTGGTCGGAGGATTTAACCCTTGCCGGCGCGCCGTCGGTTAGGCTGCGCTGGAGCATCTTGCGGCGAGCGGAATCCGATTTGTTGCAAGAAAAAGCTCTGTTTTATGAGTTGCGCGTATTTTGATCGCAAAACCGGTGCGCACCCTTTGCGGAAATACACGCGAGAAATCGGAACCGAAACCATGCGCGGCGGACTCGCACTGGCAATTTTGATCGGCACGACCCTGCCGGCTTTGGCTGGCGGCGGCTTCGATATCGTGATTCCAGGTCGCCCTGGCGTGCCCATCATCATTAACGGCGTTGATGCATCTTACGCAGTCGTTGAAGGCGCGTGGGGTCTTGGCAAGGGCGAGCAAGTGCAGCCCACGATCTATGGCGGCCGCTACGTCGATCCCGTGCCGAACGTCGGTCATTACTATCCGAGCGCCGGGCACGTGCCGGGCTACGGGCGTCTCGAAATCGAACCGCCGGCCAACCGCAGGCTGCCGCAGCCCGCGGAGAGCTATCACCAATCATGGTCTGCGCAATCCACTCCGCCGGCGCAGGCCGAGGTGCCGTTTTATCCGCCGCCGATCATCGTCGCGCCGCAAGACCGCGATTTCGGCAAGCCGCAGGATTTTCCGCATCGACAGCCTTAGAAGTTTCCACGCTAAAGCCCCGCCAACAAAAACAAATTTACAGGAGAGAATAATGCGTCAGACGATTTCAGGATTGGTAGCGGCACTTGCCGTGGTGACCGCGAGCGCTGTGCCCGCGATGGCGTGCGGTGGCGGATGGTTCGAGAGCTCGTGCTCGCCCTGCGGCTATGGCAGCCCGTGCGCGCAGCCTCAGGTCTACGTTGCCCCGGCCCCGGTCTACACAGGCTGCAACATCGGCTGTGGCGGCTGGGCCCGTGAGCGGCTGCCCGATCCGGTGCGTCAATATTACTACGTCAACCAGGGCCCGACCTATACCGGCCCGGGCAATTGGGCGCCGGTCCCGACCTATCAGGAAAGCGCGCTGCCCGGTTGGGATGGCTATCGCCGCGCGCCGCGCTACTACGGTCAGCGCGAACGCGTGCTGCGACGCTACAACTGACCGCCGGAACCTAACCCTGGATATCAGCGCCCGTTCGCATCATGCGAGCGGGTTGCTGTTTCAGCCCATCAGGCCGAGCCGGACCGCGCCGATATAGAGCGCCAGCACCGCGGCGTTCGACACGTTGAGGCTCTTGATTTCGCCGGGCATATCGAGCCGCGCCACCACGCTGCAGGTCTCGCGCGTCAACTGCCGCAAGCCCTTGCCTTCGGCGCCGAGCACCAATGCCAAGGGTTGCCGCAAGGCGACCGCGCCAAGATTTTCGCTGCCCTGGCTGTCGAGCCCAACCGTCATGAAGCCCTGATCGTTTAAGCCCGTGAGCGCGCGCGCGAGATTTTGCACCGTAACCAGCGGCACCATCTCCAGCGCGCCGGAGGCGGATTTCGCCAAAACGCCCGTGGCTTCGGGGCTGTGGCGCGCGGTGGTGACGATCGCCTTGACTGCGAAAGCCGCCGCCGAGCGCATGATCGCGCCGACATTATGCGGATCGGTGATCTGGTCGAGCACCAGCACGATGCCTTGTTGCTCAAGCATATCGAGATCCGGCGAGGGCAGGGGATCGGCTTCCGCCAGCAGGCCCTGATGCACGGCGTCCGGCCCGAGGCGCTGGTCGATCAGGCTGGGTCGCACGATTTCCGGCGTCACCCGGGTGTCGATTTTGTCGTCGGCAAGCCGTCGGGCAGCGTTTTCCGTAACCCACAGCTTGCGAATCTGCCGCTGCGGATTGGCCAGCGCCGCCGCTACCGTATGCCAGCCATACAGAATGGCCGGACCGTCAGGGTTTGCGTCGCGGTCGCGCCGGACCGGCCGGCGGCCTGACCCGCGGCCCTTGTCGGGTGCCTTGCCGGCGCGCCGGAACTGCTGCTTTTGGTCGCGATCGCTCATAGCAGGCTTGTGTCATGGGTTCAGAACAATGGCAATTTGGGCCCCCCATAAGCACTTATTTAGCGGCCGGCGTTGGTTGACTTTGCCGTGGTGCTTCCCTCATAAACGCGCCAACTGGGAGCCCGTGATCGGGTCCTTGGTTTCAGCGTCATTCATGGCCTTACCTCCGCCAGTTCGGCGGGTGGGTTGCGATGCTGTTGAGAGGGGAAGTGTCCCGAGTGGCAAAGGGAGCTGACTGTAAATCAGCCGCCTCATGGCTTCGAAGGTTCGAGTCCTTCCTTCCCCACCAAATTGATATCATTAAAGAATATGCCCTTCGGGGACGATGCGCTTTCCGGTCTGTGCGACATCCGTGCGACTTCACGCTTTGTTCACGGTCGCGGCTAGACAGGAGCCCTCCGAAATCTCGGAGGAGGGCTGTCGAAACACGTGATGCCTATCTGCTTCGCCTTCGCAGGATTGCCAGCGTCAGGAATCCGTTTCGCCGGCTGCCTCCGTCGTCGGAAAAGAGACGCCGGGAAGATAGAGCGAGATGGGGCGGATCTCGTAGACTGCGGTGGGGTTGACGCGGCGCAGGTCACGGGCGGCTTCGATCGCGGCTTCTTCGGTGGCGCAGTCCAGGACATAGAGGCCCAACAGCTGTTCCTTGGTCTCGGCAAACGGACCATCGATAACCAGTCCAGCGCCGGGACCTCGCAAGGTGCGGGCTTTGTTCGTCGCACCCAAACGCGCCGCCGGCCCTAAGCGCCCCTCTTGCTTGAGCCGGTCATGAACCTGATGCAGATCCGCCATGAGCGCCGCATCCTCCTGCGGTGTCCAGGACATGACGTCTGCTTCCACATGATAGGCAAGGATGGCGTAAAACATCGGTGTACCCCTTTTCGTCGTCGGGATTGGCTGATCTCCGTGGGATGAACGCAATTGCGTTTATCCGTAGGACGTTTCGCCGGAGCAAATTCTCACGATCCCACGTTTCGGAAAAATTTTGCACTTGCCAGTGTCGGGTGCACTCCCACGGAAACACTCCGGAAATACGATACTTGGGAGCTGAGTTGAACTCGCCGCGCGAGCAACACGGCTGATGTGCAGAAGGCAGCAATGCGCGAAGGCACTCAGCGGAGACGGTCATGTTGCGTAAGCCATAGACGGGCGTGTGCACGTTGGCCATTGGCATCGCGTATTGTAAAAACAAAAAGACGCGACGGGATTGCTTCCGTCGCGTCCTGACTTTTGTAACTCGCTGGTCCAGGCGCTGAGAGCGCCCTGTTGCCAAGCCAAGAGAGCTTAGCGGGCGATCCCAGCGAGGTGACAGCGCTTGGTATAAGACACTGGATCACCTCCTTTCGTTGTTGATGGAAACATCAATATAGGCGGCGAATCAGCGCCTGTTAAGCCCGGCCGGTGTGAAGGGCGTCCGCGGAACAAAAGGCGGTTTGCAGGCTGCATGACGGGTCCGAATCGATGCATGAACTGTTGAGGCCGCCTGCCTGCCATGATAGTTCATCCCCTGCGCGGGTGTAGCTCAATGGTAGAGCAGCAGCCTTCCAAGCTGAATACGAGGGTTCGATTCCCTTCACCCGCTCCAATATTCTCAGGCGCTTTTCGAATTCTCGGTTTTCCATTCGGACAAGAATGCTGGTGTTCATTCGGACAAATGTCCTTCTTTTGTTCGAGACGCGCGGCGCTTCCTCGCCCCGTTCATGATCTGGCGCGTCGTGCGCTTGGTGTATTTCGGCAGCACCTTGACGGTCGTGTGCCGCCCTTGCGCCAGCATCTCGCGGTCGGTGAGTTCGGCATCTCCGCCTTCGGTGAAACCGCCATGGCGAAATGAGGTGAAAGATAGCGCATCGCGCAAGCCAGCGGCGCGGATGACCTCTTTGACCTTGCGGCTCAGGTGCGTGAAGTCCGGTTGGTCCGGCTTCGGCCATGTCGGCCATGGTCCACGATTACCCCAGTCCCGGCACAGCATCAGACCGCCAATGCGCTCGCGCTTGATGGTATCAAGTTCGGCCATAAGCTCAGGATAGATGGGTGCGCCAGCATCATCGATTAGTGGTATCCAACTTTCCTGTTTCGTTTTCTCGTCCACGACGCGCACCATGTTCGGGCGCTCTTTCGGACGATAGTACGAAACGTCGAACGTCGCGAAGATGTCGGTCTCGCGCTGCAACCACTCCCAGCCGATGAGCGCGGCGGTCGCCAGCGATGGCAGGCCAAGTTCGACGGCTTTGGTGCGGAACACCAGCAACTCGTCATAGGTCGCGGTCGGCGTCTCACGATCAGATGATCGAAGGCCCATTTGCGCGAAGGGGTTGACGAGTGGCAGCTTGCCGGGATGTCGACGCGCAACCACATTCCAAGCGCGGCGGCAGGATTTCATGGCGTGGTTGACCGTCGTGCGACGTTCGCGCTCGACCACGTTGCCGTCAGCGTCGGTGGTTCTGAGGATCATCAGTTTTTCGTAAAGGTCGTCCGTCAGGGCGGTGTCGATGGCGCTCAAGCGTTTCTCGCCGAGCCGTTTGCCGTCCTTCAACACGTAGCCGCCGACCAGCTTGAAGCCGACTTCATGGTTGCGTTTGCTCTTGGGGTCGAGCTTGGTGAATCGCCGGTCAGTGCGATATTCGCCGAACATCCAATCGAGTGTTCCGGATGCGCTGATAGCTGGTGATGATGCCGGGCTGGCGTCGCCGGTCCGCCAAGCATCGAAGGCGGGCAAGAGAATGGTTTCGGCCCGCGATACCGCAGCACTGTAGTCGGTGCCGAGCGGCCCGCTCTGCAAGGTGCAGCCTGCCTTCCGTGCCCATGATGGTACGTGAAAGAAATGGCCCCAACCGCCGCCCTTGAGGGGCTTACGTTCGACGTAGCGCGGCAGGGGCAGCGCAGAGCGTGGCGGCTTCATAGCAGCTTCCTCAATTCCTCTGAGGTCTCTTCGGCCGGGGCAGGGGCGTCTGGATCGCCGACGTTAACCCGAATCAGGCCGTCGGGACCTACCTCGATATTACGAACATGCAAACCCGTTTGCTGCACGGATTTGATGGTGCGGGTGATTTCACTCGGCTTGACGCGCCAAGGACGGTTACTCATTGGACAAACCTCGGGTGCAAGATTGCCCATGCCGTGGCCAGCCGTGTCCGTCGTGCTGGGTTGGGATTTTCGCGTCGGCACCCAAGGGCTTCGCTTCAAAATATCCTATCCCTGCATAAACCTCAATTATCCGCTTCAAATTAGCGTGTTGATGGGGGATAGGTCCAGGCAGGTTCTGTTCGATCGTGATTGCGCCGCGCATGTTCGGCCCGTTGTCGGCGCGGGCTGCGGATGATCCGGCAATGCTGCCGATGGCGGCACGGGTCACGGCTTGGGTCCCGCCACAATCCGAAACCGCTTGCGGCACGGGTAGTCGTAGGCTTCCAGGTGCAGCTTGTTGGCGGCGAACAGGCGGCCCATGGCATCGGCCAGCGCCGACTTCGAGACCTTCGCCGCCTTGGCTTCCTGTTCCTCGGCGAACAGCGCGGGCGCGTAGGAGGTGCCCTTCTTGTTGGTGACAGCGCCGAACCGGTCCAGCAACTTCAGGAACAGGTCTTCGGCCTTCCGCTCGGCGATGGCCTTCTCAATTGTGCCCTGTCCTGGCTCGGGCACGAAGACGCCATTCCTCCAGCGCAGCAGCACCCGCGCGCCGACCGGGCCGTAATTGTTCTTCATGAACAACAATTCCCGCAATTCGGGGTCCGGCTCGTCGCCCTTGTCGGTCGTCGCGGTCTTGAAGAACATCCTCGCCCGTACCGAATTATGCCATCCCGTGCTGCCGCTCAGCCCGGTCTCGGTTTTGATGCCGATCAGGGAGGGATGGCTGCAAAGTACGACGGCGCAGTTGCCGTCGATGGCAAGGCGGCGCAACAGCCCGATGAACTGCCGAACCTGCGCCCTATCGTTCTCGTTCCCGGCGAACACGTCGGCGCTGGTATCGATCACCACGCACTTCGGCTGGATGCCGGAGACCGCCTTGTGGATGCGGTGAAACAGCGAGCTGGCTTCGATCATGCCGCCACGATTGACCGCGCCCAAGATCGCGTCCTTGCCGGCGTAGGACAGCAGATGCAGGCCTCCGGCGATGAGGTCGGCGAACCTCACGCGGTGTTGGGCGGCGATGTCGGCGACACGGCGGTGAATCTAGTCGGCGTCGTCCTCGCAGCCGAAATAGATCGCAGGGCCCGGCTCGGGCAGCATCCCGATCCAGTCGCGGCCCAGCGCGTGCGCGACCAGCAGCTGCAGCGAGAGCAAGGTCTTGCCTATCGCGCCCTCGCCTGAGAACAGCGTGGGCTGCCGGAGCGGAACCCGCTCGCGCACGGACCACAGCCGCGGCGGTGGCGGCTGGCCGTCCCAGTTGCTCATATCGATGAAGGCAAGCGGCTCATCCGCGTTGCCGCCGTCATCTGGTTTCGTGTCGTTCAGATCGGCGTGCGGCTTCGCCTCGCCGCTGCCCAGCCCCGACGCGATGGTGGCGGTTGTGGCGGCTTCGCCGTCGTCATGGACCAGAAGGCAGGCGGCTGCCGCCTCATATAGCCGATGGGTCACCTGATCGCTGCCGATCCACTGCCGCGCCACCATGGTACCCATGCGATACGCGAGCGCGTTCAGCTTGTTGTTGCGGCCGGAATTCTGCGGCATCGCCGCCATCTCGTCGAAGCCGCCTTGCAAGGCGGCGGCGGCATACTTCTGTTGCCGGTTGCCGTACATCGCGATGAAATCGGCGCCACCGCGATGGTTGGCGCCGTGAAGGCCGGCGCCGTTCGTTTTGCGGACCTCATCGGTCCAGCCGTGCTCCCGCATCAGCGCGGCGGCCTTGGCGATGAATTGCTCGGCCGTTGCCTTCGTCAGTTCGGGCAAACCGGCCAACGGCACGTCGCCGGGTTCGCCACCGTGCCAGCGATAGGGCTTGTTGGTGCCGGGATGGACGCCGTTAACGACGATCTGCTGGCCGTCGCCGAGCACCTCAACGCGATGGCGCTGCTGCGTCGGCGATGTGAACACCGGCGTTGCCATCTTGCCGAACGGCGCGTCGGTGCGGAATAACGCGGCGCGCTTCGGTGGTTGGCCAAAGCGAATCATGCCTCGGGTGCCCGTAACGTCCCAAAGCAGTTGCTCCAGCTCGTCGGCTACGTCGGGATCATAGACGTCAATGTCGACGGCCGGGGCGGTGCGCGTGATGATGCCGGTGTTCAAGGCTTCCGGATATTTATGAAACCAACTGTCGATCTCGGCATCGCTGGCGGCGACGTTCTGCCAGCCGAGAATTGGCGGCGCCTTGCCGATGGCCGGGATCGGAAGGAAGCCAGCTTCGCGTAGCCGCTTCCGTGCGGTCGTGGCCGCGTCAAGGATTTGCCAGGTCGCGAGCATCGGCTCTCTCGCAAAAAAAAGGCGGGCGCAATGGCCCGCCGGTGTTTTTGGTTAGAAGGTGATCTCGTCGTTCATGTCCTTTGCGGCGGCGCCGGCGGCGGCCGATTTTACCGGCCGCAGGCGCACGCCTTTGCCCAAGCTGGTCTCCTCGTCGTACAGGTCGACAACGACGCCGACCCATTTCGTGTAGTCTTCGGTGTACGTCTCTGCCAGCTTCCGCGCGTTGGTCCGGTTCAAGACCAACGGCTTCTCGACGCCCTCGAAGTAGATCACGAGCCGTCGCTTTGTGGTCCCGTCCTTGTCCTTCAACTCGGAGGGCTCTACCTTGCCGATCCGACGCCGCGGCATTTCACCGTTCAGGTCGGCGACGCTGAAGTATTTGCTGCCGTACATGTCACTGAACATACTCATAGCTGTTTTCCTTTCAGGTCGTGGGTGCTGTTGATGCTTCCGCCGCGTGTGCACCCAAGGTCGCGGCCAATTCGGAATTGCGGACGGTGATCGGATCGGTCGGCCGCCCAAAACGGCCCACCAGGTCTGTCAGGAAGTCGGCGACCGTCTTCGGCAGCCAGCCACGGTGGCGGTCGCAGCAAGCACAGCGCAGCGATGCGATATGTGGATCCGCGCTGGAGCCGATGATGACGGTGGTCTCGCCGCACACGCCGCAGGGCCCGTCGATGGTGCGCGCCAGCTTGATGGGCAGCCCAATGAGATCGGTCACGCCGCGATCTCCTTTTCGATAAACCTGCAGGACATCAGCAGCCCCAACTTGTCGCCCTGGCGAACGATGACGCCACGGTCGGTCATCTCGATCAGCAGCACGTCGTCTTTGAACTCGGCGAGCAGCGCAGTGAGCTGCGCCAGCGACAGTGCTATCCTGGCGCTACGGCAAGTCTGGGCGACCACAACATCGCAGCCGGCGTCGGGTTCGTGCGCCAGGAATAGCCGGATCGGCTCGCCGTCGACCCACGTCACCATGATCAAAGGCAGATCGCCGACGGCGACGGCCTTGAGCCGAGACGATGCCGCGACCAGATCAGCGCGCTGGCATGACGCCGAACTGCCGCTGGGCAGCGGCAACGCCTGCTTGTAGTTCGGGTATGCCGCATCGATCATGGCGGAGAAGATCTCGAAGCCCGGCGCGCTCGCCGCGAATACGGCATGCGATCTGCGCAAGGTCACGGTCTCCGGCTTTGTCACGCGCAGCAGCTTGCCGAGCATCTTGACCGCAGTCGCCGGGATGATGAGGCGGGTATCGTCGCTGAAGTGATCGGCCACGACGCCGACGCGAAGCATCTTTGTCCCGTCCATACCGACGCCGATCAATTTGTCGCCGTCGCTGTGCAGGTGCACGCCATTCAGGAAGAACCGCGTCTTCTCGGTGCCGGCGGCGGCCACGACGTCGAGCAACCGGAGGCAGTCCGCCGTCGCCAGTTCGACGCGGGCGATCTCGGGATTGATCACAAGCCCCGCGCGCGGATCGGCAAGCAGCGGGAGCCGATACCGGCTGTTGCCGGAGCTGATCGTCATCGCCGCGTCGCTCGTGGTGATATTGATGGTGGATCGAGTACCGAAGCCGGACAGCAATGCCGCGAACCGGCGCGCCGAGATGGTGGCGCTGCCGCTCTCCTGTATCGAGGCGGCGGCGGTGGTCGAGATCGAGATCACCGCGCGCGGGTTGGTGACGCAGAACCTGATCGCGCCATGATCGGCAAGGATGCGGATCGGGGTGTCGGTCAGCTTGTCTGCCGCCATCGCGGCCAGCGACATGGCGGCATTGAGCGCGCTCGCGGGGGCCATGATCTTCATGACCGCACCTCGTAGCTGAGGAGGAGATGATGGCAGGCGGCGCAGATGATGCGGTGACCGGCCTCAAGCTGCTCTACATCGCTGCCGCGAACCAAGCGGCTGCAATTGTCGCAGCGCAGGCCATTGGCGATGCGCAAGATCATTCCGCCGGATAGCGGTGCTGACGCAATTGTGGTATTGGGCATGTCTCGATCTCCATTGCTGCCCGGTGCAAGCGGGCGGTGCAGATTGCGAAGGGCACGCCTAGACCGGCGCGCTCTTCGTTTTTCAGACGGCGGCGGCGAGCAGCTTTTCAATTTCGGTGACCGGAATGATGCGGCGCGCGCGGATCTTCACCGTGCGGACCGTTCCGCTCCGAATCATGCGCTCTACGGTGCTGTTGGACAGGCCGAGAATGTCCGCCGCTTCCTGCGGCGAGTACGCGAGCCGCACTTTCTGACCGCGTTCTTTCTTCTTCGACACGCTGCTGACGCCCTCCTTGAGCGTCGCCAGCATCCGCCGGAAACCACCGATCCCGAATTTCTGGAATTGTCCGATCTGGCCACTAAAAAGCGGCGCTACTTCAATATCTTACGTTTCGTTCGCCGGCGCTGAACCTTCCAAACGATGCTTGCGCAAGAATTCGCGTCAAACGTCTTTTGCGTCACGCCGGCGGCCTTGATCCGTTTAGGCATTGGTCTCGGTTCGACACCGGCAGCTTTCACCACGGCGACGGCGGAGGCGATCATTGCCGAATTCGGCGCCGATGAATTTGCCGGACCCGCAAGATCTTCGATCGTGGACAGCACGGCCTCGATCACCTCGGTCCTCGTCAGTCGCAGCTGATATTGGAAGCTGGTTTCATCGAAGACGATGTTGTGCCGCCGCGCGGCTGGTCGTCCGCCCTTCCTCTTTCGGGAAAAGTCAGCCTCGATGGCTGCCGCGATGGCGACGGCCTGAACCTCGATCGGGTTCTTTCTCGCATTCACCTTCCCGCCTCGGACAAGTTGGACGGCGCGGGTCTCGACGGGCGTGAGATCACCCGGACCGAGCTTTGTGTCCGGATCGTTCTCGTCCAGCTTCAGCTCCTTCAGGCTTCGCTCGAGGGCCTTCTGTTCGCTGCTTCGGCGCCGGCGGCCAATGCCAAGTTGGTAGCGTTTCGCGCGGACCAGGCGCGCGATGATATGCCAGGGCCGATGCTGGAGCAGCTTCTCCTTCTCCTCCGCGGCGCGAGCCGGCTGCTCGTCGGAGCTGCGCTCCACCCGGCCGCGTAGTTTGCTCTCGCGGAGGATCCGGTTCCTGAGACCACCGAGCTCGATCTGAATTTGATAATACACCGCGTCGGCATCGGTGCTGGTCTTGCCGGCCGCAGCGGCGAGACGGCGCAGGGCCTTGAGGAGCGGCAGATCCTTCGCGAGCAGCGGATCCTTCGCGAGAAACGAAGTCAGATCATCGCGAGGGAACTTGTACTTCGGCATGCGCCAGCCACTGAAGCTTGGTTTTTCGAGACTGTCGGCTGACTGTTTAGCATCTGTCGACCACCCTTAAAAAGCTGTCCACCACCGCCTTAAAACTTGTGTCTGTCTACCCCCCACCCCCCCCCGGTGCTGCACAACAGTGCGCAGCAGCTCGCCGGTGGCTCGCCGCGCACTGGGCAGCACGCAAGCGAACAACAGTGGCGCGTAACAGCACACAGGGTATCGATGGGGATGGCAGCGCGCGCCGTCTCGACGTGTGCTATGCTCGGGCAAATGACTGAGATAACGACATCATCCGATCGCTATAATGCGAACATGAGCGAGATCGCGTCGATGTTGATCTCGATGATCTCGGTGATCTCGGTGATCACCGCGATCGCTACGGCCAGTTCATTGCGGGGCAATACCGTGACCGACAGCACCTTGTAGCCATGCCAGCACTGCCAAACCCACGCCATGAATGCTTCGCCCGGCTCTACATCCAGACCGGCAACGCCGCAGCGTCATACCTTAGAGCAGGCTACACGCCGACCACGCGAAGCGGGTTGGACGCAGCCGCCTGTAGGCTAGCAAGAAAAGGCAAGACCCAGCGCCGCATCATGGAGCTAAGAGGCCAGTTGGCCAAGAGAAACGCGGTAACGCTCGACACGTTGCTGGACGACCTCGCCGCGGACAGGGCATTGGCCCGTGAACTCGGCCAGCCGGCGGCTGCGATCACCGCGACGATGAACCAGGCGCGGCTGGTCGGACTGCTCGTCGAGCGCAAAGAGAGCGGCCAGCCCGGTGACTTCGCGGGCATACAAAGCGAAGAGGACATTCTTGCCATGGTGCGCGCGGAGCTGGGCAAAGAGGCTAGCGACATGCTCCAGGCGGCACTCGAGCGCGAGAAACCATAGAATACCGGCCGGCTGTGCCGCTCTCGCTGTCGCCCGAAACGCAAAATATGGTCGATAACGCTGGGTTCTTCTTGCTACACACTGTGGCATTGAGTAGTCTGTGGCATTGCTAAAGCAACGCCACGGAGACGCCATGAAAGTCTACGGATATTGCCGGGTTTCGACCTCAGAACAGGCCGTCAACGGATTGTCGCTCGACAGCCAGCAACAGCAGATCACCGGCTACTGCATGATGAAGGGCTGGACCGTCGCGGCGTTCTTCGTCGAGGCTGGCGTCTCCGGCTCAGTGCCCCTCGCCGACCGTCCCGAAGGCCAGCGCCTGCTGGCGGCGTTGCAGCCCGGCGACGTTTTCGTCACCGCTCGGCTGGATCGCACCTTTCGCAGCGCATCCGATGCGCTCGGTACGCTGGAGCAACTGAAGGAGGACAAGGTCGCCCTGCACATGATCGATCTCGGCGGAGACGTCACCGGCAACGGAATCTCCAAATTGGTGTTCACGATCTTGAGTGCAGTGGCTGAGAACGCCCGCGACGCCATCCGAGAGCGCGTCCGTGAGGCCAAGCGATATCGGGTGACGCAGAAGCTGTTCAACGGCGGCAAGCGGCCCTTCGGGTTCGATGTCGAGATCGGTGAGGATGAGACTAAGCGCCTCGTCCCGAACTCGAACGAGCAGGCCGCGCTAGCCCGTGGTAGGGCGTTGCGCGAGGGTGGTGCGAGTTATCGTGACATCGCCCAGGCTTGGGCCGACGAGTACGGCATCCAGAAGGTCGACGCGAAGAGCATCCAGCGGATGCTGGCGCGGGAGTGACCTGCAATCAGGACCAGATCGCTCCTGAAACGCCCAAGGGGAGCCGTACTACCCCACCGGGGGCCATGTCGGGGTACGGTGCTCTGTTATTTGAGGGATATGCTCGCGACCATGAGCGAGACCACGATGACAACTGATCGCGATGCGAAGACCGGCCAATTTGTAACGGGCTCAAATGGCGGGCCGGGACGCAGGGTCGGGAGCAGAAATCGATTGAGCGAGGCCTTCATCGCAGATTTGAAAACGGTTTGGGAAGAAGATGGCATTTCCGCATTGCGCCGTTGCGCGGAAAGTGAACCGGGCACGTTCTGCCGGATCGTCAGCGGCCTGTTGCCGAAAAATGTCGATGTCAACGTGAGCGGCTCCGTTGATGTCGGCAGCTTCGCGGAGAAATTCAGGCACGCGCTGAGTTTGCTTGGCAACGAGCCGCAGTCCAAGATGCGCACCATCGAGCATAAGGCGACCAGCAGTGCCCGTTAGCCAGCATGACGTCGATGAGCTGCGACGGGAGGGTCAGGCGCTGAACTTGGACGACATCGACGTTGTCTTGGAGACGACTGCCGAGCACCTCGGGTTTATGGTCGCCGAGGCGCGCGCCATGGGGATGGACGAGACCGAGATGCTCGAATGCGTTGAGCTGGTTGTTCGCGCCGTCGAGATCGACCGGGTCGGGCTGCGCGCGGCTAGGGACGTGCTCAGATCGTTGAACTACGAATCGTCGCTGATCTCGTTGTTGACCAAGCTGGCGCGCCGGGCACCGCCGCCGCCGCCGCCATGGTCGGGCCGGACGGCGAGCGCAGAGCGCTACATCGCGCGTAGGCGGGCCGAGCGGGCGAAAGCGGAGGCCGCTGCCGCCGCCGCTGAAAAGGCGATGCCATAACTTTCACAAACTGCACTATTTGAAAGTTTTCAGTTGTCCTTGTTTTATCGGCGTGATCTAACTTTCATAACGTTAGCTTTCAAAATGGGGCATGAGATGAGGAAGATCGGTTACGCGCGGGTGAGCAGCCGCACCCAAGACTACCAGGCGCAGGTCGAGGCGCTGAAGGCGGCGGGCTGCGAGAAGATTTACAGCGAGAAGGTCTCGGGCAAGTCGACCAAGGACCGCCGCGAGTTCAACAAGCTGATGAAGGCGCTGCTACCCGGTGATGTCGTGCACGTCGCCAAGCTCGACCGGCTGGCGCGGTCGGCGCGCGACTTGCACAACATCCTGCACGAGATCGAGACCAAGGGCTGCGGCTTCATCTCGCTCGGCGAAGCATGGTGCGACACCACGACGCCGGTCGGCCGCCTGCTGGTGGCGGTCATGAGCGGCGTCAACGAGTTCGAACGCGGCCTGATCCGCCAGCGCTGCGATGAGGGCATCGCGTTGGCCAAGGCAAAGGGGACGAAGTTCGGCCGCACGCCGAAGCTGAAGCCCGAGCAGATCAAGGTCGCCGCCGAGCGATACGCCGACGGCGAGACGATGGCCGAACTAGCCAAAGTGTACCGCGTTAGCGAGCCAACTATCTGGCGGGCGCTGACGGCCGCTGCCGCGTAATCCGGCCCCGCTTCCGTGACGGACCCTTGACCCCCGGTTGGGGGGCGGGCGGAGGGCAGCCGTTGTTTATAAATTGAAAGCCTCTGTCTCCTTCCCTCCATATTTTCCAAAAAATATTTCCAAAAACTTCCGACCATATCCGGAAAGTTTCCGGATATGGGCACAATCCTCTGAGCTTGCCTTCAGACCTAACTCTGATCGCGTGCCCCGGCCATGATCTCCAAAAATTTTTCCGGGAATTTTTTCGAACGGGAAGCGTTGAGGACCGTCGTACGGGGCGACGATAAGGAAGATCGGGCGGCGGCGTTGTCTGATGCGACAGAACCGCGAGCGCTCACTGTGGTTCGAGATCGGAAATCTGTTCCTTCTCAGGGGGTATGCGCGACTTTGGCTTACTTCTTGAAGCGTTTGAGCAAGCCGTTCCAAGCCTTATTGAGGCCCCTGATATGGTCCCGCAGCTTCGCCGTCTCAAGCGTAACGAGATCACCGCAGCCCTCGCAGGCAAATTGCGTTTCGTCGTGAAGCCATGGCATCGCTTTCTTATTTTCATGGCCGGAAGCAGGACGGGGAGGATTGACGTCAGCATCGTCGTAAATTGCCATGATCAAACTCCAGAGGTTACTGGGCCGCATGTCTGAGGGAAGCGGGCGGCCTACCGCCAGTAACGATTTCGGTAAGCATGTGAGCCATCTCCTGTGCGGCGGATGGCCTATTGGTAAATGAAACAAACAAACTCGGAAATCTCGCTCCATGCCTTAGGGGCAAGCCCCTACGTAGAGTCCCGGAGGGCCGCTTCAGGGAGCGGATGGTCGCTCGTCGTTGATCGCGTTCCAGATATGGGAGGAAGGCTGTCCTCGACATGGGGCCATCCGTTTGGCGGCTGCTATCATCTGTCGGTTTCGACCTGCTCTATGCCTTCGTCATCGTCCGGCTCGACCGCAGGGACCTCATCTGGATCAACGTCACAGCAAATCCGACGGCCAAATGGGTTGCACGTCAAATCACGGAGGCATTTCCTTGGGATGGTGCTCCGCGTTACATGATCCGAGACCGAGATCGGATCTACGGCATCGTCGTCACACGCGGATTGCGCGCCATGGGCATTCGCGACAAGCCCACTGCACCAGCCTCACCCTGGCAGAACGGCTTTGCCGAACGGCTGATCGGATCGATCCGGCGCGAGTGCTTGGACCACATCATTGTCTTCGGCGAGGCGCATCTGCGCCGGATTCTAAAATCATACGCCGCTTACTACAACTCCGTCAGAACGCATCGGTCGTTGCACAAGGATGCGCCGAGTTATTCGTCCGACTCAACAGATCGGAATCATTCGTTCACACCCGATCCTCGGCGGGCTTCACCATCATTACGTCCGGGTTTGAGTTTTCGATACACACAGGCGGTTATGAAATGTGCGTTTCATTGAAAACTCATTTGCCCACGTACAGCTGCCGCATTGCATCAGATCGCTGATTGTTGTTCAGATTGTAGCTCACACGTCACTTTCTCGGTAAAGGCATGCGTTGGATGGATCAAAGAATCGGCATTGTCGGCATAGGAATTATGGGTACGGCGATGGCGCGAAACCTGCGCCAGGCCGGCTTTGCTGTGGCCGGATTTGATCCGGTGCCCGCGGCACGCGCGCGTCTGGAAGAACTGGGCGGTCAGGCGCTGGCTTCTCCGCGCGCCGTGGCCGAGGCGGCATCGATTATCATCGTGTCGCTGCCAAAGGCTGAGGCGTTGACCGAGGTAATAGGAGGAGCCGATGGCATCGCTCAGGCGACGGGCACGGGCCAGATCGTCATCGAGTGCTCCACGTTGCCGTTGGACATCAAACGCGCGGCGTTGGATGTCATGGAAAAGAGCGGCAAAATTCTCCTTGATTGTCCGATCAGCGGCACCGGCGCGCAGGCGGTGACCAAGGATCTCGTTATTCTCGGCAGCGGCGATGAAGCAGCCTTTGTCCGTTGCGCGGCGGTTTTCGCCGGAATGTCGCGCGTACAACGCTACCTCGGACCGTTCGGTCGCGGCAGCATCATGAAATACATCGCCAACCATCTCGTCACGATTCATAACGTGGCGGCGGCGGAAGCCATGGTTCTTGGCATCAAGGCTGGGATGGATCCGGCGCTGGTCTACGATACGCTCGCCGACAGCGCCGGCACATCGCGCATGTTCCAGATGCGGGGTCCCTTGATGCGCGACGAAAATTACGACGTGCCGACCGCCACGATCCGCATGCAGCTCAAGGACATTTCGATCATCGACGCTTTCGCGGCCGATCTGAATTGTGCGCTGTCCGTCTACGCGGCGGCTTCGCAGGTCTATCATGCCGGTGCTGCGCTCGGCCGCAAAGAGCAGGATACGGCGGCGGTCTGCGCCGTGCTCGAGACGTTGCATGGAATTGACCGGAAGAAATCCGCATCGTAGTGCAGACGGCGTTCTCGCTCTCACATCTTCTGAAGTGGTCAGCATTGCGACGAACGAACTGATCCCGGATGCGAGCAGGGAAGCAGACGCTGCGAAACTGTATCGATGGGCCTATGAGCAGCGGATTGCCGTGCAGGGCCGATTCGCATCCCAAATTCATACAGGCCGGAGTGCGTCGCGCGCGTGCAGCACATTTTGTGCAGCGCATTCCAATGTCAATCTGCTTGCATTCCTGTCCAGACGGCGTTATTTATCGGTTGATAAAATAAAAAACGTTCATTGAATTCGCAGGGGAGAGCAGACATGAAAGTTCTCGGTTTCAATCATCTCTCTATCGGCGCCAAGGATCTGGAAGAGTCCGCACGGTTTTATCAAACCGTACTGGGCATGGAATTGATCCCGACCTATAATTTCGGTTTCAAGACCAAGTATCTGCGCTGCGGCGATCTTCAGCTTCATTTGTTCGAGCTTGAGGATCACATCCCGGTCTATCAGCACTTCGCGCTCGACGTGGATGATTTTCACGCTGCCTATGACCGGGCCAAGGCGATCGGTGCGCTGGATTTCAAGGCCTTCCGCAATCCTGTCAACGAGTTGCCGGACGGCTGCGTGCAGATGTATCTGCGCGACCCTGCCGGCAATCTGATCGAGATCGACTGGCCGGATGTGACCACGCTGGACCGTTCGCGCATTCCGGAGATGAAGTTGTTGTCGGAGTTCGCGACGCAGGACGACGAGGGGCTTAAAGCATCGCTTTATCTCGACCGTCCGCACATCAAGCCGAATGCCCCCCGGAAGACCGCGGCGCGGTAACGCCCAGGAGAGACCCATGTCAGGCACAGTCCATAAGCTTGAGTTGGACCGGCGTTCAAACGGTCAAGACGGCGCGTATTCCGAGATGCTGGAGCGTGCGCACGCGCTGGTTCCAAAGCTCCGTGAGCGTGCCGCGACCACCGAAGAGATGCGAAGGCTGCCACCAGAAACCGAGCGGGAGCTTCACGACGCCGGCCTGTTCAGAATTCTTCAGCCGAAGCGCGTCGGCGGTTCGGAACTCGACTATGTCGCGCTGGTGGATTTTGCCGACGTCATCGCGCTTGCCGATGCTTCGGTCGCGTGGAATCTGGCGAATCTGGCCAGCCATCACTGGATGCTGGGCATGTTCGACGAGCGCGCGCAGGATCTGATCTGGAAAGACAACGTCAACGCTCTCATTGCGTCGTCGTTTGTGTTTCCGGCGGGCCGCGCCACGAAAGTGGCCGGGGGTTATATGTTATCGGGCCGCTGGCCGTTCTCGTCGGGTGTCGATTCGAGCGCCTGGAATATGCTCGCGGGCATCGTATCCTCCGACGACGATGCGGACGGCGTCGAGTATCGGGTTTTTCTGCTTAAGCAGGACGACTACAAGATCATCGATACGTGGAATGCGACCGGTCTGAAGGGGACCGGATCGAGCGACGTTGAAACCAAGAATGTGTTCGTATCGGATTACATGACGCTCGCGGTGAAGGATGTCGCCGGAGGCGCGACGCCGGGAAGCACCGTGAATCCTGGCCCGCTTTATGCGCTGCCCGTGTTTGCTTTGTTTCCTTTCGTTCTGTCGGGCGCGGCTCTCGGCAACGCGCAGGCCTGTCTTGACGATTATGTCGAGATCGCGCGGCATCGCGCCTCGACTTACAACCGCGCCAAGCTCGGCGATCTTCAGACGACGCAGATCAAGGTTGCCGAAGCCTCGGCCAAGATCGACGCGGCGCGTCTGATCATGCGCCGGACCTGCATTGAAGCGATGGAGGATGCACGTCGGGGTGATGTTCCCAACCTCGCGGAAAAGACCAGATACCGGCGCGACGGCGCTTACGCGGTCAACCTGTGCACGGAAGCTGTCTCGTTGCTGTTTTCGGCCAGCGGCGCGCGGGGTCTTTACACCACGGGCGCGCTGCAACGGCAATTCCGGGATGCGCATGCGATCAACGCGCACATCGCGTTCAGCTTCGATGCCGCTGGAACCAATTACGGCCGCGTCGCGCTGGATCTGCCGTCCGAAAATCTGACTCTTTGAGAGAGGCCAGGCCGATGGCTGCTGCTTCGCAACATCCAACCGAACTAGGGAATGAGCTTTCAAGCGACAACTCCGCGATCGACCCGCGCGATTTCCGCAACGCGCTCGGAGCTTACGCCACCGGCGTCACGGTCATCACGGCTGCGACGCCCGATGGCAAGCAGACGGGGTTGACCTGCAATTCGTTCGCATCGGTTTCGCTCAATCCGCCGCTCGTGCTCTGGAGTCTGGCGAGTTATTCTCCGAGCATGAGCATTTTCCAGAACGCGAGCCATTTCGCGGTGAATGTGCTGGGCGCATCCCAGCAGGCGCTGGCAACGCAGTTCGCCACGCGCGCCGACGACAAGTTCGCGGGTGTCTCCTGGAAGCCGGGTTTAGGCGATGCGCCAGTCCTCGCCAGCGCCGTGGCCACATTTCAATGCCGCAGCGCCGACCGCTATTACGGCGGCGACCATGTGATTTTCCTTGGTGTTGTGGAAGCTTATGCTTACAACCGCGCCGAGCCGCTGCTTTTCGCGCGCGGCAGCTTCGGTCGCTTCGTTCCTGGGGCATGACCCCCGTTAGGTCATCATGAAAAAGAAATCATCTTCGTCGGTCGCGCGTGTGAAACAGAAGCGCCTGTCTCCCGAAGACCGCCGTCAGGAATTCGTCCGGAAGGCCACGGAGTTCTTCTCCGAAGAGGGTTTCAATGGCGGCACGCGCGAACTGGCGCGCCGGTTGGGTGTGACCCAGCCGTTGCTGTATCGCTATTTCCCGAGCAAGGAAGAACTGGTCAAGGAAGTTTATCGCAAGGTCTATCTCGAGCCGCTTGATACAGGCTGGGAGAAACTTCTCACCAACCGGTCGCGGCCCATACGCGAGCGACTGCTGCAATTCTACGACGCCTATACCAATGTGATTTTCACGCGAAAATGGCTGAGAATCTATCTGTTCTCAGGTCTCAAGGGCCTCGACATCAACCGCTGGTATGTGGGCGTTGTGCGCGACAAGATTCTGACGCGCATTATCAAGGAATGCAGGTTTGAATTTGGCCTGCCGACGCAGGCCAAGCCGACGGCATCCGAAATTGAAATGGCGTGGGTTTTCCACGGCGGCGTTTTCTATTACGGCGTTCGACGATACATTTACGAAATGCCGGACATCCAGGACAAAGAAGAAATGATCGCCAATGCGATCGACGGCTACCTCGCCGGTTTCGCGCGCGCGTCAGCCAAAGACGCCAAGCGGCCGGCGGCGAAATCAAACCGGCTCAATGCGGCCGCTGCTCGCTGACCGTTGGATGGCCTCGAACGTCCGCACGTTCGACAGCATCTCGTCATGCGGGACGGGATATGAACCCTTGCCGAGTGCAGCCCGGCCGAATGATTCCAGGTTGTCGCGCACGGCCGGATGAGGCTGATAGTAGGCGGTTTCCGGCGAACGATCGCGGAGAGCGCGCGTCACGTCCCAGCCCGTCGGACTTTCGGGATGGGTCCGGTCGCGAATTTCCATCCAGCCTTTCGATCCCAGCAGCGCGAGACGGCCCATAAAGGGCGTGGCAAGGACGGCGTTCAGCGTGGCGGTCGCACCACTCCCAAAGCCGATGGTGATCGAAAGCGTGTCGCCATTGGCGAAATTGCTTCCGAGTGTGGCCAGCCGTGCCCAGACCTGTGTGGGCTTGCCGAGAATCGAGATCGAAAGATCGACAAGATGGATTCCGGTAGCTGACAAAGGGCCAACCGGGTTGATCGTGTTGGACAGGCGCCAGTTGTCGGGCGGCAGGTTGAGAAACTTGTCCTGGCTGAAGTTGCCCTCCAGCACGAGCGCATTGCCGAACTCGCCGTCCCCGAACCGCTTGCGCATTTCGATCACCGCGGGCTCGAAGCGGCGTTCGTGGCCGATGCCGAGTTGCACGCTTGCCTTTTTGATCGCGGCAATCGCACGTTCCGCATCTTCGGCCGTGGTGCAAAGCGGCTTTTCACAGAATACGTGACGGCCGGATTTAGCGGCAGCCTCGATCTGCGTCGCATGGTGGTCCTGCGGGGTGCAGAGGATGACGGCGTCAATGTCGGATCGCGCCAATGCGTCTTCAAAGCGCGCGGATGTTTCAAGCCCTAAGGCGGCACCCTTTGCACGCATAGGCTCCAGCGGATCGATGCCCAAAATGGGCTTGATGACGTCGCTGGTCGCAAGATTGTTGGCGATGGTTTGTCCCCACCATCCCAGCCCGACGATGGCGGCCCGGATCATGTCTGTACTCCTGAAAAATCTTAAGCTTTGACCATCTGGCCGCGATACCAGTCGCCGATTTCGCTCGCCGTCATCAACGCAACGTCATCGTGGCCGATCACATAATCGAGCAACTGTTCGAGGTATTTGATCCGGTGCGGCACGCCGGTGATGTAGGGATGGATCGAGATCGCCATCACGCGGGCGTTCTCGTCTCCCTCCAGAAAGAGCCGGTCGAACTGATCGATGCTCCGGCGCAGGAATTGCTCCGAAGGCATATGATGCAGCGCATGAACGACGATGTCGTTGGTCTCGACCGTGTAAGGGATCGTCGTAATGGTGCCGTGAGGCGTCGCGATATCCTGCGGAAGATCGTCGATCACCCAGTCTGCGACGTATTCGATGCCGTTCAGGCGCAGCAGATCGAGCGTGTCCTCGGTTTCGGTGAGGCCGGGGCTTTCCCATGATCGCGGCGCCTTGCCGGCGAATTTTGCAATGGTATCGACAGCACGCTTGATCGCATCGCCCTGATTGTCGAGCTTGTGCATCGGGCCTTGCAGGAAGCCGTGCCCCATGAACTCGAATCCGGCCTCGCGCGCGGCCTCGGCCACACGCGGATACGACGTGCAGACGTTCCCATTAATCGCCAGCGTTGTCGGAACGTTTCTGTCGGTCAGGGCTTTCAACTGACGCCAGAAACCCGCGCGCATTCCGTATTCATGCCACGCCCAGTTCGGCACGTCGGGAAGCAGCGGCTGTCCCATAGGCGGACTGAGCACGGTTCGCGGCATGGGATTCTCGATCCGCCATTCCTCGACGTTCAGGATGATCCAGACAGCAAGCTTTTTGCCGCCCGGAAGGACCAGCTTGGGGCGGTCGATGAGGGCTTGATAGGGAACGCGATCGGTGAGGGCCAATGGGACTTCCTGCTTTACGTGTTATTCTGCGGCTTTGACCTGTTTCGGCGAACTGGCGTTCACCAGCGGCAAGACCTTCTCCGCCGTCAGGATCATGGACTTTCGCCCAAGCTCGCGGTCTTTCCAATCCTTGCCGGCGTAGAGCAGCGTCCCGAATGTGCCGACTTCGCTCTGAAAGGCAAGTAGCTGATCGGCGACGCTATCCGGTGTGCCGTAGATGATCAACTCGTCGCAGATCATCTCAAGCGTCACGTCGTCGTCGGGCTGGTCGCGGTGCGTCTTGAACAGTTCGATGCGCCCGTTCTTCTTCAGCTTCGTAAACAACGATCGATAGTAATTCACATACGGCCCATTGGGATCGGTGGCATAGGCTTTCGCAATCGCAGCGTCATCTGCAACGAAAACGCTTTTGGCGACGCGCCAGTTGGCCGGGTCTGCCGGGCGGCCGCCGCGTTCGCAGCCTTCGACATATTTCGGCCAGTGGCTCTTGACCCACGCGGGCATCAGGAAGTTCGCCGAAATCGGGTCCCATCCGCGCACGGCCGCTTCGGTCACGCCCTTTGAGAACGGTGCAACCGCGGTCACGACGATCGGTGGATGCGGGCGTTGCAGCGGGCAGGGGATATAGCCTTGACCGATTTCCTTGATCTGCGTTCGCTGCGTGGAGACCGTCCAGTATTTGCCTTGAAGATTGTAGGGCGGCTCGCCCGACCAGATGCCGAGCACCTGGTTGATTGCCTCGAGGAACATCTCGTTGCGGTTGAAATCGAGATTGCCGAACAGTTCTGCATCCGACAGAAGTCCGCCGGGACTGATGCCGAAGATGAAGCGGCCATCGAGCATGTGGTCCAGCATCGCGATGGTGGCCGCCACTGTTGCGGGATGGGTGTTGGGCATGTTCACGGTGCCCGTTCCCAACTTGATTTGGCTGGTCGCAGCAGCGATCCACGCCAGGAACGCTACGCACGACGTGATGTTCTCAGCCTTGTCGGTGACGTGCTCCCCGACATAAGCCTCCGTGAATCCAAGTTCGTCGGCGAGCAGGAACGCCTCACGGTCTTCCGCCAGCGACTGCCGCCAGTCCTTGTCCAAGGGATGGATCGGCATGGTGAAAAAGCCCAGCTTCATCGCGCACTTCCTCGATTGCTTGTGATTGCCGGAAGACTAGCGATTGTGCGCTATTAGAAAAATGATTATTCTTACTTTCTTGCATTAGGAAAATTGATGGATGATTTCGCTGCGCCAGATCAGATCTTTTGTCGCGGTCTATGAAGAAGGCTCGTTCACGTCGGCGGCCCGACGGGAAGGCGCGACCCAGTCGGGCATTTCGCAACATATCAAGCAGCTTGAGTCAGAGCTCGGCGTAGCGCTGTTTGAGCGCAACGGTCGTGATGTCGAACCGACGTTGGCCGGAAAGCTCTATTATCGTGAATGCGTCGACGTTCTGAAGAAGCTGGAGGCGGCGCAGCAAAGCGTTGCCATCAACCACGTCCGCGGCGTGATCCGTGTGGGTTTGATGCCGACATTCACCAGATCGGTGCTCGCTCCCGCGCTCGACAAGTTTCTGGGCTCCGCGCCCGGCTCGGAGATCAGTGTCATCGAGGCCTATTCGGGCGTCCTGACGGACATGATCCTGAAAGGCGAACTGGATTTCGCCGTGGTGCCGGCCTTCGAGGGGGCAACCGGAATCTCGCACCGTCTTCTCGCCCGCGATCGCGAAATGCTTGTCAGCGCGAAGCGGGACAACAACCTGAAGCCGGTCAAGTTGTCCGAACTTGGCCCGTTGAAAGTGGTGCTGCCCGGTCCTCAGAACACCCGCCGCCGCAACATCGAAACTTATTTCAGCGCCAATGGCGTCGCCGTCGCGCAGCGGCTCGAACTCGACGCGATGATGGGCACGCTGCAATTTGTCGCAGCGAGCGACTGGGTCGCCATTTTGCCGTTCGTCATGATGGTGTCGGACCTCGATGACGATCGCTTCGATGTCAGGCCGCTTGAAGACCCGCCGTTTTATTCCGAGTTCGTCTTGATCGAGCCGGCGCGCAAGGTCATGTCGCCAGCGGCGGCATTGTTTGCCGATATTCTTAGATTGGAGGCCGAGCAATCGCGGCTTGTGTTCCAGGAACGGACTGGCGCGCCGCGAGCGACGCGACGGCGCATCGTTCGGTCAGCGGACTGATTGCAAATTGTGCAACGCGATATCGCTGCGTTTCAGACCTTGATAATTGGTAATCCCGCAACTCTTTCCTTGCTTTGTCGCACTCGTTTCCCCGCGCAAGCCGGCAGTGCGGCTTCATTTCTGTGGTTATCGAAAACACGGACGTCATCTCCAGAAATAATCGTTCGATAAATACGCTTGACCTTTAATGCCCGGCACCATCTAATCTGCCGAAGCCCATCCTAAAATGAGGCGAACGGAGGTTGCCGGAATGAAAGCTTCGGCTTTCAGTTATACGCGTGCATCGAGCGTCACCGACGCGCTGGATTTGCTTGCCCTGCATGGCGATCAGGCAAAGGTCCTTTCCGGCGGGCAGAGCCTCATGCCTGCGTTGAACCTGAGGCTGTCGGCTCCGGCATTGCTGGTCGATATTGGTGCTATCTCCGAGCTGCGGGGTATTTCCGAATCGAATGGAGTCCTGAAAATCGGAGCGCTCACCCGTCACGTCGATATCCTTAGGTCTCCGGACATCGCAAAGCACGCGCCGCTTCTAACGGAAGCCATTGCGTACGTTGCCCATCCGGCGATTCGCAACAAAGGCACGATCGGCGGCAGTCTCGCGCATGCCGACCCCGCATCGGAGCTTCCGGCCTGTACCATCGGGCTCGACGCAATCATCGTCGTGCGGGGCAGGAATGGCGAACGGCGCATTCAGGCTGCCGATTTTTTTACCGGCATCTACGAAACGGTGCTGTCGCCGGAAGAATTGCTGGTCGCGGTCGAGATGCCTGTCGCAAAATCAAATTCGGCTCATTTCTTTCATGAGTACGCGCGCCGGAAGGGCGACTACGCCATCGTCGGGCTTGCTGCGTCCGGAATTCTGGAAGGCGACGTATTCGCGGACCTTCGTCTCGGTTTCTTTGCTGTCGGCGATAGGCCCTTGTTGGCTGCGGCCTCGAAGCACCTCACGGGAAAGCCCGTCACGGCATCCATGCTGGCTGATGCGCAGGCCGCGCTCGACGCAGAACTTGATCCGCAGGAAGATCAGCAGGCATCCGCTGGAATGCGCCGCTATCTCGCGCGCCAGTTGATGGCGCGGTGTGTGGCGACTTTGCTCGGGCGGCCTGAGCTTGACGCGAGGCCGCGGGCATGACGAACCCCACCCCGATCTCGCTGACAGTGAATGGCGAGAGCGTTTCCGCGCAGGTGCTCCCGCGGCTCAACCTGGCCGATTTTCTGCGTGAGCATCTGGGTCTCACAGGAACGCATGTCGGCTGCGAACACGGCGTGTGCGGCGCGTGCACGGTTCGCGTGAACGGCGACATTGTCCGCGCGTGCCTGTTGCTGGCGGTACAGGCGGAAGACGCGTCCGTTGAGACGATCGAAGGACTGTCGGACAGCGGAGAGATTTCCGACTTGCAGGCGGCCTTCCAGAATCGCAACGCCTTGCAGTGCGGATACTGCACGCCGGGGATGTTGATGGCCGCGCAGGATATCCTGACGCATGAGCCGCAAGCCGATCGCGAGCAAATCCGTGAGCATTTGTCCGGCAACTACTGCCGTTGCACCGGTTATCACGCCATCGTCGATGCCGTGGAAGCAACGGCCCGTGCACGTTCGGGGCAGGCGCGATGAACGATAGCTCCGAAAAGCAGTCCGGTCTTTCGGTTCTGGACCGTCCGAATTCGTACATCGGCAAGACGGTGCCGCGCCCGAATCTCGGGCGGCTCATGCAGGGCCGCGGGCAATACGTCAGCGACATGGTGCTGCCGCGCATGGCGCATGTCGTGTTTCTGCGCTCGCCCTACGCTCACGCCAGAATTCTGAAGATCGACGCAACCGAGGCGAAAGCCATGCCCGGTGTGATCGCGGTTGTGACCGGCGCTGAACTGGCGAAAGTCATCACGCCGTGGGTCGGCGTCCTGTCGCATCTCAAGGGGCTCAAGTCTGCTCCTCAGCACGCGATCGCGACCGACCGCGCCTGCTGGCAGGGCGAGGCGGTGGCGGCCATCGTGGCGACCGGCCGCGCGCTCGCGGAAGATGCCGCCGAGCTAGTGTCGGTGGATTATGAAGAGTTGGTTCCTGTCACCGATATGCGAACCGCGCTGGATCCCGAGACGCCGGTGATTCATCCGGAGCTCGGAGACAATCTTGCCTTCGAGCGCAATCTCGATGCCGGAGCGGTCGATCAAGCTTTCAAGGATTCGGACGAGGTTGTGGAAGCCAAGTTTGTATTCGGCCGCCATACCGGTGTCACGCTGGAGCCGCGCGCGGTCCTCGCCGACTGGAATTCCGGCGAGGAGCGCCTGACCGTTTATCTCGGCACCCAGGCGCCGCACATGGTGCAGAATATTGCTGCCATGCATCTGGGTCTCGATGAGGCGCAGGTTCGCGTGGTCTGCAAGGACGTCGGCGGTTCGTTCGGCATCAAGGTTCATATCTACGCCGACGAGATGGCGACCCTCGCACTGTCGAAGCTGTTGCGCCGCCCGGTCAAGTTCGTCGCCGATCGGGTCGAGAGCTTCAACACCGATATCCACGCGCGGGATCATGTCTGCAAGGCGCGCATCGGCGTCAGCAAGAACGGAACGATCAACGCATTCGAGATCGACGACGTCACCGGCATCGGTCCGTATTCGATGTATCCGCGCACCAGCGCCATCGAGGCCAACCAGGTCATCAATCTGGTCGGCGGTCCCTACACGACGCAGAATTATCGGGCGCGAACCCGTGTCGTTTTTCAGAACAAGAATGTCACTTGCCAGTATCGCGGCGTGGGGCACCCCATTGCGTGCTCGATCACTGAGGGGCTGGTTGATCTTGCTGCGCAGCGGATCGGGATGGACCCAATCGAAATTCGTCGCCGCAATCTCATTCGCGACGATGCTTATCCGTGCGGTTCGCCGTCGGGTCTTAAATTCGAAGCGCTGTCGCATCACGCCTCCCTCGATAAATTGATTGCGATGATGAACTACGACGCGCTGCGTGCCGAGCAGGCGGAGCTGCGCAAGCGGGGGATTTACCGCGGCATCGGCATTGCGAGCTTCATCGAAGTCACCAATCCGAGCGCGGCATTCTACGGCGTCGGCGGCGCGCGGATTTCGTCGCAGGACGGCGTCGCGGTGCGTCTGGATGCCACCGGCCGCGTGATCTGCCAGACCAGCATCACCGAGCAGGGCCAAGGATCGGAATCGCTTACCGCGCAGATCGTCGGCAGCGTACTCGGCGTATCAATGGGGCGTGTGCGCGTCATTCTCGGCGATACCGACAACACGCCTTATGGCGGCGGCACCTGGGCTTCGCGCGGTGCAGGCATCGGCGGCGAGGCCGCGCTGCAGGCCGCCAAAGTGCTGCGCAAGAACATTCTGGATGTTGCGGCCGCCATCCTTCAGGCGAAGCCCCACGATCTGGACATCATCGATAACGCTGTGGTGGACGTTCAAGGCGGCCAGCAGCGCATCGAGCTGCACGAACTGGCGCGTGTCGTTTACTTCCGGCCCGATACGTTGCCGCCGGGATTTCAGCCCGAGTTGATGGCGACCCGCCATTTCGTGCCGCGCGAATATCCCTTCGCGTTCACCAACGGCATTCAGGCGTCGTGGCTTGAGGTCGATACCCAGGCAGGCTTCATCAAGCTTCTCAAGCACTGGGTGGTCGAGGATTGCGGCACCATCATCAATCCGCAGCTTGTGGACGAACAAATCAGAGGCGGCGTGGTTCAAGGTCTCGGTGCCGCGTTATACGAGCACTGCATCTACGATGAGCGGGGGCAGCTCACCAACGCCAACATGGCGGATTACCTCGTGCCCATGTCGGGCGAAATGCCGGATATCGACGTCGGGCATATCGTCTCTCCAACGCTGGACGGTGAGCTCGGCGCCAAGGGAGCCGGGGAGGCGGGAACCGCGGCGGCCGCAGCCGCCGTCACCAACGCTGTCAACGACGCTCTTTCGCCGTTCAATGTCACTGTCACTGAGATCCCTTTGACGCCAAGGGTCATTCTCACGGCGCTCGGACGCATCTGATCGAAGGTTCTGCAAAAATAGGCATCACCCACGGAGGATTACATGGCCAAGAAAACGACGGGTTCCAACTCCATCTCGCGTCGCCGCCTGCTGACGACCGCCAGCGCCGGCGCCGTTCTCGCGGCATCGCCGTTTCGCATCAATCTTCTTCAGGCGCAGGAAGCCACCATCAAGGTCGGATTTCCTGTACCATTGACCGGACCGTATGGCACCGAGGCGCAGGACCAGGTGCGGGCGGCTGAAGTCGCCATTGCCGAGTTCAACGAAGGCGGCGGTCTTAACGGGCGCAAGGCCGAGTTGCTGGTGCGCGACGACAAGCTCAATCCGGGCGAGGCGGCGACCCGCACGCTGGAACTGATCGAGAAGGAAAAGGTCAATTTCATCGTAGGGAGCTTGTCGGCTTCCGTGCAGCTCGCCGTGAACAATGTCACCAAGGAACGCGGGATCATCTACAATTCGATCAGCCAGTCCGACGAAATCAACGAGATCAAGGATTTCAGCAAGTACACATTCCATGAGGCTCTCACGCCGCATCTGACCGCGGGCGCGGTGGGCCGTTACGCCTTCCCGAAGTTCGGCAAGAAGGTGGCCTTCCTCACGGCGGACTACGCCTATGGTCACGAGATGGTTCGCGGCTTCCAGGCAGCCGGCAAGACCCTTGGCGTTGAGACGCTGGCCGACATCCGTCATCCGCTCGGCACCACGGACTTCTCGGCGTTGCTGCCGCGCATCCAGGCGCTGAAGCCGGACATTCTCATCATCAACAATTTCGGCCGCGACCAGCAGATTGCGCTGAAGCAGGCGACCGACTTCGGCATGAAGAAGTCAATGAAGCTCGTCGCGCCGATTCTGCTGTACACCGGCCGTCTCGCAGCCGGCGCTCAGGCGTTTGAAGGCGTCATCGGCGGCACCTCGTACTACTGGGGCATCGAAGACAAGGTTGCATCGGCCAAGGCTTTCAACGATCGGTTCCGCAAGATGCATGGCGGCAAGGTGCCGTCGGATTACGGTGCATTGGGCTATGCCGGCGTAAAGACGCTGCTGATGGGCGCCAAGGCTGCCGGCACCCTCGACACCGACAAGGTGATCGCCGCGGTCGAGGCGCTGAAGTACGACTACTACAAAGGCCCCGAGTATTATCGCAAATGCGATCATCAGGCCGTGCAGTCGGTCCTCATCATCGAGTCCAAATCCAAGCCGGAGAAAGGCGAATCCGACGTGTTCAACGTCGTGGCGACGGAAGAGCCGAGTGAGCAGAACCTGCGGACCTGCGAAGCGCTCGGTCACAAGTCCTGAACCGCTGACTAACAGTCGCGCGTCCTTCGCGGGCGCGCGACATATCTGGAGATATCTATGTCCGGCCTGAGTTTCGATCTGATCGCGTTGCAGTTGTTCACGGGGCTCGCGCTCGGTGCGATCTATGTGCTGTTCGCCATCGGTCTGTCGCTGATCTTCGGCATGCTGACCGTGGTGAACTTCGCGCATGGCGCGTTCTACATGGTTGGCGCTTATGTCGGGTTGTTTCTTCTTTCGCTGGGAGGCAACTTCTGGCTTTGCCTGGTTGCCGTCCCGTTGATCGTCGGCACCTCCGGGCTGATCGTGGAACGGTTCCTGATCCGGCCGCTCTATGGGCGCGGCATCGACTATCCGCTGCTGCTGACGTTCGGCCTCAGCTACGTGATGGTCGAACTCATCCGCATCGCCTTCGGCAAGAGCGGTTATCCTTTCGACACCCCGGAAATTCTCCAGGGCGCGGTCAACATTGGCGTCGGCTACTTCCCGCTGTATAGGTTGTTCGTGATCGGCATCGCAGCAGTGGTCCTACTCGGGCTCTGGCTCTTCCTCGAGCGCACGAGCTTCGGCCTGATCATCCGCGCGGGTGCGCGCGATCCTCAGATCGTCCGTGTTCTCGGCGTCAACGTATCGCGGGTCTGGCTGTTCGTTTTCGGGATCGGCTCCGGGATTGCGGGACTGGCGGGGCTGCTCGCAGCACCATTACAAGGCGTCATCCCGGAAATGGGCGCAACGATTTTGGCCGAGGCGTTTGTCGTCACGGTTGTCGGCGGGATGGGGTCGATCGGGGGCGCCGTCATCGCCGGTCTTCTGGTCGGCGTGGTCGTCAGCATGACGTCGCTGTTCGCGCCGGAAATGGCCAAGGTTTCAATTTTTGCCCTGATGGCAATTGTTCTCCTCATCCGTCCGCAGGGCTTCTTCGGCCGTGCCGGACTCATGAGCTGAGGCGGGTACAAAACGATGAATGAGCTTTCTCAAACCCTGACGCAGCCGAGCGTCGCATCGGCCGGTTGGTTCGATTTCGCCAAGCGCCACCGCGCGATTCTTGCAAGCATCTTTGTGCTGGTGTTTCCGCTGGTGATGCCTTTCACCGCGCTGGCGGTGAACATCTTGATCTATGGCCTCTTTGCGGTTGGCTTCAATCTGCTGTTCGGGTACCTCGGGCTTCTGTCGTTCGGACACGCTGCGCTGTTCGGCACCGGCGCTTATCTCTGCGGCATCGCGATCGTCCATTTTGGATGGTCCTGGTACGCCGCTATCGTGATGGGCATTCTCGGCGGCGCCGTCATGGCGGCCGGGATCGGCGCACTGGCGATCCGCACCCGCGGCATCTACTTCGCCATGGTGACGATGGCGTTGTCGCAATGCGTTTTCTATCTTTTCTATCAGGCGGTCGATTGGACCGGCGGCGAGAACGGCTTGCGCGGAATCAACGTCCGCACCATCGACATTCTCGGTTTGAAACTCGACTTCATCAATCCGCTGACGCGCTATTACGTCATCGCGGCGTTCGTCATCCTGGCGCTGTTCGTGCTGTCGCGGATTCTGGCATCGCCGTTTGGCGCCGTGATCGAAGCTGTCCGGGAGAACGAGGCGCGGGCGCGGGCGTCCGGCTATGACGTGACACGGACGCGGCTGATCACCTTCATCCTGTCCGGTGCATTCTGCGGCTTGGCCGGCGCGCTGATGGCGCTACATCTATCCATCGTGCCGATCGAGATCCTGCATATCGAGACGTCGGGCATGGTGGTGATGATGTCGCTGCTGGGAGGAATGGGCACGTTCTTCGGCCCGTTCGTCGGCGCGGCTGTTTTTCTGTTGCTTGAAAACCTGGTCTCAATCTGGACCGTCCACTGGCAACTGATCGTCGGCGCGGTGTTCGTGGTCTGCGTCCTGTTCTTCCCGGCTGGAATCTGGGGAACGATCTTGAAGCGGATCAACAAATGACGACTTCGACAGACACTTCATCAAAGGTCATCCTGCGCACAACCGGCGTGAGTAAGAAGTTCGGCAAGTTCGTTGCGCTGAACAACATCTCTGCCGAGTTCTCCCGTGACGCGATCACGTCGATCATCGGGCCGAACGGCGCGGGGAAAAGCACCTATTTCAACCTGCTGTCCGGCGCGTTTCCGCCGTCCAGCGGCAAGGTCGAATTCGAAGGCCGTGATGTCACCAATGTCGCGCAGCACGAGTTCGCCCATATGGGCATCGCGAAGTCCTTCCAGATCACCAACGTGTTTCCGCTGTTGACGACGCGGGAGAACGTCCGCGTCGGCCTGCAAGCCTTTGTCTCGCGCTATGACATCTGGCGGCCGCGCGCCAAGCTTCCGGGACTTGTCGAGAAGGCTGATGCGCTGCTGGCGCTGGTGGGACTTTGGGACCGCCGCGAGCGGCTCGCGAAGGAACTCGCGCACGGCGAACAGCGCGCGCTCGAGATCGGAATGGCGCTGGCCGCCAATCCGCGGTTGGTGCTGCTGGATGAGCCGACGGCAGGCATGAGCCCGGAAGAGACCCGGGTGATGATGGATCTCATCGTCAAATTGTCAAAGGAGCGCACGGTCATTCTCGTCGAACACAAGATGAAGCTGGTGATGGGTATCAGTGATCGCGTCCTCGTGCTTCATCACGGGGAACTGCTTGCGCAGGGAACGCCGACGGAAGTCCGCCAGAACGAGCAGGTCAAGCGGGTCTATCTTGGCCAGCGGGAGCACTGAAGCGATGTTGCGTGTCGAGAATCTCAACTCCTGGTACGGGGCGAGCCACGTGCTTCAGGACATTGGTCTTGAAGTGAACAAGGGCGAGATCGTCTGCCTGATCGGCCGCAACGGTGCCGGCAAGACCACGACCTTGAAGTCGATCATTGGCTTGCTAGACAAGACCAGCGGGTCGGTAACGTTCAAGGGTAAGGAAGTGCTCGGCCAGCCCGCCCACGTCCGCTTTGCGCTGGGCCTGGCTTACGTGCCGGAAGAGCGCCGCATCGTGCAGGGATTGACGGTACGCGAAAATCTTCGGCTCGGCCTCGTCGCATCGCCTGACAAGAAGGACGAGGTTCGGCGCATCGCGCAAATTGCCGAGATCTTTCCGCGCCTGGCGGAGAGGCTGGATCAGGAAGCCGTCACGATGTCCGGCGGCGAGCAGCAGATGCTTGCGATCGCGCGCGCCATGATCGCGAAGCCGGATCTCATTATGCTTGATGAGCCCTCGGAAGGTATCATGCCGGTGCTTGTCGATGAGATGTTCGAACTGTTCCGCAGGATGAAGTCGGAAGGCACGACGGTTCTGCTTGTCGAGCAGAACGTGGAACTGGCGCTCGATATCGCCGATCGCGCCTATGTGCTGGATCAAGGCTCCGTTGTGCATCACGCCACGGCGGCTGCATTGCTGGCCAACGACGAGATCAAGGAGCGTTACTGTTCGGTCTAGCCGGAGAGGGCTGCCGTTGCCGTCGCGTGTCTTTCAAGTTATCGTTCGATAAATAGCACAGGGAAACATCATCATGAAAGTCGACAGAGCCGCCATCTATGAAGCCGCCAAGAAGCTTTCCAACTGGGGACGATGGGGCGCAGACGACCAGATCGGCACGCTCAACAATGTGAGCCCCGAGGACGTCATCAATGCGGGCAAGCTGATCAAGAAGGGCAAGGTCTTCTCGCTCGGCCTGTCCTTGAAAGAACCTATTCAATCGGGCTTGTTCGGCGGCCGATGGAATCCGATCCACACCATGCTGGCGACCGGCACGGATGCTGCGGCGGGCAACCAGGATGTCCCGTCGCCGTACCTGCGTTACGCGGACGACGCGATCAACATGCCCTGTCAGGCCTCGACGCAGTGGGACGCCCTTTGCCACATCTTCCTCGATGACAAGATGTACAACGGCTATGATGCCAAGCTCGTCGATGCGCGCGGTGCGAAGAAGCTCGGCATCGAGCACGTGCGCGACAAGATGGCCGGTCGTGGTGTGCTGCTCGACGTCGCGCGATTCAAGGGTGTCGAGTCGCTTGACGACGGTTACGCGATCACCAATGCCGACCTCGATGCCTGCGCCAAGCAGCAGGGCGTTGAAATTCGCAAGGGTGACTTTGTCATCGTCCGCACCGGCCATCAGGAGCGCTGCCTGAAGAAGAAAGACTGGGCGGGCTACGGCGGCGGCAATGCGCCGGGTGTGGCGTTCGAGACCTGCTACTGGATTCGCGAGAAGGATATCGCCGCGATCTGTACTGACACCTGGGGTTGCGAGGTGCGGCCGAATGAGACCAACGAAGCCAATCAGCCCTGGCACTGGGTCGTGATTCCGGCCATTGGAATTTCCATGGGCGAGATTTTCTACCTGAAGGAGCTTGCGCAAGACTGCGCGCAGGACAAGGTTTATGAATTCTTCTTCACGGCGCCGCCGCTGCATTTGCCGGGCGCGGCCGGATCGCCGATCAATCCTCAGGCAATCAAGTAACCGCGGAGAACTCTGATGGCCAAACACCTCAAGCGTAGCCGCGACGCCGCCCAACGCGCCGAAGATGATTCCAAGGTCCGCGCGACCGTGGAAGGAATTCTCGCCGACATCGAGAAGCGCGGCGATGACGCCGTTCGTGAATTGTCTGCGAAATTCGACCAGTGGGACCGCAAGGACTACCGGCTGACCGACGCTGAAATCAAGGACTGTGTCGCGCAGCTTTCCAAGCGAAACATAGACGACATCAAGTTTGCGCAGGAGCAGGTGCGCAACTTCGCCCAGCACCAGCGCAGTTCGATGAAAGATGTCGAAGTGGAGACTCTGCCGGGCGTCGTGCTCGGGCACAAGAACATTCCGGTCAATTCCGTCGGCTGTTATGTGCCGGGCGGGAAATATCCGCTGTTGGCCTCGGCGCATATGTCGGTGATCACTGCGAAAGTCGCCGGCGTCGCGCGCATCATCACATGCGCGCCGCCGTTTCAGGGCAAGCCCGCGCCGGCCATTGTCGCCGCGCAGCATCTCGCGGGTGCAGATGTTATCTATTGCCTCGGCGGAATTCAGGCCGTCGGTGCAATGGCGATCGGCACGGCATCGATTGCGCCGGTCGATATGCTGGTCGGCCCCGGCAACGCCTTCGTGGCGGAAGCCAAGCGCCAGCTTTACGGCCGCGTCGGCATCGACCTTTTCGCTGGCCCCACCGAAACGCTGGTGATCGCCGACGAAACGGTGGACGGCGAGATGTGCGCCACCGACCTGCTCGGGCAGGCGGAGCACGGGCCGAACTCGCCCGCGATCCTGCTGACCAATTCCGAAAAGCTCGCGCGTGACACCATGTCCGAGATCGAGCGCCTTCTGAAAATCCTGCCGACCGGCGCTGTCGCCGCCAAGGCGTGGGAGGACTACGGCGAAGTCATCGTCTGCGACTCCGAGGAGGAGATGGTGCGCGAAGCGGATCGCATTGCGTCCGAGCATGTGCAGGTCATGACGCGCGATCCGGATTACTTCCTGAACAACATGACCAACTACGGTGCGCTGTTCCTGGGGCCGCGAACGAACGTGGCCTACGGCGACAAGGTAATCGGCACCAACCACACGCTGCCGACCAACAAGGCGGCGCGCTACACCGGCGGTTTGTGGGTTGGAAAATTCCTCAAGACCGTGACCTACCAGCGCGTATTGACGGATGAGGCGTCGGCCATGATCGGTGAATATTGCTCGCGGCTCTGCATGCTTGAGGGCTTCGTCGGCCACGCCGAGCAGGCCAATGTCCGCGTCCGGCGTTATGGCGGGCGCAACGTGCCGTATGCAAGCGCCGCAGAATGAGCGCTCAACCGCTGCCGAAGACGCCGACGTTCCGGCTGGACGAGCGTCGCGCGCTGGTCACCGGGGCGGGGCGGGGTATCGGGCTCGCCGCGGCGGCTGCGCTGGCGGAGGCGGGCGCGCATGTCACACTCTGCGCGCGCACGGTGAACGAAATCAATGAGGCGGCATCAGCGCTGCGCGAGAAGGGGTTTTCGGCAGATACACTTGCTCTTGATGTGACGGACGTGGCGGCGTTTCGTGCAGCGGTGGACGCACGACAGCCTTATCATGCCTTCCTCAACAATGCCGGTACCAACCGGCCGAATCCCTTCGCTGTTGTGCCGGTGGAGGATTTCGACGTCGTCATGAATCTGAACGTGCGTGGCGCTTATTTCGCGGCTCAGTCCGTCGCACGCCGGATGATCGCAACTGGAACACGCGGTTCGATCATCAACATGTCGTCGCAGATGGGGCACGTTGGGGGTGCCAATCGCTCGCTCTATTGTGCTTCGAAATGGGCAATGGAGGGATTTTCGAAAGCGATGGCGATCGACCTGGCGCCGCATGGCGTTCGGGTCAATACGCTGTGCCCGACCTTCATCGAAACGCCGATGACGAAACCTTTCTTTGAGAATGCTGCGTTCAAGGAAAGCGTGCTGGCTAAGATCAAGCTCGGGCGGCTCGGTACGGTCGAGGATTTGATGGGCGCGATCGTATTTCTTGCCGGCGACGCGTCGTCGCTGATGACAGGGTCGTCCCTCATCATCGACGGGGGATGGACCGCGGACTGATGGCTGTTTCCGTGGCGGGCCTTTGCGGCTTCTCAATTTTGTATGCTAAATCCCTCTTTAAAAATGGGGTCAGTCGGCGGACTGATAAGGTTTCCAGCGAAACCTTATCAGCCATGGCTGGTATTGATCGGCTCCTTGAGCGTCCGCTTCTGACCTCCACAGCCGACTTTATCGGATGGCAAGGCGCTCGCCATCTGAATCGATTGACGGACGCATCGCAGTCGCGAAGGCGACTTCGCCGTGCTCGACCTGTGTCGTTTGTCGTAAGCAACACACCAAACGGGGCGCTTGTTTCCTTGGGGCTCCGACAACAGGCGGACATAATAGAACATCGCGAAGCAGCATCATGTGTTGGAGTAGTGAATGTTATAAGCGCAAGGGATCAAAACGATGAGTCTCATCCATGCCCGGACTCGTATGCCGGGCCGGCTCGGGAAGGCGACAAGCCGCACGCCGAGCATGTACGTGGATGAGAAGTCGGATGAGGCCATAGTACTTGCGAAGCGACTGAACAAGGGGAGGCAACTCTCGGCGGAAGTCGTGGAGGGAAGGGCCTCACCCAAGGGGAACAGCTGTTAGGCGGCCGCGGTTCGGACACTGAGCCGAAATGCCGCGTCGATCCGAATGATGGCTGCGCGTCGGGCGAGAGCGTGACTAAATCGTTCATCGCACGACGTCTGACCCGAGGGAGGAGCCCGGTGCGTTAGCAGCGCACGTCGGAATCTGTGCGGGGGGCGAGGAGAAATCCTCGTCCCTACCGCGACCATGTGGGTCCAGATCGATCGCGTCAATGTGACCGGAGATCGGGCTTCTAGACGCCTATCCCAATCGAGGTATTGCTTCTAAAATGAGGAAAAAAATGAAGTGCTATTGGGTTCACGACCTGATTTGTAAGGACTGAAACCCAAAGCGAACTTGTCCAGATTTTTTGTGGACCTCCTGAAACGTCATCGGAGGGCCCACCATGTTGTGCTTGAGCAACGGCACGTTATCGCTGGCCTCGGCGCGGCTCATCAGTTTACTCAGCATTCCCATTGTCGCGTGTTTCGCGCTGAGCGTTGCGGCGGCGACTGAACCCCCGCCAATCAAGCAGTTCCATGCCAACGGCACCGATCTTGCCTATGTCGAGGAAGGCAAGGGAACAACGGTCGTTTTCGTGCATGGTGCAAATGGCGACTGGCGTTCGTGGGAGCTGTTTCGGCCGGCAGTGGCCGAACGCTATCGCTATGTCTCCTATAGTCGCCGCTATCACCTACCCAATCCGTGGCCGGGCGACGGTTCGGATTACTCCTTCCAACTCCACGCGGCCGACCTCGTGGCTTTCATTCAAGGGCTAAATGCCGGGCCGGTGCATCTTGTCGGCACTTCCTACGGTGGCTTCCTCGTCACCCTTGTGGCGCTCGAGCATCCGGAGTTGTTGCGAAGCGCCGTCGTCAATGATCCGGGCGTCCCGGCGTTGATTGCGGACATGCCTGATGGCAAACCGCTCGTTGCGGAACGTGCGAAATCATTCGGTGAAATGAAAGAGGTCGCGCTCGCCGGGGACAACGCGAAGGCCGCCGTGCTCTTGTACGACTGGGTGGAAGGAGAGAAGGGCGCGTTCGATAAGATATCCGAGGTGCGCCGCGAACGGTGGCTGGCCAACGCGTCGACCATGCGACCGATGATGTCTCAGCCGGCGCCGCCGTCGATTTCCTGTGCGACACTCGGAAAGATGAAGGTTCCGATGCTGGTCACGCGTGGCAAGCACGACAACCCGTTTTACGTGCTAAACACTGATACATTCGCAAGCTGCCTCCCCCCTGGAAACCGCGCTGCAATCATCCCGAATGCCGCGCACGTTATGAGCGGGAATACCGCCTTTGGTGAGGCAGTGCTCACGTTCCTAGCAGAACACTGAGCAGGAGCGGTCGCTTCGGCGCCGCACTTTCTGATTGGCATTGACCTTTCAAAGAGGTCGTTTGCCCCACGACTAACCTGGAGAGCCCTCCACTTTACCGGGGGGATCATCCGCTAATGGCCGATTTTGTTGCAAAAGTCTTTTTGCGTCACTGAATACAAATTTTCCGGGCCGTACACGCGGCGATCGAACAGTAATTTGAGGGACTACATTATCTAGCGACGAACTCACCAGCGACTTCGGTAATGGCCTGAGGCTACATCGATCGGCGATTGCGGCTCGTTTGATCCATTTGCGGGAAATTGATCGAACGGCGTTATGGGAGTTTTGCAACAAAATCGGCACCTTTGAGACATGCCGAACCTTACGATGAATGTCGGCTATCAGGGGGATACTGTTGCAAAAGTCGTTTTGCGTCACTGAACACAAATTTTCCGGGCCGTACACGCGGCGATCGAACAATAATTTGGGGGACTACATTATCTAGCGACGAACTCACCGGCGACTTCGGTAATAGCCTAGAGGCTACATCGATTGGCGATTGCGGCTCGTCTGGTCTATTTGCGGGAAATTGATCGAACGGCATTTTAGGAGTTTTGCAACAGTATCAGGGGTAAAGCGGAAGTGACCCTGACATCGCCAAACTGTCGCGATTGACCCATCTGCGACATGAGGGTCGCACGACAGTGATCTCGCGCGCTCCAGCCGGTTGAATGTCGCGCTGGACTCTTCCTCGAGGTAATCTATCGTTTCACGCGCCCGTCGAACGACGGGACCTAGGCGGAAGTTCAGAAAGGGAGGAAAATCATGTCGCGTGCGTCGCACCACATTTCCACTCTTGTCGTCTTCGGAGACAGCCTTTCGGACAACGGCAATCTGCTTGCCTTGATCGGCCTGCCACAGCCGCCGGACTGGCAGGGTCGCTTTTCGAACGGTCCCACCTATGCCGAACAGCTCGCCCAATTCCTTAACATGCGGCTCGACGATCGCGCCTTCGGCGATGCGGAGGCCAGTAACGCGTCGCTGCCGCTGCTCGGTGTTCCCCTTCCCATTAACCTCTCGGACCAGGTCGTCGGATATCTTGCCGATCTTCACGGCCATCAAGCGCCGCACGGCACAACCGCGTTGCTAAACATCGGCAGCAACGACTACATCTCCTATCTAGAGAGTAATCAGCCCAAGGACCCGCAGACCGCCGAAGCGATTGTCATGAGCGTTGTCGGTGCGATCGATCAGGCCATCACCACGCTCACCAATGCGGGCATAGACAATATTATCCTGTTCACGCTGCCCGATTTTGCGATTACGCCCGGGGCGCAAGCGCTGGGGCCTCAGGCGGTGGCTTTTGCCCATGCCTTGGACGTCGCCAACAATGCGGCGCTCCAGCAGATGGCCGCGACTCATCCGAACGTCGAGGTGGTCGACGTCTTTCAGCTCACCGAAGCGCTGGCTGCCGATCCGCACAGCTTCGGTTTTTCGGCAGATTTGAACGAGACCTGGGTCGACCAGCTCGCCGCTGGCTCTCATCAGTTCGCGCCGAATGAAGTGGCGTTCTTCAATGCCCTTCACCCGACCACCGCCGCCCATGGCGTCATCGCCGCCTTCGCGGATGCGGTGCTGACATCGGACCACACGCAATTCCTCGACGGTACGCAAAGCGTGGTTCATGCCGGGCACGGCGACAACTTTATTTTTGCCACCCCGATCGACCCGGCCAATCCCAATCTGAACGACAACTACACGATCTACGGCGGTTCCGGCGACGACATCATTTTTGCCGGGTCGGGCAACGTGACCGTCCACGGCGGCTCGGGCGACGACCTTATTGCGGCCGCCTCGGGCAATGCCACGCTCGATGGTGGCGCGGGTACCGACGTGCTCGAAACCAACTCGACCGGCATCAACGTGCTTCTCGGTGGAGGCGGCGGTGATGCGCTGATCGCCAATCGCGCCGGGACGACTACGCTGGACGGCGGCTCTGGCAATGACCTGTTTGTGCTCAAGGAGAGTGCGAGCCTCGTCAATTCCAACAGCAGCTTCAACTTTGGCCAGCACGTGATCAGTGGCGGCGGCGGCCACGACACGCTGCGGTTCATCATCAACGATCAAAATCCCGCCGCCGAGGAGGTGCTGCTCGCCGAGTTCCAGAAGGTCGAATTGGCGTTTGACACGGCTGCCAAGAACCACCAAGCCAGCTTTCAGGTCGACGGCCTGCACGTCACCGGCATCGAACATATCGAACTGCAGATCGACACGGTCTCGACCAACCCGAATACGCCGTACCTCATCACGCACGATATCGCTCTGACCGATGGCCACGCGTCGAGGGTGAGCGACAACCTGAGCCATTTATTGCAAACGGCGGATCATTGGAATCTGCTGACCGTTTGATGGAGCCCGTTAGGTCCGAGATCAAACATGAAACGAAGCTAAGTGCGGATTTCTTCGGCAAGTGCATCTAGTCGCGCTTGCGGTGTGGTATGGGCGCTGGGCCTCACGGTGCCGCCTTCTGTTGTGTGTACCGAAAACCTCATCCGAGTTGATGACGTGATGGAATCGCCTAAGCTGGTGGAATGATCGGGCTGCTCTGTTTCGTTCTGACCGTGCTGGCCTCGCCATTCAAGTCGAAGTTGCGGCTTGAAGCTGAGAACGCGGTGCTTCGACATCAGCTGATCGTCTTGCGGCGCAAGGTGAGGGGTCGAGCCCAGCCTACCAACAACGACCGCTGGTTCCTCGTCCAGATGTATCGATGGTCCATCAATCCTGAAGGCCGTTACGATTGTCCAACCTGAAACGCTGGTGCGGTGGCATCGGGCCGGCTTTCGCCGCTATTGGCGTTGAAAAACGCGTCGACGGGGAGGGCGGCCGCCGATCGAGGCGGAATTGCGCGCGCCGGAAGTGATAATGATGAGGCCCATGGCCATGAGGTGGACACGGGCCGCCATAGCCCACCTTCCGAAAATCGTTGACCGCCTGCTTCAATTTGGCGTTTTGCGCGGCGTCGACCGCAAGCTCCGTTACGGCCGGCGGAATATCGTAAGCCGCCCAATGATGCCATGTGCCGGCGGGCGCATCGGGATCGTCGCAGAGCAGAACAAAACTCAGCGTTCCGGCTGGCGCGCCGGACCATTGCAGAGGTGGGGAGAGGTTTTCTCCATCGCAGGTAAACCGTCGCGGAATTGCTGCACCATCGTCGAAGGCGCTTGAAACAAGTTTCATGGCTCTCTCCATCAGGCTGCAGGAGGCATCGGCGCGGGCTTGACGTGCCCTTCCAGATCCGGCTCGGCCAGCGAGCGCGCATCGATTGCCGTACCTCGTCGCGTAGCCGAACGAGCGTGATCAGATTGCAGCGCCGTCGTTCGATCTTGCCGGTGCGGAGTCCAAAAGTCTGCTTAAATCTGGAAGTTCATGGAGCATTGACCAAAATCAACCCGGTGTACAAGGAGGGTTCCTTGGGCAGTGAAAGTAGAGTGATGCGCAAGACGCGTAAAAAACCTGCTGTAGAATAGTTTGTCATGCGACCGATCTTCCATCCGAGCCTGGTCAACGGTCGCTACGGCGACCCGACGGTCTATGTGGAGACACTGTTCAAAACGCACAGTGTGCTGTTCGACCTCGGAGAAATCGCTTCACTGTCACCGCGGAAGATACGACGCGTCGACCAGATCTTCGTCTCACATGCGCATATCGATCATTTCATTGGCTTTGATCATCTGCTCCGTTTGCTTGTGGGACACGAAAAAACAGTACGCCTTTACGGCCCGGCCGGCTTTGCCGAGCGCGTCTATCCCAAGCTTCAGGCCTATCGATGGAATCTGGTCGAGAGCTACGGCTCCGATCTAGTCTTCGTTGTGAGCGAGCTTGAGACGCCGAACTCCATCTCTACCAGGCAGTTCCGGTTGAAGAGGGCTTTTGCCGCGGAAGCGTCGGCGTCGAAAACAACTCTTGACGGCGTACTCTGTGACGAACGGACCTGCCGCGTCTCAGCCGCCATCCTCGAGCATCGTACACCCTGCCTCGGCTTTGCCCTGCAGGAAGCGGCCCATGTCAATATTTGGAAGAATCGTTTGTCCGAGCGCGGGCTTCCTGTCGGGGCCGTGGCTGCGGTGGCTCAAGCAAGCCGTTGTGGAAGGCCGTCCGGACGATTATTTGATACGGATCGATGGAGCGGCGACTTCGGAAGGTCGCCTCGAGCGGCTCAGCAGCCTGCGTGACCTCCTGACGGTCACTGCCGGCCAGAAAATTGCCTTTGTTACCGATGTCACCGACACGCCGGCCAATCGTGCCGCCATCGTGGCGCTCGTTCAGAATGCGGATATCCTCTTCATTGAGGCGGCATTTGCGGGGGCGGACGCCGCATTGGCGAGGGACCGGGCCCATCTTACAACCACGGCTGCGGGAGAAATCGCGCGGGAAGCCAATGTGCGCCGCGTCGAGCCGTTTCACTTCTCTCCGCGCTATGCGGGAGAGCAGGAGCGCATGCTGGCCGAGGTGATGACGGCGTTCAGGGATCCCACACCTGACGCAAAAACCTGAGTGGCATTTCATGCCCGAGGAAAGACATTTGCCGACTGGGCATCGGAAATCGGTGCGACTCTTTCTGTGCGGAGATGTCATGTGCGGCCGCGGCATCGACCAGGTATTGGCGCACCCCTGCAGGCCCGAAATTTACGAAGATTGCGAGCGATCGGCGGAGGGTTACGTGCTGCTCGCCGAGCAGGCGAACGGGCCCATTCCGCGGCGCAACGGGTCGTCCTACGTTTGGGGCGCTGCACTGGGCCAGTTGGAGCGCATGCAGCCGGACGCGCGGATCATCAATCTCGAAACGGCTGTGACCCGCAGCCACGACCGCGTGAACAAGGGCATCAACTACCGCGTGAGCCCCGAGAATGCAGAATGTCTCGCGGCGGCCAAGATCAACTGCTGCGTATTGGCCAACAACCATGTGCTCGATTGGGGCCGCGCCGGCTTGCTGGAGACGCTGACGACTCTGCAGAAACTCAACGTCAAGGCGACGGGCGCAGGACGCAACGATCACGAAGCGCGCGCACCCGCGGTGCTGAACTTTGGCAAAGGCGGCTCTTGATCTTTTCGTTTGGATCGACATCGAGCGGCATCCCGCTCGGGTGGGCTGCGACACCCGACGCTCCAGGCGTCAACTTGCTGCCTGACCTGTGCGAGGCGAGCGCGTTGGAGGTCGCTGACCGGGTCATGTCGCTCAGGAGGCCGGGCGATCTCATCGTCGTTTCGATCCATTGGGGATCCAATTGGGGATATCACATCCCGGATGAGCAGAGGACTTTGGCCCGGGCCCTCATCGACCAGGCAGGCGTATCGATCGTTCACGGGCATTCTTCGCATCATCCGAGAGCGATCGAAATCTATCGAGACCGCCTCATTCTCTATGGCTGCGGTGATTTTCTGAACGACTATGAAGGGATCCATGGTTACGAGCGCTACCGTGACGACCTGGCCTTGATGTATTTCGCCGACCTGGATCCGACCAGCGGAAGCCTCCATGCGCTCAAACTGGTTCCCCTGCAGATTAAGAACTTTCGTCTCTCCATTCCATCGTGGCGGGACATCGAATGGATCCAGCAGACACTGGATGGGAGATGTCAGCAGTTCGGAACAAGGGTCATTCTTGATTCCGAACGGCAGCTTGTAGTTATCGGGCCTAGGGCACGGACCTAACTCTGGTCACAATTCCTCCCGTGGACCGCTTTTGGCGGATAGTGTTGAAAAAGTCTTTTTGGCTGCCGAACGAAAATTTTTAGGACCACTGATGCGGTTCGTGCGCGGCGACGTGAGGGACCACGTCGTTACCCAAAGATCGACCACGGTTCTTCGTAGCGGCGCTGCAGAGCATTTCAGCGGTAAAGAAGCCTAAGAATCAAATTCCGCGAGATTTTCGGAGTCATTCGATTTTCGATTTTTGCAACAGTATCGGCGCAAAGCGGACGTCCTGGCGTGATGGCCCTTATTCCGGCAGACGGTATGTGCGGACGCTGGTGCATGTAATGCGGTGACGACTTACGATCCCGGACAGTCTTGTACGCACGTCGTCAATTCCCGTCCAGCCATGTCACGACGTGCTGGGGCGAGATCGGATGAAGCGCAATGAACGGTCCGTCCGGTCCCAGAGCATCTTCCACGGCTGATATCACGCAGGCGGCGGCCGGAATGGTGCCACCTTCACCGGCGCCCTTGACGCCGATCGGATTGCGCGGCGAAGGCGTTTCCATGTGATGGATTTCGATCCTCGGCATTTCGAACGCCATCGGCAGGAGATAGTCGCCGTAGGTGGTCGTGAGCGGCTGCCCTTCTTCGTCATAGATCATGCGCTCAAATAGCGCATTGCCAATGCCGTGCACGACGCCCCCACGGATCTGGCCGTCGACGATCAATGGATTGATAAGTCTGCCGCAATCGTGGACTACCACGTAGCGAACTACGCTGACATCTCCGGTTTCGGGGTCAACTTCGACCTCGCAGGCGTTCGCGCCGTAGGCAAATGTCAGGGCATTGGAATTGAAATATGCCGTCGCAGCGAGATCGGGCTCCATGTCGCCCGGCAACGGCACTCCTGTATTTCCAGCGAGCGTGCGAGCGATCTCGGACAGTTTGATTTTCATGTCCGGAATGCCCTTCACGTGCACGGCGCCGCCGTCGAGTTCAAGATCGTGTTCGCCCACTTCCAACTGATGGGACGCGAAGGCGATGGCCTTGGCCCGCACCTTGTGCGCAGCCAATTGCACCGAAGAACCTGCCGTGACCGCAATGCGGCTGGCGATGGTGGAGATGCCGAGTGGGAATTTAGCAGTATCGGCGGTTTCAACCGTCACGTCTTCGAGCTCAACGCCGAGCGCGTCAGCGGCAATCTGCGCAAATGCAGTGCGATGGCCCTGGCCCTGGCTGGATGCGCCGGTGGCGATAATAACCTTGCCGGCTGGCGTCACGCGAACGGACGCCCCTTCGAATGGCCCGAGTCCGGTGTCTTCGACGCAGGATGCGATACCCAGCCCGCGCAGCTTGCCGCGCCGTTTGGTTTCGTTGCGCCGCGCTTCGAAATTCGTCGCGTCGATCTTGTCGAGAACGAGATTCAGCGCGCCGACATAATCGCCGCTATCATAGGAGATCGGCGAACCGTCGCGTGCTTTTATGCCAGTGGTGTAGGGCATCTGGTCGGCCCGGACGAAGCTGCGGCGCCGAACCTCCTGCCGGTCCATGCCAAGGTGGCGCGCGACGCGGTCGGCAAGGCGCTCAAGCAGGAATGCGACATTGGGCCGGCAAGCCCCACGTACCGGCGACGTTGGCACTAGGTTGGTGAGGACGACATCGATTGACAGATCGAGTGCCTCGAGGGCATAGGGGCCGGGAAAGCTGGCGAGGGCGGTGGCGGGTAGGATCAGGCCATACGGCGCGTAGGCGCCATTGTCGTGAATACAGCGCCCGCGGATCGCGCGCATACGTCCGTCATTGTCGAAGGCGACGTCCAGCGTCCAGGTCTGGCCGCGTTGTTGAGTCGTGGCGACAAAATGCTCCTGGCGATCCTCGATCCATTTCACGGGACGTCGGCTCTTGATGACGGCGAGAGTGACAGCGAATTCCTCGGCATAAACGTTGGCCTTCGGCCCGAACCCGCCGCCAACATCGGGCGTCATGACGCGAATGTCGTTCTCGTCGCGCTTCAGATAGGCGGCGAGATGTCGCCGGACCATGTAGGGCGATTGCGAGGAGGTCGAGATGGTCAGCGCATCGGTCAGTAGATCGATGTTTGCGACCACGCCGCGGCATTCCATCGAATGGCAACCGCCGCGATGAATGTCGAAATGCTCGGTCAGCACATGATCCGCTTTGGCGAATACCCCTGCGCAGTCACCGAAGCCAGCCTTCATCGTGGCTGCGATATTGCTGGCGTGTTGAGAGTGCGTCTTGGGCGAATTGGCCTCGCAGGCGAGGGCGGCATCCGACACCGCGGGCAAGTACTCGATATCGAGCGTCACTGCGGCAGCGGCGTCCTCGGCGTTGGCGCGGTTATCGGCCAGAACGATGGCGATGGCTTCGCCGACATGCCGAATCTCCGTGTCGGCCAGCGGATGATAGGTGATCGGCGTCTTCAGAAGCGGATGTGGTGCCATTGGCGGCATCGGGCCGTGTGCGATGTCCGCGAAATCCGCCATCGTGTAGATCGCGACCACGCCCGGCATCGCGAGGGCGTCGCCCGTGTCGATGCTGCGGATCCTGCCATGGGCAAAGCTCGCTCGCACAAAGGCGGCATGCAGCATGCCGGGCAGATCGATATCGTCGACATATTGGCCTTTGCCCGCCAGCAGGCGTGCATCTTCCAGGCGGGTGACAGCGGCTCCAAAAAAACGTCCACTCATGTCCGGCTCGCCTTTGCGGATGCCGTGTCCAGCGCTGCCTGCACGATGCCCTCATAGCCGGTACAGCGACAGATGTTGCCCGAGATCGCGATCCTGACGTCCTGCTCGGTCGGCGCGGGCGTGGTGCGCAAGTAGGCTTCGAGCGTCATCAGCATTCCCGAAGTGCAGAATCCGCACTGCAGGCCATGATTGGTTGCGAATGCCTGCTGGAGCGGCGACAGCGCACCGGGTTTGCCAAGGCTCTCGACAGTTTCCACAACGGTGCCGTCGATCTGAACCGCCAGCATGAGGCACGATCGCACCGGCGCGCCGTTCACGATAACGGTGCACGCGCCGCAGACACCGTGCTCGCAGCCAAGATGCGTGCCGGTCAGCCCGAGCGAGTGCCGCAGAAAATCGCCCAGATGAATCCGCGGATCGACCCTGGCCTCGCGTCGTTCGCCGTTGAGCGTGAATGTCACGGAATGTTCGGTCATGACGGCCGCCGCATTGTGGTGCAGGCCTCGTTCAACGCCCGGCGGATCAGCACGCCGGCCAGATGACGTCGATAGTCGGCGGTCACATGGACGTCTTCCATCGCATCGAGCGCGCTGGCTGCGGCAATGACGGGTTTGATGTTGAGACTGTCAACATGCTGGCCGATCAGCGTGCGTTCCGCCTCGGATAGGCGCTTCGGCGCCGCTTCGACGCCGAACGACAACAGTGCTGCAAGCGTGATGCGGCCGTCCCTGCCGGCTTCGAGAAGGGCCGCGGCGCCGGCAATGGCGAAGTCGCCGTGCCTTCGGGCATATTCCGCGAAACCGTAGCCGTGGCCGTCGGCCCATGGCTTGAAGCGAATCACTTCCAGAAATTCCTGTTCGCCAAGCGCGGATTGCAGCAGCCCTTCGAACCACTCGCCGGCAGGAATAACGCGGCGGCCGCCCGGCCCGACGACGACGAACTCGGCGTCGAGGGCCGCGCACATTGCGGGCTGTTCGGCAGAAGGATCGAGGTGGCAACAACTCCCGCCGATCGTGCCGCGGGCGCGAGTCTGGATATGGCCGACATGTTCCAGTGCGCGGGTCAGCAGGGGCAGTCTGGATTTGACGAGGTCCGACGCCAGCACGTCAGCCTGTCGGGTCATCGCGCCGATCTCAATACCGTCAACGGCCTCGCGAATCCCGGCGAGGTTGGCAACGCGGTTGATGTCGATCAGATGATCGGGTGCGATCACCCGCAAATTCATCATCGGCATCAATGACTGTCCGCCCGCAAGAATCTTGGCGTTGTCCAGACGGGCCAACAGCGCGCCGAGTTCTTCGCGCGTTTGCGGACGGTGATATTGAAAGGGCGGTGCTTTCATCGGATTTACTTCAGGTCGAGGAACTTGGCGATAGTCTTGATGAACGCTTCGGGTGCCTGTGCCATCGGAGCATGGCCGCATCCAGGCATTTCGATAAGGTCGGCCTTCGGCAGGGCTCTTGCCAGCGTGCGCGCCATTTCAGGCGGTGTCGCGGCGTCACGTTCGCCCACCACCACCAGCGTCGGATTACGGATCATCCCGATATCGGCGGTCAGATCGAGGGCTGCCAGCGCGTGACACGCTTCGGCGAAAAATTCCGGATTGGTCTTGACCAGAGCGTTGCGCCGCTCGGCCATGATATCAGGATTGACTGCGATGAAGTCTTCCGGGAACAGCCGTTTGAGAGCCACATCGACGATCGCCTCCATGCCGCTTTGGCGCACGCGTTCAGCCATCGCATAGAACGACTGCTTGCCTTCCGGTGAGAAGCCGACGCCGGTGTCGGCCAAGACCAGCCGGTCGAATTGCGCGCCATGACGAATGGCCAGCGTGCTGGCGACAAAGCCGCCGAAGCCATTGCCGAGGACGTCGGCCGTCGTTCCGAGGCCGAGCGCATCGAACAGGCCGGCCATGCGATCGGCAATCCCCTCGATGGTGGCGCCGGCCGATGACGACGCGCCAAATCCCGGCAGGTCGGGAACGATGACACGTCGCTGCCGCCCAAGCACAGGGACGATCTTGTCGAAGATGGCTCGATCTGCAAGCAACGAGTGCAGCAGCACGATCGGTTTGCCGGCGCCCGTTTCGACGATATCAAGGACTCCCTCACGCAAACGAACGGATGTCATTCTTCAGCCTTTCAATAAACGCCGAGCAACTGCTCGACCAGACGATCGTTGGAGCGCAGCGAGTCAACGCCTCCGACGTGTGCGACGTAGCCGGTGTTGAGAACAACGACTTCGTCCGCGATGTCCAGCGCCAGCTTGATGTTCTGTTCGACGAGAATGATCGAAAGGCCGCTGCTGCGAAGTTGCTTCAGAACCATTGCGACCTCTGCGACGATCTGGGGCGCCAATCCTTCCGAAGGCTCGTCAAACAGAATGACGCGCGGATTTGTCATCAAGGCCCGGCAGATCGCGAGCATCTGCTGTTCGCCGCCGGACAGTGAGCCGGCCAGTTGCCGCTGGCGTTCCGACAGCCGGGGGAAGGTCGCATAGACCTGCTCGAGACCCCAGCCGGAGCTGTGCCCGGTCTTGCCGCGGCGAGCCGCCACCGTCAGGTTCTCGAATACGGTCAGCGACGGAAAGATACGCCTTCCTTGCGGCACGAGGCCGACGCCCTTCAGCGAAATGGCCTCCGGTGACAGGCCCGCGATGGACTGGCCAAACAGATCGATGCGCGTGGCCTTGGCCTTGATCAGCCCCATGATCGCACTGATGCAGGTGGTCTTGCCGGCGCCGTTGCGACCGAGCAGTCCAAGGACGTGCCCCTTCTTCACATTGAAGGATAGGTCGTGCAGGACGTGGCTTTCGCCGTAGAAAGCGTTGAGGCCGCTGATCGTGAGCGCGTCAGTGTCCAAGATACACCTCCCGGGTCCTCGGATCGGCGACCACGTCGGCGCGGCTTCCTTCCACGACGACCTGTCCGTGCTGCATCACCGTGATCACGTCGGCGAAGGCGAGGGCGACGTCCATGTCGTGTTCGATCATGACAATGGTAACGTCGCGCGGAATGGATTGAAGCAGACGCTGAACGTCCTGACGTTCGTCGGCGGAAAGGCCAGCCAACGGCTCGTCGAGCAGCAGGAGTTTTGGCTTTTGCGCGAGCGCCATCGCGATCTCGAGCCGCCGCCGCTCGCCATAGCTCGTCTCCGCCACGGTTCGGTCCGCAAGATGTTCGAGGCCGACAAGGGCAAGGGTTGCGCGCGCTTCATCCCAGAGCGGCGTCTGGCGGCGCAGATCGGACCATGGATTGAAGCGAATTTCCCGCAGGCCGACGAGTGAGATGACGACGTTGTGAAGCAGCGTGTTCTTCGAAAACAGCGTGATGATCTGGTAGGTTCGCGCCATGCCGAGATGGGTGCGCTGGTTGGCGGACTTCCTGGTCACGTTCTGCCCGAAGATCCGGATCTCGCCCTGCGACGGCGGGAAGTCGCCCGCGATGAGATTGAAGAACGTCGTCTTGCCGGCACCGTTGGGGCCGAGCAGCAGCCGCCGTTCTCCAGCCGGAATACGCATCGAGACATCGCGGACTGCTGGCAGCCCGCCGAAGAAGCGATAAAGTCCGGTGACCTCCAGAACAGGTGTCGTCATCGGGCGGAGTCCTTGGCGATGGAGGGCGTATCCGCAGCCTTGTCTGCGCGTGGCCGGCTTCTCAAGGAGCGCACCCAGCGCGTAATGCCCGGCACCAGACCTTCGGGCATGAACAAGACGATCACGACAAAAATGACGCCAAGCAGGATTAGCCAGCGCGTGATGTAGGCGCTGACGACATTCTTGAGGATGACCACCAGCGCGGCGCCGACCACCGGCCCAAGCAGCGTGCCGGTGCCGCCGGCGATGACCATCAGCAGCGTTTCGGCCGACGTCGTGAGATGCAGCGTCTGGGGACTGACGAACTGGTGGTAATAAGCATAGAGCAGGCCGGCGACCGAGCCCCAGAAACCGGCGAACACAAAGCTCAACCACTGAATCAGCCACACATTGTAACCCAGCGCCCGCATGCGTCGCGGCTGATCGCGAGTGCCTTGCAGGCTTTGCCCGAGTGCCGATTGGACGAAGCGTGCGATACACCACAGCGCTATGCCGAAGAAGGCCAGAGCGAAATAATAGAAAATGGCAGGGTCCATCAGGTTGAGGCCAAAGGGGTGCGGCCGCTTGAGCCCGCCCAGCCCGTTGTCGCCGCCGGTCAGGCTGGCCCATCGATAGGCAACGCCCCACAGGATCTGGCCAAGCGCCAGCGTAATCATCAGAAATCCGAGACCTGATGCGCGTAGCGCCAGATAACCGAACAGCATCGCCAGCACGGTCGTCGCGCCGATGGCGATCAATGCGCCTGCGAGATGCCCGAAGCCCGCATGGGCGGTGAGGTAAATAGACAGATAGGCCGCCACGCCGAGATAGGCCGCGTGACCCAGCGATATCATGCCGCCGAAGCCGATCAGCAGATTGAGGCTGAGTGCGAGAATTGCCGCGATTACGACCTGGCTTGCGATGTTGACGTAGTAATCCGATGTCACCAGCCACGGCAGTGCCAGCAGCGCGGCGATCGCAATGAGCCACGACAGCAAGTTGAAGGACGGGGCGCGCATCAAATGGCCTGCCTTCCGAACAGGCCGGTCGGCCGCAGCGTGAGCACTAGGACCATCGGCAGGAAAAGGATCACGTAGGCGAGATCCGGAAAGAGCGCCTGCCCATAGCTGTAGATGAAACCGATGATCAGGCTGCCGACAAACGCGCCGAGCAGACTGCCGACGCCGCCCAGAATGACGACGACCAGCGCAAGCGGCAGCATGTCGGAATCGAGGCCGGGATACACCGACAGGATCGGTCCGGCCAGCACGCCTCCAGCGCCCGCCAGCGCCGAGCCGAGACAGAATACCGCGGAGAACAGCAGCGAAGTCCGGATGCCCATGGCGCGGGCCATGGGCAGATCGTCGACGCCGGCGCGGATCATTGCGCCGAGGCGGCTGCGTTCAAGGAGGAACCAGAGTGCGGCAGCAAGCGCGAACGCTACGCCAATCACGAACAGGCGATAGATCGGAAACGCCAGATTCGAGACGCGGAACGCGCCCGTCAATTCCCTGGGCATCGGCACCGGACGCGGATCACCGGTCCAGATCCAGACGCAGGTGTCGGCGATGATGAACGCGATGCCGAGCGTCACCAGCACCTGCGCCAGCGGCTGGCCGTTCAGCCGGCGCAGGATGAAGCGCTCGATCACTGTCCCGAGGATGCAGATCGCGCCGCCGCCAATCAGGATCGCGATCCAGAAATTCACGCCGGCCTCGATCGCCGACAGTCCGACATAGGCGCCGAGCATGAAGTATGCGCCATGCGAGAGATTGACGATGCGCATCAGGCCGAAGATTAGCGAAAAGCCTGACGCCAGAATGAACAGGAGGGATCCGAACGCCAGACCGTTCAAACCCTGAATGATCCAGAAATTCATGCGGATCCCTCCCGGCGATGCGCATTACTTCGCCGGCGTCCAGTCGCGCGAATAGACGGGGCTCTTGAGGAATTCGTCCGGCCCGTAGGTCCAGAACTGGCTCACCGCTGGATAGGTCTTGATGACGGTGTTCTGCAATCTTCCGTCCTTTTTCTCGACCTTGCGGATCGCGACATCGAGGATCGGCTGACCGTACGTGTCGAGCTTCACCGGACCATAGGGACTTTGTGAAATGTTGACGTTGCGCAAGGCCTTCATGAAGGCGGCCTTGTCCGAGATGTCTCCCTTGACCTGCTCCAGCGCATTGTTAAGGAACTGACAGGCCATGTAAGCGCCGACGGTGTAGTAGCCCGGATCGGCGCTGTAAGCCTTGCGCACGGCTTCCACGAACTTCTTGTTGGCGGGAGTATCGGTGGCGGCGCTGTACCAACCGGATGAAATCACGCCGACCGCTTCGTCGCCCATGCGCTTGAGAATGCCCTCGTCCACCGTCGTCATGGCGCCGAGAACCGGCTTCTGCATGCCGTAGTTCTTGTACTCGCCGAGAAACTTGATGCCATTGCCGCCGGCAAACGCCGCAAAGACCGCATCGACACTCGGATCGATCTGGGTGATGTAGGTGCCGTATTCCGCAGCGTTGAGCGGCGACCACAGCTTCTGGACCACCTTGCCGCCGTTCTGTTCGAACGTGCGCTGGAAGCCGGCCGCGATTTCATGGCCGAACGCGAAGTCGTCGGCGATGATCGCGATCTTCTTGTAGTGCAGATCCTTCGCGGCATATTCGCCGAGTGGATGATGGGCCTGCGCCGATGTGCCGACAGCGCGCACGAACCAGGGATTGGGCTTGCGCTGAGTCAAATCCTCTGCGGCTGCAGAAGGCGAGATGACGGGCGTCTTGGTTTGCCGGATATAGTCGTCGATAGCGAGTGCCTCGAAGGCCGCCAGCGGGCCGATCAGCACCTGCGCGCCGTCGCGTTCGACCAGCTCCTGCGCCTTGGTCTTGGTCACGGCAGGTTGGCCGGCCGTATCGGCGGTGATAATCTCGATCTTGCGACCTGCCATTACGCCGCGGTGCTCGTCCATACACAGCTTCAGGCCTTCTTCCATCTGCCGGCCACCGGCGGCCAACGCGCCTGACCGGACCGTCATAAAGCCGACTTTGAGCGATTCGGCAGCCTGCAGCGGCGTCAAAGCCGTGCACGCGGCGAGGATTGTCGTCGATAAGAAGATGCGGGTACGCACCATGCTAAGTCTCCCTAGAGCCGAGGCTTGATACATCTGATTTGATATGTGTACCTTCTATTAGGATGTCACCAACCGATCGCAAGAGTCAATTGCTCGAGAAAAATCCTCAATTTTGCTGGTTTTTTGGTATAGTCAGGAAGAAAAAATGACGATTTAAGCGGAATCGGTGTGAACTTGTGATATCTTACGTTTTTGGATGAAGGGCGACCGCAAGCGAAATGCAGGGACAGCGGATCTACGATTTTCTGAGGCGGGGTATTCTGACATGCGATCTGCCGCCCGGCCGTGAACTGCGCGAGCAGGAGCTCGCCCAGCAGTTCGACGTCAGCAAGTCGCCGGTGCGCGAGGCGCTTCAGCATCTCGTCAGCGAAGGACTGCTGATCGTCATTCCTCGTCAGGGGTATCGCGTGTCGCCGGTGTCCTTGCGGGATGCCAACGAGATCTTTGCGTTTCGCCAGGCGCTCGAACTCGCGTGCATCGCGGAGGCGGTAAAGAACGCATCCGACGAGGAATTGAAAGCGCTCGATCGGTTTCGTGAGTTCGATGGCGACTACGAAAACGAGTTCATCAACTACAACCGAGATTTTCACTGCGCTCTCGCGCGATGCTCCAACAACGGCCGGATGGCACGGACGACCTGCGATCTGATCGAGGAGACCGAGCGTCTTGTCAGGATGAGTGTAGCCGCGGTTCGCGGACCCAAGGCACATAAGTTCGTCGAGGAACACAACGCCATCATTTCAGCGCTTCAGGCGCGAGACTCGCGCCGGGCGGTCAGCTTGCTGAAAGCTCACGTCTCGGCGGCCGTTAAACGGTTCAGCACCGCGTTGGAATGGACGGCGATGCAGGCCTGAGCGCAACCTTTCAACGATCTTCAAGAACGGGACGTTTCAATGATCGACCGCAAAAATCGCTATGGCTTTACCGCAGCCCGCATTCATGACGCTGACGGTCGCGCCCGCCGTCCGTCGTCTACGACGATCGATATTCATTCGCACATCTTTGTCCGCGAAGCCGCCAAGGTCGCACAGCCTCACATCGACATCAGTCGTATTTCGCTGGCCCACTTCGCCGACGACGCGACCAAGGCGATCAATGCCGGCCAAGAAAAAGATATCATGGAGGTGATGACCACAATTGACCGGCGACTGCATGATCTCGACAAGATGGGCATCGATATCCAGGTCGTCGCTCCCGCTCCAGGACAATGCTACTATCATCTCGATACGAAAATCGCCCAACAAGCACATCGCATCGCCAATGATGGCGTGGCGGAATTCTGCTCACGCCGGCCTGATCGGTTTCTAGGTCTCGGTGGGATTACGCTGCAAGAGCCTGAGTTGGCCGTGCGCGAACTCGATTATGTCATAACGCACCTGAAACTGAAGGGTGTTCAGATTCTGACCAACGTCGATGGGAGGGAATTGTCTGATCCGGCTTACCGCCCATTCTTCGCCAAGGCCGAAGAGCTCGGCGCATTCATCATGCTGCATCCCAACGGTTTCACGCACGGAGAGCGTCTCACGCATTTCTACTTCAACAACATGTTGGGCAACCCGCTCGAGACCACGTTGGCGTTGCATAACCTGATCTTCAGCGGAACGCTGGCGCGTTTTCCCGACCTGAAACTCATGGCTGTGCATGGCGGCGGCTATCTGCCATCGTATTCAGGTCGCATCGACCATGCATGGGGCGCACGGCAGGATTCTCATGGTGACCTACCGCTGCAGCCGACGACGTATTTGCGTCAGGTCTATCTCGACACCGTTGTCTTCAGCTATCACCAACTGGCTTATTTGCTCAACGTGTTCGGTTCTGATAGGATCCTGATGGGTACCGACTACCCCTATGATATGGCCGAATACAACCCGATCGGTCACATCGCTGGTGTCGACGGCATGGACGAGACGACATTGGCGCAATTAGCCGGCGGCAATGCGATGCGGCTACTCGATTCTTAGATCGGCCTGCATTGTCTCGCGGTCGTCGGTACATGAACGGCCGCTTTTGGCACAAATGCGAAGTGCCGACTGCATCGAGCAATGTCCGAGTTTGATGGCAAAGCGGAAAACATGTGCTCGTACTGAGTTCTTCTCAATTTGACCCGAACCGGACATTTGTCGATGCAGGGCTTACGACCGAAGTATCCAGACCCCGTTCGTCCAGTATAGCGAAGGCTTCGTCGCGCGCCGACCGTTCCAGTTTTTCGTCATGCAGTTGTTGGGACCGACCTTCGTGGTTCCCTTGCCTGACAAAACCGCGTCAAGCCAGCTCTCGAAATCAGCGCGGGCGTTGGCCGCGAGGCGCGACTTGTTGTCCCGCACAAAGGCGTCTTCACCAAGCTTCAGAAGCGCCACGATGAGCGCGGTCTTGTTGTCATCATCGAATGAGGGGCTGTCGATCTCGTGCAGCATCCGCGCCTTCATCTCGGCAATAATTGCGGGGCTGGCGCGGCCGATCCGGCAAATGGCCAGCACGGGAAACAGCTGTCGATAGCCCTGCGCGGTCATGAAGTCCGCCTCATAAAAATCGAGCGCTTGCCGGCCGGAAATGCGCTGTATGCGAGCATACAGCGCAGGAAACTCGTTGGAGGCCATTCCATCAACAAAGTAGGCGTTCAGCGGTGCCGCGACTTTCGCAAATGCCTCGTCGGGCAGTGCAGTCAACGCTGCCGCAAGTCCTTCATAACGATACATGTACTCCTGCCCGTCACCCGCTGCAGGTCTGATGTTGCTTAACTCGATGAACCGGTTAGCCGTCGCTTCGGCGAGCGGCGCAAGGCGCGTGGGATTCTGCGCTACCGAAAACTTTATGCCCATCGGCACTTTCGGATTGCCGCCGCCGGCGAGTTCCTGCAGCAAGGCGAACATGCGGTCTTCAACCCGTTGAGGTTCATCGGCGAGCCAGGCGAGCGCCGCCTCGTTCTGCGGATAGCCACGATAGTTGGCGAGGTCGGCGGCGGTATATTTCGGAAGCCCGAGCATGACACTCTCGGGCCCATCGAAGCGTTCGCGGTCGATGCCATCCGGGACGGTGTCGAGAACCGTGTGCGATCTCATAAAACCGGCGTCACATTTCCAGGCCGGAGGACTGCTAATCAAGCCGCATCCGATCGCCAAGCCGGGGAAGATCGGCAGTCGCCAGACAGAAGCGGTTTTGTAGTTTCCAACGATCTTCCCGTCGAGCATCAATTGATGGGTCTGCACGCTGATGCCGCGCTTGCGTTTCCAGACTTCTTCATCGCCGATCTTGACCACGGAAATGACCTTTTGAGGGGGTGACTCCGGAACGCTCAACCTGCAGACCTTGTCGAGCGCTATGTTGCCGAAATAAACACCGGATGTCTGGATCCGGTGCAGGCTGTCCCTGGCGAGATTGCACTGGTTGCGATGGACCAGCCGAAAGGACCGGTGCTGTTCCGGCTGAAAGTTTGCGTTGGCTTCGTAAGCCACTACAATCACGTGGCTGCTGACGAGCGCTGGCGCTGTCGGTGTTACGAGCGAATGGATGTCCGCGTTGAATTCAAGGACTTTTCCCGAATTGGACTTCCGCAGCTCAGCGGATGTGCGAGCGATATTGATCGTCTCATAGGCGTAGAGTGCGTAATAACCGCTATAGGTGATGAGCGGGATCGCGATGAAAGCTCGCGGAATGCGTCGGACCCATCCTTCGATGGCCAGTGCTAGAAGAAAAACATGCACCAGGAGCCCGGTCCAGATCGGACCGCCGAACATCATGAGTACGATGCCGGTGACGGGGGATGCCTGCAGTGCCAGCAGAATAGCGATGACGATTAGTGCAATTCCGGAGACAGTTTTGAGCATCAGAGGCATCGCGCGAGATCCGGTTGACTGATATCATCGAGGTTGTAGGCGTGTTGAATTAAGCCGTTGCTAAAACCGGCGCTTTATCAAGCCGATGCGGAATGATTCAATCTTTACTCAAGTGCTCACGTGGCCGTGGTGCATCAGAATGCCTCCGACGCTCCGGTGGCCGCCGGCACGTGCCTACATGTCGCCGCTTGTTCCCGAAACAGCAGAGCCGAGTAGCACGGCAAGCGCACTTCCGAAATTGGCACCACAGCGGACATGAGGATCGACGGACGCACTACTCTTGTCGCCATTCGTTCCTGGTGCGTCATTTCAACCAAACTGCCCGAGCCAGAAAATTGTTAGGATTACATTTGCAGATATTGAGGGCACGCAATGAAGCGCCGAGAGTTCATCGCCGGACTCGGCGGAGCGGCTGCGTGGCCACTGGCCGCGCGGGCGCAGGCAGGAGCGGCCGGAGGGACCGCCCGATCAAGATTGCGCGCGTTTTTTCACGGGGCTTCTGTCGGAAGCGCGGCGATTTCCGCTCGTAACGCTGTAAGCGGCTTGTTGAGGTCCAGTTCGGAGCCATAAAGACTTGTCGAGATCAGACCCGCTCTGAACGCCAGCGCGGTTCTCCGTGGTGCACATATGACGCCCATGAGCGCCAGGGGCAGGCAAAACAGTGTCGCCGCCCAGTGGCGGTATCGTCCGGCGGCGAACTCCCACGCCGCCATCTGCATCTCTCCCGTCATCGTGCAGGGATAGCCAGTAAGAATGTGGTGGAGGTCGTGCCGCGTGACGGCGTCTCGCCGCCACTCCCAGTTCGGAAATTCAACCGACGCCGGGCCTATTTTGCAAATCCATGTCGCACTGCGCGCGGGGTCAGCCTCTATGCCATTCGCCGCATAATAAGCGGCGAGGGCCTCAGCGGCGGTGGTCACGATCGGACACCCGAAATTTCCGCCTGGCCGGGCGCACAGACTGAAAGCGAGCGGGCGTGGACCGGGCTTATTCCAGGGCGGGGCGGCAGCTCCGCGGGCACCTGAACGTTCCAAGCCAAGCCAAGGGCGCGAAGCAGCCTCACGAACTCCCAGCCGAGATCGATCTGCCCGGGATAGAGACCGTGCCGCGCAGAGCCCGGAAAGGCGTGGTGGTTATTGTGCCAGCTCTCTCCCATCGTCGGAATAGCCATCACCGCCACGTTATGCGCTTGGACCACCGCGCCGTCGACGGTCCAGTCCTGCGCTCCTTGCGTGTGCGCGAAGTAGGATATTCCCCAATGCATTGTCGTGCAGGCCGCGACGCGTACAAAGACGCCCCACACGACAAAAGGCCACCCACCCAGCCAATAGAGAACGAGAGCGATCGGAATCTGGTGCAACATCCAGGTGCGATCGAGAAACTGATAGAAGGGATCGTCGCCAATGCCCGCGCCAGGATCGAAACCTGGAGGATGCTTCAAGACGAGTCGGCCATGGAGATAAAGCAAGCCATCCAGCCAGAGGCTTTTTCGGTGCGCGAGGAACGGATGGCAATCGGCCTGGCGCTGGGCCCAATCCCGGCTGTCGTGCACGCGAATGGTCCACAGTGGCCCACCCATGCCCACCGCCGTTCCGAGCCAGACCAGCGTCCTCTCGACCCATTTGGGACACTCGAAGCTGCGGTGAATGAGGCGCCGGTGGAAGCCGACGGAGTGGCCAGCGCAAAGCGTGATTCCGGCCGTGACCAGAAAGACGGCCAACGCGCTCCACGAAAATGTGAGCGGACCGAGGACGATGGCCCCAAGCAGCATTGCGCCATTCCACAAAGAGCGCGGTGCATCCCAAACAATCGTGCCCTCGACAGGCGATGCCTTGTCCAGATTGGTCAGCGAATTGACTTTGTAAAAATCGTGCTGCTCCTGGCCCATCATCCGGACTTCGGCTCTTTGCTGATGCCAAAAACAATTGGCGAGACGGTGCTGCTCCGCTTTCCTACCAGGAAAGCATGAAAAAAACATAAAAATGCAAGGCCACTTGATCCGCCGGATCGATCCGTTGCCTCCCAAGAAATAATCCAAAAACGACCATAGCGGCGATCATCAGATTTGAATTGTGAAAGCCGCCTTCGGGCGGCTTTGTTCTTTTGCGACTAACACCCGTCATGTCTGTTCATGGCCGATTTTGTTGCAAAAGTCCCAAAATGCCGAGCGACTAATTTTCCGCGAAAGGACGAAACAAGCTGCGATCGCCGATCGATGTAGCCTCAAACGTGCCGCCGAAGTCGCCTGTGAGTTCGTCGCAGGATGCAGTAGTCCCCCACATCAATATTCGATCGCCGCGCCTACAGCCCGGAAAATTTTTGATCGGTGGTGCAAAAAGACTTTTGCAACAAAATCGGCACCTTTGAGACATGCTGTCCGACTGTGAGAATGTCGGTTGACCGGGGTAGACCGGAAATCATCGGCGGCTGGTGCAAACCACACGAATGAGACCCGTAGCGGACAATCGCTCAGCCCCAACTGGTAATGGCCACAGGACAGCGCCCAGATCACGGTACTGTCCTAGTTAAGGTGCCCCCTCCTAGCGGAACCAGTCCCGCTCTATGTCGCTTGGCTGTTGAAAATCCTGGGCACGAATTTCCTCGCGAGGTTGAACCCGACCAGCGTTGCAATCACCACTGGCGGAAAATCTATTGCTTGGGACGCTAGGATGCCGGTGGGCCGATAGGCTGTCGTCGAAAGATAGTACGCGATAGGCAGGCTGACGGCTGCGCACCAGGCCCAGTGCCTGCCGAAAAATCCAATCGCGGCGCCCAGTACGACGCAGGGGATTCCCCAGTGCACGAAAAAGGCGCCCCACAATACGATGATCGGCAAGCCGGCGATGCTAAATCCGGTCAGCATCATGGCCGCTATAACGGATCCAGCCACCAGGCTTGGCCAGGGCCACTCGTTTGACGACCGAAGCACCGTCGAGAATGAGGCAAAATCCGACCGCACCCGTTCATCCATAGGCGACGAAAGGTGCTTTGATGCGACATGGGCGCCGAGCGCAATCAGAGACCCGACGAAAACGCTGATCGGGATGAAGCCCATGATATGGAAAATCATCATCACCGCCGTTCCTTGAAGCGCCGATAAAAAGACGCTCGCCAGCATCGGCAGGATTTCCGCTGTCATCAGTTGCGGAAGAGCCAGATAGAACGCGCCGAAGCCCGTGCATAGGAATGAAATGAAGAGCGTGAACAGTATGATCCGAACGATTGCGAAGGACCCAGCAACCATCCTCCGGGCGAGGCTCGGGTACGCCTTCGTCGGCCAGATCCAATACGCGAAGGCAGCGGACAACAGCATCGGATAGTAGATCGGTGTCCAGAACATGAGTTGCGGAATCGGCCGGTCGAGATCGACGCCGCCGATTACTTTCGGTTCGGTCGCGTAGCCTAAGAGCGTGCTCTTGAGATAGTAAGCGAAATAGACTGCGAACAGGGCCGCCGCAATTTTCCCGGCTCTGGTGATCATGGTTTCACGCGCGAAAATCGAGGCAGGTCGGAGCTCGGTTGCATTGGACGCTTGCGCGCGTCAAGCTGAATTTGCAGCAGCTCCGCGTTCGACAATTCCTTGGACAATTCGGCCATTCGGGCGCGCGCCTTGTCGTTGCGGCCGTCACGGTTCGCCAACTGGTACATCGCGTAGATTTGCTTGACGTCACGCCTGCCAAAGCCGTTGTCGAGGGTGGCAGCATAGGACATCGCGCAGGCGGGATTCTCGGTCCGCTCGACGCACTGCTTCAGGAATCCCACGCCCTTCGCGATATCGGTCTGGCCCGATCGCGCGGCGAATTCCATGTAATACATCGATAGCGTCAGCAGCGCCGTGGGCTCGTTCTGTTCGGCGGCGTGTTCAAGCCATTTCAAGGCGCTGGATGGATCGTCGGAAATTCCCTGGAAATAGGCCTGCATTCTGCGAACGCCGACGAACGTCAGCGCGTAGCGGTTGCCCTGGGAAGCGCTCTTCTCCGCCAGCCGGTCGGCTTCGAGATTGTCCTTGGCTACGCCGCGGCCGGTAAAATAGAGCTCGGCAAGGTAGAACGCGGCCTTAGCGTCATCCCGATCGGCGGCGAACCTGAAATACTTTGCCGCGCGGCCGGGATCGATGCTTCCCATCCATCCCGAAAGATAGCCCTGGCCTGCGACGCGCGAGGACTCGACATCGCCCTTGGCGGCGGCATTCAGGATGAGCTTCTGGCCTTTCTCGAGATCATGCTGAATTCCCGGCACACCGATGATGTGCAGCACGCCGAGCACGGCCATCGACTTCAGGTCGGCCTTGCCCGCGGCCTGCTCGAGATAGAGTACGCCGCTGCGGAGCGCGCCGTTTTGCGGCTGCGCCATCGTCGCCAGTCCGCGGACCAGCAGCACATGGGGATCGTCCGATCCGGCCGCCTCGAGTAATTCCAGCGCCTTGCGCGAATTCTTGCTTCGATAGGCGCGCCACGCCTCCGTCAGCATGGTTCTTTGCGGCTCCGGATCGCCGGCAAAATATCGTTCGTCTAGTCCGAGGTCGCCGAGTTGCGGTGTCAAGGCGCTGTCGCGGCGGCCGAGTTTGGCAATATCGCCTTGCGTCTTGATGTCCTGATCCGACAGTTTCGGCGGCGAGACGGCGGTTAGCGCCGAATTGCCGATCGTCGCGAACGACTGCAATCCGTGAATGAACAGCAGCACGATGGCGCCGATGACGGCAAACTCACAGAAGCCGCGAAAGGTGGCGTTGGTCGCATAGAGGTCGAGGAAGAGGCGGAAAGCGCCCTTCCGTTCACCCTGGAGGATGTGCGATTGACCGGCCATCGTCAGCCAACGGTCGCGCGTTGCAGGTTCGACGCGGCGGCCTCGCGATGGCCCCGGACGGCCTCGACTCTGACACGCTCGCCATCCTGCACCAGCCGAATTTCGGTCGCGCCGGCGGCGCGCGCATCGATTAAGCCATCCGTGATCTGTCGTTCGATGGCGCGCGCCATGTCGCGAACGCCGCCCTGCATGCGGCCAGACAACGCATCGATTGCCCGCATTAGGATTTGCGGATCGATGCCGCCGCCGGCGATCCTGACGTTGAACTGCAGGGCGATCGCTTCGATCTCCAGCGCAACGACCCGCGCGATGTCCAATCCCTTCAGCGGCCGGAACGCGAAGACGTCGTCGATCCGCGACAGCACTTCAGGCGCGAACTGGGCGTCCGCCAGGGCGCCCTTCGCCAGCCGCCCCTGTTCTTCGGCGGTCTCGTTGGTCTGCTCGGCGATCTCGCCGATGCGACGCGAGGCGGCGTTGGTGGTGAGAATGAAGATGGCCTCATTGGTCGCGACGCGGGCGCCGTCGCTGACCTCGGTGATGAATCCGTCGTTCCACGCCGTCAGGAAGCGCTTGTGGACTTCCGAATGGGCTTTCTCGAATTCATCCAGCAGCACGATCGCGTTGGGCACGTCGCGGAGCGCCGCCGTCATCGAGCCGTAGCTGTTGGAGCCGACATAGCCGCGGGCCTGGCCGAACAGGCTTGCGGCCGCGTGCGGCTGGCCAAACTGGCTCATGTCGAAGAAGTGCAGATGGCTCCGCCCGCCATAGAGTTCCTCGGCGAGCACTTTTGCGAAATGTGTCTTGCCGACGCCGGGTGCGCCGGCGAGACAGAACACAGCCACGGGCTTGTCGAGCCGCCGCGCTGCAATGCGTCGCCGCAATTGCTGCGCGATCGCCTTGATGGCGTCCTCCTGGCCGACCACGCGGGCTGTGATGCGCGCCGCCAGGTCGTCGGCATCGATCGTGATCAGGCTCTGGCTTCGCTTCTCATAGGCCTGTTGAAGACTGGTCTTGTTGGAAAGCCGATCCAGAATATCCATGACGAACCTCGGGAGATAAGAACCTCGATAGAGAAAGATGGCGACGGCTGCGCCTGCCGCGCCTATCACCAGCGTAACAGCGAGCGCAGGCGAAGCGTGGTCGATGGTGATGAGGGCGAGCAGCAGGATCAGCCGGCCGAGCCACGGAGACATTCCCATCATGGCACCACCTCGATACGTTCGCCGGGCCGCAGGATGCGCATCGACATCGGGCCGGTACTGGTGGCGAACGCCACGGTGATGCCGCCGCCTTGTCCGTCGCGAAGTGCGGTGACCCCGATCGGCGCGCTGTCTGCCAGCGTCACCGCAACGGGCGTCCAGCTTTTGGTCAGCACGATCTGCTGCGTCAGCCCCGACGCCTCGACCGCGACGGTATCGCCATCCGGATCAATGCTGTCTAAGAAGACGATCCAGGCGAGACGCTGGCGCCGCTCGATCACCGCCTGCTCGATCTCGGCACGTTGCGGCGATGAAACCTTCAAGGCGGCAACCGCCGCAGCTACAGCCGGGCGATCGTCCGGCGAAACAAAGGTGACGACGTTGGCCGACAGGTCCCCCGGCCGGGAAGGCACCTTCGCGGTGGCCTTGCTGTCGCTGTCCGTAGCGGCGTAGACACCGCCGCCGATCAGGCCGAGCAGCAACAACACCGGCATGAGCCGCGATGCCTGCCGGGCAGGGAGCGCCGATGGAAGTTCGAGTTGCGGCTCGTCGTTTTCGGATGGCATGCGGGGTCCCCGGGGATTGTCCGGTGAGGTTGCATAGGGATTGCAAGCACCATGTTAATTTAGCTGGCCCGCTACGGGCCGGCGCGAAGCAGGGTTAATGTTCGTTGAGGGGATTTGATCGCATTGGAGGCACCGCAGGTTCTGTGCCGGATGGCATTCGCCACCAACAGGGAGACGTGGCGCGTAGACGATGACAAGTCCGCACTTGGCAGATTTTGTTGCAAAACTCCCAAAATGCCGTTCGATCAATTTCCCGCAAATGGACCAAACGAGCCGCAATCGCCGATCGATGTAGCCTCCAGGCCATTAGCGAAGTCGCCCGTGAGTTCGTCGCTAGATAATGTAGTCCCTCAAATTATTGTTCGATCGCCGCGTGTACGGCCCGGAAATTTGTATTCAGTGACGCAAAAAGACTTTTGCAACAAAATCGGCACTTTTCGGACTTGGCGCGATGTCCGAGTTGAGTCCGTAATGCGCTCCAAAGATGGGGTAATCGGCCGGCCCAGCTTGTGGATAGCTGAAGATTTTGGGTGCTGCGCTTCAGGCTGATGGTGAAACGAGGTCCGTGGTTACGGCCTCAAGCATCAGAAGGAGAAGCGCAGCATGGACCATTTTGCTGGATTAGACGTATCGGTCAAGCAGACCAGCGTCTGCATTGTGGATGACACGGGCAGGATCGTGCGGGAAGTGAAGGTGGCGAGCGAGCCTGAAGCTCTGCTGCAGGTTCTGCGGAACCCCATCTACCGCTTCAGGCGGATCGGACTGGAAGCCGGGCCGCTATCGCAATGGCTTTTCAGCGCGTTGGCCGAAGCAGGTTTGCCAGCGA
>NZ_KL370777.1:69466-280823 GCF_000701345.1 Bradyrhizobium sp. URHD0069 | reverse complement strand
GAGCTGAATGCAATCTCCTTGACGTTCACCTTGGCTGCGATTGTCTTCGTGCTTGTGGCTTTGGGCGCGATGGTGGTGCTTCCGATCGCCTTGAATTACCTGGGCATTGCCATTGAAGCCGAGCTGGCGGTGAAAATTCTTCGATGGCCCGCACTGCTCATTGTGGTGATGGTTGGCCTTGGCCTTGTCTATCGTTACGGTCCTAGCCGCGCCAAGCCGAAGTGGCGGTGGATCACATGGGGCAGCGCCTTTGCTGCGATCGGGTGGCTCGCTGTTTCCATTCTGTTTTCCTGGTACACCGCCAACTTCGGCAATTACAATACAACCTACGGTTCACTCGGGGCGGTGATCGGCTTCATGGTCTGGATATGGCTCTCCATCATCGTCGTTCTTCTTGGGGCGGAATTGAACGCAGAGATCGAGCACCAATCCGCGCGGGATACGACGACAGGCGCTGCAAAGCCGATGGGTTTTCGCGGCGCCAAAATGGCCGACACAGTCGGAGCAAAGGCTTGAAAGGTCGGATCGCTCGGCTCGGCTAGATCAGCCGCAAACCCTTCATACTCGCATGCCCATTCTTGCCGACGATGAGGTGGTCGTGCACGGAGATGCCGAGCGGAAGCGCGATGTCGATGATGGCCTTGGTCATCTGGATATCCGCCTGCGAGGGCGTCGGATCGCCGGAGGGGTGATTATGCACCAGGATGATCGCGGTGGCGGACAATTCCAGCGCCCGCTTGATCACTTCGCGCGGATAGACCGGCGTATGGTCGACGGTGCCGATCTGCTGCACCTCGTCGGCGATCAGCTGGTTGCGCTTGTCGAGAAACAGGATGCGAAACTGCTCCTTGTCGGCGAATGCCATGCTGGTCCGGCAATAGTGGATTACGTCATTCCATGACGACAGCATGGTGCGCTGTTCCAATTGGCCTTTGGCGATGCGGCTCGCGGCGGCTGCGATCAATTTGAGCTGTGTGATCGTGACGTCGCCTACCCCAATAACTTCGCGCAGCCGTCCTTCGGGCGCGTGAATGACTTCGGCGAACGAACCGAACTTCTTGAGCAATGTTTTGGCCAGCGGCTTCATGTCGCGCCGAGGCTGCGCGGTGAACAGCACCATCTCCAGCAATTCGTAGTCGCTCAAGGCGTCGGGCCCGGCGCCATGAAAGCGACCGCGCAGCCGCTCGCGATGGCCGTGATAATGCGGCGCCTCAATAGGTTCGGATTGATCGCTGGTATCCGCAGGCATTGGCGCCGACAATATTAATGGGGCGCCCCAACCATGCCGTGTCGGCCAGGTTTTGCAACTGTGAACTTTCGATGAACCGGCAGATATTACGCCGCGGCCGGGGGCTTCTCGGCATGGCGTTGCGACAGCGTGAAGATTTCGACGCCGCCGGCGGTCACGCCGACCGAATGCTCGAATTGCGCCGACAGCGAGCGGTCGCGCGTCACCGCGGTCCAACCGTCCGACAGGATCTTCACATGCGGCTTGCCGAGATTGATCATCGGCTCGATGGTGAAGAACATGCCGGGCTTCAGCACCACGCCTTCGCCGGGCCGGCCGATATGAATGATGTTCGGCTCGTCGTGGAACATGCGTCCCAACCCGTGTCCGCAGAAGTCGCGCACCACGCTCATGCCCTGCGGCTCGACGAAGCTTTGAATGGCATGCCCGATGTCGCCGGTGGTGGCGCCGGGTTTTACGGCGGCGATGCCGCGCATCATCGCCTCATAGGTCACTTCGATCAGCCGTTCGGCTTTGCGGGCAATCGGTCCCACGACATACATTCGGCTGGAATCGCCATACCAGCCCTCGACGATGAAGGTGACGTCGATGTTGACGATGTCGCCTTCCTTCAGCACCCGGTCCCCCGGCATGCCGTGGCAGACCACGTGGTTGATCGAGGTGCAGGTCGAATAGCGGTAGCCGCGATACATCAGGGTGGCGGGATAGGCGCCATGACCGAAGGCGAAGTCGCGGACGAATTCGTCGATCCGCGAGGTCGGCACGCCCGGCTTGACGACATCGGTCAGTTCATCGAGGCACTTGGCTACCAGCGCGCCGGCCTTGCGCATGCCGGCAAACCCGCTCGGCCCGTGCAGCTTGATCTGCCCGGTTTTGCGCAAGGAGGTATCGGAGGCTTCGATGTAGCTCATGGGCGGATCGTGTCTTGGCGGGAGGTGATTTGAGAGCCTAATTTAATGATCGGAGCCCTCAGTGCAAGCCAAGCTTGGTGCGCAACCCCATCATGGCTCGGCCAGACCACCAAATTCCCCAAAGTGCGTTCGCCGCCAAAGCAGCATCAGGTCGAGACCTCGATGGGGGTGTCGACCGGCAGCGTACCGCCGCGAACGTAAATTTCGCGCACCGGATACGGCACGCGGATGCCCTCGCGCTTGAAGGTGTCCCACAGCGACAGCATGACCTCGCTCTTCACATTGTCCATTCCGTCCGGATCGGCAATCCAGAAGGTCAGGGCAAACTTCATCCCGGCCTCGGCGAATTCAGTCAGGATGCAGTTCGGCGGCTTGCCCTTGATGGCGCGTTTCGCCGCCGCCGCAACGTCGATGGCCAGCTTGCATACGAGTCGCGGATCGGCGTCATAATTGGTGCCGAAATTGACCTTCACCAGCGTGTTCTTGTCGGTGTAGGTCCAATTGACGACCTTCTGCGTCACCAGGTCTTCGTTGGGGATCAGGAACTCGCGGCCGTCGCCGGCGGCGACCGAGATATAGCGCGTATTCATCGCGCTGATGCGCCCCGAGCTGTCGCCGATGGTGACGAGATCGCCCGGCTTCACCGATTTATCCGCCAGCAGGATAATGCCGCTGATGAAATTCGCGACGATCTTCTGCAAGCCGAAACCGATACCGACACCGGCGGCACCGGAGAAGATCGCCAGCACCGAGAGGTTGATGCCCACCGCGCTCATCACGACCGCGATGGCGAATGTCATCAGCGCCACACGGATCATCTTGACCAGCAGCACCTGGATCGACGGCGTCAGGTCGCCGGATCGTGTGATGCGGCCTTCCACGAATTTGCTGGCGATATTGGTCAGCCATAGCGCGACGATCAGCAGCACGCCGAGCTTGATCACTAGCAGCGGCGTCAGCCGCAGGTCACCCAGCACGATCGAGACAGAGTCGAGCGCTTCGATGACCGGGCCAAGCTGGCCGATGATGCTCAACGCCGCCACCAGCCACGCCGACAGCGACACCAGCTTGACGATGAAGGCGTTGCGAATGACTGACGTCACGAGACGGATAATCAACCAGGCGACCGCAAGCTTGGCGGCAACCGCGAGCAGATAACTGCGGCTCGGCCAGGTCGAATGCACCATCGTGACGCGCGCCACGATCATCGATAGAGCGAACGCGGCCGTCGAAACGCTGCCGACCACTACGTGGATGAAGTGCCGCAACGGCAACGGCCAGCGCATGGCAAGCGAGGTCAAATCGAGCCGAGAACGGACGGCCGCCTGGGTCGCATATGCGATCCCGGCGCCCGTCAGTATCAGCCCCAGCTGCAGATAGAACCACGGCGAGGTGACCTCCGCGCCAACTGAACGGGCGGTGGAGAGCAGAAGTTCGCTGAGGTCATTCAGGTCCATCGTCAAATCTCGTCTTAAAGCAGACCGGCATAGACAAACTTGATTCGAATATCCGGCAGATTCCCATAACCGCGGCGCCGAGGCCATCGCTACAGCGCGCCATGAAGTCAGTTAACGTCGCGAAATCGGGTACATCGCCACTACAGGCAGAAAGGGGTTGGCGTGGAACTGTAGCGACGATAAGGATGCAATTGCAAGTATTTGCGCTCAACTGCGAAGGCTCATGGCTTCTCTCGACTCGGTCAGCATAACCATTCTTCTTGGCGCGGTTCTGGTCATGGCCGGCATCTTGTCGAGCCTGCTGGCACTGCGCTTTGGTGCGCCGTTGCTGCTGGTGTTTCTCTTGATCGGCATGCTGGCCGGCGATTCCGGACCCGGGCAGGTGCAGTTTAACGACGTGCGCACCACCTATCTGGTGGGTTCGGTGGCGCTGGCGCTGATCCTGTTCGACGGAGGTCTAAGAACGCGGTTTCAGAGCATCCGCGCCATATTGGCGCCGTCGATGGTGCTGGCGACGATTGGCGTATTGCTGACCGCGCTGATCACAGCACCGGTCGCCAAATATGCGCTCGACCTGAACTGGAGCGAAGCGCTACTGGTGGGCGCCGTGGTGGCGTCGACCGATGCCGCGGCGGTGTTTCTTTTGGTCCACGCGCAGGGCTTGCGGCTGCGCCCGCGCGTCGGCGCGACGCTGGAGGCCGAATCCGGCACCAACGATCCGTTCGCGGTATTCCTCACGCTGATGCTGGTCGAGTTCATTTCGATCGGCAGCAGCTCGCTCTCGCATGTCGCGCTGGAATTGACCCGCGAGGCCGTGCTCGGCGCCATCATCGGCGTGCTCGGAGGCCGCCTCGTGGTGCTGGCGCTTAATCGCGTCGCGCTGCCCCAGGGCCTGCACGCGCCCTTTGTCTGCACGGCCGCACTGGTGATTTTCGGCGCGGCGCAGATCGCGCACGCCTCGGGATTTCTGGCCGTGTATCTTGCCGGCATCATTATCGGCAACCGGCCGACCCGCGCGCATAATTCGGTGGTGACGTTCCTCGACGCCGCGACCTGGCTGGCCCAAATCGTGATGTTCGTGCTGCTCGGTCTTCTGGTCTCGCCGCAGCGGCTGCTGGCTAGCTTCATTCCTGCCGTGATCGTGGCGCTGGTGCTGATGCTGGTAGCGCGGCCGCTCGCGGTGTTTCTTTGTCTGGTGCCGTTTCGCTTCAACTGGCGGGAGAAGCTCTTCATCGCCTGGACCGGCCTGCGCGGCGCAGTCGCTATCTTCCTGGCGTCGATGCCGATGCTGGTCGGCTTGCCGAAGGCGTACCTCTATTTCGACGTCGCCTTTGTCGTCGTCATCATTTCGCTGTTGCTGCAGGGCTGGACGCTAGCCCCGGCAGCACGGCGGCTGCATGTGGCGCTGCCGCGGGCTGATCGCGGGCCGCGGCGTATCGAGCTTGATTTGCCCGGTCAGCTTGAACAGCAACTGGTCGGTTATTCCGTGCGCCCGAAGAGTCTGTATTTCCGGCGCGGCCTGATTCCGTCTTGGTCGAAGCCGACGCTGGTCATTCGCGACGAGCGGATTCTCTCGGCCGCGGAAGCCGATCCGATACTCCCGGGTGACTACATCTACCTGCTGGCGCCGCCCGAAAAAGCCGAATCGCTGGATCGATTTTTTGTCGACATGCTGCCGAGCACCGCACCCGATCCGCATCTGCTCGGCGATTTTGTTGTCTCCGGCGAGATCACGCTTGGCGATCTCGCTGCGATCTATGGCATGAACGTGGATGCTGAACAATCAAAGCTGACGCTGGCGGACTATTTCGACGTTCATCTCGATCATGCGCCGAAAGATGGCGCGACGCTGGCGCTCGACAGCATCGTTCTGGTCGCGCGCAGCATCAGCGGCGGCCGGGTCAGTGTCGTGGGCCTTCGGCTGCCGGAAGATGAGGCAGAACCCGCGCCGGTGACGCGCCTGGCATCGCTCAAGCGCAAGCTGTCGGAAATGTGGGAGTCGGTGGCGGGAGTTTAAGGCGGCGACCGGTAAATGCATGGCTGCGGTCTGGATTGCGGTCAGCATATTGCGACGCCGCGAATGTTCGACTGTTGCGGCGGTCCCTGCGACCGGAAAGTCAGCGTCGCATCGTCAGTCAATCACGCCATTGTCATTTCTGCGAGAAATCACGAGCAAGAGAATACGCGGGCGCCAAGCGCAGCCGATGTGTATTTTCCGGGTGGCCAGTCGCCATCTAAACGTCAACCGCAGGAACGCCGCAGATAGAGGATGATCGTATGCGCCAAATTCCGCTGGGAACAAAAGGAACGTTCACGTTGCGCGTACTGCCGGAGCATCTCGCCAATCAATTCAAGGACGCCATGTTGCCGCAGGTGCTGGCGACGCCCGTGATGGTCCTGATCATGGAAAACGCCGCCCTCAGCGCCATCAGGCCATTTCTGGACACGGGGGAGAGCGCGGTCGGTACCGCGATAGATGTACGGCATCTTGCCGCTACACCCGTAGGTCATGATGTTCGTGCCGAAGCCGAGGTCGTCAAGGTCGAGGGAAAACGAATCGACTTCAAGGTGTCGGCGAGCGACGAGATGGAAGAGATAGGCAGCGGAACTCATCGGCGAATGGTGATCGATCTTCGTTCGTTCAACGAGCGGCTTGCCAAAAAAAGCAGGCGGTAGGGTGTTTTCAAGCGAAGCGGAGACCGGTTCGCGTCAAGAAACGCGTCATTTTGCGCCGGCCGTATCGAATGAAGGAAATGTTCCACCAGGCGTTATCAAAACGCAAATTGCTGAGAGCAAGCTGTTCGGCAGTGCGGACTGGCAAACCTCAGGCCGGCGAGTTGGCCGCCGGCAACACTTCGGCTCCGCCGAACGCAATGACCCGCCCGCGCCGGATCATCACGATTTGGGTCGCCAACCGGCGCATTTCGTCGGCGTCGTGGCTGACATAGACCATCGGCACGCCGGCTTCGTCGCGCAGCCGCACCAGATAAGGCAGGATCTCCACCTTGCGCTCCTCGTCCAGCGACCCCAGCGGCTCATCCAGCAGCAGCAACCTGGGCTGCGCCAGCAGCGCGCGCCCCAAAGCCACGCGTTGACGCTCTCCGCCGGAGAGTTGGCCGGGCCGGCGATTGAGCAAATTGCCGATATCGAGCAACTCGGTGACTCGCGCGCGTTGCGCGGCATCGTCGGCAAGGCGGTTCATGCGGCGCCCGTAGTCGAGATTCTGGCGCACATCGAGGTGCGGAAACAGTCGCGCGTCCTGGAACACATACCCGATCCGGCGGCGATGCGCCGGAACATGCAAGCGCGCAGCGCTGTCGTCGAGGGTCTCGCCGTCGACAACGATGGTGCCGCGATCGGGCCGCAGCAATCCCGCGATCATGTTGATCAACGAGCTCTTGCCGGCGCCCGAGGCGCCGAACAGGCCAGTAACCCGGCCCTCGCTGGCGATCGAGGCTTCGATCGAGAATTCCCCGAGTTGCTTTGAGACGTCAACGCGCAGCATGATCAATTCCCATGCAGGCGCTGCATAGCGCGCCGCGCGAACCATTCGGACGCGATCAAGGCGCCCATCGCGATGACGATGGAAACGATCACCAGCCGCAGCGCCGCGGTATCGCCGTCCGGGGTCTGGATCAGCGAATAGATCGCAGAGGAAATGGTCTGAGTTTCGCCGGGAATGTTCGACACGAAGGTAATGGTCGCGCCGAATTCGCCGATCGCCTTGGCAAAGCCGAGCACCATGCCGGCCAGCACGCCCGGCAGCGCCAGCGGCAGGGTAACGGTTGTAAACACTTGCCAAGGTGCTGCACCAAGCGTGCCCGCAGCCTGCTCCAGCCGCCGGTCGATGGCTTCGATCGACAGCCGGATCGGCCGCACCAGCAACGGGAACGACATCACGCCGCAGGCCAGCGCAGCGCCGGTCCAGCGAAACGCGAACACGATGCCGAGATTGTCCGCGAGCCACGCGCCGACGAGGCCACGCCTGCCGAATGTCAGCAGCAGCAGATAACCGGTCACCACCGGCGGCAGCACCAGCGGGAGGTAAGTCAGCGCATCGACCACCGACTTGCCCCAGAAGTCGCGCCGCGCCAGCAGCCACGCCACGCCGATCCCAAGAGGCGTGGCCACCAGCGTTGCGACAACGGCGACCCGCAGCGACAGCAGGATCGCCGTCCACTCGGTTGGCGAGATATCGAACACGCTGCTCAGGTCGTTGGGCTCACCAAAAACCTGAAGCCATATTTTTCAAAGATGGCCTTGGCTGCCGAGGAGCGCAGGAACGCGAGATAATCAGTGGCTTCCGCCTTCGCGGTCGTCGTGGCTCCCACCGGATAGATGATCGGCGGATGGGAATTCGCCGGGAAGGTGCCGATGATCTTGACGCCGGGTTCGACCTTGGCGTCGGTCGAATAGACGATTCCGAGCACCGCTTCGCCGCGCGCCACCAGCGCCAGCGCTGCGCGCACGTTCTCGGTCATGGCGAATTTCGGCTCAACCGCGGCCCAAGCGCCAAGGTTCTCCAGAGACGCCTTGGCATATTTTCCGACCGGCACAGATTTTACGTCAGCTGTCGCGATTTTGCCGTCACCAACGAGCTTGGCGAGATCGAAGCCCGGCCTGATCTCAACATTCTCAATCTTGGAATCTTTCGGCGCGATCAGTACGATGCTGTTGCCGAGCAGATTGACGCGCGTCGCTTCATTGATGTTCTTCTTACCGATCGCATAGTCCATCCAGTCGGTATCGGCGGATACGAAAATATCCGCGGGCGCGCCCTGTTCGATCTGTTTTGCGAGCGCCGAGCTAGCGGCATAGCTCGCAACGATCTTGGCGCCGGTCTTCGCGGTGTAGGCGGCGTTGATGTCGTCGAGCGCGTTCTTCATCGAGGCCGCGGCAAACACGGTGAGGCTCTTGTCCTGCGCGAAGGCGGGCGCATAGGCTGATCCCCACAGGATGGTGAAGGCTGTGAACAGTCCGGCAAGACGATGCATTGTGGCGCTCCATGGGTGTCCGCGGCGCGCTTCTGGCGCGCCTAAATCAAACGGGGGTCGAGATCAAATGCGACAGGCGGAAGCGCCGTTCCGGCAATCCAGAGGATTTACGATCCGTCTGGACATCGCAACATCGAGCCTACAGCATCGTTGCGGTGAGGAAAAGGCACCACGTCGATCCAGCGCGCACGGTCAATCGACCGCGATCATCACATCGGATGCCTTTACCACCACGATGACCGAACTCTGGGCCTTGATGCCCAAGTCATCGACCGCTTCATTGGTGATCGAGGAGGTGACGATCTGGCCATTGCCGATATCGACGCGGACATGTGAGGTGGTCGCGCCCTTTTTCACTTCGACGACGGTGCCCTTGATCTGGTTACGTGCACTGATGCGCATCACGAGCCTCGCAGCATTGCTCTGCGCGCGACGTCGCGCAGTCGATGGCTATCGAATGAGAAGTCGGGACCACCGCCCCAAAAATGTCGCTTGCGCGTGCGGCGCGAGCGATTCTTGAGACTAGCGCATCTTGGAGCCGGATCAAATCAGGTTCGCGTCATCGGACGCTATTGCTTGGCGTCCGGCGCCGCCAGAACCTGGCGGCAGGCGGCCGGCAATTGTGCCAGTGTCATCGGCGGTTTCGGCTTCGGCGGCACCTTCGGCGGTTTCGGATGGAGCACCGAATCCTTGAACCAGTAAGCCAGATCGCTGGCGCTGCAGCCCTCGCCTTCCGACGGCTCCGGCTGGCTCTCGCATTCGCCGCTGCCGGCGGGACATCTGATACGGATATGAAAGTGATAGTCGTGGCCATACATCGGGCGCACCTTGGCGAGCCAGCCGCGGTCGCCCTTGGCTTCGCGGCACAGCGCTTTCTTGATCGCGGCGTTGACGAAAATGCGTTGCACCCTCGGCTCTTGCGCGGCGGCGCGGATCACCGCGAGATGGCGCGGCGTCCAGGCCTGCGGATCGATGTCGAGCCGGTCGGAGCGCACCATCATGACGGCGGACATTTCCTCGCGCTCGTTGCGTGACAATTGCCGGTTCGGCATCGGCGTCAGCCAGATATCGGCGTCGAGTCCGACTTGATGGCTGGCATGCCCGGTGATCATCGGACCGCCGCGCGGCTGCGACATGTCGCCGACCAATATTCCCGGCCATCCGGCCTCTTTAGGCACCTTGGCCGCCACGCGCTTGAGCAGCGCGACCATGTCGGGATGCGCCCAATTGCGGTTGCGCGACAACCGCATCACCTGCCAAGTCTCGCCATTGATCGGCAGCGCCTCGGCACCGGCGATGCAGCCCTTGGCGTAGAAGCCGACCACGCGCGTCGGCAGCGCCGCCGGCAACACCTTGCGTCCGAACAGCTCCTTGGCACCGAGCTTGGGATCGTTCGGGTTGGCCAGCGGCGGCAGCGGCTTTAATTCGACGCTACCCTTGTCCTGCGCCAGCGCGGCAGTGGCACTGGTGAGCACGGCAGACAGCAGCAGGAGCAGGAGGAAGAGAATCGGGCGAGGGTTCATTGGGTCACGCTATAGCGCAAGCCTAGCACGGAATCAGCATCCGACGAAAAGCCAGGCGCAATCGCCCGATTCCGCCCCCGGCCGGTTCGCAAGGCGGGCACGTGTGGCAGCGATCGTCATCGCGGGACTGGCGCTGAAGCCGGCACGCGCCGGTGGGAAGGTCCAGACCGACAAGTCACCCCAGCGCATGGCGGTCAGCGTTCGCATTGGTCGAGCGCAACGGACCGCACAACATGCGGATCGAGATTTCAAACTGGAGCGTGGACCGACAAAGGCTCGGCAACACTGACGTCGGATCGGCTTCCGACTGGGCTAGTGGAAACATTTCATTCAAGAAGTCTTAACCGACTCAACTTCAGATTGATGTTCCGCGTCAGCTCGTGCGGCGTCGGCGACGCAGTCGAATGAAAAATTAAGTGATTCTGAAGGTATCCCGATCACAATGGCGCAATCCATGCCGTGATGCCGGGCCGGCAAAACGTCATCGGACATCGCAAGCCGGCAAATCCGGTCGAGCGTCACACCTGCGAAGGAAGTTTGATATGCGAGCCTCTACCCTCAATGCGCTTCCCGTTGTCTTAGCCGCCCTGCTTGCGACCGCTATTCCGGCATTCGCCGAAGACGGCGTCTCCGCCGACAAGATCGTGTTTGGTCAGGCAACGGCGCTGGACGGCCCGGCCTCGGCGTTGGGCCAGGGCATGAAAACGGGTCTGGAGGCGGCGTTCGCCGAGGTCAACAAGGCCGGCGGCGTGAAAGGCCGGAAGCTCGAACTCAAGAGCATGGACGACGGCTACGAACCGACCAGGTCGATCGAAGCCGTCAAGAAGCTGCTCGAGGAAGACAAGGTGTTCGCCATCGCCGGCGCGGTTGGCACGCCGACGTCAGCGGCCACGCAGCCGATCGCGACCGCCGCAGGGGCGCCCTTCATCGGCGCTTTCACCGGCGCCGAGTTTCTGCGCGAGCCCTACAAGCCCCTGGTGATGAATATCCGCGCCAGCTACTTCCAGGAAACCGAAGCCATGGTCGAACATCTGACCAAGGATCTCGGCGCGTCCAAGATTGCGATCATGTACCAGGACGACGCCTTCGGTCAGGCAGGCCTTGCCGGCGTCAAGAGGGCGCTCGACAAGCGCCAGATGCAGCTTGCCGGCGAAGGAACCTTCGAGCGCAACACGGTGGCGGTAAAAACCGCGCTATTGGCGATCAAGAAGGCCGAGCCGCAGGCCGTCATCATGATCAGCCCCTACAAGCCTGCCGCCGAGTTCATCAAGCTGGCCAAGCAGATCAAGCTCGACGTCACCTTCGTGAATATCTCCTTCGTCGGGTCTGATGCGTTGGCCAAGGAACTCGGTGCAGCCGGTGCCGGCGTCGTGGTCACCCAGGTCGTGCCGTTCCCGAAAGACGCCACTATCCCGGTCGTCGGCCGCTATCAGTCCGCGCTCAAGGCGAGCGCCCCCGACGCTCAGCCGGGCTTCGTCTCGCTGGAAGGCTACTTGGTCGGGCGGGCGATCATCGCGGCGCTGGAAAAGGTCGGCGGCGAAATCACCCGGAAGGCTCTGTTCGAGGCGGTGCAAAAAGCCGGCAGCTTCGATCTCGGCGGCTTCAAGCTCGCCTATAGCCCCACCAGCAATCGGGGCTCGGATCAAGTGTTCCTGACGGTGATCCAGGCCGACGGCAGCTTCAAGGCGGTCAGTCGCCTCGAGAAGTCCGGGTCGTAACCACACGAGGCTGCACCGCAGAACCAGCAACTGCTCCTTGGAGAAAGACCATGAAGACCGCGACGTCCTGGTATCACCTTGGCCTTTGCGGTCGACTATTCACCGCTTTTGGGGTGGTCGCTGCGCTCACCGTGCTGGCGAGCTGCAGCGCGATCATCTCCTATGACATCCTTGGGCGTTCGCTCGGTGCTATCGCGGACAAGAGCCTGCCGGAGATCACCCGCGCGTCCAAGGTCGTCAAGGCCGCCGGTGAAGTCGCCGCGGCCGCACCGCGCCTGCTCGCCGCAACCGATGCGGCCGAACGCGAGCGCGCCTCAAAGGTTTTGACCGCGGCCCGCCAGGAACTCACGGGGGCCATCGGCGCACTCGGCGCGGAGGATGCTGCAAGGCTCAATCAGACCGCCGACCGCATCCTGGTCAATCTCGACCGGCTGATGCAATCGGTCGCCGAGCGCCAGAGCATTGCCGCCTCCCGCGAGGCCCTGGTCGCCAATCTCCGGAGATCCCACCAAAAGCTCGCCGAAAAACTGTCGCCGATGGCCGACGACGCCGGGTTCACCCTGACGATCGGCCTGCAGACCGCGGCGGATAAAAAGGACCTGGAGGTCGTCCAGAAGACACTGGCGGCGCTCGCGGACAACGAACTCGTCGCGCTGCAGGCAATTCTGGATTTGCGCGCCGAATCCAACCTGCTGTTGGGAATCCTTGTCGAAGCGGCCGACTTGCCGTCGGCCGATCTGCTGCCGCCGGTCAAGGACCGCTTCACCGCCACCGCGGGCCGGCTTGCAAAGGCAGCGGCCGCCTTCAAGGATGGCGAGACATCGAAACTCATCGATGATCTGGTCAAGACCGGCAAGAGCACCGGCAATGTGTTCGACCTGAAGCAGAACGAATTGCTTGCGGAGAAGACCGGCGCTGGCGTGGTGATGGAAAACCGTACGCTGGCCCAGGAATTCGAAAAGGAAGTTGGAAGCTTGGAGGCGCGCAGCGAGGCGGCGGCCGCAAGCGCGGTCCGCTCCTCCGAAGCGGAGATCCGGCAGGGCCGGATCGTCCTTATCGCGCTGGCGCTGGCAAGCCTGGCTACGGCGCTGATCATCGGCTGGTATTATGTCGGGCGTGGTGTCGTGCGCCGCCTGGTGCGGCTGCAGAGCAGCATGAAATCCATTGCCTCAGGCGACCTGGGGGCGGAGATCGCGACCGGCGGTTCGGATGAAATTGCCGACATGGCCGCAGCGCTTCAGGTCTTCAAGGACAACATGGTGGAATCCAACCGGCTGCGCGCCGAACGCGCAGACGCCGAAACACAGGCCCATGCCCAGCGGCGAGTTGAAATGCGCAAACTCGCCGACGAGTTCGAGGCCGCCGTTGGAGAGATCGTGCAGACGGTATCGCTGGCTTCGACGGAACTGGAGAAGTCGGCAGGTACTCTGACCAGGACCGCCGAGGAAACCGAGCAGCTTTCCGGAATGGTCGAAGCGGCCTCCGGGGAAGCCTCAACCAATGTCAGGTCGGTCGCCGCCGCCACCGAGGAGATGACGGCCTCGATTTCCGAGATCAGCCGGCAGGTGCAGGAGTCGAACCGGATCGCCGGAGAGGCCGTGGACCAGGCCCAGGTCACCGACACGCGCATCAACGAATTGTCGAAAGCGGCCTTGCGGATCGGCGACGTGGTCAATCTGATCACGACGATCGCGGAGCAGACCAATTTGCTGGCGCTGAACGCCACGATCGAGGCCGCTCGCGCCGGGGATTCCGGGCGCGGCTTTGCGGTTGTGGCGCAGGAGGTGAAAGCGCTCGCCGCGCAGACCGCCAAGGCGACCAATGAAATCAGCAGCCAAATCGCCGGGATGCAAGTTGCCACCCAGGATTCGGTCGTGGCGATCAAGCAGATCGGAACCACGATCGGCCGCATCTCGGAAATTGCCGCCATGATCGCGACCTCCGTCGGCCAGCAAGGCGCCGCCACGGAGGAAATTGCTCACAATGTCGAGCAGGCCGCACAAGGTACCTCCCAGGTCGCCGTCAATATCGTCGACGTCAACAAGGGAGCTCGCGAGACCGGCTCGGCCTCCGCCAAGGTTCTCGCCTCGGCGCAGTCATTGTCCGGCGAAAGCAACCGCCTCAAGCTCGAGGTCGGCAAGTTCCTCGACTCGGTGCGCGCGGCCTGACGGGAAAAGCAATGTTTTCCGGATGCTGCGTCAATCAGCTTTGTCTCACGGCGGATCTCCGCAAGCACCTTGGGATCGCGCAGATCGGGCACCAATGCTGCAACGGACGTAACCCTCGCGCGCGCAAACGCTCGCGGCGCCATGTGCTGTCACAATGTTTGGGGTTTTGTTTTCGGTGCCGGCAGTAGTTGAACGTAACATGTTACGTTCGCCAAATTCGATGGCCGGCTTGCAATTTGCGAGTACAAAAAGTTTCGCGCCTCAGCTATCCACCTTCAGCGCCGCGATAAAAGCTTCCTGCGGAATGTCGACCTTGCCGAACTGCCGCATCTTCTTCTTGCCTTCCTTCTGCTTCTCCAGAAGTTTGCGCTTGCGGGTGATGTCGCCGCCGTAGCATTTCGCGGTGACGTCTTTGCGCAGCGCGCGCACGGTTTCGCGCGCGATCACCTTGCCGCCAATCGCCGCCTGGATCGGAATCTGGAACATGTGCGGCGGGATCAGCTCCTTCATCTTCTCGACCATCGCGCGGCCGCGCCCTTCTGCGCGCTGGCGGTGTACCAGCATCGACAGCGCATCGACCGGCTCGTTGTTGACGAGGATTTGCATTTTCACGAGGTCGGCCGGCTTGTAGTCGGTCAGGTGATAGTCGAACGACGCATAGCCCTTTGAAACCGACTTCAGGCGGTCGTAGAAATCGAACACCACTTCGTTGAGCGGCAGCTCGTATTTCACCATCGCGCGATTGCCGACGTAAGTGAGCTCTTTCTGCACGCCGCGCCGGTCTTGGCACAGCTTGAGCACGCTGCCGAGATATTCGTCGGGTGTCAGGATCGTGGCCTCGATCCAGGGCTCCTCGATCTCGGCGATCTTCACCGCGTCGGGCATATCGATCGGATTGTGAATCTCGATCGCCTGCCCGTCGGTTAGGTGCATCTTGTAGATCACCGACGGCGCGGTCGCGATCAGGTTGAGATCGAATTCGCGCTGCAGCCGCTCCTGAATGATCTCCAGATGCAGCAGCCCGAGAAAGCCGCAGCGGAAACCGAAACCGAGTGCAGCCGAGGTTTCCATCTCGAACGAGAAGCTGGCGTCGTTGAGGCGCAGCTTGCCCATCGCCGCGCGCAGCGTTTCAAAATCGTCGGCATCGACCGGGAACAGACCGCAAAACACCACCGGGATCGCGGGCTTGAAGCCCGGCAGCATGTCCGTCACCGGCTTGCGGTCGTCGGTGATGGTATCGCCGACGCGGGTGTCGGCCACTTCCTTGATCGCGGCGGTGATGAAGCCGATTTCGCCGGGGCCGAGTTCCTCGATCTGCTGCATCTTCGGCGTGAAGAAGCCGACGCGCTCGACGTCATAGGCGGCGTTGGTGCCCATCATCCGGATGCGCTGGCCTTTTTTCATCACGCCGTCGACGATCCGGACCAGCACCACGACGCCGAGATAGACGTCGTACCAGCTGTCGACCAACAGCGCCTTCAGTGATGCGTCGCGGTCGCCCTTCGGCGGCGGCAGCCGGTGCACGATAGCTTCCAGCACGTCGTCGATGCCAAGCCCGGTCTTCGCCGAGATCATTACCGCGTCTGACGCGTCGATTCCGATCACGTCCTCGATCTGCCGCTTGACCTGATCGGGTTCCGCCGCCGGCAGGTCGATTTTGTTCAGCACCGGCACGATCTCATGCCCCGCGTCGAGGGCGTGGTAGACGTTGGCCAGCGTCTGCGCCTCGACGCCCTGGCTGGCATCGACCACCAGCAGCGAGCCCTCGCAGGCCGCCAGCGAGCGCGAAACCTCGTAGGCGAAGTCGACATGGCCGGGGGTGTCGATCAGATTGAGGATGTAGGTCTTGCCGTCCTTGGCCGGATAGGTCAGCCGCACTGTCTGCGCCTTGATGGTGATGCCGCGCTCGCGCTCGATATCCATCGAATCGAGCACCTGTTCCTTCATCTCGCGCGCCTGCAAGCCGCCGGTGGTCTGAATCAGGCGGTCGGCCAGCGTCGATTTGCCATGGTCGATATGCGCAACAATGGCGAAGTTGCGAATGTTGGAAATAGGGATGGATGTCATGGGCGCGGGATAGCATTGGCATCCCGACGCGGCAACCATAATGCGCGCCGTTTTAGCGGGCTTCTTCACGCCAAGCTGATTCCACTTACGGCGAAAACGCGCTACCCAGAGGCCATGTCAACTGCCTCAGTTTTGCCTGCGACTTCGCGTGCGCGCCGCGGGCCGACCATCCGGCGCCTGGCGGCGTGGCTTGCGGCGCGCGCCAGCGATCCGCAAGCCGGCCTTTGGCTGGTGATCGGCTTTGCCGCCGCACATGCGGTGCTGTGGACCTTGATCCTGATCAATCTCAAGGCGGCACAGGACGTCCATATGGATGTCGCGGAAGCCTTCGCCTGGGGCCAGAAATTCCAGCTTGGTTATGGCAAGCATCCGCCGCTCGCCGGCTGGGTTGCAGGTCTCTGGTTCAAGATCTTTCCGGTCGCGGACTGGGCCACTTACGCGCTGGCGATGGCGACGCTCGGCGTTGGCCTGGTGATCTGCTGGCTGATTGCGCTGCGCGTGGTCGATCGCCGCCGCGCTTTCTTTGTCGTGGTGATGCTCGCGCTCTATCCGATCTTCAACTTCAAGGGTGTTAAGTACAATCCGGATCTCTTGCAGCTGGTGACCCTGCCGCTGGTGGTGTTGGCCTATCTGCATGCGTTCGAAAGACGCAGCGTGAAATCGGGCCTGTGGCTTGGGCTGGCCGGCGCGCTGGCGTTGATGACGAAATACTGGGTGTTGACCATGATCGGCGCCATCGCGCTCGCCGCGGTCATTCATCCTGACCGGCTGAAGTTCCTGCGCTCGCCGGCGCCGTGGGTCGCCATCGTCACTTTGATGGTCGCCATGATTCCGCATCTGGTCTGGCTGAAAGAAGTGGACTTCGTGCCGCTGACCTATGCCGGCGACACCTATGGACTATCGAGCCGTGCACAAGCCATTCAACTGGTGCTCGGTTACATCGGTCACAATTTCGCGCTGCTCGCGGCACCCGTTGCGCTGGCGGCGATTGCCCTGGCACTGCCATCCCGATGGTGCGCGAAATTGGCGCGGCAACCGTTGGCGCGGTTCACGCGTGCATGGTCGCGCGGCGAAAATCCCGGTGTGAATATGCCGCAGGCGCTCAACATCTGGATCATCCAGATTGTGGTCGCGATCGGACCGCCGCTTGGCGCCTTATTCTTCACGATCTATATGAAAACCGATTGGGGAATCTCGTTGTTCTTCCTGACGCCGCTGGCGCTGGTTGCGATTCCGGCGCTGCGCCTGCAAAGGATTGCGCTGTTTCACCTGGCCGCGATCTGGCTGGCCATCACGCTCGGGGTGCTCGCCGCCTCGCCCTACATCGCCGCGGAAGAGATGGCGGTGAATTCGAAGGGGGCCGCGACCTACGGCGCGCGATCCGAACTGGCCCGTGAACTGACCCAAGCCTGGCAGACACGTTTCCATACGCGATGGGCGGTGGTCGCAGGCACTACGAACGTCGGCGAGCCCATGACGTTCTACAGTCCCGATCATCCGATGCCGTTGACGCCGGGCGAGATCTGGTCGTCGGGGCTGACGTCGCTCGAGGAGGCCAAGCGGTTCGGGTTCATCGGCATCTGCGACACCACCGACTGGCGGCTGGCGGCTTGCGAGGCGTGGATGGCGGCCAATGCCAAGGATGCCGAGCAACTGGCGATCACCACGCAACGGTTCTTCCGCGGCCATCCCGGCCCGGCGACCAGCTGGAAAATCTACATCGTGCCGCCGGCGAAATAATTTGGTTCACCTCTCCACGCTTGCGGGGAGAGCTCGGAGGCGAAGTCTCCGGGTGAGGCGACTTACCGCGCACTTCATCTCAGAATTTGCGGAAGCGGACCCTCACCGCAACCTTCTCCCCGAAAGGGCGGGGCCAGCGAGCGCCTCCCAGCGAGTCACGTGCCTTCTTCGTTGAACTTGCTGCCGACCAGTTCGGTGATGGCATCGATCGCGGCTTGCGCTTCGGGACCGGTCGCGGAAACGACGATCGACGTGCCGGGACCCGCGGAGAGCATCATCAGTCCCATGATGGAAGTGCCGCCCACCGTCTCGCCGCCGCGCGTCACCCAGACTTCGGCATTGAACCGCTCAACCAGCTGAACGAATTTTGCCGAAGCGCGCGCGTGCAGACCGCGTTTGTTGATGATGGGAATTTCGCGAGACACCGCGCCCGGCGGGACACTTGGCCCGGCATCATGTTCAGGCGACGGGGCGTCGTCGCTCATTTGCCGGCAAGTACCCGGCTCGCGATGGTGACGTATTTACGGCCGGCCTCCTGGGCCATCGCGATAGCGTCGGGAAGCGACCGCTCTTCGCGAACCTTGGCGAGCTTGACCAGCATGGGAAGATTGATTCCGGCGAGTACTTCCACCTTCGGGCGACTCATGCAGGAGATCGCCAAGTTCGAAGGGGTGCCGCCGAACATGTCGGTGAGGATAGCGACGCCGTCACCGCTGTCGACGCGATTGACCGCTTCAATGATGTCGCTTCGGCACAAATCAGAGTCGTCTTCGGCTCCAATCGTGACGGCTTCGATTTGCTTCTGCGGACCCATGACATGTTCGAGCGCCGCCTTGAACTCGTCGGCAAGGCGCCCATGGGTCACCAGCACTAGACCAATCATCGGAAACTCCTCGCGGGTGCTTTTGGTGCACCGCACGAACGCGCCACATTGACCATCCAGAGCCCCCGCGCAAGAGGGGGTCTTCGCGATTCTCCCGGAATTCAGCGTTAGGAGGGGGAGCCTGCGCCGGTTTATTCGGTGGCGATATTGGTACTTATATGGTTACCAATTTCTTTTAGACAATTATCAGAAGGTTGGGTGGGCAAACCGCCGGTTGTGGTAAGCGCGGCAACAACCAGCGCAAGGGGGACATAGTCCGCCCCGACCGGAATTCGCGGTATCCTTACACCGCGAATGTCCGCCAGGAGCGCCGCCGGTGGCGGCAGGCGTTCCGCGTCCGTAGCGCAGAGATCGACAACCAGCCCGACGATGGCCTCCTTTGCGAACTCGCAGCGGCGAATGCCTAACCCGCGAATTTCGATTAGCCCGGCTAACTCCCGCACGGGACGGACGACCAGATGCCCCTGGCTCACTTCAAGGTGGACCCGATCGTCGCCGACCAGGACGGCGGGGGGTATTTGTCCCGAACGTCCGGCAACGATGAGGTCGAACGCGAGATGCGATTTGCCGGCGCCGGATGGCCCGCGGATCAGCACGGCCCGATTTTCAACCAGCACCGCAGAGGCGTGGACGCTTGCAGCTGTTGCATCGGTCATGGCGCGGGCAGCCTGACGATAAAGCGCGCGCCCGCAACCGTCGCTTCGCCGTCAGGGCCGACCGGGCCGGTGCGATTCTCGGCCCAGATGCGCCCGCCATGCGCCTCTATGATCTGCTTGGAGATCGACAGTCCCAGTCCGGAATTTTGTCCAAACCCCTGATGCGGCCGGTCGGTGTAAAAGCGCTCGAAGATTCGCTCGAGTGCATCTTCGCGAATGCCCGGACCATCGTCATCGATGACGACTTCGATTTCCGATTTCACGCGGCGGCAGACGATGCGCACCTTGCCGCCGGACTGGGAAAACGACCGGGCGTTGACCAACAGGTTCGAAATCACCTGTCCGAGCCGGGAGTCATGGCCCGGCACCGAGAAGGTGTCGGCGGGGCTTCGGCCCTCGAAGCGGGCTTCAACGGCGATGTCGTGGCCGAGCCGGGTTTCATTCGCCACCGAGGTGAGGGTGTTGAGCAGGCGGCGAAGGTCGACCGGCGCCACATCCTGGCGCTGCAGTTCGGCATCGAGCCGGCTGGCATCGGAAATGTCGGAAATCAGTCGATCGAGCCGCTTGACGTCATGCTCGATCACCGCCAGCAGCCGCGAGCGGCTGTTCTCGTTGCGCGCCAGGGGGAGGGTTTCGACCGCTGATCGGAGCGAAGTCAGCGGGTTCTTCAATTCATGGGCGACGTCGGCGGCGAACATCTCGATCGCCTCGATGCGGTTGTACAGCGCATCCGTCATGTCGCGCAGCGCGCCGGAGAGATGCCCGATCTCGTCGCGGCGGCGGGTGAAATCGGGGATCTCGACGCGGGTCCGGATGCGGCGGCGGACCCGCTCGGCGCTGTCGGCGAGCCGGCGTACCGGGCCTGCGATGGTGCTCGCCAGCAGCAATGACAGCACGATCATGACGACGGAAGCCACGCCGCCAACTTTCAAGATCGCGAGCCGCTCGGCAGTCACCATGTGGTCGATATCGTCGCCCTGGGTCGAGAGCATCAGCGCGCCACGTATGTCGCGGGATCGCTGCACCGGCACGGCGACCGAGACGATCACCTCACCGCGATCGTTGACGCGCACCATGCTGCTCTTCTGGCCCTTCAGCGATTGCGCGACCTCCTGATAGCCGTTGCCGTTTTCAGGTCCGAGCTCGCGATAAAGCGGAAGGTCGCCGCGGTTGAGCCAGGTGCGGATCGCGATCATCGTTCGCTCCGCGAGGCCCGGTTTTTGGATCGACGGCGGCGGCAGTTCGAAGCGCAGCACGTTCTCGAGATTGCGGCTGTCGAGGATCAATCCACCGTCGCGATCGAAAATACGAGCACGGGTTTTGGTCGGCGAAATCAGCGTGCGCAAGACAGGCGCGACGCGCTCCGGATTGATCGGGAAAACGAACCCGGAATAGTCGTCCGGAGCGCCGTAGCTTTCACCGGGCTTCAGATCTTGCAGCCGGTCGGGATCGATGGTGATGGTATTGGTCTGGACGGTGGCGGAGGCTGCGATCGCACCCGCAATGATCTCGGCCTGCACCAACAGGCTTTGCGCCCGCGCGTCGATCAGGCCGGCGCGGAATTGCGAGAGATAGAGGATGCTCGCGACCAGCGCGACGAGGCCGGCGAGATTCAGCGAAACGATGCGACGGGTGAGGCTGGAGAAGCTGAGCGCGAAAAAGAATTGGCCGGCCCGGCGCAGCCAGCCAAGCGGCCGCTGCCATCCCTGCGCGGGCGGGGCTTCAACGGCAACGTTGTCCAGAACGAGGGGCGGTGAGGCACCCTCGCCATTCAGGCTAGGATCAGGCTGTGGTCGATCAAGCAATGGCCAAAACTGCCGGTTGTTTCGATTGCGTCCTCAAAGATGCGCATTGTGCTCTCGCATCCTACCCGAGATGCGCGGCGCCGTCAGTTAACAAACCGCGCGTGATGGGATCGCAAATCAGGTTTCCTTGAAGCGGTAGCCCACACCGTAAAGGGTCTCGATCATTTCGAAATCGTCGTCCACGACTTTGAACTTCTTGCGCAGCCGCTTGATGTGGCTGTCGATGGTGCGATCGTCGACATAGACCTGATCGTCATAGGCCGCGTCCATCAGGGCGTTGCGGCTTTTGACGACGCCGGGACGGGTCGCCAGGGCCTGCAGGATCAGAAATTCCGTCACCGTCAACGTCACCGGCTCGTTCTTCCAGGTGCAGGTGTGGCGCTCCGGGTCCATGCGCAACAGTCCGCGGTCCAGCGCCTTGGCATCGGTTTCCTTCGGCACGGCGGTTGGATCCTTGGGCGCGGCGCGGCGCAGCACGGCTTTCACGCGCTCGACCAGAAGTCGCTGCGAGAATGGCTTGCGAATGAAATCGTCGGCGCCCATTTTGAGGCCGAACAATTCGTCGATTTCCTCGTCCTTGGAGGTGAGAAAGATCACCGGCAGATCGGACTTCTGCCGCAGCCGCCGCAACGTCTCCATGCCGTCCATGCGCGGCATCTTGATGTCGAGGATCGCAAGGTCCGGCGGGCTGGTGCGGAAGCCGTCGAGCGCGGAAGCGCCATCTGTGTAGGTCATGATGCGATAGCCTTCGGCTTCGAGCGCGATCGAGACGGATGTGAGAATGTTGCGGTCGTCATCGACCAAGGCGATTGTGGGCATGAGCCTGCTTTCAGAATCGTTCGTGGCTGAAACGGCGAGCAATCCAGCGATGCGCCGCACAAGTGGGCTTTGAGCCCGGTCAACGAGCAATGCAAGCTGGGCTGAAGTGTGACCGAGTTCCCGAGACCCCTAAGCGAACCATAGGTTCAGACCGTATATAAGATATCGACCAAGCCTGGAAAAGCCTCTTTTTTGCAACGCTATGAGCGGATTATGACCGATGCAGCCCACCGCTGATTTCGACCCCGCGAGGCTAGCCCGATCGCTGCTGCGGCGCAACCGGCAGGGGGCCTTGGCCACCCTGATGACGGGCAGCGGCGACCCCTATTGCTCGCTGGTTAATGTCGCAAGCCACGCCGACGGTTCGCCAATTTTGCTGATTTCGCGCCTGGCGCTGCATACCAGAAACATTCTCGCCGATTCCCGGGTTTCGCTGATGCTGGATGAGCGGGCCGAGGGCGACCCGTTGGCGGGATCGCGGATCATGCTGGCGGGCCGGGCCGAGCAGGCCGATAGCGATGATCGCGAGATTTTGCGCCGCCGCTACCTCAACGCCCATCCGTCCGCGGAAACCTTTGTGAATTTTGACGATTTTTCATTTTTCAGGATTCGGCCGGTCTGGGCCCATTTGGTGGCCGGTTTTGGGCGCATCGTGGACCTGGAGCCTGAATGTTTTTTGACCGATATTTCCGATGCCGCGGCGCTGCTGGAGGCTGAGCAGGGCGCTGTGGACTATATGAATGCCGATCATCGCGACGCGATGAATCTCTATGCGACAAAGCTGCTCGGCGCAGAGGCAGCGCACTGGCGCTGCACCGGCTGCGATCCTGATGGCATCGACATGCAGGCCGGCACAAAAGTGCTGCGGCTGGATTTTCCGCGGCGGATTGTCACTTCTGACGCGTTGCGGCAGATGCTGAAGGAGTTCGCGGATCAAGCCCGCGCTGCAGCAAACATTTGAGTCGTATCAACGCCACGGAATAAACCAAATGTTACGGGATCGGGTTGGCAAGCTCGGCGTTCCCCACTATTAGGTCGCCGGACTGAGGCCGGAAGGCTATAATGAAGGTCACCGCGAAAGAGGCGCGTCTAGCGGCGTTCGCGCGATCAAGATACGCGGTTTCGAGGAGGAGTCTTCCGTGCAAGAGACGGGCGTGCATAACGGTGCCTTTGGCGCCGACAAATTCGGCTTCAAAAAACTCAAGGGCGTGAACTGGAATTTTGGCGCGCCGCAACTCTATGAGCACGCCATAGGTACCGGCGAAGCCGTGCTTTCCGCCGATGGCGCGTTGTGCGCGGACACCGGCGACTTCACCGGCCGCAGCCCGAAGGACAAGTTCACCGTTCGCGATGCGTCGACCGACAAGAACATGTGGTGGGCCGGCAACCAGTCGATCACCTCTGAACAATTCGAAGCGCTCTACACTGACTTTCTGAGGCATGCCGAAGGCATGACGCTGTTCGCGCAGGATCTCTACGGCGGCGCCGACCCGAGCCACAGGATCAAGACCCGCGTCTATACCGAACTTGCCTGGCATTCGCTGTTCATCCGCACGCTGTTGATCCGCCCGGAGACTTCCGAGCTCGCAAGCTTCGTGCCTGAACTGACCGTGATCGATCTGCCGAGCTTCAGGGCCGATCCCAAACGCCACGGCGTGCGTTCGGAGAACGTGGTCGCGATCGATTTCGCCCGCAAGATCGTCCTGATCGGCGGGTCTTACTATGCCGGCGAGATGAAGAAGTCGGTGTTCACCACGCTGAACTATTATCTGCCCGAAAAGGGCGTGATGCCGATGCATTGCTCCGCCAATGTCGGCCCCAACGGCGACACCGCGATCTTCTTCGGCCTGTCCGGCACCGGCAAAACCACGCTCTCGGCCGACCCGAAGCGCACACTGATCGGCGATGACGAGCACGGCTGGGGCGCCGACGGCGTCTTCAACTTCGAGGGCGGCTGCTACGCCAAATGCATCAAGCTGTCGCAAGAAGCCGAGCCCGAGATTTACGCCGCCAGCAAGCGCTTCGGCGCGGTGCTGGAAAATGTAGTGCTCGACGGAAAAACCCGTGAGCCGGATTTCGACGACGGCTCGAAAACCGAAAACACCCGCTCCGCCTATCCGCTCGAATTCATCCCCAATGCCTCGCGAACCGGCCGCGCCGGTCATCCCAAAAACCTGGTGATGCTGGCGGCGGATGCGTTCGGCGTGATGCCGCCGATTGCCAAATTGACCCCGGCGCAGGCGATGTACCATTTCCTGTCCGGCTACACCGCGAAGGTGGCGGGCACCGAGCGCGGCCTCGGCAACGAGCCGGAGCCGGAATTCTCGACCTGTTTCGGCTCGCCGTTCCTGCCGCGTGACCCTTCGATCTACGGCAATCTGCTGCGTGACCTGATCGCCAGGCACGATGTCGATTGCTGGCTGGTCAACACCGGCTGGACCGGCGGCAAATACGGCACCGGGCGGCGCATGCCGATCAAGGTGACGCGGGCGCTGTTGACGGCGGCGCTGAACGGCTCGCTGCGCAATGCCGATTTCCGCACCGACAAGTATTTCGGTTTTGCGGTGCCGACCTCGCTGCCCGGCGTCGAGCCGCATATTCTCGATCCGATCAAGACCTGGGCCGACAAGGCCGAATTCGACAAAACCGCCCGCGCCCTGGTCGGCATGTTCCAGAAGAACTTTGCCAAGTTCGAAGCCCAGGTCGACGCCGAGGTCCGCGCCGCCGCCCCGGAAGTGAAGCTCGCGGCGGAGTGAAACCGCACTCCGTCATGGCCGGGCTCGTTGTTTAGTCCGGAGACATGGCTGATACCTGCACGCCGCATGGAAGTTGTGTCAGCCATGTCCCCGAACAGCTGTAGGGATGTCTCCGGGCCATACAGTGGCCCGGCCGTCCACGTCTTTTACACTGCACGCTTCGGAAGACATGGATGTCCGGCACAAGGCCGGCATGATGAACTAGTTCAAACCTGTCGCTCTCACCCTTGAAATACGCAATCTGGCCTGACCCTTCACGCGCAGTAATCAGGGCTGCGCGGGATAATTCAATGACGTCAGGGTAGTGATCCTGCGATGGCAGGTGAATCGGCTAGTCGATTCAGCGAGTCGCTTCGCGCTGCATGCCAGGCGCTTCCAACGGTTGCGGCGAAGTCCCCGCGCACCGGTACGTTCCAGATATCCCGGGCGTATTCGCGGATGGCGCGGTCAGACGAGAACCATGACATCCGCGCGACGTTGAGGATGCTGGCCCGCGTCCATGCCGGAACCACCTGCCAGCGGGCGTCGATGCCGCGCTGGGCCGCATAGTAAGCGTCGAAATCCGCGCTCACCATGTAATGATCGAGATAACACAGCGCGTGCACGATCGATGCGAACCGGCCGGGGTCGTCGGGCGAGAATTCGCCGCTGCCGATCGCGTTGATCGCCCGCGAAAGCTTCGGCGAGCGCCTGATCACGTCGGTCGCATCCAGCCCCTGCTTGCGCCGTACCACGACATCCATCGCCTCCATGCCGAAGATCGCGATGTTCTCGGGGCCGACGTGATCGCGGATTTCGATATTGGCGCCGTCGAGCGTGCCGATGGTCAGCGCGCCGTTCAATGCGAGCTTCATGTTGCCGGTGCCGGAGGCCTCCATGCCCGCGGTCGAAATCTGTTCGGAAAGGTCGGCGGCGGGAATGATCACCTCGGCAAGGCTGACATTGTAGTCGGCGAGGAACGCCACCTTCAACCGTCCGCCGATGGCCGGGTCGTTGTTGACGATTTCGGCGACATCGTTGATGAGCTTGATGATCAGCTTGGCGTAGCGATAGCTCGCCGCCGCCTTGCCGGCAAAGATTTTCACGCGTGGCACCCAATCGCGCTGCGGATCGTCCTTGATCGACTGATAGAGCGCGATGGTTTCGAGGATGTTGAGCAGCTGCCGCTTGTATTCATGGATGCGCTTGATCTGAACGTCGAACAGCGCCGCCGGATCGACGTGGATGTTCAGCCGTTCGCCGATCAGCCGCGCCAGCGCGATCTTGTTGTGATACTTGACCGCGCGGAACTTCTGCTGAAATGCGTTGTCGCTGGCGCGCGCTTCGAGATGTTTGAGCTGGGTCGGATCGTCGAGCACGGCGTCGCCGCAGACCTCGCGCAACAGCCCGGTCAGCTTTGGGTTGGCCAGCATTAGCCAGCGGCGGAAGGTGATGCCGTTGGTCTTGTTGGTGATGCGCCCCGGATAAAGATGGTTGAGATCGTGGAAGACGGTCTCCTTCATCAAATCGGAATGCATCGCCGAGACGCCGTTGATGCGGTGCGATCCGACGAAGGCCAATTGCCCCATCCGTACCCTGCGGCCGGACTTCTCGTCGATCAGCGACACCGAGGCCCTGAAATCAATGTCACCGGGACACCGCGCATCCGCAAGCGCAAGATGCGCGACGTTGATGCGGTAGATGATTTCCAGATGCCGCGGCAACAGTCGCTCGAACAATTCGACCGGCCAGGTCTCCAGCGCTTCAGGCAGCAGCGTGTGGTTGGTGTAGGACAGCGTCGCTACCGTGATCTTCCACGCCTCGTCCCAGCGGAAATTGTGGAGATCGACCAGAATGCGCATCAGCTCGGCGACGGCGAGGCTCGGATGGGTGTCGTTGAGCTGCACCGCGGCCTTTGACGCCAGACCGCGCAGCTGTCCGTCGGACGTCAGATGACGTTGGATCAGATCCTGCAGCGAGGCCGAGACAAAGAAATATTCCTGACGCAGCCGCAATTCGCGGCCCGCCGGGCTCTCGTCATTCGGATAGAGAAACTTACAGATCGATTCCGCGCGCGCCTCCTCGGCGCTGGCGCCGAGGTAATCGCCGGAATTGAACACGTCAAGCTTGAGCGGGTCGGGCGAGCGCGCCGACCACAGGCGCAGCGCGTTGACGTGCTGGCCGCGCCAACCGACAATCGGCGTGTCGTAAGCGACGGCTTGTACGGTCTCTGCCGGATGCCAGATCGTGCGGTCGCGTCCATTGGCTTCGACGCGTTCGACACTGCCGCCGAAATGCACATGATAGACCACCTCCGGGCGCTGCAATTCCCAGGGGTTGCCGAAGCTAAGCCATTCGTCGGGATATTCCTGTTGCCAGCCTTCCGCGATGATCTGGCGGAACAGGCCGAAATCGTAGCGAATGCCGTATCCGATCGCGGGAATCGCGAGCGTCGCCATGCTTTCCATGAAGCACGCCGCAAGCCGTCCAAGGCCGCCATTGCCGAGCGCCGCATCCGGCTCGCATTTGCGCAAGTCCGCTAGATCGACGCCGAGATCGCCGAGCGCTGCCTCGAACACCGGCAACAACCCCATATTGTTCAACGCATCGGTGAACAGGCGGCCGATCAAGAATTCCAGCGAGAGGTAGTAGACCCGCTTGGCGCCGGCGTCATAGCTCTGCTTTTCGGCCGTCAGCCAGTGATGCACGATGCGATCGCGTAGCGCCAGCGCCGCCGCCTTGTACCAGTCGTGGCGCGTCGCCATGCCGACGTCCTTGCCGATCGCAAGTCTTAGCTTGGCGAGGATGGCGCCTTTGATCTCGGCCAACTCGTCGGTAGACTGGCCCGGCGCCGGAAAATTCCCCTGGAACGATTTCTCTGACAAATTCTGAAATCCTGGAAGTTGAGACTTGGCTAAATGATACGCCTGTTAGGCCGGGATCGAAACCCGCGGTATTGCGGGGGGCGTTTGTGCAATGCATGCATGGTATTTATGCAAGGCCGGGCCGATTTTCCCGGACTCCGCGCGCGTCCTTTTAGTGGTATAGTGAAATCACCAAAACACACGATGTCGCGATGTCTTTGGAGGATCGGGCCATGAGATTGACCATCGAGATCGTCGCCGCCGCTCTACTGATGGTCTGCATCAGCGTCACCAGCGCGGCGTTTGCCGCCGGCAGCACGACTGGCCGAAGCGCGGACGGGTTGAGCTGCTCCTTCAGCGTCGCGAAGCCTGCCCCGCCCGCGGCACGCTGCGCTGCGATCAAGCGGCAATGCGGCGGAAAATTTTATGCGAACTACTGCGGCGACAGGATGCTGTCGGCGATGTGAGGCAGGGCGGCAATTGCGCTCTCTATCGTCGTCCCGGCGAAGGCCGGGACCCATAACCCGCGGCGCTAGATGAGGTCGGACAGGTCGCTCCAATCGAGATTGTCTTCTTCAATCAAACGAATTTTTCCAATCGCGGCGCCATTTTTTCAACTGCTTCTCGCTTGACGAACTCCATCTGGGCTACGATTGGTCCTCATCGATAAGGTCTATTTCTTCATCCCTCAAAGCCTCCATGAGAACCTCGATGTCTTCCGGCTCGGTCGTGGCCGAGGGTAACAGCTCGTTGAGTCGATCGAAGGTCACGAAGCCTCTCAGGCGACCAAGCTCGATAATTTTCTGGAATATGTCCTGCCGTTTCATGCCTCGATCCTCCTGAATCTGTGCTTCTACTAAAGGGAAGGTGACTCAGAACCTTCCGAGCGATTAGCGATCATGCGATGGGCGGCCTAAGAACAAATTAAGAACACTTTAGCAAGTCTTTGATATATCATAGTGATTCGACGCGACGTCGACACAACATCTATGGCTATCCGAGATTTCGAGGACTACATGTCCACCATCGCCTTCGATCAATTCGCGCTCACCCGCATCGCCGACTTTGCCCGCTCGCTGTCGCGGCTGCATCAGGCCTCGCGCCGCCAGCTTATCGATGACGACCAGATCGACCGCGAATTCAATGCCGTCTGCATGTCGGTGTGGGGCTACACCACGGACGATTTCAGCGACCATTTGTTTGCCGACGAAGATCACGCGTTTCTCGATTCGCTCGACGAGGCGCATGCGCGCATCTTCGCCGCCCAGCAGGGCTACGACCTCGTCGACGACAACGGCATGCTGACGGACTGGTGGGGCTATTGCTGGATGATCCTCGCCGAAAAACGCGGCCTGCTGACGCCGGAAAATCGCGCCGCGGCGCGGGCAGCTATCGAGGAAAAATATCTGACCGCGCCGAACGTGATCGGTGTCATCGTCGGGCGGTAACGACAGGGATTGCAGCATGGTCTCCAAGTCGACGGCACGTCTTTCGGCTTTCTTGGTCGAAGCCAAACGCCGCACCTATGCCGGTCTCGATGACGATGCCACGGTCTCGGCTCAGATCTTCCCCGGTTCGAAGCAGCTCGAGCATCACGAAGACGATCTGAGCTACCGGGATATCTATTTCGGAATGATGTATTTCGTCGGTCAGGAAGTCGTGCAGGCCGACGAGCGGGTGATCTGGTCAATGAGCTATGCAGGCGGGCTCTCGCCCGGCATAACGGATCGGGGCGAGTTTCTCGCGATCTATGCGTTTCTGCGTAAAGGCCTTCTGGGCATTCACGCTGACAGGCCGTTTCGCGGACCCTCGCTATTCGAAGACGGTCACTTTCGATACGTCAACACTCCCGAAGGAGATATCTCCGAATTTCGCGGCGAGGAGGAGATATACCGGTCGGGAGAGCGCGTTTACGGCTTGCGCTATAGTGGCGGAATCATTCGCTAGACGGTCTAATGCACTTCCGCCCGCTTCGTCCGGGAACCAGTTTTCGGCACCGTGGTCGCGGGCAGCGCGACGTCGCGGCTCGCTTCGGATAGCGGCGTTTCACTGACGACCATTTCCGTGGTTACCGGCGCCACCTTCAGCTCGCCGAGCCGTGCGCGGACCTCGGCGGTCAGGCCCGGATACGACGCAACCGGTGTGAACTCTGCGGTCAGGCCGGCGCCGACCCGGACGCCGGAATACGCCACCAGCCCGTCGGTGGTGGCAATCACGTCGCCGGGACGCAGCGAGGTGTCGAGCGTCAGATCGACGGCGGCGAGGCCTGCGGGGTCGCGGCCGTTACAGGTGCAGTCCGCGCGCAGCGCCTTGCGATAGCCGTAGGCATTTTCGCTGTCCGCGTAGCGCTCACCATTCGCAGACGATGCGCTGTCGATGTTGTTGCCAAAGAAGACTTTGGTGACGCTTGCCGGGCAAAACGCCTGGCACATCTGAACCGGCGTCGCGTTGCCGCGTGCCAGCGGGAAATACTTGCCGTCACAGCTGCGCACGCAAAACGCGGGTCCGGAGCCTGACGCCACGGGGCGCGGCGGTGGCGCAGGCTGCTGGTTAAGGCCGAACGGATCAGCAAAAAAACTTGCTTGCGGCGCGGCCTGTCGTTGCTGCTGTTTCTGGAATCCACCGAAGAAGAAGTCGAACAGCCCTTCGGCGGATGCCATGCATGGCGCAAGCACAACGGCGCTAGCGAGCGTGAAGGCGGCGACAAGCATCACGCGGCGCCGCACGCGCGGCAAAGGCAACTCTGTAGGCAACGCTTACTCCACCCGACGCAACAAAACCGCTGGGGCGAGGCGTTCCTCAGCCCGGATTCACATTAGTGCGGGATGGTAAACGAGCTATGAGCAAGCGCCGGACGGTCGAAAAGAAATGCAAGGTCTGGCTGACCAGGGGCGCTGGCGCCTCTTCACCTCGCCACGCAGGCGGCGAGAGCCCTCCGCACGAGGGTGCGAGCCAGAAAAATCAGCTCTTCAAAAATTCGCCGGCCTTGTAAAGCGCGCGAAACGCCAGGCCGGCTGCCGCAAAGGTTTCGCTCGCGCCTTCTTCGCGGTCGACCATGGTGAACACCAAAGCGATCTCGCCGCCGGCATCGCGCACCGCTTCCACCGCTTTCAGCGCCGAGCCGCCTGTCGTGGTGACGTCTTCGACGATCACCACGCGCTTGCCCTGCAGGCTCTCGCCCTTCGCCAGTCCTTCGATCGCGAGGCGGGCGCCATGCTCCTTCGGCTTCTTGCGCACGAAGAACGCCGCGATCGGATGGCCCTTGATCCAGGAGAGCTGGGCGATCGCGCCGGCGAGCGGAACCCCGCCCATTTCCAGTCCGCCGACATAATCGAGGCCGTCGTCCTTGAGCGCCTCGTAGGTCAGTTCCGCGAGCAGAGCGGCGCCTTCGGGATCGAGCATGGTCGGCTTGAGGTTGAAATAGAAATCGCTCTTGCGGCCCGAGGCCAGCGTGATTTCGCCGCGGCCGAACGAGCGTTTGCGGATGATCTCGGCGAGGCGGGCGCGGGAGGCTGATTTGGACAAGGCGCTGTTCTCAGGGCTTGAGGCGGGCGCAATCTATCGGCGCGCCCCTGCACATTCCAGAGCCGATGTCGCGCCGTCAACAGCGCATAATGTCGTGCCCACCCGGCCAGATGAACAGGCTTGAGCGGCTGATCCCGTATTCCGCGACGCCTGTTGTAAGGCCCTAGAGTTCCGGGTACTGGATACCCCGCCTTTGTTGGGGAATGCCGAAAATGACAATCGAACTTCACGCCTGGAACACGCCAAACGGCCGCAAAATAAGCGTTGCGCTGGAGGAGATGGGGCTGCCGTACAAGGTCTTTCCGGTCAACATCACCAAGGGCGAACAGATGGCGCCTGATTTTCTGGCGATCAGTCCCAACAACAAGATTCCCGCGATCGTCGATCCCGACGGACCCGGCGGCAAGCGCGTCAGCATCTTCGAGTCCGGAGCAATCCTGCTCTATCTCGGGGAAAAGACCGGCAAATTTCTGCCCGGCCCGCTGATCGAACGCATCCCGGTGTATGAATGGCTGATGTGGCAGATGGGCGGCTTTGGGCCGATGCCGGGACAGGTACACCACTTCATTGCGCTGGAGCATGAACAGGACCGCGCCTATGGCCTGAAACGCTATATGGCAGAAACGCGCCGGCTCTACGGCGTGCTGGATCGTCGCCTTGCAGATCGCGAGTTCGTCGCCGGCCCGTTATCGGTCGCCGACTTTGCGATCCTCGGCTGGGCGTGGCGGCACGAGCGCCACAAGGTGTCGTTCGCGGATTTTCCCAATGTCGGCCGTTGGTACGACGCGCTGATGGCGCGCCCCGGCGTCAAGCGCGGCATGGAAGCGAAGCTGGATTGAGTTTGATAGGCTCGGCCTGATGCATTGCTGTCGTCGCCCGGCTTGACCGGGCGATCCAGTACGCCGCGACTTCTCCGATTGAGCAAGGCGGTCGAATGCGGCACGTGCAGCATTCACGACAGCCACTCTGGAATACTGGGTCGCCCGGTCAAGCCGGGCGATGACCGCAGTTGTTTTGTGACGGCGTCGACTACGCCCGCTTGGCCTCGAACGCCATCTTCATCGCAAGCCCGGCGAGCACGGTGCCCATCAGCCAGCGCTGCACCAATAGCCAGGTCGGCCGCGTGCCGAGAAACAGCGCGATCGATCCGGCGGCAAGTGCGATCATCGCATTGACGCTGACGCTGATCGCGATCTGGATAGATCCAAGCGCCAGCGACTGCGTCAGCACGCTGCCCTGCACCGGATCGATGAATTGCGGCAGCAGCGCCAGATACAGCATCGCAATCTTCGGGTTGAGCAGGTTGGTGACGAAACCCATCGCAAACAGTTTGCGCGGCCCGTCGACCTTAAGCTTGTGCACCTGAAACGGCGAGCGGCCGTTCGGCTTCAGCGCCTGCCATGCCAGCCACAGCAAGTACGCCGCTCCCGCGAACCGCAGCGCGTCATAGGCATAGGGTACCGCGAACAGCAGCGCGGTGATGCCGAACGCCGCGCACAGCATGTAGAACACGAAACCGAGCGCGACGCCGCCGAGCGAGATCAGCCCGGCGATATGGCCTTGCGTGATCGAGCGCGAGATCAAATAGATCATGTTCGGCCCGGGCGTCAGCACCATGCCAAGCGAGACCAGGGCGAAGCCGAGCAGGGATGAGAGGTGGGGCATGGGCGACTCGCGAGTGGACGACGCACGTTATCTCTAACGCGCATCCGCTCGCGATACCACTTCGTTAATTGCGTTGCGTTTGGTCGAATATTTCGTAACGACGGAAGAGCCTTCTTCCACATCCAATCGTCATCGCCCGGCTTGACCGGGCGATGACAGCCAACCGCCATTTGCCAGCGACCCTACCTTTCAGAGGGGGCCGCTAATGCGCCTCGTCCCAGTTGTCGGCGGCTCTCGCGTCGACGTGCAGCGGCACCGAGAGCAGCACGGCGGGGAACGGCGCGTCCTGCATGGTGTGCTGCACCACCGGCAAGGTCGCCGCCACCTCCTCGTCGGCCACCTCAAAGATCAGTTCGTCATGTACCTGCAACAGCATCTGCGCCGAGAGTTTCTTCTCCGCAAGGGCATATTCCATGCGGATCATGGCGCGGCGGATGATATCGGCGGCGGTACCCTGAAGTCGTGCATTGATCGCGGCGCGCTCGTTGAAAGATCGGACCGACGCGTTGCTGGCTTTGATCTCGGGGTAGTGACATTTCCGGCCGAACAGGGTCTCGACATAGCCGTGCGTTCGGCAGAAATCCCTTGTCTCGTCCATATAGGCGCGGATGCCGGGGAAGCGCTCGAAATATTTCTTGATGTAGGCGGAGGCTTCCTCTCGGGCGATGCCGAGCTGATTGGCGAGGCCAAACGCCGAGATGCCGTAGATGATGCCGAAATTGATCGCCTTCGCCCGCCGGCGTACCTCGCCCGGCATGTCCTTGACCGGCACGCCGAACATTTCCGACGCTGTCATGGCGTGAATGTCGAGCCCGTCACGGAAGGCTTGTTTGAGGACAGGAATGTCGGCGATTTCCGCCAGCAGCCGCAATTCGATCTGCGAATAGTCCGCCGACACCAGCTTGTGGCCGGGCGAGGCAACAAAGGCGCGGCGGATTTTCCGGCCGTCCTCGGTGCGCACCGGAATGTTCTGCAGGTTCGGTTCGTTCGACGACAACCGCCCGGTGGTGGTCGCCGCCAGCGCATAAGTGGTGTGCACGCGGTGGGTCTGCGGATGCACGTAGGTCGGCAGCGCGTCGGTATAGGTTGATTTCAGTTTCGATACCTGGCGCCATTCCAGGATCTTCTTCGGAAAGTCATGACCCTGCTCGGCAAGTTCATCGAGAATCTGCGCCGAGGTCGACCACGCGCCGGTCTTGGTCTTGCTGCCGCCGGGCAATCCCATCTTGCCGAAGATGATATCGCCGATTTGTTTCGGGCTGCCGACATTGATCGGCTCGCCGGCGATTTCCTGAAGTTCGGCCTCGACGCGCGCGGCGGTCTGGGCGAACTCGCCGGATAGACGCGACAGCACCTGGCGGTCGATCGAGATGCCGCGCCGTTCCATTCGCGCCAGCACGCTGATCAACGGCCGCTCCAGCGTTTCATAGACGGATGTCATGCGCTCGGCGACCAGGCGAGGCTTGAGCACGCGCCACAGCCTTAAGATCACATCGGCATCCTCGGCCGAGTACGCCGTCGCCCGGTCGATCGCGACCTGATCGAAACTGAGCTTGCCCTTGCCGCTGCCGGTCAACTCCCCGTGGGTCAAGGTGGCATGGCCGAGCCAGCGTTCGGCCAGGGCATCGAGCCCATGCGCGTTGCGGCCGGCATCCAGCGCATAGGACATCAGCTGCGCGTCGTCATGGTTGCGAATGACGATGCCGGCTTGCGCGAACATCACGGCGTTGAACTTGATGTTGAAACCGATCTTCAGAATGCCCGCCGATTCCAGGAGCGGCCGCAGCGCATCGAGCGCATCGTCCGCTTTGATCTGGTCCGGCGCGAGGCCGGCGGCGAACAGGCCGGCGCCATCGCCGGATTGCTTGTGGCTGAACGGGACATAGCAGGCGTCGTTGGGCGCGAGCGCCAGCGCAATGCCGCACATTTCCGCCTGCATCGGATCGATCGAAGTGGCCTTGGCCTCGACGGCGACATGGCCGACATCATGCACCCGCGCGATCCAGGCGTTGAGCTGGTCGAGGCTGCGGATGGTCAGGTACTTGCTACGATCGATCTTCGTCTTGCGTGCGGCCTCGGCGCGCGCGGCGGCGAGTGAGACGGGAGTGAGGGGCTGGGTATCGGCCTTGCCGCGGCTTTGGGCCACACGCGGTGCGCTCGCTCCGCCCTTGAGCGGCAGGGTCGGGGCGGCAGGTGAACCGGGATTGTCAAAAAGAGTACCGTTCTCGCGGGCGGCTTCGCCCTCCGGCCTCCCCCCTTGCGGAGGAGGTGCAAAAACACTCGCACCGCTCTTAAACCCGGGATCCGGTTCGATATCCGCCGGATCGATCTGCGCATATTCGGCGACGCGGCGGGTGAGTGTGGAAAATTCCATCGCCTTCAAAAACGCGATGAGCTTGCGCGCCTCGGGCTCGTGCACCGCAAGTTCATCGAGCGGCACCTCCAGCTCGACCTTGTCATCGAGCAGCACCAGCTGCCGCGAAATCCGCGCCTTCTCGGCGTTCTCGATCAATGCCTCGCGCCGCTTCGGCTGCTTGATTTCGCCGGCTCGCTGGAGCAGCGTCTCCAGATCGCCGTATTCGACGATCAATTGCGCGGCGGTCTTGACGCCGATCCCCGGCACGCCCGGCACGTTGTCGGTCGAATCCCCGGCCAGGGCCTGAACCTCGACCACCTTTTCCGGCGGCACGCCGAACTTCTCGATCACTTCGGCAACGCCAATCCGGCGGTCCTTCATGGTGTCGTACATGGTGACGCAGTCGGTCACGAGCTGCATCAGGTCCTTGTCGGAGGAAACGATGGTCGCGGTCGCGCCGCGCTCGCAGGCCTCCCGCACATAGGTCGCGATCAAATCGTCGGCCTCGAAACCGACCTGCTCGAGGCAGGGCAGGTCGAACGCGCGCACCGCCTCGCGGATCAGCGGGAATTGCGGGATCAGGTCGTCCGGCGCCGGCGGCCGGTGCGCCTTGTAATCGGCGTAAAGCTTGTTGCGGAACGTGATTTCCGACTTGTCGAACACGATGGCGAGGTGGGTCGGCCGGTTGTCCGGCGGCATCTCGCGCAACAGCTTCCAGAGCATGTTGCAGAAGCCGAGCACGGCGTTGACCTGCAATCCGTCGGATTTACGGTTCAGCGGCGGCAGCGCGTGGTAGGCGCGGAAAATATAGGAGGAACCGTCGACCAGAAAGACATGGTCGCCTTTGGCAGGGGCTTTGACGGCAGCGGGTTTTGTGGCGGCTTGCGGGGATGTTTTCGGCATGGCCGAAACTTAAGGATTTTTGCGGCGATTGACAGCCTTTGCAGCGAAGATGTGCCGTGTTTTTTGCGGCAATTCAACAACCAATACCGTCGTCCCGGCCAAGCGAAGCGCGAGCCGGGATCCATAACCACCGGCGGATCGCTTTCGGGCAAAGCTGGAGCGAATGTCCAGTATAGTAACGAATAAGGTGGTTATGGGTCCCTGCTTTCGCAGGGACGACGATGCAGGTGTGAACTACTCCGCCGCCTGCAGCGTCGCCTGCGACTTTTTCGGCGCGATCCAGAACGCGGCGGGACGCTCGAACAGGAAGTTCGCACCAAGCGCCAGCGCTATCCGCCAGATGGCAACGGAGCCGGCGAGGCCGACGAGCGTGACGATCAGCGACATCGTCCCGATGTCAGGGATCAACCCGGTCCGTAGCAATAGCATCCGGCTCGCCGCCATCGGCAGGAAGAAGGCGAGATAGATGACGATGGAATGCTCGCCGCAAAAGCGCAGGAAATTGAGCCAATGCGCCCGCGCCAGCAGCGTGCCGGTCGTGACGATGGCGCAAGCGCCCGCAAACCCGAGCGCGAGCGAGATCAGCGGCCATTCGCTGAAACCTGAGATAACCAGGCTGCCGTTGATAAATACCCAGAGGGCCAACCCGGCAAGGGCCAATGCGGGATATGCGCGCGCGCGGTCCGACAATGCGAATACATAACCGGCGAACAGATAGCCGGAATAGAAGTAGACAAAGCGCGAGCAGAACTCGTCGATCACGGTCCAGCCGGTTGCGATAGGCGCCATCTCCAGTAGCGCCGCGACGCCCCAGATCGCCAGCGGCGGAACTCGCCGTGTCGCCTTGGTGACGACGAAAAACACCGGCAAGAGATAGATGAACCACAACGTGCCGAACGGCTCGATGAAGGATTCTAGATACAGGAAGCCGGCATGGCCCCAGCTGGTCTCGGCGGCAAACGACGGCGCCTTGAAGCCGAACTGGATAGTCACCCACAACACATAGAAGTAAGCGAAGTGCAGGACCTTGCGGTCGAGAAAAGTGCGCCAGTCGCGATCGATCACGACCGAGAGGAACAGGCCGGAGATCAAGAAGAAATCCGGCATCCTGAACGGCTTTGCGAACATGACCACAACATGCATGAAGCCGGTCTGGCCCGCGGCCGCCTCGACGCCCAGCACCGAATGCATCATCACCACCATGACGATGCAGATGCCTTTGGCGTAGTCGACCCAGTCGATGCGTCCAGCCACGGGACGCTCGGTGATGGCGGATGTGCCGTTTGGTGTCATCGGTGTTCCCTTTCGGCGCGGCGTGGGCGCATCATCGGCGGGATGGGTTTCATTCTCCTTTATTCATACAAATGACATGCCGGTTTCCCGACCTTTCCGGTTTCCTCTCCGCTGCAAAATGCTTTAAGACCTGCTCACAAAATCCGATTGGTCTCGTTAACCATTACAGGCAGGTTGTTCATGCGGATTGCCATGATTGGTACGGGCTATGTGGGGCTGGTGTCCGGCGCCTGCTTTGCGGATTTCGGTCACCAGGTCACCTGCGTCGACAAGGACCGCGACAAGATTGCCGGCTTGTGCCGGGGCGAAATCCCGATTTTCGAGCCTGGCCTCGATACGATGGTGGCTTCCAACGTAAAGGCCGGCCGTCTGGATTTTACCACCGATCTTGCCGCGCCGGTCGCCGAGGCGGATGCGGTGTTCATCGCGGTCGGCACGCCGTCGCGACGTGGCGACGGCCACGCCGATTTGAGCTATGTCCACAGCGCTGCGCGCGAGATCGCCGCCGTGCTTGAGGGGTTCACGGTTGTCGTCACCAAATCGACCGTGCCGGTCGGCACCGGCGACGAAGTCGAGCGCCTGATCTGCGAGGCCAATCCCGCCGCCGATGTCGTGATCGCCTCCAATCCGGAGTTTCTGCGCGAGGGTGCCGCGATCCGCGACTTCAAGTTTCCGGACCGTATTGTCATCGGCACCTCGGACGAACGCGCCCGCAAAGTCCTTAGCGATGTCTATCGGCCGCTGTCGCTCAACCAGGCGCCGCTGATGTTCACGGCGCGGCGCACCGCGGAGCTGATCAAATACGCGGCCAACGCATTTCTCGCCACCAAGATCACCTTCATCAATGAGATCGCCGATCTCTCCGAAAAGCTCGGCGCCGATGTGCAGGAGGTCGCGCGCGGTATTGGGCTGGACAATCGCATCGGCTCGAAATTCCTGCACGCCGGTCCGGGTTTTGGCGGCTCATGCTTTCCAAAGGACACCCGCGCGCTGCTGAAGATCGCGCTGGACCACGACGTGCCGCTACGGATCGTCGAGGCGGTTCTGGCGGTCAACGACAACCGCAAGCGCGCGATGGCGCGCAAGGTCTCCAACGCGGCGGGCGGCAGCCTGCGCGGCAAGACCGTGGCCGTGCTCGGCCTCACCTTCAAGCCCGACACCGACGACATGCGCGAAGCGCCGTCGATTCCGCTGGTGACAGGATTGCTCGATATGGGCGCGAAGGTGCGCGCGCACGATCCGGTCGGCATGGAACAGGCGCGCCGCGAATTGCCCGAAATCGAATATAGCGACGATCCCTACGCCTGCGCGCGCGGCGCCGATGCGCTGGTGATCGTGACGGAATGGGTGCAGTTCCGCACTCTCGATCTTGCGCGCCTGAAGCGCGAAATGGCGCAGCCGGTGATCGTCGATCTCCGCAACATCTATCGCCCCGAGGATATGGCGGCGCTCGGTTTTACCTACGAGAGCGTGGGACGCGGGCCTGAGCCGCGGAAGTGATCCAAGTGTCGCTGTCATACCCCGCGCATGCGGGGTATCCAGTACTCTCGGCCTTTGTGATTAGTAATCCCAGCGTTTACTGGATCACCCGCTGGAGCCTGTCATCGGGCGGCGCTGTGCGCCGACCCGTTGGCGGGTGATGACGGATTAGGGACATTGCTCCGCAGCTTCGACACACCTCTCCCCATCGATGCAGTGCTGGACGAGTTGGCGAGCACGCTCGCCGGCCACAATGCCGCGGTGCTGGTGGCGCCGCCGGGGGCCGGCAAGACCACGCGGGTGCCGCTGGCGCTGCTCGATCAGCCCTGGTCGAAGAGCAAGAAAATCATCGTGCTGGAGCCGCGGCGGATTGCGGCGCGCGCCAGTGCCGAGCGCATGGCGCAGACGTTGGGCGAGCGGGTCGGCGAGACCGTCGGTTACCGCGTCCGCTTCGGCTCAAAAGTATCGCGCGCGACGCGAATCGAAGTCGTTACCGAAGGCATTTTCTCGCGGCAGATTCTCGACGATCCGGAATTGTCAGGCATCGGCGCGGTGCTGTTCGACGAATTCCACGAACGCTCGCTCGATGCCGATCTCGGCCTAGCGCTGGGGCGCGACGCACAAACCGGCTTGCGCGAGGATTTGCGTATCCTTGTGATGTCGGCGACGCTCGACGGCGCGCGGGTTGCCAAGCTGCTTGGCGAGGCCCCCGTGATCGCCAGCGAGGGCCGCGCCTTTCCGGTCGAGACGCGCTATCTCGGCCGAAAAGCGGATGCGCCGCTGGAGCGGCAGATGGCGGACGCCATCGCAACGGCGCTGCGCGCCGATCCCGGCTCGGTGCTGGCGTTTCTGCCGGGTGCCGCGGAAATTCGCCGCACGCAAAATTTTCTCGGCGAGCGCATCCACGACGCCTCTATTGAAATCGTGCCGCTGTTCGGGGCACTCGATGCCAGCGTGCAGGATCGCGCCATTTCGCCGCCGCCGAGGGGCCAGCGCAAGGTCGTGCTGGCGACCTCGATTGCGGAGACGTCACTGACCATCGAAGGCGTTCGCATTGTCGTCGACTCCGGCATGGCGCGGGTGCCGCGCTATGAGCCGGACATCGGCCTGACCCGGCTGGAAACGGTGCGGGCCTCGCGCGCCGCGGTCGATCAGCGCCGCGGCCGCGCCGGCCGCACCGAGCCCGGCGTGTGCTACCGGCTGTGGGACGAGCCCCAGACTGCGTCGCTTGCAGCCTATACCCAGCCCGAAATTCTCAGCGCCGATCTGTCGTCGCTGGTGCTCGATCTCGCGCAATGGGGGGTGAGCGATCCCACGACGCTGGCGTTTCTCGATTCGCCGCCAGCGCCCGCGCTGAAGGAGGCGCGAAGTCTGCTGCGCGAACTCGGCGCGCTCGATGCCGATGGCCGGATCACGGCGGAAGGCAAGAGCCTGCGTGCCCTGGCACTGCCGCCGCGGCTCGCACGCATGATCGTGGATTCGCATCGCTTAGGCGCAGGCGAGGAGGCCGCGGAAATTGCCGCCGTGCTCACCGAGCGCGGGCTCGGCGGCGACAGCGTCGATCTGGATAGCAGGCTTGATCAATTTCGCCGCGACCGCTCGCCACGCGCCAGCAGCGCGCGCTCGCTCGCGCAGCGCTGGGCCTCGCAGGTGGCGGCGAGTGAAAAGGCGGCGAGTGATACCGATGCCGATCGCCGCTCCCACGCGACCGGCACCTCTTCTCACTCCATCCTTCCAGGGGAGCGAAGAGAGCTCCCGCAAGGCAAAAGGGCGCAGCCGGCGCAAGAGCGCGAAGAGCCTCCCTCCACCGGCGTCATGCTCGCCTTCGCATTTCCCGACCGCGTCGCGCGCAACCGCGGCAATGGCAGCTTTGTGCTGGCCAACGGGCGCGGCGCCGCGGTCGACCAGACTTCGGCCTTGGCCCGCGCGCCCTATATCGCGGTCGCCGAACTCACCGGCACCGCCGCCAATGGGCGGATTCTGCTGGCAGCGCCGATCACACAACCCGAAATCGAGCTGCACTTCGCCGATCAGATCGAGACCACGGACGAGATTTCGTTCGATCGCAACGCGCTTGCGTTGCGCGCGCGGCGCAAGAAAACCCTGCATGCGATCACGCTGTCGGAAGCGCCGTTGGCGCTGCAGCCCTCCGCGGAGACCGCGCGGGTGCTGGCAGACGGGCTGATCGCCGTCGGCCTGGACAAGTTGCCGTGGTCGAAATCATCAAAACAATGGCGCGACCGCGTGATGTTTTTGCGCGCAGCGGAAGATGAAACTTTACAGCATTCTTGGCCCGATTTGTCCGATGAAGCGCTCGCGACGCAGCGCGAGACATGGCTGATGCCGGCGCTCTACGACAAGACCTCGCTGAAGGAGTTTTCGCCCCAGGATCTGGCGGACGCGCTGATGACGCTGTTACCCTGGGAATTGCGCGCGCGGCTGGAGCGCGAAGCGCCGACGCATTTCGAGGCGCCGACCGGCACCATGCTTGCGATCGACTACGAGGCCGAGCAGGGGCCGACGATCGCGGTCCGCTTACAGGAATTGTTCGGGCTAAATACCCATCCCTCGATTGCCAAAGGCGCGGTGCCGCTGGTGCTGGAGTTGCTGTCGCCGGCGCACCGGCCGGTCCAGGTGACGCGCGATCTGCCGGGCTTCTGGCGGGGCAGCTATGCGGCAGTACGCTCCGATCTGCGCGGGCGTTACCCAAGGCATCCGTGGCCGGAGGATCCGGCCAACGCAATGCCGACCCGGCGCGTCAAGCCGCGGGGAACGTGACTCCTGAGCAGTCACCCCTTCACGCCCAACGCGCGCAGCCAGATCGGATATAAATACCATAGCCCCAGCATCGCCAGCAGCATCGCCAGGCCTGCCGTGACGGTGATCGCGGTGGAGTGGGTGATTTTGAGAAACACCACATAGACGTCGGCGGCGATGCCCAGCGCCAGCGGCAGCGGTCCCGCGATCACGAAGGCCGAGCCGAGACGCAGAAACAGTTCTGAATCGTTGCCGCCGAACGATTGCCGATGCAGCGCCGCGGGCGTCATCAAAAGGATCGTCGCGATCGTGACGCAACACAATCCGGCGGCGTGCATGATTTTGGCATCCGAGGGCAATTCATCGAAGGCATAGGTCAGCATGGCGACAAGCTGAAATCCCAGCAGGGCCTGACAGCCGGGAATGATGACCCGGGCCTCGGTCAGCATTTGCTCGATCTTTGTCGAAAGCGGCGTCGGGCCGGATTCTGCAGTCATGTTTTTTATCCTCTTATCTTTGATCAGCCATGCGAGGCCGAACCAGGAAAACCCTGCAAATGCGGCGCTGGCCACTCCCACCGTTATTGCCGTCACGCTACCGAAGATGCGCTCGAACACGACATAGAGCCCAAGCCCCAAGCTCGCCATGAACGGCAGCAGGCTCCATGCCGCAAGGAGGGAGGTCGCGCGCTCGAGACGCGGGGTGGAATGACCGGCCTCGACGATGCGATGCTGCATCGAGGGCGCGATCAGGCATCCGATCGCCAGCACCATCAACGCCAGTGCGGCGCAGATCAGATATTGCGAGGCTGAGGAAAGCGTTTTGAAGCCGGTCTGGAAGACGCTGTCGAACAGGAAACCGAACAGCACCTGCGATCCGAGGATCAAGAGGCGCGTTTCGTCCATCGCCATCTTTATTTTTCGGCCCGATTCCAAAATGGTCCATCCTTATTCAAAGACGAACGTCAGCCCCCAACTCCTCGACGAATTTGGGATGACAAAAATGTGTCGCTCGGGTGAACTCTTTGGCGTGCCGTGCGTTCCCTTTCCCGAACATCGTTGGGGAGTTTAGATGAGCGCCGCCTATATTTTCGATGTCGAAGGCACCCTGATCGATTGCGCGCCGGAAACCCTGCAATGCTGGCATGATACGCTGGCTGCCTTTGGCGTACCGGTGCCGCTGGCGCACTTGCAGCGATTGTCGGGGATGGACGGCGACGACATGCTGGCGACGCTTGTGCCCAGTCTCGACAAGAAGGCACGAAAGGAAATCGTTACCGCGGAAGGCGAGCGGTATCGGATGCTCTACCTGCCGCGGGCGCGGGCGTTTCCGGGCGTGCGCGAGGTCTTCTGCGCGATCAAGGCGCATGGCGGGCGCATCGCGCTCGCGACCGATTGCCAAAGCGCGGAATTGAAACATTATCGCAGCCTGATCGATGTCGACGATCTGCTCGACGCGATCGCTTGTGGCGACGAGGTCTCGAAGGGCAAGCCCGATCCTGGCCTGGTGGAATTGGCGCTAAGTCATCTCGGCGCCACATCGGCCGGGTTCGCTACCATGATTGGGGACACCCCATTTGATGCTCAGGCCGCGCGGAGCGCCGGGGCCACCGCATGGGGAACACTCAGCGGGGGCCATCCAAGATCATCGCTGATCGATGCGGGCTGTTCCGTTGTGGTGTCTTCGGTTGCCGATTTCGCAAGATATTTTCAGCGAGAAGCGGCGGTGGCATCGTCCGTTTCGCATCAACATTGAGTAAATCGACGAGTAAATCGACGCCGCCGGCACCAATCGCTCCCTCGCCCCGCTGTTGGGGGGGAGAGGTAAAGAAGCGCCTGTTAACACTTCGCTCATCCTTTTCGCCAAAATAGCAGCTTCTGCTCCCGCCATTGGTCGCGGTCTCGCGGCTGACGTGGTGATATCCGAGTTCTCTGAGCGAGTGTTCCGAGCGAGTGTGGCGTGATGCGTAGCATAATGATTTTGGCCGCGTTCATGGTCGGCCTCGGCACCATCATGGCGCAGATGGCGGACAAAATGACGCCGACACCCGCGCTCGCCGACACCACCCGAAAAGCCACGCCGGTCGAGACGCCAGCGGAGAGCGGCGTCCGCAGCCTCAGTATTCCGCGCGACGCTCGCGGCCATTTCCAGACGGAGGGCCGGATCGAGGGTCAGCGCATCGGCTTTATGGTCGATACCGGGGCGTCGGTGGTGGCATTGAACGAAAAATCCGCCGCGCGGTTCGGGCTGCGCCCTTCCCGCGGCGATTACAACGCGACGGTCACGACCGCCAACGGCACCATCAAGGCGGCGCGCACGCGGCTTGCCATGGTCGAACTCGGCGGGCTCGTGGTGCGCGACGTCGATGCCATGGTGCTGCCCGACGAAGCGTTGTCGGAAAATCTGCTCGGCCTGTCGTTCCTGTCGAAGCTCAGGCGTTTCGAATATGCCAACGGCAGGATGTTATTGGAGCAGTAGTTTTGGAGTCATGCCCCGCCAACGGGTCTCGCGTTGGGCGAGCCCGATGACAGGCTCCCGCGGGCCACCCAGTACGCCGCGACTTCCATGAAATACAACGATAGTCACTGAAATACTGTATCGTCCGCTTTCGCGGTCGATGACGGCAGTGGTTCGCTGCCAATCTGCCGCAATTAGTCGCCACAGAACGGCTGTCCCGCCTTCCGCTGCGCCAGCGCTTTCGCTATGGCTGCGGTACCTTTTCCTATCCGTTTCACGACGAGGCCATTTGATGTTTCCCAAGCCGAAACCCGTGTTGGTCCCGAATACCTATGCCTTTGAATCCGAGCCGATGGTGAAGGCGACCGGCTTTCGCGAATACGACGCCCGTTGGCTGTTCGGCAAGGAAATCAACCTGATGGGCGTTCAGGCGCTGGGCATGGGGCTGGGAGCGCTGATCGCAGAACTCGGCGTAAAGCAGGAAGTCGTCACCGGGCACGATTTCCGGGGCTATTCGGCCTCGATCAAATACGCGCTGATTTCGGGGCTGCAGGCCGCGGGCTGCAAGGTCCACGACATCGGCCTGTGCATGACGCCGATGGCGTATTTCGCGCAATTCGATATCGACGTGCCCTGCGTCGCGATGGTGACGGCGTCGCATAACGACAATGGCTGGACCGGCGTCAAGATGGGCGCTAACCGGCCTCTTACCTTCGGCCCCGACGAGATGACCCGCCTGAAAGAGATCGTGCTCAATGCCGATTTCCAGAACAAGGTCGGCGGCTCCTACCAATTTCACGAGAATTTTCCGGCGCGCTACATTGCCGACCTCACCAAGCGCCCGAAACTCAAGCGCAAGCTGAAGGTCGTGGTCGCTTGCGGCAACGGCACCGCGGGCGCCTTCGCCCCGCAGGTGATGGAAGCGATCGGCTGCGAGGTGGTGCCGCTCGACACCGAACTCGATTACACCTTTCCGAAATACAATCCCAACCCCGAAGACATGGAAATGCTGCACGCGATCCGGGACGCGGTGCTGGCGCACAAGGCGGATGTTGGCCTCGGCTTCGACGGCGATGGCGACCGTTGCGGCGTGGTCGACAACACAGGCGAGGAGATTTTCGCCGACAAGGTCGGCGTGATGCTGGCGCGCGACATGTCGGCCATTCACAAGAACGCGCAGTTTGTCGTCGACGTGAAATCCACCGGCCTGTTCGCTACCGATCCAGTCCTGCAAAAGCAGGGTGCAAGAACCACCTATTGGAAGACCGGCCATTCTTACATGAAGCGCCGCACCAACGAATTAGGCGCGCTGGCGGGTTTCGAGAAGTCCGGCCATTTCTTCTTCAATAAACCGCTCGGCCGCGGTTATGACGACGGCCTGATCTCGGCGATTGCGGTGTGCGAGATGCTTGATCGTGCGCCCGGCAAGTCGATGGCGGACTTGAAGAACGCGCTGCCGAAAACCTGGTCGTCTCCAACCATGTCGCCGCATTGTGCAGACGAGACCAAATACGGCATCGTCGACAGCGTGGTGAAGCATTTCGAGGCGTTGCAGAAGGAGGGCGCGAAGGTAGCGGGGCAAAAGATCCGCGATCTCGTCACCGTCAACGGGGTGCGGGTCACGGTCGAGGACGGCAGCTGGGGCCTGGTGCGGGCGTCCTCCAATAAGCCGGAACTGGTGGTCGTGGTCGAGAGCCCCTCCAGCGAGCAGCGGATGCGCGACATGTTCGAGGCGATGGATTCAGTGCTGCGCACCCATCCCGAGGTCGGCGAATATAATCAGAAGATTTGAGCGGTGCGCTCCAACTCGTCATTGCCTGGCTTGACCCGGCAATCCATCGTTTCGAAAATACATTTCGCCGAAGATTGATGGATATGCGGGTCAAGCCCGCGTATGACGACTGTGGTTGTGCAAGCTGCGCGGTCACTACTAATACTAGCCGCCGTCATACCCCGCGAATGCGGGGTATCCAGTACGCCGCGGCTTATCGATTCTAATACTGGCGTCTCTGGAATACTGGATCATCCGCCTTCGCGGATGATGACAGCTGTTGCTAGATCGACCAGCTACGCCGCCGGCACCGGCAGCGCGGTCACCGACTTGATCTTCTCCATCGCAAAGCGCGACGTGACGTTCTTCAGTGGCACCGCGCCGATCAGCTTCTTGTAAAACACGTCGTAGCTCTGCATGTCGGCAACCACCACGCGCAGCATGTAATCGACGTCGCCCGCCATCCGGTAGAACTCCATCACCTCGGGCATCGCGCTGACGGCATCGGCGAATTTTCGCAGCCAGGCCTCGGAATGATCGGCGCTTTCGACGGAGACAAAGACGGTAATGCCGAGCCCGATCTTGTTCTGATCGACCAGCGCGACCCGGCGCAGAATCACCCCGTCGGCCTCCAGCCGCTGGATTCGCTTCCAGCACGGCGTCGAGGACAGCCCCACGCGATCGCCGATCTCCGCGACCGACAGCGAGGCATCTTCCTGAAGCACCGTCAGAATTTTACGGTCAATGGCATCGAGCCGGCGGTTGGGCTCGTGAATTTGGATGGCAAGGTCGGTCATGAGAAGAACTTTCTTCTATGCATGGGGCTCATTACCCTCATATATAGAAAAATCTTCTAAGACAAGCCCATTAGCGGTGAGAGTGAGCCGGGCTGCCAGCCTGGCTGTGGCTCAAAAGTTCTTCAACTTCAGCACGTTGCGGGGCGGCAAAGGCGCCACCGAAACGGGTGCATTTCAGCGCCGCCGCGGCGGAAGCGAACCGCAGCGCGTTTGGGATGGGCTGTTTTTCGGTGATGGCGAGGGCGAAGGCGCCATGGAAAACGTCGCCCGCGCCCAGCGTATCGACGGTGTGCACCGGGAAGGCCGGGGTCTGCTGCAGGTTGTGCTGTTCGTCGAGCCAAAGCGTGCCCAGCGCGCCGCGCGTTCCCGCCAGAAACGACGGCGTCAGTTTCGCAATCTTGTGCAGCGCCTCGGCGTCGTCGGCGGTCCCGGCGGTGGCCTGCAGCGCCTCGCTGGAAAAAACCAAATGCGAGGACGCCGTGAGCAGTCCTTCCCGCAGTGACATGGTGCGGTCGACATCGACGATGACGGGAATGCCGCGCCGCCGGGCTTCGACGCAGAGATGGGTGCAGAACTCCGCGCAGCGGTTCTCGGTCAGGATGGCGTGACAGTCCTCCAGCAGCTCGCCGGCATCGGGCAAGTGCACTTTCCACAAGTCGGGATCGCGAAAAGTTACGATGGTGCGTTCGCCGCTGGGGTCGATCATGATGTTCGAAATCGGCGTCACCAGGCTCGGCATGTGAACGATGTGCCTGGTGTCGATGCCTTCATGCGCGAGCTTGTCGAAAATATACCGGCTTGATGTCTCGCGGGCATCGCCCATCGGGCCGCAGATCGAGGCGCGGCCGCCGAGCCGGGCGATACCGATCGCGGCATTGAGCGCGTTGCCGCCGCAGATTTCGTCGAAATGGCTGGCATTTTCCTTGAATCCGCGCTCGGGCAATTCCTGGACGCGGAACGTAAGATCGCGCACCGGCATGCCGATGCAGAGAATGCGCGGAGGGATTTTCGGCCCGGCGGCATGAAAGTTCATCGGCTCGTCCATCACGTCTGTCCTGCCCTCTGACGGGACCAGATACCCGCTGTTAATGGACGAACCATGGCGGGGTACCAGCTATTCGTGCGTAGCGGGGTCTGCCTGCAGCCAGCGGCCGACTAAATGATGGGCTATGGCAAACGGATGAGGTCCAGCGAGGCCGCCGGGATGTTCCCGTTTCAGCATCAGGGTCGCTTCCGCGCGATCGAACCAGCGTGCGTCCTCCAGTTCCGCGCGGTCGACAACAATGTCCTCGTTGGTAGCGCGCGCGGTACATCCGATCATCAGCGACGACGGATAAGGCCAAGGCTGCGTCATGTAATACTTCACATCGGTGCAGCGAATCCCGGATTCTTCCAAGATCTCGCGCCGGACCGCGTCCTCGATGGTTTCCGCGGCTTCGACGAATCCCGCCAGACACGACCACATCCCCGGAGGAAATTGCTTCTGCCGGCCCAGCAGGCATTTGTCGCCGGATGTGACCAGCATGATCACCACCGGGTCGGTGCGCGGAAAATGCTCGGCCTTGCAGTTGGGGCACTCGCGCTTCCAGCCGCCTTCCTTCATAGCGCTGCGGGTTCCGCAATTGGCGCAGTAACCGTGGCGCTGATGCCAGTTCACCATCGATTTCGCCATGGCGATCGCCGACAGCTGGTCGGGCGGCACCACGCCCTGCATTGCCATGCCCCGCAGTTCGGTGACAGCGACGTCGCCGCGGGCCAGCAGTTTCTCCGCCGCCGCAGCCGAGATGCCCATGCCGAACACCGCGGCGCCGTCGCGCAGGCCTAGGAAGATCGTGCCGGGATTGGCGCCGAATTTCAGCGCTTCGTCGATGCTCAGCAGCGCCCGCGGGCCTTCTGCCTCCTGCTTGACCACGAGCGAGTCGCGATAGACCACATAGGCGCGGGCATCGCGGTGCCCTTCCAGCGCCAGCAGTTTGGCATCGTCGCTGCGCAGATGTGCGGCGCGATCGAGAATATTGCTGATGAAGGCCGGCCGCCCCAGTGGAAACGAGTCGAATGCGCTCATGAGTTCAACCGAGCCAAATCTTGCGGCGAAGCGCGCTGATGAAATTCTGGACTTCTTCGGCGTCATGCGGAAGCGGCGGCACCACCCCCCATACCGGACGTGGCCATGCGGCATCGCTTGAGCGGCGGGCGATGACGTGCACGTGCAGTTGCGGCACCAGATTGCCGAGGGCCGCGATATTCAGCTTGTCGCATTTGGTGACCTCTTTCAGGGCGCGCGCGACGCGGCTGATCTCGGTCATCAACTGCGACTGTTCGACCTCGTCGAGATCGATGATCTCCACGGCCTCGGGCCGGCGCGGGACCAGCAGCAGCCATGGATAATGCGCGTCCTTGATCACCAGCACGCGGCACAGCGGCAGGTCGCCGATATCGATCGTGTCCTTTTTGAGCTGTGAATGCAGCGACCAGGCGGGAGCGTCAGCGGGCATGACGGCAACTAATGCCTTTCTGCGTTTCTGCACAAGTCCCGCAAACCCGCCCCGCCCCGCTTGCTTTTCGCCGCTTTTGGCCCCAAATAACGACCGGGAGATTGGCGGTGGACGAGCCACTCGCCAACCGGGTCAGGTCCGGAAGGAAGCAGCCCTAACGAGGTCCGGATCGGGTCGCTCGTCAGTCTCCTACCTGTTTTTTCGAGCGAATCTCGCAAGATGGGCTATCTCATCCGGCGCTCGATGATGCTCCGGCGCGTATTCCGCAAAAGTGAATACCGGTTTTGCGATCAGAATACGCGTGAGTTAAGTTCCGCAAGCCGGCTTCGAGAGACAATCAAGTGCGGATCGATCAATGACCGACGCTGGCGCTCCCCTAATGCCCTCCAACGATCCGGACAGCGCCCATCAGAGCGGTTTCGACCTTGGCGGCCCGCCGGAGGCCGGCAAGCACTATCGCGTGCTGGCGCGGAAATACCGCCCCTCCAGCTTTGACGACCTGATCGGTCAGGACGCCGTGGTCCGTACCGTCTCGAACGCGTTCGAAACCGGGCGGATTCCGCAAGCCTGGATTCTGACCGGCGTGCGCGGCGTCGGAAAAACCACCACCGCGCGGATTCTCGCCCGCGCGCTGAATTACGAGCTGTCGGACGGCTCGGTGAAAGGACCGACCATCCACATGCCGGTGCCGGGTGTGCATTGCCAGGCGATCATGGAAAGCCGGCACATGGACGTCCTGGAAATGGACGCCGCCTCCCATACCGGCGTCGATGACGTGCGCCAGATCAACGACAGCGTACGCTATGCCCCGGCCAACGCGCGCTACAAGGTCTACATCATCGACGAAGTCCACATGCTCTCGAATCAGGCGTTCAACGCGTTCCTGAAGACGCTGGAAGAGCCGCCGGAGCACGTCAAATTCGTGTTCGCCACCACCGAAATCCGCAAAGTGCCGGTAACGGTGCTGTCGCGCTGCCAGCGGTTCGATATGCGACGGGTCGATGCCGACGTGCTGATGGCGCATCTCGCCAACATCGCGGCCAAGGAAAACGTCGAAGTGGAGCCGGAGGCGCTCGGCATCATTGCCCGCGCCGCAGAGGGCTCGGTGCGCGATTCGCTGTCGCTGTTCGATCAGGCTATCGCGCACGCCGCCGGTGTGGTGCGCGCCGACGCGGTGCGGCAGATGCTCGGCCTTGCCGACCGCACGCGGGTGATCGATCTCTTCGATTCGCTGGTTCGCGGCGACATCGCCGGGGCATTCAAGGAATTCCGCGAGCAGTACGACACCGGCGCCGATCCGATCGTGGTGCTGTCTGATCTCGCCGAATTCGTCAATTTCGTTACCCGCGTGAAGATCGTGCCGGCGACGGCGGACAATGTTGCCTTTGGCGAAACCGAACGGCTGCGCGCCCGCGAGTTCGCCGCAAAGCTGTCGATGCGGGTGCTGTCGCGGATGTGGCAGATGCTGCTCAAGGGCATCACCGAGGCGCAAGCCGCGACGCGGCCGGCGGCGGCGGCGGAAATGGTGCTGGTGCGCATCGCCTATGTCGCGGACATGCCGACCCCCGACGAGGCGGTCCGGATGCTCGAGCCGAATGGCGGCGCCTCACCGGTGGTTTCAGGAAACGGTTCCCCACGCGGCGGACCGGCGCCGAGTGTTTCTTCGATGCAATCATCACCGGCGCGGGCGGCCTCCGCAGCGCGGGCCGGCGCCGAGGCTTCGGTGCGGCCGCAGATGATCGCGCCGGTATCACAGGCGCAGCCCGCGCCGGCAGCGCTGAAGATTGCAGGCTTTCCGGAGCTGGTAGCGCTTGCCGGCCAGAAACGTGACCTGCAGACAAAAGCCGCGCTGGAAGCCGATGTGCGCCTGGTCCGCATCGAAGACGGCCGGCTCGAGGTTGCGCTGGAGCGCAGCGCCGCGCGGACGCTTATTAACGATCTCTCCCGCAAACTGGAGCAATGGACCGGGCGGCGCTGGACCGTGATCGTGTCCAACGAAGCGGGACAGCCGACGCTGCGTTCGCAGAACGAAGTGCAAAAGAACCAGCGCGAGCGTGCCGCTGAATCCGATCCGCGGGTGCAGGAGGTGCTGGCGCGGTTTCCCGGCGCCAAGGTGGTCGAGGTGCGCAAGCTTGCCCCCGAGCTGCCGGAATCCGTTGCTAGCGGTGAAGACCCTGCCGAGATCTCCGATGGCGATGATCAATAGCAATAGATAAGGAAGCAATCATGGCTGACTTTCTCGGCATGATGAAACAGGCGGCAGAGCTGCAATCGAAGATGCAGGCGATGCAGGAAGAGCTCGGCCATATCGAGGTCGAGGGCATTTCGGGCGGCGGGCTCGTCACCGTGCGCATGACCGCCAAGATGGAAGTGAAGGGCGTGAAGATCGACCCCTCGCTGATGAAGGCCGACGAGCGGGAAATCCTCGAAGACCTTCTGGTTACCGCGCATAACGACGCACGGCGCAAGGCCGAAGCCGCGATGCAGGAGAAGATGCAATCCCTGACCGGCGGACTTGGTCTGCCGCCGGGGCTGGGCCTGACCTGATATGGCCAGTGCGGTTGCCGGTCCTGAAATCGAACGCCTGATCCAGCTGCTGGCGCGGCTGCCGGGGCTCGGTCCGCGTTCGGCGCGGCGCGCGGCGTTGCACCTGATCAAGAAGCGCGAAGCGCTGATGACGCCGCTTTCCGCCGCGCTGCAGGTGGCCATTGACAAGATTCAGGTCTGCAAGACCTGCGGCAACATCGACACCCAAAATCCCTGCACAGTGTGTACCGACCCGCGGCGCGATCCTTCGATCATCGTTGTGGTCGCCGACGTCGCCGACCTCTGGGCGCTGGAGCGCGCGCACGCGACCAATGGTCTCTATCATGTGCTGGGTGCGACGCTGTCGCCGCTCGATGGCGTCGGCCCGCAGGATCTGACCATTGATGCGCTGGTGGCGCGCGCGCACGATCCGCGCGTGAGCGAAATCATTCTGGCATTGAATGCAACGGTCGACGGCCAGACCACCGCGCACTACATCACCGACCTCCTGCAGGAGGCAGGTGTCAAGGTAACGAGGCTTGCCCATGGCGTACCGGTCGGCGGCGAGCTCGACTATCTCGATGAAGGCACGCTGTCTGCCGCCATGCGGCAGCGTACGTTGTTCTGAACTGGCATCAGAGGACACATGACGAGAAGCGACTTCGGTAAACGTTCCGCGCTGGCCGCGGCTGTTCTGGCGATCGTGCTGGCGGGCGCATTCGACGCCCAGGCGCAGCAGGTGATCAAGAACGGCGACGTTTTGACCGGGCAACTCAGCGCCATGCGCAGCCGCGCCAATGGCAAGCGCGTCGACACCTTCCAACTCGTCAGCGGACCGCACCGGCTGCCGCCGCCCAACGGGCTTTGCAATCTCGAGACCGGGCCGGAGACATTTCAGATCGTCACCAACAATGACGCCCAGACGGCGCAGTTGAAAGGCTTTGTCGGCAAGGAAATTTCGCTGAAGATCGACGAAGTCGCCTGTGCGGAGGAAGCCGGGCAGATGAGCGAAGCCGTGGTCACGAAATGGAGGGTGGTGGCGAAGCATTGACAAGTACCGTCGTCGCCCGGCTGACCGGGCGATCCAGTAGGCTGTGACGCCTGTTTCATATGCGCACGGCTCTCGAATACTGGATCATCCTCTTTCGCGGATGATGACGATCAAGTTCGTGGGTCGCTAAATCTTCGCCGGCTCCAGCGTCTCAAAATGACCGCGCCGCTGCAGCCACGCCAGCAGGATCAGGCTCGGCACCGCGACGACCATGGAGATTACGAAGAACAGCGGCCAGCCCGTCGCCGTTGCCACATAGCCCGCGCCCGAGGACAGGTAGGTGCGCCCGATCGCGGCCAGTGCGGTGAGCAGCGCGTATTGGGTCGCGGTGTGCAGCGGATTTTGGCACAGCGCCGAGAGATAGGCGACGAAGATCACGGTGCCGATCGCGCCGGTGAAATTTTCCGCCGATATGGCGAAGGCCAGCGCCCATTGATTGACGCCGACGAAGGCCAGCCACGAGAACGACAGATTGGAGACCGCCTGCAGCACGCCGCCGATCCACAGGCTGGCGGCCAGCGAATAGCGCCGCGCCACGTAGCCGCCGGCAAAACCGCCGATCAGGGTCGCGGCGAGGCCCACGCCCTTGACGATGGCGGCATAGTCGTTGCGGGTGAAGCCGAGATCGATGACGAACGGCGCGGTCATGGTGCCGGAAAACGCGTCGGTGAATTTGAACAGCACCACAAAGGCCAGCGCCGCCCAGGCATGCTTGCGGACCAGAAATTCGGAAAACGCCCCGACGGCCGCATGCATGACGCGTGAGAACGCGGCCTTGCCGCGGGTCGCGGCCTCCGCGCGCGCCGATTGCCCGGGCTCGGTGGCGGCGAGCGCAGTGACCGTGCCGATCAGCACCAGGGCGGCCATCACCACATAGCCCCACATCCACGCCGCGTTGCGCGGGATGCCGCTGCCCTCAAAACCGCTGACGATGAACAGCGCGCCCGCGGTCGAAACCAGCATGCCGATCCGGTAGGCTGCGACATAGGACGCCATGCCGGCGGCCTGCTCACTCTCGGGCAGGGTTTCGACGCGAAACGCATCGACCACGATGTCCTGGGTCGACGACATGGTCGCGACCAGCAGCGCGCCGAGCGCCACGAACAGCGGCGAGCGCGCCGGATCGGTCAGTGCCAGCAGCAGGATCGCGCCGATCAGCAGCAATTGCGAAAACACCAGCCAGCCCCGCCTGCGGCCGAAGGCGCGCGTAAAGAACGGCACGTGCAGCGCATCGACCAGCGGCGCCCACAGGAACTTCAGCGTGTAGGGCGTGCCGACCAGCGCGAACAGCCCGATGGTGCCGAGATCGACGCCCGCTTCGCGCATCCACACCAGCAGCGTCGATCCCGACAGCGCCAGCGGCAGGCCGGATGAAAAGCCGAGCAGCAGCACGATCAGCACCCGCCGCTGCAGATATACCGCCCACGCCTCGCGCCAGGAAGCGCGGGGCGTGACGGCATTTTCAGGTGCGGTTGACGCGGCTTCAGGTGCAGTCATGAAGGCGTATTAGCAGATTCGGGTGCAACAAATGATGGCGCAACAAATGATAATGTCATCGCCCGGCTTGACCGAGCGATGACAGTACAGGAGTCGCACCGGCCTTCTCTCTCTGCCCGTAAGCTGGGAAAAGGTGAAGAGAAAACGCCTACTCCCCCGCTTGCAGCTTGCGGGGAACCGGAAACAGCTCCGGTGTGCCTGGTTTGACGATGCGCGGGGTCTCGGCGGGGGCCTCGGCTTTGCTGAAATCCAGTTCCTCGATTCGCCCGGCGCGCTTTTCGATCTTGTCGGCGGAAATTAGGACCTGCCTTATATCCTCGTTGGCCTGGCCGAAATGGTTTTGCAGCTTCAGCACGCGATCGCGCAACCGGCCGAGGTCGTCGCCGAGGTTGAGCACCTCGGTGCGAATCTGGTCGGCGGCGTCGCGCATTCGTGCGTCCTTGAGAATCTGCTGCATCACCTGGATCGCCAGCATCAACAGCGATGGCGACACCAGCACCACACGGGCGCGATAGGCCTTCTGGATCACGTCGTCAAAGCCGTCGTGGATCTCGGCATAGACCGACTCCGAGGGCACGAACATCAGCGCGGTATCCTGGGTTTCGCCTGTTATCAGGTACTTCTCGGCGATATCGCTGACATGCTTCATCACGTCGGCGCGCAGCCGTTGCGTGGCGAGTTTCTTCTGCTCGTCGGTGCGCGCGTCATGCAGCGCGGTCATCGCTTCCAGCGGAAATTTCGCGTCGATGCAGAGCGGCCGCTGATCAGGGAGAAACACCACGCAATCCGGCCGTTTGCCTGACGAGAGCGTGTACTGGAATTCGTAGGAGCCCTTCGGCATGCCGTCCTGGACGATCGCTTCCATCCGCGCTTGTCCAAATGCGCCGCGCGATTGCTTGTTGGCGAGCACGTCGCGCAGCGTGGTCACCTGCGAGGTAAGGTCCGTGAGATTTTTATGCGCATTGTCGATGATGCCGAGTCGCTCGTGCAGCACGCGCAGGGAGTCCATGGTGTTGCGCGTGGTCTGTTCCATCGATTGGCCGACGCGATGGGTCACCGAATCCAGCCGCTCGTTGACGGAGCGCGCCAGATCGGCCTGGCGGCCGGCCAAGGCCTGCCCCATGGCATCGGCCCGGCCGGTGGCCTCGCTCTGCGCGCGGAGCATTTCGCTCAAGCGTTCTTCAAGTTCGTCGGCGCGAAGGGCCTGCGCCATCGCCAGTTCCGCGCCCCGCCGAGCGGATCGTGCGATCACGATGGCGATGGTGAGCAGCAACAGCAGTGCCAGCGCGCCGAAACCGATCAGCGCCGCACCGGTACGGACCGGCAGGTCGCCGACCATGAAAAGAACCTCATTCATGTCGCCCTTGTAGCCGATTCGGATGTAAGCGCGAACGAAGAGGGAACATTTATGGTGAATTGAAGATTAATTTTCGTGGTTAACGAAGGCCTAAGATTCGTGGTTAAGGACGGCTTAACAGGCGGCGAGGGCGCATTGACCCCGGCAAATCAGCAGCTTAAATCGCCCGCCATGGCTATCAGAGAAATTATCACCCTGCCGGACAAGCAGTTGCGGCTCGTGTCCAAACCTGTCGACAAGGTCACTGCGGAGGTGCGCAAGCTCGCCGACGACATGCTCGAGACCATGTACGCCGCGCCCGGGATCGGGCTTGCGGCCATCCAGGTCGCCCAGCCGCTGCGGCTGATTACAATGGATCTCGCCAAGCGAGACGAAGACGGCGAGACCAAGCCGCGGCCGCGGGTCTTCATCAATCCGGAAATTCTGTCATCGTCGGAAGAAATGTCGGTGTACGAGGAAGGCTGCCTGTCGATCCCGGAATATTATGAGGAAGTGGAACGGCCGGCCAAGGTGCGGGTGCGCTTCACCGACCTCGACGGCAAGGTGCATGAGGAAGACGCCGAGGGCCTGTTTGCGACCTGCATCCAGCACGAGATCGATCACCTCAACGGCGTGCTGTTCGTGGATTATCTGTCGAAGCTCAAGCGCGACCGCGTGCTGAAGAAGTTCACAAAAGCCGCCAAACGCGCGGCGGAGTAAGGCTTTAGAGATATCGCAAACCTCTCAGCCGTCATGGCCGGGCTTGTCCCGGCCATGACGAGTAAACTGGTCGCCTTCCGCAGGACACCAAGTAATATGCCCCTCCGTTTGATCTTCATGGGCACGCCCGATTTCGCGGTGCCGACGCTGTTGGAGCTTGCGGCCCATGGCCACGAGATCGCAGCCGTCTATACCCGCGCGGCGAAGCCCGCTGGTCGCGGCATGAAGCTGCAGCCAACGCCAGCGGAGCAGGAAGCGCGGCGACTCGGCATTCCCGTGCTGACGCCGACGACGCTGAAGACACCGGAAGCTGAGCGGCAATTTCGTGCGCACAACGCTGACGCGGCGGTAATCGTTGCCTATGGCATGATCCTGCCGCAAACCATTCTCGATGCGCCGCCGCTCGGCTGTTTCAATCTGCACGCCTCGCTGCTGCCGCGTTGGCGCGGTGCCGCGCCGATCAACCGCGCTATCATGGCAGGCGATGCCGAGACCGGCGTGATGGTGATGAAGATGGATGCCGGCCTCGATACCGGCGATATAGCCATGGCCGAACGCATCGCGATCACGGATGCCATGACGGCGGCCGATCTGCACGATGCGCTGGCGCGGCTTGGCGGTGACCTGATGGTCCGCGCGATGGGCGCGCTGGAACGCGGCATGCTGCAACTCACCAAGCAGAGCGACGACGGCGTAACCTATGCCGCCAAAATCGAAAAAGCCGAGGCGCGGATCGACTGGAACAAGCCAGCGCGCGCGGTATTGCGCCACATTCACGGGCTGTCGCCATTTCCCGGCGCGTGGTGCGAGATTGCGATCGAGGGCGAACTGATGCGGGTGAAAATCCTGCGTTGCGAATTGGCTGATGGTTCAGGCTCACCGGGCGATCTGCTCGACGATCATCTCGCGGTGGCCTGCAAGCAAGGCGCCATCCGGATTCTCGAACTGCAGCGCGCCGGCGGGAAGCCGATGAAGGCGAAGGAATTCCTGCGCGGCACGCCGCTGAAGGCGCCGCTGCGGCTCGCGTAGACTGTCAAACCAAACCCAACTTGTCATACGCGGGCTTGACCCGCGTATCCATCTATCTTCACAAGAGCCTTCCGAAGATGATGGATTGCCGGGTCAAGCCCGGCAATGACAGTATAGATCGTTGCACCGACATGCCCCGCTATAAACTCATCATCGAATATGACGGCGCGCCGTTCTGCGGCTGGCAGATCCAGGAGAATGGCGCCTCGGTCCAGGGCGCGCTGGAAGACGCGGTCAAGGCGATCTGCGGCGAGCAGGTTCGTGTTCATGGCGCCGGCCGCACCGACGCCGGCGTGCATGCCCTGGCGCAGGTCGCGCATTGCGACATCGCGAAACACTTCGTGCCGGGTCGCTTCCGCGACGGCTTGAATGCGCATCTGCGTCCGCATCCGATCGGGGTGCTGTCAGCGGAAATCGTGCCGGATACTTTCGAAGCGCGGTTCTCCGCGAAGCGGCGGCACTATCTTTATCGCATCGCCAATCGCCGCGCCAATCTGGCGCTCGACATCGGCCGCGCCTGGCGGCTGCCGAGGCCGCTCGATACCGACGCCATGCACGCTGCCGCGCAGCGGCTGGTCGGCAAGCACGACTTCACCACCTTTCGCGACACCGAGTGCCAGGCGAAATCGCCGGATAAAACCCTCGATCAGCTCGACGTCGTAAGAGACGGCGATGCCGTCAATGTCCTGACCTCGGCGCGTTCATTCCTGCACAGCCAGGTGCGCTCGATGGTCGGCTCATTGGTGTGGGTCGGCGAGGGCCGCTGGAGCGCCGATGATCTTGCCGCCGCGTTGGCCGCACGAAACCGCGCCGCCTGCGGCCCGGTCGCGCCGCCGGACGGCCTCTATCTGGTGCGGGTGGATTATTAGGCTCGGTCGCTGTCATATCCGGCACTCTTCCCGTCATACCCCGCCCACCGGCTCCTGCCTTCCGCGAGCCCGATGACAGGCTCCGGCGGGGTATCCAGTACCGCCGCGGCTTTTGAGATTAGACCGAGACGCCGCTGACTACTGGATCGTCCGCCTGCGCGGACGATGACGATCAGGGGATCGTTATCACCCGGCTTGACCAGGCGATCCAGTACTCCGAGACTTCGGTGATGGGGGCGAGAAATTTCTACGTCTACATTCTTGCGAGCAAGATTGGAGGGACACTCTATATCGGAGTGACCAGTGATCTTGTCCGCCGAGTTGCAGAACATCGTCTGAAATTTGTAGAAAGCTTCACGAAGAAATACGAAGTCGACAAGTTGGTTTATTCGAACAGTTCGATGATGCCGAAAACGCTATTAAGCGGGAGAAACGACTGAAGACATGGAATCGAGCCTGGAAGATTCGGCTGATCGAGGAGGCCAATCCGAACTGGGACGATCTGTATTCCGGCATAGCAGGCGGTTAGGTTTTCGTCATACCCCGCGCAGGCGGGGTATCCAGTACGCCGCGGCTTTTGAGAATAGACCGAGACGCCGCTGATTACTGGATCGTCCGCCTGCGCGGACGATGACGATCAGCTGGCAAAATAGCGATCCAGTACACCGCGATAGATTTTTGTCAGCTTCTCCAGATCGGAGACCGGCGTGCGTTCGTCGATCTGATGCATGGTCTGGCCGACCAGGCCGAACTCAATGACCGGACAATAGCTCGCGATAAAGCGCGCATCCGAGGTGCCGCCGCTGGTGCTCAATTCCGGCCGGCGGCCGGTGACCTCTTCGATCGCCGCGACCGCCAGATCGGTGAAGGCGCCGGGTTTGGTCACGAACACGTTGGAGTTCGAAGGCTCCCACACGATCCGCGCGCGAATCCGATTTCCCGCCGTCCTTGCCATGCGCTGCTCGACCAGTGTCCGCAGCGTCTCCTGGGTATGGAGATCGTTGAAGCGAATGTTGAACTTCGCCCGTGCCAGCCCGGGAATGACGTTACCTGCGGTATTGCCGACATCTACTGACGTGAATTCGAGGTTCGAGGCCTGGAATTGCGCGCTGCCGTGATCGAGCGGCTCGTAGCTGAGCGCCACGATCAACGCCGATATATCCGGCACCGGGTTCGATGCGCGATGCGGATAGGCGACGTGGCCCTGGACGCCATCGACATAGAGCGTGCCCGACAATGAGCCCCGCCGCCCGACCTTGATACAATCGCCGAGCGCCTCGACATTGCTGGGCTCGCCGAGCACGCAATGGTCGAATTTCTCGCCGCGCGCGGCGGCCCATTGCAGCAGCTTGACCGTGCCGTTGACGGAAACGTCTTCCTCGTCGCCGGTGATCAGAAACGAGATCGAGCCTTTGCCGTCTTCTCTGGGCGCGCCGCCATGGGCGACGAGATAATCCAGCACCGCCGCGACGCTGCAGGCAATGCCGCCTTTCATGTCGACGGCGCCGCGGCCATAGAGAAAACCGTCCTTCACCTCGCCCGAGAACGCGCCATGGGTCCATGCGCTCTCGTCGCCCGGCGGCACCACATCGGTATGCCCGGCAAAGGTGATGTGCGGAGCACTGTTGCCGATGCGGGCGTAGAGGTTGTCGATATCCGCGGTGCCGGGCTCCCCGAAAGTGACGCGGTGTACCTCGAAGCCGGCTGCGTTCAGGATATTTTCGAGAACGCCAAGCGCGCCGGCATCAGCTGGAGTTACCGAAGGGCAGCGGACGAGATCGCGGGCAATGGAGAGGGCATCAGTCATCGCTTGTCAGTTTCAGTCCCGCAGCAGTTCGTTGATGCTGGTCTTGGCGCGGGTCCGCTCGTCGACCCGCTTGACGATGACGGCGCAGGCGGAAGAGGGGCCGGGCTGGCCGTTCTTCAAGGGCCTCGCCGGCAACGTTCCCGGCACTACCACGGCATATTCCGGCACCTCGCCGATGAAGGTTTCGCCGGTGTCGCGATCGACGATCTTGGTGGAGGCGCCGAGGAATACGCCCATCGCCAGCACCGCGCCCTTGCGCACGATCACGCCTTCGGCGACTTCGGAGCGCGCGCCGATGAAGCAGTCGTCCTCGACGATGACGGGTTCGGCCTGCAGCGGCTCCAGCACGCCGCCGATACCGACGCCGCCGGAAATGTGCACGCGCTTGCCGATCTGGGCGCAGGAGCCGACCGTGGACCAGGTGTCGATCATGGTGCTTTCATCGACATAGGCGCCGAGATTGACGAAGGACGGCATCAGCACGACGTTCCTGGCGATGAAAGCCGAGCGCCGGACGATGGCCCCGGGCACCGCACGAAAGCCGGCGTCGCGAAAACGGTTCTCGCCCCAGCCATCAAATTTCGAGGGCACCTTGTCCCACCATGATGCGTTGCCGGGGCCGCCGGAAATCGCGCTCATGTCGTTGAGGCGAAACGACAGCAGCACCGCCTTCTTCAGCCACTGATTGACTTTCCACTTGCCGCTGGGCTCGCGCAGCGCCACGCGCGCCTCGCCCTTGTCGAGCAGTTCGAGCGCGTGATCCACCGCGTCACGGACTTCGCCCTTGGTCGAGGTCGAGATGCCGTCGCGCGCATCGAACGCAGTGTTGATGGTGGATTCGAGAGCGGGCAGTGACATCGAGATTTCCTTGAAAATGGGATAGTTGCGGCAGCAAATTCGGGAGGCTTTTGTCGGGATTTGAGGCCGGAGAGTCAAGGTAGGGCGTTGCTGTCATACCCGCGAAGGCGGGGGATCCAGTACGCCGCGACGTCCGTGAGAAACCGAAAATGCTGTGGTTACTGGATGCCCGCTTTCGTGGGCATGACCGCAGGGAATTTGGCGAGGTTAAGGTCTAGGCCAGCGCGATCTTCTCCAAAAACCCCGTCAGATCCTCGGTGACGTGATCGACGTGGGCGGCGTCGCGGCCTTCCAGCTCCCAATCTTCGCGCACGACTTCCTTGGTGCCATCGGGGACCACCAGCACGGTGGTCATGCCGAGCTGGTGCGGCACCACGAGATTGCGTGCCAGATCCTCGAACATCGCCGACGTCTGCGGATTAACGCCATGGAGGCTAAGGAATCTCTGATAGGTCTGCGGCGCCGGTTTCGGCTCGAGTTCGGCGGCGATGATATCGAACACCGCCTCGAAATGCGAACCGATGCCGAGCCGCTGCAAAACCTTGTCGGCATGGTCGGTCGAGCCGTTGGTCAGGATCAACTTGCGTCCAGGTAGTTTGGCGATCGCGAGGCCTATTGCGGGATTCGGCTCGAGCGGCGAATGATCGATCTGATGCACATAGGCGAGATAGTCGTCGGCGTGCACGCCGTGCTCGGTCATCATGCCGCGCATCGTGGTGCCATAGCGGCGGTAGTAGTCCTTCTGGATCCGGCGCGCCTCTTCGGCGGATACGCCAAGATAAGCGCTGACGAATTCGCCGATCCGGAGGTCGACCTGCTGCCACAGGTTGACGTGATGCGGATACAGCGTGTTGTCGAGATCGAACACCCAGGTGTCGATATGGGTGAAGGGGCGGGGTATTCTCATCGTCTTACCTCTCAGCCGTCGTCCCGGCGAACGCCGGGACCGATACGCCGCGGCGGTCATGGTGAGCACGGTACAAGTTGCCTGCGGTCGTTGTTGACATGGGAGCCCAAAACTCAGGCCGGGGGTTATGGGTCCCCGCGTTCGCGGGGACGACGCGAGGGAGTGCCGGGCGATCCATCACGGCATCGCGAAGCGCAGCGTCTTGCCGCCGCTCGACATGTCGACGGCGGCAAAACCGGTTACGGCAAGGCCGCGGGTGCCGCAGTCGCCCTGTTCGTTGATCTCGAACTTGCTCTCGCGCGTACAAAGCTGCGTCGTGCCACCCCAGTTCAGCGGCCGCTCCTTGAACTTGAGGGTGCGATTTTCGCCGTCGACCGCCTCGGCGAAGCTGAAAATCTGCTTGGGTTGACCGATGACGTCGGGATGCAGGCATTTGCCGGGATCGATGCGATACCAGCCGCGGCTGATCACGGCCTTGCCATCGTCGGTCGCGACGGCGGCCATGACCTTGTGCGGCGTGTCGTTGCACCAGGTAAGCCCGGTGGAGGACGGCGATTGCACCGCGTCGATCATGGTCGTGAAAAATTTCGGCGACTGCACGACATCGGCGGTCAGCCCGCGGCTTTTCAGGAACGCCGCCAATGCGGCTTGCGTCTTCGGGCCGTCGACGCCGTCGATCGGCGCCGCGTCATGGCCTGCGATCACCAACAGCCGCTGAATGCCGGCGAGCCTTGCCTGTTCGTCGTCATACTCACTGTCTTCGGCGAGATAGGCCACCAGGTTGCCGTCGTCGGTCCGCGTCGGATTGATCTGGGTAAACGGCGCCGGCGTTTGCCCGCTGCGGCACTGGCGGGCCGCGGCGATGACGAAATTGTTGGGCGCGACGCATAGCGTATCGCCGCCGCTCTGCGGGATTGGCGACGAACCGTAAACGCCGAGCGCACGTGCGTTCAGCAGGATACGGTCGGCGGTCAACGTGCCCTGCGCAACGACGCGGCACGTTGCGGGATCGATACGAAACCATCCGCGGGTGGCAGTAGCCGCCTTGTCGTCGATGCCGATCGCGACTTCGACCACATAGCTCATGCGATTGCAGAGTTTCAGATCGGCGTAAGCGGGCACGGCCGAGAAAAAGAAAGGAGATCACCGCTGCGGGCAATGCGATCAGGCCTGACCTCACGACGGACAAAAAAGGTCGCGTGGTGTTTAGACCGTCATGCCCGGACAAAAGGCGCCACCGGGCCCGCGCAACGCGCGGCCCGATGACGGGCTTCGCGCCGTGTTGGTCCCTGAAATCCCGGGTATCCACGTCCTTGCAGCCAAACAAGACGTCGATGGCCGGAACAAATCCGGCCGTGACGGCTCTCATTCGCGTGGCCGCTCGGATCATCACTTGTGGATCAGCGTGCCGGTGCCTTGATTGGTGAACAATTCGAGCAGTACCGCGTGCGGCGTCTTGCCGTCGATGATGACGACGCCTTGTACGCCCTGCTCGAGCGCGTAGATGCAGGTTTCGACCTTCGGAATCATGCCGCCGGAAATGGTGCCGTCGGCGATCAGCTTGCGCGCGTCCTTCACCGACAGTTGCGGAATGAGTTTCTTCGACTTGTCGAGCACGCCGGAAACGTCGGTCAAAAGCAACAGCCGCTTGGCCTTCAGCGCGCCCGCCACCGCGCCGGCAAAGGTGTCGGCGTTGACGTTGAAAGTCTCCCCGGTCCGCGATGTTGCCAGCGGCGCCAGCACCGGGATCAATTCATGGCCGATCAGCTGGTTCAGGAGCGTCAGATCGACCTTCTGGGGCTCGCCGACAAAGCCGAGATCGACCACCTTTTCGATGTTCGAATCCGGATCGACCATGGTCCGCGCCACCTTCGACGCCGTCACCATGTTGCCGTCCTTGCCGCACAGGCCGACCGCTTTGCCGCCGGCCTCGTTGATATAGCCGACCAGCTGCTTGTTGATCGAACCCGCCAGCACCATTTCGACGATCTCGATGGTGGCGGCGTCGGTGATGCGCAGGCCGGCGGCGAATTCCGACTGAATGCCAAGCCGCTTCAGCATGGTCGCGATCTGCGGTCCGCCGCCATGCACCACCACCGGATTGATGGCGGTCTGTTCCAGCAGAACGATGTCACGCGCGAAGGCTTTCGCGAGGTCTTCGGCGCCCATGGCATGGCCGCCATACTTGATGACGATGGTTTCCTCGTCATACTGCTGCATGTGCGGCAGCGCCTCGGACAGGATGCGGGCCTGATCGAGCGGACTGATATACGGCGCGTCGGTCATGAAGCGGGTCTCACGGTCAGCGGGTGGGCCGGTTTCTATCTGATTGGTCGACGCGGCGCAAAGTGCCCCCCGCATTCTTCCCTTCGCCCACAAAGGGAGAAGGAAGAAAGAATCTTCCGCTTCAACGTCGCTTTGGCCATGTCGCGGCCACCGCCAGCAAAAGCCAGCTGACGATCAGGAGCGTGCCGCCGGTCGGCGCGGCCATCGGGAATAGGCCGTGGCCAGCGTACTGCCTTAAGGTCAGATCGCCCGCGAACAAAGCTGCCGCGATCACGAATCCGAATGCCGCAGTGATTCCGATCCGGAGGTGGATGACGCCACGCTCAGCCAGCGCCACGACGGCAAGCACGGCGGTTGCATGAAACAGCAGCATCGATGAAGCCGAGGCCAGCCGCGTCGCATCGGGCTGATGCGCGGATGCCGCCGCCAGGATGACGCCGTCGGCGCCCATGACGCCGGCCAATATGATGAGGATACGAACCAGCCGAGGCTCCATCGTCAACGGCGCTCCCCGAGCAGACGCACCATCGCCGCGCGCAATTCCGGCATTCCGGCGCCGGTGCGCGAGGACGTCACCAAGACTTCGGGAAAGGCGGCGGGATGTTTGGCGAGCGCGGCCGCGGTGGCGGCGATGCGCTGCTCCAGCTCAGTTGACTTCACCTGATCGGCCTTGGTGAGGACGACCTGATAGCTGACGGCCGATTTGTCGAGCGTCTTCAGCACGTCGAGGTCGACCTCCTTGAGGCCGTGCCGGCCGTCGATCAGCACATAGACCCGCGCCAGATTGCTGCGGCCCTGCAGGAACTTGTGGATCAGCGCGGTCCATGACGCCACCTTGGCCTTGGGCGCGGAGGCGTAGCCGTAGCCGGGCATATCGACCAGCCGGAAGCCGGCATCGTCGGGGCCTTCGAAGAAGATCAGTTCCTGGGTGCGGCCCGGCGTGTGCGACGTCCGCGCCAGCGAGTTGCGGCCGGTCAGCGCATTGATCAGGCTCGATTTGCCGGCATTGGAGCGGCCGGCAAAGGCGACCTCGATGCCGGCCATCGGCGGCAACGTTTCGATCGACGGCGCCGCCCAGAAGAACTGCCAGTCGCCCGCGAACAGTTTGCGGCCCTGCTCGATCAGCTTCGCATCGATGTCGGAATTCATGCGAGGCCCTAATGGCAATTCTCCTCATGGTGAGGAGGCGCTTAGCGCCGTCTCGAACCATGAGGGCTGGGGCCCATCCTTCGAGACGCGGCCTGGCGGCCGCTCCTCAGGATGAGGTTTTGAGACGTGCTACGTCGCCTTCTTCGGAGCGAACGTGGCCCTGAGATTGTCGAACAATTCAACCTTCACGCCGTTGCGGCGCATGATGTAGCTCTGCTGCAGCACCGAAAGCAAATTGTTCCAGGCCCAGTAGATCACGAGACCGGCCGGGAACGACGCCAGCATGAAGGTGAAGATCAGCGGCATCCAGTCGAAGATCATCTTCTGGGTCGGATCCGGCGGCGTCGGATTGAGCTTCATCTGGACCCACATCGTGATGCCCATGATGATCGGCCAAATGCCGAGCATCAGATAGGGGCCGACATGCGGTCCGAGCACCATCGGATCGAACGGGATAAGTCCGAACAGGTTGAAGATCGTGGTCGGATCGGGCGCCGACAGGTCCTTGATCCAGCCAAAGAACGGCGCATGCCGCATTTCGATGGTGACGAACAGCACCTTGTAGAGCGAGAAGAACACCGGAATCTGCAGCATGACGGGAAGACAACCGGCAATCGGGTTGATCTTCTCCTTCTTGTAGATTTCCATCATCTCCTGCTGCTGCTTCACCTTGTCGTCCGGATAGCGCTCTTTCAGCGCAAGCAACTGCGGCTGCACCGATTTCATCTTCGCCATCGACGCGTAGGATTTGTTGGCAAGCGGGAAGAAAATCAGCTTCACCAGCACCGTCACCAGCAGAATGGCGACGCCGAAATTGCCGACCAGATGATAAAACCAGTCCAGCGCCAGGAACATCGGCTTGGTGATGAAATAGAACCAGCCCCAGTCGATCAGCAGATCGAAGTGATTGAGTTCAAGCTGCTTGTTGTAGCCGCCGAGACCGGCGAGCGGAAAATTGATGCCGACGACGCGGGCTTCCTTGGCTCCGGCGAACAGCCGCGCATTGGCGCTGCCGGTGCCGCCGATCGCGATGGTTTGCGGATCCTGCAGATAATCGGTCTGATAGGTCCGCACTGCGCCCACGAGGTTGGACGAGAACCGCGCCTGCAACTGCGCGGTGGTGTCCGGCAGCAATGCGGATGCCCAGTACTTGTCGGTGATGCCGAGCCAGCCGTTGGTGACCTTGAAGTTGACCGCCTTGGCCTCGTCGATTTTGTGGTAACTGTATTCCTGCAGGCCCTGGTCGCCGAGATAACCGATCAGCCCTTCGTGCAGGATGTAATAGCCCGCGACGTGCGGGGTGCCGTGGCGCGAAATCAACGCGAACGGATAAAGCGTGACCGGCGCGTTGCCGACGTTGGTGACGTCATCCTTGATGGTGAAGAGGTAGCGGTCGTCGATCGCAATGGTGCGGCGGAAGGTGAGGCCGTCGCCATTGTTATATTTCAGGGTCACCGGGCTGGTTGGCGTCAGGCTGCCCGTACCTTCCTGCTGCCACAGCGTGTCCCGATCGGGAAGCTTCACCGTCGAACCGGTCGCGGGCACCCAACCGAATTCCGCATAATAGGGTTCAGCCGTGCCCGAAGGCGAGTACAGCACGATGGCGGGCGATTGGGGGTCCACGGTGTCGCGGAATTGCACCAGCGACAGATCGTCGATGCGCGCGCCTTTCAGCGAAATGCTGCCCGAAACGCGCGGGGTGTCGATCTTGACGCGCGGAGAAGCGGCAAGCGCGGTGTCGCGACTGACGGGTGCAGCGGAGAGGGGCTGATTCGCCCCTGGCGCGTTGGCCGAAGGGGCAGGCGCGGTGCCGGTTTGCGGGGTGCCGCTGCCCGGCGTGGCCTGCGGCGCGGGCTTCACCAACTCACTCTGGGCCTGCTGCGCGGCGCGCTGCTTTTCCATCTGCGGCGCGTTGTAGAAATATTGCCAGGCGATCAGCACAAGGCCCGACAGAATGACGGCGAGGATGGTGTTGCGATTATCGGTCATAATTTATGGTCTCGTCATTCAATTCGGTTTGCGGCTTGCGCTAGAGTCTTTTTTTGACGTGTTTTCTTTATGCGAACCGGTATCCACTTCGCTCGAAAACGCTTTGGACGGTCGATGTGGTGGCCGGTCGGGGCGATTGAGCGCCGAGCGGAGATCGTCAAGCATGGCCGCAAAGTCGCGGTTCAAGGCGGCACGACGGCCGACTAGCACATAATCACTGTGCGGTCGCATTGATATGCCGTCCAGGCGTTTCACCAGTTCGCGAAGCCGGCGCCGGATGCGATTGCGCTCGGTGGCGGTGCCGTTCTTTTTGGTAACGGTGAAGCCGACCCGGATCGGGCCGTTATCGTCGCGGTGCCTGCTTTGCACCACGAAGGCCGCGCTGTTGGCCCGCGCGCCATTGGCAACGGCGAGGAAGTCCGCCCGCTGCCTTAACCGATCCATGATGAACTCTCCGGGAAGCCCGGCTCAGGCGCTCAGACGCTTGCGACCGCGGGCGCGACGTGCGGCAAGGACCTTGCGGCCGCCGGTCGTCGCAAGGCGGGCGCGGAAGCCGTGGCGGCGCTTGCGCACCAGTTTACTGGGTTGATAAGTCCGCTTCACGGGTCGTTCTCCGCTGACCGGGCAATTTGCCTGATAATGAGGTAAGTCCGATGATGCTGGTCGGCCCAAAGCGGGCCATTTCGGCCCAAATAGAGCCGCCCCGGTCGAACCGGGTCATCGCGGACAATTGCCGCGGCTTATACGGGAGCGACCGGTTTTCGTCAATCTGCCGCTCGTCGCCATTGAGGTGCCACGAAATAGTGCAATTCAAGCGGATACATCAATGTTTGCGGTGTTTTTGCGCGCGAGGATGGCAACTCGGTCTGCCGCGCATTAGATCCGGAACCGGCATACATTATCGAACTGTAATTTGACCGGTTCGGGAACAGAACGCATCCTGAAACAGAGCGCGATCAGCAGAAATGGGCACTGGTTTTGGGTCCGGTCGCGCTTAAAAACTTGGTTGCCGCATGATCTTGCCGTTGAGCCGCCAACCCTTGGCGGATCATGCGCTGGCCATCGAAGGCAGATATCGTGGCCCTGACCGACGAACAGCCGACAACGGGACCGCGGCCAATGCCGTCGCGCCGCCTCGGTCTGTCGGGCAAGCTGTTGCTGCTCACCATTCCGCTCGTCATGATCGCGGAAATACTGATTTATGTGCCCGCGATTGCCAATTTCCGGATGAACCGGCTGAACGACCGGCTGGCGGCGGCGAACACCGCGGCGCTGGTGCTGGATGCCGCCCCCTCGGGTATGGTGCCGGAGTCGCTGGCCCGGCAAATCCTCGGCAGCATCGGCGCGCGCGCAGTCGCGATCAAGATGGGGCAGCAACGCCGGCTATTGGCCTCAGCCGGTTTGCCGCCGGCGATCGACCACGATATCGATATGCGAACAGAGACGGCGTGGTCCGCGATCGTCAATTCGTTCGAGATCATGCTTGAAAGCGGGAACCAGGCGATCCGCGTGGTCGGTCCGACGCGCGGCGGCGGGCAATTCATCGAGGTCGTGATCGACGAAAAGCCGTTGCGTCAGGCGATGTACCGGTTTTCCCGCAATCTGCTGCTGGTCTCGCTGGTGATCGCGATCCTTACCGCGGGCCTGGTTTATCTGGCGCTGCATTATCTGTTCGTGCGGCCGATGCGGCGTCTGACCGCGAGCCTTGTCGGCTTCCACGAGAATCCCGAGAGTTCGGCGCGGATCATCGCGCCCAGTCAACGCAGCGACGAGATCGGCGTCGCTGAACGCGAATTGTCCGACATGCAGCGCGATCTGGCGTCGATGCTGCATCAGAAGAGCCGGCTCGCGGCACTCGGGCTTGCGGTGTCGAAGATCAACCACGATCTGCGCAACCTTTTGGCGTCCTCGCAACTGCTTTCGGACCAACTCGCCAGCGTGCCCGATCCGCGGGTGCAGCGCTTCGCGCCGAAGCTGATGCGCTCGCTGGAACGCGCCATCGCGTTCTGCCAGTCGACGCTGTCCTATGGCCGCGCGCAGGAGGCTGCCCCCGACCGCCGGATGATGCTGGTCGAGCCTGTGGTCGCCGAGGTCCGCGAATCCGCCGGGCTTGCATCGGATGTGTCGATCACCTGGATCAGCGCGATCGAGCGCGGGCTGACCATCGATGCCGATCCCGATCAGCTGTTTCGCGTGCTGCTCAATCTGGTCCGCAACGCGGCGCAGGCGCTCGAGAGCCGTGCGCGGAGCGACGCCGCCCAGCAGATCCGCATCACCGGGCGGCGCGAAGGCGCGGTGGCGATCATCGAGGTTTCCGACACCGGCCCCGGCGTTCCCGCGAAGGCCAGCGAGCATCTGTTCGAGGCGTTCCAGACCTCCGGCAGGCCCGGCGGCAGTGGGCTCGGCCTCGCGATCGCCGCCGAACTGGTCCGTGCCCATGGCGGTGAGATCAATCTCGTCGAAGGCACCATCGGCGCGACCTTCCGGATCGCGATACCGGACCGGCCGGTGGAACTCCTGAGCGTGCGCAACCAGCGGGCGCGGGCTTAACCGCCTGGTGTCATTGGCTCGTTTTGCGGGCTTTTTGCCCGATCCGTCTGCGCTGATCGACCTTCAGATGCCGCGTTGCGGAGCTTGCCAAGCCGGGCGGGAGCCGGTAGCTATGGCGCGCTTTCGCGACCTCTGAACAGTTTTCGCAATTGCATGGATGCGGCATCGGCGGGCTTTGCGCCCTTCGAAACGTCAGCGAAAAACGCGCCCGTAGCTCAGCTGGATAGAGCACTAGACTACGAATCTAGGGGTCAGGAGTTCGAATCTCTTCGGGCGCGCCACTTCGGTATAGAAAGTCCCGGCCGCCGCTGTCGGCCTGACGCCGCCATTCGTCCGCTCGAACAAGGCAATCCCGAGCTGCTCCTCCAGATCCCGGACTCTCCGGCTGAGATTGGACTGCTTGAGAGCGAGCAGATCCGCTGCTTTGCGGAAACTGCCACAGCGTTCCGCCACCTCAGCGTACCGTAAATGCCTAAGCTCAATCGACACGTGACTCTGCGCTTCCAGCAGCCGTCTGTCTGCAATCTGAGGCCGCCGCAGCTATTGACAAATTTGGTCGTCAATGGCATTGACAGGAAAATTTGTCAATGTGGGGCGGCATGCTCGATATCGAAGTCATAGATCGGCCGAGCGCGGCCGCCGCCGCGTTGGAGCCCGTTCGGAGCCAACTTCTGGCTGAACTGCGGGAGCCCGCCTCGGCCGCTACCCTCGCTACACGGCTCGGTCTCAAGCGGCAGAAGATCAACTACCACCTGCATGCTCTGGAGGAGCACGGGCTTGTCCAAGTTGCTGACACGCGGAAGTGGGGCGGCCTGACGGAGCGGCTCATGGTGGCGAGCGCCACCGCCTATGTCGTCTCGACGAGCGCGCTGGGCCCGGTCGGCGCCGATCCGGATCGCACCGCCGACCGCCTGTCGGCGAGCTACCTCATCGCGCTCGGCGCTCGGCTGGTGCGGGAGATCGGGGCCCTCCAACGCGCCGCCGTGGATGCCGGCAAGCGCCTGGCGACCTTGGCGATCGACACCGAAATCCGCTTCCGCTCCGCCGCCGATCGCGCCTCGTTCACGCGTGAATTGACTGAGGCCATCACCACACTCACGGCACGCTATCACGACGAAACCGCGCCGCAGGGACGCTCCCATCGCCTTGTCGTGACGGCGCATCCTTCACCGGCCAATCCGCAAGGAAGGTAGTTTCAATGCCAGTAAAAAAAGATGCGACCGGCAATCGCTCAGTCGAAGCCGAAGTGGATATCCCCGGTACACCAGAGGAAGTCTGGAACGCGATCGCAACGGGACCTGGAATCTCTGCATGGTTTGTACCGAGCGAACTCGAAGGCCGTACCGGAGGAACCACCGTTTCGCATTTCGCTTCCGATGGAAGCATGGATGCGGTCGCCACCATCGCAGCTTGGGACCCGCCCAAGCGATTTGTCGCAAAAGCACCGGGTGCGTCGGGAACGGTAGCGACGGAGTGGACCGTCGAGGCAAAGTCCGGCGGGCTTTGCACCGTTCGCGTGGTCCATCGGTGGTTCGCGAGTTCCGATGATTGGGATGATCAGTTCGAGGGCCACAGCTACGGATGGATCTCCTTCTTCCGCCTGCTCCGCCTCTACCTCACGCATTTTCCCGGGCAGCACGGCTCGGCTTTTCAGCTCCTGGTCCCGTCTTCGGAACCTGTAGCTGATGCATGGCGAAAGCTGGTTGAACCCTTGGGCCTGGCGAATGCGACTGAACAACGGCGCGTGGTCACACCTTCGGACACGCAGGCACTCGAGGGCGTCGTCGAACGAACAGGGCCGCAAGACCATCCCGAGTTGGTGGTCCGGCTGGACCAGCCCGCGCCGGGCTTCGCGCACCTCTTCGCCTTGCCGATGGGCGGGATGACATTCCTGTCCGTGCGGTTCTTCCTGTTTGGCGACGATGCAACGAGCATTGCAAAACGGGAGGAGTCAATGTGGCGAACCTGGCTTGAAAAGCACTTCCCAACTCCCGCGCAGTAGGAACTGACCCGTCCTGCTACCGTCTGGTCTAGGCGCAGTTTACGAGCGAGTGCGCTTCTCAATCTTCCTTGCGCGCCGTTTGCCTCGGGCAAGGGCTGAGCCTCGTGCTCGACCGCGGTTGCTCTCAAGCTGATTTACAAAGATAAAGAACCGGCGTCCTGATGTTGTGCGATCTGTGGTTGGGCACGGACATCGAAATCTGCGAGATCAACACCTACGGCGCTCGACACGATCTTCAAACGTGGTCCGGCAGCGAGGGATAGCAGTGCAGCACCCTCTTCGCTCTGGGAGCTATTCCGAGCGCCCCAAGCCCTTCTCAGCTAACGTCTTCACGCTCTGTAAAAGTATCTGCAGAGCGTGAACGTCTTCCATTTCGTCCGATCCATCTACGAGATTTAGAATATTTCGTAGAGCTTCCTCTGGTGTCATGGCGTGACCTCATGTTCAAAAATGTCTGAACAAGCGTCCAAAGTGGATCGAAAGAGCCGGAAGAGACGGCGCCAATTGCCAATGTATGCAACGACCTTGACCGGTCGCAAGATATTGAATGACGATAAAAAGGCCCGTAGTTTATCTTCATCCTAGCTTGACTACCCAATCTTACAAACATTTCACGGAACAATCCGGTTGAAATTGGTTTTGGGCGGCTCACGTAAGCCGTATGAGTTCGTCTGATATTTTCCGTGATAACGCTGAGGACTGTGCCTTCCTTGCCGAACGCGCTGAAGACGAAGAGACAAAATTAGCCTTTAAGCGTATGGAAGAGGCGTGGCGCACCCTGGCGCAAGAGCAAGACCGCCTGAACAAGAAGACAGCAAAAAAGCCGCCCAAGTAAGGCGGCAGTTTTTTGCAAGTGTTGATTGCTAGACGCTGTTGCGCAGGAACACGCCGAACGAGGCGCCCGCGACGATGCAGACGAACGCGATAAGGCTGGTCAGCAACGGGCTGATGATTTGTCCGCGGCGCCGCTGAGGGTCTTGCGCAAGATCACTCTTCGAGAGCCGGCAAGCCGGCGCGTTGGATGATCCTAATATTTTCTGACGATCGGCTTTGTTGTCGGAGGCGGAGCGGGCGCGGGCGGCGAGATGGCAAAGGTCACCCAGGTATTCCAGCCACGGGGGCGATTCTCTGCGGCAAACTCTCCGTAAGCCTTTAAATTGAGATAGCCCTGCATGTCGCCGACCGGAAACAGGAACCCGATCTGGGGACCGACGCCAACCACCTGGGACCGGAAGCAGCCGACACGGTCGCCTGAACCGCTGTCGCAGCCAAGCTCCTTGTAGACATAGCCCACGAGACCAACCATGACCTCCTTCGTAAGGAACTGCGATGCACCCCAGTCGAAGTGCATGTCGACGCCACTCTGATACTGCGTCGCTGTATTCTTGAAATTGTAGGTGAAGCCGAGCACGCCGGAGAATTCATGGCCGGTTTGCGGATTGAAATAGGTGTAGCCGCCGCCGGCGTCGATCGAGCCGTGTCCGATGCCCAGATTTGACAGACGGTCGGATTGGTAAGCGCCAACCGGGATGTTGCCGGTGACATAGCTCATGTAATTGTGGACGCCGGCATTCCAGCGCAAGGCGAATTGCGGCACCAGATCCCCAAAGCCCCATGTCGTGTCGCTGATGGTGTCGGACCGCGCGAAGGGGACGCTGTTGCCGAACGGGCCCGTGATCACTCCTGACAAGGTCCCCGCCAGGCTGGTGCCCACGACGCCATAGGCTGCCAAGAGTGACACCGACGCCTGGCCGCCGAGCACCGGCGTCGCGAATACATAGCTCGGGGCCACAAAGCCAAGATTGCCGGTGGCGTTGACATTCAAATTCAGATTTGCGTTTACCGTAAGGTTGGCCGGAATCCTGCCGAGAGTGAATTCACGCGCACGCGCGACGTCGGCGCCGGCGGATACGGAGGTATGGTAGTAGATCGTCGCCAGCGACCAACCCGGCTGCTGTGGCGTGGCCGCGAGGCTTCCAAAGAAGCCAGGGACCCAGAAGCTGATGCCGTTTTCGTCGGCCAACGCACAATTGGAAAAAAACATGATCGCGGGCGCCAGGACGATTGCAGCAACGCCAAGTCTGCGTCGATGTGCTGAGATTGGCCGCCCGCTTTTCGCCGCAGTCAGTGCAATTCTCGCCGTCATCTTGTGCCCTGTAAGTGTGTCGCCTTCCTATCTTCCTCTAGTATGTCGCCTTCCCATAAAATTCGGGAACATCGTACCCCTGGGGCAAACGGGGCTCACCAAGTAAATTCAGCCGGGGTTCAGTTGCCAGAAAAAAGATGAATACTGCGACCAAAGAGCCACAGGCGCTACAACAGGAATATGGCCGGGTAGCAGGACGATTCAGTCGCAGCACTATGGTTTCGGAAGGCTGCTGAACAAGGCGACGCCGTTGCCGAGCTTCAGCTCGGGAACCAATATGCAAACGGTGAAATAATACCTCAGAGCGACTGCCCCATGCGAGAGCCCGCCGAAGGCTCGATCGCATATTGATGACGGCCGGAGCCGTCAGCACCAGCGAGAAGACCATCGCTGCGCGGTTAGCTCCGCTTGGCACCACTATGGCACCCGTCGGCCAAATCGCAGCTAACAAAGGTTTTATTGGTGATGGTGCGGCTGTCTCTTATCTAAGCAGCAAAGGAGACAACCATGAAACTTATGGCAATTGCACTAGCCTCTGCGTTTGCGCTCTCCAGCACCTGCGCATTTGCCCACACAGTTCGTCACAAGTCGAAAGTCAGAACTTATCCCATGTATAGCGACGCGGCGCCGCCAGTCGTCTCGTATCCGAATTATGGCAATCCGAACGGCAATTTCAGCGGGTACGGGAGCCGCGACATGTGGGGCCGCTGGGGCGCCTATTACGGGCCCATGATTCCCTCAGGCGCCGGCGGTAGATGAAAGTGCTGCGGTAAATCTCCTTCTCTCTGCGACGAACGTTCGTACCTGCAAGATGAAGGTCTTCGCCCAAAATGAAATTTCCGTGGCTTCGGCGTGTGACCCCACGATGTTTCACGTGGCGAGATCGACGGCGATGCCTATTGGGACGGCGGCTATATGGGAAACCCGGCACTCTTCCCGCTGATCTACAACGGCAAGAGCACCGACATTTCGCCACTAATCAACTGGAAAGATCCTCTTCCAGTCCTTCTTCATGTCGACCACGGTCCACTTGTTGATGGCCGCAGCGTCCAGCGCTTTGTCAAGCCGCCCGAAATGCGAGTGGCGGTCATAGGCATATTCGCGTTCGGCGTCAGTATGGTGGACGATCAGGCCGAACCGCGCACCACCGGTGAGCGTCGTCCATTGCAGCATTTCGAGATCGCCATCGGAGTTGCCGAAGGCCGCGATCGGGCGGCGCCCAATGTGCTCGTTGATGCCAATCGGCTTGCCGGTCTTGTCGTCGATGAAATTGACCTCAGGCAGGCGGACCAGCACTGGCGTCGCGTCGCGCATCTCGAATCGCGTTTTGATGGACGAGCCGACAACCTGCTCCGGCGGCACCCCGTAGATCCGCTCGGTCCACGGCCGCATGAACTCGATGCCGCCGCCTGATACGATGAAGGTCTTGAAACCATTGGCGCGGAGGTACGCGAGCAATTCCAGCATCGGCTGATAAACGAGCTCGGTGTAGAGGCGCTTGAAGCGCGGATGGCGCGCAGTCGCGAGCCAGTCGGAGACGATCTTGGCGAATTCATCCGTCGTCATGCCGGCATGCGTCACCAGGACCAGTTCCACCAGTCCACGCTCGCCGGATTCGGCCAAGGTCTTCATGTCGTCCTCAAGCACCGCCTTGAAGGGCTGCTTGTCCTTCCACTCCGGATGCCGGGGAGCCATGGCTTTCACGCGGTCGAGCGCGAAAGCCAGCTGCACGTACATCGGCTGCTCGATCCAAAGGGTGCCGTCATTATCGAAGGTCGCGATGCGCTGCTCGACCGGCACGAAGTAAGGCTCGTTTTGCGCTGTGACGCGCGCGACGAAGTCGAGGATCGACGATTTGGTCACGCCGTCGTTCCAGGACGGCAGCGGATCGCGTTGCGCTTGCGCCACTGCGGAGGTGGAATGGAGCGAGGCGGACAGGACCGGAAGCATCGCCAGCGACGAGAGAAGGACGCGGCGATTGACAGCAGGAAAACGGATGATCGGTTTCATGGTGCAATCCCCTCGGCCGGAGAATATGCGTCGGTTAGTTATTGGATGGGGGGTTCCGGAGCTTCTCCATCGCCTGGTCCACGGAGAATGAGCCCGGCTTCTGGCGCGGCGGAAATTGCTGGAAACTTACGAGATGTTGCGCCACAAGCGATTGCGCCGGCAGTAGCACGAAGGCATGCTCGACGAACCATCTCACGTAGTCGCCGGCTTCGTGCTGGGCCCGCTCGAACGGATCGGAGCGGAGGTTGAACAGTGACGGCAGCCGGAGCGGCACCAGCGGCTGTGCCCAAACATCGAATCCATGGGCCTTCTGTTCCATAAACACGGCTTTCCATTGGTCGTAGCGAAGACCGGCGAGGTTGCCGTCGTCCGTCCAGTAGAAGAATTCGCGGCGCTTGTCGGCGCCCTTGCGGGCGAGGAGGTCGCGCTGGTCGTAACCGTCGAGGTGAACCCTGAAGTTTTTGCCTGCCGCATCGTAGCCGACCAACAGCTTGCTCTTGATGTCGGGCTCGCCGGCCGCGGCGACCAACGTGGTTGCCCAGTCCTCGGCTGAGAAGATCTCGTTGATCTCGGTGCGTGGCGGCACCAGGCCGGGCCAGCGCACCATCGCCGGGACGCGATAGCCACCCTCCCAGTTGGTGTTCTTCTCACCTCGGAAGGGCGTCGTGCCGCCGTCCGGCCAAGAGAATGCCTCCGCGCCGTTATCGGTAGTGTAGATCACGATCGTGTTGTTGGCGATGCCGAGATCGTCGAGCTGTTTCAGCAATTGTCCGACTTGCCCGTCATGCTCCACCATGCCGTCAGGATAGATGCCAAGACCGGTCTTGCCCTGCGATTCAGGCTTGAGACGCGTCCAGATGTGCATGCGGCTCGAATTGAACCAAACAAAGAAAGGCTTCTTGTCGCGATTTGCGCGGTCGATGAAATCAACTGATGCGCGAAGGAATTCCTCGTCGACTGTCTCCATGCGCTTTTTGGTGAGCGGTCCGGTATCCTCGCACTTTTGTTTGCCCCACGGGCCGAACCGGGGATCGTCACCCGGCGTATCGACGGTGGTTGCGATGCATTTCAAGACGCCACGAGGACCAAACTGCGCCCTGAACGCGGGATTTTTCGGATAGTCCGGATGTTCCGGCTCGTCTTCGGCATTCAAATGATAGAGGTTGCCGAAGAATTCATCGAAGCCATGCACCGTTGGCAGGAATTCATTGCGATCCCCGAGATGGTTCTTGCCGAACTGCCCGGTCGCGTAGCCCTGCGGCTTGAGCAAGTCGGCAATGGTCGGATCCTGTCCCGACAGGCCTTCCTTCGCTCCCGGCAGGCCCACCTTCAAGAGTCCTGTCCGCAACGGACTTTGGCCAGTGATGAACGCCGCGCGGCCTGCGGTGCAGGATTGCTGACCGTAATAGTCGGTGAAGATCGCGCCTTCGTTGGCGATGCGGTCGATGTTGGGCGTGCGGTAGCCCATCATGCCGCGATTATAGGCGCTGATGTTCCAGTACCCGATGTCATCGCCCATGATGACGAGGATGTTGGGCTTTGAGGCTTGCTGTGCCGAGGCCGGCGAGATCAGCGCGGTCGCGGCGGCAAATGATGTGAAGAGACCGACACAAGCGTTCCTGACGATGCTCATGATAAATCAACCTCCCGATTCACTCTCCATCCCGATCGCACCGATGTGCAGTCCTCAGTAGCAGGGCGGATAGTCCTTGCTGAACACCGAGACGGTGGCGTTCGGCGGATCCTTGGCAAAGCTCTCATCGCTATCATTGTCGGCGACCATTCCTCCAGCAGATGAGTCGTGAGCGAATGCCCTGCCGCCCGCACCGGGCGGTCCGCGAAGACGATCGAGTTGGGCGCCACGCCGGTGAGTGTCAGTTTCCCGCCCTGCAGGCCCGCACCGTTGGCGTTCAAGACTATCAACGACGGCACAATCTCCGGCTTGGCTTGGCCGATCGTCTTCTCCAACGGCACGTGCTGCGGCGTCGAAGGCATGGTCTGGGCCAGCGCCTGTGCTGCCCCGCAGAGCAGGAGGGCGATGATCATGCAGTGAGTTCGATTCTTCATGGTCATGAGCAACTCCATACTTTACTGCCCAAGCGCATAAGTCAGGTTCACGGTCTCTCGAAGGGATGGCACGGAAAGCGCATTGATCGCTTACCTGTCGTGGGCGGACGCCCAGTGGGGCGCCCGCATGTTCACGTCATGCTCGTCTCAGGCGGCTAGTCGCTCGCGTGACTGGCATTGGCCTTCTTGACCTGCTCCAGGATGGCGCTGAGGTTGTAGCTCTCGGGAGCCTGCAGCGGCGGGAACTTCTCATATGACGACAGGTGCTCCAGCCACAGTTGTTGGCCGATCGGCAGCATGTTCCAGTCGTAGAGGAACGCGGTCACTGGGCCGCCGAGCGCACCGCCCATGCTCATCGCCGACTTCTGGTCGATGCCGACATTCTGCTCGAAGGGATCGCGCTTGATGTTCTGGACCAGAGTGAAGTGGAAGGGCACGAGCGGCATGATCCATCCGGCCGGCCCGGGCTGCGACATGGTGTAGTACATCTTCCAGTTCTTGTAGCGCACCGCCGACGGCGTTGCGCCCGAGAAGTAGAAGAAGTGGTTGCGCGCGGACTTTTCGGACTTGCCTTCGAGGTACTCGCGCTGGTCGAAGCCATCGAGCGTCGTCTTGACGATGCCGGGGTACCGCCCTGCCTCGATCTGCTGCTTCAGCTCGTCACCCTTGGGCCCGCCGGCGATATCCACCAACGTGGGAACCCAGTCGAGGGCGGCGAACAGCTGGTTCTTCACCGTGCCCGGCTTGATGACGCCCGGCCATTTGATCACCATCGGAGCGCGGTAGCCGCCTTCCCAGGCCTCGCCTTTCTGCCCCTTGAACGGGGTGATGCCGCCGTCCGGGAAGCTGATCTGCTCGGCGCCGTTATCGGTGGTGAAGACGACGATGGTGTTGTCGGCCTGGCCCATGTCCTCGAGCTTCTTGAGGACGAGACCGATGTTGTCATCCATCTGCTTCATGCCGGCTTCGTTGACGCCCCAGTCCTTGCCGCCGCGCTCGCCCACCATGGCCTCGTACCTCGGCGACAGCACGGTCGTGACGTGCATGCGCGCCGGATTGTACCAGACGAAGAATGGCTTGTTGGTCTTCTTCGGGTCGTTGCGATCAAGGAAGTCGACGACCTTCTCGGAGATTTCCTCGTCCACCGTCCTCGAGCGGTCCAGCGTCAGCGGCCCCTCGTCGCTGCACATTTGGTTCCTGCTCGTGCCGTCCGAGGACTTGCACGACAGGATGTTGCGCGGGGGCGTGAGACACAGCGTGGTCTTGGGATCCACCGCGCCGGGCACTTCCGGCACGCCGGGGATCGGCGTGTTCTTGCAGGGCGGTGCAACGGTCTGCTGCAGCGGAGTCTTGTTGATGTCCGGGAAGCTCACCTGCTGCATCGCGTCGAGGTGGTAGAGATAGCCCCAGTATTCCTGGAAGCCGTGTGCCGTCGGCAGGGCATCGGTGTGGTCGCCGAGGTGGTTCTTGCCGAACTCGCCGGTTGTGTAGCCGAGATCGTACAGGAACTGCGCGAGCGCCGGGGTGCCGGGCCGCAGGTAGGACGGGCTGCCGGGGAGCTGCGGCGGGATCATACCAGTGCGGAGCGGATACATGCCGGTGAAGAATGCATTGCGCCCGGATGTGCAGCTCTGCATGGCGACGTAATCCACGAATATCGCGCCTTCGTTGCCGATGCGATCGATGTTCGGCGTTTCGCCGACCATCAACCCGCGGTGATAGATGCTCGGCTGCATCCAGCCGATGTCGTCACCCATGATGAAGATGATGTTGGGTTTCGGCGGCGGTTGCTGCGCCGTTGCAGGTGTGCTGGCCGGTCCGGACATCGACATCAACATCGTCGCGCCAAGCAGCGAAGCGCAGGATCGCTTATGCCAGCCCGCCGCCTCGCGTGGCGCGGTAGGGATAGCAGACGATTTGTCCTTGAGTAGGCGATCAAGCATGACGTCACTCCCCTGTTAATAATGCATCAGAGGCTCCTCGCATGATGCATCGAAAGCCAAGGTGACTCGTGGATGTGTCGACCGGCTCCGCGTGGCGCGCAGCCGGCCGGTAGCGCCGGCAGTAGTTCGGCGCGCACAAATGCGAGCCGCCTTTGATGACCTTTTGTGGAATCTTCACATTGGTCGTTCGGGGGTCGTAGCTTCCATCCTCGCGCCCGCCGCGCGGGTTCTTCGGGATGCAGCACGCCTTTGGCGCATCCGCTTCGTGCCGCGGCGAGTACCAGTCGGCCGTCCACTCCCAGACATTGCCGACCATGTCGTACAGACCGTAACCGTTCGGCGGAAACGCGGTGACCGGCGAAGTACGTTCGAAACCGTCGGCATTGATGTTCTGGCGTGGAAATTCACCCTGCCAAGTGTTGGCCATGTGACGGCCATGCGGCGTGAACTCATCGCCCCACGCGAATTCGGCGCCGTCAAGCCCGCCGCGCGCCGCAAACTCCCATTCCGCTTCGGTTGGCAAATCCTTGCCGACCCATTTCGCGTAGGCGAGCGCATCGCTGAAGGCCACATGCACCACCGGGTGATTGCCGAGCGCATGGATGTTGCTTCTAAGTCCGTAGGGATGCCGCCAGTCGGCCCCCTTGGCGAAGGTCCACCACTGGCTGAAGTCGCGGAGGTTGACTGGATGGTTCGGCGGCAAGAACATCAGCGAGCCCGCATAGACCATGTGCGGCAGCATGCCGGGATAGTCTTTCGGGTCGGGCGTGATCTCGGCGACGGTAACGTGGCCTGTCGCCTTGACGAATTTCCTGAACTGCCGGTTAGTCACGGGATGGCGGTCCATCCAGAAACCGTCCACGGTGACGCGATGCGCCGGCGCTTCTTCCGGATAATGCTTGTCCGATCCCATGCGGAAAGTGCCGCCGGGTATCCAGATCATTTTATCGGTATCTGAAGGACTGTCACTGGTGACATCGGACGTAAGCTTGGTCGCAGGGTGCGCTGTCATCAAAGCGTTACCTCCCAACCGATGCATCGACGTGCATCTGAGCGGAAATACCCTACGTAGGAGAACCCACTGCCGCTATTGGACCGTGGTCCAACATCGCGCGCGGAATCTGTGCGGTCCCATCGGTAGCCCTTGTTGAGTCCGCGGACGGCGCAGCGCGATACAGGCTTGCCCTCAGGGCCAATGTTGCGCCGTTGATTGCGCGGACAGAATACGACCCAGTTTGGCACCATCGCTTGAACGTGAAACAGTCGAGCCGCAACTCGTACCCTTGAAGAGGTCAGAACATGATCAGCCTGACCGTTCGGCGGAAGATCATGGGGATCGCGGTCGCATTGATTGTGCTGATGATGGCTGTTACCGCCGTTCTGTCGATGGCGTCGGTCATACAGGTTGGCGGCCAGCTGGATGATATTGGTGATGCCATCATGGCGTATTGGGTCCTCCATTTGCGGACCATGCTGCGCAAGCATCGCCTTGATAAATTGATCCTGCGTCCGCCCGGCGAGGATTGGGACAGCTCCCGGCGGCTTGAGCAGAAGGAACGCGCGAACGTGTAAGTCCATCCAAAGACTTGATCGGAGAAAACGCCATGAACCCAATGCCATTCGCCATCGTTGGCCTTTCGTTGTTTATCAACCCGGCTTTGGCGCAGACGCAGCTTCCGCGGCCAACGTCCGTACCACCCGCGGCGGAATCCGCAGCTAGGGCAGCGTTTGGCGTTCTGCCTGGTCGCTGGGTCAGGGTGCAGGGAGGCTATGTGATCACGATCAATTCGGTAGACGCCGATGGCCGGCTTGACGCCAGTTACGCCAACCCTAGGCCGCTGCCCTTTCATACGGCCGTGGCTACCAGCGATGGCAACAGCCTCAAACTGTTCTTTGAACTGCGCGCCGCGGGCTACAACGGTTCGACCTATACGCTCAGTTATGATGCAGCGAATGATCGGCTAACGGGCATCTACGATCAGGTTGTCGTCAAGCAGAAGTTCGAGGTTGTCTTCGTGCGCTCCAAATCCTGACACACTGAGCATGTTATCATCTGGCAGCGGCTAAATTGGCTACAATTTTACGAGGCGGCGTCCATCCCCTATGCGCGGCCGGCAACATTGTGCGGGCCCGCTCAGGCAAAAACGTTTCCCATTTTATTCATAAATTGCCTGTCGCGAGAGGGAGCGCGCGCTGCTAAAGCGTGGTAAGGTTGCATTCGATCATTCGAACGGCGTACCTCCAGGCGCCAGTTCTTTGTGAATTTTTACTGGTATATTTTTGGCGTGGCGGCATTCTCCGGAATGACAAGGACGCGCATAGTTTGGTGGAGCTTGGTGCTCCTTTTTCTGTTCGCGGCGGAATCGCACGCCGCTGAGCCTCGACGCGTCCTGATGCTGCATGCTTTTGGTCACGCCTACTCGCCGTGGAGCGATATGGCTGCGAGTTTTCGGGCCGAGATCATCAAGAAGTCCCCGCAGCCGATAGACCTCTATGAAGTTTCGCTTGATACAGCCCGCGTCCAGGATTCCAGGGAGGACGCACCTTTCGTTGAATACATCAAGGCGTTGCTTTCTGGGCGCCCACCCGATCTGATCGTGCCGGTCGGCGCTCCCGCGGCATTCTTCCTGCAGCGGAATCGGCCACAGCTGTTTCCAAAGACGCCCATGCTGATTCTCGGAGCTGATGTCCGTCGCATTCCCGGCGCGACACGCACTGAGTACGATACCGGCGTGCTGCTGGATCTCGATCTTCCAGCCTATTTGACGAACGTTCTGCAACTGCTGCCTGAAACGACGGATATAGCCGTGGTGGTGGGAAATTCCCCGGTCGAAAGATACTGGGCTTCGGAACTCCATCGTGCCTTTCAGCAATTTGCGGATCACGTGAATATCACCTGGTTCAACGATTTGACGTTGGGCGAAATGCAGGAACGGGCTGCCAGGATGCCGGCGAAATCCGTAATTTTCTGGTTTCTGCTTTCGGAAGATGCGGCCGGGGTTCCATATTCGGAAGACCGCGCATTGGAGACGATGCGGGAAGTGTCTGCCGTGCCAATTTTTGGGATGGGTGATTATCAAATGGGTCGAGGCATCGTTGGCGGCCCCTTGATGCAAACCAAGGCTCTGGGCCAGCAAGGGGCGGACGCAGCTTTGCGAATACTGAAGGGGGAGACGCCAAGCGCCGTCGATCCGCCATCGGTGTTGTTCGGACCTCCGGCCTATGACAGCCGGGAACTGCAGCGCTGGGGCATCAGCGAAGCCCAACTGCCGTCGGGCAGCATCGTGCTCTTTCATCAGCCGACCATCTGGGATCAGTATCGCTGGCCGATCGTTGCCGTCGCGACGATCATTCCACTGCAGTTTATCCTTATTAGTTACGTTCTTTTTCAGGGCCGACGTCGCCGAGAGGCCGAGGCTGAGGCCGCCCTTCAGCGCAAGGAAGTCGAGCATCTGATGCGCGTGTCCGTGCTCGGTGAACTGTCCGGCTCGATTGCGCACGAAATCAACCAGCCGCTCACTGCAATACTGTCAAACGCGCAAGCGGCCCTCCATCTGCTGGCGCAGAAGTCGCCGGACCTGGTCGAAATTCGCGACGCCCTCGAGGAGATTGTTCATGAAGACAATCGAGCCGGCGAGGTTATCCATCGTCTCCGCGGTCTTCTGAAGAAGGGCGAGCGGAAAGTGGAAAACGTCAACATCAGTGACCTTGTCAGGTCGACGATCAGCTTGCTGAACAGCGAACTGGTTGGCCGCGATATCAACGTCAGGCTTGATCTGGGAAACAGCGCGTTTCTGGTGCAGGGCGATCCTGTTCAACTGCAGCAAGTCCTGCTTAATCTTGTCATGAACGCGATGGATGCCATGGCCTCGACCCCGATGGCTCGGCGGCTTATCCTGATCTCAACTCGCGGGGCGCAAAATGGAATGGTAGACGTTCTCGTGAAGGATCGCGGACACGGCATCCGTCCAAAGGAAAACGGCCGTGTGTTCGAGCCGTTTTACACCACCAAGGACCATGGTCTTGGCCTGGGTCTGGCACTCTGTTCGACGATCATACAGGCGCATCAGGGGAGGCTTACTCTGGTCAACGATGAGGGCGGGGGCGCCATTGCAGGATTTTCGTTGCCAATCCAAGAGCCGGCAATCGGTACTGCATGACGGACAAATTCACAGTCTATCTTGTCGACGATGACCCCGGAGTGCTCAAGGCGCTGTCGCGACTGCTCCGCGCCAAGGGCCATGACGTCAAGCCATATTCTTCGCCGCAGGTATTCCTCGAAGAGCACGACGTGGGCGTTCCCGGCTGCGCCGTGCTGGATGTTTCGATGCCCGGTCTTGATGGTTTGGAGATTCAGCGCGTGCTGACCGTAGCCAACGGCTATCATCGTCCTGTCGTGTTCGTCACCGGCAAAAGCGACATTCCCACCAGCGTGCGTGCCATGAAAGCCGGTGCGATCGATTTCCTGACCAAGCCCATAAAGGACAAGGATTTGTTCGAAGCCGTATCCCGTGCTGAAGCCAGGGACGCCGAGTCGCGTCGGCTTCATTCCGAGTTGGAATCGATGCAGGCGAAGGTCGGCACCCTGACACCGCGCGAACGCGAAGTGCTGACGCATGTCGTGGCGGGGCGGCTCAACAAGCAGATTGCCGGCGATCTGGGTACGGTCGAAAAGACCATCAAGGTCCACCGCAGTCGGATGATGGAGAAACTGGGCATTCGTACCGTTGCCGATCTCGTTCGCATGGCCGAGAAGCTCAATCTCTCAAGATAAGGAAGCGTACCTATTGGCCCAAGGGCCAACTCGACGGGCGCCCTGCGCACCGCAATAATCCTTCATGGCGGAAGCTTCCCCATGGATTGCTATTGTGGACGATGATCCGGCTGTGCTCAAGGCCTTGAGCCGGTTGCTGCGTTCGCACGCTTTTCATGCCCGGACGTTCGGATCGGGACAGGAATTTCTGGCGGCGTTGCCAGCTGATGTTCCCGACTGCCTGATTGTCGATTTCCAGATGCCTGAGATGAACGGTTTGGAGCTTCAGCGGCATCTCGTAAGCAGCGGTGTAAAAATTCCGACAATCCTGATCACTGCGCACGGCGACGTCGCCTTGTGCGATCACGCAGGGCTAGTTGCCAGTCTCCGGAAACCGTTGCAGCAACAGGCCCTGTTTGAAGCTCTCGACAGAGCGGTCGGCGGCTCGCGCGGCGCCGGCTAGTGATTGTTGCAGGCTCCGCTTCATGTGGCGGACGAGAAGAGGAGGAGTCACGAGATGCCTATTTCAATCTCCATGATTGTCGTGAGTTCGCAACTGGTCGTCACAGTCGCCGATAAGGTGCCAACATTCGACATCGCCCGGAGCTGCAAGCTCGACCTGGCCGCGACGGCTGGGCTCGCAGTGGATCAGTCAGTAAAAAGGTGCGTTAGCGATGAAAAGACGGCGCGTCAGCAGTTGGCGAGCCAATGGTCAAAGTTCTCTGGTTCCAGCAAGGCGGAGTGCATCCCGCAGGAAAGCATCGGCGGCACGCCGAGCTATGTCAGTCTCTTGACGTGCCTGCAGATGGGGAAGTCGGCCCGCTGACGATCCCGGGGCTGGCATTGCTTCCGGGATCGTATGCCGCCTGACAGGTTCACTCGGGCAGCTGCGACGGTGCCGCATCGGGCGCGGGCGAACCGAACCGATTGCGCCGCCGAACTGCGTTTCAACAACTCAGCTCAAACCAGCTGCAGCGTCAGATGCGCGACCTGAGGGTCGCGTTTCGAATCGGGCCGGAAGCCGAACTTCTTGAACACTTTCAGCATTGCGGTGTTCTCGGGCAAAACCTCCGCAATCAGCTCTTTGAGACCCGCGTCGCGCGCCAAAACAGCCAGATGCCGCATGAGGATCGTTCCGATGCCCTGGCCTTGATACGCATCGACTACCATGAATGCTATCTCGGCCTGGCCGGGACGGACAACGATATAGCGTCCGCCGCCGGCGATCGCCGGGCGTCCGTCCTCATCGATTTGCGCGACGAGGGCGACATGATTTTCGAAATCGATGTTGAGGAAGAAAGCCATCTCTTGCTCCGAGAAGCCTTTCTTTGGCGCAAAAAAGCGCCGCCGGAGTGACTGCGTGCTGGTCCGTCCGATCGCGGCGAGCATTTCGGCCCTATCCTGGGGACGAAGCGCACGGATTTCGACCGTACGACCGTCGCGGAGGCGCTCGACAACCGAATAGTCCGCGAGTCCAGCCATGAGAATGGTTCCGGTCTCCTCACCAGCAGGCGGTTCTGCCGGCATGGGTCCTTCGCAGACAGAATGATCCCGCCGTGGTGATGCTTGATCTGGATCAAGCACGAGCTTGCACTGGCGCCACTAGGTTCGAGAAGGGAAGCGACGTTCTGACGTGTCGAATCGGTCCGCGATGTCGTCGTTGCGCGCGCCAATGAGGCGGGCGGGATACTGAAACCATGGCCCTGAAGGCATTTCGGCAGACCAAATCCGGTGACGAGATCATACAGCTTGCAGTCCGCCTCGGTCTGCTGGCCTTCTTGCTCTACTGGTCGTTCGTCCTTGTTCGTCCCTTCATTCCCATGCTGGTCTGGAGCATGGTCCTGACTGTAGCCCTGTACCCGGCGTACAACTGGCTCTCGGTGCACCTTGGTGATCGGCCGAAACTGACGGCCGTGATCATCACGATCATCAATCTGGCGATCGTCATCGGACCGGTGACATGGCTCGGGGTCGGCTTGATCGATGGCTTGCAAAGTTTCGCGAGCCAGCTCGGCGCGGGCACCTTGCCCATTCCGTCCCCTCCGGACGGCGTCAAAGACTGGCCGATCGTCGGTGCGCAGATTTACGACCTCTGGAACCGTGCTTCGACTAATCTCAGTGCTGCGTTGCTCGAGATAGCCCCGCACCTGAAGCCTTTGGCTGGTCCGGTACTCGCCTTTGCCGGCAGCGCGGGCCTGGGAACGCTCAAATTTGTTGTGTCGGTATTGCTGTCCGGATTCTTGTTCCTCTATGGCCCGAGCTTCGTGGCGGCAACCAGAAGGATTCAGGCGCGTCTCGTGACGCAGCGAAGCGAGGATTTTGTTGCGCTGGCTGGGCTGACGATACGCACGGTGTCCCAAGGCGTAATTGGCATTGCTGTCCTTCAATCGCTGCTGGCCGGAATCGGATTGAAACTTGCAGGTGTGCCTCACGCGGGCGTGTTGGCGTTCGCCGTGCTGGTTCTTGCGATCCTGCAGATCGGGTCGGCGGTCGTGCTTATTCCCGTCATCATATGGATTTGGGTGACCAAGGATTTTGCGCTGGCTCTCCCGATAACGATCTACCTGTTGATCGTGGGTCTGGCTGACAACGTCATGAAGCCCTTGCTCATGGGACGCGGGCTGAGCACACCCATGCTTGTCATCTTCATCGGCGTTTTGGGCGGGATGCTAGCGCATGGCATCGTCGGTATGTTTGTCGGGCCGATCATCCTGGCAGTGGCCTGGGAATTGATGATGGCATGGATTCGCGACGATCAGGCCGCGGCCGCCTCGCCTGATGCAGAGCTGGGCACAGAGAAAGCCGCTGGCCTGAACGTGACGACGCGGTAGGCGAACGCCGGGTTCCCTTGACCTATGTCAAAGGTCTCTTCCGCGCCCGCGTGATCCTGATCGTGGGCTGCAAGCAATGAGAGATTTGAAGATGTCTACCGACAAGCAGGCAATCCCGGGCGACGCGCTGCCCGGGCTTTTTGCATCCGCCTTTGAATATCTGGTGGATACCGGGCAACGCAGCGTCCTGTTCCTCGATGTCATGCGTCAGCGCGGGGTTCAATACCGCGAACATCTGGCCGAAACGGCGCCTCATGTTCTCGACTATGCCGTCGAATTGATCCTCGACGGCAGAACGCTTCACCGGCCGGTAAATTATGGGCTCGTGCGCGTCGCTCCGCCGCGCGGGGTGGAGATTGATACTAGACGCCGTCCGTTCGTGGTGGTCGATCCTCGCGCAGGCCACGGGCCGGGGATCGGCGGATTCAAGGCGGACAGCGAGATCGGCGTGGCGATGAACGCCGGCCATCCCTGTTACTTCATCGGCTTCCTGCCCGAACCGGTGCCCGGCCAGACAATCGAGGATATCGCGAGAGCGGAGGCGGTCTTCATCGAGAAAGTCATCGCCCTGCACCCGGACGCCGACGGCAAGCCGTGCGTGATCGGCAATTGCCAGGCCGGCTGGGCGGTCATGATCCTGGCCTCACTGCGACCGGAATTGTTCGGTCCGCTCATCATCGCCGGCGCGCCGTTGTCCTACTGGGCCGGCGTCCGCGGCAAGAACCCGATGCGTTATTCGGGCGGCCTGCTGGGAGGAAGCTGGCTGACCGCGCTCACCAGCGATCTCGGCGGCGGCAAGTTCGACGGCGCATGGCTGGTCCAGAATTTCGAGAACATGAATCCTTCGAACACGCTCTGGACCAAGCAGTACAATGTCTATTCCAAAGTCGACACCGAGGCAGATCGCTATCTCGAGTTCGAGCGGTGGTGGGGCGGACATGTCAACCTGAATGCCGAGGAGATCCAGTTCATCGTCGATGAGCTGTTCGTCGGCAATAACCTTGCCGCGGGGCGCATCAAGACATCCGACGGCCAGGTTGTCGATCTCCGGAACATCCGTTCGCCGATCGTGGTATTCTGTTCAAAGGGCGACAACATCACGCCACCGCAGCAGGCGCTTGATTGGATTCTTGATCTTTACAGCGATGTCGACGAGATCCGGGCCTACGGGCAGACCATCGTTTATACCGTTCACGAAACGGTCGGGCATCTCGGAATATTCGTCTCGGGCGGCGTCGCCAAGAAAGAGCACAGCGAATTTTCAAGCAACATCGACCTGATCGACGTGCTCCCGCCCGGACTGTACGAGGCTACCTTCGAAGCCAAATCGGCCGAAACCATCAATGCGGAGCTGGCAGGCGGGAAGTGGATCATGCGCTGTGAGCGGCGCACGCTGGACGATATTCGGGCGATGGGCGGCAACACGGCGGAGGACGAGCGGCGGTTTGCCACCGCCGCCCGGGTGTCCGAGATCAATCTCGCCAACTACCGGAATTTCGTGCAGCCATGGGTCCGCGCCGCAGTTAGTCCGCAACTGGCGGAGTGGATGCGCAAATTGCATCCGCTCCGCGTGTCGTACGAGGTCTTCGGCGGCGATAGCGCGGCTATGAGGGGCGTGGCTGAGGCGGCTGACAACGTTCGCGAGCACCGCAAACCGGCGGCAGAGGACAATCCATTGCTTGCCTTCCAGGAGACCCTCTCGAAGAACATCGTCAATGTTCTAGACCAGTGGCGCGACACGCAGGAAGCTCTCAGCGAGACGCTTTTTCTCAGCATCTACGGATCTCCCACGCTGCAGGCCGCGGTCGGAATCAAGCCGGATACGGAAGTGTCGCCCAGGCGGGAGATGTCGCCCGAGCACCGCGAGCGTCTGGAGGCGCGCATCGCGGAACTGAAATCGCAGATCGGCAATGGCGGTCTCAGGGAATGCGCCATTCGTGGCCTGCTTTACGTCGGCATGGCCCGCGGAATGGTTGATGAGCGGAGCCTCGAGGCATTGCGGCGAGTTCGCGCGAGCCGCGCCGGCTCGCGCCTCACGCTTGCCCAGTTCAAGACGATCGTGCGCGAGCAATTCTTCATGCTGCTGCTGGAGCCGGAAGCGAGCCTCGCCGCTATCCCAAAATTGCTGCCGTCAAGTGAAGACGAACGGCGCGCCGGTCTGGATGCCATCCGTGGCGTGCTGTCCGCGAGTGCGGAAATCTCCGGCGAAACCGCCAGACGGCTTGATCGAGTGACACAGCTGTTCGGCCTGGCCGGCGAACGGCAGGCGAAGGCGTCATAGGCCGGTGTGAGATGATTGGGAGTTCGATGATGAGGATTGCATCTCTGGAAGCGGGCGAAGCCAAACCCGGTGCCAAATACGACCGTCTCATCGCAGCAGCGAAAGCGATCCCGGCGGCGGCGACCATCGTTGTGCATCCTTGCGACGAAAGCTCGCTACGCGGCGTGGCCGACGCGGCCGAAGCCGGCATCATCAAGCCGACACTTGTCGGGCCAGCTGGAAAGATCAAGGCCGCCGCGTTCAAGCACAACATCGATATCAGCGGATTCGAGCTGATCGATGTCCCTCACAGCGAGGCCGCTGCAGCAAAGGCCGTCGAGCTGATTCACGCGGCCAAGGGCGAGATGCTGATGAAAGGCAGCCTGCACACCGACGAGCTCATGCGAAGCGTTACCGCAAAGGCAGGTGGGCTGCGCACCGAGAGGCGGATCAGCCATGTGTTCGTGATGGATGTTCCTGCCTACAGCGAGACCGTGTTCATCACCGACGCCGCGATCAATATTTTTCCGGACCTCGATGGCAAGCGCGACATCGTGCAAAATGCCATCGATCTCTATAACCAGGCCGGTTTCGGCACATTGCCCCGGGTCGCTATCCTCTCGGCGGTCGAGACTGTCACCTCCAAGATCCCGTCGACCATCGAGGCTGCCGCGCTCTGCAAGATGGCGGACCGCGGGCAGATCACGGGCGGGCTGCTCGATGGACCGCTCGCGTTTGACAACGCGGTGGATATGGAAGCGGCAAGGATCAAGGGAATAAGATCGGAAGTGGCTGGGCGCGCCCAGATCCTGGTGGTGCCGGATCTCGAGGCCGGCAACATGCTGGCCAAGAATCTGGCGTACTTCGCCAAGGCGGATGGAGCCGGCATCGTGCTGGGCGCCCGCGTTCCGATCGTGCTGACCTCGCGGGCCGATTCACCGAGGGTCCGCATGGCATCCTGCGCGGTTGCAACGCTCTATGCCGACGGACGGCGACGCCACGCTCAGACAGTCGCCGCGTGACTGCCATGGATACGATCCTCGTCGTCAACGCCGGCTCCTCAAGCGTGAAGTTCCAGGTGTTCGCTCTCGACGGCGACGGCAGGCTGCGACGAGAGATCAAAGGTCAGATGGACGGCATCGGCAGTCGTCCCCGGTTACGCGCAACTGGAGCAACGGGCGATACACTGGCGGACCGGGCCTACCCGATCGAGAGTGTTCAAGACGTTCCGGGGGCACTGATGCTCGCGAGCGCCTGGCTGCGGGACGAACTTCAATTGAGCCCGCTCGCGGTCGGCCATCGGGTCGTGCACGGCGGCCCAGATTACGATCGGGCCGTGCTGATCGACCATGGCGTGATTGCGCGTCTGGAGCGTTTCACGACGCTCGCGCCGCTGCATCAGCCCCACAATCTGGCGCCGATCCGCTCGCTGCTGGCCAATTTTCCCGCTCTGCCTCAGGTCGCCTGCTTCGACACCGCCTTTCACCGCGACCACGACCAGGTTGCGGACCACTACGCCATACCTCGCGGGCTGCACGATGAGGGAATCCGGCGTTATGGATTTCACGGTCTTTCCTATGAATATATTGCGAAGACATTGCCACAGGTAGCGCCCGATATTGCGAAGGCACGGGTCGTCGTTGCCCATCTGGGGAGCGGCGCCTCCATGTGCGCCATTCACGGCGGGCGCAGCGTGGAGAGCACGATGGGCTTCACCGCCCTTGATGGACTTCCGATGGGAACGCGGACCGGCCAGATCGATCCCGGAGTCATTCTGTATCTTATGACTGCAAAGGGCATGTCGCCCCCCGAGGTGCAAAATTTTCTATACCGCGATTGCGGGCTAAAGGGACTTTCCGGCATCAGCAACGACATGCGGGAACTTCAGAACAGCAGTGATCCCCGCGCGGCTTTTGCCATCGACTATTTTGTCTACCGGGTTGCGCTCCATGCCGGAATGCTGGCGGCCGCCTTGCAAGGCGTTGATGCCTTTGTCTTCACCGCGGGCATCGGCGAAAACTCTGTCGGCATTCGGGCGAGGATCGCGGAACGGCTCGCATGGCTCGGGGTGACCCTTGATCCGACGGAGAACGCCCGGCACGCGCTGCGGATATCGCGGGCGGATAGCCGCACTCCCGTCTACGTCGTTCCGACCGACGAAGAGTTGATGATTGCGCAGCACACATTGTCGCTGCTGTTGAATCGGCATTCGTCCTCCCGTCCAAAACGTGAGAGAGCGTCATGACAATTCCGGTATTTCCAGAGACCAAGGTTGCGCTGAAGGGACGAAAAGGCCTGATCGTCGGAATCGCCAACGATCAGTCGATCGCGTGGGGATGCGCCAAAGCGTTTCGAGCCTTGGGCGCGGAGCTGGCAGTCACCTATCTGAACGAGCGGGCCAAGAAGCACGTCGAACCGCTGGCGAAGGAGCTTGAGGCGCCGATCTTCATGCCGCTCGATGTGAATACCGAAGGGCAAACGGAGCAGGTGTTCGAACGTATCGAAAAGGAGTGGGGCCGGCTCGATTTTCTGCTTCACTCGATCGCGTTCTCTCCGAAGGAGGCACTGCACGGGCGCGTGGTCGATGTTCAGCGGGACGGCTTCCTCAAGACGATGGACGTTTCCTGCTGGTCGTTCATGCGGATGGCGCATCTGGCGGAGCCGCTGATGAAGGACGGCGGTACGCTCTTCACCATGACCTATTACGGCAGCCAGATGGTGGTGCAGAACTATAATGTCATGGGGGTTGCCAAGGCGGCACTGGAAGCTGCGGTCCGCTACATTGCAGCCGAGCTCGGTCCCAAAGGCATCCGGGTGCACGCGATTTCGCCGGGACCGCTGGCAACGCGCGCGGCTTCAGGAATCCCCGAATTCGATGAGTTGATGGACAAGGCGCAGACCAAGGCTCCCGCACGGAGCCTCGTGAGTATCGACGACGTCGGTGCGGCGACGGCTTTTCTGGCGCTCGACGGCGCAAAGCTGATTACCGGCGGCGTCATATATATCGATGGCGGATATCACATTATCGACTAGGGCTTGGCCTCCTTGGAGCTTAGCCAAATTCGGACGCCCACATTGCTAGGCAGAACGGCCCCATCGCCGGAGGCATCCGTATGTTGCGTCAATATTTCGTGGGTGCTGCCGCCAGCGTTTGCAACATTGCGATCCATGCCTTGGTGATGGTGGCGGTAATAAAGGTGGCACGCACCGCGGATGAATTGGCAACGTCACGCCAGACGCTTCGATTGATCGTGCTCATGATTGCCACCGTGACAGTCTTGATGATCGCGCACCTTGCCGAGGTTCTCGTCTGGTCATTGATTTACGCGACCGTCAGCGCCGCACCTGCAGGCACTGATGTCATTTATTTCGCCTTTGTGAACTACACGACACTCGGCTACGGCGACGTCACCCCGGTCGAGCGCTGGAACTTGCTTGGGCCAATGACCGCGATGAATGGCGTGTTGTTGTTTGGCTGGTCGACGGCGGTGATTTTTGAGGTATTGCGGAGGGCGCTGATGGCCAGCGGGGACGAGCGGGAAAAACGAGAGAAACGATGGCGGCCCGAGTAGTGCGGGCACGCAACTGACAAGACGGTGGGGCGCCTATGTCCTTTAAGAGTTTCTGGCGCGTGCTTCTTCCGTATGAAAGGGCAGGGCGCGGTAAGGTCAACGAGAGACCTTGATCTGTATCAATCCTGCTGCTGGGCCTGCCCTCAGTCTCGCGTCTACGGTCTGAATTGGCCTGGAGAAGGCTGCATCAACATGCAGATCGCTCCAGAGGATCGTTAGAACTCCGACATAGGAGACCAAAATGAAACTCCCGATCGCATTTTCGGCATTACTGCTGATAGCTGGCTTCGTAACCGCAAGTACGGAACAGGCTGGCGCCGTCGTATACTGCCAATACGTCAGTTATCCTGCCGGCTGTGTCGCTAGACCGGGCGTCGTGCTGCGCCCACGGCCGGTCGCGCGAGCTGCGGCGCGAGAGGCGGTACGGCCTGGAACGCCGATGAACCGTGGCGGTCCGGTGGATCGCGTCGGCCGGCGCTGATCGGGCCTTCGGGCAGGACGCGTGGTGCATCGAGCAGCGTCGCTCAATTGACCATGGCGACGGCAATCGCTTGATCTGGATCAAGGCTTACAAGACAGAGCGCGTAATACGCGCCAAGGGAGCGGTGACGCGCCGCCGCCTGAGTTGCTGATGGGCAAGCCCACTCTGGTTGGTTTGGCTACAGCATCTGCTGAGCGGGCTGATCCAGGTCGTACAACGGTTCAAAATGGGGCAGGCAGTAACGGAGAAAGGCCATGAAGCAGATGAGTCTGACAACAATTGCTATTGGAGCTTCGACGTTTGCGTGTGCGGCGCTGCTCTCCTTCAACTGGTCTGAGCAACGCGGCGTCTCGCTATCAGTCGAGAGCGCCCAGGCGCGGGTGGGTCGCCCGCTGACCCCCGTGAGCGTTGCGGGTGTTGCGCGGCGGCAGACGCGGCGGGCTGTTTACGGCGCCGGTGTAGTCGGCGCAGGCGCCGCAGCGGTCGGCACGGCTGCCGCGATCGGCACGGCTGGCGCGGTCGCGGCCACCTCACCTAACTGGGAATGGGGAGGCAACCCCTACCAAACAGGCGCAGGTTATTACGGAGGTGGTCCTTACGTCGGTGGTCCTGTTCGGGGAGTCGCGGCCACCTCACCTAACTGGGGATGGGGAGGCAACCCCTACCAAACAGGCACAGGTTACTACGCAGGTGGTCCTTACGTCGGTGGTCCTGTTCGGGGCGCCAGGGCGGCCTCCTACGGCGGTTACCCATCCGCAGCGTGGGGCGGTCTGAGCAGCGGCGACCGCGACCTGTATTTCCGGAATCTACGCGATTCCGGGTACGATAAGAAGCAGGACTTCAACGCGAACGGGACCGTACGGACGCAATAGCGTTAGGTCTCGTCGACCAATTAGTGGCACCCTCACTACGCAGTGAGGGGTGCTACTACGCGGGCGGCCGGCCTACAGCGCGTGGGATGACTACCAGGCGCGCAACGCCATCGGGTGCAAGCCCGGTACCATGGTCAAGCTTGACGGCGGACAGATGTACGCCTGCCAGTGAGCATCTGCGAGCGAGAGGCGGCTCAACACCGCCTCTCGAATGGCGGCCAGATGGTGCTGCACCCGCTCGAAGCGACATGCCTTATCAAAGCTGAAGTCAACCGTGCCACTTCGGCCGACAATGCCTGACGATCTTGGCCTGACGATCTTGAAGTTGCGAAGCTCAATTTGAAACTCAGGGCCTCGACACAGACAGTCTTATGCACGCTCCATGATTGGTAATGTCGCAAACGGCGCAGGACGAGACGCCGCGTCAAGCGCCGCGCAGGACAGCGCGGAGAGGTAGATCGACATTTCCACCGCGATCAATGGTTCGTTCGCTGCGTGAACCGATTTTCACGCGAGCAAGTTCGAGATCGGAGTGCCCCTGACCAAGCGGTCTTTTTACTTCGGGTTTGAGATAGATCAATGCGGGCACCTGAACGAAGCGCGGGATTAAAGCTCACCAAGCCCGGGAGCTTGACATGAGTGAAATCATGAACTGGGAAGGAATCTCTCGTCGAAGGAGTCTTTCTCTAGTTGGACTGGCTGCCGCATTCGGCCTGGCAGCGCCCTCCATGCTACTAACGGCATCAGATGCTGAGGCCCAGACCGCTGGCATGGACCGGCGTCAGGATCGGCGTACGGGACGCACGGAACGGCGTCAGGATCGGCGTTATTGAGCGAAGTGTATCGGATCGAGCGGTGCTGGAAACTCCAGCTATCGACCAACACACTGTCGCATGGGTAAACACGACGATCTGCCGGTAGGGCCATATTTAGAGAAGCGGCGGGTTGCGCAACGATGCCATGAAAGCCGTCGTTACTCATTGGCGGCCTGACTTCGATCAATGCTTGCCAGATGCAACCCTGGAGTACTCGCCAGGGGGTAGATGGAGCAACCAATGCCCTTGGCGCGATATTTCTTCTTCGTTGGCGGAGTATTGCTCGCGCTGCTGCTTATTTTGGATGCATTTCTCCCGAAATTCCCGGCGGCGGAGAGGGCAAATGCCAATTTGCCCGTCGTCCGCATTCATTCCGATCGGAAATGGCCGGAGCGCGTTGTTTACGACACCAGCCTCCCGACGATCGTTCCTGCGCAGATCGCGAATATGGAGGCCCGCGTCCCCGGGCCGGCGAGGGCCGCCGACGTATCTGGCAAGGCGAGGGAGCGGGAGGCATTTGCGCAACTGCAACCATCCGATGCCAGCCAGCTGCAATCATCCGATTCAAAAAAACGAGAAGCGAAGCTGCAACGCGAGCGCAAAATTGCAAAGAGACGTGCGGGGCCGCCGCCGTTCCTGGTCGCGCGGCAACCGGAATTTGGTTGGTTTGGCAATAGGATTTGGTGAGAGCAACAGCATCCGGTGAGGAGGTAGCGGGCGCGCCTGCAAGGCGTTGGCCGGGGCGTGAACAACCAGGCCGGCATTTCTGCCGGCCTAACTTATTGGAGAAACGTAATAGGACGAAGTCAGTATGTCGCTACGCCCGGGCTGGTGCCCCAGCCCCCGATGGTGCCCCAGCCGAAGCGGTAATTGAAGCGCACGGTGACCATGTCCACGTCCTGCCTGACGCGATTGAGCGTATTGGCAACGATCGGATTCGCGACCGAGAACGAATTGTTGTTGTCGCCCATAAAAAGGTGGTCGTATTCAACACCGACAGACCAACCCGGTGAGAAGCCGTACTCGAATCCGATGCCCACAGTACCACCCCAGCGGGTCGCGTTTGCCGAGGCGATTTCAAAGCCGCTAAGCGTGTCAAATATGCTAAAGCGATTGTCCGTCACCGCCGCGCCGCCCTTCACGTACACCAGCGCCTGGTTCCAGGCCCAGCCAAGCTGGCCGGTGAAAAGGCCGATGGCATCAGTTTTGGTGCGGGTCGAGAACGCTGGATTGATAACGCTGATGCGCGAGCTGCTGAGATCCGCCCAATCGCCCTGAGCTTCCACGCCGACAACAAACTGATTGGCTTGCCAACGGTAGCCGATCTGCCCGCCGGCGACGCCTCCGGACCGTTCGCGGCAGCCCTCCTCGATGATTAGCCCACCCACCCCAAGGAAATCCAGGCAATTGCGGCTCTGGGCCCAGCCGCCGTTGCCGCCGATGTAAAAGCCGGTCCAGCTGTAAATCGGAGGCGGCGGGGGCGGTGGTGCCTTGACAGGCATATCAGCAGCCGACGCGGGAGCTGCCATCCCCAATGCTAGTAAACCAACCGTAGCCAGCAAAAACTTCTTCATTGGATATTCTCCATGCCCGCCGTCTCTCGACGACCGCTGATAAGTTTGTTGCAAACGTTGCGCTTGATCTCCAGATTCCAGCCTAAGCGCGTGAGACCGAAGCCTTAGCGCATGAGACCGAAGCGTAAGGGCATGCGGCCAAAGCCCCCGTGCCATAATGGCAACACCCGAGAAATAATCGGCGAGCTCCGGCGGTACTATTTGCCGCATTCTCTTGCCAGCTCCCGCGCGCGAGCCGTGCGTTGCTTGTCGTTCATACCCGTCAGCCATGGGCATGCCGCGTGAGTATATCGATGATCCCGGTAATCCTTACTCTGCCTTCCCCGATGGTTCGCGACCGCCGTCCGGACCCGCAGATTCCCGTTCCTGTTCGTGTCCAAGCCAGGACGGAATGTTGCCCGAAGGAATCGCTCTTCTCGGAACGTGAGGGTTGATCGTACCGGCGGTGACGATTAGCCCGTCGTCGAGCTTCATTCGGGCGAAATTCTTGGCTTCCGTTTCGGTCTCAAACGTTCGGGTTGATCGAGGGCTTCGCCTACGGACCAACGTGCCTCTCCTCGGTACTTCAAAGGTAACATACCAAGTATGCTTCATCTTTGATCCCCACGGGTCACACCACCATGCGTTTCCAGCGGTCGCATCTCGGTTCACTCACGCGCTGGTCAGATATTCATTTGCGGAACCTCGGCTGGAATGAACAAGTCCGCCTCCGTCACCGCCATAACCTCGGCGACGGTGACGCCCGGGGCGGTCTCCTGCAGCGTTATCCTTCCGCCGGAAAAACCGATCACGGCCATATCGGTGACGACCAGATCGACCGGCCGCGAAGACGTCAGCGGCAGGGCGCATTTCTGGACGATCTTCGATTTCCCTTTCGCGGCGTGCTGCATGGCGACGATGACGCGCTTTGCGCCGCTCACCAGGTCCATCGCGCCACCCATCCCCGGCACCATCTTGCCGGGGATCATCCAGTTCGCCAGGTGCCCTTCGGCGTCGACCTGAAGGCCGCCGAGAACAGTCACGTCCACATGTCCGCCGCGGATCAATCCGAACGACATCGCGCTGTCGAAGGTGCATGCGCCGGGTAGCGCAGTGATCGGCCGGCCGGCCGCGTCCGTGAGCAACGGATGGGCCATGCCTTGTTCCGGAATTGGTCCGGTACCGATCAATCCGTTTTCCGACTGGAAGAATACCTTGAGGTCGGGCGGAATGTAGTTCGCGACCAGGGTCGGAATCCCGATGCCGAGATTGACAAGGTTGCCCGAGCGAAGTTCGAGCGCCACGCGTCGCGCAATGAGCGATTGAGCATCCATGGTTCACCCGTTGGCGATGAGATAATCGACGAGCGGCGCAGGCGTTACGACGTGATCGGGCGCGATGACGCCGACTGGAACAATGTGCTCCGCGGTGACGATGACGGTGTCGGCCGCCATCGCCATAACCGGATTGAAGTTGCGCGCCGTCAGCGCGTAGGTAAGATTGCCGAGATAATCCGCCAGGAATGCATGGATCAGCGCGAAATCCGAGCGAAGCGCGGTCTCGAGCAGGAAGCTCTTTCCGTCGACATCAATCTTTCGCTTGCCTTCCTCGACGATGGTCCCGACGCCGGTCGGCGTCAGCACACCTCCCAGGCCGCAGCCGCCAGCCCGAATGCGCTCGACGAAAGTGCCCTGAGGCACCAGGTTGACCGCGACTTTGTTAGCCATCATCTGCTTCTGTACGTTCGGATTGAGTCCGATGTGGCTCGTCGTCAGCGTCGAGACGAGCGCGGCATCGAATAATTTTCCGACACCTTTGCCGGGGACAGCGGCGTCGTTGCTGATGATGGAGAGTTCGGATTTCCGCTGCCTGACCAGTTCGTCCAGCAGGCGTTCCGGGGTCCCAACTCCCATGAATCCGCCGACCATAACGGTCGCGCCGTTGGGGATCATCGCGATCGCTTCTTCCGCGGAGATGGGTTTCATTGGAGGCTCCGATAATCGTCGGACTCTCACCATTGAAGCTGAAGCTCGGAAGATGGACCATTGATCTGTATCAAGCTTCTCCCTTGGCGGTCGGCGTCGCTGTTTATCGACCTTTGCTGCGTTCCGCACCGATGCTAGCGACCGCCGCGGTGACGGCCTCTGGAAGCGGAAGCAGATCGGCGCTCTTCAGAAAAGGATTTGGGCCTGCATCAGCCGGCCGCTTTCGAACGCGATCTTCCGCAGCGCGAGCGTAACTGCCGATCACAGTACCGGGCATTGGACATTCAATGAATCTCCAATCTCCGGCTCTCTACGCCGGCGGCCTGACGGCCCGGGAATGAAGGGGCGATCGGAGCCTCGGCCTAAAGGTCTAGTTCGGCCAACCGTACCCGGTCCAGCAGCACGATTTGCCGCTGGGTCTGGCCGAGGAAGCCGAGGATGCCCTTGCCGTGAAGATATGATAGCGCCCGGGATACGGTTTCGAGAGTAAGGCCGAGATAGTCGGCGATATCGCGACGGCACATCGGAAGGGCGATTACGCCGGCGGCGGTCAGGCGGCGGTCCATCTCCAGCAGGAAGGCGGCAACGCGCTCAAGAGATGTCTTGCGTCCCAGGAGCAGCATGTGGTCCTCGGCGTGCTGAAGGTTGCTGGTCGTCATATTCAGGAGGTCGAGCGCGACGAATACGTCGCTTTCCGCCACATGCTCCAGGCTGCAGCGCTTCATCAGTCGCACGGTCGTGTCGACGATCGCTTCTGCGGTAAACCGATGGACCAATCCATTTTCCAGGCCAAAGATGTCGCCGACCAAGTGGAAGGCGCCGATCTGGCGGCGTCCGTCGGAGAGGAGCTTGTAGCTCCGAGCCGCGCCGTCAACGACCTGATAGATATAGTCGGCCGGCTCTGCCTCTCCGTAGATTTCCGTGCCCTTGTTGTATCTGAATTCGCTCGGGACTATCCGTGCTCGGGAAAGCTCGCCCAGCTCTCCGAGAGCTTTCGGCCTGCTGCCGGGATGGCCGTTGACGTTGACAAACATCGATCCCCTCCGCGTTTAGACAATTTTTTCGCATCATCAGGGCCTGGGATGTAAGGAGGCCGCAAAATCCCCCGTCATCCCCGGTGGCCACACTCCGGCAGGATTGCCTTAAATCAGGATGTGCACGGGGCGCTATTGCCTTTAGGGGCATTGTCCTAAGGGACAATGACCGGAAGGCCGTTGCCCAAGCGGACAGGTTTGGCGGTGCAGCATCCTTGGGCCGAACGCCTCGGCGAGCGACTCCGCGTGCTTATTCTCACGGGCAAGATCAGGTGCTAACGTTGATTGAGCTCCAACGTCGGTCCTGCCGAATGATCATGCACCTCAGTGCATTGTTCTTTAGCGTCGCTGCGCTACTCACGCCGATTCAAGTGACGGCGCAGGAAGCGCGCCCGAGATCGATATTGGTGCTCGATCAATCCGATATGCGCGGGCCATTCTACCATCAGGTGTTTTCAGGATTGCGTTCGGCAGTGACCGCCGACCGCCAATCGCACATAACGCTTTACACCGAAAGCCTCGATCTAAGCCGCTTCCACGGAAGGAACCATGAGGCAAACCTGCAGCGGTACTTCGGGGATAAGTATCACGGTATTCCGATAGGCACTGTCGTATCGGTCGGATCCGCGACCCTCGAGCTGGTACTGCGTTGGCGCTCTGAATTGTGGCCGGGAGTCCCGGTCGTCTTCGCGATGGTGGACGAGATCGATCTGGCACGGTTGCGCCTGCCCGACAACGTGACCGGCAACATCGTCAAAGTGCCGCTGGCGGACTCTATCAAAGCGGCACGTGCGATGGTGCCCGGACTTCAAACCGTTGTATTCGTCGGCGATGCCTGGGATGGCTTGTCTATCTACAAGAACTGGAAGGAGGAAATTCCCGTCGCGGCTGCCGGATTGGACGTGATCGACTTCGTCGGCCAAACGATGGCTGAAGTGCGGAAGGGGGTTGCGGCCCTGCCTGATAAGAGCGCGATCATCTATTCGGCGATGTTTTCCGACGGGCAGGGCACCTACTTTCCGCCGGCTACGGCTGTCTCGCTCATTGCAGAAAAGGCAAACCGGCCGATTGTGGTCGCGGCCGAGACGTTTCTTGCGCCGGGCGGCGCGGGAGGGTTCGTACTCCTTCCCCATCGAATGGGTGAAGACGTCGGCAGGCTGGCGCTTCGAGTTCTGAATGGCGAGCCGGCGTCCAGCATGCCGCCGGCGGTTGCGGATGCCGTGAAGCCGATCTTCAATTGGCTGCAGATGCAGCGGTGGGGTGTCAGCGAGTCCAACCTGCCTCCCGGCAGTGAAATTTATTTTCGCGAGTCGAGTCTTTGGGAGAGGTATCGATGGCAAACTATCGCCATCGCGGCGGCGCTGCTGATGCAGGCCGCGTTGATCTCCGTTCTGCTGCATGAGCGGCACAAGCGGAACGATGCCGAACTTGAATCTCGGCATCGCATGACGGAGCTGGCCCATGTGAATCGCCACGCGACAGCCGGAGAACTGTCTTCTTCGATCGCGCATGAGCTCAATCAGCCTCTGGGTACAATTTTAACCAATACCGAGACGGCGCAACTGATATTGAATTCTCCGTCTCCAGACTTGAGTGAGATCAAAGAAATACTTGCCGATATAAGACGAGATGACCTGCGCGCCAGCGAAGTCATTCATCGGATGCGCAGCTTTCTGACGAGAGCGCCGTATGAATCCAAGGACATCGACATCAACGATACTCTGCGCGAAGTATTCGATTTCCTGTCGGTACAGGCCTCGGCTCGAAACGTTGCTATGTATTTGAAGCCATCTGCTTCATCTTTATGGGTGAAGGGCGATCCGGTTCAGCTGCAGCAAGTCATCATGAACTTGATCTTGAACAGCATGGATGCGATGGTCCCGATGCCGTACGGGCGGACAGTGATTGGTCGAACCGAAAAGAATGGAGAATCGTCCGCAGTCGTTTCGATCTCGGATTCCGGTCCCGGAATTCCGCCGGAAAAGCTGAACGAGGTTTTCGATCCGTTTTTTACGACCAAGCAGCAAGGTATGGGAATAGGCCTGTCGATCGCACGTACCATCGTTCAGGCGCACAAGGGACGTATCTGGGCAGAGAACCAGACTGGTGGAGGCGCGGTGTTTCGTCTGTCTCTGCCACTCGCCTTATCGTAGGAGAGACTCTTGCCGGGGCGTGTGCATGTCGTTGACGACGATGCTTCGTTCCGAACGGCGATCGAACGTCGTTTGAAGAAAGCCGGCTATGAGGTCGCGACCTATGCGTCGGCCCAGCAATTGCTTGATCGCTTGCCGGATGAAAACGGTCCAGGCTGTATCCTTCTCGATGTACGGATACCGGGATTGAGCGGTCCCGAGCTGCAGGGTCGCCTCAGCGAGCTCGGCTTGACCCTGCCGATCGTGTTTCTCACCGGCTATCCCGATGTTCCGATCACGGTGCAAGCCATCAAGGCGGGCGCGGAGGATGTTCTGACCAAGCCCGTATCATCGGACGAGCTTCTTCACGCAATTGAGCGGGCCATGGCGCATCAAGAAGCGGCACGTGGCCTGAAGGGCAAGCTTGACATCGTTCGCGCTCATATTGCGGCATTGACGCCGCGCGAGCGGGAAGTCTTCGAACTTGTCATTCGCGGCAAGACCAACAAAGAGGTCGCCAACGCGTTGGGCACGACCGAGCGCACAATCAAGGCGCATCGCCATAGGGTGATGGAGAAAATGCAAGTCCAATCCTTGGCGGAACTTGTTTCCCTTGCCGAGCGGGTCGGCGTTTTTGGTGATACGTCGGGTAACGGACCGACGGCATAGGCGATCTCTCGACAGCTTTTGCGTTCCTATTGTCCCATGGGACAATAGCGAATGCGCTGTGCGAGGCATACGGAGACGTGGGATGTGAAAGTTATGCGGCAGACTAGGGATATCGTTCTTGCCAAATCGAAACACCGTCTTTGTCGTAGATGATGATGCCGGGACGCTCAAGGGAGTGAAACGTCTGCTCCGTGAACACGGTTACGACAGTGTCCTGTTTCCGTCTGCGGAGGCTTTTCGAAACCACGACGATTTCGAACAAGCGATTTGCGTCATTCTCGACATCAACCTGAACGATGAGTCCGGGATCGAGCTGAGGCATCGTCTCAAGGCTGCTGGAAATTTCGTGCCGGTCATCTACATCACCGCGAACGACAGCGATGCCACCCGCATGGCTGCGCTGGAATCCGGATGCATCGCCTACCTCACCAAGCCGTTCTCGGCGAAGTCGCTGATCGAGCCGATCGAGAAAGCGTCGGCCGGGCTGGCATAGGTCGGTCGTCGTCTCGATCCTTGCATCACTCGTCGATGGCTTGTTCAAAGGTCTGCGTCGGAATCCCTTGCCGAACCGTAGCGAACTGATTGAGCGGCAGTGAGGTACTCACCGTCAGTACGCTGGAATCGACGACCTCAAGCAGGAGCTTTTGGCCGGTCTCCATTTCCCCGATCAGTTTCGGATCGGCGAGATCAGCGGCGATGCAGGTATTGGTGAGGCACCAGATGTAGGGGATCCGATAGGCGGCGCCCTGATCGATCGTGATTTTGACGCCGGCCTGCAGGTACAGGCCGACGGGAAGGAACAGTTGCAGCCGCGCGGTCTTGTCGCCCTCGCGTTCAATCAGGTCGATGCGGACGGCGGACTGGCCTGTTTCGAACGTGCCGGCGATAGTGGTCCGGCAGACCATGTTCGTTCGGGGGACCTTGAAACAATACTTGTGCCAGTCGGAGTACTTGATCTCTCTTGCCGCGCGTTGGCCGCGCAGCGCGAACTCCTGGCCGGGAGGCCTTTCGGTTGGCGCGGCCCCTTCCGGCTTTGCGGTCTGTTGTCCGTAAGCAGTTCCAAGGCCGAAGTTCGATAGCACCAGAATTGACAGAACTGCCAATGAACTTGCTCTGCGATGCACCCGGCGGGGCCACGGCTTTGTCATCGTCCGTCTCCATCACATTATCGGCGTGGACTCACCTGTGCTTCTCGAGAAACGGCCCGACCAACGGTGCCCACAACGGAATGCTGTCTGGCGACCCAATCAGGAAATGCCCGTCGTTGCCGAAGGGAGGAAGCAGGTGATATTCGGCGTTCCCGCCGGTGTCGGTATAGGCCTGATGCATTCTCTTCGATAAGTCCGGACCGAAGAACGTATCGTTCTCGATGTAGATCCACAGCATCGGGGTACGCGCGGTGCGTCCGAATTCACCCGTTGCCGCGACCAGTTTGTCGGGCGCGCAATTGTTGTTGGGCTTGCCGCCGACGCGTCCACCGCGGCCCGCCGCAAACGTAATGATTGCGCGTACCCCCGGCACATTCTGGCTCGACAACGCGAGGGCGGCCCAGCCGCCAGCGGATTGGCCGACCACAACGACATTGTCCGGCACGATCAATTTTTGATCAGTCATGTATTCGATGATCCATTTATCGATCAGGGCCACCGCAAGCCCGGCATCGCGGAAGTTTGGATTGTCGCAATTGCCGATCTTCGAAAAGAACAAGGAGTACAGGCCGCGCTCCGGGTCATCGAGGGCCGCGGCGCCGTATCCCGAACCCGTCGGCGCAACGACCATGAAGCCCTTGCGTGCGAACCACATTGCAGCGTCCCTGAATTCGACGATGGGAAAGAAGCCGCGCTCTCGTTGGTTGAGCGAAACACCATGGTTCATGACCACCAGCGGAAACGGACCATCGCCAACGGGCCGAACCACGTAAGCAATTGTCGGCAGCGTGACCGGGATCGCCCACACTTCCTCCTGGATGGCCCGATTTGTGGGCCGGTCGTCAGCGAAGGCCGCGACGGCCAACCCCGGAATAGTGACCGTGCAGAAGGCGAGAACACGCAGCAGATATAGAAGCATGGCGTGCGTCCAGTGTCTTGCCGCCGTCGCTGCGGCAGCCGGGAAGCTAAAGGCTTTCCTGGCGGCAGCCCGGAACGTTGATCTGGATCAACGGCGCGCGCAAGCTAACCGGCGAACACAGCGTCGGGCCGCTCGCGCGTGCCCGGCAAGACTCTCAAATGGGGAACATCATGAGAAAGCATGGAAAACGGGTTCTTCGAATCGCGGTGCTGGGGCTGCTCGTGACAGCGATTCTGCCTACCTTGTCGCGAGCAGAGACCGGCACGGTCCGCGTCGAGTTCACCAAGGGCGGCTTTATCATCGGCGTTGGTGGCGGCCGCGGAGTGCTGACCTTCCGGGGTCGCAACTATCCTTTCCGCGTTTCCGGCATGAGCTTTGGCGCGACGATCGGCGGTTCGACCAATCAGTTCGTCGGGAAAGCGTTCAACCTGCGGAAAGCCACCGATCTTGCCGGCAATTATGCCGCTATGGGTGCCGGCGGCGCGCTGGCCGGCGGTGCAGGAGGCGTGCAGCTGCAAAACAGTGCAAACGGCGTGGTGCTGCAGTTGAGCGGTATCAAGATGGGCGTGGAGCTATCGGCCGCGATGAGCGGGGTCCAAATTGCCATGGAGTGAATGCTGCGGAGTGAATGCTGCGAAGTGCGGCGGGCCGCGCTTAGGCGCGGCCTCTAGTATCGTTCGGCAACAAACGTCATTGCGCGCAGCGAGGCCTGGTCGTCGTAGCGTCCCTTGCTGGATCGTTTTGGCAGCCTGACCTCGTCGGGCGACAGGTGCTTGAACGGGATTGATTTCAAGAGATGCGCGATGCAGTTCAACCGCGCGCGTCGCTTGTCGTCGGAACGGACGATGTGCCATGGCGCGTGTTTCGAGCTCGTGCTCTTGAGCATCAGATCGCGCGCGCGCGAATAGTCATACCATCGCCGATAGGATTCGATATCCATCGGGCTCAGTTTCCATTGCCGGACCGGATCGTCGATCCTGGCCCTGAACCTTCGCTCCTGCTCGTCCATACCGACCTCAAGCCAGAGCTTGATCAAAATGATGCCACCGTCCACGACATATTTTTCGATTTGCGGGCAAAGCGACAGGAAACGGGTGTGTTCGTCGGCCGCACAGAAGCCCATCACATATTCGACGCCGGCGCGATTGTACCAGCTGCGGTCGAAGATGACGATTTCTCCGCCGGCGGGGAAATGCTGCATGTAGCGCTGCATGAACATCTGCGTCTTCTCGCGGTCCGAAGGAGCGGGTAGCGCGACGACCTTGAATACGCGCGGACTTACCTTCTCGGTGATCGCCTTGATCGTGCCGCCCTTGCCCGCGGCATCCCTGCCTTCAAACAGGACGATGACCCTGAGCTTCTCTTTCTTCACCCATTCCTGGAGATCGCACAGTTGAACCTGAAGCTTGCTCAGCTCCTTCTCATAAGCTTTTCGCTTCATTTTGGATGGTGCCTGTCCATTCCTGGCCATTGCGGTCGCTCCTTAGCCTGATAATGCCGGTGCATCGGAACCGCGATCAATCGCCCCAGGCTATGACAATGCCGATATCTCCCGGCACGCCTCCTGGAAAATCAATGATCTGATATCGGATGTGGTAGCCGCGCGGTTTCAGATAGTCGGCCCAGAGCTGAAAGATCTCCTGAGCTATTCCCGTGAGGGTCTTCTCCCACCCCGGCTCCTGCTGATTGATGGCCCGACCTCTGTCGGTGCACAGCGAATTGGGAAAGCGGTAGACCTGCACCTCGGTCAGGCCATTCCGCACCGCCCGCTGGATCACGGTCGAGGCAAGCCTGACCTTTTCATCTTCGGTCAAGCCCGAAGGTTTGCTTAGCCGTTCGATCAACGCGCGCTTTTCCGCCTCGGCAGCGGCCAGCCGGCGGGCATATTGATCGGCCTTTTCGGCTTCATGAAGAGCGGTTTGCTTCTGGATGTCCCTTGCCGTGGGCAATAGATCGTCGATTTTTTCGGGCATGGCTGGTCCCTCCTGAATGACTCGTCTCGCCTGGATTGCCAGCTAGTCTCGCTGCGAGATCGCCCTTTGATCCATATCAAGCCCTTCCGGTCCCGTTGTTCTTTCTGCTCGCACCCGCACGGGCTTTCCGCACTCGGCCGAAAGCGACAAGTGGAGAGTTGGCATGGGTCGGTTGTTCAAGTTCGCAATGGCTGCCGTGACGTTGGCCGGCTTGACCCTTTTCGAGGCGTATGCCGTCGATCTCTCGGGGGCATGGGCCACGAATGCGGATCAATGCGGCCAGGTGTTCGTCAGGAAAGGACCGGCGAAGCAGATCGGGTTTACCGCGCTTTCCGAGCAGCATGGAGGCGGCTTCATCGTCGAGGCCGATCGCCTCAGGGGCAAGTTTGCCAACTGCAAGATCAAGAGCAGGAAAGACGACGGCCAGACCGTGAACATCATCGCGGGCTGTGCGACCGACATCATGCTTTCGAACGTCCAATTCAGCCTGAAGGTGCTCGAGCCGGACAAGATATCGCGGATGTTTCCCGGCATGCAGGAAATGGAGATCAGCTACTACCGCTGTCCGATCTGACCAACGTTAGTCCCAGAGTAGCCAAGAGTTCCAGAGTAGCCAAGGCTGGGTGAGAAAGAGGGATTGATTCAGATCAAGGGTCCGCGACGCTGCTGCCGATCAGTATGAGAGGTATTGCGGGGTTTAAGCGGGCTCGCGGCCAAGACCCCCGCATCGTCCGGCGCTCGCGTTGTTTCGAGACGTGGAGGATCATGTGAGCGATCAGCTTCATCCGCTGGCTCCCCACCATCTGCCGGGCTTCATCACGGCGCCCGGTGAGACGGATGTTCTGATGGTTGGGATGGGCGTTTTCCTGATCGTCGCTGTCCTGGCCGTTGGCAACTTCTATCTGCAACTGCACACGCTGCCGGAGCGAATGGCTCACAAGTCGCAGAAACTGCAATTCGAGATCGTCGCCGTCCTCGGGCTTCTCGCACTCTTCACCCATATACACCTGTTCTGGATCGCGGGACTATTGCTTGCGCTCATCGATCTTCCCGACTTTAGCACGCCATTGCGCAGCATAGCGGGCTCGGTCGAGAAGATCGCGGATGGGTCGCCGGCTGTTGCCGGTGTCGAAGACCGTGATGACGCGGATGGCGCGCCCGCTGCCGTGGAAAAGGCGGAGCTGCGTGCGTCGAAACCCAAGGTGCGCGGCCATGCTTGAACTGTTGCTCTGCTCCATGCTCACGATTCTGCCGGATTATCTGTACCGCCGCTATGCGCAGGGCAAACGGCTGGGCAAGGAAATCACCTTCTTTTCGGTCTGGTTCGAACTGAGGTGGGGCATCGTCTCCTGCCTGATGCTCACGGTTTCGCTGATCACCCTGATTTTCTATTTCCATCCCTCTAGCAACACGGCGACCCTGTTCTTCAGGACGGTCCCGATTCTACCCGAAGCCTCCGGGCGAGTCGCGGAAGTACGTCTCGACTTCAGCGCGCCAGTCGCCAAGGACGAGGTCATTTTCAGGCTGGACAGCTCCAGGCAAGAGGCGGCGCTGGAGACGGCCCGGCGGAAGATCGCCGAAATTGATGCAGCGCTGATCGCTGCGGAAACGGACGTGCTCAAGGCAGAAGGCCAGATACAGGAAGCGAAAAGCGCGCATCAGCAGGCCTTGGATGAGCTGCAGGTGAAGAGCGAGCTGCAACGGCGCAACCCGGGGATCGTCGCTCAGCGGGACATCGAAAAGCTGCAGGTCCTTGTGGACGGGCGGCAAGGCGCCCTCGATGCCGCAAATGCTGCAAAACAATCCAGTGTATTGCGAATTTCCACACTTCTGCCGGCCGAGAAGGCGAGCGCGCAAGCGGCGCTGGAGCAGGCGCAAGTCGATTATGACAAGACTTTCGTCCGTGCCGGAGTTGCCGGGCGCGTCGAGCAGTTCCTTCTCCGCGTCGGTGACGTCGTCAATCCGATGATACGGTCCGCCGGAATCCTGATACCCGAGGGAGCAGGGCAGCGTGGGCTGCAGGCCGGCTTCGGACAGATCGAAGCTCAGGTCCTGAAGCCGGGCATGGTGGCTGAGGCCGCGTGCATCTCCAAGCCATGGACCATCATCCCGATGGTCGTGACCAACGTTCAGGACTATATCGCGGCCGGTCAGTTCCGCGGCGGAGAGCAACTCCTTGAGGCGCAGAGTGCGGTAAGGCCGGGCACGATCCTCGTGTTCCTCGAACCACTCTACAAGGGCGGTCTTGAGGGGGTAACGGCAGGAAGCAGTTGCTTGGTCAACGCCTATACCAGCAACCACGAGCTGATTGCTTCGGGCAAGTTCGGCGCGGCGCAGCGTTTTGGGCTACACGCCATCGATGCAGTCGGGCTCGTGCACGCCATGCTGCTGCGGATCCAGGCTCTGTTGCTGCCGATCAAGACGCTGGTGATGAGCGGCCATTAGCAGTGCTGCCAAAGCCGCGATGCGCGTGTCCAAAAACGGGCCCGCTGCTTCCATCAGAGGGGCTCTGCAGAAAGCTCTTCGCCGATGCATGTGCCTGCCAATCAGGTGCGCTGGCGGGCTTGATCCATGTCAATCCATGAGCCTTTGGGGGCCAGAGAATACCGCCAGTCAACGGAGGATTGCCATGAGATCAAGAACAGCGTTTCGAAGTCTGACCGGAATTTCGGTGGCCGCAGCCTGCATCGCCGCCCTCGCCACACCCGCCCCGGCCCAGGACGCCGCCAAAGTTCTCAAGGCGATGACCGACTATACCGCCGGTCAGAAGTCGATATCGGCAACGTTCGACAGCGACATCGAGGTGATCACGCCCGAGCTTCAAAAGCTTCAGTTTACCAGTTCCGGACAGATGAGGCTCAATAGGCCCGACAAGCTGCGGATCAAACGCACCGGCGGCTACACGGACGTGGAGATGGTCTTCGACGGCAAGACGCTTTCCCTCTACGGCAACAACGCCAAGACCTATGTGCAGACGGACCTGGCCGGATCAGTCGATCAACTCATCGACCGCCTTCAATCGACGTCCGGCGGCGCGATGCCGGGGACCGATCTGCTTCTGACCAACTCGTTCGACGAGCTGACGGCGAATGTGATCGATGCCAGGCATATCGGCCAAGGCGTTATCGACGGCGTCGAATGCGAGCACCTCGCGTTTCGCGGCATCGACACGGACTGGCAGATCTGGATCGAGAGCGGTGCGCGTCCGATCCCGCGAAAATACGTGATCACGAGCAAGACGCTGGCAGGCGCGCCGCAATACACACTGAAGATCAAGGACTGGAAATCCGATGTTCCGGCAGACGCAGATGCGTTTGTGTTCAAGCCGCCGGCTGACGCGACAAAGGCGGATCTGAACGCATTGGCCCTGATGGAATTCGACGAAGTTCCCCCCGGCACAACCGCAGGAGCCAAGAAATGAAACATCTATCGCGAACATCGATCGCTTTGTCGCTGGCTGCCATGATGGCATTCGCGGCCGGTCTGATCTGGAGCGGCAGGGCTACCTTGAACGAGGGGATCGTATCATCCGCCGAAGCGCGTATCGGGCGCCCGCTGACGCCGATGAGCTATGCGGGCGTCGCCCGCAGAACGACGCGCCGCGCCGTCGTCTACGGCGGGGCCGCTACCGCGGCGGCGGCCGGCGCTTACGCGGTGACGCCGGGCTGCAGGCAGGTTGTGGATGCCTACGGCCAGATCTACACGAGGTGCTGACGAAGCCGCAGGCCTCCGAGAGGTCCGCCTCATGTCGAAGCGAACCCTGGTTGTCATGCAGCGCCGGAGGTCATTCACGGCGATCAGGATGCATGCTTCGTGGCTGATGTGACCGGGTCGTACGGTCCGTTTGCCGACCGGCGCTTCGAACGCCGTGCGTGCTCACGATCACGTAGACCGTTCAGAATTGTTCGTGGTCGAACGTCTTGACGGCATCGAGGGATTGGACGCCGCCAGGGCAGCATCAGGGCAGCAATTGAATACACGTGCTATGTCGCGCCCCAGGTGCAGGCGGCCATCCGCTATCTTCCAGCGGGCGGCAATGGAAAGTGAATCTTTACAGCAACGTGTTTAGGGCGGAGCTCGAGGTCAGCCTTTCAAGCTCCCAAATGTCACCGCCCCCGTGAGAGCCGAATGGATTCGATCGGAATGCCGACCAGAATGCCGAGATGGCTGCGGGTTGTCCTTGTCGCCGGTGTCGTCGTTCTGGTCACAGGGGCGGGTCTTTTTGCCTATCGCTGGTACTATCGCCCCACGACATTGACCATCGCTGTCGGTTCGCTGGACGGCGAAGCGGGGCGGATCGTGTCAGCCATTGCGAGTCGGCTTGTGGCGACGAATGCAGGCGTGCGGCTGAATATGATCGAGACATCGAGCCCACTTGAGGCCGCGAATGCGTTTTCGTCGGGCAAGACCGACCTTGCGGTGGTGCGAGGCGATGTGGGCGACCTGTCGCAAGCGCAGGCGGTCATCGTCGTGGCCCACGCGGTGGCACTTTTGATCGCGCCGCCGGGATCCCCCATCGCCGACGTGGCGGATCTGAAACGCGCCACCGTGGGTGTTGTCGCGGGCGAGACCAATCGAAAGATCGTGAGCGTGCTGACGGATGAATACAATCTGAGCCGCGCCAATACCAAGTTCAAGGATCTGGCTCCGCCGGAAGCACGACGGGCGCTCGAGTCCAAGGAAGTGCGAGCGATTCTGGTCGTCCTTCCCTTGACCGAGAAATATCTTTCGCTGGTGCGCGGTCTGTTTCACCAGAACTCGAAGGCCGGTCCGGTGCTGATTCCGATCGAATCCGCCGCTGCCATCGCGGAGAAAGAGCGCGCCTACGAAAGCTTCGATGTGCCGAAAGGCACGTTGCGCGGCTCCCCGCCGCTCCCAAATGACGACCTGACGACGCTCAGGGTGACGTTCTATCTGGTCGCGAAGAAAGAACTCGACGCCGATTTGATCGCCGAATTTACCAAGACGCTCATGAGCGTGCGCCGGGATCTTCTTGGCGAGTTGCCGATCCTCGCACAGGTCGCGGCCCCCAGTACCGATCCCGATGCGTATCTTCCGGTACATCCGGGAGCCGCAGCCTTTTACAACGGCACCCAGCAAAGCTTCCTGGACAAATGGGGAAACGCGATCTTTCTGACACCGATGATATTTGGCGCCCTCGTCTCGGTGCTGGCGGCGGCCTGGAAATTCCTTCGGGCTGGCGAACCCCGGACAGGTGAACCGGCGCTGGATTCGCTCTATACGCTCGGACGCCGCATACGAACGACGGAGGCGGAGTCGGATCTTTCCGAGATCGAGCGTGAGATCGACAGGGTCCTTCAGGCGCAGCGCGGCAAAGCGGCGGCAGGAGACGAAGGCGCGCTCGATGTCGCGACCCTGAATGTGGCCGCGCACCGCCTGCAGAGCCTCATCCATGATCGCAGGACGTTGCTCGCCATGCAGCCGGACGGCAAGAGCAGGGCTTGAGCAGCGAGCCGCTTTCGGTGGCTGGTGCGGTTCGGCTCGAAAACCGGACCCTTGATCCTGATCAAAGCTGCGGCGCCGCTTCGGCCGTTCCTTCACCCATTCGGCGATGGAGGGAGACATGTTGCGTTGCGGGAAACTTCTGCTGGCGTTAGCCGTCATGATCGCAACTCCGGGCGTTGCGGCGGCCCAGACGACCGACGGCAAACCGCCGCCGACCGAACAGACCTTGCTAAAGCCCGAGCAACTCGATGCGCTGGTCGCGCCGATCGCTCTATATCCCGACGCCTTGCTGGCCAACTTCTTGGCCGCGTCGACCTACCCGCTGGAAGTGGTGCAGGCCGACCGCTGGCTGGACGAGCACAAGAAGCTGAAGGACGACGCGCTCAAGACCGAGGTCGACAAGCAAGGCTGGGACGACAGCGTCAAGGCGTTGGCCAGCACGCCTTCGGTGCTCTCCATGATGAGCGACAAACTCGACTGGACCAAGGATCTCGGCGACGCGGTTCTCGCCCAGCAGCCGGACGTGATGGACGCGATCCAGCGCTTGCGTGCAACGGCCCATGACAACAACAAGCTGATTTCGACCAAGGAGCAGAAGGTCACCGTTCAGCAGCAGGAGAACAAGCAGGTCATCTTGATCGAGCCGACCGATCCCAACACGGTCTACGTGCCTTACTACGAGCCGGCTGTGGTGTATGGCGAATGGCCCTATCCCGACTATCCGCCCTACTATTTTGCAGCGCCGCCTTATATCGGTGCCGGCCTCATCGCCACCGGGCTTGCGTTCGGCGCAGGTTATGCGCTGGGCCGCTGGGGCAATTACTGGGGCGGCGGCTGCAATTGGGGCAATAAGAACTTCTTCATCAACCGCACCAACATCAACAATATCGGCAACAACTGGCAGCACAATCCGGCTCACCGCCAGGGCGTCCGCTACAACAACGCCGGCGTCCAGCAGAAATTCGGCAACAACAACCTGCGGGCGGGCGCCGGAGACCGCATAAATTTCCGCGGCCGCTCTGGCGATCAAGTGCTCAACCCTGGAAAGGGCCGGACAGGTGCGGGTGATCGTGCCGGAGATCGCGGAGGAGCGGATCGCGCCGCTAAGGGCGATCGCACCAAGGCTGGCGACCGCGGGGGTGGTGATCGCGCCAAGGCAGGTGATCGCGCCAAGGGGGGTGATCGCGCCAAGGGCGGTGATCGGGCCAAGACGGGCGATCGCAGCCGCGCCGCCGGCGCGGGCAACAAGGGCGGGCGCGATACCGCCATCAGGAACATGTCGGCGGGGAGGGCGGCCAATCTTCATTCCGCACGTGGTCGACAAAGTTTTGCCAGTGCAGGCGTTTCGCGCGCAAGCTTCGCCGGGGGTGGTCCCCGTGGGGGTGGCGCTGCGTTTGCCGGGGGTGGTGGCGGCCGCGGCGGGAGTGGCGGCCGACGCTCCGATATCGCGCTGAAACACGACGTCGTCCTGCTCGGGCATCTGGACAACGGCCTCGGCTATTACCGCTTCAGCTATCTCGGCAGCGACAAGGCATATGTCGGCGTCATCGCACAGGAAGTGCAGGCCCTGATGCCCGGCGTCGTGACGCACGGCGACGATGGCTATCTCAGGGTCAACTATCACAGGCTTGGAATCAGGTTCCTCACCTACAAGGATTGGCTCGCCGCCGGCGCGCAAATCCCGATACGCGCGAGGATGTGACCATGACGAAGCTTCGTTTCGGCCAAAGCTGTCGCAAGGTTCCTTCCGGTCTCATCGCAGCAGCCGTCCTGCTGCTCGTGACGTCGTCCGCCAGCGCTCAACGAGTCTTCCAGACACCGGAGGATGCCGCCACGGCGCTCGCCAACGCCATCAAATCCGGCGCGACGAGAGATATCCTCAAGGTGCTCGGTCGGGATGCCGAGGACATTATGGTCTCCGGCGATGAGGTGGCGGATCGCGAAGCCCGGGAGCGGTTCGTGGGAGCCTACGACGCCAAACGCGATGTGATCATCGAAGGCGACAAGGCCTTTCTGGTCGTGGGGACCGACGACTCCCCGCTTCCGATACCGCTCACCCGTCAGAAGGCTGGCTGGAAATTCGATACCGCTGCCGGCCGGCTTGAAATCCTGTACCGGCGTATCGGACGCAACGAACTGGACGCGATCCAGGCGTGCCTCGCCTATGTCGATGCGCAGAACGAGTATGCGGAGAAGGATCGCACCGGGGCCGGCACCGGCGTTTATGCCGAGCGCATCGTCAGTACCACCGGCAAGAAGGACGGCCTCTATTGGCCGGCATCCGGTGGCGATGCAAGTCCGCTCGGCGAGTTCGCCGCGCAGGCGTCCGCCGAAGGATACAACGCCGGAACAGGACGCACGCCCTATCACGGCTATTACTACCGGATCCTGACGCAGCAAGGGCCGAATGCCCCCGGCGGCACGCTGAACTATGTGGTCAAGGGAAAGATGATCGGCGGAATTGCGCTTGTCGCCTATCCTGCGCAGTATGGCAATTCAGGCGTGATGACCTTCCTCGTGAATCATTCCGGCACGGTCTACCAGAAGGACCTGGGTGATTACACGATGACGCTTGTCAACCGCATGATGTGGTTCGATCCCGATCAGACCTGGAAGAAGGTCAACGCACCGGGTGGTTGAGATTGGAGGAGGACTGCTCCGATGGGTGGGCATTCAGCAGCACTCGCTCTGTTGATCCTGCTTATCTGCTCTGGATTGGCGAAGTCATCGCACGCACAGGCTCCGGGTTATGTTCGCCGTATTCGCGAAGGCAGGCTTGATCGTAGGTGCAGGTGGAGGCGGCTTGCAAAGCACCGCGTTGCAGGCGCAAGGGGAATGTGTCGCGTGGACATACTTTGATTTGGATCAAGCCCGGCGTCCATGGGAGCACCAATTTAGCTCTGTTCCGCCTGCGGACTGGAAGGTAGTCTTCCGCCGCACACTGACATTCGCGATCCCGCTAGCGGTGTCAAAGCCGCTGGCAACAAAGCCGACTTACAAAGGTGAGCTCATATCATTGTAGCGGGGGCGCTCTTGCCGCAGGTGCAGAAATCATCTTCAGGGGTGCTGCTTTTTCCGCAACAGCCGGCGTTGCAACTCATTTATGACACCGCGCCGATCGGCCTCGCTTGCCTGTCGCCTGACTGCCGGTACCTACAGATCAACCAACGCCTCACCGAGATCTGCGGCATATCGGTCGAGGATCATCTCGGGCGTTTTGTTAGGGATTGCGTGCCGGCGCTCGCGGACTCGGTCCAAGCGATCGTCCGTTCGATCATGGAGACGGGAGAGCCTGTGGTCGGCATCGAGGTTGCCGGGCAGCGCGCGGACCAAGTCGATGAACGTTCATGGATGACATATTGGCACCCGCTGCGCGCACCGAGCGGCGAGATCGTTGCGGTCAACGTCGCTGCCGAAGAGATCACCGAACGCAAGCGTGCCGAGCAGGAAATCCGCAACGCCAGAGACGCTGCGGAGACTGCGCTGCGACATTTGCGCGAAACCCAGGACTCGCTGATCGAGGCCGAAAAGCTTGCCGCACTCGGCCGGCTGGTGGCGGGCGTCGCACACGAGGTCAATACTCCTGTCGGCATTGGCCTGACGGTCGCCTCGACGCTGCAGCGGAAAGCGAAGCTGTTCGCCGCAGAGGCGGCGCGCGGCGACCTCAGGCGATCGAGCCTCAATGAATTTATCGCGCTAATCAACGAGGCGTCGCTCCAACTGGTAGCCAACCTTGGCCGCGCTGCCGAACTGGTGCAGTCGTTCAAGCAGGTGGCCGCTGATCAACAACAGTTCCATCGGCGGACATTCGATCCCGGCGAACTGGCCGAACAGGTTCTTTCACATCTTCAACGCGAGTTGCGGGACCGCGATATCACCATCAAGCTTCAATCCGAGCCTAATCTTTCGATGGACAGCTATCCCGGGCCGTTTGGGCAGGTACTCACCAACCTCGCTTTCAATTCTATAGCGCATGCTTTCCCGGCGGGGAAAACGGGCACGATCAATATCAAAGTGAGCTCAGCCGGGAGTGCTCACATCGAACTTCTCTTTGCCGACGATGGATGCGGAATGCCCCCAGAGATCAAGCGTCAGGCCTTCGATCCTTTCTTCACCACCCGCCGCCATCAAGGGGCAACCGGGCTCGGTCTGCACATCGTCTACAACATCGTGGCGGAGCGACTGGGTGGCCGGCTAAAACTCGAAAGCGGGCCGGGCGCGGGCACGATTATTCAGATCATTCTTCCGCGGATTGCGCCGTCGGACCTCACGCGAGGTCCGACGTGAGTCCGGAATGCGTATCAAGGCGGAAGTCCGCCAGCCACTCTGGATTTATGGGTTCACGCTCTTAGAAAAGTAGTTGATGTTCTTGGCCGCCGCATGATGGATTTGCCGAAACATCCAAAAGCGCGAACTTGGCCTTGGTGGTTTCCGCCGTCCCGCTGGTTGGCTGAATACCAGCCTTCCTGGCTGCTCGGCGATATCATCGCCGGAGTAACGTTGGCCGCCTACGCAATTCCGGTTTCCCTGGCCTACGCAGGACTTGCAGGTCTACCTCCGCAAGTCGGGGTCTACGGCTACCTGCTGGGTGGTCTGGGATACGCCCTGCTCGGATCTTCGCGCCAGCTTGCAATCGGGCCGACTTCGGCCATTTCACTCATGATTGCCGGGACTGTCGGGGCAATGGCTGACGGGGACGCGCAACGGTATGCTCAGATCGCCAGCCTCGTAGCCTTCACAGTCGCGGCGCTTTGCCTGTTCGCCTGGTTGTTGCGATTGAGCGCGCTGGTGAAGCTGATCAGCGACAGTATTCTTGTGGGCTTCAAGGCTGGCGCCGGCTTAACCATTGCGATGACTCAGTTGCCGACTCTTTTCGGGGTTGGAGGTGGGGGGCATAATTTTCTTGACCGGGCGTGGACGTTCCTCGGGCAGCTCGGCCAGATGCACTACGTCGTTCTCATAGTCGGTGTTGTCGCGATCGGATTGATCGTGTTGGGCGAGCGGCTGCTGCCGGGAAAGCCTATCGCGCTCGGTGTGGTCACGCTGGCGATCATTGCTGCCACAGTACTTGGGCTCCCGGCGCTCGGGGTGCCGACGACGGGAGAAATCCCGGCGGGCCTGCCCGCCGTGGCAGGCCCAGCTCTCAGATTGCGCGATGTCGAGGGAATCCTTCCGTTGGCCGCTGGTTGCCTGTTGCTGGCCTATATCGAAGGCGTGTCGGCGGCTCGCACCTTCGCCGCGAAGCACGGATACGCATTGGACCCAAGACAAGAGCTTCTGGGCATCGGCGCGGCCAATCTCGCAGCAGCGATAGGGCAGGGCTATCCAGTCGCCGGCGGGCTTTCGCAATCGGCGGTGAACGATAAGGCTGGTGCGCGCACACCGCTGGCGCTGGTCTTTGCCTCTATCACGCTTGCGCTTTGCCTGCTCTTTCTGACAGGCTTGCTTGAAAATCTTCCAAAGGCGGTGCTGGCAGCCGTGGTGTTGACCGCGGTGTATGGCTTGCTGGATTTCCCGGCACTGCTCCGCATGTGGCGATTGAGCCGGCTAGACTTTTACGCGGCGGCGATCGCGCTCGGGGCCGTGCTGCTCCTTGGAATACTTCAGGGCATCCTGCTTGCTGCACTAGCCTCGATACTATTGCTGCTTGCCTGGGTGTCGCGTCCGCACGTCGCCTTTCTCGGCCGTATTCCTGGTACCAACAACTTTTCCGACCTGGAGCGCCACCCCGAGAACGAGCCGCTGCCCGGCGTAATCATCTTTCGTCCCGAAGCATCTCTGATTTACGTCAATGCCGACGCTGTCATGGAATCGGTTTTGAACCGTCTCCGGGAAGCGGATGCGCCCGCCATCCGCCTGACCGTCTGCGATCTCTCCGCCGCGCCATATCTGGACCTTGCAGGGGCGCGCATGCTGCACGAACTCCATGCAGAACTTGCCAGCCGCGACATCGCCCTGCGCATCATCGGCGCCCACGGATCCTTGCGCGATTTGTTGCGAGCCGACGGCGTCGAGCTCAAAGTTGGAGGACTTGGTCGTGCCGCGACGCTCGATTCAGTGCTCCGCGCCCATGTTCAGCAGCCTTAAGAGGGGAGCGTCGAATGGACACAGGCGGCTCACCTGTTGTCAACGTGTTGTCAATTAGGGTGCAAATTTTTGCAACGTCGCACGCAAACGATTTGGCGGCGGCGTCCTATGGTGTTCAAATCTTATGTCGCGGCGTGTCATCTGCACCATAGACGACATCCACGATCTGCCATCCTCCACCAAGGGCGCGATAAAGATTGACGAGAAGGGTCGCGATCTGGGTGTCGCTGTCGGCAAGATCATTTTCGCTCTGCAGCAACTGGGCTTGTGTTGCGATGACGTTCAGGAAGTCGATCGCACCCTCCTGATAGCGTTGCCTGGCGGCGCGCAGCGCGGCCTGATTTTCAGTGACGGCCCGGGCAACATCGGCACGCCGGAGTTGCGCTTCGCGATAGGCAGTGATGGCGTCGTCGACCTCCTTCCAGGCCCGCAACACCGTTTTCTGAAAGAAAGTGCCAGCCTCCCGCTGTTGCGATTCACGCAGTTCCAGGGTGCCCCGCAACCGGCCGCCTTCGAAGATCGGAAGCGAAACCGCCGGCCCCACCGCGAAAGTCGTCGAGGTCGGGGAAAACAGATTGCTCAGGTGCAGGCTTTCCACGCCGACCGCGCCGTTCAAAGTCACGTCAGGATAGAAGTTCGCCACGGCGACGCCGGTCTGCGCGGTGGCCTCATGCAGTCGCGCCTCGGCCTCGCGGACATCCGGCCGGCGGCGCACCAGCGATCCGGGCAGGCCCACTGGCACCCTGCGCGGCACGCGCGGCACCATCCGGGCGCGGCGCAACTCGGCCTCGAGCGCGCGGGGAGCATAGCCCAGCAGCAGGCCGATGATGTTGATGAGTTCCGCCTCCTGGGTGCGCAGCGGCGGCAGGGTTGCGGCGATGGTGGCCTGTTGAGCCCGGGCTTGCGCCAGGTCGAGCGTGGTGGCGACCCCGTCGCCGAAACGCTTGTTCACAAGCTCCACATTCTCTTCGGCAAGGCGCAGATTGCGTTTCGCGATCTCGAGACGGTTCTGGGTTCCGCGCAATAGCATGTAGCTTTGCGCCAGTTCCGCGACCGCCGCGAGTGCGACGCCGTGCCGGTTCTCCACGGCCGCCAGGGTGGCGGCATCGGCGGCTTCCACCGCCCGCCGAACCCGGCCGAACAGGTCCAATTGCCATGATGACGTCAAGCCATCCCGGAACAGGCCATAATCCAACGGCGCGCCGGGGGCAGGGACGAGCAAGGACAGCGTGCCGTTCGGGCTCTGGCGATTATAGGTCGACGACGATTGCCCCTCGATCTGCGGCAGCCCCTGGGAGACTGCGACCCGGCGCTGCGCGATGCTCTGGATCACGCGTTCCGCCGCGGTCTCGAGGTCCAGGTTTTGCGCCACCAGCCTTTCGACCAGCGACGACAACTGAAAGTCCCGAAAACTTTTCCACCAGGCGATGTCGACCGCGCCCTCGACCGTCCGGCTCGGCACGCTTGCGGCATTCAGCGCCGATCGCCTGGGCTCGTCTTTGAGCTCCGGGCTCTGGTAGTCCGGCCCAACGGTGCAGCCGTTCAGCCCGATGCCCAACATCGGACCGGAGAGACACGCCATCAGACGCAAGGCACGCACTAATCAATGCCCGGTCACACGATCGCTCGATCTGCGCTGTTCGTCCACGACATCCTCCAGTCCTGTATGGATGGTAGTCTCGACCGACAAGCCCACGCGCAGCAGCTTAGCCAAAGGTTGCCCGGGCGTCACCACGATCTTGACCGGCAGCCGTTGCACGATCTTGGTAAAATTGCCGGTGGCATTGTTGGGTGCGATCGGTGCAAAGGCGGCGCCGGAGGCCGGCGGCACGCTATCCACCGTCCCTTTGAGGTCGATGTCATAGGCGTCCAGATGGATGGTGACGGGCTGGCCGCTGCGGACGTGCAGCAGATCCACTTCGAGATAGTTCGCTATGATATAAACCTGGTCGAGCGGCACGACGGTCATCAACGTCGTGCCTGGCGCGACGTAGTTGCCGGCCTGCACGGACCGCTCGCCCACCATGCCGTCGATCGGTGCCCTTATCTGCGTATAGGACAGATTGAGCCTGGCCTGTTCAAGCTTGGCCTCGTCGGCCTTGAGCGCAGCTTCGACCGCGGACCTCTGGGCCTTGAGCACGTCCAGTTGCCGGCGTGCCGCATCGAGCGACGCCTCGGCGCCGTCCAGCGAGGCCTGACCCTGCTGAAGCGAGCTGTCGGCTTCCTGGTGTTCGCGCATGGTGCCGGCTCCCGTCGTGGCGAGATTGCCGTAGCGGCGCGCGTCGGTCTGCGCAAAAGCGAGCCTGGCGCGCGCCGACGCAACGGCGGCTTGTTGCTCCGCTATGATCGACGGCTGGCGTGATACGGTCGCGGAGAGCTCGTCGAATTGCGATCTGTCGCGCGCGACCGCCGCCTCGGCCGCAGCCACGGCGGTCTCATTGTCGCGCGGGTCGAGAGTTGCGAGCACTTGTCCGGTCTTGACAATGTCGTTGTCGTCCACCGGCACCGTGGCGACCTGACCGGAGATGCGCGGCGCGATGGTGGCGTAGTGCACCATCACATAGGCATCATCGGTCCACACGTCCGCTCTTGGCCGAAAGATGATGTACAGAACCGCCGCGGCGAAGATCGCCACGACGAGTCCGACCACCAGGAAGGGCCAGCGCGGCAGAGGCGCGGGAAGCTTGTCTGCTTGCTGCACCTTGCGGCCCTGCGGCTCTGCATCCTTCGGTTGGGGTTGATGGTTGTTCCCGGGCGTCGCGGCCGGGGCTGGCGCTTCGTTCCGCTCCGGCTCGGCGGGTCGCGTCCCGGGTTCGGCTAGATCCTCCGTCATGCGGCTTTCCCCTGCTTTGCAAAGAGTATCCGCGGCGGAATGGTGCGGACCGGCAACGTCATCACCAGGACCATCAGGATTACGGTCAGGGCTCCCATGATCAGGAAGGTGTCGCTTGTCGATAAGATAGCGACCTGCTGCTCCACGGAATGGCGGAAGGTTTCCAGGCTGTGCGGCATGCTGGGCTGACCGTCCGGCATCAGCGGCGGCGGATACTGGGGCAGCACGCCGTTGCCCTGGATCACCCGCCAGCGGTCCTGGCCGACTTCATCGATGATGCGGTCGGAATGCAGCGCGCCGCGCCAACGAACAATCAACGCCACGAACCAGGCGCCGACGGCCTCCGCGAGGGCGCGTGATGTGTTGATCAGGGCGGACACGAAGGGACCTTCCGTCGGGCCGGCAACGTTGGTGGTCATCATCAGCAGCGGCACGATCACCATCGGCTGACCGACCGCCTGCAGCAGCTGCCATGAATAGAATTGATCCCGGTTCCAATACACCGTGAGAAAGGACGAACCGATGCAGGATGCGAGGATCAAGCCCAGTCCGATCAGGCTGACGATCCGCGCGTCGACGCGCTTGTAATCCAGCAACAGCGCCATGGCGGGCAACATCACGAGTTGCAAGGCCGCGATCTCCAGCGTGATCAGGTTGGATTGCAGTGGTCTGTAACCCTGGACGTCCTGCAGGTATCGCAACGGCACGGTCGAACCGGATTGGCCGATGATCAGAATGATGAACAAGCCAAGCGCGCCATAGGCGATGTTGCGCCGTCCGAGCAACTGCAGCTTCAGTAGTGGCAAAGGATGGAACCACTCGTTGACCAGCAACAGCGGGATGGCCAGGGCGCTCACCAGCGCCAGGACGCAGATCAGCCTCGAGTTGAACCAGTCGAGCCGGTCCCCCTGATATAGCATGGTGCTCAAGGCGCCGGCCCCGATCACCAGAAGCAGCACGCCGCGCCAGTCCAGCATTCGGAACCGTTCGTATCTCGGCTGATCCTGATCCAGACAATACCAGACGAGAACGCCGGCCAGAGAGCAGAGCGGAATCGTCTGCAGGAACACGAAACGCCAGTCTACGATATCCGTCCAAAGCGCGGCCACCGTTGAGGCCAGCGCCGGCGTGAAGGTCGCGGTCAGAGCGTAGACGGCCAGACCGTAGAGCCGGATGCCCGGCGTGAGAACGCGAAGAGCCGTGGTCATCAGCAGAGGGATGATCAGGCCACCGGCGAGCCCCTGGAGCAGCCGCAGGGCGTAGATCGCCTCGATGTTCGGGCTGAACGGGATCAGCACGCTGGAGATTCCGCACAGCGCGATCGCAAACAGCGTCCAGCGCCTCAACGTGAAGGTCATCAGCAGCCAGGGCGAGATCGCCATGCCGACGATCTCGGCCCACACATACAGGCTTACGATCCAGGTTCCGGGATCGTGGCTGATCCCGAGCGCACCGCGGACATCGGTGAGCGCGACAGCCGTCACCTGGTCGTTGAATTCGGATGTCATGGCAGCGATGAGGACGCCACCGAGGCCAATCAAGGGCTTGATATCCACGGGGTCCGCCAACTCTTTTCAATAAACTATGACTGCAAGACTTTTTTGAGCTCCATCCGCGCTATCGAAGCCGCGCACGATCAACGATCAGCGGCGAAATCGCACGAAATCCAGTCACACGAAGTAACAAGTCACACGAAGTAAATAGAGCGCGAGGGAGGGAAATCAAACCTACGTCCCAGCCGGCGAATCAAAGCGTCGTGAATTTTCGCGCGGCGGTGTTTCCCGTGTCGCTCTCTCCCCGCGACTTTCGCTTGGTTCAATTCAATGAGGGACCGCCGCCAACCCGGCTTGCGCGATTTGCACATCGTGCTCCGGCGTGTCGAAGCTCGCCCCGATGGCCCCAATCACCTCGCCATCGACGACGATTGGAAGCCCGCCTTGCATCTCGGTGAAGCCCTGCGCGGTGACGGCAGCAAAGCGACCGTGGTTGATCGCGTCCTCGAGCGCCTGGCTAGGTTTCTTGAACAGCGCGGTTGTTCGGGCCTTGCCGGGTGCAAGTTCCACGCTGGCGAGATAGGCGGCATGGTCCATGCGCTCGATCAGGATCGGCCATCCGCCGTCATCGACCACCGCGACAACTCCGGCCAAGTGATTGCGCGTCGCCTCCGACTCGGCGGCCGCGACGATCTTTCGCGCAATGTCCAAGGTCAGCACCTTCTTTTCTGCAAATTGCGCGGCCGCGGCCGGCGCCTGCGGCGGTGCCCTGGTCTGCGCAGCGGCGACGGCAGCGCCGCCGACCGACCAAAGCAGGGCGCAAGTCAAGCCAAGGCAGCCGACACGAATTGCTGCAGATGCTCGCTTCATTTGGCAGCTCCATTTATTCGTCGCCTGTAAACGGAGTTAGACCGCGCGCGACGACAATCAAGGATCGCGAAGCATGATTGATCTTATCAAAATATTTATTGATCTCGAAAACACCCGGTGCCTGCTTCTTGAAATAGCTACAGCAGATGAGGGCCGCAAAGATTGTCACTGGAAGGAGGTGCGTATAGGGAACATTCGCTTTGACCATGGCATCAGGCGCTATCGGTCTTGCATCGACAGCCGTCGACTTCAGGGAGCGTGAGGGAATATCTAGGCATCAGCTCGGCGACCAGCGACCCGCACTTGGGCGACGCGGCAGTGGAGTTGGTGTGTTAAGAAATTGAAGCGATTTGAATTTGCAGGAGTCCGTCGAGATATGAACGCATCGCGGTCAGATCACGGCCATTGTTATTTGCTGCCGGGGCGTCGCCGGCGCGAATAGGGGCCTCATACTGCGGGCGCGTGGCCATGCCTGCGCGCCAGATCGGCGGCCTTCGCCCCCGCATCATGTTCGCGTAGAACCGCGTGATCTGCTCCTCCGAAAACTTCTTCCGCTTCATGCGTCCGCTCCTCCCGCAGCAGGAACCGGACTCTAACTCGCCGCAGCTTGCATCAAAGCAAACGTTCTCATCAAATATTTGAATATTATGTGCCCAGCGTGGAACCTATACTTATTTTGACTTAACGAAGACGCAATCGAGTTCAACCAGACGCTGCGGGTCCTCGGCCGAAAAGATTACAGGCCTTGTTTGTGCGAGAGCGAAGCCCTTTGCCTCCATGAACGCAATGCCCTCAGCAAAAGACCAGCTATTCGCGTATAAGTTTGTGCAAGGCAATTCTAACTGAACCCCACCCAAATCCTTTAGCGCTTCCTCGGCGCCCTTTAGCACGGACGGCTCAAATCCCTGGGCGTCAACTTTGAGAAAATTCCGACTCCCTTTCAACTTCGGATAAACATCGTCAAACCGCTCAATTTTTACCTTTTCCTGTCGAACTACACTTGCACCAGGATAGTACTCATCTGCATACGCTGTCGTCGGTAGTAGGGAGCTGAAAACGGTATTGGCCGCCACATTGATCGATCCAACTCCCGGCGCAGCGCCCAAAGCATAATTATTCAGGATCCAACGTCCGTCCGAAGCTGCATTTAGTTTCAATCTTTCGAATGAGGAGAGAACAGGTTCGAATGACACGATTCGGGCGGCATACCCGCCTGCCCTCAAAGACTGAGCAAACTCTCCTTCGTGTGCTCCAACATCGAAGACGCAATCCACTTGCCGCGACAAAATGAGAGATGCGACAGTAGGTCTAGCGCGCGACAGCTCAAGCCCGATGCGCCGCGCGAACGTTTTTAGCTTTTGCTCTAGTTGTGGGTTCAACTACTATGTCTCCAGAAAGAGCCTTGATCGCCGTGCCATCGTTGCGTCGGAGCAAAATATCACGAAACCTTCGCGCGGGGCGAAGACCATTTATCTCTTATGATGTACCACGCGTGAGCACCACGCGGCATCTCTTTACCAGTACGATACTTATTGCGAATCCTGCTATCGCATTATCATCCGTCGCCGCGTACTTAAGACCTAGCTCGCTGAAGTGCGGCTGCAGCCGAATTCACATGTAGTTACGGGCCGCGTTTTTTTGATTGCGCAATGGTATTCGTCTTGCACGACCCTGGCTGGCGCAGGCGATCAAGGCGGTGACCCCACGACATCCAGGCCTACCTGCGGCCATCTTGGGCCGGACCGACAAGGTTAGCGACATCCCCGCCCTGAACACTGAAACGAAGACAGGGCGTGCCGGCCGCCCGGCGCCCCAGTCTCAATAGCAGGATCGCTCGTCCGGGGCGGCCGTCTTTAGCCCTACTTTCAGCGGCACCGCAAAAACCAGTGCAATTCAACAATGGAGGTGCGGCAAAGTGCCTTGTTCTTGCAGTCGAGCAGTAACATCAGCCAAGGCGTCGATCCTTTGCCGCAGATGATCAACCAGGAGCTCCGCGCCGGTGGTCACGCAGTCATAATGTCCCCCGGACAACTGGATCACTTCGAGTCGGGGACTGAGGCGCCGCCACGCCTGGCCGTCGTGGCCGGCCGAGTAGAAGACCACGGGCACGTCGAGCGGCGCCGGCAGGTATTGCGCCATTGCGATCGAATAGGCCTCTTGCCGTGACGAAGGCGGAAGCCGATTCTTGGCACTGACCAAAACATCGTGCATCTTGCTGAGCAGTTCGCCCCGCTCCAGCCGGCTCATGAAGTTGTAGATCCGGGCTGTTAGGTGGGGCGAAACAACGTGCTTCATCAGCACGAGCATCGCCCGCGTCGCCGGACGCGCACTGATGGTCGGCGGGTCGACCAGGGCAACCATTTCAACCTTGTGGCCGGCCGCCATCAGCAGGCGGGCCACTTCGAACGCCACCAGGGCCCCGTTGCAGTAACCGCCCAGGAGGAAGGGGCCGCTCGCCTGCCTTTCCAGGATAAGCGGCAGGCGGTCGGCGGCCATCCCCTCGATCGACGGCGGAATCGGCTCCCCACGAAGACCGTGGGGATCGATAGTGATGATCGGATGATCGGGCCCGAAGAGACGCACCATTCGCCGCGCGTACAAGCTGCCGCTCTCAAATTCACCATGGAAGAAGTACAGGGAGGGCCAGTGGCCATCGGCATGGAACTGGAAAAACGGCGTCGCCGGCGAGACCGTCTGCATGGCGATCTTCGGGACAAGCTGACGGATTGTTTCCGCCCCAAATAGGATCGTTTCCGGCACGAGTTGGTCGACGAGCCGCTCGACCTCGATGAGCATTTCCGTCGCCAGAAGGGAATCGCCGCCGCTTTCAAAAAAGTCATCGTCGACCGTCACGGTCTCGGACTTGAGCAGCCTCCGCCACAGCGTCAGCAGTTCAGATTCCAGATCCAACGGACCCCTGGCCAAAACCGGCGCGGGCATCGCCGCCGGCTCATGCGCCGGCGCGCCGAGAGCCTCGCGCAGCCGTCGCCGCTGAACCTTGCCCGTCGCTCCCTTTGGCAACTGGTCGAGGATCAGAATGCGGTGGGGGATCTTGAACGAGGCCAACTCGCCTTGGAGGAACCGGCGGAGCTCCGCGGGTGTCGTCTGCGCGCCCGGATGGAAGACGACTGCGGCCGCGACGTCTTCGCCGAGGCGCGGATGGGAGATCGTGAAGGCGGCCCCCTCGGCCACCGCCGGGTGGCGCAGGAGCGCGGAATCGATCTCGGCGGGGGCGATCTTCTCGCCGCCGCGGTTGATCAGTTCGCTCAGTCGGCCATGCAGTGACAGGAAGCCATCCTCGTCGAGGCTGCCGACATCGCCCGTGCGAAGCCAGCCTTTGATGAAGGCGGTTCGATTGAGTTCCGGCGCATCGAGATAACCGGACGTCACCGTGGGGCCACGCACCCAGACCTCACCCTGCTCGCCGGCCGGAAGCGGGCGTCCGTCCTCGGCGACGATTGCCACGGTGTCCGGCCACGGCCTGCCGCAGGTGCCCGGCCTGTTCGGTCCGGGTGGCGGCTGGTTGGCGGCCATTTGCGCGGCTTCGCTGGAGCCGTAATGTTCCAGCACAGGCACGCCAAGGACGTGCTCCAGTTCGTCCTGCACCCCCTTCGGGAGCGACGCGCCGCCGGACACGACGAAGCGCAGGGTGTGCATCGTCTGCGCATCCGCAACAGTCTTCGCCTTGTCCAGCACGACGCGGTGGAGCGTCGGACCCGCCGAGTACCAGGTCGGTCGCAGGGCATCGAACCACTCGGCCAGATCCACCACGGCGGCATTCGCGGGAAACGCGATGCTGCCGCCAGTGAGGAGCGGCGTGAACACCGTCACTTTGAGCCCGTGGGAGTAGCAGGGCGGCGATACGCTCAGGCAGCGGTCCTGGGGGGTGAGGTCGAACCAGGCTTGGAGCCGCGCCGCCGCCGCCAGCATGTTGGCATGGCTGAAAGGGATCAGCTTCGGCTGCGCGGCCGTGCCGGAGGTCTGTAGGATGAAGGCGGGCGACTGCAGGTTTGGCTCCATGTCGAGGGCAGGGGAGCCGGACGCGCGCACGGTGACCCTGAGCCCGAGCTGGCCCTGTCCGACCGGAGCGGCTTCGATAAGGGCAATATTCCTGCGCTCGGCGGTCTGGCGACCGTCGGAGGCGCTACCTTGCGGCAGGAGAAGAGCGCTCAGGCGCAGCATGTCGAGACGCTGATCGATTTCCGCCGCCTTCAGGCGCGGATCCAGGGGGACTACTGCGGCGCAGCAGGCTACCGCCACGATGGCGAGAACGGCTTCCGGGCCGTTCGGCATCAGCACCCCGATCCGCGCGCTGCTATCGAACCCGGCTTGGCGCAGCTGACGGCGGATCTCGTCCAGCTGGCGCTGCAAGTCGTGGTAGGTGAGAGGCGCAAAAGCGGAGGAGAGAATGGCGGGCTGACGCGGGAACTGGCTGGCATTCCGGCGGATCACTTGGCCCAGCGTGAATGAGGCTGCGTACTCAGCGCGCTCGCTGCAATCCTTCAGATACGTCGAAGTCTTGTTCTCTAGAAGCAAACTATCCTCCAGCAAACCAGACTATTTTCTTGTCAATTTAAGCGCCACAGTGTCCTCACGGAATCGGTGCTCCGTTCAGGATGCGGAAACGCGCAGCAGCTGTATAGAGACGCAGAAGGGGTAGTCCGATCCAAAGTGAGTAGTAGCGCCGGCGCAGCAGGATCAAGCGCTCGGAAGCTCACCCAGTGGACTCTCAACCAAGATCCTCGCAAGTCGGTCCTACTGAGGTGAGCTTAAGAAGGGCAGCTTTCAGCTAAGGCTCGTCTATGACCGATCGATGTGAGCAGCCCCTCGTGGCGTATTCCTGGTGCGCGACACTTTGCTCGACCAAAGGATCAATGCGCTAATGCGCTGTTTCAGGGTTTAGAGGGCGAAATGGTTTGCCCGACTCGGGCGCATTGCGCTGCGAGATCGCGGATTCATATCTATTGAACTGTTTGAAAATTGAATCGAGAATTTGCGCAGTTGGCGGGGCGCAAGAAATGGTCGACCGATGAGTACCGCATGACCCTAAGTGCATCACGCTACAACGACATATGGGTTCGTACTATTTAGCCGGGGAGCGGGCCGGCCGCTGCAGCGTCCGTTTCATTGTCTCGACTGCGCTCGGTCAAGAATTTGACCAGCGATGCCTTCACACTCGAGACGTGCTCGCGCATCAACATCTCCGCCCGCCACGGTTCGCGGGCTATCACTGCCTCATAGATTCGATGATGATCATCGTGGCGGCGGCGGACGTCGCGATGCTCGAACGCAACGATGTTGCGGCTCGACGACACCGGCACGTGGTGGCAGATCCGGATCATCTCCGCCAGCATGCGGTTGCGCGCGGCGGCGAGCAGGGTGTCGTGAAAGTCACCATTGATCTCGCGATAGATTGTGAGATCGCCGGCTTCGAACGAGCCGCGCTCCAGCAGTCTGTCGCCGGCGCCGAGGCTGCGCTCGATCGTCGCCTTCTCGTCCGGACTGAGGCCGCGCTCCGCGGCAAACCGCGCTGCAACCCCTTCGAGCGAGGCGCGGATCTCATAGGCGTCGACAATGGCATCGAGCGGAAATTCGCGCACGGTGAAGCCGCGATTGGGTGCGTAATCCAGTAGTCCTTCGCCCGCGAGCGCTTGCAATGCGGCGCGCACCGGCGTGCGCGAAACCGCCAACGTCCGGCTGAGCCTGACCTCATTGAGCCGCTTTCCGGCGGCGACCGAGCCGTTCAGGACGGCTTCTCGGATCTGGTCCATCACCGAGAGGGCGCGATTGCCGGCGCGCGATCCGCCGGTTGGCTCCAGAATAGCTTGGCCCGTTTGGTCCGTCATGGAACGTCCGTGTTGCTCCCGAGTGAGTACACTTGGAAGTCTGTCCCGCCGCATTCGACCACATGCTGCTCGAAAAATCCATCTTTAGCTGCATTATTGCGATGCCTAGGAACTGGGCGTGGCGCAGAAATGATATGCAGCGGCAAAAGTGTATGTAATATTTGTTGACTCGGCGCTGACTTCAACGAACCATGGAGCGTCCAATGATGGTGAAAATGGCGTAGGTCCGATGGCGACGGCGAATCCCAGCATCAGCGAAAGCGCCATCGAGCATCTGGTGCTGCGCGGTGGCCACGACGTGCTGACGGTCACCGCGGCGCGCAGCACCTACGACTATGCCAGGGCGCACGGCGTTGACGCGACCATGCGGGTGCTCGATCCCGAGGAAACCGGCGCCGAGCACTGCCAGCATGACAATCCGACTATCGGTCAGGAAGTGCTGGCCGATTGGCTCGCCGATCGTCTCGGGATCGATCAGCGTGCTTTGTTGAGAACGTCCATCAATCCCTTGATATGAGGCGCGCAATGAATCTCGGTGTCGATCATCCCAGGGCCGCCGTGGTCGCGATCGACCTGCATCGCGGCCATCTCGATATGGCGGTGGCGACCATGCCGACCACGCCCGACGTCGCGGCCCGCATCATCGCCGCCAACAAGCGGCTGTTCGACTGGTGCCGCAGCGTCGATATTCCGATCGTCCATCAGGTGACCAGCTATCGCGACGCCGACGAAATCCGCGCCAATCCGTTCTGGCGCACCCGCGCCGAGGACTTGACCGCCACCCGCAAGAACGTGATGCGTCACAACATCATCGGTGGCCCCGGCTGCACGGTGATGCCGCAGCTGCTCGATCCGCGTGACTTCGTCGTCAACACCAAGAAGCGGTACGACTGCTTCGTCGGCACCGACCTTGATTTCCTGCTGCGCTCCCACGGCATCAACACGCTTCTGATCACTGGCGTGAATACCAATTCATGTGTGCTGGCGACAACGACGGCCGCCAACGTCCGAGACTACGCGGTGATCGTGGTCGAGGACTGCGTCGCCAGCATGGACGGCGCCGAGCTGCACGCAGCCGGTCTCGCCTGCATCAAGACAGCCTTCGGCTTCGTGATGGATACCGACGCGGTGATGGCGCTCGACGGGCTTGCTCCGCGCCGGACCAGCGCCGCATGACCGCTTTGTTTCTCAACCGCCCCAAGAGTACCCTGCTATGACCGGCCCCATGATCCCGCGAGACCGCTGCGACTATTCCGCCATCGTCGACCGTCCGGCGCTGAAGCTGCCGGGCGGCGCCCGCATCGTGATCTGGACCATCGTCAATCTCGAAGTGTGGGATATCGCGAAGCCGATGGCGCGGCAGGTACTGCCGGCGCCAACCGGAATTCCGCTGCTGCCGGATGTGCCGAACTGGAGCTGGCACGAATACGGGATGCGTGTTGGCGTGTGGCGTTTCTTCGATCTCTACAAGCGGCTCGGAATTGCGCCCACGCTCTCCATCAATGCGCGGGTTTGTGAGGATTATCCACGCGTCGCGCAACAGGCCAAGGACGCCGGCTGGGAATTCATGGGCCACGCCTATGAGCAGGGGCCGATCCACAAGGAGCCGGACCAGAAGGCGATGATCAACCGTGCAATGGGCGTGATCGAAAAATTCACCGGCAAGCGGCCGGTGGGCTGGCTCGGACCCGGCCTGACCCAGACGCTGCAGACCCCCGAATACCTCGCCGAGGCCGGGGTCAAATATATCGGCGACTGGGTCTATGACGACGAGCCGACCGTGATCCGCACCGCCAAGGGGCCGCTGGTGACACTGCCCTATACGGTGGAGTTGAACGACATTCCGATGATGCTGGTGCAGCATCACGAGAGCGATCATCTGCTCAAGCGCACCATCGACAGCTTCGAGCGACTGTATGAAGAGAGCAGGAATCGGCCGAAGATCCTGTCGCTCGCGATCCACCCCTACATCAGCGGACAGCCATTCCGGATCAAATATCTCGAGGCGATCTACGACTACCTGAGCAAGTTCGATGGCGTCGTGCACTGGAACGGCGAGCAGATCCTCGACTGGTACAACGGACAGACCGCCGCGCAGCCGGGATCGAAGGCATGAGCGCCCTGGCCCAGCGCGTGCTGCCGGCGATCCCTGCCACTGACGTGCCGGTCGTCGGCGGCGGTTTCTTTCCGGTTCGCCGGGTCTATTGCGTCGGCCGCAATTACCTCGACCACATCCGCGAGATGAAGGAAGCTGACGAACGCGATCCGCCGTTCTTCTTTCAGAAGCCGCGCGACGCCGTGGTGCTTGATGGCGCGCAGGTGCCCTATCCGCCGCTCACCTCCGATTTTCAGTTCGAGGTGGAGCTGGTGATCGCGATCGGCCGCGCCGGACGCGACATCGCCGTCGGCGACGCGCTCGATTATGTCTGGGGTTATGCCGTCGGCATCGATCTGACGCGGCGCGATCGTCAGCGTGACGCGCGCGATCTGCGTCTGCCGTGGGAAGTCGGCAAGAGCTTCGACGCCTCGGCGCCGTGCGGCGCCATCGCGCCGGCACGCGAGGCGCGGCATTTCAAGGGCAGCGTCATCACGCTTTCGGTGAACGGCGCAGAACGCCAGCGCGGCGACATCGGCCAGATGATCTGGAGCGTGCCCGAAGTGATCGAGCAATTGTCGAAGCAAGTCACCCTCGGCGCAGGCGATTTGATTTATACCGGCACCCCGGCAGGAGTCGGTCCCGTTGTGCCGGGCGACCTGATTGCCGCCCATATCGACGGGTTGCCGTCGCTTGCCATCACCATCGCTCCACTTGAGGGATGACCATGTTGCCAACCGAACGCATTGCCTATTCGCCGATTGCGACCCGTCCGCCGCTCAAGCTGCCGAATGGCGCGCGCATGGCGGTGTGGGTGATCGTCAATGTCGAGGAGTGGGACGCCAAGCAGACGATGCCGCGCACCGTGTTGACGCCGCCGGCCGGCGGCTCGCCGACCCCTGACATTCCGAACTGGGCCTGGCACGAATACGGCAACCGCGTCGGCTTCTGGCGCATGCTCAAGGTGTTCGACGAATTCAAGATCCCGGGCGTACTCGCCATCAACGGCTCGGCGCTCGCGGCCTATCCGCCGATCATCGAGGCGGCGATGGTGCGCAACTGGGAGTTCATGGGCCACGGCTTCACCCAGCGGAACATGCAGAAGGTGGAGAACGAGCGCGACGACATACGCAAGACCGCCGACGTGATCGCTAAGGCGACCGGCAAGCGGCCGCGCGGCTGGCTCGGCCCGGGCCTCACCGAGACCTGGGAGACGCCGGACCTGCTTAAAGAGGAGGGCTATGATTACGTCGCCGACTGGGTGCTGGACGATCAGCCGGTCTGGCTCAAGACCACCACGACGCCGATCGTCAATGTGCCCTATACCCAGGAATGCAACGACGTCGCGATGATGCTGATCCAGCATCACAAGGCGTCCGAATATTACGACCGCGCTATCGACCAATTCGAGCAGATCTACGAGGATGCGGCGGATTCCGGCCGGATCATGGCGCTGGTTGTGCATCCCTACATCATGGGTGCGCCGCATCGCCTGAAATATTTCCGCAGTATCTTCGAAACCATCCGGAAGAAGCCGGACGTGGCGTTCATGACCGGAGAACAGATCCTCGACTGGTATCTTTCAGTGGGACCGAAACCGCCGTAATCACAGATCAGGGATGAGCATCTTTCAACTCCTCAACGGATTGACTTTCGCAGCGCTGCTGTTTGTGGTGGCGAGCGGCTTTACGTTGATCTTCGGGTTGCTGCGCATCGTCAATCTGGCCCACGGCGCGCTCTATCTGTTCGGCGGCTACATCGGCTACGCCATCGCCTTGAAGACCGGCAGCTTTGTGCTCGGCGGCATCGGCGCAATGGCTGCGATCGCGGCGATCGGCTTCGTGCTCGATCAGGGGCTGCTGCATTTCGTGCGCGGCCACGAGCTGCGCCAGGTACTGCTGACGCTCGGCTTCGCCTTCGTGCTCAATGATCTGGCGCTGGTAATCTGGGGCGGCGACAGCTTCACCGTGCCGATCCCGCAAATGCTGCGCGGCGGCCTGCGTGTGTTCGGCGTGTTCTACCCGACCTATCGTTTGTTCGTGCTGGTCACCGGCATCGTGGTGTTCGCAGCGCTTTGGCTGCTGCTGAATCATACGCGGCTCGGCGCGCTGATCCGCGCCGGAGTCGACGATGCCGAGATGGTGGAAGCCTCAGGGGTCAATATCCGCCGCGTGTTTCTTGTTACCTTCCTGCTTGGTTCGGCTTTGGCCGGCCTCGGGGGATTGATGGGCGGCGCCTTTCTCTCGCTGTATCCGTCGGCCGATGCCGAGATCCTGGTGTTCAGCCTGGCGGTGGTGATCATCGGCGGGCGCGGCAGCCTGGTGGGTGTTGGCGTCGGCAGCCTTTTGGTCGGTCTGCTCAACACGCTCGGCCAAGTGATGTTTCCAGAACTGGCCTATTTCGTGATTTTCGGTCCGATGGCGGTGCTGCTGGCATTCCGTCCGCTCGGTCTGTTCGGACGGGCCGCATGACGATGCCGCGCACGCCGAAGCCTTCGCGCCTTGCCGGCATGAATGGCCGCGCTGCGTTGATTGCTGCCACCATCGGTGTTGCGGCCGCCGCCTTGCCATTGGTACTGTCGAATTATCAGGTCGGACTCGCCACCGAGGTGCTGATCTTCGGGATTCTCGCGATGTCGATCGATATCCTCGCCGGCTTTGCCGGGCGCACCTCGCTTGGCCACGGCGCGATCTTTGGCGTTTCCACCTATGTGGTCGTCTACGCCACGGCTCATGCCGGAGTGCCGCCGGCGGCAGCCTTCGCCGCCGGCGTGTTGGCTGCGACGCTGGTTGCGGCGATCTTCGGGTTGCTCGCGGTGCGCACCTCCGGTGTGTACTTTCTGCTGCTGACATTGGCGCTCGGCATGATCGTCTGGGGCATTTGCCTGCGCTGGACCCAGGTAACCGGCGGCGAGAACGGCATGCGCGGCGACGTCCGTCCGGCGTTGCTGCTGACCAACACCGCCTTCTATTGGGCCGTACTCGCCGGCGCCGCGGTGGTGACGTTTGCGATGTGGCGGTTCGTCCGCTCGCCGTTCGGGCTGACGCTGCGCGGCATCCGCGACAGCGAAAGCCGCATGCGCAGCCTCGGCTACAACGTGCCGCTCCATTTGTTCATCGGTTTCACGGTGTCCGCATTCTTTGCCGGCGTCGCGGGCGCGATGTACGCGATGTTCAACAACTTCGTCAGCCCGTCCACGGTGGCGCTGGCGCAATCGGTCGAAGGCGTATTGATGATGATTGCCGGCGGCGTCGGGACGCTGTTCGGCGCTTTCGTCGGCGCCGCCGCGATCATCGCGCTGGAGAACGTGGTCAGCGCCTATACCGAGCGCTGGCAAATGGTGCTCGGCATCACCTTTATCCTCATCATGATCTTCGCCCCTGAGGGCATCATAGGCAAGCTGCGCGCCATTCTGACGCGCAAGGTGCGTTAATCGAATGCTTTCACGAAAGGATATCGAAATGGACCGCAGGCAATTTCTGAAGAGCACAACGGCCGCACTAACCATTGCAGGTGTCGGCGTCGCACCATGGCGCAGCGCCCAGGCGCAGGCCGGCCCGATCAAGATCGGCCTGCTCGCCCCACTCACCGGCGTTGTCGCGTCAGGCGGCAAGGAGATGGTCGAGGGCGTGCAGTTCTATCTCGATCAGGTCAAGAGCGAGATGGCTGGTCGCAAGGTCGAGCTGGTGATCGAGGACGACGCCTCAAACCCCGACACCGCTTTGCAGAAAGCGCGCCGCCTGGTCGAGCAGGGCAATTGCCACATGCTGATAGGCAATCTGCTTGCCAACACCGGATTAGCGGTTGCCAACTACGTCAAGGGCACCGGCACTCCGTACTTCATTCCGATCATCGCGGCCGACGACCTGACGCAACGCCGGCGCATCAAGAACGTGATCCGCGTCGCCGGTTACAGCGCCAGTGAATTCACCCATCCGCTCGGCGATTGGGCGTTGAAGCAGGGCTACAAGAAGATCGCCACCATCAGCCAGGACTACACCTTCGGCCACGAGCAGTGCGGCGGGCTCGCCCAGGTGTTCACCGAAGGCGGTGGCGAGATCGTGCAGCAGTTCTGGCATCCGCTCAACACGGCGGACTTCAGTCCCTATCTCGGCCAGCTCGCCGACCTCAAGATCGATGCGATCTTCGCGATGGAGACCGGTGCCGATGCTACCCGCTTCATCCAGCAATATGCCAGCTTCGGCCTGAAGGCGAAGACGCCGCTGCTCGCCGCGATGAACGGCACCGACCAGTCGGTGATCCGGACGCTTGGCGAGGAATGCGAAGGCATCATCTCGCCGGCGCATTTCGCGGAGGGTTCGGACAATCCGGTGACGCAGAAATTCGCCAAAGAGTATGAGGCGAAGTACGGCAAGATCCCGTCACTCTACGGTTTCTCGATGTATTCCGGCGTGATGTGGATCGACGCCGCGCTGAAGAAGATGGGCGGCAAGGTGGAGGACCGCGAGGCCTTCATCGATACCGTGTTGAAGACCGAACTCGATGGCTCGCCGCTCGGCAAGGCCGTCAAGCTCGATGCCTACGGCAATCCGATTTACGACGTTTATATCCGCAAGGTCGCGAAGCGCGCCGACGGCAAATTCTGGAACGTACCCGTCACCACCTATCCGAACGTCTCGCAGTTCTGGAAATACGATCCGGAGACCTACCTGAAGCAGCCGTCCTATTCGCGCACCTTCCAGGGCATCAAGAAAGGCTGATCTATCGCCGATATCGAGACGCGACCGTAAGGCCGCGTCTCCTCCACCGGGAAAATATTCGTGTCCGAGCCGATCCTGACGCTGACAGATGCTGTGGTTGCCTTCGACGCCCTGCGCGCGGTCGACGGCGTCAGCCTGACCGTGCCACGCGGCCAACGCCGCGCCATCATCGGCCCCAACGGCGCCGGCAAGACCACGCTGTTCAATGCCATCGCCGGCATGGTGCCGCCGAGCAGCGGCCGGATCATGTTCGATGGTCACGACATCACGAAGCTGCCGCCGCATCGCCGCGCGCAGCTCGGCATCTCCCGCACCTTCCAGATCACCAATCTGTTTCCGACGCTGAGCGTGCAGGACAACATGGTGCTGGCCTTGCGCGGGCTGTCGCCGCGCAAATTCTCGTTGTTCGGCAGGCCCGATACGGATTCCGTCGAAGCGCCGCGCATCGCCGCCGCGCTCGGCGCGGCCCGCATCGCGAAACGTGCCGATGTCACGGTCAAGGAGTTGTCCTATGGCGAACAACGCCAGCTCGAGATTGCGCTCTCGCTTGTCACGACGCCGACGATGCTGCTGCTCGACGAGCCGGCCGCCGGCCTGTCGCCGTCGGAGCGCTCAATGGTTGCGGAGATTATCCGGTCGCTGGATCGCGACATCACTGTGGTGCTGATCGAGCACGACATGGATCTCGCGCTTGGTCTCGTCGACTTCGTAACGTGCATGTTTGAAGGTCGCATTCTGGTGGAGGAAGCGCCGGAGGGCATCCGTCGCAACCACAAGGTCCAGGAAGTGTATCTCGGGAAGCCGCGTCATGCTTGAGGTTCGCGATCTGCATAGCGGCTATGGCGAGGCGCTTGTCGTGCGTGGCGTTTCTCTTGACATCGGCGCCGGCGAGATCGTCGCGCTGCTCGGCCGCAACGGCATGGGCAAGACCACCTTCATCCGCTCCATCATCGGCTTGGCACCGCCTCAGGTCCGCTCCGGCACCATCACCTGGCGCGGCGAAAGTCTGGTCGGCCTGCGCCCGCACGACATTGCCGGCCGCAAGATCGCGATCGTGCCGCAAGGCAGACGGCTGTTTCCGTCGCTGACAGTGACCGAACATCTCACCATGCTGAAGAGCGCGCGCGCGAAGGATGGCTGGACCGTCGATCGTGTGTTCGGGATTTTTCCCCGCCTTGCGGAGCGGCGGCATCACCGCGGCGGACAATTGTCCGGCGGCGAGCGCGGTATGCTCGCGGTCGGCCGCGCGCTGATGATCGATCCGCAGCTGATCCTGATGGACGAGCCATCCGAAGGCCTGGCGCCGGTGATGGTGCAGCATCTCGAAGAAATCGTTCTTGGTCTGAAGCGCGAGGGGCTGTCGATCCTGCTGGTCGAACAGAATCTCTACAGCGCATTGGCCGTCGCCGACCGGGTATACATCCTCGAGACCGGACAGGTCGTGCATCAGGGCGATGCGAAAGAACTCAGTCAGCATACCGATCTGCTATTCCAGCGCCTCGGCGTGCAGTGAGCAGAATCATGGGCGATGACCCGTCGGCGCCGCCGGCCGCCGAACTGAACCGAGTAAAGTGAACCGCATGCCTATCATCGATATGCACACCCATACCATCAGCAAACGCGTCGAGCCGCTGATCGCCGGCCAATACGATCCGATGGACAATCCCTATCGCCGCGACATGTCTCCGGAGAGTCGGGCCACCGACGCCGAGCAAGGCAAGCTGTTGCCGAGGCTGATGCTCGACGTCGCAGCGCGCCGCGAGGCGATGCAGCGGATGGGTGTCGAATTTCAGATCATCGCGCCGGCGCCGGCGCAGCAGCACTACTGGGCCGGTGAAGAATTGCAGGTGGCGCTGTCGCGGGTACAGAACGAGGATGTCGCCGCATTGGTCGCCGAGGACCCCGCGCATTTCGCCGGCATGGGCACATTGCCGATGCGGTTTCCCGCTCGTGCTATCGAGGAAGCTGTGCATGCGGTCGAGACGCTCGGACTGCGCGGCTTTCAGATCGACACCCGTGTCGAGAATCTCGAATTGTCGGATTCCGCCTTCGATCCTCTCTATGCGCGGCTGGCGAAGCTGCGCGTGCCGTTGTTCGTGCATCCGCTCGGCTTCTCGCATGGCCAGCGGCTGGGTGATTTCTTCATGGTCAACAGCCTCGGCCAGCCGATCGAGGAAGCCATCGCTATCTCGCATTTCATTCTCGGCGGTGTGCTCGACCGTCATCCAGACCTTAACGTGGTGATCGCGCATGGCGGCGGCTTCTATCCGTTTTATGTAGGCCGGATGGATCATGCCTGGAAGGTGCGCCCCGAGATTCGACGTCTCACCGCCGACGCGCCGTCGAGCTACCTGAAACGACTGTGGTTCGACACCTGCGTGTTCCGTGCCGATCTGATCGAAACTTTGGTGGCGATGGTCGGTGCTGATCGGGTGATGATGGGTTCCGATTATCCCTTCGATATGGGGGACGCAGATCCGGTAGGTCTCGTGAACAGCGCGCGGCTGTCAGACGCCGATTGCGCGAAACTCACCTTCAGCAATGCGAGCCGGCTGTTCAAGATCCCATTGCCGGACGCATAAGCAGCGGCGCCTGCTTCCGGCCAGGGCGGAATGCTCCCGCAATGTCTTCGGCAAAGCAGCGTGTGATTCTCGTTTGAAGGTCACTTAGTGGTAACCCGTGTATTTGGCGGGGCAACAGGTCGAAGCGATTTCAACCGCTCCGGCCTGGCTTCGCCATCGGCTCTTTGATCCGGACTGGCGATCTCGACCACGCAGCCGGAACCGGGATAGATCGTCAGACGAAAGCCGTGAAGCTTGACGATCGCGGCCACAAGATTGAGGCCAAGACCGAATCCAGGTGCGCTTCTTAGTTTGTCCGATCGATAGAACCGCTTCAGGACGATATCGCGTTCGTGCTCGCTGATTCCCGAGCCGGTGTCTTTTATGCGCACGATGCTTTCTGCGTTGCCGCGGAGCAGCGCGATGTCCACGCGGCCTCCCTCCGGCGTAAATTTGACCGCATTATCGACGAGGTTGACGACGGCCTCCATCAGCAGGTCGCGGTCACCGTCTACCGTCGGTGCGTGCGCGAGGTCGATGTGCAAGGTGATGCCCTTGTTTTCCGCAATCGGGTCGTAGAGCTCGCCCACCTCGCGCACCAGGTCGGCAAGCGCCACCTTGCCGAAGCCGGCCGACTTGCGGCTATTTTCGATCTCGGCAAGTCGCAAGAGGGCTGTGGCAATTGCCAGCGATTGATCGATCCCGGTAACTGCTCTGTCTGTGATGAGTTGAAGCTGCTCCAGCGTCTTGGCGTTGCTACGACCGCGTTCGAGTATCAAACGCACGCGCGCGAGTGGTCTGCGCAGATCATGAGCGATGTCGTTGCCAATCCCGGCGATGGCATGAATGAGGGTCTCGATCTCGTCGAGCATGCCATTGACGATTGCTGCAAGCTTGGAGAACGGGTCATCTCTTGCTTGGCCAGGCAAGCGTTCGCGCAAATTCCCTGCGACGATGCGCTGAACCCGCTGGTTGACGTCCGCGATCCGTTTCTCGGCGCGCACGCTCAGCAGCGCACCCACCGCGAGGCAAAGCACGAGGGCCGGGATTAGGCCCAGTGCCAGGGCCTGGCCGACAACCTTCAATAGTTCGATGGCTTCATCGACATTGCGGCCGATGACAAGCACATCGCCGCCAGGCAGACGTTTTCCGATCGCGCGAACGACGCGCGTTTCAACGCCGTTTGCGCCGCTTTTCTTCACCTCGACGCTCTGCGCCGAATCATCAAGCTTGAGGCCGGGCGGCAGGCTTTCGAGATTGCCTGCCGTTCTGCTCCCGTCCGGACGAAACAGCCCCACGAACTGGACGCCTCGCGGGTCCGCCTTCAAGTGATAGTCGATCGCATCCGTTTTCCGCTCGCCGGGCAACGTCGATATCACCTTCAATTGCAAAGCGATGACGTGATCGGAGCGTGCTACCAGGTAACGGTCGGTCGTCCAGTAAATGAAGCCAAACAACACAATCACGAAGATCGCAAAGGCGCCGGCGGCCAGGGCGGCTGAGCGAAATGTCGTTGTGCGCACAAACTCAGGGAGGTTCATAAACTAGCTGGCTATTTGAAAGCAGTTCCCCGCCGATGCCAGCTTAGCCTATTCTCAATTTCCTCGCGAATCGCCGATGGAATCGGTGCAATTACTACTTTTATACCACCGGAGTAGTTGTGGTAGGCAGAAATCCGGGCCGCAAGCGACGCCGCGGCAAGAGCCGCGGATCGCCGTCCGTGCATCGTCACCCGCGCACGCCGATCCTTGACCGATCTTTGGCGGCAGTCTTCACCTTCTCGAATGCCCGCACCTCAATCTGTCGAACGCGCTCGCGAGACACTTTGAATTCTACTGCGAGGTCTTCCAATGTCTTTGGCTTATCGACGAGATGGCGCGCTTCGAATATACGCCGTTCGCGATCGTTGAGCACGCCAATTGCGCGAAAGAGCAGTTCGCGCCGGTGATCCATTTCGTCATGTTCGACGACGACGGCTTCCGGCGAGGGACTCTCATCGACGAGGTAGTCCAGGAATTCCCCGGGGCTTCCTTCGTCATGGATTGGTGCGTTTAGCGATGCGTCTCCGCCCAGGCGCCGATTCATATCAACGACATCCTGATTCGTGACGCCGAGGGTCGTCGCAATCGCTTCGACCTGCTCGGGCCGCATATCGGTGTTTTCAAGAGCGGCGATCTTGGCCTTGGCCGAGCGAAGCTTGAAGAACAGTTTTTTCTGGTTCATCGTGGTGCCGATCTTCACGACTGACCAGGATCGCAAAATGTAGTCATGAATAGCGGCCTTGATCCACCAGATCGCATAGGTAGCGAAGCGGAAGCCTCGCTCAGGTTCGAAACGATTTAGAGCCTGCATCAGGCCGACATTGCCTTCGGATATGATCTCCGAAATCGGCAGACCATAGCCGCGGTAGTTCATCGCAATTTTGGCGGCGAGACGCAGATGGCTGGTGACGATCTGGTCCGCAGCCTTGCGATCGCCATGGTCCCGCCAGCGCTTGGCGAGCTGGTACTCCAGTTCCTTCCCGAGGAACGGGAAACGTCGAACATCACCCAAATAACTTGAACCAGGGTTCTTCGCGGTGGGTGCGGGCCGGCTACGAGCAGGAAACGATCCACGGGTGCCTGGTCCGGAATGATTTATGTGGGTCCCATCGACATTCATCTCAACTGCTCCGGTTGTGGAAACGTGGCCCTGATGCGTCGGTTCGGACGTCGACGCATCACACGCGATAGACAGAAGATAATGGCGGACCGTCCGGCATCCATTAAAATGGCTGTTAGCAGACTAAATTCGAGTTGAAAGAGTTCGTTGGGGTGTTGCAACAAACAACGCTCGACCGGTCGTCGACGTCAATTGGATCGAACAGGACAGGCAATTTCAGCTACGCAGCCCGCCCCAGTGTTCAGTGTTAAGCGGAAGCCGTGCAACTTGACGATTGCCGAGACGAGGCTCAGACCCAAGCCCGCTCCACGCGTATTTCGACTCTTGTCGGATCTGTAGAAGCGCCTCATGACCGCGTCCAGTTCGTCTTTTCCTATCCCCGGTCCCGTGTCCGAGACCCGAATGATGTTTTCATTTTCGCTGCGGACCAAAGAAAGCTTGATGCATCCGCCCGCGGGCGTGAATTTGACCGCGTTGTCGACCAGATTCGCCACTGCCTCGAAGAAGAGGTCACGGTCGCAACGTGCTGTTGCGTTATCTGCAGACGCGACCCGCAGCGTCACGTGCTTGTCTTCCGCAATCGGGTCGTAAAAGTCCCCGACTTCCCGCACGAGGTCCGCCAGCGCGACGTCGCCGAAGTGGGCTTTGCCTCGGCTGTTCTCGATCTCGGTAATCCGCAGCAGTGCAGTTATGATTGTGAGCGATTGGTCGAGGGCGCCAACCGCCCGGTCCGTGACGGATTGCAATTCCTCAAGGGTCTTGGCGTTGGCGCGACCGCGTTCAAGGCCGATTCTCACACGGGTGAGCGGTGTGCGCAGATCGTGGGCTATCTCATTGCCGACCCCGGCCATCTCGGTGACGAGAACTTCGATTTCGTCCAACATGCCGTTTGCGATCACAGCAAGCTTATCGAACGGATGATCAAGCCCCGAGACCGGGATGCGCTCGCGCAAGTTGCCCGATATGATGCGCCGAACGAGAGCATTCAAATCTGTGACGCGCCGTTGAACTCGGACACTTAGAATCGCGCCGATAGCCAAGCTCAAGCCGAGGGCGAAGGGAAGGGCCACGAGCAGCGCACGTGCCACCACTTCAGCCAGCTCTCCGAGCTCGCCGTTGTGACGGGCTATCACCAACACATTTCCGTTTGGAAGACGGCGGGCAATGGCCCGAACGGTCATCATTTCCCGCCCGCGCTGGTCGACCCTGACAGCCAGCACGTTCTCGACCGTCGCATCGACCATGAGCCCCGGCGGCATGCTTTCCAGATTGCCGGCGATCCGATGTCCGTCCGCGCCGAACAAGCCGGCGAGCTTTATGCGACGCGGATCCTCGCTCAGCCGATCTTCAATCGCATTCAGCTGGCGGTCCGGCGTGTCGGCCGCGACGGCAAGACTTTCCTCGGTGATCGCGGCGTCCATCCGCGCCAGCAGATAAGACGCAGCCTCCCAATAGACGAAGGCCGAGAATAGCAAAATGCAAACCGCGAACGCGATCGAAGTCCAACGGAAGGTTGTGGTGCGGACGAAATCAGGAAGTTTCACGAAGAATAAACCCGGCGCATCGGACATAGTGGATCATCGGAGAGCATCTGGTCCGTCCACCATGTGCCGTAGCCGACCATGTGGGCATCTACCAGATTGGTTGCAGGCACGAACTTGTAGTTCCATACCTCCTCGCGGATCACTGTGTCCGTTTCAGCAGTTGATCGCTTGCTGCATCTAAAATTAGGGCGATGAATCCCGGACCGCCATTAAATAGCGTTTTACAATTAAAACTTAGCCAGCGCGCATTGCAGCACGGCCGGTGCCAAGCCTCAGCGGCAGTAGGCCGCCGTGCCGATACGGGCTTCCCAAATGCTCCACTGCGAGCGGCTCTGTCGCTTGAATTACATTCTTCGGTCTCGCATGGGCTAAGTCGAGCGTGCGACTCGAATTACAGGTTGGCTGCGATGCCGACGTCGTTGTGACGAAACAATCTGCCATCATTGGCTCGCGCAGATTTTGCCCGAGCTGTCGAGTTTGTGATGAGCACGGTGCTCGTTTCATCCTACATCAGGAAATGCGGCGCTTGGCTTGCGTTTCCGACGAGAACGAGAATCGGGACCTCGAAGAAGAGCCAACATTCGCGAAACGGTGCGACCGACGATCTCGCAGGCGGTGCGGCCAACCCGCCGGACTGATTCTCTGACGCGATAGACCTGGTAACTCGGCTGTCGTGAAGTCTGGCGCGGCGAACCTCGTTTTGTCTTACCGCAAGGGCACGGGACAGGAGTAGCTGATGCAGGATCATGACGTGCAACCATTGCACCTGACGCGACGGCGGATGCTGGGTGGAATGGGGATCGCCAGCCTGGCGCTGATGTCCTCGCCGGCATCGGCGCAACAGACGGTCGATCTACATGTGCCGGGCGGTCCGAGTGCGCGGATAATCACCACATCCTATCCGCAAAAGGGGCGCATGATCCTGCAGCGTTCGAGCCCGCCATGGCTCGAGACGCCCTTCGAAGTCTTCGACAAGGGCGTGTTCACCCCAAACGACCAGCATTATGTCAGCTGGCACTGGGCGAATTTTCCGGGCGACATTGATGTGGATGGCTTTCGTCTGACGGTGCGCGGCCAGGTCAATCAAACCCTTTCGCTGTCGCTCAAGGATATCTTGCAGGGCTTGCCGAGATTCGATATCGCCGCGGTCAACCAATGCGCCGGCGCTTCGCGCATCTACGCCGATCCACGCGTTGCCGGCGCTCAATGGGCAAATGGTTCGATGAGCAACGCGATCTGGACCGGTGTGCGTCTCAAGGGCGTGCTTGACCGCGCCGGTGTAAAACCTGGCGCCATTCAGGTCCGTTTCGGGGGCCTGGACGAGCCGGTGATACCGGAGGCGCCGAAATTCCTGAAGTCGCTGACCATCGACCACGCTCGCAACGGCGAGGTGATGATCGCCTTCGCCATGAACGGCGAGCAGCTTCCATTATTGAACGGATTTCCGTTGCGGCTCGTCGTACCCGGCTGGTGCGGGGTCTACTGGATCAAGATGCTGAACGACATCGAAGTGCTGGATCAGCCCGACACCAATTACTGGACGGCGACCGGCTACCGCGTGCCCGATACGCCGCACAATACCGTCAAGCCTGGCGAGACCGGATTCAAGATGGTGCCGGTGACGCGCAATGCTCCGCGGTCGTTCATCACCAATATTCGCAACGGCGACAGCGTGCCGGCGGGGACCCCGGCTTCGGCGCGGGGCATCGCCTTCGGCGGCGATTGTGGCGTTGCCCGCGTCGATCTGTCGATCGATGGCGGCAAGGGCTGGCAGCCGACCCAGCTCGGTGCGGATCAGGGGACATATGGCTTTCGGCAATGGCAGACGCAATTTGCGCTGCCTGCGCGCGGCGCGCACACCCTGATGGTCCGCTGCACCAACACCAAGAACGAGGCGCAGCCTGATTTCCGGATCTGGAATCCGGCCGGCTACCTGTACAACACCATTGAAACGACCCATGTGGTCGCGGCCTGAGGAGGAACCAGGAATGCCGCGTGCTGTTCTGCCGATGGTCGCCGTTCTGGCTCTCGTTCTGTTGCCGCATCCCGGCCAGGCCGCGACGATCACCACATTGAAGTCGCCGAAATTGGATGTCCCCACCAGCGACGCGATGTTCCCCGCCGGTCCGGGATCCGATGCGATCAACAACAGCTGCCTCGCCTGCCACTCGGCCGATCATGTGTTGAACCAGCCTTCGTTGTCGAGGGAGGCTTGGCAAGAAGTCGTCAACAAGATGATCACAGCCTACAAGGCTCCTATCGGCGCCGACGACGCCAAAGCGATCGTGGACTATCTGGTCCGCACCAAAGGCGCTTCATAGGTCCGGTAAGTCGCAAGCGCTCAGCGAGAGCATGCTCGCCGCTCAAACTTTAACGAATGGAAATCAGTTCGCTATGACGAAACTTGGAATCAGCGTTGGAATACTGGCAACGGTCTTCTGCTTGTCGGTCGGAGCACAGACCATCAACGTCATGGTCCTCGACCAAGCCGGCGCCCAGACGGTGCTGCAAGCAGCGAAGGAGAGCGCGCAGCAGCGGAATGCGCCCTCGGCAATCGCAGTGGTTGATCCCGCCGGGGATCTGCTTGCTTTCCAGCGGATGGATGGTGTCCGCCCGGCGAGCACGGACCTCGCCATCGACAAGGCACGAACGGCTGCGCGGCTACGACGGCCGACGGCGGAGATCGAGGACAACATTAATCAGGGCCGAACGGCATTCGTCACCGCCGGCATCGCGGCACTGCGCGGCGGCGTGCCGATACGCGTAAACGGCGAAGTCGTGGGCGCAGTAGGTGTTGCCGGCTTGAGCAAGGAGACCGACACCGAGATCGCGAACACCGCGGCGGCCGCCCTGAACCCCTCACGGCAGACAGTTCAGCCCAGGTGACGGAGCTACTGTTCGTGTGGGCCTATGGGCGCGGATGAACATCGGCCGTTTTCTCGCAGCTGCGGCCCGGTTCTTCCCGGAACGTCCGGCTATTTCCTTGGGCGCGGCCCTTTACGAGCTACGCTGAAAGCGCAGCAAAGAGCGCGTAGCACGCCGTCTGCGGCGCGCTGCAGCACAAGAGCAACATATTCGAGGGTAAAGCCGCAGCAGCGTGCACATCGCGGGATGGCTTTTCATGAGCCGGATTAGAATGGACGCTTGCTGGCACCTGCCGTGATGCGAAAAGGTGCGGCTCATTCGGCTGCTTGCAGCGCCCAATCTTCCTTCGGGCGAGCGGCGATGTGTTCGAGCCAGCGATACACGCGAGGATCGTCACAAGCCGTTACGTTGAATCGCATCCACGGCGAACGCTGTAGATGCGGCCGGAACACCACGCCGGGGGCGATCATGATGCCGTGACTTGAGGCACTTTTAGTCAGCGCGATTGCGTTGTCTACGTGCGGAAAACGCGCCCACAGGAACATGCCGGCTTCCGGCTCGACGAACAACTGCAGTCCGATGCGTTCGAAGGCCTGGATCACGTGAAGCCTGCTTTCGCCCAACCTCTTGTGAAGGCGGGTGAGAAATTTCCGATAGTGACCGTCGATCAGCATTGCATAGAGCACGCGCTCGATAAGCTGAGAGCTCGTGATGCTGGAAAGCATCTTGACGTCGGCAAGGTCATCGGCGATCGGCTGACGCGCTGCCAGGAAGCCGACGCGAAGACTGCCCGACAAGGTCTTCGAGAAGCTTCGCGCATAGATCACCCTGTTGAGTTGATCGAGCGCGGCCAGCCGTGGTGTGTTCTTGGTTTGAAGATCGCAGAAGATGTCATCCTCAACGATCAGGAAATCAAATTGTTCGGCAAGTTGCAGCACCCGGAAACCAACGTGCGGGCTCATGTTGGTTCCAGTCGGATTTTGCAGCACCGACTGAGTGAAATAGATTCGCGGGCGGTGCTCGGCCGCGAGCTGTTCGAGCGCGGCCAAGTCGGGGCCATCGGGTTTGCGTGGAACGCCATGCAACCTTGCGCCGTGCTGACGTAGATTGCCGAACAAATTGTAGTATCCCGGATCGTCGACCAGCACCGCATCGCCAGGTTTGATGAAATGGCGAATAATCAAATCGAGCGCCTGGCTCGTGCCATGGGTCAGTACGATCTGCGTCGCGCTGGCTGTGATCCCCAGTTCCGAGAGCAAGAGTGCGAGATGCTCGCGAAGGGGCAAGTAGCCGTACGGGTTGCCGTATTCGATCAGATGCGTCCCGTTCTTGCGTGCCACAGCGCTCAAACTCTGCCGGATGCCCATTTCGTCCATCCACGCATTCGGGAGCCAGGGACCACCGGCGAGTAATGTTTCCTCGTTCGCTTCCAGCAGACGGCGGATCAGTGAGACCATTTCGTCGTTACGGTTCTGCACCTCCGAGGGCATGTAACGATCGGACTCATCGCGGACTGCCGTGGTGAAGAACCCCGCTCCACGTCGGGCCTTGAGATAACCCAGGGCAACCAGACGGTCATAAGACTCCACCGCTGTGAACCGGCTGATTCCATAGGACGTGGCAAACTTGCGGATGGACGGGAGCTTGGTGCCGGGACGCAAGCATCGCTCGTCAATCTGCCGACGGATCGCGTTAACGATCTGATCGACGAGCGGTCGCGGATCGTTCGGATCGAGGTTGATGGAGATCATCGTGCTCTCGATTGGCCTGCTCAAGGGACCAGTACAGTTCAGGAAGATGTCTGCGCAACTGTACATGTTTGTCAGCAAAATTGACAGCCATTGATGGCCGACAATTGATCGGTGGTGGCGCAAGAACAGCAGGTCGGCCGAATTTCGGCGCTATCGAGACCAATCAACCGATCGATTGACGCGTCGAATCCTCTCGTTTGGTCGGCATCAGGAATTGCGGTCAAGGCACTTGCACAAACCTGCGTCGATCAAGTCACTCGATCAAGTCATTCGAAAGGCCTCTGTTCATGACCACTATGACTCTTGCTGTCCCTGATTACGCAGCCATCAAGGAGCGTCAGCGGGCGACGTGGGCCTCTGGCGACTACGCCGTGGTCGGCACGACACTACAGATCGTCGGCGAGCGCCTCTGCGATGCGGTCGATATCTGCGCCGGTGAGCGCGTGCTGGACGTTGCCGCCGGCAACGGCAACGCCACGCTCGCAGCCGCCCGCCATTTTGCGGAGGTCACCTCAACTGACTACGTCGAGGCTCTGCTCGATCGCGGCAAAGAGCGCGCCGCCGCCGAGCGTCTGCCCGTGGCTTTCCGGCAGGCGGATGCCGAGGCGTTGCCCTTCGCTGATGGCAGCTTCGACGTCGCAGTGTCGACCTTCGGCGTAATGTTCGCTCCGAACCAGGAGAAGGCGGCGTCGGAAATATCGCGCGTGGTTCGCAAAGGCGGGCGCATCGGTCTTGCCAACTGGACGCCTGAAGGTTTCATCGGCCAGCTTTTCAAAAACATCGGAAAGCACGTTCCACCGCCGGCTGGCGTCAAGTCGCCTGCGCTTTGGGGCACCGGTGCGCACCTTGCCGAGCTCTTCGCCGGTTGTCAGGTGAAGGCTTCAAAGCGGATCTTTAACTTCCGTTACAAGTCGCCAAGCCATTGGCTCGAAATCTTCAAGACCTACTATGGCCCAACGCATCGGGCATTCGCAGCGCTTGACGCGACGAAGCAAGCCGCTCTGGAGGCCGACATTGTCGACCTGCTCAAACGGATGAATCGCGGCGGTAGCTCCACGCATATCGTGCCGAGTGAGTATCTCGAGGTGGTTATTACAAAGGCTTGAGGCAGCACCTGCCGCTAAGGACAAAGTCTCGCGTTGTGTTGCTACTGCTTATGGCGGCACGACGCGCGGCATTGAGAATTGTCTGATGAATGATTTGTCGTCAGCAAGGAGGCTGGTCGATTGGCTCGCACAGTCCGATCCTTCATCCCACAATCGAATTGCGATCTTGCTCTGATGAATTTTCAGAAGAACGATGTCATGTCGGAGGAAACGCTTTCGGCATTGATCAGCGAGATCTATGACGCAGCGTTAGGCTCGTCGCTGTTGCAGGACGTTCTGGAAAAACCCTCTGTATTTGTCGGAGGAGAGGCAGCCGCTATCTCCTCGAAGGATTCGGTCAGCGAGACGGCAGACATGACCCACGGGTTTGAGTGGGCACAGCCGCAGGGTTCGGTCGACGTGGCGACCCCCGTGTTCGAAAAGTCGACAGCGAGCGACGCTGTTTTTGGCTTGTTCGGGCATGAGCAGGACGGGCCATCCGATAGTCTCATGCGTCATCGTATGACGCTGCTGGCGCCTCATGTCCGGCGCGCCGTCCTGATCAGCAAGACGATTCAGTTCTATCGAGCAGAGACGGCGAGGTTGGCGGACACGCTCGATAGCCTTGCGGCGGGTCTCTTTCTCACCGCTGAGAAGGGGCGCTTGGTTCAGGCAAACTCGAATGGCCATGCCATTATTTCTGACGGGTCGATTTTGCGCGCAGCAGGCGGGCATTTGGTCGCGACAGACCCGATCGCGGGCGCTGCGATGCGAGCTGCATTTGCCGGCATCGACATCGGGGATGCAGACCTTGGTAAGCAGGCTATTGCCGTGCCGCTGACCGCGGCCGACGGGCAACACTATGTCGCACATATCCTGCCGTTGACCTCGGGCGCGCGCCAAAAGATTGGCACCGGACATTCAGTCGTCGCCGCCGTATTCGTCTGCAGGACTCAGCTTGAGGCGCCAGCCGCGCCGCAGGCCATCGCAGAACTCTATGGTCTGACGCCACGCGAGCTTCGCGTTCTGCTCGCCGTGTTCGAATCCGGCGGCGTTTCGGGTGTCGCGGCGGCGCTTGGCATTTCGGAATCTACGACGAAGACGCATCTCAATCGGCTATTCGCGAAGACAAACACCAGGCGTCAGGCCGATCTGGTGAGACTAGTCGCGGGCTTCACCGGACCGGTCGATACCAGGTTCTCTTTAACTGGAAAAATCACGCTTTGAAGAAAATGTATCGATCGGTTGACGCGGCGCGGTGCGAATCTCTTCAAAAGCTCTCTCTCTACGAAAAGCAACAAGGCCGAAACATTCAAAAGGAGCGACCATGCGTAAGTCTATCGTTCTCGCTGTGCTGGCTACGGCTGCATTTGCCAGTTCAGCCGATGCCGCCGATGATCATCACGCGACAGTACAGCCCGATGCGCTGAAATGGACCGCACCTGCGGCCTATGGGGCGGGCGCGCAGTTTTCGGTGATCAAGGGCGATCCCACCAAGGAAGGCATGTACGTCGTCCGGTTGAAGGTGCCTGCGGGCTTCAAGATTCCCGCGCATACCCATCCCAACGACGAGAACGTGACGGTGTTGTCGGGTGTCTTCCATATCGGCACCGGCGACAAGCTCGACGAAGAGAAGGGCGAGACGATCAAGGCCGGCGGCTATTCCTATGTCGCCAAGGGCATGACGCATTACGCGGTCTTCCCGGTCGAGACCGTGATCCAGCTTCACGGCATGGGGCCGCAAGGCATCACCTATGTGAACCCGGCCGACGATCCGCGGAAGAAATAGTTTGAACTCCGGTCATCAACCCAACGGAACCGGCGTCGGTCACGGTCAGGCGTGACCGGCCTCCTAGGGGCGGTCGCGGAAACGGCTGACCCGGCGGGAGCTGAAAATCACAGAAGATGCATCGCAAGGAACGCAAATCATGACATCCAAACCGGTTGCGGCGAAAAACTGGGACGGAGCGATGATGGCGCTCGTATGCGGCTCCATCATCCTGCTTCTGTCTCTCGGGATACGTCACGGCTTCGGCCTTTTCCTCAAGCCCGTTACGGCAGGTCAGGGGTGGGGACGTGAGACCTTCGCTTTTGCGATTGCACTGCTGAATCTTGTCTGGGGTGCCAGCCAGCCATTTGCCGGAATGCTTGCCGATCGTTTCGGTGCGCCGAAGATTATCGCCGTCGGCGCCGTGCTCTACGCTGCCGGTCTGTGGCTGATGTCCACTGCGACGAATGAGCTTAGCTTCATTTTTGGGGCAGGCGTGTTGGTTGGGCTCGGCCAATCCGGAACGACGTTTCCTGTCATCCTCGGAGCGATTAGCCGGCTGGTCGCGCCGGACCAACGTTCGCTCGCGATGGGTATCACTATGGCGGTCGGCTCCTTCGGCCAGTTCATCATGCTTCCCGCAACCCTTGGCCTCATCGGCTGGCTGAATTGGCATGGGGCCTTGGTCGCGTTGTCCGCGCTCTCATTGCTGATTTTGCCGCTTGCCTATGGCATGAAAGAAGCAGCGCAGACGGAAAGCACCCAGGTGCGACGAACCACGGCGCGCGAAGCGCTCGCAGAGGCTTTCGCGTCCCGGGATTTCTGGCTGCTGGCATTCGGCTTTTTTGCTTGCGGTTTTCAGGTCGTCTTCATCGCCGTGCACCTGCCGGCGCTGCTTGCGGACAAGGGCATCGACGCGTCCGTTGCAACGACGGTGCTGGCGCTGATCGGCCTCTTTAATGTCGTAGGCACCTATTACGCCGGGCTTTGGGGTGGCACGCGAAGCAAGCCGATGATGCTGTTTTGGGTCTACCTCTGCCGCGCGGCTGTTATCGCTGCGTTCGTTATTATTCCAGCGTCCGCCGTCTCCGCGTATGGCTTCGGCGTGCTGATGGGCTTGTTCTGGCTCTCCACGGTGCCTTTGACCAACGGGACCGTGGCGACGGTCTGGGGTGTACGGCATATGTCGATGCTGGGTGGAATCGTCTTCTTCATGCATCAGGTCGGTGGTTTCGTTGGCGGCTGGTTTGGCGGTTGGCTGTATGACCGCACTGGCTCCTACGATATCGCCTGGGCTGTTGCGATCGGACTCAGCATTATCGCGGCGTTCCTCAATTATCCCATCAAGGAAGTCCCTGTGGCTCAGCGACCGGTGGAGGGCGCTGCGTGAACGCGGAAAATGCTTTGAACCTGTCGCTGCTCGCACTGGCCGGCGTCATGACCCTTGCCGCATTCACAATCTATCGCACGCCGGCAATGGCCTTTTTTCTTGAGGGATTCAGGTTTTGCGGATGAACGTCCAGCGCAGGTCGCCCGGCTGGCGCACGGCGGCTTTTCGATTTGGCGCTCAACTCAAGACCGCAACTAGCAAGCAACGTATGGTTTCCCATGAAGAAAGACACGGATTCCGCTGGCGGTTCGCCGCATTCGAGAGAGCCGGTGGAAGAGTCGGGCGCATCCTCCAGGTCCGCAGCCAAAACGAAGGCGAAGGCGGTGATGACGGCGACCATGAAACGCAGGGCCCTGAAGCCAAAGAAGGCGAACGCGGGCGCGGGTCGCAATCGGGAGGAATCGTCACAAAATTGAACGGCGATTTGCTGTGGCTCCGGCGACACACCGTGCCCTTTTCCCGTGACCTCAACCGGACGGTTGATGCGGCGCGGCCGGCGACCCGGCGATGTGGCACGATGAAGTATTCGGCCACATGGTCTGGTTTTCGATGACACGGTACAGCGCTTACGCACGCACGGGAACATTATCGGCACCGCGCGCCGAAACACGACCGAACCATGCGGGCGGCCTTCGTCCCGGCGCTCTCGCTTGTCGCCGCGATTCGGCCGGCTGGCGCGCCATGCTGTTCGGCACGGTCGCCGCGGGCGCGCTGTGCCTCGCTGCGCCGCGTTCGGCCACGGCCGGTCCCGATCTGTGCGTCCCCGGCGCGGGCAATGACGTCATCTGCAGCGGCGATCAGTCGGGTGGCATCGACGCGGGGCCTGCAGGCGATTTCAATCCGGCGCCGGGCACCACCCTGCACATCAACAATCTGACCCAAGACATCGGCCCCCTTCCAAGTGACGAAGGAATCCGCTGGTCTGGGGTTGCTGGCAACATCAATATCATCAGCAATACGGGCAGCTTCGCCATCCGCGCCGATGTCGGCATGAATCTGTTCAGCTTCACTGGTGCATCCACAACCCTGAATCATACCGGCAACATTTTCGCTGGTGCCACTGGAATTGCCGCCCAGTCCGGGGCCGCTGGTCCGACGGTTGCGGGCACGGTGTCGATCACCATGAACGGTAATATCGTCAGCGGCGGGACCGGAATTTCCGCCGACTCCACGAATATCGGTAACGGAGGTGCCGGCACGGTCACCGTCAACTTCACCGGCAACATAACGGCAGGCAACAACAGGGCGATTAGGGCGGAGTCAAACGTCAACACAGGAGACGGTAATTCCGGCGACGTGATTGTTACAAGCAATGGCAACATCGCCGGGAGCATCGGTGCGAAATCAAGCGTCGTTCAAGGAAACGGCAATTCCGGCGCCGTGGAGGTGTCGCACAAGGGCAGCCTGAGCACGGGCGGGATCAATGCAGGCTCCGTTGTCGGCGGAGACGGCAATTCCGGCTCGGCGATCGTTTCCAATACCGGCAATATTTCTGCTGGTGCCATAACGGCCGACTCGATCGTGGGCGGCGTCGGCAATGCGGCGGCCGTTACCGTTTCCAATACCGGCAACATCAGCAGCACCAACACGCCTCGTTTGATTTCCGCGATTTCGCAGGCCAAGACCAACGGCGACGCCGGCGACGTGACGGTCGCCAGCAAGGGCAATCTGACCGGAGGTATTGGCGCCGGAGGTATTGGCGGCATCGAAGCGAAGTCGTTGGCTGCCGGGGCTGGTAATGCCGGCGAAGTTATCGTCATCAACACCGGCAATATCGCATCATCGGCACTCGCAATTCTCGCAAACTCGACCGCGACCGGCACAGGCGAGGCCAAGCAGGTGACGATAACAAATTTCGGCAACACCAGCGGCCTGAATGCGGCCACCAGGTCCGTCAGCGGAAAGGCAGGCGCGGCAGCGGTCAACAATATCGGCGATGTCACTAGCAACACCATCGGGATCTTTTCGCTGGCCTCTGCGACCAGCGGCGACGCGGCTACCGCCGCCGTTACCAGCACAGGCAATATCACATCCCGCGACGACGGGATCATGGCGCGGTCGCTCTCCGGCACCGGTGCCGCTGCTAATGTGAACGTCACCAGCACGGGCAATATCACTGCCGGCGGCATTGGTATTTCTACGAACTCCTTTGGCGGCGCGGGAGCTGGAAATACTAAAATCACCATCAACGGCGGGACGGTGCTTGGTGGCACCGGCCCTGCCGTGCAGATGGCCGGGGGTGTCACCAACGAGTTGACGATCGGGGCGACCGCAGCCCTTTCAAGCCTAAGTGGCGATGCGGTTACGGGAGCTTCCGGTGTTGAAATCGTCAACAATTCCGGCGGCGTCACCGGCAACGTCAAGCTCGGCGCGGGCGCCAACGTATTCAACAATCTCGCCGGGGCGCTGTTCAACTCCGGTTCGATCGTCGATCTCAACCCCTTGAACACCGGCTTGCTCACTAATGCCGGCACGTTTGCGCCGGGCGGCATCGGCACGCCGCCGATCACCACGACGCTGACGGGTAATTTTGTCCAGGGCGCCGGCGGCGCCTTCGCCGTCGACGTGGGCAACGGCACAGCGGATAAGGTCAACGTGTCCGGCACCGCCGCGCTTGCCGGCACCGTGCTGCCGACGATCAAGGGCCTGGTCGCAGCGGCGCAGCAATTCACCATCCTTTCGGCCGCCGGCAACATCATCAACAACGGCATCACCGTCAAGGATACACTGGTCTTCGATTATGAGCTGCTGTTTCCCAATGCGCAGGACATGGTGCTGGCGGTGACGGCGAACTTCACGCCGGCCGGTGCGGCGCTCACGCCGAACCAGCGAGTGACGGCCGCGCACCTGCAAAGCGCGCTCGGCGCGGGCGGCGGCACGCTCGGCGGCCTGTTCGGCTATCTCGGCAATCTTGCCGGTGTTTCTTCCTATGCGGCGGCGCTCGACCGGCTGCACGCCGAGCCCTATCTCGCACCGATCAAGTCGGTAGTGCTCGGCAATCTCGGTTTCACCGACAGCCTGATGAGCTGTCCGACGGCGGCAAGCACCGACGCCAGCGTGTTCATCGCGGAAGGCCAGTGCGCCTGGGCGCGGATGGGCGGACGCGTGCTGAACGTGGACCGGACGGTTGAGAATATCGGCTACCAGGACAAGACGTGGAGCGCCTCGACCGGCGTGCAGTTCGCGCTGGCGCCGAGCTGGTTCGGCAGCATCGCTGCCGGCTATGAGAGTTCCGACATCAAGGTCGATAACCGCGCCTCCGCCACGGGAAATCTGTTCCACATCGGCGGAGGAGCCAAATATATCCGCGGCAACTGGCAGATCTCGGGCGCTCTCACCGGAGGCCATGCGCGCTACGACGTCACCCGCTTCGACGTGACGCCTGGTGTGCGGGCCAATGGCGACCAGTCGTTGAGCTTCCTCTCCGGTCGCGTGCGGGCTGCCTATGTGTTCGGAAACGACAACGCCTACATCAAGCCGCTGGTCGATTTCGACGCGATCGGGATTTTTCGCGGCGGCATCCTGGAAACCGGTGCAGGCCCGGTCGGGCTGAATGTGCACGGGCAGACCGACACCCTGTTCTCAATTGCGCCGGCGGTGGAGGTGGGCGGTCAGTTTGCCTATGGCAACGGCACTCTGTTGCGGCCGTTCGCGCGTGCCGGAGTCCGGGCGTTCAGCGAGGACAATCTGAAGGCAACGGCGTCATTCATCGGCTCGCCGGCGGGCGTGCCGGCCTTCACCGTGACGACGCCGCTCGATCAATGGATGGGCGAAGTGTCCACCGGCCTCGAAGTGCTGAGCAGCGATCGTTACGATGGGCGCATCAGCTATGACGGCCGTTACGGCGAGCGCCTCACCCAGCATGGCGGCAGCGTCAAGATCCGCGCTAAATTCTGATGATGTCGCGAGGAAGCCGCATCGACTGACCGTATGGAATGGATTTGGACGGACGGTCAGGCCATCCGGCTGCCGGGTCATCGCGAGCCGCGTCGGATCATGTCGGCCGTCAATCAATCATTGGCAGCCGGCGTTCCGAAAAATCAGGCCTTCCGGTTCATTTTCAAAGTCGCTCAAAACAATCACATCGGACAATTTGAAAGGTAATCTTTAATGAACACGATTTTTGCTGCGCCGGACTACGCAGCCATCAAGGAACGTCAGCGGGCGACGTGGGCCTCCGGCGATTACGCTGTAGTGGGCAGGACGCTGCAGATCGTGGGCGAGCGTCTTTGCGATGCAGTTGACATTCGCTCTGGTGAACGAGTTATCGACGTCGCTGCCGGCGACGGCAACGCGACGCTTGCAGCCGCACGCACGCCACTTTGCAGAAGTAACCTCGACTGATTACGTTGCCGCTCTGCTGGAACGTGGCAAGGAGCGAGCCGCTGCCGAACGTCTGGACGTGGCATTCCGCCAGGCGGACGCCGAAGCGCTTCCCTTCGCCGATCGCAGCTTTGACATCGCGTTGTCGACTTTCGGGGTCATGTTTACGCCGGATCAAGAGCGGGCAGCTACCGAAATGTTTCGCGTAGTCCGTGGCGGCGGACGCATCGGTCTCGCCAACTGGACCCCGGACGGCTTCATTTGCCAGGTCTTCAAAATCATTGGTCGGTATGTACCGCCACCAGCCGGCATCAGGTCCCCGGCGCTTTGGGGCACGGAAGCGCGCCTTACGGAACTGTTTCCTGAATGTCGCGTGAAGACTTCAAGGCGGATTTTCAACTTCCGCTACAAGTCAACGGACCATTGGCTGGCCGTATTCAAAAACTTCTATGGTCCGACCCATCGGGCGTTCGCGGCGCTCGACACGACAAAGCAGGCTGCTCTTGAGGCCGACCTCGCTGGCTTGCTCGAACGGATGAATCGCGGCGGCAACGGTTCCCTTGTCGTGCCCAGCGAGTATCTCGAGGTGGTTGTCACAACGCCACTTTAAGTTTACATTGGCCGACGAAATCTCGTGCAGTGCGAACGCGGAGAAGCCGTTCGAGGGCGCGAGATGTTCTACATGGTACAGAGATATGTCGGAGGCAGAGCTATCGGATCTGATCGGCGAGATTTACGACGCCGCGCTTGAGCCGGAGCTGTGGGAAGTGGTTCTGCAAAAATCATCGGTGTTTGTCGGTGGAGGCGCAGCCAGCATCTATTCGAAGGATGCTGTCTACAAGACTGCGGACTTGACTTACCACTTTGGGGTCGCCGGAGAATTTCAGGAAAGCTACCTCGACAAGTACGTCAGAATGGACCCCACCACGCCGGGGCTGTTCTTTTTCGAGGTCGGCGAAGTCGTCGATATTACCAACATCCTTCCTTATGACGAGTTTCTCGATACGCGCTTTTACAAGGAATGGGTGCAGCCGCAGGGCTGGGCCGACATGGTGACGTCGGTGCTGGACAAGTCGACGACCGGCTACGCCGTTTTCACCGTCTTCCGACACGAACTGAATGGACGGTCGGATGAGAATGCGCACCGTCGCATGAAACTCCTGGCGCCCCATGTCCGGCGCGCCATTTTGATCGGCAGGACCCTTCAGCTCAATCGCACCGAAGCGGCGACACTGGCGGACACGTTTGACAGCCTTGCCGCAGGCTTGTTTCTCATTGATGTCAAAGGGCGCCTGGTCCGCGCAAACCTGAATGGCCACATTATTCTTTCCGAAGGAGCGATTCTGCGTGCGGCAGGCGGGTATTTGAGTGCCGCCGATCCGGCTACCAACGAAGCGATGCTGGCCGCCTTTGCTTGCGCCGAAATGGCAGATGCGAATTTCGCGGCGCATGGAGTTGCCGTGCCGTTGGCCGGGACTAACGGGCAAAACCACGTCGCCTACATTCTGCCGCTGACCTCACGCGCGCGGCAAAGAACGGGCGTGGGGTACGCAGCCGCGGTCGCCATGTTCGTGTGCAAGGCGCAGGCTGAATCGCCGCCCGTGCCCGAAGTCATTGCGAAACTCTACCGTCTGACGCCGAGCGAGCTTCGTGTTCTGCTCGCTGTGTTCGAATCCGGCGGAGTGCCGGAAATAGCCGAAGTGCTCGGCATTTCCGAGGCAACGGCGAAAACGCACCTTAACCGGCTGTTCGCGAAGACCGGCACCAAACGCCAGTCCGACCTGGTGAAATTAGTCGCCGGATTCGCCGGCCCGCTCGCCAAATCGGATTGAACCTTCGATAAGCGGCACCCGTCGAAACTGTAAAGTTGCATTCCGTGTAGCGCGCCCGTGCTGCGGGTGATACCGTGTGGAAAGTTGCGCCATCGAAGCCACTCAACCGTTTGGTTGACGCATCGAATCTCTCCCCGTGTTCGAACTCGCAGACGTCATTTCCACAGTTGGGGCAATAACCTCGCTCTAAGTCTAAACATTTGGCGATGAAGTCTTGCGCCATGCGAACGCGGAGAAGCCGTTCGAGGGTGCGAGACATTCAACATGGTACAAAGATATGTCGGGGGTAGAGCTATCGGACCTGATCGGCGAGATCTACGACGCCGCGCTTGAGCCGGAGCTGTGGGAAGTGGTTCTGCAAAAATCATCGATGTTTGTCGGTGGAGGCGCAGCCAGCATCTATGCGAAAGATGCTGTCAGCAAGACTGCGGACTTGACTTACAGTTTCGGGGTCGGCGGAGAATTCCAGGAAAGCTACCGCGACAAGTACGTCAGAATGGACCCCACCACGCCGGGGTTCTTCTTTTTCGACGTCGGCGAAGTCGTCGATACGGCCGACATCCTTCCTTATGACCAGTTTCTCGACACGCGCTTTTACAAGGAATGGGTGAGGCCGCAGGGCTGGGTCGACATGGTGACGTCGGTGCTGGACAAGTCGACGACCAGCTACGCCGTTTTCAGCGTCTTCCGGCACGAACTGAATGGACGGTCGGATGAGAATGCGCACCGTCGCATGAAGCTCCTGGTGCCCCATGTCCGGCGCGCCATTTTGATCGGCAGGACCATTCAGCTTAATCGCACCGAAGCGGCGACACTGGCGGACACGTTTGACAGCCTTGCCGCAGGCGTGTTTCTCATTGATGTCAAAGGGCGTCTGGTCCGCGCAAACCTGAATGGCCACATTATTCTTTCCGAAGGAACGATTCTGCGTGCGGCAGGCGGGCATTTGATTGCCATCGATCCGGCTACCAACGAAGCGATGCTAGCCGCTTTTGCTTGCGCCGAAATGGCGGATGCGAATTTCACGGCGCATGGAATTGCCGTGCCGTTGGCCGGGACTAACGGGCAAAACCACGTCGCCTACATTCTGCCGCTGACCTCACGCGCGCGGCAAAGAACGGGCGTGGGGTACGCAGCCGCGGTCGCCATGTTCGTGTGCAAGGCGCAGGCTGAATCGCCGCCCGTGCCCGAAGTCATTGCGAAACTCTACCGTCTGACGCCGAGCGAGCTTCGTGTTCTGCTCGCTGTGTTCGAATCCGGCGGAGTGCCGGAAATAGCCGAAGTGCTCGGCATTTCCGAGGCAACGGCGAAAACGCACCTTAACCGGCTGTTCGCGAAGACCGGCACCAAGCGCCAGGCCGACCTGGTGAAACTAGTCGCTGGATTCGCCGGCCCGCTCGCCAAATCGGATTGAACCCTCGATAGGCAGCACCTGTCGCAATTCCGTGTAGCGCGCCCCTGCGGCCTGCGAGCCACAGGCGGTGTGGAAAGTTGCGCGATCGAAGCCAGTCAACCGTTTGGTTGATGCGTCGAATCGCCCCTTGTGGTCGAACTCGCAGACATCTTTCGACAGTCGGGGTAGTTATGAAGTTTGCCGTTTGGCTTGCGGTGTCGGGTGCTGCGCTGGGCATTGCAGGCGTGGCGTCGGCGGCCGATGCCGCCAAGGCGCGCTCCGACCTCCCGCTGGTCACGAAGGCGCCGCAGACGGCGCAAGAGAGCGTGAGCCCGCAATGGACCACGACATTTGCCAGCGAGGTCCGTTACTATTCGTGGACCAGCAATCGTGGATCGCCGACCGGAGTGAACCTTAATCCGGGCAGCGGCACGCAGGTCTATGTTCCGTACGCGCTGCAGCTTGTCGGTTCGCCGAGCGATCAGTTCAAGGTCGAGCTACTCGGGCGCGGCGGCTGGGTGCGATCGCGTCAATCGACCCTCGGTTTGACCGGCGAAGTTGACACCGCCACCGACACCGTTGCGTCCGGCACCGTCACATATCTCGGCCTTGACGGTGTTCAGCCGTTTGCGTCGCTGAACGTCAACATTCCGACCGGAACAGCCGCCTTGGCCGGATCGGCCGCCAATGCCCGGTTGGATCCCGATCTGGTCGAAATATCCAGCTTTGGAGAAGGCTGGAATATCGGGCCGACGATCGGCTTCAATCTGCCGATCACCCCCGATCTCATCTTCACGACGAGCGCCGGTTACACCTTGCGTGGCTCGTTCGATCGCGAGAACTCGCTGACGCCGCTCGATCCCACGTTGCCGCCGTCGACAGCACAGGTGCCGACCAGCCTTAAGCCCGGCGAGGTCCTCACCCTGACGGCAGCCTTGGCATCCAGATGGGGAGCATGGTCATCCCAGCTTTTGGGTTCGCTGTCGGAGGAAACCAAAACTTTTGAGAACGGCATAGCTCTCTACAAGCCCGGCAGGCGCTACCTCGCCGCTGCCACGATGTCCTATGGCTGGCCGGAAACATGGGGTGTGACGACGCTGAATGCCGCGATCGCACATTCCGACCGCAACGACGTGCTATTTCTCGGCGCACCTGCGCTGGTCACCGAGCCCTTCAACACCAACTCGAATGTGTATCGGGTTGACCTGCAGCACCTCGTGCCGCTCGGCCCGATCTGGTTGGGGCCGACCGGCAGCTACCTGCATCGCGACAAGAATTCCTACAACACGCTGACGTTGCAATACGTGCCAGCCAAGGAGCGTATCGGCGCGGGCATGATCGCGCGCTACGCGGCCACAGACCAGGTCACGTTCAATCTGCGCGCCGAGCGCGTCTGGACGCGCGAGGACGAAAAGGACGCCATCAACGGCCAGGTGTTCAGCGTGTTGGCCGATGCCTTCGTCAAAGGATCGGCGGTGCCGGTGGTGTCGGGCGATGCCTGGCAAGTTTTAAGCGGATTGAACGTCAGGTTCTAAGGGAAGCGACATGAGAGACTTCAACCAAAAACACCGCAGTGACGTGCTGCGTGAAGCGGAACCTCGGTATACGGTGGAAGGCCGGTCCTGGCTTGCCAATGCCATCATCAATTCGGTCGCTGCCAAATCGGCCGTCGATGATCCGACCCGGGAACGGCAGACCGTTCAGGCGCCTGCCATCGTCCGCTATTTCGGGCGAACGCGCCGCACTGCACGCCGCTCCGCTTTCTCGCTGATGCTGCGCGCAACAATCCTGTCGACGGTTTGCCTGATCTCAATTTGCTTCAGCCACTCGGATGCGCCGGCGGGTTGCGGCGAGGGCAAGACGACGGCCGGTCAATGCGTCAACAGCGGACTTGCCGAGACTGCACGGCAGGCAGCCGTCATCTTCTCGCAGCCGAAAATTTCGCAAACGGCCTATCCGGTGCTGCCGTCGAGCGACCCCAGCTACCGTTATCCCCACCAACTTAATTCCGTTCCGCTGAAGGCGAGCGCCACCGGCGTACTTGCGCCGAACTAACCGAGTGTTGCGCGCGCGACCGCCGGGTTGCGAACGAGGCTAGATGACAACGACAACCTCCCATTCCCAAGGAGCGACCATGAACAAGTTTACTATTTCCGCTGTGCTGGCAGCAGCGGTCCTTCCCACGTTCGCCGTTGCCGCCGACGATCATCACGCAACGGTGCAGCCCGATGCGCTGAAATGGACCGCACCCGCGGCCTATGCGGCGGGCGCGCAGTTTTCGGTGATCAAGGGCGATCCCACCAAGGAAGGCATGTACGTCGTCCGCTTGAAGGTACCGGCGGGTTTCAAGATTCCCGCGCATACCCATCCCAACGACGAGAACGTGACGGTGTTGTCGGGTGTCTTCCATATCGGCACCGGCGACAAGCTCGACGAAAAGAAGGGCGAGACGATCAAGGCCGGCGGCTATTCCTACGTCGCCAAGGGCATGACGCATTATGCGGTCTTCCCGGTCGAGACCGTGATCCAGCTTCACGGCATGGGGCCGCAAGGCATCACCTATGTGAACCCGGCCGACGATCCGCGGAAGAAGTAATTTCCAGTGGAGGGACGCCTGGCGCAACAGCGCTGGGCGTCTTGCGATTACGTGAACTCAACGGCGTGTTTCGGGAGACAGCAACGGTAGTTTGAAAAACTCTCGAAACTCTTACGGGAATCCTATGCAACGGCCGTCGCCTACTGAAACGCGCCTAATTTGAGCAAGTCACGGTATGGTCAAACCCCACCAGCACCAAATTCAAGGAAAGATCTTATGCGAAAAACCATCACTCTCCTTTCAATTGCTTGTGGGGCGTTTGCGTCGATCGCAGCGACCGCGATATTAATTCCTTCAGGTGCTGCAGCAGCAAAGTCGAACGCCGACTGCTGGAAGCGTCACGATAGCTGCTCGAAAGTATGCGCCGGGCGCTCGATTGGAAGAGATGGTTGCTACCGAAAGTGCGATGTAGCAGTCACGCATTGCCTCAAGAGCGATTCTCAACCGCAGGCGGCGCTGCCTGATACCCCAAAAGGCCGTCCGATAAAGCCGGGTGTCACCATCCCCGGCACCAGGCCGGGCGGCGGAATCCTCGACACCACGCCAAGCATTCCCTCGCGAGGACCTGCCTCAACCGGGACGCGCGCGCCGAACTGAGCGCGCGGGACGCAACCGAAGATCTACTCCACACCAATCACGGCCAAACGCGGCAGGGCAGGCTCCCAGAGGATCCGCCCGGAATCATCAGTTTGGCGCCGAGATCTTTCACGAACAGGAGATACCAATGCCTCTCTTGCTCGATCCGCGGATCGTTGAAAAACACCGCCCGCGTTTTCACGCTGACGGCCGCATGTACCGTCGGACTGCTGGTGTCGGCTTCGCTCGATTCTGCCCAAGCCGGTAAAGGATTTGGCAACAACGCGTCGGGCGGCAACAAGGCAATAATGGTGCAGACCACGAAGGCCTTCTCAAATTCGGGTGCGGGTTAATTTCCTCCCGGCACCCAGATCCGCGATCACCGGACGTGCAAGAAGAATTTTGCTGGCCAGTGCCGCCCCACCAGACCCGGACGATGATGACGGCCCGGCGAACCTGACCCGCATATCTTAGAACGTCCTTATACGTCTTTTAGAACGTCATGGGCTCGAGACGGCTGCAGCCTGCATCGTAAGATGGCCGGTGATTTTCGGGCGGGGGCCGTGTTGACGCTTGACAGTTCGGAGCGGGAATTTAGGCTGTTTGCTCTCCACGAAGTGGTTCGACGTCACCTTCTAGAGACATTGGTCAGATCAGCCACCGGAAGAGAGGAGGAACGAGGCCGCCTCCGCAGGATGCCGTGAAGATTGCGCGGCCGATAGTTAGCCTTCGCACAAGTGACTTGCTTGGAAACGATATGTCGCGACCGGCCTGCGTAGCCGGAAGGGCAAGGCGGAGATTGGCCTTCGCGCTTGCGGCGGTTTCCGGCGCAGGTGCAACGAGTTCTCGGTGCAAGGAGTTCTCCGGCAGAACAGACCTGAGCGGCCACAAGCTCGCCAACAACACGTATTGCTATGCTCTGGATTTTGCGTCCGGCTTCGCCGACGGAGTCCGGACTGACATAGATGGCAACATGCAGCATGGGATGGACCGATCCGAGGAGGGATGCAATCCGCTGCCATAGGCAAGCGACGAACTAATCGGCAAGGTTCACCTGCCGGAGACATTCAGTTGCGGAGCTCAGGTTTTGCGCCTCGGATCATTCGTCACCGATCTGAGGGCCGGTGCACGATCTGCGAAGAATCGGTCAGGCAGCATGACGCCGCAAGACCGAGGCAGACTGCGTACCGGATGTGATTCCGGTGATGTAAAAAAGCGAGGAAACCATGGCAATCAGGGCAAGATACCTCACGGGCTGTGCTGCACTCGCGCTCGCCGCGGTGGCCGTTGCGCCACCGGCGATTGCGCAACAGGGATCGACGGTTGATCCCGCGCGCCTCCAGGCGGCCGAGCAGACCCCGAATGACTGGCTGACCTACCGTGGCGGCTACAAGTCGTATAACTACAGCGCGCTCGATCAGATCAATACGAGCAACGTCAAAAACCTTCAGGTCGCGTGGATCCACATGCCCGGCCGCTCGACACGCGGCCTGCAGTCAACGCCGCTCGCGGCCGACGGCGTGTTGTATTATTCGGGCTCCTACAGCCGCGTCTATGCGCTCGACGGCGCGACCGGCAAAATGATCTGGTCGTACTTTCCCGAGCTCGACGAAGAACTCGTCTCGATGCAGACGCACTCACCGTATAATCGCGGCGTCGCGCTCGGCGATGACAAGGTCTTCGTCGGCACTGTCGACGGGCGCCTCATTGCGCTCGACATGAAGACCGGCAAGCCAGCGTGGGACACGCGGTTGATCGATTCCAAGAAGCACACCGTCGGCTTCACGGGCGCGCCGCTTGTGGTGAAGGATACCGTCATCATCGGCAGCCAGGGCGGCGAGTGGACTTCGCGTGGCCCGCTTTTCGGCGTCGATATGAAGACGGGCAAGAAGAAATGGGAATTCTTCACCGTCGCCGGCACCGAGGACGCCAAGGCGACCTGGGGCAATGAATCCTGGCGCACCGGTGGCGGTGGCGCTTGGATGCCCGGCGGCTACGATCCCGAGACCGACACCATCTGGTGGGGAACGGCGAATCCGGCACCGCTTTACGACTGGTCGGGCGCGGACTGGCAGAAAAGCGGGCCGCGGCCAGGCACCAACCTCTATACCACTTCGGTGATTGCACTCGACCCCGATAACGGCAAGCTGAAGTTCCATCACCAGGAGCTGCCGCACGACGCCTGGGACTTCGACTCGGCGGTCGGTGAGTTCGTGATGATCGACCGCGACGGCCGCAAGCTCGTCGTGCATCCGAACAAGGGTGGTTTCGTCTTCGTCTACGATCGCACCAACGGGAAGGTGCAGAACGTGTGGCGGCTAGTGAAGAACATCAACTTCGTGAAGGATATCGACCCGAAGACCGGCGAGTTGATCGGCCGGCGTGATCTGTCACTCGGCAAGGCGGACTCGCCGCTTTGCCCGGCGATCCCCGGCGGTATCAGCTGGAACTCGGGCTCCTACAGCCCGAAGACCCGCCTCTGGTACAAGATCGGGCAGGAATGGTGCCAGGAAATCGAGGTGGTGAAGACCACGCCGATCACCGAGCCGATGGCGCAGCTCAACATTGGAGCCAACTTCAAGCTCGTCCCGCCGCCGGACGGACCGGCACGCGGACATCTCAGTGCCCGCGATCCCGTGACCGGCGACAAGAAATGGGAGGTCACTTACAGCGAGCCGCCGCTCGCAAGCATCCTCGCAACGGGAGGCAATTTGGTGTTCGTACCCGATGCGCGCGGCGTGCTGCACGCCTACAATGCCGAAACCGGCGAGGAATTATGGTCGCACAACAACGGCGTCGGCCATAATGGCGGCATCATCAGCTACAGCGCCGGCGGCAAGCAGTATATCGCGGTGCCGGCCGGGTGGGGCGGCATGGTGGCTGACGAGTACCCGCCCCTGTTCGGCGAACCTTACAAGAGCATGCCGAAGGACGCCGGTGCCCTCATCGTCTTTACGCTGAAGCAATAGTGATCATGATGGGGAGGCGGTGGGGTGCGATCGCATCCCGCCGCCGCAGTTCTGATGCGAATATCGAAATCGATCATTCTCGCCACCGGCATTGCATTGTTGTGGACCCTCGGCGGCCACGCGCAGCAGAGCCAGCCTCCCAATCAAGATCAGGCGGCGAGCCCCAACGACATCGAGGGCGGGCAGATGTTCGCAACCTCATGCGGCTTCTGCCACCAGGACGGTGGCCGCACCACCGGCAAGGGGCCGAAGCTCGCCGGGACAACACGCGACAACGACTTCCTCGCGGAGCGGATCAGGAAGGGCAAACCCGGAGCCATGCCGGCCTTCGGCAACGCTTTTTCGGAAAGCCAGATCATGGCGATCGTAGCCTACATCCGGTCTCTCGAAGAGTGACTCACGCCATGCGACTGATCGTTCTTGTAACCCTGCTGCTGTTGTTCGGTGCCACCAATGCCACCGCGCGTTCGCTTGAAGCGATCCGCCAGCGCGGCGCACTCACGCTCTGCGCGCACCCCAACGCGCTGCCCTTCGCCAGCAGGCACGGCGCCGTTCCCGGCTTCCAGGTCGAAATCGCCAGAGCGCTGGCGAAACAGCTCGGGGTCTCGCTGGAACAGCAGTGGGTGGTCAATAGCTTTCAGTACCGCCGCGCCGGCTGCGACATCGTCCTTGATGCGATCGCCGACCGGGCCGCGCTGGCAGAGGTGGGGCTGCGCATGTCGCGGCCCTATCACCGCAGCGGCGTCGCGCTGGCGGTTGCAGCCAGGTCCAGCGTGGCGTCACTCAGCGACTTGGGATCGAGCCAGCGGGTCGGCGTACAGGTCGGCTCGATGGCGTCCATGATGCTCGGCAAGCAAGGGATCAAAATCTCGCCGTTCGCGTTCGAGGACGAGATCATGGACGCGCTCGCAAAGGGCGAGATCGACGCCGCGGCGGTCACGCCCGCCGCAATTGGCTGGTTCAACCGAACCCATCCTGATGGACCTGTCCGCCGCATTCCCGCCTTCGAAGATGATCCCAACTTGAACTGGAATGTCGCTGTCGGGATGGTCAGTCCAGACGAGAAGCTGAGGCAAGGTGTCGACGCGGCGCTCGAAGCATTGCTTTCCGACGGCACCCTCGCTCGGATTTGCGCGAATTACGATGTCGAATTGCAGCCGCCGCAATGAGTTGGGATCGAGAAGCGCATCACGCGCGCCACAAGCGTGTGCAAGCGAGAGCCCGGCTCTCCGCCGCAAGTGTGACCGGCAAGTCCTCAGTCATGCGCGCTGAAGCGCCCATGAGGTGCGTTGGCCGTCAGGCGCGCAAACTCCGTATGATCTAGACGAAGCAGCGTCTCGTGATCGCCGGCCTCCACATAAACCTCGGGCTGCGCGTCGATGCTATCGTCGACGATGAGATCCAGTCCGTAGCATTTGCCAACCGCCGGAACAGCACCGTGCGCGCAGTCACGGAACAGCTGACCGATCTCGGTTTCGTCGGCCATGCCGACATCGTTGCCGAGTTTGGCCCTCAGTTCCGACAGGCGGAGGTGGTGCGATGCGGGCATCACGGCCAGCATATAGCCGCCGTCGCGCCGCAAGACGACGCCTTTGGCGAGACGATCGCCCGAGACGTGGCATGCTTCAGCCGTGCGCGTCGACGACACGGTGAAATCGTGCGGGATCTCCTCGTATTGGATGTTTTCAGCGGTCAGATATTTCTGGAGGGTGGGAGCAATGGACATGATGTGACCTCCGGTGCGATATGCAAACCGTCCACCGTGCGGTCTTCCCGTGGACCCCCCGCACAATGGCGGCTGCCTGATTATAAAGCCAACATAGGTCCTGCATCCGCCAGCTGCAATTCGTCAGCGACCAAATCTATCGCGAGAGAGCCGGGATCCTCGCGCTGCGGACGGTAACGGGCGGCAGAGAAACGTCTTCGACCATCAGCGAGTGCGGCGATATCCGACGGTGCTTTGTTCCAAGCTAGAGCCGCCGGGACCGACGAACGTGAGGCATTCGATGGTGTAGTTGCGGGGATTGGCGTACCGTTCCGCATGCGGGAACCTGCTGCCTGCCCCGCCTGTTTTGTGTGGTCGCTGCAATCGCAATTGCGGGCAGCCCGTGCTGAAGGAGGATCCCATGTACGCCGCCATTCGTCAGGGAAAGGCAAAGTCTGGCATGGCCGAAGAGCTGGCACGCAGGATCAAGGAGGGTGCCATTCCGATCATCAGTGATGTCGACGGTTTCATGGCCTATTATGTGGTCTATGCGCCGGACGACACGGTGACGGCGATCAGCATCTTCAACAATCATGCGGGAGCGGAGGAATCCAACAGGCGCGGGCTCGCGTGGATCGAACAGAACCTCGCGCCTCTGCTCACCGGGCCGGCCACGGCGATCGCCGGGCCGGTGATCGTGCACACGTTGGCATAGAAATACGCGCTCACGTTCGGCGTACGGATGTACCATCCGTTGGCGTTGTCAGGGGAAGAGCCCCGCTTTTGCTCATTGCTCCCTTCATGCGGGTCAGGCTGACTTAGCGAGCAAGCCATCGGCCGGTGCGGCGCTGACCTCAAAAAGCCGAAACAGCCTCACCGGTTCCGCCGTCCCGGCGACGGACAAGCAGCCGCATCCTATGCCCTGACGCGTCAATCCAGACCAGGAATCAAGCGGTCAGCGTCCCTCATTTCTGCTATCATCACATCATGACGATCGGGATTACAGGACCCGAACGCAAGGTACCAGGGCGAAGCGCCGTGGTCAGATTCACCATTGCGGCCGTCGTCATCGGAATTTGCCTGTTCCTGCTCAAGCTCGCGAGCGATCTCCTGGTCGATTGGCTGTGGTTTTCATCACTCGGCTACCCGCAGGTTTTTTTGACGACGATCATTGCCAAAGCCGGTGTCTTTTTCGCCGTTTTGACGGCGACCGCCCTCATCGTTTGGCTGAACGGATGGGTCGCAGTTCGATTTGCCCGGCGGCAGCCGGCGCAAGCTGCCCCCGCCTCCGTGTGGAAAGCCACAGGCAGCGGACCGCCGCCCGATCTGTTCACGCTCATTCGCGATCGGCTGCCGTGGTCCCTGATTATCGCAGGCGGTGCTGGTTTGCTCGCTCTGCTAGTGGCCGCAGCCGAAGTCGGCAACTGGGGTGTCTTCCTGCGGTTTTTCTATCACGTGCCATATGGCGCAGAGGACCCGCTCTACAACAAGGACATTGGTTTCTATCTGTTCGTACTGCCTACCTATATCCTCATCAAGAATTGGATGCTGCTCACACTCGTTCTGAGCGCGCTTTTCGCCGGAGCGATCTACTGGGCGCACGGCGACATCGAATACGACATTCACCACCGATCACTATCGCCGACGGTGATTGCTCACGGCTCAGCGCTCTTCGGCCTTCTCTTCGCGGTGAAGGCTTGGTCCTATGGGCTCGACCGCTATCTGCTGCTCTACGGTGATAACGGCGTAGTGGTCGGCGCAAGCTACACCGATATATATGTGGGGCTCCCGGGCCTGTGGTTGATGATCGGACTTTCGATCATCGCGGCATTCGCCGCGTGGGCAAACCTCCGGGTGCGCACCTACCGGCTTCCCGCCGCCGCGATCGTGCTCGTCGGCGTCGGCTCTTTCCTGCTGTCCGGCGTAGCCCCTGGGCTGTTCCGGCACTTCTTCGTCAAACCAAGCGAGTTGCAGCTGGAGAAGCCCTACATCGAACGCAACATCACGCTCACCCGGCAGGCATACAATCTCGATAAGATCGCAGCCAAGCCGTTTGCTGCCGAACAGAAGCTTACCCTCGAGGCGATAGAGGCCAACAAGGCGACAATCGAGAATATCAGGCTGTGGGACTGGCTGCCCTTGTCGGATACCTACGCCCAGCTGCAAGAAATCCGCACCTACTACAAATTCCATCATCTTGACGTTGATCGCTACTGGCTCGATGGCTCCTACCAAAGCGTGATGCTCTCGGCTCGCGAACTGCGGTCCTCCTTACTGCCGCCGAACGCCCAGACATGGGTTAACCGCCACGTGCTGTTTACTCACGGTACCGGCGCGGTGATGAGTCCGGTCACCCGCAAAAGCACTGAAGGACTGCCGCTGTTCTATTTGCGGGATATTCCTCCCGTCGCAGACGAAGGCCCCAAAATCCACGAGCCGCGCATCTACTACGGCGAAGAGAGCGACACCTACGTCATCGTCAAGGGGAGCACACCGGAGTTCGATTATCCGAAGGGAAAAGACAACGTCTATGCGGCCTATGACGGCGCCGGCGGCGTTCCAATCGGAGCGATGGTATGGAGAATGCTGTTCGCTTACTACTTCAACGACCCGAACCTCCTGCTCTCGACCTACATTACGGCCGACAGCCGAATCATGATCCGGCGCAATATCCAGGAACGGGTGCACACGATCGCTCCGTTCCTCACGCTCGATCATGATCCCTACCTTGTTATCAGCAATGGCCGGATGTTCTGGATGCAGGACGCCTACACGACGAGTTCCTATTTCCCATCGGCGCAGCCTGCACAAGATCTCGATCTCAACTACATCCGAAATTCGGTGAAGGTTATCGTCGACGCTTACAACGGGACCGTCGACTTCTATCTGATGGATCCCGGCGACCCGATCGCGGCGACCTACCAGCGCATCTTTCCGAGCTTGTTCAAGCCGTTCGCTGCGATGCCTGCAGACTTGCAGAAGCACATTCGCTATCCGGAGGACCTGTTTCTGATTCAGGCGCAGCTGTATCAAACCTACCACATGGACGCGGCCGACGTTTTCTATAACCGCGAGGATCTCTGGCAGTTTCCGCGCCAGCCGGGCGGCGGCGGGGTCTCAACGATGAATCCATATTATATCATCATGCGGCTGCCCGACGAGCCGCAGGCCGAGTTCTTCCTCATGCTTCCCATGGTGCCGAGCCGCCGCGACAACATGATTGCGTGGCTCGCTGCGCGCTGCGACGCGCCCGACTACGGCAAACTGATCGTCTACGAATTCTCCAAGGAGAAGCTCGTCTACGGGCCGTTTCAGATCGAGGCGCGGATCAATCAGACTACGGAGATCTCGCAACAAATCACGCTGTGGAATCAGATGGGATCGCGGGTGATACGCGGTGCGAACTTGCTTGTGATCCCGATCGAGAACTCGATCCTTTATGTAACGCCGCTCTATTTGCGGGCGGAGCACGGGCACCTGCCGGAGCTGAAACGTGTGATCGCAGCTTACGGTGAGCATGTGGTGATGAAGGAGACGCTCGCCGAGGCCTTGTCAGCGCTGTTCATAGAACCCGGCGCAGCGCCGCCAGTCTCAAATACGACAGAGGGCACAAGCCCGGCGGCAAGTCAGGCACGGGAAGCGCTCAATCGCTACAATCAAGCAGTGGAGCGATTGAAATCCGGAGATTGGAAGGGCTTCGGCACGCAGTTTGATGCAATGCGCGGGCTTTTGGAGGAAATGAACCGACAGTCCACCGGCCAGTAGTGCCTCGAATTCGCAGCCTCGTGCTGCTTCCGCCCGGAGCAGTTAGATTGCGAATGCCGACGCGACGTTCGCACGTCTATGCCGAATGGCGCGCCGAACTGCTTCCACTCAGAACTTCCCGGCGGCACCGCGATCGGGGAGCGTCGGCACGCAACGGCAACGCCGCATCTAACCGGCGATCTTCTTGAGATTGAACGACTGTCGGACCTCCGCTCTTGCAGCCCGGTCAAATGGCCGGGGCGAACCCGGCTATCCGGCCGATAGTCTGGGCATACGGAATCGCCAGTTTGTTCCTATCTGAAATGGATAGGAGTTGCCCATGACCGGTCAAGCAGACCTCTTAGCCCAATTCTCGAACGCGCTGGCAACGCGCGCAGAAGCTGCAAGAAATGCGATTGTCGCTATCCGCGTTGGACATGGGCGGCATATCACGGGGATGGTGTGGCGATCCGAGATTGTTGTCGCCTCCGAGCAGTCGCTACCGCGAAAAGATGATTTTGAGGTTGTCACGGCAGACGGCCCAGTCCTGACGGCCAGGATCGCCGGCCGCGATCCCGGCACCAATATTGCGATTCTGCGGCTGGCAGGGTCTGTTGCGCCGCCACCGATCGCCGCCGGCGAGGCGCATACCGGCGCAGTTGCCCTCGCGATCGGAGCAGACGGAATGGGTGGCGCGAGCGCGCGGCTTGGGCTCGTCAATCTCTCCGGGGCCGAATGGCACAGCCGCCGCGGCGGCCTCATTGACCGGCGCATCGTCCTCGACCTTCGCCTTGCCCGCCGCGAGGAGGGCGGGCCGGTTTTCGACGCTGCGGGCGCTTGCTTGGGCATGTCGACCTTCGGGCCACGCGGCCAGGTCATTGCTATTCCGACCGCAACCATCGAACGCATCGTCCCGCTGCTGCTCAAAGACGGCCGCATCGCGCGCGGCTGGCTTGGTGTGGCCTTGCAAGCTGTCGCCGTGCCCGATGCGCTCCGCGAGACCACCGACCAATCCAGCGGCTTGATGGTCATGTCGGTCGTTGAAGACGGCCCTGCGGCGCAAGCAGGGATCGTGGCGGGTGACATCATCCTGAGTATTGACGGTAAATCGACGCATCGATTTTGGAATATCGCCAGGCAATTCGGTGCCGACAGCATCGGGCGAAAGCCCGATCTTCGCCTGATCAGGAGCGGTAGGGTGATTACGGTGCAGACGACGATTGCAGAACGGCCCGCCGCATGAGTGAGGCGGCGAGCAAACTGGCGCCTAGCGGGCGGCTGCGCGTTGCCATCTACGCCATGGATCCGCTGCGCCGTGCCGCCTTGAGCAGAGTGGTCGCCGAGGCCGGGCATATTGTTGTCGGCGCGCAGGACATTGCAGACGTCGTCCTGGCGGACGGCGACTGCCTGCCGGGTGAAACCCGCCCGGTCGTCACGCTCGGAGGTGCTGATTATGACTTGCCGGGCGTGCTGTCCCGCCATGCGGACGCGAGCCAGATCGATGCTGCAATACGAGCGGTGTCCGCGGGCTTGATCGTCCGCGTTCCCGACATGATGGATGCTGGCTTTGGCGCGATGCGCGAGACCCATGGTCACGCCCTTCTAACTCCGCGCGAGCTCGAAGTGCTTGCAACGCTTGCGGAAGGCATGACCAACAAGGCCATTGCGCGCCGATTGAATATCTCGCTGCACACCGTGAAATTCCATATTGAATCCTTGTTCCGAAAATTGGGCGCGCGCACCAGGACTGAAGCCGTGGCGAAAGCCGCCGAACGCCGTCGCCATGAGACGATGACGTTGTGACAAGATAGCGCGAAGGGCTGTGCGGAAGCGCTACGATCTGCAGCGCGCCGAGCAGGAACTCCGCCGAGCAGGAACTCGGAGAGAACCTCAAGGTTATTCCGACATCGCGAGCAGCATGAGAGCTGGAGCCGGGCTCACTCGATGACCCGGGCTCACTCGATGACAATGCGTGGCGCCGGCTTGCTCGCGCTATCCGAGGTGATCGACGACCAGAGGCTGCGGGCGATATCGGTATAATGCCTCGCATGCACGCCGTCGGGTTCGGTCGCGACAATCGGGCGACCGTCATCGGAGGTTTCGCGGATCTGGATATCGAGAGGGATGTCGCCCAAAAACGGAATTCCGCGCATCTCAGCCTCTTGCCGTGCGCCGCCATGGCCGAATATCGGCGTGACATGATTGCAGGTCGGGCAACAGAAGCTGGACATGTTTTCGATCAGTCCCAGAAGCGGGACGTTCACTTTCTGAAACATCGCGATGCCGCGCCGCGCATCGATCAGTGCGATGTCCTGCGGCGTCGAAACAATCACCGCGCCGGTAATCGGCGTCTGCTGCGCCATGGTGAGCTGCGCATCGCCGGTGCCCGGCGGCAGATCGACGACCAGAACATCGAGATCGCCCCATGCTACTTCGCGAAGCATTTGAGTGATCGCCGAGATCACCATCGGCCCGCGCCAGATCATGGCGAGGTCTTCTTCGACCAGAAAGCCGATCGACATCACCTTGACGCCAAAGCGCTCCATCGGTTCAAGCATGCGCGGACCGACCAGGCGCGGCTTGCCGCGCAGGCCGAACAGTTTCGGCTGCGACGGGCCATAGATGTCGGCGTCAAGAATGCCGGTTTTCAGCCCGATCGCGGCAAAGCCGAGCGCGAGATTGCATGCGGTGGTGGACTTGCCGACGCCTCCCTTGCCGGAGGCGACTGCGATCACATGCTTTACGCCGGGAAGGCCGGCCGCTCTCGAGGTCGCGCGCGCGCGCAGGTCTGGGTGGGTGGCGGACACGATGGGCTCCTTACGATCCAAACGGATCGCCTTTCTTCGCATCGCGCGCGCGCAAGTAATCGTCGGTGGACATCACCGGCGGGCGCTGCGGGGCAGCATGCGGATCGAAGCTCTCGTTCACCACGGCTTCGACACGGCAATCTGCGCACATCTTGATGACGTCGATCCGCCTGGCGTTGGCGCCCTGGAACATCCAGTGCTTCTCGCCGAGCTTGGCGAGCACGCGCTCGATCGAGCTCTTGGTGCCGAAGGGCTTGCCGCAGGCAATGCAAAGGAAAGGCTCTTCCTCCTTCAGTACCCGAAGCGGCGCGTTCCACGCCTTGAAATCGAGGCGCGGCTCAAGTGTAATGACTTTCTCGGGACAGGTCGCTTCGCAAAGCCCGCATTGCACGCAGAGGCTTTCGGTAAATCGAAGCATCGCGCGATCGGGGTTGTCGGACAGCGCGCTGGTCGGGCAGGCCGTGACACAGGCATGGCAGAGCGTGCAGCCCTCGACATTGAGGTTCACACCGCCGAACGGCGCTCCCGGCGCCAGCGGCACGATGTCGACAGGCGTCGGCGCGGCGAGGTGGAGTTCGCGAAACGCGGTCTCCAGTACACTGCGTTTGGCGCCGCGCGGCACAAAGCCGGCAGGCCTTGGCGTCGCGACGCCAACAGGCGCGGCATCGAGCATGGCGCGTAGCTGGTCCGGATCGTCGGTCTCGATGATCCGCACCAGCCCTGCGCCGAAGCCGAGCGCCGAAATAATGCTGTCCGACATCTCGACCGTCCGACGGAGCCCGAGAGTGTCGTGCCGCGGCTTGGCGCGCGTCACGATCGCCGCGCCGCTGCCGCCATAGGCAAAGACCGCCGCGATGATCTCCGGTCCGAGCTGCGTCACCTCGTTGACGCGAAGCGGCAGCACATTCGCCGGCAAACCGGCGCCGAACCGCGCCAGGGCGTCGATGATTTCCTCGCCGTGCTCGCCGTCGTGGAACAACACGATGGCGTCGCTGCCACCAGCCTTGCGATAGGTTTGCAATAACGTGCGCAACCGCCGCATCAGCGCGTCGGCGCTCGGCAGCGAATAGGATGCCGCGCCGGTCGGGCAAGCCGATGCACACGAGCCGCAACCGGCGCACACATTGTCGTCGATGACGACCGCATTGCCGTTCGGCGTGATCGCACCTGTCGGACACAGATCGAGACAGCGCGTGCATCCGGTGATGGCGGAGCGCGAATGGGCGCAGAGCGACTCTTCGAAGTGGATAAAGCGCGGCTTGTCGAATGTGCCGACCAGACCGCCCGCATCCGCAATCGCACGTTCGACGGCGGTCCGGTCGCGCGGATCGGCGCGTAGATATCCCGGCCGCAGTTCATGCGCCGGGAACATCGGAACGCCGCCGCTGAGATCGAGGATCAGGTCGCAGGTCGAAGTTGCGCCGTCCCGCGAAGGCCCGAACACCAGCTTGGCGCGCGAGGAGGGCAATGGCAGCGCGTAGTCGTCGATCGCAAGCACAAAGCCGCCGAGATGTCCGCGGGCGTTGCTGACGGTGCCCTTGAGAACAGGAAATTCGTTCGTCCTGCGTGGCGTCACATCACCGGGCTTTGTCAGAAGCACGGTGATGTCGAGACGGTCCGCGAGGCGCTGTGCGGCCTCGATCGCGATCTCGTCGCGGCCATAGATCAGCGCGACGCCTAAGCTCTCGAGCGTCACCAGAGAAATCGGCGGCATCTCTTCGGCTGCCGCCGCAATCAACGCCGCGGCTTTTGGACCGGCCGCGGCGGCGTCGTTCGACCAGCCGCCGGTTTCGCGAATGTTGACAAAGGTGAGTTGAGCTTGCGGTGAATTCTCCGCGACTTCCTTGAACAGCGGAGCTTCCTGGGTGCAGGCGACCGTGATCGGTACGCCATCGGCAAGAGCGTCCTTGAACCGCTCAAGCTCGAGGCCGCAGAGCTGGTTGGCCTGCGTGATCTTTCCCGAGCAGCCGCGCGCGATCGCCTGCCCATCCAGCGGCATGGTCTTCTCGCAGCTGCAGATCAGGAGGTGAGACGATGACGCACTCATTGTGACTTACCCTGAACCGGCCTTCCCGGCGCGGTGTTGTTAGAGTGCCCCCGCGGTACCTGCTAAGATCAAATTCTGCAAGTTCAAGGCCGGCTCGCCTCGTGCCCTTGACCGGGATAGCATACACCGGCCAATTGCAAAGCCCTTAAGGATGAATGTCCATGATGTCGCGTCTTGCAGGCGTAGAGCAAACACTCGATCTGCCGCCTGGTTATACTTTGGTGGCGCTGCGCGAAGTTGGCGACGCGTTTGCCCATGGCTGCAACATCGCCGCTGAAGCGGGTGCCGGCACGCTGGTGTGGGTGCGCCGCTACGATCTGATCGAATTTGCGGTGGTTCTGGAACCCGACGAGCCGCTGGTGTCGGCGCGCCGGGCGTTCTTTGCCGGGATGAATGCCGCGGCAGACGCGATTGCCGCCCATTGCCCGCCGGAGCGGGAAGTGGCTTTCGACTGGCCGGATGCCATCCGGTTCGACGGCGGATTGCTTGGCGGCGGCCGGCTCGGCTGGCCCAAGGATTGCCCCGAGGGCGAGGTTCCTCCGTGGCTGGTGTTCGGTATCATCCTGCGCGCGGCGGACATGGCCCATATTGAAGAGGTGCAGGCCGCTGCCGGCGTTTCGCTGTTGAGCGAAGGTTTTGAGATGGTCGATACCGATGCGATCATCGAGAGCTTCACCCGCCATCTGATGACCGGATTCGACCAATGGAACGAGCGGGGATTTGAGGCGATCGCGCGGGATTATCTGGAGCGGCTTCCCAGGCGCAAGGCAGGCGAGCGCCGGACCATCGACCTCAATGGCGACCTCCTGGTCGCTTTGCCGGCCGGCAGCGGGCCGCCCGACCGGGCCGGTCTTGTGGATGCACTTGGCCAGGCGGCTTGGTATGATCCGCAAGCGCGCGGTCCGAAACTCGGATGAGGGCGACATGTTGAGATTTCCGCGGACCATCAGGCTCGACCCGTCGGATACGTTTGTTTTCGAGCGGGCGGCGGAACCCGGCGAGTGGGCGGTTTCCGGCGCGTTCGTGTTCTGGAACCGGGACCCGGCGACGCTCGGCCAGAAGCAGCGCGTGGCGCTACGCTCGGGCTTTCTTGGTATCGACAGTCTCGGCTGGTCGACGCTCGCTGTGGTCACCGAGGCGACCGAGGCGGACAGGCAAGCCATGGTCGAGCGCCTCGCAGGCCGGTTGCTGGAGAAGTTTGGCGCGCCCGATCTGGAGTCTGCGCGTCTTGCCGCCGAAGAAGAGGTCGCGTTTGCGGCCTCGCTGTGCGATCACCCGCCCCAGACTCTGCTCGCCGTGCAGCGGAGCGTCGAGAGCGGCGAAATCCGCGAGCGCTTTCGTACATTGAAGCCGCGCGAAGCTGCAGCGGACGGCGACCGGTTGCACGCGCATGCTCGGGCCTTTACCTTTCATGAGGTTGAAGGCGACATCGAACCTGACGAACAGGCCGATCTTCTCGGAATGATCAAGACGACGGATCGCACATGAGAGAATTCTGGGTCGCCTCGGGCCACCACCTCACGCACCGTGCCGAGCATGGCGGGCTCGTTGCGACGCCCGAATTGATCATGGCCTATCTGGCGCGGCCTGAATTGATGCCGCCAACCGATGCCTGCGAGGCCGAACGCCAGTTGCATGCCAGTCTGCTGGCAAATCCTCTGCGTCCGGTCTCAAGCGCGGACATTGCCGCGCTCGCCGACGCCGATGCGCGCGAGAACTGGACCTTTATGATGAACTTCCGCGACCGGCTGATTGCGGCGCCGTCGCTCGAGGCGTTGTATACGTCGCTGGCGCGCAAGGGTGCCGGCGATCTGCCGCCGATCTTTGTGTCTCAGCTCTGCCATCTGATCTTGCGCAACGCGCTTGAGGGTTGCGACGATCCGTACACGCTGCGCGCCGCCGAGTTGTTCTATCGCAGCCAATCGGCCACCGTCCACGACGGTGCGCTGCTGTTGGCCGATGCGGAAGTGGTCGAGGCGCAGCAACACGCGCAACATGACATGCATGCGTCGCCGCTCACGGCTTTGCTTCAGCCGCACGCGTTCGGCGAGATGGATGTGATGGACGACGAAAACGCCTGGAGCTACTGGTCGCGTTCGGACGCGCATGCGATGGTGATGAACATCGGCGGCAATCCGAAGGCGCGCGCCGGGCTGTGCAGGGTTATCGAGCGATGGATTGGCCATCTCCTGGGCATTGCCGTCAACGTCGAAACGGTCGCCGCGATCGAAGACCGCGACTGGCGCTGGTTCGTCGGTCTCGACAGCGAAGGCACGCGGATCGGCAACGCCTTATGGAACGGCGACGCGCTGGACGGCCATACCGAGGAGCGCATCGTTGCCCTGATGCGGCTGAACATCGAGGACACGCGGCTGGTGGACGAACGCGTCGGCAATAAGCCGATCTACCTCATTCTGGCGATGGGCGGGGACAGAGTGGTGCGCGTCAAGCCGCAAAATCTGGTCGCGGGGCTACCGCTCGCGGCCACTGCGGATATTGCATGATCGACCGGCGAACGGAGGATCACTCATGGCGATGACCGAGGCGTCCCGCGAAGTCGGTGTGGTCGTGCGCCGCCGTTCGATCGATAATCCATGGATCGATCATATGTGGTCGCCGGTAACGGTTCTCGACGAAGTGCCCGCGACTGCGCAATGGACCGTGCTGTCCAGCGAACCCGATGCGACGATTTACTACGCCGGCGCCGCGAGCATCGATCTGTTCAGCTCGGACACCGCGAATTACCGCGACAATCTCGCCGATGGCGCCCCTCGCATCTGGGTCGCGCTGCGGCGTCAGGATGGCGGCCCCGAACTCGAGTTGACCAAAGTAACGGCCGATCCGACCGAAGGGGAGGCGATGTTCGAAAGCGGCTGCGACGTCATCGGTACGGTTCCGATGCCAGCTGAGATCGCTGCGTGGATCGCCGCCTTTGTCGACCAATTCCATGTCGAGCGGGTATTCCACAAACGCAAGCGGGATCGTGCCGGCGGCGATCGTCGGCGAATGCCTGACAGTTCCCAGGACGACGGAAAAAGCAGCGCATGAGTGGTCCGGACCAGGGCGATGAAGGCAAGGGGTTCCTTGCGCGGTGGTCGCAGCGCAAGCAAGAGGCGAAGCAGCCGGATGGTGACACGCCAGCTGCGGAAGCTGACGTGGTGCCCTCCACGCCGGTCGATGAAGCCGATGCCGCGCAAGAATTCGATCTCTCCACCCTGCCCAAGCTGGAGGACCTGACGGAAACGACCGATATCACCGGCTTTCTCCGCAAGGGCGTTCCCGAACATCTGCGCAACGCGGCGTTACGAAAATCCTGGGCGCTGGATCCCGCGATCCGCAACTACGTCAATCCGGCGCTCGAATATGCCTATGACTGGAATACGCCGGGGGGCGTGCCGGGCAGTGGCGAGATCGAAGCCGGGATGGACGTTGCCCGGCTGGTTTCGCAGATCATGGGCAGCGGCGATTCGGTGGCCGAACCTTCGACACCGGCCGTCGACCCGGAAAGAGAGCCTGGCGATCCCGCGCTGGCCCCCGAACCCAATACAGCGCAGGAGCCCGCACCTGACTTGCCGACGCAAGCGCTGAGGTTGGGTGACGAAGCCATTTCCGTGGCTCAAAACCCGAGCATTGGCGGCGGGCAGGCGGGGGAACCCGAGCCGAGTTTTGCTGCACCGCAACAGGCGGTGCGACGACATGGCTCTGCAAAACCAACGACTTAGACCAAAGTCTTTGATAATATAGGAAAAGCCTATGTTACAAATTTTGACACTGGAACTATTCCAGTTCTAAATCGAATGCCCGTTTAACAGGCACGGGACGGCGGGGAGAAATCGGTTGCACCATGCGTGACGCCGGTCTGGAACAGGCAATCAAGGCAGCAGGTGGTGTCGCGTCGCTCGCGCGAGCGATCGGCATTGCGCAGCCCTCGGTTTCGGCGTGGTCGCGCATTCCCGCAGAGAGAGTGCTCGCCGTGGAAGCGCTGACGCGGGTGCACCGTTTTGTCCTTCGCCCCGATCTCTACGGACTACCCGGGGAACAAGTGTCATCGAAATCCGAAGTCGACGAGATCGATCAGCTGCGCGCAGCGGAATACGGCTTGTTGTCCTTGCTGCTCGGCAAGGCGCCCGATGCCGATACGCTGTCGCGGGTCGCCGCGTTGAAGGGCGACGCATCCGATCTCGGCATGGCGCATATCGAACTCGCATCCGCTGCGGCCGCGGCGGATGATCGCGCCGTCAGCAAGGAGTTCTTCGATCTGTTCATCGGGCTCGGTCGCGGCGATCTGCTGCCCTATGCCTCTTATTATCTGACCGGCTTTCTTCACGAGCGCCCGCTGGCACGGGTACGCGAAGACCTCGACGGGCTCGGCATCGAGCGCGCAGGTTCGTCGCGCGAGCCGGAAGATCACATCGCGATCCTGCTTGAGGTAATGGCCGGCCTCGCGCGCGGCGATTTCGAAGCCGATTTCAGCGAGCAGGCGCGATTCTTCGAGCGGCATCTCAGGCCGTGGGCTACGCGGATGTTCGCCGACCTCGAGATGTCGCGGTCGGCCAACTTCTACCGCGCCGTTGGCCGCGTTGGCCGCGTCTTCATGGAACTGGAATCCGAGGCCTTTACGCTGTCAGAGTGACGCAAGAGGTAACCGGAAGATTGACGTAGGGGAGATCGCAATGAGCAAGCCATCCGACAGCAAATCACCGGGCCGCGAACCCAGATCGCGGGCAGCGACAGGCGTTGACCGTCGCCGGTTCTTCCTGATGGGCGGATCGGCTGCGGTCGCTGCGGCGGCGGTCGTGCCGCTTTCGAACGAGGCCGAAGCCGAAGAGTCGCAGGCCGAGCGGTTGAAGGCTCGCTACAAGGAAACCGATCACGTCAAGAACTTCTATCGCGTCAACCGCTATTGATGGGACTACGCACATGTTGATGAAGCGAAGAGATGGATCCGCAGGCCGCGCGCGTTTGCAAGGTATCGCCGCCGGCTTGGCTTCGGGAGTTCTCGACCGCCGCACGTTTCTGCGCCGCTCCGGTCTGGCCGCGGGTGCGGGTGCTGCGTTGGGCTTGATGCCGCTCGGATCGGTGCGCAAGGCACAGGCCGGGCCGAAAATCGTCGGCGCGCCGACCGAAATCAGAAAGAACGTCTGCACGCATTGCTCGGTCGGCTGCACTGTGATTGCCGAGGTTCAGAATGGCGTCTGGGTCGGTCAGGAGCCGGCGTGGGACAGTCCGCTCAACCGCGGATCGCATTGTGCCAAGGGCGCGTCGGTGCGCGAACTGGTGCATGGCGACCGCCGCCTGAAATATCCGATGAAGCTGGTCAACGGCGAATGGCAGAAAGTGTCGTGGGATCAAGCCATCAACGAGATCGGCGACAAGATGCTCGAGATCCGCGCCAAGTCCGGCGCCGACTCGGTCTATCTGCTCGGCTCCGCGAAATTCTCCAACGAAGGCGGCTACTTGTTCCGCAAATTCGCGGCGTTCTGGGGCACCAACTCGATCGACCACCAAGCACGCATCTGCCATTCAACAACGGTCGCCGGCGTCGCCAATACTTGGGGCTACGGCGCGATGACCAATTCCTACAACGACATCAGGAATTCGAAGACGCTCGTCTTCATGGGATCGAATGCCGCCGAAGCGCACCCGGTGTCGCTGCAGCACATCCTCACCGGCAAGGAAATCAACCGCGCTAACGTGTTCGTACTTGACCCGCGTTTCACCCGCACCGCAGCACACGCCACCGAATATGTCCGATTCCGCGGCGGCACCGACATCGCGGTGATCTGGGGCATGTTGCACCACATCTTCGCCAATGGTTGGGAAGACAAGCAGTTCATCGCGCAGCGCGTCTACGGCATGGACCAGATCCGCGCCGAAGTCGCCAAGTGGACGCCGGAAGAAGTCGAGCGCGTCACCGGGATTCCCGGCGAGCAGTTGAAGAAGGTCGCCGAGACCTTCGCCAAGCAGCGGCCCTCGACCTTCATCTGGTGCATGGGCGGCACCCAGCACACCGTCGGCACCGCCAACGTCCGCGCCTATTGCAACCTGTTGCTGGCGACCGGAAATGTCGGCACCTTCGGCGGCGGCGCCAACATTTTCCGCGGCCACTGCAACGTGCAGGGCGCGACCGATATCGGTCTCGATATCACGACGCTGCCGCTCTATTACGGCCTGGTCGAAGGTGCATGGAAGCACTGGGCGCGGGTCTGGGAAGTCGAATACGACTACCTGCAGTCGCGCTTCGACGAAGTGCCGGCGAAGGCGGGCCGTCCGGCCCGCACCCGCAAGCAGAACATGGAATTGCCGGGCATCCCGTGGACCCGCTGGTTTGATGCGACGCTGGCCAATCCCGACGACGTCGATCAACGCGATACCGTGAAGGGCGTGGTCATCATGGGGCATGGCGGCAATACCGTGCCGCGCATGACGGAGATGGTGAAGGGCCTCGAAAAACTCGAATTGCTCGTTGTTGCCGATCCGCACCCCACCACATTTGCCGCGATCTCGGACCGCAAGAATGGCACCTATCTGCTGCCGGCCTGCACCCAGTTCGAGACATCGGGCTCGCGCACGGCGTCGAACCGCTCGCTGCAGTGGGGCGAGCAGATCGTCAAGCCGATCTTCGAATCCAAGGACGACTACGAGATCATCTACCTGCTTTCCAAGAAGCTCGGTTTAGCCGATCGAATGTTCAAGAACATCAAGGTGGAAAACAATCATCCGTCTCCGGAAGACCTGCTGCGCGAAATCAACCGTGGGGGGTTCTCGACCGGCTATTCCGGCCAATCGCCGGAGCGACTGAAGGCCCACATGAAGAACCAGGGCAAGTTTGACCTGGTGACGCTGCGCGCCAAGGCCGACGAGCCCGAGGTCGGCGGCGACTATTACGGCCTGCCGTGGCCGTGCTGGGGTACCCCGCAGATCAGGCATCCGGGCACGCACACGCTCTACAACACCAACCTGCACGCCAAGGACGGCGGCGGTACTTTCCGCGCGCGCTTCGGCGTCGTCTACGAAGAGAAGCAGCCGGATGGCTCGGTGAAGAACGTCAACTTGTTGGCCGAAGGATCCTACAGCAAGGGTTCGGAGCTGACCGACGGCTATCCCGAATTCACCTATGGCGTGCTCAAGAAGCTCGGCTGGGACAAGGACCTCACGGAGGCCGAACTCGCAACCATCAACAAGATTGGCGGCAACAATCCCGACGGCGTCGGCTGGGCGGTCGACCTGTCGGGCGGCATCATTCGCGTCACGCTGGAACATGGCGTGATGGCGTATGGCAACGGCAAGGCCCGCGCAGTGGCGTGGAATCTGCCTGATCCCGTGCCGGTTCATCGTGAGCCGATCTACACCCCGCGTCCCGACCTCGTCGCCAAATATCCGACGCGACCTGACGGCCGCCAGTTCCGCATGGCCAATCTCGGCTTCTCGGTCCAGAAGGCGGCGGTGGAGAAGGGACTTGCCAAGCAATTCCCGATCATCCTCACTTCCGGACGTCTCGTGGAATACGAAGGCGGCGGCGAGGAGACGCGGTCGAACCGCTGGCTTGCCGAATTGCAGCAGGACATGTTCGTTGAGGTCAACACCTCGGATGCGGCCGAGCGCGGCATCAAGGACGGGGGCTGGGTCTGGGTGTTCGGTCCGGAAAACGGCTCGAAGGCGCGGGTCAAGGCGCTGGTCACCGATCGCGTCGGCAAGGGCGTGGCGTTCATGCCGTTCCACTTCTCCGGCTGGTTCCAGGGCGTCGATCAGCGCGGCAACTATCCGAAGGGCAGCGATCCGATCGTGCTTGGCGAGAGCGTCAACACGATCACGTCCTACGGCTACGATCCGGTCACCGGAATGCACGAGGGCAAGGTGACCCTGTGCCAGATTCAAGCGGCGTGAGGGGAGAATAAATCATGGCTCGCGTCAAATTCCTTTGTGATGCCGACCGTTGCATCGAGTGCAACGCCTGCGTGACCGCCTGCAAGAACGAACATGAAGTGCCGTGGGGCATCAATCGCCGCCGCGTCGTCACGATCAATGACGGCAAACCCGGCGAACGCTCGGTGTCGATGGCCTGCATGCATTGCACGGATGCGCCGTGCGCCGCGGTTTGCCCGGTGTCGTGCTTCTACACCACCGCCGACGGCGTGGTTCTTCACTCCAAGGATCTCTGCATCGGCTGCGGTTACTGCTTCTACGCGTGTCCGTTCGGCGCGCCGCAATATCCGAAGGTCGGAAACTTCGGCTCGCGCGGCAAGATGGATAAGTGCACCTATTGCGCCGGCGGACCGGAGGCGGACTCCACGCCGGCCGAATACGCCAAGTACGGCGCCAACCGTCTTGCCGAGGGCAAGCTGCCGATTTGCGCCGAGATGTGCTCGACCAAGTCGCTGCTTGCGGGCGACGGCGCGATCATCGCTGAAATCTACAAGGAGCGCGTGATGAAGCGCGGTTACGGTTCGGGCATGTGGGGCTGGAAAACAGCCTACAGTGATTCACCGACCGGCTGATGCAAATTTCGTCGCCCTGCTTGCGGCGGCGATCACGTAACCTAGAACCGAAAGGGCGTTGTGCAGATGCCAAGCTCGTTTTCAACTCTCAGGGTCTCGATTCCCCGGGCCCTATGCGCCGCCATGGCGCTGCTGTTCGTCCTCGCCCATCCCGCGGCGGCGCAGCTTTCCTTCAAGCCCACCGCCGAAGCGGTCCAGGAAGACAAGCTTTTGAATGCGCTGAAGGAAGGCGACAAGATCAGCGGCCGGATCACGATTCCGGACGCGATGGCCGCCAGCCTGATTCAACCCGCCGGCCGCGACTGGCGTGATTTTCAGCGCCACAAGCTGCCGATCATTGGCGGGGTCGCCATTATCGGGATGCTTGCCGTGTTGGCGATTTTCCTGATGGTGCGCGGACGAATCCGGGTCGAGAATGGCTTCTCGGGGAACACGATCCTGCGTTTCGCCAGCTTCGAACGCTTCACCCACTGGCTGACGGCAAGCTGCTTCATCGTTCTGGCGCTGTCGGGCCTGAACATCAGCTTCGGCCGCATGCTGATTCTGCCGTTGTTCGGTGCCGAGGCGTTCGCCACCATGTCGACTTACGCCAAATACGCCCACGACTATCTGGCGTTCCCGTTCATGCTCGGCCTCGTGACCATGTTCCTGATCTGGATCAAGGATAACATTCCAAGCAAACTCGATCTGCAATGGCTCAAGCAGGGCGGCGGCATCCTGTTCAAGGGACAGCATCCGCAGGCCAAGCGCTTTAACGCCGGGCAGAAGGGCATTTTCTGGATCGTGATCATCGGCGGAGCGCTGATGTCGGTGTCCGGCTGGTTCCTGCTATTCCCGTATCTTCCGGGCAATGTGACGACGCTGCAGTTCTGGACCGTGATCCATGCCGTGATCGCGATGCTCTTTATCGCCGCCATGTTGGCGCACATTTACATCGGCTCGATCGGGATGGAGGGTGCGTTCGATGCGATGGGAACCGGCGAGGTCGATCTGAACTGGGCGAAAGAGCATCACTCGCTTTGGGTCGAGGAGGAGCAGGCAAAAGGTCACGCGCCGTCGGGAAGCACCCCGAGAGCGATGCCGGCCGAATAGTTCGGCCCGGACAAAGTCAAATTGAGGAATGTCATGAAAGTCTTTCTTGCGGCCTTGTTGTTTGCGGCGGTTGCGGCCGTGGGCGTGGCGATATTGCTCAACACCATCCAGCAGTCGAGTTCCGTCGCCTTCACCACAGGCGGCGCCAGGGTCGGCGATCCCGGCTATAATCTGGTAGGCAAGAACTCATAAAAGCTTGCAGCCAGCAAGAGGGTGCGAATCGAGAAACACAGGACTGTGTCTTGAACGTATCGAGTGCCGGCGTTGCGTGGCCGGAGGAAATCCGGCTCGCCAAGGACCGCAGAATGCTGCATGTCAGATTTGACGATGGCGAGGCTTTCAGCCTTTCCGCGGAATTGCTCCGCGTCACCAGCCCCTCCGCCGAAGTGCAGGGTCATTCCGAAGCGCAGCGCAAGACGATTGGCGGCAAGCGCAACGTGACGATTCTCTCGGTCGATCCGGTCGGCAATTACGCCGTGCGGCTCGGGTTCGACGATATGCATTCAACCGGGATCTATTCCTGGGCGTTTCTGCGCGATCTTGGTGTGAACGCCGAGCGTCGTTTCCAGGATTACCTCGACGATCTTCAGGCGAAGGGCTTGGACCGCGACAAACCAGGCATGCGCTAGCGCGGGTCCGAAGCTCGCTTATATTGCCCCGGCGCGTTATTATTAATCTTGATCGGCCTGGGACAAACGATTGCTGCGAATGCCCAATCTTCGCAAAAGATGCCGCCTCGCATTTCTCACCTGGGCTGCCTTGCTGGTATTTCTGCCGCTTGGGACAACTACCGCCTATGCGCAACTGCGCGGCCATGGCGGGCCGGTACGGGCGCTGGCGATTTCGCCCGATGGACAAACCGCTGTTACCGGAAGCTTTGATTCCACGGCGATCCGCTGGTCGCTGACGCGCGATGCGGCCGAGCAAGTGCTCCGTTTCCATGCCGACGCCGTCAACGCCGTCGTGCTGCTCAGGGATGGACGCGCGGCGACCGCGGGCGCCGACGGCCGTATTGCCATCTGGACGCCAGGCAAAGCCGAGCCCGATGCCGTGCTTGAAGGCCACACGGCGCCGATCGCTGCGCTCGCGGCCTCGCCCGACGGCGCGACATTGGCTTCAGCGTCATGGGACTACACCGTGCGGCTCTGGCCGCTAGCCGGCGGCGCGCCGCGCGTGCTTGACGGGCATACCCAGAACGTCAACGGCGTGGCGTTTAGTCCGGATGGCCGCACACTGGTCAGCGTCAGCTACGATCAGAGCATTCGCATCTGGCCGCTGTCAGGCTCGTCCGCGCCGACCGTTATTACGATGCCGACCCCGCTCAATGCCGTGGCCGTCGGCAGCAATGGCGAGATCGTGACCGGCGGCGCCGATGGTAAACTTTATTTTCTGACCGACGCCGGCGCTGGCACAGGTGAGATCGTCGCCGGGCCGAGGCCGGTGATCTCGATTGCGATCTCGCCGGACGGTGCGCTGGTGGCCGCCGCGAGCATTGGCGGATCGGTGGCAATGATCGATCGCAAGACGCGCGGCCTCGCGCGCACGCTGGTCGGCCCCGGGCTGCCGGTCTGGTCGGTCGCATTCCTGCCCGACGGCCGCACCCTGCTCACCGGCGGTGCCGATAACATCATCCGCCGCTGGAACGCAGTAACGGGGGATCCCATCGATCCAGTTCTTCTGGAAACCGCGGGAGATCCGCTGGCCGCCTATGCCGGCGACCACGGCGCGGAAGTCTTCCGCGCCTGTGTCGCATGCCATACGCTCGGCCCTGGGCAAGCCAACCGGGCGGGCCCGACGCTCGCCGGCATCTTCGGCCGACGGATCGCAACGTTGCCGGGCTATAATTTTTCCCAAGCCCTCAAGCGCCTCGATATTGTCTGGACGCCGGAAACGGTTTCGAGATTGTTCGAGATTGGACCTGCGGCCTACACCCCCGGCACCAAGATGCCCGAGCAGCGCATCGGTTCGGAACAGGATCGCGCCGCGCTGGTGCAATTCCTCGAGCGCGCGACAAAGTAATAGATGCGTGATGAATCTGCCGCGGGCCCGCTGCTAAACTCCGCATTTTCCGTCGTCCCGGCGCCGCGCAAACGCCGCCTTTCGATCGCAGGCTCGGCTATCGGCTTTTGCGTCCTTGCGAGCGGCCGACCAACTCGCCAAATAAGTGTCGATCCAGATCTCGTGCGCGACGTACCGCACGATTGTGTTCCCACGAACAACAGGCAAATTTCATGACCGTACACGAGCGCAACATCTCGGCATCGATCGATCCCGTCAAACTCGACCGTCTCGCCGAGGTGGCCATCAAGGTTGGGCTGCAGCTGAAACCAGGACAGGATCTGCTCCTGACGGCGCCCACCGCCGCGCTCCCGCTGGTGCGGAAGGTCGCCGAACATGCTTACCGGGCGGGCGCCGGGCTTGTTACCCCGATCTTGACTGACGAGGCGGTTACGCTGTCGCGCTACCGGTTCGCCCAGAGCGATGGCTTCGACCGGGCGGCCGGCTGGCTCTATGAAGGAATGTCGAAAGCCTTCGCCGCCAATACTGCACGACTCGCCATCGTCGGCGACAATCCGATGCTGCTGGCCGGCGAAGACCCCATCAAGGTCGCGCGCGCCAGCAAGGCCAATTCCATCGCCTATCAACCGGCGCTGGAAAGGATCGTCAATTTCGACATCAACTGGAATATCATCGCCTATCCGAGCCCGTCATGGGCGAAGCAGGTGTTTCCCGAAGACGAGGAGCATGTCGCGGTCGCAAAGCTTGCGGACGCGATCTTCGCCGCCTCGCGCGTCGATAACGACGACGCCGTCGCATCGTGGCAGAAGCACAATGCGAGGCTGCGCAGCCGGACCGAATGGCTGAACGCGCAGCGATTCAGCGCATTGCACTATTCCGGACCCGGCGTCGATCTGACGGTCGGGCTCGCCGACGGCCATGAATGGCAAGGCGGCGCCTCCACCGCCAAGAACGGCATTACCTGCAACGCCAATATTCCGACCGAGGAAGTCTTCACCACGCCGCACGCCCGGCGGGTTGACGGGCACGTCGTCAGCACCAAGCCGCTGTCCTATCAGGGGTCGCTGATCGACGGCATCGCGGTGAAATTCGAACAGGGCCGCATCGTCGAGGCCAAGGCTTCACGCGGCGAAGAGGTCCTCAACAAGGTGCTGGATACGGATGAGGGCGCGCGGCGTCTCGGCGAAGTGGCGCTGGTGCCGCATTCCTCGCCGATCTCGAAAAGCGGGCTGTTGTTCTTCAACACGCTGTTCGACGAGAACGCCGCCTGCCACATCGCGCTCGGCCAATGCTATTCGAAATGCTTCGTCGATGGCGGCGAGCTGACGCCCGAGCAGATCGCAGCGCAGGGCGGCAACAAGAGTCTCATCCACATCGACTGGATGATCGGCTCGGACAAAATCGACATCGATGGTGTCCACGCCGACGGCAGGCGCGTGCCGGTGTTCCGCAAGGGCGAGTGGGCCTGACAAGCGCGCAGGGCGAATAGCCAGCGGTCCGCATTCGCGCGACCAGTGGCTATTGTGCCTTGGCTATCAGACGCAGGCTGCTCATCACGCATCCGACTGCGGCGAACGCTGCACCTAGCACCAATGCGAGCGTGGCGCCTTCACGGCCAGCGAGGCCAAAGCAGAGCGCTGCAAGCGCCGCTCCGCTCGTCTGTCCCGTCAGGCGCGCCGTCGCCACGATGCCGCTGGCGCTTCCGCTGCGATCGGCCGGGGCGCTGGACATCAACGCCTTCATGTTCGGAGCCTGGAAAAAGCCAAATCCGCAGCCGCAGATCGCCATGCGCCAAACGATGTCGGCGACGGCAGGGTTCGCCGGAATCATGGCCAGCAGGGCCATCCCCACGCCAAGTAGTGCGAGACCGAGGCCGCCGAGGATGCCCGCCGGGTAGCGATCGGATAGCCATCCCGCAATCGGCGCCATCACGGCTACCACAAGAGGCCACGGGTCATGAAAAACCCGGTCTCGACCTGCGACCGGCCAAGAATGTCCTCGAAGTAGAACGGCAGGGAGACGAAAGCGAGGCCCTGGACCGCAAACGAGCAGATCGCGGTGGCAGTGGACAGCGCGAAAAGCGGCCTGCGAAACAGGTCGATTGGCAGCACCGGCGCCGGATGATCCGCCTGTCTGCGGATCAGAATCCAGCCAAGCAGCACGGCGCAGGCGAGTTCGATCAACACAAGTCCAGGCCTAGCGTCATGGGCCGCGCCGCCGATGCCCAGAATGAAAAGGCCAAGACAGCTCGCAGCCAGGAGCGCGCCGGGAAGATCGAAGGCATGCGTCGCTCTCGGGGTGCGCGGCAAGGTCTTCATGCCGATCAAAATCGCAATAAGGCCGAACGGGATGTTGATGGCGAACAGCCAGGTCCACGGCCCGAGGGCGAGAATGCCGGAGGCGATCGTCGGGCCGAGAGTGAAGGCGGTCGCCACAACCAGCGCGTTGTGTCCGAAACCTCGGCCCTGCAAGCGCCCCGGATAAACGAAACGAACCAGCGCCGTATTCACACTCATAATCCCGCTGGCGCCGAGACCCTGCAGCACGCGCGCTGTCAGCAGGCTCGGCAATGACCAGGCGCACGCGCAGGCCAGCGAAGCCAGCGTGAACAGCAAAAGTCCGCCGAGATAAATCCGGCGGTGACCGACGATTTCGCCGAGTGCTGCGAGCGGCAACAGCGTTGCCACCAAGGCAATCTGATAGACATTCACCACCCAGATGACATCGGCGGGGCCGACATGCAGGTCAGCTGCGATCGCGGGGAGCGCGATGTTGGCAATCGCCGTATCGAGCGACGCCATTGCCAGCGCGGTGAAGATCGCGGCAGCGGCCCATCGCCGGCGTTCTGCCGGCAGACCGTCAGCCGCAACCGGTGCATCCGCCGAAATTGTTTCCGTCGACATTCGAAAGACTCTCCAAAGATCGGGATGTAGTACAGATACGGGGCCGCCAGCAGGCGACGCTCCGCATGCCGCATATGCGCGACGCGGAATCTCGAGGACAGAGGGCGCGTCTATAGACGCTCGCGCTTCAAACGCGCTGCCAGAAAATCCGCGAACAAGCGCGTTTTCGCCAGCGGCATCTTTGACGGCGGCCAGACCGGGCCTCGCGCCGGCCGCGGTTTCACGCATCGTGAAATCGGCGGGCAAATGATGATGCGGATCGCGATCGGCCGCTGCGGATCATGATTTCTTATGCGCTAGGCGAGCCAGTCTTCGCGCGGATCGGCATAGAGCCCACCCTTTGATGCGGCGATACTGCCGGCGGATATCGATCGTCAATACCCTGATTTCTTGTTCTTGTCGAAGCCGTTCGGAGCATGGTCAAACCCCATCGAGAATGATGACCGTCGGCGTGCTTGGCAGCGAGCCCCGCGAAATCTTCAGCGTCCGCTCGGTTCGCATATCGATTTCGAACTGCTGGCCGATCCTGCGCATGAACTCGTCGAGCGGCGTCATGAAGCGATGCATCGGCAGCACGATGGAAGCGCGTAACCGCCGTGTGATATCCGAAACGCCGTCCAGCGACATGGTATAGCTGCCGTCGATCGGCACCATCACAATGTCGAGCCGGCCGATCGCCGCGAAATGGCTTTCGTCGAGCTTGTGATGCAAATGCCCGAGATGACCGATGCAGAGGCCGCCGACCTCGAAGATGAAGATCGAGTTGCCGTCCTTGATCATTTCCCCGTTCGAATCGTCGCCGAAAAACCGGCGGATATCGGTCGTCACGTTGCGGATGTACACATCGCCGACGCGCAGAGCGATGCGCGCAGGCTGCCCGTCGTCGCCCCAGCCGTGCAGTACATGCGGAATTTTGGGATCGGGAAACAGCGTGTAATGGGTGCTGTGCGCCCGGTTCATGGTGACGACGTCGGGCAGGCGGCCTATCCTGTAGGCACCGCTGTAGTCGGTCGCAATCCGCACTCCGCCGGGGGTGTCGATGTAGTAGGTCGAATGGCCGCCATAGGTGATCGCGACCTCATCCGTCTTCGCTGCTAGCCGACGAAAACTGACCGGCGTGGCGCGCGGCGGCGCATTCGCCATTGCGAGACATTCGCTGCGTTGAGCATCCTGGGCCGCAGCCGATGAGACCAGCGAACTCAACATGGCAAAGACGAAAGGAAGGGATCGCAGCATGACAAGGGTCCGTCCAGCGGTGACGCCTGGTGATACAATATCGCGCAATCCGGCGTCCGTCATGGGCGGCATTTTCCGCATTCGCTACGCAGGGTCGCAGCGATGGAGTTCACATTGACACAACCAGCTTCTGGCCGGGCCGGACAATCCGCTAGCCCGGCGCGTGCACCCTCGTCGCAGCGGCTGGAGCCGCTCCGCCACGTCGATGCCGGCGTTCTCGCCATCGCCTACTACGAGGCGGGGCCTGCCGATGGTCCTGTCGTCCTGCTGCTGCACGGCTTCCCGTATGACATTCATTCGTATGTGGACGTCGCACCGATGCTCGCCGCGAAAGGCCGCCGCGTCATCGTTCCTTATTTGCGGGGCTACGGTCCCACCCGTTTCCGCCACCGATCGACGCTCCGCTCGGGAGAGCAGGCCGCGATCGGCGCAGATTTGATGGCGCTGATGGATGCGCTGGACGTGAAGCGCGCCGTTCTTGCGGGTTACGATTGGGGCGGACGCGCGGCCTGTGTGGCCGCGGCGTTGTGGCCGGATCGCTGCGTCGGCCTGGCGTCGGTAAACAGCTATCTGATTCAGGACCTTAGCAAGGCGATGGTCCCGGTTCAGCCGGAGCGCGAGGTCCAGCTCTGGTACCAGTATTATTTCCAGCTGGAGCGCGGACGGGCCGGCCTGACGGCGAACCGGCGCGGGATCGCCGGGATCTTATGGCGGCAGTGGTCGCCGAATTGGCATTTCGATGAAGCGACCTTCGACCGCACCGCCGTGGCGCACGACAATCCCGATTATGTCGACGTGGTGATCCACAGCTATCGCCATCGCTTCGGTCTCGCTGAAGGCGATCCACAATATGCCGGGCTGCAACGCCGGCTGGCGGCGCTGCCTGCCATCTCAGTGCCCACCATTACCCTGGACGGAGAAGGAGATGGGGTTTCGCCCGCAACCGACGGCACCGCGTCCGCCGCGAAGTTTACCCGTCGCCGCGCTCATCGCGTCATACCCCGCGCCGGCCATAACCTTCCGCAGGAAGAGCCTGAAGCATTCGCGGCTGCGGTGATGGAACTGGTTGGAGAGTAGCGCCTTCATTCGCGCCGCGGACTGAGCTTCCATGTTGCCGCGAGGAGGCCCGCGGTCATCAATCCCGTAATCGGCGCGGCAATGGGAAGCGTCAGCGCCAGCGCCGCGGTTGCGGCCCATCCGATCGAGGAAAAGGCCTCGGCGAACGTCGCCAGCCGCGACGAGGTCTGACGGCGGCGAAACTGGCTGCGCCTCGCCTGCACCCGAAACCACAGCTGGATCGCGGTAGCCGATGCGGAAGCGATGATGATGCCGACCGCGGTGACCGCCGCCTGCAGCGGTGAAGCAAATAGCAGCGCGATGATCATCGGCGCGAAGATCACGCCGATCGCGATCAACACCACTTCGATCTTGGCGCGGGTTACGTGCGAGGGCGGCAGAGGTGCGGTCGCCACCAAATCGGCGGCGTCTTCGCCCGATATCGTCAACCAGGAGAGGCCACCTGCGAGTTGGCCTGCCGCCATCACGATAACAGGGGTGATCAGCACGATCGCCAAGGAACTGTCGGCGAAGCTTCGCCACAGCAGCAGTGCCGGCGGCACCAGATACAGCAGTTGCATCAGGGTCCGCGAGATCAGCCACGGATCGCGCCGCAGCAGTACAAATTCCTTGCGCCGCAACGCCTGCTGCCGCGAGCCCGCGCGGAACCCTCTTGGGCGGGAGCCTTGGCGGCCAGGTGTGGCATTCGCCGAAGCGCTGATGGCCGTGTCGGCAAACCGTGGCGAGAACATCGCCATCACGGCGCCGAGCAGGATGAGGCCGCCCGCTAACAGAGGCAACATCGCTTCGCTATCGCCCAGCGCTGCCCGTGCCGGCCACCACACGATGCTCTCAATATCAGGTGCAAACGCCGCCGCGGCGTCCGATGTCAGAACAGTAAACCGCGACAGCGTGCCGTAGGACATGATCGCCGCGATCTGGAGGGCGATCACGAAGCCGGCACCGATCGTTGCGGCGAGAATTTGCGCGACCAGTCGGGTCCGGTTCGGCCCGATCAATCGAAACAGCACGATGGTGACCACGATCGCAGCGGCTGCGGCCGTCAGACCGATGGCGATGACAACGCCATAAGCCGAGAACCACCTGATGCCACCGCCGATCACGAGAACGTCGACAAAGGGCGTCGACAACAACAGCGCCATCGCAATCACCGAGAGCGCAATCGCCGCGATGCGTACCGAAAACACGTCGGCTAACCGGACCGGCGAAGACATGATCAGATCGAGATCGGCGCGGGCGTAAAACACCCGCGTCACGGATTCGATGGCCTGCGACAGCATCAAGGCCCAGGCCAGGAAGATGGTCGCCGTGATGACGATGAGGGTGGATTTGTCGAGCGGCGCCGGCAGGTCCGCAAACCGGCCGACTACCGCATAGGCCGGCAGGTGCATGATCGCGGCAATGACTATCAGGCCAATGACCGCGCCGCGCTTTCGTCCGCGGCGGCCGCCCGTCATCATCGCGAGCCATTCGCGCCATGCCAGCCGCAGTTCGTGCCGGGCAAACCACGTAAGCGCTGTGGCTGAAGTCATGCGGCGGCAGCCTCGACATTGACGAGCGCAATGAACAGGTCTTCGAGGCTGGTATCGTTGTGCCCGTTCTGCTGACGCAACTCGGCCAAAGTGCCTTCGGCGACGAGCCGTCCCGCGGCGATGACGCCGATCCGGTCGGCCATGCGTTCGGCCACTTCGAGGATGTGCGTGGTCATGATGACGGTGCAGCCGGCGCGGACGCGATCGACGAGCAATCCCTTGACGTGGCGCGCGGAGACGGCGTCGAGGCCGGTGAGAGGTTCGTCCAGGATGATCAGACGGGGGTCGTGGACCAGGGCTCCCGCAAGCGCGACCTTCTGGCGCATGCCCTTGGAAAATCCCTCGCAGCGCTCGCGCAGATGCGGCTCAAGGCCGAGCGAGATGAGCAGATCATGCGCGCAGGGACCGGAAACGACGGGGTCGACGCCCCAGAGGCCGGCGACGAATTCGAGATATTCCACCGGCGTCAGCTTGTCGTAGATCATCGGCTCGTCGGAGACCCACGCCATCATCTGCTTGGCGGCAACGGGATCGCTGAGCGCGTCGATACCGAACACCGCCACCGAGCCGGCGTCGGGCCGCGAGAGCCCCGCCACCATGCGCAACGTCGTGGTCTTGCCGGCGCCGTTGGGTCCGACCAGCGCATAGAATTCGCCTGATCGCACAGTGAGATCGAGCGCATCGACCGCGAGGCGGTCAAAACGCTTTGTTAACCCTCGCACTTGCAGCGCGGACGGCTGTTCGGGCTTCATGATGTCGGGACAATCCATGTTTTGCTTTGCCGATGGACCATGGACCAAAAGATATTTCGGCGCGGTGAATCGAGTGCCGCAAATCCCGCCAATGCTCGCGGGCTTGCTCAAAGCTGCAACATTTGTCCGCAACGCGAACTCGGGACGGCAACGAGCGCTTGTTGACAGGGATCGGCGCTTTGGGCTGTATAATCGTCAACTGCTTGGAAGCTTTTCGACACAATCGGCGCTGAGCAGCGACCAGACGCAAGATGCGCCAGAGGCGATCGAAAAGAATCGCCGCCGCATCGGGGAGGGATGTCGGCAATGCTGGACTTCGTTCAGCAGTTGGTGAGTGGTATTGCGCTCGGCTGCGTCTACGGCTTGATCGCGCTGGGCTTCGTCCTTGTTTACAAGGCGACCGAGGTCGTGAACTTCGCCCAGGGCGACCTGATGATGCTGGGCGGGTTTTTCGCCTTCACCTTCATCGGCATGCTCGGGCTGAACTACTGGCTCGGATTTGCCGCGGCGGTCGCGGCGATGGCGCTGTTCGGCATGCTGGCGGAACGCGTGGTAGTGCGCCCGATCCTTGGCTATCCGCAATTCTCCATCATCATGGCGACCATCGGCCTCGGATATTTTCTGCGCTCCATCGTCGGCATGATCTGGGGCACCGACGACTTCAAGATCGAGACGCCGTTCAGCGAGGGCGTGTTGCGGATCGGCAGCCTGGTGCTGGCCTATGACAAACTCTCCGTGATCGCGGCCACCATCATCCTGTGCGCGCTGCTGTATCTATTTTTCAATCGAACCACACTCGGCACCGCCATGCGCGCGAGTTCGGAGAACATGCTGGCGGCCTATTATATGGGCATTCCGGTCAAGCGCGTGGTGTCGATCGTGTGGGCGATCAGCGCGGCGGTCGCGACCTGCGCCGGCGTGCTGCTCGCGCCGATCACCTTCATTCATTCCAATGTCGGCCTGGTGCTCGGGCTGAAGGCGTTTCCGGCCGCCGTGCTCGGCGGCTTCGGCTCAATCCCGGGTGCGGTGGTGGGCGGCGTGCTGATCGGCGTGATCGAGAGCATGGCCGGCTTCTATCTGCCGCAGGGATGGAAGGACGTCGCGCCCTACATCGTTCTGCTGGTGGTGTTGCTGCTCAAGCCCGAAGGCCTGTTCGGCATCCACATGCGCAAGAAAGTCTAGGGTTCAGCCATGCGCTTCATGTTCAAGACCGACTATGAAGACGACATCAGGCTGTTTCCGCACAGCGGCTACGTCGTTTCCTATGGAGTTCTGCTTGCGATTCTACTGATCGCGCCGTTCGTTCTCAGTAGCTATATCGTCAGTCAGTTGGTCTTCGTCTGCATCTACGCCACCGTCGGCGTTGGATTGATGATCCTGACCGGCTTCACCGGGCAGGCGTCACTGGGCCATGCCGCCTTTCTCGCCATCGGCGCCTATACGACCGCCTACCTGCAGCAATTCAACGTCCCTTTCCCGGTCTACTTTCTGGCCGCCGGGTTGCTGACCGGGGTAGTCGGTGCGCTTGTCGGCTTTCCCGCCTTGCGGCTACAGGGCATCTATCTCGTCATCGCCACGATCTCGTTTGGCTTCATTGTCGAGGAAATCCTGGCGCGCTGGGAAAGCGTGACGCACGGCAACGAGGGTATGCGCGTCAAGACCATTCAGTTGCTCGGCACGTCGGTGCCGCGTGACAGCCCGGCATTCTATTTTCTCTGTCTTGGCGTGTTGATTTTGACGATCGTCGGCACGCTCAATCTGTTGCGTTCGCCGACCGGCCGCGCGTTCGTCGCGATCCGCGACAGCGAGACGGCGGCGCGAAGCATGGGCGTCAACGTATCGCTCTACAAGGTCAAGTCGTTTGCGATCAGCGCTGCCATCACCGGGTTTGCCGGCTGCCTGTTCGCCCACAAACTGTCCTTCATCAGCCCCGAGATGTTCACGCTGCAGCTCTCGATCGAGTTCATCATCGTGATTCTGATCGGCGGCGCATTCAGCCCGCACGGCGCGGTGCTGGGGGCGATCTTCATCGTCATGATCGATCCGTTCCTGACGTACCTCAAGGACGACGTCCCCGGCGTCGTGGCCGCCGTGGCTGCCGCGCTTGGCGCAGGAAGCGAGCGCGCGGCCCACATTCAGAGCAATGTCGCCGCATTCGCTTCCGCCAACGGCCTGAAAGGCGCGATCTACGGGGTGATCATTGTCCTGTTCGTGTTGTTCGAGCCGCTCGGTCTTTACGGACGGTGGCTGAAGATAAAACTCTTCTTCCAGTTGTTCCCGCTCTACAAGCGCGCCACTTTCAAGCGGCAGAAGATCTACGTGAAATCGGAGCGGAACCGATGAGTTATTTCCGCGCCGAGAATCTGTCACTGCATTTCGGTGGGCTCAAAGCGGTCGATGCCGTCAGCTTCGCCGTGGAGAAGGGCGAGATCCTTTCCATCATCGGTCCCAACGGCGCGGGAAAAAGCTCGATCTTCAACCTGATTTCGCGGATCTACAGCCCGACGTCGGGCAGGATTTATTTCGAGGATCAGGACATCACCGACGAGCCGGCATTCGGCATCGCGAAACTCGGGATCGCCCGCACCTTTCAGAACATCGAACTGTTCGAGAATGCGACGGTGCTCAGCAATCTGCTGGTCGGCCGGCACCGCCATTCCACCACCCGGCTCTGGCAGGAACTATTGTTTCTGCCGAGCGTGCGCTCGACCGAGAAAGTCCATCGCCGCCGCGTCGAGCAAGTCATCGAATTCCTCGATCTCGCCCCCTATCGCGACAAGCTGATTTCCGGGCTGCCCTACGGCGTGCGAAAGGTGATCGAGCTGGCGCGGGCGCTGTGCTCCGAGCCGAAGCTGATCCTGCTCGACGAGCCGTCGTCCGGACTGAACGTCGAGGAGACCGACGACATGTCGTTCTGGATCCGCGACATGAAGACCGAGCTCGGCGTCACCGTGCTGATGGTCGAGCACGACATGACGCTGGTGAACCGCGTCTCCGACCGCGTGATCGCGCTGAACTACGGCAAGGTGCTGGCGATGGGATCGCCGTCCGAGGTGCAGGTCCATCCCGACGTCGTCGCCGCCTATCTGGGTGCCTAAGGATGAGCGCTCCCGACATCATCCTGAAACTCAGCAACATCGAGAGCTACTACGGGCCGATCATGGCCATTCGCGGCATCAGTCTCGAGGTCCCGCGCGGCCGGATCGTCACCCTGCTCGGCGCCAACGGCGCCGGCAAGACCACCGTGCTCAAGACCATTTCTGGCATTCTCGACCCGCAGAAGGGCTCCATCGAATTTCTCGGTAAGCCGATCCACCGCATGGAAGCCGACAAGATCGTGCGGCTGGGCGTAAGCCATGTGCCCGAGGGGCGCGAGGTGTTTCCTTTCCTGAGCGTGCGCGAGAACCTGATGATGGGTGCCTATCCGCGCAAGGACCGTGACGGCGTCGCCGATGATCTCGAGCGGGTCTACGGATATTTTCCGCGGCTCAGGGAACGGCTCAACCAGCCGGCCGGCCAGCTCTCGGGCGGCGAGCAGCAGATGCTCGCGATCGGGCGCGCATTGATGAACCGGCCGACGCTTTTGCTGCTCGACGAGCCCTCGCTCGGCCTGTCGCCGATCCTGGTGAAGGAGATCTTCGCCATCATCCGCCGCGTCAACGAAGAGCAGAGCATGTCGATCCTGCTGGTCGAGCAGAACGCCAAGGTCGCGCTGGAGACGGCGCATTACGGCTATGTTCTGGAAATCGGCCGGGTGGTCATGAACGACACCTGCGACCGGCTGATGCATTCCAAGGATATTCAGGAATTCTATCTCGGCGCCAAGGAAGCGGGCGCGCGGGGCGATCGGCGCTGGAAGAAGAAGAAAACTTGGCGTTGAAAAGGACTTGGCGTTTAATGCAGGTGCTGCCTCGGGAAAAAGACTGGCTGTCAAAGCCAGCGTCCGAAGCGGGCCAGGAGAGGGAGGAGCGGGCATGGCCAGACCGGCGGTGCTGACTGTCGCGGACACGATCGCGAAGAGCTTTCTGCTTGCAGCGGAAATCCGCGGCGACCGGCCGGCGATCCGCGAGAAGAAGTTCGGCGTCTGGCAGCCGACCAGCTGGCGGCAATGGCTGCAGCTATCGAAGGAAATTGCCTACGGACTGCACGCCACCGGCTTTCGGCCGGGGGACGTCGCCTCGATCATTGGCAACGCGGTGCCGGAATGGGTGTTTGCCGATATGGGCATCCTGTGTGCCGGCGGCGTTTCATCCGGCATCTATCCGACCGATTCCGCGGCCCAGGTGGAATATCTCATCAATGACTCCGTTACCCGGGTGATTTTCGCCGAGGACGAAGAGCAGCTCGACAAGATCCTGTCGTGCCGTGTGCGCTGTCCGACTTTGCAGAAGATCGTCGTCTTTGACATGGAGGGCTTGGCCGGATTCAGCGACCCGATGGTGTTGTCGTTGGCCGAGTTCATGGCGCTGGGGCGCAATCACATCCGGAACCGCGAAACCCTTTGGGACGAGATGATCGCGAGCCGCGGCGCCAGCGATCTCGCTATCCTGGTCTACACCTCCGGCACGACGGGCCCGCCCAAAGGCGCCATGCATTCCAACCGCGGCGTCACGCACCAGATGCGCCATGCCAACGATCTGCTTCCCTCCACCGACAGCGAAGAACGCCTCGTCTTCCTGCCGCTCTGCCACGTCGCCGAACGGGTCGGCGGCTATTACATCCCGGTAGCCTTGGGATCGGTGATGAATTTCGCCGAAAGCCCGGAAACGGTGCCCGACAATCTCCGCGAGGTGCAGCCTACCGCGTTTCTGGCGGTGCCGCGGATCTGGGAGAAATTCTATTCAGGCATCACGATTGCGCTGAAGGATGCGACTCCGTTCCAGAACTGGACGTACCGCCGCGCGCTGGCCATCGCCTATCGCATGACCGATTGCAGGCTCCAGGGGGATACGCCGTCCCTGTCGTTGCGTCTTCTCAACCGGGCCGCCTACTGGCTGGTGTTCCGCAACATCCGGCGCATGCTCGGACTGGATCGTTGTCGCCTGGCATTCACCGGTGCTGCGCCGATCTCGCCGGACCTGATCCGCTGGTATCTCGCGCTCGGCATCGACATGCGCGAGGTCTACGGCCAGACCGAAAATTGCGGGGTTGCCACCCTGATGCCGTCGGACCGCGTCAAGCTCGGTTCGGTCGGGAAGGCCGTACCGTGGGGCGAGGTCAGTATTTCGCCTCAGGGCGAGATCTTGATCAGGGGCGATTTCCTGTTCATGGGTTACGTCAACCAGCCCGAAAAGACCGCCGAGACCATCGACGCCAAGGGATGGCTGCACACCGGCGACGTCGGCTCGATCGACAATGAGGGCTTCGTCAAGATTACCGACCGGATGAAGGACATCATCATCACCTCAGGCGGCAAGAACATCACGCCGTCGGAAATTGAGAACCAGCTGAAATTCTCGCCCTACATTTCGGACGCCGTGGTGATCGGCGACAAGCGGCCCTATTTGACCTGCCTCATCATGATCGACCAGGAGAATGTCGAGAAGTTCGCCCAGGACCACGACATCCCCTTCACCAATTACGCGAGCCTGTGCCGGGCGGCGGAAATCCAGGAGCTGGTCCAGCGCGAGGTCGATGCGGTGAACGTCAATTTCGCGCGCGTGGAAACCATCAAGAAGTTCTTTCTGATCGAACGTCAGCTGACGCCTGAGGACGAGGAACTGACGCCGACCATGAAGCTGAAGCGGAATTTCGTGAATAAGCGCTACGCGATCGAAATCGACGCCATGTATGGCGAGCGGGCGGTGGCGTAAGCAGCGAGCGGTTTGAACACGGCGAAGGACTGAAGGGCCCCACCCTTCGCTCAACACGGGCCAACGAAGAGGAGGCTTAGAATGTCGAAATCGTTCAAGGCGCTGGGCTTTGCGGTGAGCGCCGTTGCGCTGACCCATCTGCCTGCGGCGGCGCAGACCAAGATCACCAACGAAGGCATCTCGGCGACCGAGATCGTCATCGGTACCCACCAGGACTTGTCGGGCCCGATCAAGGTATGGGGTGTTCCGGTTTCCAACGGCATGAAAATGGCGGTCGAGGAAATCAATGCGGCCGGCGGCATCAACGGCCGCAAACTCAAGCTGATCGTCGAGGATAACGGCTACGATCCGAAGAAAGCGGTGCTGGCGTCACAGAAGATGGTCGAGCGCGACAAGATCTTCGCCATGGTCGGCCCGATGGGTTCGCCGACGGTGCTCGCCGCGCAGGACATATTGTTCGATGCCGGCGTATTGCAGCTGTTTCCGCTGACGGCAGCCGAATTCACCTTCAAGTTCGACCCGGCCAAGCCGCAGGAAAGGCTGAAGTTCAACAACCTGTTGCCCTACGTCGAGAGCACCCGCGCCGCGCTCAAATACATGATGGAGGCGAAGAACTTCAAGAAACCGTGCGTCCTGCATCAGGACGATGAGTACGGGAAAAACGTGCTCGACGGATTCACCCAGCAGCTCGGGGCGATGAAAGTGACGCCGGCCTCGATCACCAGCTACAAGCGCGGAGCATCCGACTTCAGCGCGCAGATCGCCAAGATGAAATCCGACGGTTGCGATATGGTCCTGCTCGGCACGGTGATCCGCGAGACCATCGGTGCCATGAGCGAAGCCAAGAAGCTCGGCTGGGACGTGACCTTCCTCGGCGCCACGCCGACCAACGTGCTTGAAGTGCCGGCCCTCGGCAAGGAAGCCGTGGAAGGGCTCTATGCCGCGTCCGGCTTCGAGATTCCTTACGAGGATACGGCCAAGGGCAAGGTGAAGGACTGGCTGGTCAACTACAAGAAGATGTTTGGCACCGACGCCAACACCCAGGCTATCATCGGTCACAACGCGGTGATGACGTTCTCTTACTATGCGAACAAGGCCGGCAAGGACCTGACCGGCCAGAGGATGCTTGATGCCCTGGAGTCCGGCGACAAGTTTCTGGACATCTTCAACTCGCCGCCGACCAAGTTCTCCAAGACCGATCACCTCGCCAATACGATCACGCAAGTCCAGCAGATCAAGAACGGCCGCTGGGTACTGATGAAGGACAGCCTCTCGTTCTAACGAGAACCTTTGGCTCGCAAGGACCGAGGGCTGCGCGCGGGTCCCGCATGCAGCCCTCCCGATTTTTCGAGGCCTGCATCTTCGGGCGCACCGCCTCCGCCGCAAGAGGTAACATCGGCTGTCGCGCCGACGCGCGCGTGTATTCAACCGCCCTGAGCAAACGGCTTATTATCGCTTCCGAAGCACCTTCAGCAGCACATCCGAGGATCGTCGGCTCACGCGGCGGAAGATAGCTGAGGCCAGCCGCCCGAGCGTCAATCTCTTTGAGGACCGTCTCGCCGCCTCAGGGCTAAACCCCGGAAGCGTTGTGCGCGTCTTTTCCGGTCCGGTTCGCCATTCTAGTTCGAAGATGAGATCAAGCCGGGCTGGACAGCCAAGGTCAGCGCTATGGAGGGCGCGAGATCAGGCTGCGGTGCGATCGCTAGCAGGGGTGTGTCGACATACTGCATGACGCCCGCCTGGTCGATGACAAACAACGGCCGGTAGTTCCTGATATGCGCGTCCTCGATCATCGCCATGTGGCGGTTGTCCAGCGTGAGCCACTGCCCGTCCAGCCGCGCGGCCGTGACGGCGTGGTCCTCACCGCGGATGGTGTCGCGCATGATCACGATCCGCAGATCGTCCGGCGAGATGCCGGCCTGGCGCAATGCGACCAATTTTGCGATCGCGTAGTCTTCGCAATCCCCGGCGCCGTTCGCGAATGTGACGAGCGGCGAACTCCAGACGTCGATCGAGCCGTACTGAGCCAGATCGCTCATTGACCTGATCGCCAGGTTGATCGCGCGATTGATCTCGCCAAGGCGGGCACGTCCCTCACGGCCTCTCGCATTGTCCACGATGGCGAGAAATTGCAGGGCGGCCGGAGACACGCAGCGATCACGGTCGCCCTCGCAAAGCGCCAGCTGCACCCGTTCGTCGTCGAGCTTGCGCTCAACCCCCAGCCATTTTTCCCGCAACGCTCCCGCCGACAAGGTTGAAACGAAAAGCCCGAACGGTTCGGCGGATCTTCCGGCCAGTTCTGTTGATTCCCTCGAATCGAGCGTGCCGGCTGCGAGGTCTGCTGCCGGCCCGAACCAAGCCATGCCGCAACCGAGTACAACGGCACGCCATGCGTGCGAGTGACCTGATATCCCCATCTGACGCCCCATGTCCGGGCTTCGGCGAGGCTCATTAACCCGCTCGTGACCGGATCGTTTCGCAGGGGATGATGGGCGGCGGGGCTTTTATTCTGCTTAAGGTCGGCCGACTTGGGCTGGAAAGCGCGAAACAGCCTGAAATCCGTCTCGCTAGTTTGTTGAAAATTTTATGGATCGCCTGTTCTGGGAGCAAAAGCGCATTGCCAGGGGCCGAACAGGCGTGTCATGGTTATTTTTTCGTTGATTTCCACTGGATATGGCTAATTTGGCGGAACAGCTCGCCCTGTTTATCTAGATCATAGTTTTGGTTGGGAAATTTGACGGAATATTCCTGTAAGGTGATGCAGGGAAAGAGATGATACAAGTATAGGTACCCATTCTATAGGACAAACTACATTAGCCGGCCTGATCTCTTATTACCAAGGCCGCGTATATCTGCCCGAAACCGCTCTGAATACATCAGCGCTCAAGCTTTGAGCGAGCAGATATTTCGCAGCGTCCTGCCAAAGCGAAGCTTGCACAAGACTTGCCCAAGCAAGGGATGGTTTCGCAATACGGTTCACGATGGTATGCAGGCTTTTAGACTTCGAAGTTATTTAAGTATTAACCTTTTTTTGGTGGCCCTTTGAATTTTGCTGGCAAATTTGACGCCAAGCTGCCTGCTGACGTCCCAGGCTCGCTTTCCCATGCCCACGTCCACGTCGAGACCCTTTCTGCGTCTGCCGGGCATGCCCCGTCGGACGCCATTATCGTCCCTGACGTCCAGCTGCTTTTCAACGGAGATTTCAAGCGGTCCGGCCTTGACCTGATCCTTTCCAAGGACGATCACGAACTGGTCCTGCAGGACTACTTCAAGGGCGAGAAGCGGGCTGCCTTGTCGTCCCCCGATGGCGCCCATCTCACCGGCGACATCGTCAACGCGCTGACGGGGCACGTCCAATATGCGCAGGCCGACGGCAGCGCGAGCGCCGGCAAGGTCATCGGCCATGTTACCAAGCTCGTCGGCACCGCGACTGCCATTCGTAACGGCGTCTCGATCATCCTGAACAACGGCGACAACGTCGAAAAAGGCGACGTGGTTCAGGCCGGCTCCGACTCGATGCTCGGCATCACCTTCATCGACGGCACCGTATTCGCTCTCTCGTCGAATGCGAGAATGGTGCTCAACGACATGGTCTACGACGCCAACGGGTCGAACAATTCCTCGCTGCTCAGTCTGGTGGCGGGGACCATCTCGTTCGTCGCCGGCGAGACCGCAAAACACGGCGACATGAAGGTTACAACGCCGGTCGCAACTATGGGCATCCGCGGCACCGCGGTGCTGGTGGAAATCGGATTCGAAATTCCCGTTACAGATCCCAATACTGGTACGCAATCATCGATTCCCGTCAAATTCCAGGTTCTGCAGGAGCCGAACGGCACGGTCGGCTCCTATGTATTGTATGCCAAGAACGATTTGACCTACTCGAATCCGATCGCAACGATCAGCCGAGCCGGAGAGGTCACCAGCTACAGCGCGAACGGCAATCTTTCTGTGGCGCAGGTAACCCAGCTCGCGCCCGAAGCGAAGGCGATCATCGATGCGGCGCTGGGTCAATATTTCCCGAACTATACGCCCAGCGCCAATCCCCAGGGCACCACACCCAACGGCTCGACTCCGCCCAACCCCGTCGTTCCTCCGCCGTCGCCCCCGGAAAAGGTGCCTCTCAATCCGACCGGCACGCCGACGCCTGCGCCGATCAACTACAATGCTCCTAACCCCGCAAATCCCGATGTACCCATCGTCAAGACGGTTGACGTCATCATAACCCCGCTGAACACGCCGCCGACATTCAACGTGACGCCGGTGGTCAATGTAATCACGCCGGTCGTCGCCGACCCCATAATCAGGATTCCGGATCAGGTGACGGGCACTGATCCCGATCCCAATGACGTCGTCGTGAAATACGTTCCAGGCAGCGGCAGGATTGTCTCCGCTGTCGGCCCGGCTTACGCACCGGCTGGAGTTGATCTCAAGAGCCTTGTGCTTCTGAATCAGGCGACCGGCGATGTTACTTATAATTCCCCAAGCTTCGCCTTCCTCAAGGCGGACGATCAGGTCGTCGTCACCGTCAGTTTCGACGTGAGTTCCGGACCGGACACCATCCACCAATTTTTGACGGTGACCATCGTTGGCGTCAACGACGCGCCGACGATTACAGCGGCTACTTTGACGGTGTCTCAGGGCGGCACGGTGCTGGTCACGGCGAGCAATATTGGCGTAATCGATCCGGACAACACGGACCTGACGTTTGCGGTTTCGAACGTCAGTTCCGGCGACAAGTTTCAGGTGCTCGACGGCAGCACCTGGGTCGACGCCACAACCTTTACCACCGCGGATCTCGCCGCCGGCCACGCCCGGTTTGTCCAGGGAGGTAGCTTCACGGCCCCGACATTCTCGATCCAGGCCAACGATGGCAGTGTGCTTCACAACCTCAGCAACGTTTTTACAGGTGTCGTCAATTTTGTGCCTGTCGCAGGCGCGATCCTCGGCGATGACAGCAACAACATTCTCGTGGGCACGCCCGGGAATGACGTATTCGAAGGTTTCGGCGGCAACGACCAGCTGCAAGGTGGCGGCGGCCGCGACAAGGCGCTCTACGCCGATGCGACGGCGGGGATTACGGTCCATCTTGCCGCGGGCACAGTTCATGGCACCGCGGCCGACGACCTCGCGTCGATCGGCACGGATACGCTGCAATCGATCGAATATATAGTGGGAAGCAATTTCGACGATACGTTCGATGCGACGGGTTTTTCTAATACCAGCAACAATGCCGGCAGCGTTCCGACGGCGGGTCGTTTCAGCGGCTCAATCACCAATTTTTTCGAGGGTCTGGGCGGCGACGATCACATCATCGGCAATGGCGCCACGCAGATTGCCTATGATCATGCGTCAGCCGGCGTCACGGTGGATCTAGCGGCCGGGACCGGCCACGGTACGGCGCTGGGTGACGTTGCCGGGGTCGGCAATGACGACTTCAGCGGCGTGACTGGAGTTCGTGGCTCCGCCTTCGCTGATCGTTTAAGCGGCAACGATGACCAGAAAGGCGTTGACGTCTTCTACGGTGGCGCAGGCGATGATTGCATCGACGGCCGGGCTGGCTACGACCTCGTGGTGTATAAGCCGCTCGTAGATAACACGGTTACCGGCGGGATTACCGTCGACATGGCGGCCGGTACCGTGCTTGGCGACTCATCGGTCGGCAATGACACCCTGCGTTCGATCGAGGCCATCCGGGGTACCGACTTCAACGACAACTATAATGCGGCGGGCTTCGGCAGCAGCGGCGCCAATGTCGGCAGTCTTGGTGCCTTCAATCAATTTGAAGGCATGGGCGGCAACGATGTCATCACCGGCAATAACCTCACTACCGTTGAATATACGAACACCTTGGCGGGCGTCACGGTCGATATCGCCGCTGGCAATGCCCACAGTACCGCCGCAGGCGATGCCGCTGGCATCGGCGTCGACACCTTCAGTGGAGTCAACGGCGTTCGCGGATCCGAATACGAGGATTTTCTTTACGGTAGCAACAACCCCTTGGGAACCGCTGAGAACTTCACCGGTGGTGGTGGCGATGACACCATCGACGGCCGCGGCGGATTCGATCGCGCGATTTATTCCTCGACCATTGCAGACCGCGGCGCCGGCGGCATCACCGTCAACCTGGCGCTAGGCACGGTCGTTGGCATCGATGCTCTCGGCATCGCTGCTGTCGGCAGCGATATCTTGAAATCGATTGAAGGGGTCCGCGGAACCAATTTCAACGATATCTACAACGCGGCCGGATTTGGTGGCGCCAGCACCAATGCCGGATCGTTCGGAACCTTCAACGAATTCGAAGGCATGGATGGCGACGATTTCATTTCGGGCAACGGCAACACCAAGGTCGCGTTTTACAATGCACTGGCAGGTGTGACCGTCAATCTCGCAACCGGCTCGGCGCGGGACTCAGCCGATTATGCAGCCGGGACCACACTTGATCTCGCGGGGATCGGCAAGGACACCATAACGCTAGGCACCGTCAACGCGGTGGCCGGATCGGCATTTGCCGACAGCATTACCGGAGACGATGCGGCGAACATCCTCACTGGCGGCGGCGGCAACGATGCCATCGACGGCGGTGCCGGCACCGACCTCGCGGTGTTTTCCGGAGCGATGGCGAACTATTCGATCTCGTTCAGTGCGGGACAAATCCAGGTCACGGATGCGGCTGCCGGCAGGGACGGCACCGACACTCTTTCCAATGTCGAGGCTTTGCAGTTTACCGACGGCACCGTTCTCGTTGCGTCGGGGACCTCAGTCAGCCCGATCGATCTTGCGGCGCTCACCCAGGGGATCCCGCTAAATTCCGTAACGACGCGGACGGGCGGCGCGAACGATTTCGTCCGTGTCAACTCGGCTATGAACGGCCTTCTGATCGATCTCGGCGCCGGTACGGGCGATACGGTGCTGCTGGGATCGCCGGGCTCCTATTCTCTCAATCTCGCCGATGTCGAGAAGGTCGGCGGTACTTCGGGTGACGACACGGTCACCCTGCAAAAGAATGCGGACGGCCTCGCGGTCGATCTTGGCGCGGGGAACAATACGATTTATCTCGCCGGCGGCAGCAATACGCTGAGCGCGGTCAACGTTCAGAACATCAACGGCACCGATTTCAGCGGCGCCGCCCCATCCAACGACACCCTTACCCTGCTGAACAATGTCAGCGGTGTGTCCATTAACCTGGCGCAGGGCGCCAACACCCTCAATCTCGCGGCCGGCAGCAATACGCTGGCCAATGCGTTCGGCGTGCAAACAATCAAGGGGACTGCGTCCGGCGACTCGCTGACACTTGCGAATGCCTTCAATATGCCGACACTTGCGAATACCTTCAATATCACGGTCGATCTCGCCGAAGGCGTTGATACGCTGACAGTGACTTCGGGCGCAGGTTTATTCCCAACCTTGAAACTGGTAGGCGTCGAGTACCTCGCCGGGACCTCGGATGATAATTACATCACGCTGATGGACAAGGTCGACGGGCTGAACGTCGATCTGGGCCAGGGCAACGACACGCTTATGCTGGCCAATGGCATCAACAGCGTCAGTGTCACGAACGTTGAGACCATCAGCGCAAGCGATTTTCCTGGCGGACCGGCGTCCAGCGATACGCTCACCTTGCTCAACAATGTGACCGGTGTTTCCGTCGATCTCAAGGGCGGCACCAACACGCTGAATCTGCACGCGGGCATCAATTCGCTGGCCGGTGTGTTCAATGTCCAGTCGATCCATGGCTCGGCCTCGAGCGATACGCTGACGTTGGGAGAAGCAAACGGCACCACCATCGATCTGGGCGCCGGCAACGACACGCTGAACCTTGGTCCAGCTACGTCCGGAGTGACGTTCGTCTATGCCGACAATGGTGGCGCCGACGTGGTTTCCGGCTTCAATCAAGGCGACAAGATCGATTTGACCGGGATCGCCGGCGTCCACTCGCTGGCCGATTTGAACGTGACGCAGTACGGGGCAGATACCGTCATCAATTTCGGCAACGGAAACTCGCTGACGCTTACGGGCGTGACAGCTACCGGCCTGGTCGCGCAGGATTTCGTGTTTGCCCCGAACCACGCGCCGACGCTTGCGAATGTCGATAAAACGATCAATGACACGGCTTACGCCGACACGTTCGGCACGGTAACCGGAGCGTTGATCGGCCATGATTCGGATGTTGGACAGACTTTGTCCTATGCGGCCATCGACGGCACGGGCGACGCGGTCAATACAGGCATCGCCGGTGTTTATGGCACACTGACGGTCAACAGCAACGGCAGCTACAACTATGTTCCAAATGCCACCGCGATCAATGCGGCGCCAGCCGGCGCCTTCAGCGATACGTTCAGCATTGTCACGTCTGACGGCATGGCGACGACGGAGGCGACGCTGACCGTTCACGTCAACGGCGTGAACGACACGCCGGTCGCGAATGACGACACGCTCGCGCTATCGACGCCTGCCGGCGGCGGCTGGAGCTTCAATTCCGCGAACGGTCATTTTTATCGGCTGGTCGCTTCCAATGTGAGTTGGACCGAGGCCAACGACGACGCGCAATCGGACGGCGCGTATCTCGCGACCATTACCAGTCAGGCTGAACAGGATTTTGTTCACGCCCTGACGGATGGAGTGGGGGGCTGGCTTGGTGGCTACAGCTCGGATGCATCTCAGGTGGCGACATGGCAATGGGTGACTGGACCGGAGACAGGCGCCCACTTCGTTTACCAGAACTGGAACTTCGGCGAGCCCAGCGGTTGGGAATATGACCCCCCGGAAGGTCTCCACCTCCAGGGCAGCGGAGGCTGGAACGACGTACCGACAACGCCGGACTGGCATGGCGGCTATGTCGAGGAGTGGGGCGGCAGGCCGAGCGATGCTAATGTCGGCGAGGATTCTACGCTGACGATTGCGACCTCCACCTTGCTGGCCAATGACGCCGACGCTGATTCCAGTGATCACCCAACGATCGTTTCGGTGAGTGCGACCAGCGCCGACGGCGCGCTGGTGACTGTGTCGGGAACGACCATCAGCTACGACCCGACGCATGCCGTCGCGCTGCAGGCGCTCAAGGCAGGCGAGACGACGACTGACACTTTCACCTACACCATCGACGATGGCCATGGCGGGACCGACACCGCGACGGTGACGCTGGTCGTCGCCGGTATCAACGACGCGCCCGACTTCACGGGCGAAGACCGCGCGTCGATCTACGTGGCGAGTGGGGCGGAGGTTGCGCTCGTAGATGACGTCTCGGCGAGCGATATCGACAGCATCAACTACGCCGGCGGCTCGTTGACTGCGACGGTGACGGATGGTTTCCATGTCGGCGATGCGCTGTCGATCGCCAACGACGGCGTCATCTCGGTCGCCAGCGGCGGCATCGTGATGTTCGATGCGGACGGTTACGGCGGCGAAGCGGCCGTTCTAATCGGCACGCGGTCGGTTGGCGGTACCAGCCTGACGGTGACGCTGAATGCCAACGCCGACGATGCGGCGATCAAAGCATTGACCGAAGCGATCCGCTTCGAGACGTGGGACTCGACCGAGGTCGACCGCACGGTGACGTTCACGCTCAACGATGGCGACGGCATCGCCAACGGCGGCGATGCCTCGACCTCGTTCGATGCGACGGTCCATTTTGTGCCAACGTCCCCCAACCAGGCGCCGCTTGCAGTTGACGACACCAATTCGGGCCATGAGGACACCACCGTCACCGGCACGGTCGCGAGCAACGACAGTGACGTCGATGACGGTGAGACGGCGACGCTGATCTATATGCAGACCAGCGCGGTCGCCGGCCTCACAATCAATGAAGACGGCAGCTACAGCTTCGACGCCGGCGATGCCGCCTACCAGCATCTGGCGGCGGGTGTGACGATGGATGTGGTGGCGAGCTACACCGTCACCGACGTTCACGGGGCGTACTCGACCGGGAGTCTGACGATCACGCTGACCGGCACCAACGACGCGCCGGTTGCAGTTGACGGCAGCAATTCGGGCTATGAGGACACCACCATCACCGGTACGGTCGCGAGCGACGACAGTGACGTCGATGATGGCGAGACGGCGACGCTGACCTATGCGCAGACCGGTGCGGTCGCCGGCCTCACGATCAATTCAGACGGCAGCTACAGCTTCGACGCCGGCGACGCCGCCTACCAGTACCTTGCTGCGGGTGCGACCATGGATGTGGTGGCGAGCTACACCGTCACCGATATCCACGGGGCGGACTCGACCGGGAGCCTGACGATCACGCTGACCGGCGTCAACGACCCCCCGACCGGATCGGTAACGATCAGCGGGACGGCGCAGGAGAACCAGGTGCTGACGGCGTCGAACATGCTGGCGGACGCCGATGGTCTCGGGGCGATCAGCTACCAGTGGCAGCGCGACGGCATCGATATTGGCGGCGCCACCGGCACCACCTATACGCTGGGCAATGCCGATGTCGGGCATACCATCGATGTGGTGGCGCACTACACCGACGGCCATGGCACGCTGGAGAGCGTGGCCAGTGCGGCGACGGCGGCGGTGACCAACGTCAACGACGCGCCAACGGGATCGGTGACGATCAGCGGGACGGTGCAG